>CAWKBC010000048.1:0-8870 GCA_963847705.1 uncultured Pseudomonadota bacterium | reverse complement strand
ATCACCCGTACATTACCCTGCACGTCTCCACACGGGCGTGGAACCACGTGGAGAAGCACACCCAAAACCGCGCCATCCTACGAAAGCCCGTTTCCACCTGTCAAGCGATTCATCGTCAGGGATCCACGGATTAGCTTCACCAATTCCGAGGGTTCCGCTGGTTCGGTCGGCCTCCGGACGGACCCCGATGGGAGCCGTCGGAGGGCCTGGTTTGGGCTCTTCGTGCGCTCTTGGTGGGCTCTTCGGCCCCCGCGATTGAATGAGTTGACCGGGTTTGCCCCGGCCGGTCGACTAGGTGATACGGTTGGCTCATCGGTGCTTGACAGGCAAAGACATGTAGGTAACATCGCGCGGCCTTTCTCTTGGGCCCGGGTGTGTCCCAACGCGGCGCCGAGGCTTCCCCCCACCGGACGCAAGGAGTCCTCAATGAGTTTCGCTTCCCGACTCATCCCACGTTCAGGCAGTGCAGTGCGTGGTTACTTCCTGATGGTTTTGGGTGTGTTGGCGCTGGGGTTGGGTGGCGGCTGCCAGGACAATCACATCGGACGACCCTGCAACACGAACGTGGCGGACGCGGGAGCCTCCGGGGGTCGGGTCGCGGTCCTCACCTCGCCCAGCCTCGAGTGCCCGAGCCGCATCTGCCTCCAGGCGGCGCCCGGAGGGACCATGGAGTCGGCAGACGAGCAGGAGGCCGAAGGGGCGATGTGCACGGCGGGCTGCTCGACGGATGACGACTGCTCCGACAGCGATCCGGGCACGCTGTGCAAGAAGGGCTTCGTCTGTACCTGGCCGACCACCACTGGCAGCTTCTGCTGCAAGAAGATGTGCGTCTGTCACGACTTCGTCTTGGTGCCGAACGGCGGCATCCCGGAGCCGCAGACCTGCTTGTCCCCGTCCGCCGGCGGGCCTAGCCCCAAGACCTGCCAGAACGTCTCGGACTAACGACCGCGCCCAGCAGCTGCCCGGGGGCGCTCAGGCGCCCAGCTCGAAAGCGTTGGGGATGTGGACAACCTCGGGGGGACGGCCGTCCTCCCAGAACGTGACCCCGACGACGTCGAACCGATACGCCTCGGCTGAGGGCGTCTCGGCCGCCAGGTACAGGCGCGCCGCCCGGATGACGCGCGCCCGTTTGTGACCGGTGATCGCCTCCAGGGGGTGGCCTTGCGCCTCCCCGGTCCGCGACCGCACCTCCACGAACACGCAGGTGCCCTGATCGTCGGCGACCAGGTCGAGCTCGCCGGCCTCGGCGCCATACTGCCGCCAGTTGCGCGCGACGATCCGAAAGCCCAGGCCCTCCAGAAAGGCGGCAGCCAGGCTCTCAGCGTGACGCCCGAGGCCTGCGCGCGCGGCGAGGCGATCGGGCATGAGCGGCGTTCGCGACTAGGTCGCGGCCGGCGCGGGCGCAGGCTCGGCGGCGGGAGCCGCGGAGGCAACGTCTTTCGACGTCTCCTCGATGGCCCTCTCGGTCTTGATGATGCGAGCGGCCTTGCCCTGCAGGCCGCGCAGGTAGTTGAGGCGCGCGCGGCGGACCTGCCCTTGCGACACCACCTCGATCTTCTCGATGCGGGAGGTGTGCAGCGGAAAGATGCGCTCGACGCCGACGCCGTACGAAATCTTGCGCACGGTGAACGAGGCGCGCGAACCACCGCGGTGCTGGCCGATCACCACGCCTTCGAAGATCTGCACCCGCTCCTTGTCGCCTTCCTTGATCAAGGTATGGACGCGGACGCTGTCGCCGGAGCGCAGCTCGGGCACATCCGTCCGGCGGAAGCTGGCTTCGATCTCTCGCAAAAGGGGGTTCTGGCTCATTGGAAAGCCCGCAGATCTAGACGGCCAGGGGCCGCGAGTCAAGTGTCCTTGTCGGAAGAGGCTCCGGAAGGTGCCCCGGACGGCGCCTCGGGAGACGCCTCGAGCAGACGGCGCTCCTCGTCAGTGAGGGGGTGTGCCGCGATCAGGTCGGGGCGGCGCGCTTGCGTCACCTTCAGGGCCTGGCGGTGCCTCCAGCGGGCGATCTCCTGGTGGTCACCGGAGAGCAGCACCCCGGGGACCGACTGCCCTTTCCAGCTGGCCGGACGGGTCCACTGGGGATACTCGAGGCGCCCGGCGGAGAACGACTCCTCGCTGGTGGACAGAGCGCAGCCGAGGACGCCGGGGACGAGGCGCGCCACCGCCTCGATGATCGCCGCCGCCGCCACCTCGCCGCCCGCCAGGACGAAGTCACCGATCCGCAGTTCCTCGTCGACCAGCGTCGTCGCCCGCTCGTCGATCCCCTCGTAGCGCCCGCAGATCAAGGTGAGATGCGTCTCGGCCGCCAGCGCGCGGGCACGCGCCTGATCGAAGAGGGCCCCGCGGGGCGTCAGCAGGACGCGCCGAGAGGGGCCGCGTGCGGTGGCGATCGCCCCCAGCGCCGCGGCGATCGGCTCGACGCTGAGGATCATCCCCGGCCCGCCCCCGTAGGGGGTGTCGTCGACCTGTCGGTGGCGCCCCGGGGCGAAGTCGCGCGGGTTCGTGCAGTGGACCGCGAGCACGCCCGTCTCGATCGCGCGGCCGATCACGGTGGCTGAAAGGAACCCGGCCATGACGTCGGGAAACAGCGTGACGACCTCGATCGTCAGCGCGGGTCCTGTCTCGTCGGCGATCTGGTCCTGCGTCATACCTCGTCATCCCAGCGGACCCGGATCTTACGGCCGCGGGCATCGACGGTCAGCACGAAGTCCGGCACCAGCGGGATCAGCCGTTCCTTCCCTTCTTCTCCACCCTGTCCATCTCGTCCACCCTGGTCGACCACCGTGAGGACGTCGTGGGCTCCGTTCCAGAACGTGCCCACGGCCACGCCGAGCACCCGTCCGGCTTCGTCCTCGACGACGCAGCCGGGGACATCCTCGACGTAGTACTCGCCGGGTTCGAGCGGTGGGAGCGACGTCCGCAGGACCCGCACCTCCCCGAGGGTGAAGGCGGCCGCCGCCTCGCGCGAGGCGACCCCTGCCAGCCGCATCAGGTAGCCCCCTTCGACGGAGCGGCAACCGGTCACCTCGCGCTCTTCCCGGCGTCCGGCGCGCACCACGATGATCCGCCGGAGCGCGGCCAGGCTCCTGCCTTGCGGGTTGTACGGCCGGAGCGAGATCTCCCCCGTCACACCATGAGGGCGACCAAAGACGCCGACGGCCAGCGTGTCCGGATCGTGTGGACGAAGCCCGGCTATGCCGGGCGAAGTCCGTCGCGGGAGGGCTGGGGAACCCTCCGAGGGTTCCCCCATTGGATCATCGGCGGGGCGCTTGGGGTCCGTCGCGCTACTCGAGGATCTCGAGGATCACGCGCCGACGGCTCTTCGCCGAGGCGGCCGAGAGGATCGTGCGCAGGGCCTTGGCGGTCCGTCCCTGCTTGCCGATCACCTTGCCGAGGTCCTCCTCCGCGACCTTGAGCTCGTACACGAGCGCGTCCGGCTCGGAGACCTCCTCGACCTCGACCTCTTCCGGTCGATCGACGAGACCGCGCGCCAGAAAGTCGACCAGCTCGCGGAGCGCCGGCTCTCCCGGCTTCTGAGCGCCTTCGCTCATGAATCCTGGGGCTACGCCGCCGGGGCGGACGGCGCGGCGCGCCGCTGCCGGCGAAGCAGCTCGGACATCGTTTGGCTGGGGACCGCACCGACCGACAGCCAGTGCTTGAGGCGCTCCTCGTCGACCCGGAACTCGATCGGCTCGCGAATGGGGTCGTAGACCCCGAGCTGCTCGATGAATCGGCCATCGCGCGGGCTGCGCCGATCGGCGGCAACGACACGATAGAAGGGAACTTTTTTCGCGCCAGCGCGGGTAAGACGAATGACTACGGCCATGGTTGGGTGGGTCCTCGAAAAAGGAGCTGCGAAACCTACCGGCCAGCGCCGGCCCTGTCAAGCCTGGCTGACATCTATACGGGAACCCTCGAAGGGTTCCCGTGCCCTCCCGCGACGGGCTCCGCTCGGCAATGCCGAGCTCCGCCCACGCGATCCACGGGAACCCTCGAAGGGTTTCCCTACCCTCCCGCGACGGACTCCGCTCGGCAATGCCGAGCTCCGCCCACGCGATCCACGGGAACCCTCGAAGGGTTTCCCTACCCTCCCGCGACGGACTCCGCTCGGCAATGCCGAGCTCCGCCCACGCGATCCACGGGAACCCTCGAAGGGTTTCCGTACCCTCCCGCGACGGGCTCCGCTCGGCAAAGCCGAGCTCCGCCCACGGGATCCGCGGTCGGGACCGAGTCGGGAATTGCCAGGGTGCGTCTCTGATTGCCATAGTGCCGCCTCATGCGAACCTCGTGGCTCGGCGTCGGAGTGCTGTTTGCGGTCGCCGTCACGGGGCCAGCGCTCGTGCGTGGTCAGCCCAAGCCGGGCTCCGGGGAGCGGCATCTGACCCTCTTTTACTCGGGGCAGGTCCGGGGGACGCTGGAGCCGTGCGGCTGCAACAGCGATCCGCTGGGGGACATCGCCCGCTACGCCGCGCTCGTGCGAACGGCCGAGCACGCGGGACCGACGCTGCTGGTCGACGGCGGCGGGCTGTCGTTCCCCGAGAGCGCCAGCGCCAAGGAAAAGGCGGCCAACGATCTGCGCGCCAAATTCCTGGGGAAGACGCTGCAGGCGCTCGGTCCGTTCGCCGCCGGGCTGGCGGACAACGACATCGGCGCAGGGCATGGCGAGGTCACGCCGCGCCGGCTGGCGGTGAACTTCTCCCACTCGCCGGCCATCGCTCCTTCGCAGCTCGAGACGATCGGCGACGTGCGGGTGGGCATCCTCGGCGTGGCGGATCCGGCGCTGGCGAGGCGGGTCGGTGGGCAGGCGGAGGATCCGGTGCCAGCCGCCAGGCGCGAGGTGGCCCGGCTGCGCGGCGCGGGCGCCGAGCTGGTGATCGCGCTGGTCGCGCTCGATCGCCCGACGGCGCGGCGGCTGGCGCGCGCGGCGGCGCCCGATCTCATCGTCCTCGGGCGGCAGGTCGGCAGCGGGCAGGCGCGTGCCGAGCAGGTGGGGTCCACGTTCCTCGTCGCCGCTGCCGAGGAGCTGGCCCGCGTCGGGCGGATCGACTTCGTCCTCCGCGGCCCCGGCCCGCTCACCGACGCGGGCGGACCCGATGCGGCGGCGTTGCGGCGGGTGGAGCTCGACGCCGCGGCGGCGCGCCTGGACGAAGAGCTCAATCGTTGGTCCTCCTCGTCGAACGCCAGCGCCGATCCGGCCTTCATCGCCGCCAAGCGCCGGGAGCGCGCGGAGCTCGACGACGAAAGGAAGAGCCTCGAGCGCCCCTGGACGCCTCCGGCCACGGGCAACTATTTCACCAACCGGCTGATCCCGTTGCGCCGGAGCCTGCCGCGCGACGAGAAGACCGCGGCCGAGATGCGTCACCTCGACGGGCAGATCGCCGCCATCAACCTGCGAAACGCACCGCCGCCGGCGCCACGCGAGCCGGGGCGCGCGTACTTCGTCGGCGACGCGAAGTGCGGCGCCTGCCACAAGGACGCGTTGGCGTTCTGGAAGAAGACGGTGCACGCGGAGGCCTGGCAGACGCTGGTCGAGGTCGGAAAGCAAAACGACTACAAGTGCACCGGCTGTCACGTCACCGGCTACGGCCAGGTCGGCGGCTCCAGCCTGGGGCACACCGACCGTCTGCGCGATGTGCAGTGCGAGGTCTGCCACGGCCCGGGATTCGATCCACGTCGCGGAGAAGGGGCTCGAGGAGCCGTCGTCGGTCCACAAGGAGGCGCCGGCCAGCACCTGCGTCGGATGCCACACCGAGCAGCACTCGGACACGTTCCAGTACGAGGCCTACCTGCGGGACATCCTCGGCGCCGGGCACGGCGCGGCCGCCCGCGCCAAGCTGGGGGACGGCCCGACCGGGCACGTGCTCCGCAGCGAGGCGCTCGCGCGCGCCAAGGTCGCCGGCGCCGCCGAGGCGCAGAAGCTGTAGCTGACGCTATGAGACCGGCGCGCCGCTCAGCAGCTGATCGAGGAGATCGGGCTCGATGTTGCCGCCGGTCAGCACCACCACCGTCCGCCGCCCGCGGATGGCGCTGGCGTCCTCGAGCAGCGCCGCGATCGCCGGGGCGGCCGAGGCCTCGCAAAGAATGCCCAGCGTGCGGTAGGCATAGACGATGGCGCTGCGGATGGCCAGCTCGCTGCAGAGCGCGATCTCCGGGAAGTAGTCGCGGGCCATCGCGAAGGTCCGCTCGCTGACCGCGCCCTCGAGCCCCTCGGCCAGCGTCGGTCCGCCGTCGTAGGTGGTGTAGGCGCGCCCTTCGTCGAGCGAGCGGCGCATGGCGCAGTTCGATTCGGGGGAGGCGCCCAGGAGCTTGATCCCGCGGGGGACGACCTCGACGCCGATGCCACCGGCCAGCCCGCCGCCGCCCACCGGGACGACGATCGACTGCACGTCGGGGAGCTGCGCCAGGATCTCGCGCGCCAGCAGGCCTCCGTTGCCGGCGATCACGTAGTCGTCGTCGAACGCCGAGACGAAGACCAGGCCCGGATCGGCCTCCGCGCGCCGGCGCGCTTCGGCTTCGGCCTCATCGTAGGTCGCGCCGCCGACCTCGACCTTCGCGCCGAGCGTGGCGATCCCGGCGCGCTTGAACTCGGGCGCCTGCGCCGAGACCAGCACGGTCGCCTCGACGCCGAAGGTTCGCGCGGCCAGCGCCACGCCGAGGCCGTGGTTCCCCGCCGACGCGGTGATGACCTTGCGCCTCACGCCGGGCTCGAGCGTCAGCGCCGCCAGCCGTGCCGCGGCCCCGCGCAGCTTGAACGAGCCGGTGCGCTGCAGGTTCTCCAGCTTCAGCCAGATGTCCGCGCCGGTCCGCCGGCCGAGCGACGGAGCCGGCACGAGCGGCGTCACGCGCGCCAGACGCCGGACCCGGTTCGCGACCTCGCCCCCCGTGACCTCCCGCCAGACCTCTGGATCGAACATCCGCTCCATGCTGTTCCGCTCAACCTATCATCGAGTTCGGGACCCTGGGAGGGTCCCGCTCCCCCGCGACGGACTTCCAGCACCCCACGCGGGCGGACCCGCGTGGGGACACCCCGCGCTCGGCAAAGCCGAGCTCCGTGCACGCGCTCGTGACTCACGTTGGTGAGCGCGCTAGAACGATGGACATGTCGTTCGTGGCCCTCGACCAGCTGGTGCGGCGCGGGCATCTGCCCGAAGACCAGGCCCCCCGGATCGCCTGGCTGTGGGATGAGATCCGCCGGCTCAAGCGCGAGAAGCGCGCCTTCATCCCGGCCCACAACTACCAGGTGCCCGAGGTCCAGGCGATCGCCGACGTGGTGGGCGACAGCTTCGAGCTGGCGGTGAAGGCGCGCGATCTCGATCCGTCACAGGGCGCGCTGGTCGTCTTCTGCGGTGTCCGCTTCATGGCCGAGGGGTGCTACACGCTGGCACCCGAGCGCCCGGTCTATCTCCCCAACCTCGACGCGCTCTGCTCGCTGGCCGAGGTCGACGCCGACGACGTCGCCGAGCGGCAGGATTTTCTGCGCGCCGCCGGCCGTCGCTTCGCCACCATGACCTACGTCAACACCTACGCCGACGTCAAAGCGCTGTCGGACAGCTGCTGCACCAGCTCGAACGCGGCGCGCATCGCCGACCGGCTGGGGGTGCCCGACCTGCTCTTCGTCCCCGATCAGAACCTGGCCTATCAAGTGGCGCTCAAGACGAAGCGGACCTACCTGCCTCCGCCCGAGCCGCACAAGTTCCACCCGCGCGAGTACGCGGAGATGATCGAGCCGCTCATTCGCGCCGGCGAAAAAGAGGGAAACGTCGGCAACGTGTTCGCCTGGGAGGGCGCCTGCCACGTCCATCATCAGATGAGCGTCGAGGACATCACCCGCATCCGGAAGGATGATCCCGGCGCGACGGTGATCGTGCACGGCGAGGTCCGCCCCGAGCTGCAGCGCGCGGCCGACGCGGTGCTCTCGACCTCACAGATGGCGAAGTACGTCGACAGCCATCCCGAACAGACCCGTTACGCGATCCTCACCGAGTGCGGTCTGGTCGTGAGGCTCGAGCTCGACCACCCCGAAAAGCAGTTCTACAAACCGTGCCGCCTCTGCCGCTACATGAAGGCGATCGACCTGGAGAATGTCTACCGCACCCTGCGCGACGAGCCGCCCGCCCAGCGCATCACCGTCCCCGAGGAGGTCCGCGCCGGCGCCGCCCGCGCGATGCTCAAGATGATCGAGCTGGCCTCGTAGCCCGAGGGCCTCGGCGGACTACGAGCGCGCGATCTGGACGGTGGCGTTCGTCATCTCGCGCGTCGTGGTCTCGACCAGCGCCAGCAGGTCGACCCCCTGGCCGCGATCGTCGAGCCAGGCCTGGCGCGTGTCGTCCCAGTCGAAGTGCCAGGCGCGGTCACGAAAGGCGGCCCACAGCTGCCGCGGCGACGGCTGCGGCGTCAACATCAGGCGCTGCTTCTCGAGGAAGGTGATGGTCAGCGTCCCCTGCGACAGCGAGACCTCCGCCAGATCGGGGTCGATGGTCTCGAAGGCGCGGTCGACCCGCGCGAAGGTGTCGTCCAGGAGATGCCGGTAGCGTTTCTCGTCCATGGTCACGACACTCTACGACGCCGACTCTACCGCCGGGTGAAGGCCATCCAGAAATCGAACCCCGAGCGCCGCACCAGCATCGGCACGGGATCGCCGAGCTTGAAGCTGCCCATCGCCTGCGCCACGTCGGGGGGGACGCGCACGCCGCTCTTCCCGATGCGCAGCACGATGTCTCCGGTCCGCAGGCCGGCCTGCGCGGCGGCGCTGTGGTCGGTCACGCGCGTGACCGTCACGCCGGCGCTGTTCGGATGTCCGGCGCGGGCCGGCGTCTCCTGCACGTCGAAGTCGTCGACGTTGGCCATGAGCGGCTCGGGCGTCC
>CAWKBC010000047.1:0-256625 GCA_963847705.1 uncultured Pseudomonadota bacterium | reverse complement strand
GGGCATCGTAGCCATAGAGTTCCGAGGGCCCGACGCGAGTTCCGCCGCCGAGAGGCGTTCGCTGGGCGCGACGGTCGGCGCGAAGGCGGGGCGGCCGGGGCGCGCGTTCGGCGAGTTCGTCGACGCACCAGCGGGACGCGTGCGCGCCAGAGCGCGGAGCAGCGTGCCGGGCGTGGCGGCGGCCGTCGTGGAGGTCGCGGCCTCGATCGGGATTGCCCGTCCTAGCTGCCCTGTGGAGCGCCGCCCTCATCGCCGAGGCTCGATTTTACCTGGGATGGGCGACTAAAGGGAAAGGGCCCGGCTGTGGCACGCTGACCGTCGAGGGCCGGGACCGGCGGGCGGGATCAGGGTCGCTGCGCCAGGTACTCGAGCCAGAGCTTTTCGGCCTGCGGGACGATCCGCTCGTAGAAGCGATTGTCGCCGGACTTGTCGCCGCCGATGATGAGCACGGCGTTGCGCTCAGGATCGAAGGCGTAGAGGACGCGGATAGGTGGGTTGTTCACGCGCAGCTCGCGGAAGGCGTACTTGGTGCCCTTGATGTCGCTCGAATGCGGGAAGGGGAGCGCGAGGCCCAGGAGCTGCAGCATCTTGACCTTGCGGTCGACGGCGGCCGCCTCTCGCTTCTCCAGATCGAGATACCAGTCTTTGTAGGCTTCGGTGGTCTCGATCTCGACCATGAGCGTCAGCTTGGATGGACGGCATTATGAGGTCAAGCGAATAATTCGCTTGAGCGACTAGGTCCGTGGCTGTATACATTTAATCCAAGGGCGCGAGGAGCGTTCCGACGAAGACCAAGCGCAAGGAGCGTTTGAGGAGAAAAAATGAAGTGGGACGAGCTGCGACGGATGAGGTTCTCCGAGGAGGAGATCCGGAAAATCGATCGAGAGGCGATCGAGGAGCTGGTCGAGATGGATTTGCGCGCGCTGCGCGAATCGGCAGGCAAGACCCAGACCGAGCTCGCCTTGCTGTCGAAGCTGGCGCAGTCGGAGCTGTCGAAGATCGAGCGCCGCGACGACCACATGGTCTCGACTATCCGGCGCTTCGTCGAGGGTCTCGGCGGCAAGCTCGAGGTGAGCGCGGTCTTCGGCGACACCCGGATCACTCTCCGCGACGTCTGAGCGACAGGGGCGGCCCGCGGCGATCGCCGATCCCGAGCGCTCGCCCGAGGGCTGCCGCGTGCCCCATCTCGCCGGTCCCCCTGACAGGCAAGCCTTGGCCGCCGCTCCCCCCGCCGCGCCCCTTCCCCCTGGACCCCCTACCCCTGGCACCCCCCTGTCTCTCGCTTCGCTCGCTCCATAAGGTATCCCCAGGGGGGAGGGGCGCTCTGCTCGGGGGCCGATCTCGAGTGGCCCTTCGGGCCACCGGCCACCCTCGGCCCTCCGGGCAGGGGGGATCGGCGTCGACCACGGCCCCCGGTCGCCGGCTACGCCGTCCTGCGGCTTGCAAGCCAGGACACCCACCACATCGACGCCAGTGCTCGCCTTCGTTGACGGCGCTGCTCCGATCACGCTCGCCGCGCGTGACGACCGCGCGCTGTCGCGTTGACGCCCGCCGATCAGCTGCGATGATGTCGATGGCTCGCCTTCCTGACCGCCGCCGCCGCGCCCACCAGTAGTCCGCGATGACGCCGACCGCTCGCCTTGCTGACCGCCGCCGCCACACCCGCCCATCGTCCGCGGTGACGCCGACCGCTCGCCTTGCTGACCACCACCGCCACGCCCGCCCATCGTCCGCGGTGACGTCGACGGCTCGCCTTGCTGACCACCGCCGCCACACCCGCCCATCGTCCGCGGTGACGCCCACGGCTCGGCCTTGCTGACCACCACCGCCACCCCCGCCCATCGTCCGCGGTGACGCCGACGGCTCGGCCTTGCTGACCGCCACCGCTGCGCCCGCCCATCGTCCGCGATGACGCCGACGGCTCGGCCTTGCTGACCGCCACCGCTGCGCCCGCCCATCGTCCGCGATGACGCCGACGGCTTCGCCTTGCTGACCGCCACCGCTGCGCCCGCCCATCGTCCGCGGTGACGCCGACGGCTCGCCTTGCTGACCGCCGCCGCCACGCCCGTCCATCGTCCGCGGTGACGCCAACGGCTCGCCTTGCTGACCGCCGCCGCCACACCCGCCCATCGTCCGCGGTGACGCAGGCGCCGGCCCCCGCTGACATCGCCGGCTACGGCCGCTCTCTCTTCTTGAGACGATAGAGGTAGTTCTTCAGCGTGTCCGTCGTGACCTCCACACCCTTCTCCGACAGGAAGGCCGCGACGTCGGCCAGCGTGTGACCCTTCCGCCGCATCTGACGGATCTCCCCCCCAGCGCCGCGATCGCTGACTGCTTGCTCATCTGCCGCAGCTTTCGATCCGTCGGCCGCACCTTCCTCAGCGCCTGCCGCACCACCTCGATCTGCCCGACGGTGTACCGCGTTCGCATCGACTCTTCCTCCACTCTCGGCCCACGATTCTGCTGACGAAGCTCGTCGCGATTGTAGACGTCGATGCTTCCTCGATGCTCACGAAAGTTGCTTTCATAGGAGGTCGGGCATGAAGGCAAGATAAAGGGCCTGATACGCGTTCCGCGTATCTAGGCCAAATGAAAAAGGAAAAGGTGATACCTCTCCGATCGTCGCTGATACGTGAGCACACCTAACCGCCCGGTCTCCTTCGTGTTTTAGTGATACTTCTCGCCGTTCGGACCGCGCGCCGAAGCGATTCTCCGACGGGAAATCACTCGCAGCCCTCGAAACGGGCGGTAGGAAAGCGAGCCGGCCGACGGCGTGGTCACCGGCGGGGCGACGTGCCGTCTAGGTGGGGCCGGTCGCGGCTCGATATCGCCGCAGCCATCTCGTCGCCTGGCCGGGGCTCATGGGGCCGTTCGGCGTCGCTGGCGTCGCTTCGTCCTCGTCGTCGGCGCTGGCGGCCGCTGTAGCGCCGCCATGCTTGCCGAGACGCGCTGACGGGTGCGTGGCCGTGTGCACCTCCTTGAGCTTTCGGATCGCCACCTTCGTGTAGATCTGCGTCGTCGACAGCGCCTCGTGCCCGAGCAGCGCCTGCACGTAGCGTGTGTCGGCTCCGTTCTCGAGCATCTGCGTCGCCGCCGTGTGCCGAAAGATGTGGCACGACCCTCTCTTCTCCACCCCCGCCAGCACCTTGTACGCCCGCGCCGCCGTCGTCACGTGGCTCTTGCTGAAGGGCGCCCCAAACATCGTCAGGAAAAGCGCCCGCTCCGCCGAATCGACGACCAGCCCCGGCCGCACCTCGGCCAGATACTTTTCGATCCACGCGACGGCCCGCGCGCCGATCGGGATCACCCGGTCCTTGCTCCCCTTGCCCTGCCGGACCTTCACGATCCCTTGCTCCAGGTCCACGTCGTGCAGCGACAGCGCGCACAGCTCCATCCGCCGCATCCCCGTCGAGTACAGCGTCTCGAGAATCGCCCGATCCCGCACCCCGAGCGCCGTCGTCACGTCGACCGCCCCGAGGATCCGCTCTACCTCCGCCACCGTCAGCACGTCCGGCAGCCGCTTCTCCACCTTCGGCAGCTCGATGTCCGCACCGGGGTTCACCAGGATCCGGTGCGCCCGCGACAGCCATCGGAAAAGCTCCAGCACGATCCCCGCGCGCTTGCTCTGGCTCGTAAACGTCAGCGGCCTGTCGCTCTTCGCCTGCCGGTACGCATGGAGCCACTTCTGGTACCGCTCGATCGTCTCCCGCGTCACCTCCACCGGCTTAGTGATGCCGCGCTCCTCGCACCACGCCACAAAGTACCCGAGCAGCTGCCGCGCCCCCGTCACCGTGCTCTCGCTCTGCCCCTTCGTCTGCCGCCACCCCAGGTGATCCGCCACCGCCCGCCCCATGCCGTTCGCGTCGGCCAGGTTGCCGATGGGGCGCTTCGGCTTCCGCTCCCCGCGCGCTGCCATCACGCCACCGAGTGCGCATACGACCGGCCGTTGGCTCCGCGCCCCTCGTGCGTGGTTTTCGCCCTCGGCGGCCGAGAGCGCGCGACGCCCGCGTCTTCACCAGCGTTTTCGCCCGAAAGGCCCGCCCTCGATGGGGGCTCGTTGGATGCTCGTTGACGGCTCGACCCACCCTCGAACCGACCGTTTTCGATGCTCGATGTCGGCGTCGTACGCGTGCCCGCCAGCGTCGCGGCCTCGACCAGGCCCATCACGAAGGGCGCGCCGTCTTGCCCCTTGCCGTCGTAGCAGAGCTCGTACACGAAGCTCTGCCCGCGAGCGCCGCGGTGCACGAGCACGTACTCGAGCGCCACCAGCTTCTCGAGGTGCGTCCGCACCTGGAAGTCCGTCCACCCCGTCGCCGCTCGCACCTCCTTGCGGCTAAAGTGAAAATCCTTCCGCGACATCGCCAGCCGCTCACACGCCGCCGCCACCATCCCGTCGAGCAGCGTCAGCATCCGCCGCGTCTGGGGTGACAGCTCGTCCAGCGACCGCCCCAGCACCTGGTGCGCCAGGCGATTTGCCACCGCCACGTCGTCGAGCGTCACCTCGATGTACTCCACCAGCTTCCCCTCGTGCTCCACCGTCTTCACCGCCCGCTGGTGCTGGTGCAGAAGCGCCACCGTCTCGATCAGCGTCAGATACTTCACGTGATCCCGCCGCGTCCGCGTCCGGTGATCTGGAAAGCTGAGACGACGCGCGTAGGGGTTCACGACGAGCAGCGGGCGCAGCAGGCGCTGCGCGTTTCGGTGCAGCGCCAGGATGCCGTCTCGGCTCTTCCTCGCCAGCCGCCCCGCAAGCTCCCGCGCCGCCCGCTGCCGCTCGTGGATCGCCTGCGTCTGCCCACGGTCCTCGTCCACCGTCAGCACCAGGCATCGGTTCAAAAGCTCCTCGTCGATCTCCATCGCCGTCGTCGTCAGAAAGATCATCACCGGCCCCTCCACCCGGTACTCGTGCGTCACCAGCTTTCCCGTCTCCGGATCTTTCCCCGTCGACGCGATCTGCAGCTCCCCCTCGCTCTGCAAGATCTTCAGCGCGTACGACGCCCGCGCAGCTCCCTCTTCCTCGACGATCGCCAGCACCTTGTGGGCCAGCTCCGTCTCCCCCATGTAGAAGAGCGACTGCCCCGTCATCGCCGAGTACTTCACCCGCTCCTCCTCCGGCACAAACGCCAGCACCGCCTCCATCAGCGACGACTTCCCCGCCGCCGTCGAGCTCTGGATGATCACCGCCAGCGGCTCGTCGAGTTTCCGCGAGATGGCGGCGACGTAGCCGACCAGCTTATTTGTCTCCTCACCGACGACGCCGCACCGCTCGAAGTCCGCCACGATGCGATCGAGCAGGTGCGGATCTTTCAGCAGCGCCAGCGCCGCGCTCGTCTCCGCGTCGGTCAGCGCCGGCACCGCCGTCTTTGGCTTGCACGCCTCGCGCGCGCTCGCGTCCTGCAGCTCCTCCAGCTTGAGCAGCACCTTGCCCACGTCGGCCTTGATCACGTCCTCCTGGGCGCCGAGTTCCTCCGTCGCCTGCTTCACGTACGCCGCGCGCTGCCGCGCGCTGTAGATGTCCAGCGTGTCGACGTGGAAGCGCTCGCTCCGGCCGGCGAGGAGGTTTACGCGCAGGCTGTCGAAGCTCGTGTTTCGCGCGAGGCCGCGCACGCGGTAACGCCGATCGCCGAAAGCAAAGCGCACCTCGTCGCCCTCGACCTCGGCGGCGGGTGACAGCGATGCCGGTGCTGGCGACGCCGGCGGTGGCGATGACGGGGCGGGTGATGGCGACGTGACCGATGAGGGCAGTAGCCTCGGCGTCGGCGACGTGCTCGCCGTTCGTCCCTTGCCGTGTCCCAGCAGCTTCGCGCCCGCCAGCGCCACCTCGAAGGCCTTCGCCGCCGGCTTCATTCGAAGCGCGTATTCGTTCGCGTCCATCCCCTTCGGAAATTCCACCCGCCGGCAGGTGACGCCCGCCTCGATGAGCGCCGCCGCCACCTTCTCGGCGCCGCGGTCGCCAGCTTCGTCGCGGTCGAAGGCGATCAGCGCCTCCTCGATGTTGTGGCGCTTGAAGGACTCGAGGATCTCGGGCGTGAAGCCCTCGATGCCGTAGGCGGAGGTCACGTTCCGGAAGCCCGCGCACCAAAAGGTGAGAGCGTCGATCAGCGCCTCGCAGAGAATCACCGTCTTCGACGCGCGGAGGGCGTCCAGGTTGAAGACGCCGCGGTGCGGACCCGGCAGGTACAGGTGCAGCGGCGTCCCCGCCTTGAGGTCGCTCCGGATCTTCCGACCGTACATCCCCACCACGCCGCCCGCCTCGTCGAGGAGCGGCACGACGAGGGAGCCGGCCAGGTGCTCGTGTCCGCTCTCGCGCAGCACGCCGAGCCGCTCGAGACGGCCGCGCAGCTCCTCGCCCGCCTTCCGATTCCGCTCCGGCAGCCGCAGGCCGAGGGTTCGGTTCGCGTACCCGAGCCGGAAGCGCTCCACCATTTCCGACGACACCAGCCCACGACTCCCGAGATACGCCAGCGCCTCTGGGCTCTCCTTCAGCATCGCGTGGTAGTAGTCCGCTACCTGCGCGAGCGCCGCGCGGTCATCCGCTTCCGCGCTCACCGGCGCCGGCAGCCGCCGCACCGTCGACACCTTCACCGGCTTCGTTGCCGTCGAGAGCGGCGCGTCCGCGCGCAGCAGCTCGACGGCGTGTCGAAACGAGACCCCCTCGGACTTCATCACCCAATCGATGACGGACCCACCCGCCTGGCACGCTCCGAGACAGTGCCACAGGTTTCGCTCGGGGCTGATGACCAGCGACGGATTCTTGTCCTCGTGGAAGGGGCAGAGTCCGTGCAAGTCGGCGCCGTGCCGCGCAAGCGCGATGCCCCGCGCCTCCGCCAGGCCCGCCACCGACACCTCCCTCTTGAGGCGCTCGAGCTCGCTGTCAGGGACTCGGGCCATCGCGTCCTCCGTCAAAAGCTGTCAAGGAAAAATCGGCCGATGTATCGACTTCTCATCGCTGCACGCAGATTAGAAGTATACTTCTAATCATGCAAGAGCAATCTCCACCCCTCGGCCCTTCCCACGAGACCTGGCCTTACGCTTCCTCCATGCCCAGGAAGCTCTCCAAGCCGCGACCGCGTCAGGGTGCGCGCTTGGCTGCGCTACGGCGCGCCGCCGGCCTCACCCAGACCGAGCTCGCCGACGTTGTCGGCGAGTCCCAGCGAAACATCGCCTACTGGGAGCAGGCCGACAAACCGCCGCGCTCCGATGTCATTCCCAGGCTCGCCAGCGTCCTCGGCGTCAGCGTCGAGACCCTCCTCACCCCCGACGGCGAGCTTGCGCCCACCCACCAGCGCGGCTCCGTCGGGCGCGCTCAGAAGGCCTTCCAGAAGGTCGCCCAGCTGCCTCGCCGTCAGCAGGACAAGATCATCGAGATCGTCGAGGCCTTCGTCGCCCAGCAGGAGAGGCGGGCGAGTTGACCGGCGACGATTCGCGGCAGTTAACGCTTCGAGGTGATGGTCGGCCTCGTCGACCAGCATTGGCGGAGCGAGCTGACCAGCAAGAGGGCCGCCGCCGGATTCTTCAGGCAACGCGGTTTCCCTTCGCAGACCGGCATACCGACCAGATCTGCACCCCTACATCTCTAGGAGATTGAGCGGGTCCCAACAGCAGTTTTTAGCAGCACGCGGATCCGCGACAGATCGTCGGCGGAGAACGCCCGTTTGGGAACTATCCACAGGTCCGAAGAGAAGATCGTCCGAATTTGCAAAGATCTCTCATTTTCGCGCACGCGAGACATGTGACCGTAACCGAACCCAACAACCATTCCGGGACCTCGTATCGTTACCCCCTCATCGTCGAAACGATAGGCCCAAAGGTTCTCCCCGGTGCTGACAAGGCGTCGGTAGAGCCGACGCGCTATGATGCGCGGGACCTGATGAACGAGAACGAGACCGCCAAACCCCATCACTATCAATGAGATGACAGCTGCCTCCAAGCTTGCACGCCTGGCGGCTTGCAGAAGCATCACACCGCCTAATATCCCGACGGTCATGAGCGGAGACCGCGAAGCGCGCTCGACTTGCGCCTGCGTCACGTCAAGTTCCGTAAGGGCAGCGGTGCCCTCTATGGACAGGCTTTGTGTTCCCATTATGCTCCGCAAGCCGACAGCAATCGCATGAATTGCCTCTCTACGCGCCACGTCGATGTAATTACTTGCACGGAAGCGCGCGCTAAGTTCCTACTTGGAAGGAAGAGTGTTCATCAGACAGATTGTCGCGAATGCTGCAGTAATCGCCAGACCCACCGGTCCTGACGCCACTACGGCGGCCATATAAGCTCCGGCCCCTCCTGCTCCTACTAAACAATAATCAACGGGCTTACCCTGGATGATTATCGTCGCTGCTACCCCAACTGCTATTCCGCCTAGTATGACGGCATTTTCCTCAGCATCGAGGTGTCCGCTCGGGTCAAGCCCATCAATCGGATCCCCATTCGCATAGAGATATCGGTTCAGACTGAGGGGCAGGTCCCGGTTTCCAAACAGAGAGTCTGCGGATACAAACCGCGCGGTACTCGCCTTGTACTGACGCGCCCGCATGTTGATGAGCCCGAGGTCCGAATCGAATTCCTCGCCCGCGTAGAGCCTCGAGTTGGCCGTCGCTCCGGTCTGCGCGACCAGAATCCCCCACGCGTCGTACGTGTACGTGTCGGTGACAGCCCCGGTCGCGTCGGTCAGGAATGCGATGCTTCGGTGGGCGTCGTATCCGTAGAAGCTCGTTGCCGACGTGGTGCTAGGGTCTCGTGTCTGACTGACGAGCATGTTCCCGAACGTGTACCGGACCTGCACCGATCCTCCCGAGACCTCGTCCATAACCTGCAGGTACCCCGTCGGGTTTAGTTCGTCGACGAGGTACTTCGTAGTCACCGCACCGACGGCCTTCGTGACCCGGTTCCCGTCGCCGTCGTAAAGGATCGTAACGGAACCACCGTCCCTGGAGACGAGGCGATTCTCGAAATCGTACCCGTAAGTATGACCGCCAGAGGCGGTAGTGTTGCCGTTCTGGTCGTGGATGTCACTCGTCAGTTCGTCGTTTGCGTCGTACCCGAACGACTGCGGGGTGAGCGCAGCAAGTGTGGACGCACGGCTAAGGCGGTTCCCAAATGGGTCGATGGAGTACGTGAGCGCGCCGTTGCCGATCTCGCCGCTTGGGTCGCCCGTGATCGTTTCGCTCGTCAGCCGGGAGGCCGTGTCGTAGCCGTACGTTGCCTCACGACCAGTCACGTCGGTCGACGTCAGACGCTGGCCGCGTGGGCTATAAGCGTAAGTCCAGCTTGCTAGGGTAGCCGCCGCTCCCTTCTTCCAAGCCATCGACGTCACCTGGTCGAGCGAATCGTAGCCATAAGTCGCGTTCACGCCGTTCGGTTGCGCCAGACTCGCTGGCCGCCCGGTCGCCGTATATGCCGCAGTGGACATGCCGCCGAGCCGGTTGTCGGTCACCGAGACCAGCTGATTCGCCGGGTCCCAGGCGTACGCCACAGATGTGCCGTTCGTGTTCGAGGAGTCGATGCTCGCCACGTTGCCGCTCGCGTCATAAGTGTACGTCAGAGTCCCCTCGGGTGTCGCCTTCGTGAGGAGTCGGCTCCGGTTGTCGTAACCGTAGGTCGTCGTGCCGCTTGCGTCCTTCATCTGCGTGCGCGTGCCATCAAGGTTGTACGCGTAGCTCACCGTCGGCTCGTTCAGGCTGGGGTCCGGGACCTTGCTGAGGAGTCGCTTCCGCGGATCGTACGTCATGGTCGTGGTCTTGCCGCGGAAATCGGTGTGCGTGCGTTGCTCGCCCAATGGGTCGTAGGTAAAGGTCTCCGACATTCCGAGCGGCAACGTCCGCTGCGTCTTCTCGTCGAGAAGGTCGTAGGCGTACGTCGTGACGTGCCCGTTGGCGTCGGTCAACGA
Organism: uncultured Pseudomonadota bacterium; assembly: GCA_963847705.1. Taxonomy (GTDB): domain Bacteria; phylum Myxococcota_A; class Polyangia; order Fen-1088; family Fen-1088; genus JADGRB01. The sequence continues at coordinate 246,739 of CAWKBC010000047.1, read as the reverse complement.
GCTCAGGTTACCGTCGGCGTCATAGGCATACTGCGTCAGGTTGGCGAGCGGATCGGTGACCGAGATGAGCTGGCCTTCGGCGTCGTATCCGTAGTGCGTCGTCGCGCCAGTCTGATCCTTGCTCGCAGTCCGGCGCCCCAAAGCATCGTACGTGTCGTGCGTCGCCGTGCCGTCCGCGTAGTCGGTCTCAATCAGATGCCCCCGTAGGTCGTAGACGTAGAACGTCTGATGGCTTGAGGCATCGGTCGTCGACGTCTTCCGGCTCATGCCGTCGTAGGTCATCGACGTCGTGCGCCCGAGGGGGTCCGTCACGCTCGTCATCCGGTCGGTGCAATCGCAGCCCGGCTCGTAGGCGTACGTCGTCGTCCCGCCGCGCTCGTCGGTCTTCGACGTGAGACGTCCGAGGGAATCGTACCCCTGAGAAATAGACGTTCCGTCCGCATATATCGTCTGCACGAGCTGACCGGCCAGATCGTACGTGTAGCTCGTGAGGTTGCCGACCTCATCGGTCTGCGTGAGCGCGTTCCCTCGAAAGTCTCGCGTGTATTGCGTCGTCGACCCATCCCCATACTGCGTCAGAGTCAGGTGATTCAGGGGGTCGTAGGTGTAGTTGAAGCTGTTGCCGGAGAACGGAAAATAGTCGCCCACGGTATTTCCGTTCTCGTCGTAGAGGTACCGATGGGTCCCGAAGATGCTGTTGATCGGATCAGTGGCGTCGGCCAACTCATTGCGCTGGTCGTAGTCGTACGTCCACTTGGCGCCAGTAGTAGCCACGGCAAGTGGCGTCGTCATGGAGACCTTTCGTCCAATCCCGTCGAATGAGTACAGGGTCGCCCGTCCCAGGCGGTCTGTACGCGCCGTCAGGTCGCCGGAAACGTCGTAGCCGAGATACACGGTGTTCCCCGCGGCATCCGTCACGGTGATCGGCTGCCCATGCTCCGCCGACGTGAACGTCGCCAGCGGGCCCATGCTGTCGGTGAAGCTGGTCGGCAGCCCTTGGCCATCGTAGGCAATGGTGGTCGTGTTGCCGATGGGGTTCGTGGTCGTCAGCGGCTCAGAAAACGCATTGTAGGTAGTCGCCGTCACTTCGCCCAGCGCGTTCGTGCTGGAGGTCTGGTTCCCGTTCGCATCGTAGGTGTAGGTCGTCACCTCGCTCAGCGCGTTCGTGCGTTTCACCTCGTTCCGGTTCGCGTCGTACTGGTGCTGCGTCGTCCGCCCGAGTTGGTCCGTCTGTGACAGCAACAACCCCTGGTCGTCGAAAGTCTGGGCCAAGACACCGCTGTCAGGGAAGGTGGTCGTCGTGACATGGCCCGAAAGGTCGTAGGCATACCTCGTCACGTTCCCCAGCGCGTCCGTGTCCGTCGCCAGCCGCCCGGTGTCGTCGTACGTCGACGTTCGCGCCGCGTGGCCCGTTGGGTCGACCGACGTCAACAGGCGGTGATCACCGTCGTACGTGTACGTCAGGGCGTTCGTGCCACCGATGATGGCCGGTCGCGTGTCCGAGACGAGATTTCCGCTCGGGTCGTACGCGTAGTCGTATTCGTAACGCGTGTTGAAGACGGTCTCAACCGGCGGCGTCACGATCGCCGTGATTCGCCCCTGCACATCTCGGGTAAAGGACACGGTCTGTCCGCTGACGGGGCTGGTGATCCCGTCGGCGGTGAAGGTGAGGACGTTGTTGTTGCGGTCCTGGATCGACTGCAGCGTCCCGTCGACGCCCATCGTGTACACCACGCCGTAGGGATCGGTGTATTTGTACGTCGTCGGCGCGTAGTTGAGGGTGTCGGGGTCGAAGAGGCTGGCGAAGCAGATCGGATTGGGGTTGCTCGGATCGAACGCCAGCAGGTTGCACCCATCGGAGGTCAGCGTGCCGAAGACGCCTGGCTCAGGAACGTAAATCGGCTGGGCGATGAACCCGAGCACGATCGCGCCGACCGCCTCAGGCTGGATTTCGAATTGGAACGTCGCCCGGCGGCCGTTGGGCATCGTGATGGTGACGTTGTTCCCCTGGTCGACCTGCAGGTCCGGATGGCCGACCTGCAGTGACCAGCCGTTGCCGAAGTCGCCGACCTTCTCGCGCTCGAGGCTGTCGTAGCGTCGCCCGATCGAGATCGGAATCCCGGCCACCGGGATCGTGAACTCGGGGACGTCGACGACGACGCGGCCAGGCTTGTAGTCGCCGGCCACGGTCACCAGGACTTCGCTGTCCTGCTGGTTGCCGTGATCGTCGGTGCCGTCGAGGTCGATGATGTAGGTGCCGTTCGACAGCACCGTCGTGTCCAGCGTCGCCAGCGTGGCGCCCGGGCCTCCAGCCGCAGTCGTGGTCAGGACGTGCATGTCCGTCGGCTTGGTCGACGGCCAGTAGCTGAGCGTGCCTGACGTGACCGTCACGCCCGACGCCACCTTGATCGGCACCAAGCCCATGACCGTCGTCTGCGTCGCGGGCGAGCCGATCCATCCCTGAGCGGCGGCGCTGCCGACCGGCGGCACGCCCGTCCAGACGATGGACACCGGCGTCGACTGAAGCTGGGCTGTCCCGCCGATCGCCGTCGCCTGCACGGTGTCAGTACCGACCATCGCTCCTGCGTAGGTGAAGGTCGCCACGCCGGCCGCGTTGGTGGACAGGGTCGCCACGGTCGGATTCGCACCCGTCACCGCCACCTGGACGACGAAGTTGCCGATCGGGTGGCTCTGCGCGTCGATCAGAGTCGCCGTCACCGTTTCCGGCGTCCCGATGGTCAGGGGGCCCGGTGACGACGGGGCGAGGACCAGGCTGGCGCCCGTCAGGGACGGCGCCGGATCGACGGTGATGGTCACGAGTTGGGCGGTGGTCGTCTGGCCGTCGCTCACTTCCAGCTTCAAGACGTAGGTGCCGGGATCGGAGAAGACCACCGACGTCGTCGGCGAGCTGGGGTCGACGAAGGTGACGGGCCCAGGGCCGCTCACCTCGCTCCAGCTCGCAATCAAACCGAAGTCCCCCTGCGGTCCGCTGCCGTGAATCTCGCCGTTCAGCGTGAGACTGTCCGGCAGGCGCGCGCTGTAGATCCCCTGGTTCCCGCCGCCGCTCACCAGCGGCGGAATCGTCCGGCAGGCGTCGCCCACGATGTTCCTGAGCGCCCAGCCCAGCTCCCCTGTCGTCGGCGCATAGAAGTAGTCGTTCGTCGAGCTGGCGATCTGCTTCATCAGCGGAACGTTGGTGTTGGGGCCGAACCCCAGGGAGATGATCCGAACGCCGGCCGCCCTCAGCTGCGCGACGTAGGGCGAAGGATCGGCGCCGGTGTTGCCCCCGTCCGACAGGAACACCATCAGCGGCGTGGCCCCGGGGCGGTGGCGAGGCCCCTGGAGCTCGTCGATCGCCGTCTGAAAGCCGCTCGGGTAGTCGGTGCTGTCCGGGGGACAGAAGCCGCCGCAGGCATTGGCAAAGTCCACGAACGCCTGGTTGATCCCTGCGTCGGCCGTCGCTGCGTCCGAAGTGAACGGCACCGCCAGCTCGGCGTCGAAGTTGAAGAACACCGCCGCGACCTGATCGAGGTCCGGGTTCAGATCGCCGACGAAACCATCCGCCGCGACCTGCGCCGCCGCCACGGTGTCGTTGGTGAACATCGAGGGCGAGCCGTCGACCAGCAGCATCACGTCGAGCGGCGTCGTGCGGCCCGTGCACGGCGGCCCGTCCGACGACGCCCAGGTGTAGGTGGGCGCGGTCGCCTGCACGGTCGGCCCGTTGATCACGGCCGTCGCGGTCGCCGTGTCGCGGCCCAGCGTCGGGCCGTCGTAGGTGAACGACGCGGTGCCGTCGCTGCCGGTCACCAGCGTGGTGCTCTGGGCGTTCGAGCCCGCGATCGCCAGCTGCACGGGAAGGTTCGCCACCGGGTGGCCGAGCGCGTCCAAGGCCGTCGCCGTCAGCGTGACCGGCGTACCGATGATCTGCGGCCCGCCGACCCCCGTCGCGACCAGCGACAGGTAGCCCTCCGGATGACCAGCCGCGAGGTTCGTCGTGAAGGTACTCGAAATCGGACCGTAGACGGTGCCGTTGCGATCCTTCCAGGTCAGCGACGCCTGATCCGTGTAAGCGCCCGGCGCCTGACCGAGCGGGCTGGCGGCATTGACGCTGGCCGTGCCGCTGCCACCTATCGCGAGCGAAGCAGGCGCCGTGACCTGCGCGCCGACGTCGATGCCGTTCACCAGGTCGACGATGGTGATCGGCCCTGCGGTCGCCGTTCCGACGTTCTTGAGCGCGACCGTATACGGCAGAGTGAACCCGGCGTTCCCCTGCGCGGGACCCGACTTCTGTAGATTGAGGACCGGATCGAGGAGCGCGAAAAAGATGCGATCGTTTCCGGTGAAGAACGTATCGAGGTGAAGCAGCGCCTCGTACCCGCTGCCCGGGAGGCGGCGGAGGTACTGGAAGTCGGATTCGTCCGGCTGGCGGGGGTCCAGCGGCGGCGCCGCGGCCGTCCCGGTGAACGTGACAGCTTCCCCTGGGGGGACCACGGTCGTGCTCGGCGTGAGCGGAACGCTGATAGTCACGTCATTGCTTGCAAAGCCCATCACTCCCGAGCCGAAATTGGTGGCGGTCGTCTGGCCGTCCGTGAAGGAGCCGGTGATGTCGCGGTCCGCGGTGACGCCTGATGTTCCGGAGCCCGTGTCGATGTGCAGCTCGACCCGGACCTGACTGACCTCCGCCGGGTCACCGAGGAGGTTGATCAGGTCGGCCGGGAGGGTCACGTTTTCGGTCGAATCCAGGTTCACGGTCTGGTTCGGCGCGATGGTGGTGCCGACGAAGTTGTCGATGTTCATGTGGAGCAGCGGCGGAGCGTCGCTCTGGACGCCGCTGGCGTCGAACGAGGTCTTGGCGATGGCGGTCCATTCACCGGTGACCGGCGACTGGTACTCCATCGTGACCTGGTAGCTCCCCCAGACGAATGGCACCGTCCCGTTGTTCGTGACCTGCATGCCGGCGTTGGCCCGCATGAACGCGCCGGTGTTGGTGAGGGTGACGGTGAACGTGACCGAATCCCCTGGAACGGCGCTCGGCACGCTCGCTGAAAAGCTGTTGCCCGCGTCGAACTGGACGGCGGTACCAAATCCCTCGTCGGTCTGCGTCACCGTGAGCGCGACGCACGTCGACGTGCCCGACACGCAGCTTCCCGCCTGACAGCTGTCGCCGGTGGTGCAGGCGTTGCCGTCGTCGCAGCTCGCGCCGTTGGATTTCGTCGGATTCGTGCAGAGCCCGCTCGACGGGTCACAGGTCCCGGCTGCGTGGCACTGATCCTGCGCCGTGCACGTCACCGTGGTTCCAGTGCAAGTTCCGCTCTGGCAGGAGTCGGCCGTCGTGCAGGCGTTGTTGTCGTTGCACGTCGTCCCGTTCGCCACGGGCGGGTTCGAGCAGACGCCCGTCGACTGGTTGCACGTCCCGGCCGAGTGGCACTGGTCCTGGGCCGTGCAGGTCACCGCGGTTCCGGTGCAGGTCCCGCTCTGGCAGCTGTCTCCGGTCGTGCAGGCGTTTCCGTCGCTGCAGGTCGTGCCGTTCGCCAGGACCGGGTTCGAGCAGACGCCCGTCGACTGGTTGCACGTCCCGGCCGAGTGGCACTGGTCTTGCGCCGTGCAGGTCACCGCGGTTCCGGTGCAGGTTCCGCTCTGGCAGCTGTCTCCGGTCGTGCAGGCGTTGCCGTCGCTGCACGTCGTCCCGTTCGCGAGAACCGGGTTCGAGCAGACGCCCGTCGACTGGTTGCACGTCCCGGCCGAGTGGCATTGGTCCTGGGCCGTGCACGTCACCGCGGTTCCGGTGCAGGTCCCGCTCTGGCAGCTGTCTCCGGTCGTGCACGCGTTGCCGTCGCTGCAGGTCGTCCCGTTCGCCAGGACCGGGTTCGAGCAGACACCCGTCGACTGGTTGCACGTCCCCGCGGAGTGGCACTGGTCTTGCGCCGTGCACGTCACCGCGGTTCCGGTGCAGGTCCCACTCTGGCAGCTGTCGCCGGTCGTGCAAGCGTTGCCGTCGCTGCACGTCGTCCCGTTGGCGAGGACCGGGTTCGAGCAGACGCCCGTCGACTGGTTGCACGTCCCGGCCGAGTGGCACTGGTCCTGGGCCGTGCAGGTCACCGCGGTTCCGGTGCAGGTCCCGCTCTGGCAGCTGTCTCCCGTCGTGCAGGCGTTTCCGTCGCTGCAGGTCGTGCCGTTCGCCAGGACCGGGTTCGAGCAGACGCCCGTCGACGGATTGCAGGTCCCGGCCGTGTGGCACTGGTCCTGGGCCGTGCAGGTCACCGCGGTTCCAGTGCAGGTCCCGCTCTGGCAGCTGTCTCCCGTCGTGCAGGCGTTGCCATCACTGCACGTCGTCCCGTTCGGAGCCTTCCCGTCGGCGGGACAGGTCGTGCTCGTCCCGGTACAGACCTCCGCCACGTCGCAGATGCCCGTCGACCCGCGGCAGACCGTGCCCGCGTTTCCGGCTGGATGCTGGCAGAGGACGTTGCTGCCGTCGCACTGGTCCTTGGTGCAGACGTTTCCGTCGTCCGTGCAGGCGGTGCCGCTTGTCTTCTTGCTGTCCGCGGGGCAGCTCGCCGACGTGCCGGTGCACGTTTCGGCCAGATCGCACTCACCGCCCGCGGCCCGGCAGACGGTCGAAGCCGTCGCAAATCCGTCGGCGGGACAGGTCGCGCTCGTCCCGGTGCAGGTCTCCGCCACGTCGCAGGCCCCCGCCGAGGCGCGGCAGACGGTCCCTGCATTCCCTACCGGATGCTGGCAGGTGATGGCGCTGCCGTCGCACGTGTCCTGCGTGCAGGGGTTGCCGTCGTCGGTGCAGGCGGTCCCGCTCGCTTTCTTGCTATCGGCTGGGCAGCTCGCCGAGGTGCCGGTGCAGGTCTCCGCTGCGTCGCACTCACCGGCAGCCGCCCGGCAGACCGTGGTCGACGGAGCGAGGGCATCGGCCGGGCAGGTCAACGCAGTGCCGTCGCACGTCTCCGCGACGTCACAGGCGCCAGCCGCCGCCCGACAAACCGTCCCGCTGGTCAGAGCCGTACACGTGCCAAGGTGGCCGGCCAGGTTGCAGGCCCCGCAGGTTCCGCTACAGGCGGTGTTGCAACAGATCCCGGCGGAGCAAAATCCCGAAGAGCACTGGCTGTTCGTGGTGCACCCAAGACCGAAGGAGGCGTCGTACAGATACGCGGCGTTCTGCACGGTGCCGGTCGTCGAAAGCCCGCCGGCGACGAGCACCATGTTGCCCCCCAGCAGCACGGCCTGCTGGTTCTGCAAGGGGCCCGGCATCGAGGGCGTCACCGTCCAGGTCGACGTCCCACTGAACAGCTCCGCCGACGCCAGCGTGTCGCTACCCGTCGACGATCCCCCCGCCACCAGCAGCTGTCCGTTCGCCACGATGCTGCTCGGAAGCTGGGTCATCGAATGACCCACGCGCGGCGAGTTCATCGTCCCGGCCGATGACCAGGTCCCGTTGCTGAAGCTGGGGTCGAACACAATCGCGCTCGCCAGCACGGTCGAGCCGTTCTTACCCCCGGCCACCAAGATCTTGCCGTTGGTATTCGTCAGCGTGACCGCCGTGTGTTGCTCGCGCGGGGGGCTCGGGATCGACGCCAGCGTGCTGAAGGCGTTCTGGACCGGGTCGAACAGATACACCGCCGAGATCGTCGAGGTGCCGTTGTTGCCGCCGACGAGGAGCACGTGGTTGTTGAGCTGCGTGTTCGTGGTCTGGATCAGCGTCGCCGTATGGTTCTTGATGCCACCCGGCGGAACCGGCCCCGTGGTCGAGACCCAGGTCCCCGCGCCCGAGGCCGGGTTGTAGAGTGCCGCGGTCGTCAGCATCGAGGTGCCGTTGAGGCCACCGGCGGCCAGCACGCGGCCGTCAGCCAGCAAAGTCGCAGTGTGGGCGTGCCGGGCGACGTCCAGGTTCCCGGCGGCGATCCACGTTCCTGCGCTCGGCGAGTAGAGCTCCGCGCTGTTCGTGCTCGTCGTGCCGCTGATCCCGCCGGCGACCAATACCTTGCCACTCGTCGTGCCGTTCGACGAGCTTCCGAGCTGCGTCATGGTGTGCAAGCGCCGTGCGTTGGCCATGCTCCCGGTCGGCGACCAGGTGCCGCTCGTCGGATCGTAAAGCTCGGCGCTCGTCAGCCCAGTGGTCCCGGTGGTCGAGCTGCGTCCGCCTGCCGCGATGGCTTTCCCCGTCGAGAGCAGCAGCAGCGTGTGCTCGAAGCGCGCGACCCCATCGAGCCGGTCGTCGTCCAGCGCGGGTCCAGAATTGCCGGATAAACTACCGACGCATCGGGCCAGGTGACCTGCACCGTGCAGTTCGAAGCGCCGGGCGCGGTGACCGGACGCCCCCACGGGCCGCTCGGATCGCTGTCGACTGCGCAGCCGCTGACGGCCAGCGCGCCGTCGGTGCGAGTGCCGTCGGCGCCCACGATGTACGGCGGCGGGACGTGCAGACGGGGCACGCCACCGGCGTCGAGCATCTCGAGTGTCCCCGAAACGAGCCGGAGCCCCGCGATGCCGGTTCCGAGCGCAACGCTGTAGTCGACCTCGGGCGTCGCCGGACGTGTCGGCAGGTCGATGAAGTCTTCGCTGCCGCTCGGGAGAGCCCGATGCAGGACCGTCCCGCTCAAACCAAAGGCATTGGGATAAACAACGTACCCACCGACCGTCTGGGCGGCCACCGGTAGCGCTCCGTTCAGCGAGATGTCGACGGCAGCGCCGCTCGCCACATCCGCCAAATGCAGGGCTGCCGTACAAAGTTGCGGCAACACCACATTGGCCGGCTTCGGCTCCGTCGCTACCGCCGACGCTGAGAACTGCGGGCGCAACCCTCCCGCAGCACTGGCGAACCCTTGAGCAACAGCCGGCTGCACGGGCGAAGCGGGCTGCGCCTGAACCGCCGCAAGAATCTGACTTGCGCTCGCTGTCGTGACGTTCGCGGGAGCCGAGGCCTGTGTCTCGACCGCGACACCTCCGAGGTTACGCGAGTCACGGTTCTGACAGGCCGCTATCGCCGCAACAGTCAACGCTGCGAGCGCCATCCCGGACCAGTCGGAGCGCACCCTCTTCCTGTGCTTCCCGCATCCAGAGTTCGCCAACTGGTGACTCCGACCTCGCAACAAACCCGACCGCTTCGCCAAGGTGCTCCTCCGACACGAACGTTGTCCGACTTACTAGAACCTCGAAACGCGGCCATTGGACAGATTGGCAATCAGGAAGTCAACTAACGATTTGTTTCATCGTCGTGCGAACCTGCACTCCGGCACGCATCTGCTAAACCCTTGGCAGATTTCCGTCGACGAAAAAGATCGCGCTGCCGCCCGCCTCGCAGAGCGATGGGTGGGCATCACCACGGTTTCGGTTTCGCAACCGGGTCGCTCTAAAGTGATTTGCGCCTTCTTGGCGACTTGGAGTCACAAGTCCGTAGACTCCCGCGCCGTCTAACTCGGACCGAGTTTCGAAACTGGTCGGCGCCGTTCGGATTGGACCGAGCAGGCTCGGATGGAACTCCTGTGAGTGGGGATAGAGTGTTCCATTGGCGCCGTTTCCGGACCCAGCTAGTCTGGCAGGCGCATGTCGTTCGTGACGCGTCGGGGTCGCATCGAGCTGCGAGTTCCAGTCATCCTCGCCCTCGCCGGGAAACGGGTCACCGCCGAGACACGCAACATCAGTCTCGGTGGGGTCTTCGTCGCCACAAGCGAGCCCGCGCCTGTTGGGCAACGAGTCTCGCTCCACCTCGCGTTGCCCGACTGGGACGAAACCCACTTCGTAAACGCTGAGGTGCGGTGGCTTCCCGGCCCGTACAACGGCCCTCACCCCTCGGAGGGCCACGGAATGGGCGTCAGGTTTGTGAAGCTGTCCCTTCACGCAGCGGCCGTCCTCGATGGCCTCGTTCGCTCGCACACTCTTGATAGGTGAGGCTCACGAAACACAGCCTCTCCCTCCCGCCTCAAGCGGAGTTGGCCGCGACGGTCATGACGACCCTTTCGCACCGCAAACCCAAACCAGGCGGTTCGCTCGCCGAGCTGTTTCCCGTCGCGGCTGCTCAATGGCAAAGACGCAAGAACGGCGACCTGACCCCATCCTACGTGACTGGAGGGAGCCACATCCGAGTCTGGTGGAAGTGCCCGAAGGGTCGCGACCACGAGTGGCAGGCGACGGTCCTACAGCGCTCCCAGGGGAAAGGCTGTCCGTTCTGCCGCGGACTCAAGGTCAGTGTGACGAACAGCCTCGCGCGCCGATTCCCTGCACTGAGCCGGCAGTGGCATCCGACCCGCAACGGCGCGCTCCGCCCAGAAAAGGTCGTCGCCGGTTCGCACCAGCGCGTCTGGTGGAAGTGCCCCAAAGGCGCGGACCACGAGTGGAAATCGCCGGTGGTGCAGCGGTCGAACGGGCACGGGTGTCCGTTCTGCCGGGGGACATGGGTTAGCCGGACCAACAGCTTGGCCACGAGGTTTCCGGCGGTCGCGCGGCAGTGGCATCCGACGAAGAACGGCAAGCTTCGACCCGGCGGAATCGTCTCGGCATCGGACAAGCCCATCTGGTGGAAATGCCCGAAGGGCACGGATCACGTGTGGCGGACGACTGTCAGTCAGAGGACCAGCGGAGGCTACGGCTGCCCGTTCTGCTCGGGACGCTACCCGTGCGCCGACAACAACCTCGCACGACGGCGACCAGACCTCGCCCGGTTCTGGCACTCGACTAAGAATGGCAGCCTTCGACCGACAGACGTCCTTCCCGGATCGCCGCGCCTCGTGTGGTGGAAGTGCGACCAGGGTCCCGACCACGAATGGAGCCGAAGGGTGCAGAGCGCGAAGCAAACGAAAGGGTGCCCCTTCTGCAATAACAGGCAGGTCTCGATCACGAACTGTCTCGCGACGACACACCCCCGGGTGGCGGCCCGGTGGAATCGAGCGCGGAACCCACGGCTCTCGCCCCGGCAGGTCATGCGGTGGTCGAAGGAGACCGTCTGGTGGCGGTGCCCGCGCGGTCCCGACCATCAGTGGCAGGCGCCCGTGGCCCAAACGGTGCGCACGAACGCGTCCTGCCCGTTCTGCGACAACCGCAGGGTCAGCGTCACGAACTCCCTCGCCAAGCTGTATCCGAGGATCGCCGACGAATGGGACCGTATGCGCAACCGTGGTGCAACCCCCGCCACAGTCATTGCGACTTCCGACCAGCCGGCTTGGTGGCGCTGCCCACTCGGGCACGGGTGGCGGGCACCGATTCGAGCTCGGACCGTCGTCGGAAAGTCCTGCCCTGTGTGCGCGGACGCCGTGCATCCCGCGCGACCGGCCCGGACTTCCTAGTGGACAAGTCAGCAGTCCCGGAGACCCAAGCAGCTGCGGCAGAAGAAGATTGTCCCGACAGCCACCGTATTGAGAAGCACTTTCAGTTACGTAGTGATTTTGTAGTGACGGATGCGTGGCCTGCCGTGATCGGTCGAGACATCGCCAACGGGGTTTTCCTTGCGATTCCACGATCACTTGGGCACTTTCGATACCAAGGGATCACGACGGATAACGGTTTTGAAGGCCTGTCACGCCGGAGGCCGCGGGTTCAAGTCCCGTCCACCCCGCTGATTTTATTCAGGATTTCGACCGCCGCTCAAAAGCCGGTCTGACCCATCCCACGTCCGTCCCACGGTCTGCACGAAAACCGGGGGTACCGTTAGCTATTCAATGCTGTGGAGGCATAGCTGATGGCATCGCTCAGGAGACGAGGACCAAGGAGCGCGCGCAAGTGGTACGTCCGCTTCGAGACCGGGCGCGCGGTGGACGACAAGCGCCCGCAGACCGATCGCCTGCTGAAGGGCGTCATCAACGACTTCCAGGCGAAGCAGGAACTGGCCCGCGTCGAACGCGAGCTAGCAGCTGGGCGAGACCCGTTCCCGGGTCCAGCGGTCGTTCCAGCCGCCGTCAAGCCGCTCCTGGAGTCGTGGCGGGACAGCCTGGCCAACCGAAACGCGGCCGACGACCGCTCGAAGGTCAAGAAACACCTCGTCCCCAAGTTCGGAGGACAGACGATCGACCAGATCGACCTGCCCTTGGTCATGGACTGGATCGACGAGCTGGGCGCGTCTGGGCTTTCTGCCCAGACCCAACGGCACCTGTTGAACCTTCTGTCGCGCTTCTTCTCGTGGGCCATCGAGCGCGGACAGGCATCGTTCAACCCAGTGAAGATGGTTCCCCAGGGCAAACGCCCCTCACCGGCCCAGAAGGCCATAGGGGAATGGCTCGAAGACGACGGGAAGGTCCCCGGGCTGATGAAGGCACTCGGGCCTGTCGTGGGGCTTATGTTCTATCTGGCGAATCGGTCCGGAATGCGACTCGGTGAAGTATGCGGACTCACGATGGGCGACCTGGAGTTCCTACACGAGGGAGTCGTACTGGTTGGTCACAGTTATGGCGGACCGCTGAAGGAAGACCGGCGCGGGCTCGGGAAGACGAAGTGGGTCCCAGCACCTGCCGACGCTTCGGAGGTGCTGCACCTTCACCTGGCCAGGCGCAGGCTGCATGGCGCCAAGGCTGACGATTTGGTGTTCCCGTTCGCGCCCGCGAAGCCCCAAAACCGGCGCCGCACGTCTGGGTGGACCGGCTACCGCAAAGAGTACGTGGAGGCGTGCTGGGATGACGCTGCTAAAGCCTGCGGCGTCGGTCTCAGCTGGTACGCAGCGACGAGGCACTCGTTCGTGTCGCGTAGTCTGAAGAATGGCGCCAGCCTCGACGAGGTCAGCGCGGCGGTTGCGCGTTTCCTCTGGCGGCTGGCATCACGGCCCAGGACGGGAAGGTGGCCATCAAGATCGATACCTCGCTCTACAGACCCCCTCTGGCGGTGTTCCTCGAATACCGAAAGCCGGGCCGCCAGGACACCTTGGTGAACCTGACCATGCCGCCGGTAACCGGAGACCTGGACGTCGGTCGCGTGGTGTTGATGGAAGAAAAGAACGAGCAGGAACCGCAGGCGATGAACCTGGGCACCACCTACAATCCCACCCGGGCCACGGTCTCCTTCTTTCCCAGCGATTGCAACGGGCAACCCGCCATCAAGAGGGTCACCTTGACCTGGTTGGATGGCGACGCCGCGACGGTCACTCGAGGCTACTCTCCCTATTCGGGCGGGGCCATCGCGATCAACTTGCCCATCAATGCCGCCCGAATCACCCGAATTGTCGCGCGGGTCGCGGAGACGAACCAGCTCATCGGCGTCGCCAATGCCGTGATTCGCGCCAAATCCAATGCCGAAGTGCGCTTCGCCCCGGCGCCTTGAGCGCGCAAGACCGGGCTCAGTTCGTGAGCGCCGTGAGCTGGTCGATGCAGAAGCTGAAGGCCTTCGCGCGGTGGGAATCCGCCGGAACCACAAATGAGATCGAGATCAGACGGGTCGGATCGAAACGAGGTGGACGATCCGCCCATATGGGCCCCCCGACGTCGGCCCATCTCAACTCGTTGTGACCGGCGTGGACCGGTGACACCTCTGAGGCGACCCCTCCCCAAAAGGGGGAATTCGCAGGGGCTATCGCAGTCGCCAAGGCGACCCGCAGTGTGCTCGGTGGCGGTTCGGCGTCGACATGAAAGGCAAACCCGGTCACGCCGTGCGCCGGCGCATCGTAGCTGGCGCCGTCCTGCAGGCTGAAAGTGAGGCGCGCCCCCCAGATGTTGCCGAAATCGAAGTGGCCATCGGATCCAAGAATCACCTTCGCGGCGACGGCGACCATGCACATCCCGAGATCCCCCGTGGGAGCAAAACGCGGCGACTGGGGATCAGGCGTGATGATCCTGGAACATTCGGTCGCGCCGTGTTTCCCCTTCGTCTGGCAATCTGCCGCATCGGTTGAGGCGGTCCAGCGGCCCTGAATGCCGGTCGTCCCGGTCGTCGACCGCTCGACGCGGCCTTGGTCGTCGGGGACCAACGCTTGACCGGCGGCAACCTTGCCTTTGCCCGGGTCCGGTGAGGCTTCGCCGGCCGGTCGACAACCGCCTCCGCAACCCACTGCCGCCAGGGCGAGCAGCAGACCCCGAGCCGCCGCTGACACGATTGCGCAGGCGACGACCAAGCCCCATCACCTACTGCCCTCGAACCACACGCTTCAGACCCCCTCATTGCAACAGAGGGCGAGACGGCGAACGGAGGGACTGGGGACTGCAAGATAAAGGGTCAGAGTTCACGCTGCCCTAAGCGGGCGCGTTCACTCGGAAAAGTATAGAGGCACGCCTTTCGAGCTGGCGCTCACGTGCGCCGAAGGCCGCGCCTGGACTCGGCTTTCGCGGGAGTCAGCCACGTTCGCATGCAGGCGTCTCGAGGTGCCCGCACTGCGGCGGTGACATCGGCTTCGGCCGCCCCCCCCAAAACGGATGCGTCTCCTGCGAGCATTCGCCGATCGTCGTGAAGGCCGCCTCAAGCCGCCCGCAACGCCACGACAAGGGGATCTCCAGTCTCAAATTGAATCGTGACGAGCCGGGGTTTCGACCCCGCTCCCGATTGGGTCAGATCGATGGAAGTTGCCTTAGGGTTGGCTTAATGCCCCTTACCTAGACCGCCGACAAAGGCACGCCACGACCGCCGCGACCGGCACCCGAATCGCATTCGACACCCGCACGTGCCCCAACTCCCCCCGCTCGCACAACTGGTACACAGTCGACCGACACACCCCCAACCGTTTCACCACCTCGCTCACCGTCAGAAATCCTTGTGAGCTGGTTGTGAGTAGATTTTCGAAAATCGATGCTAATTGGGAAGATCCCTGGACTTGACTCGCCGCTTCAACTTGAATGTTTTCAGCTGGTTGCAAAGCGCTGCTAGCCCCTGCGATCTCCGGATGCGCCCCTGTCACGCCGGAGGCCGCGGGTTCAAGTCCCGTCCACCCCGCAGATTTTATTGAGTTTTTTGTGATTTCTGCTGACGGCTAAACACGCCGGAGGCCGTGCCGGTAAGTTCGCGGAACTATTGCGCGGATTGATGCCGTATTAACGGGTATTAATGGGTTGCACCGTTGGCAGCCCGACCCGCAGCGGCTGCGCGACGGTTCCCCGCGCGGTTTCGCCGCTGCTCGGCGAGACCACCAAGGTCATTGCGTGCGCGCCCGGGGGCGCGCGCGGCCGACACCGAGAAGCTGGACGCGAAAAGCCACCGTCTCGTCATCAGAAGCCTCCTGGGCCGGCGTGCTTGCGGAGGGTGACTTCGCAATGGGCTCGGCGGGCGCGAAGGCCGCGGGACGCCGGGGTTCGGGCTCCTGCGACAACCGCGCGGACGTCCCGGCGGCACCGCCGGACGTCCGGAAGATCGGCGCCGCTCCGATGCCGCGCACGCTCACCGGTCGACGAGCGCGAAGATGAGGCCGTCCCATCCCTTGAGGCCGACGGTCTGCAGCGCGGTGGCGATCACCCGCGACTCCTGGCGCAGGCGAGCGAACAGCTGCCGCGTGCCGGTCACGTTGGGATCGGTCGAGCGCGCGTCGGCGACCGCCCCCTTGCGGACGACATTGTCGACGATGATGAGGCTGCCCGGGCGCGACAGCTTGAGCGCCCAGTCGAAGTAGTTCGGGTTGTTGGGCTTGTCGGCGTCGATGAACGCCAGATCGAACGGCGGGAGTCCTTCGCCCGCCAGTGCCTTTAGGCTGTCGAGCGCAGGACCGATACGGATCGCGACTTTGTCGGCGACGCCGGCCCGGTTCAAGTTGGCCTGAGCGACCGCGGCGTGCTTCGGATCGAGCTCCAACGTGACCAGCCGTCCGCCTTCGGGCAGCGCCCGCGCCAGCCAGATGGTGCTGTAGCCGCCGAGCGTCCCGACCTCGAGGATCGTCCGAGCGCCGCGCAGGCGCGCCAGGATGTGGAGCAGCTTCCCCTGATTGGGTGCCACGGCGATGGGCGGCAGGCCGGCGGCGGCGCTGTCGGCCAGCGCGGCGGTCAGCGCCGGATCCTCGGGGACGACGTGGGCGTTCAGGAACTCGTCGACGGCGGACCAGTCTTCGCTCATGGGAGCCTCCGAGGAACTGTCTACGACAACCTGGCCGATCGCTCAACCCGGCGGATGGCGGCTTTTGCGGTCGGCCGCGGGGTCAGGCCAGCGCGGGGGTTGTCGGTCGTCAGCTAACGCCGGAAGTCGACGGGGGCTAGCCCTTCGTGGTCAGCTCGAGCAGCTTACAGCCAACGCCGCTCCTGCCTCCGATACCTCAGCTGATGACGGATCGAGGCCCAGGGCGGCCCGCTGGGGCGCGCTCAACACCGGAATCAGGAGCGCCAGGTCGGCTCGCGCGGCGGCGGGATCGCGCTCTGCCTTGAAGCGGGCCAGGACCGTCCCGAGCTCGGCGTCCGTGTAGTTTGGCCACAGCACCTCGGTCTGCGCGCGCTCCTCGGCGTCAATGTGGAGTAGGTACTGGCCGATGATCCGCATCGTGGCGCCATACAGCTCCGCCCATCGTTTCTGGTCGACGATCTCCACCCACCCGTCGAGCAGCGCCTCGAGCTCGTGATGCTCGTGCTCGATCCGCTCCGCGGCTCCGCCGATCGTGGCAAAGAGCGGGTCGATGTATCGCCGCTCGTTCTCGGCGTGGTCGGCGAGCATGTCGGCAATCCCGCGAACGGTGCTCGCCAGGTGGCTGCGGGTCGCGGGGGCGTCGATGTCCGCGGTCCCCAGCTCGTTCCCCAGGATAAAGAGACGGTGTCGCTGGGCCTTGTGGACGAGCCCATAGAGGTCGGTTCGCATGGCATCCATCCTTTCGAAGGACAGTCTGCCCGGCATGCGGTACGCGCGATTGTACGAATCCGACACCGCGGACATCGCACGAGGGTCGCCGCACCGGACGCGCTCAGCGGTGCTTGCGCCAGGCGGCGGGCGGGGTGCCCGCGAAGACCCGGAACTCGCGGACGAAGTGAGATTGGTCGTAGTACCCGGCGTCTTGTGCGACGGTCGCGAGCGCGGGCGCGGAATTCATGAGCGAGACCGCGCGCTGGAACCGGGCCAAGCGTGCGAACCGCTTCGGCATCATCCCCACGCGCAGGAGAAACCGCCGCTCGAGCTGCCGCTCGCTGAGCGCGAGCTCCGCGGCGATCGCCGCGAGGGGCAAGCGGCTGGTCGGATCGCTCAGGCGTTCGAGCGCGCGGGTCACGACGGGATCACGAGCAAATGGAAGCTCTTGAAGGAATCCTTCGACCACAGCGACGCGAGATGCGTCGTCGGGCGCGGCGGCAATCCGCTCGCTGACCTCATGGGCACGCGCACGAGAGATCAGCTCGTCGAGCGGGACGCTGCGATTCGCCAGCTCCGCGGCGGGCACGCCCAGGCGCGCCGCGCCTTGCGGCGTGAAGCGGACGAGCACCGAACCGGCCCCGCCCAGGTACGAATACGTACGCGTGCTCTCTTGAAGGCCGGTCACTCCGGCGAGGGAAAGCAGTTCGTCGCCCGCCCGCACGCGGCCGCGAAACTGAAAGCCGAGCACGGCGCCCGTCGATGGCAGCACCGCGCCCTCCCCCACGGCGTTCTCCACGACGTCGATGGCGACCACGCTCGTCCTAAGGCTTGAATGGGGAGCGAAGGTCGCCACCTGGCGAACATAGCAAGCAGGAGTGACCTTTTCAGAGCCGAAAGGCAAGCTAGTGCGGGCGTCGTGACGTTGGCGGCTGTGGCGATGCTGGCCGCGTCGCGCGTCCGCTCGTCCGAGGTCGACCGCTCGTCGGTGATCAACAAGGCCCGTCACTGGCGTTGGTCATGCGAGACCCGTCGGTCCTCCGGCTCCCGTCGAAATGACCACCGACGGATGGCCGAATCGGAGGTTTGTCATAGTCGCACGCGCGAACGTCAGTTTTCCGTGGCCGACTGTGCGCGAAATGCGCCTCCAGTCGTTGCATTGACGCTGGAACGCTGATTGCAAATGAGCCCGACCGACCTAAGGAACCTTACCTGTTGCGATTCCTCGCGAGGTACGGCGGCGGCCAAGGGGGCTTTCGTCCAAAAAACTGCGCGCACCTTCTCCGAGGCTTCCTCCCCTCCACCGGAAGCTCGCCCTCACATGCTCGGCGAGGTCGCTGGCCGCCTTATTCACGCCCGGGGAAACATAGAGATTGATGTGGAAGTCGGGCAGCACGGGCAGGTGTGCAGCGCGGCCGAGGACCTCGAAGCGCTCCGGCACGCTCGACCGCAGCAGCGGCGCCACCGCAAGGCCCGCTTCGATCGCGGCATATACCGGCTCCATGCGACTCACCTCGCAGACCGCACGCCAGTCGCGCCGCGCCTTGCCCAGCGCCTCGATGGCAATGGGACGGAAGACACAAGCCGGCGCGCCGAGGGAGACCGGCAAGGGATCGCGTCTATGGGCATCGCCACCCGGAACGCCGACCCAGACGAGGCGGTCGGTGCGCAAGGTTTCGCCATGGCGACCGCAGTCGCTCTCGGTGGTGAGCGCGAGGTCGACGCCGCCGGAACGGAGCTGCTCGCGGATGACCTTGGAATCCTCGCAGACCAGCGACACGCGGACGCGCGGCTGTGCCTTGGCAAAGCGGCGCAGAATCGCCGGCACGAACGAGGCGATAATGTCGTACGGCACACCGAACCGGACCTCGCCCTCGAAAACCGGAGCGCGCATCGAGGCCAGAAGCTCCTCGCCCTGCGCTACCAGCCGCTGCGCCCGGCCCAGGAGCCGCTCACCGGCTGGTGACAGGGCAAGCCCCCGCCCCTCGCGCTCGAACAGCTTCGACTCGACCGTCTCCTCCAGCCGCTTGATCTGCTGGCTGACCGCGGCCTGAGTTATGTGCAGCACCGAGGCGGCTCGCGTAACGCCGCCGGCTTCGACGACGGTCAGAAAGGTTTTCAGCAGGTCGAGCATTGAATCATAAGAATATGCGAACGCTCGTTTAAGAAACATTAGATATTCTTATGACCGGGCCAGACCTAGCGTGGACTCATGACGAAGATCTCAGGCCTTTGGCTTCCGCTGGTGACGCCGTTCAAAGACGGGGCGCTCGACCTCGAGAGCTATGACCGACTGGTCGAGCACTATATCGGCCTGGGCGCCGATGGACTCTTTCCGCTCGGCACCACTGGCGAATCGCCGGTTCTCGACGAAGCCGAGATCGACGCGATGGTCGAACGCACACTCAGCGTGGCACGCGGTCGCGTACCGGTGCTCGTCGGTGTCGGCGGCAATTCCACCGCCAAGGTCGAGAAAGAACTGAAGCGGTTGGAGCGCCATCGCTTCCAGGGCATCGTCTCGGTCTGCCCTTACTACAACCGGCCGGGCCAGGACGGGCTGATTGCCCACTTCAAGGCCATCGCCGCAGCGACCGACCGCGACGTGCTGATCTACAACATTCCCTACCGGACCGCCGTGAACCTTTCCAACGAGTCGATGCTCGAGTTAGCGGAGGTGGCGAACATCGTGGGCTGCAAGGACAGCTCGGGCTCGATCGCGCAGTCGCTCGATCTTCTGGCGCGCAAGCCAGCCGACTTCGCCGTACTGACCGGCGAAGACGCACTTTACTTCACCAGCCTGGCCAACGGCGCCGAGGGCGGCATCCTGGCCGCATCCCACATCATGACGGAGCAATTCATCGCCGTGCGCGATCGCTTTGCTGCAAACGACGTGGCCGGGGCGCGCCGTGCTTGGGCGCCGCTCGCTCCCATCGTACCGATGCTGTTCGCCGAGGCGAACCCCATGCCGATCAAGCATCTGCTGTGGCGGCAAGGCCTGATCGCATCGCCGGAATGCCGTTTGCCTCTGACTCGGATCTCGAGCAACCTCGCGGCGCGGCTCGACGGGATCCTCGCGCCGGAGTTTCGTTCCTGGGTCGCGGCCTAGCCAACCACAGAAAGTCTCGGGGCCGGCGGTTCGACATTCGCGACCGTCAGGATTCGCACAGGGCTCGAGAGCGCGAATCGCGGCACCGACAGTGGGCCGTCAGACGTGGGATGCCAGAACACGACCGTCTTTGTCCGGGCTTCAACTGCTTCGTCTTTCAGACATCGCCATGAGAGACCGTGCCGTTTACGCTCAGGGCTGGCGGTTCTCCGAGCCGACGATGACCGGAGGCCGTCAACGTCAGCCCCAACCTCATCCAAGCCAGGTCCATCAAGGCCGGCCTCGGCCGTCGCGTGTAAGCGACTCGATCAGCTCCGCAACTGCTCGACGCACTGGCTTGAGATCGACCTTCACTAAGGCCCCTCGCGGCGCGAACTCCGTGACCAGATCCTCGAGGCCGAAGAGGGCGCGAGGAACGAGGGGGAAGAGGATCTGGCCGAGTAGACGCTGCGTTCCCTCTGCGCTCACCCGCGCGGACACATCGAACGTGGCCTTGAGGAAGGAACTGAGTCGCGCAGAAACCGCGGCAAACATGACGTCGTAGTGCTGCGCGGCCGCCTCTGGAAAGCGGGCCGTCTCCGCGAGCGTCATGCGGAGCATCTGGATCGAGGGCTCGTAGAGGAACATTTCTAGGTAGCGCCCGCAAAACTGCACGAGCGCCTCTGCAGGCCTGGACGAGTAGGCCTCCGGGGCCTGCAATCGTTCCAGGATGAGGCCCCGGACGTAAACGATCACCGCCAGGAAGAGCTTTTCCTTGCTCACGAAGTGCGCGTAGACCGACCGCTTGGACGTCCGAGCGCGGGCGGCAACTTCATCCATCGACGCGCGCTCGAATCCAAGCTCCAGGAAAACATTCTTGGCGACCGAGACAATGTGGTCTCTCAGTTCACCCCCGCGCTTCGCCATGGGGCATCTTCGCGCGGCCCTGCGGCCCTTGCCAGTTTTCAGCTTGCATGAGTAAACGGTACGGTGTAGTTTACTTTGCCACGAGCGGAGGATTCCTCATGATCGTCGTCACCACCCCGGCCGGATCCATCGGATCGCAGCTGGTCGACCAGCTGCTCGCCGCCCACGAGAAGGTGCGCGTCATCGCGCGCCACCCGGAGAAGCTCGGCGCTTCGGTTCACGAACGCCTCGAAGTCGTGCAAGGCTCCAGCGACGACGAAAGCGTGCTCGACCGTGCGCTGACCGGCGCCGAGAGTCTCTTTCACGTCGTTCCGCCCTTCTTCCGGGCGCCGAACGTGACCGAGTACTATTTACGGTTCACACTCGCTGCCTGTGCGGCGATGCAGCGCAATGGCGTCTCGCGCGTCGTCACGGTCTCCGGCATCGGCCGACATGCAGACGCCAAGGCCGGCATCGTGACGTCGTCCCTGGCCAAGGATGTCGAGTTCGAGCGGGCCGGTTTTCACGTGCGCGCCCTCTGGTGTCCGGGCTTCATGGAGAACATGCTCCGCGAGGTGCAGTCGATCCGTATGCAGGGTTCCTTTGGTTTCCCGCTTCGTCCGGACGTGAAGGCACCCTACGTCGCCACGCGCGACATCGCCGCCACCGCCGCGCGACTGCTCCGCGATCGGTCGTGGACGGACGCCGGTGGCGTCGCAGTCCTGGGCCCTGAGGATCTCACTCTCACTGACATCGCGGCGATCACTGCCGAGGTGCTGGGTCGCCCCGTCCGCTATCAACAGGTCCCGGCCCAGACTTACAAGGCGCAGCTCCTGCAATACGGCGCGAGCGAAGACTTCGCCCAAGGCCTCATCGACATGTACGCGGCCAAGGACAACGGTCTCGATAGCTCCGAGCCACGAACCCCGGAGTCGACTACACCGACCACGTATCGTGCATGGTGCAGTGAGGTGCTCGGGCCGGCGTTTACCGCTGCTGCTGGGTAGCTCGCGGCATGGTCAATCCGGCCACCGAAGCGGGGGAGGCTCGTGCTAGGGCCCCTGTGGTATGAACCCGATGCCGGTAAGGGACGTGGGCCCCTCGTCACCGCAAGAGTTGATGGCCGTGACCGCCACGCCATAACCGTAGAATCCGCACACGTCGAGGGTGCCTGTCAGCGGCGTGAGGAGCTGGAGCCCAGTCGATACGTTGCCGCTGGTGGCGGAAACGCTGAACGTGCTGAGCGTGAAGTCTCCGGCGATCTGAGTCACCCGGTAGTGGTCCGCGCCAGGCACCGCCGGCCATCCCAACTGCAGTCCCTGCAGGGAGGGGATGAAGTATTCGCACAGGTCCGAGGCCGGGCCGCCACCGATGATGCACTCGGCCCGCTCACCGACGTCGTCCTGGGTGCATCCCGCGATGCCCTCCAACGAGAGGGCCGGCTCCGGCAGATTCGGCGCAACGAGCGGTACCACGCAGTTGTTGGTGGGAACCGGGTTCGAGCAGAGTCCTTGGATGCACTGGTCGCCCGAGTTTCGGCAGGGCGGGAAAGGCGATTTGTCCGGCGTGCAGCAGGCGTTGCCGTGGTCGCCGCAATCCTCGCACTTGCCGCCCTGGCAGGTGATCCCTTTCAGTGCGTCGACGAACAGGTTGCAGCCGTCCGCTTGATTCCCGACCAGGAAGATGTTCTGGCAACAAGATTGACCGGGGTTCCCGCAGAGCTCGCAGGTGCCGTCGGTGCCACATTGACTGGCCCCCTTCTTCAACGCCAGTGGGCAGGCGCCGCCTGCGCAGCAAACGTTGCCGAGGGCGCCGCAGGCGACGCACTTCCCGTCGGGACCGCAGGCCTGAGCGGGGTCGGCGCAGGTTCGATCGTCGCAGCATTGCCCGTCGGTCTCCCCGCAGCTGCCCGTCGTGATCGTCTCGACGACGTGCTGCAAGGGGGTCGCCCCGTCTGCGATGGCGGGCTGATCGCCGTTGAAGGTCTGGATGTCGATGACGTAGGTCGAATCTTTCTGGGGGACGAACGAAAATGGAATCTTGCAGTCGTAGACATCCCTGTGGCCTGTGTCGTCGAGGTCCACCGGGCAGGCGGAGGTGTCGAACTGCGACGTCTCGCCGCCGTTCACCGTCACGGTCCCCTTCATCTGATTGTCCGGGATGTAATCGAGCTCGACGGTGCCGTTGATCGCATCGTGGGTGAAACGGGGCGGCGGCATATTGGGATCGGTTGAATAGTTGGGACCGTCCGGCACGTTGATCCGGGGCAGGGCCGGACCGGTCGTGTAGCACTCGAGCTGAAAGTCGACCGAGGGCCCGGCCGCGTCCGTCCCCGGGTGGGCGGGATCGTCGAAGATTGGCCAGACCCCCCAGCAGTAGCGCCCCTTGCCGGCCTGGGCGGCGGGCAGAGTCTCCGTAAAGCCACCGTCACGGAAGACGGTCTCGAAGAGTGTGTCCGCGGTCGGGCCGCGCTGGCAGAGGTTGAGGCTGGTGTTCCCGTCGACGCAGTTCACGGGGTCGGGCGCCGAGAGCTGTTGCGGCCAGAACCAGCGCCCGATCTTGAACCCGTACGCCGGCGCCGAGGCAAAGTTGGGCAGCGTCGTCCAGGAGAAGGTCACCGGCTTGCCGTAGGAGTCGCCAGGAAGGTTGCCTTCGCTATCGCCGACGAACACGTCCGCCCAGAGGGCCCCTGGCTGCGGGTTGAGGGTAAAGGCGCTGAACCCAACCTTCTTCATCTCCGTTGGTGGCGGCGTCGGGCTCGCATCCCCGTTGGCCGCCACATCGGTGATCGCCCAGCAATAGCCGGTCGGGCTCGGCAGGGTGGTGGTCGGGGGCAAGGCGAAGTTCTCGTCGCAGCTGCGCGCACAGTTCGATTGCACCTCATAGGGCCCGCCCACCACCTTCGTTCCGCAGTCGCCGTTGGCGTCACGCGTGTAGAGCGTGATGTCCGACTTCACGGCCCCGCCCGAGGTCGTCCAATTGAAGCCCATGGTCCAGTGATCGGTGTAGATCATGCCTTCATTGTCCCCGGTGGCGACCGTCGGCGGCAGCAGATCGGCGGTGTCGAACTCCAGCTTGTTGCAGTCGCCGTGGGTGGTCGCCCCCGTGAAGTCGGGCGGACCGATCGGGCGCACGTTCAGGAAGTAGTGGGTCTTCGGCTGGGAGACGAAGGGCGCTTCGTAGGTATCGGTCACGCCGTCGGTCGCCACCCCTCCCCCCGAGATCTTGGTGACGCCGTCGCTCACCATGCACCCCGGATTCTGGGTGCCGATGTAGAAGTCGTAGTCGGGCGTCACCGTCCCGCGCACGTAGTCCCAGGTGGAGGTGAAGACCCCGGGGAGCACGTCGCCTTTGACGGACGCCAGCGATGCCGGCGCGATCTGCAGGTCGTTCACCGGATCGGGGACGGTGGTGCCGACGAACGAATAGATCGGATAACAGGTCGCCCACGCCGAGGTGCTGGCCGGGCGCACGCGCCAGTAGTAGGTGTCCGACGTGTTGGAGGGGAGCGCCAGCGGCAGCACCGTGGAGGTGGAGTCCGCCGAAGGCTCCGTGACCAATTCCTGGTGGAAGGTCGGGGTGTCGAAGGTCGCCGTGGTGAGCTGGAAGTCCCACGATCCCGCCGATTGACCATTGCCCACGTCAGGCCAGGTGAACGTCGCCCACGGGTAGGCGCCGGCGAGGTTGGCCGGAGCGACGACCGGCGCGGCCGCGTCCGGATGCGAGGTGAGCGGCGGCAGCCCCACCGCGTCCCAGGCGAGCTCGATCTTCGAGAGCATGGCCGCCGAGAGGGTGCCCGCGTCCACCATCTCGCTGGCCACCTGGAGAGTCGCGTCGCGGAAGTCCGCGAAGGTCGCGGTGGAGATCAAGCCGCCGCTGGTCAGACCGGTCCGCGTCGACACCGCGGTCAGCGCGACGTCGAGGACGATCCGGAGCGCGGTGTCCGGATTGGGATCGAGCGGCCCGAACGTGAGACCGCAGGGGACGTCGGTCAGCCCGCCCGTCCCCATCGCCAGCAGGTACCCCCAGCGGCTGATGATCGTCGAGTTCTGGTGGGCGCCGCATCTGTCGTTGTTGGCGGCCTCGGTGCACGCCGAGGCGGGGAGCGCGGCGTAGTTGCCGTATCGATGGGTGGTGTCCCCGTAGAGGTCCGCGAAACCGGCCTGCCCGCCCGGAAGCGGGACACCGAGGCTCACGGTGGGATCGGAGATGTTGCGGTAGCACTCGGGACCGAAACCGAGGTCCAACTCGATACAGAACCAGGGCGTCGCCTGGGTGGGACTGCTGTGGTTCAGGGAGATCGCGAACAGATCGGCGAGCGCCTCGTTGATCGAGGCGGCCTCGTTGTAAAGCGCCAGCGTCCCCACCCCTTTGGCCCCTCCGAGCCCGTTCGCGCGGCGAAGGCCGTCTATCAAGGCGTGCGTGTACTCGTGCGCGATCGTCCCCGCTTGCAGGGGGAACCCGGACGACAGGTCGATGAAGATCTGCGCCAGATCGGGCGTGCTGGCCGTCGTCGAATAGAGCGCCGAATCGGCGGCCGGAGTGGTTCCGTCGGTGTAGTTGATGTGGACCTGTTGATGGGCGGCCGGTCCGTCGATGTTCTGCCAGAGCGCGCCGCCGTCCATCTTCAAGCTCAGCGACTGCATGAAGCTGTTCGAGAGCTCGAGCGCCCACTGCAGCGTGGCCATCCGCTGTTCGACCTTGTCGGTCGCGACCCAAGGGGTGAGCGGCGTCGGATCGACGATGAACTGAGGCGTCCCGATCAGGTTGCCGTTCTTGTCCTCGGTCACGCCTGTGACGGTGGCCAGTGTGCCCGGCGCCGCGATGTCCCCGGACGCCAGGGTGGTCACCAGTGACTGGCCCGGGGGCTGGTAGGACGCCACGCTGAACGGGCGCGCGCTTCCGTTGTAAATCGTGTCGACCGTGCTGCTCACCTGCCCGCTGTACTTGGCCTGCGCCGGCAGCGGGGTGAGCCCCATTTTGCCGGGGTCCACCGCGAGCACGGCTCCGGTCGTGGCGTCGACCTGGACGCCCGCGGGGTCGAGGATGCCGGTCCCCTGCCCGAACCGGAAGTCCCAGGCCAGGACGAAGTCGGTCCCGGTGGGATAGATGTGCTTCGAGACCACGGCCAGCTGGCCGGTGGGCGCGTGGTTCACGCTCGGATTGCTGACCCAGGGGGCCGGTGAGATCTTCAGATAGGTGAGCGCCGACTGCAGCGCAGACGCCGACGTCACCGCCGGCGGCGCGAACACGGGCAGCCCCGGCATGACCTTGCCGTTGGCGGCGCGGAAGATTCCGCTCTGGGTGGCCACGAAGTAGCCGTATCCGGCGACGGGATAGCCCTGCGCGTACTGCTGGTAGACGGTGACCGTCTGTCCCGAGAGGGTCGAGCTCGGACGGGCGATGGCCGTCGGCACCAGGTTCGACGAGGCGATCCCGATCGCCGCCTGGTACCGGTCCCACACCTGGTCGACCGGCGTGTTGACGCCGGCCCGGGCGGAGAACCGCCGCAGCGTGTGCAGCGCCGGATCGGGCTGGACGTTCGTCAGCTCGCGCCCGGCGGCGGGCACCACGCTGGAGGCCACCCGGAACTGAACGTCGATCGGCGCGGCGAGACAGCCGCCCGCCGTCGTCAGTGGCGTCGTCGCCGGGATGAGGAAGTGGTAGCTGCACCCGCGGACCAGCGGCTGCGCGGGGACGAG
This sequence comes from uncultured Pseudomonadota bacterium, assembly GCA_963847705.1. Taxonomy (GTDB): domain Bacteria; phylum Myxococcota_A; class Polyangia; order Fen-1088; family Fen-1088; genus JADGRB01. The sequence continues at coordinate 220,384 of CAWKBC010000047.1, read as the reverse complement.
CCGCACCAGGCTGGGCGTCGTGGTCGGGAACAGCTTCGAGACGGTGAGCGGGGTCGCCTGCAGCGAGCCCGAGCCCGAGCTGATGAACGCCTGCGCCACCAGCGTGCCGCTGAGGCTGCCGCTGTCGAAGGTCACCAGCGACCGCGGCGCCAGGATCGACCCCTGGAGCGAAATGCCGGAGATCTGCACGAAGGCAGCGGCCGGGATGTTCCACAGCAGCGTCGCCGCCGTCGCGCCCTGCAGCGAGAGCCCCTTGTTTTGCAGGGTCAGGCTCATGTTTCCGGTCACATTGACGATCGCCGCCGCATTGGCCGGCACCGTGATCTGAACGAACGACGCCTGCGACAACGTGTCCGCCGAGACCTGGAAGGTGTTCAGCGCGGCGTTGCTGCCGGTCAGCTGCAGGTTGCCGTTGGCGCTGGTCGTGGTGCCGTTCGGCGTCTCGTCCGCCAGCAGCGCCGACAGTGAGGCGAGGTCCTGAAAGGCCGCCGTGGTGCTGAACGACGACAAGCTCTTGGTGCCCGAGACCGTGACCGTCTGCGGGAAGGTGCTCTGCACGCCGTAGGTGACGTTGCCGGAGATCGAGCCGCTGGTGGTCGTCACCTTGCCGCCCGAGATCAGGCCGACGGGCTGGTGGACGGTCCCGTTGATGGCCATGCTCGACAGGGTCACGTCCCCGCCGGCCGCGACGGCGCCCCCGGCGCTGACGATCCCCGAGATGGTGTCGCGGACGAACACGTTGAACGCCGAGGGGTTCGGGGCGCGCGCGCTGTCGGACGTGGCGGTCCCCCACACGGCTGAAGCCACCACCGAGGAGCCCGACGACGCCGGAACCGTCGGTCCGCAGGTCCCGTCGGTGTTGACCGGAACGAACTGCGCCGCGACCTGGGAGGGTTGAACCGTGCTGCTGAAGTCGACGCCGACGGTGGGGATCGGATCGGTCTGCTTGCCCGTGTCCGGCGTCTCGGTCCCCTTCCAGATATCGCGAAAGTCCGCCTGCAGATCTAGCACCGTGATCGAGCTGGAGGTGCACGCCGCCGTGAGATCGCTCCGGGTTTCGGTCACCTCGCCGGCGCCCGAGGTGTCGGTTCCGCGGCCGCAGCCGCCGGACGTTGTCGTCCAGGCAGTCCCCAGCAGCAGCAAGGCGATCGGGAGAACGGGGCGAACGGCCGGGATTCGGTTCATGCACAGGAAACCCCTGGCGCGCCGATCCAGGGCAAGATTATTTCTGCCACCCACCGGGCGGCGGCGGCGATGAGCACCGGATAGTGCCCCGGCTTGGTCGGGCGGTGCACGTCCGCGAGAAGGGCCACACCGTCCCTCATCGGTACCGCCACATCGTCGTCGCGCGCCATCTCGTACTCCGGCTGCGAGAGGTTGCGGTAGTCGCGACCGGTCGTTTGTGGTCCGTTCAGTCTGCGCTGGCCGGGATCGGTTCCCGACACCTTCTTCGTCATGGCCCCCCTCCGTGGTCGCTCCTTCATAGCGCCGGCCCTTCCAGCTCGCTTGTCGGCACGCGCCGCATAGTTGACCGATCACGCCAAACGGCGCGCCAGTGTGGTGAATGCCCTCCCCGGGCCCACTCCCTCTTCCGGACGCGGGCCGGCGACGGCGATTACCGCCGCTTCGAGCTCCTGCAATCAGCGGTACTACCCTTGGGTGATTGCCTCGTTTTCTGACCGGTCGATTGTCCTTTCGCAAGAGGTCCCCACTCTCTGAGCTTCTTGAAAGGAGCTCTCCCATGGGGATGACGAAGCGGTGGGGAATGAATTCGGCCGTGACGATCTTGGTTGCGACGTCACATCTGGTCGGGTGCGGGCGAGATGACGCGCCCGCGCCTCTCGAAGTGGAGCCGGTGGTCGCGGCACAGACGTCGTTGCCGGCGCAGCCAGCCGCCCATCGAGGCGCCCCTCATTGCGGCCCGGTCGGCTCGCCGCCACCCGCCGGCACGGTGCGGTTGATTGCGCCGCTGTCGGGCAGCCTGAGCTCGACAAACCAGCCGCTCTTGCGCTGGGAACTCGGGGACGGCGCCGACGGCGCGGTCGTCGACCTGTGCGCGGATCGTGCCTGTGACAGGGTGATCGAGCAGCTGGCCGGCACGACCTCCGCGACGCCTTCGCGCCCGCTCAGGGCCTCGCGGGTGTTCTGGCGGGCGCGCGCCATCAGGAAGGGGAGGCGGACGGACAGCGGCGCGTCCAGCCCGACCTGGCTGCTGTTCCTGCCGTCGCACACGGCGGCAAGGACCACGGCGGTCGGCACGCGGGTGGACGTCAATGGCGATGGGTTCGCTGACTTCGTGACCGATGACCGGGTCCTGCTGGGCGGCCCGCGGGGTCTGGGCAAGGCATCACTCGCCATGCTGCCGACGCGGCCCAACACCACCATGACCGCGGGCGTCGCCGCCGGCGACGTCGACGGAAACGGACTCACCGACGTGATGCGGATGGATTACCTGGTTCCCCCGGCGCCGCTGGAGCCGAACTGGCAGCCGGACCTGATGCTCTCGAACGGGACCGGTTTCGACGTGGGCGTCGCCGAGGAGGCTCTGACGCTCCTCGGCGGAATCAACAACATGGGCCCGGCCGGCGATCTGAACGGCGACGGCTACGGCGATCTCCTGGCGACCTTCTATTCGCCATCCACCGGGGCGCAGGTCCTGACGTTTTACGGCAGCCCCATCGGTCTCGTCTCGGGCATCGCCGATCCGCCATTGAGCGGCTTTCTGAGCTACTTCGGCCTGGACGGTGACTTCGACGGTGACGGGTTTTCGGACGTGGTCAACATCTCGAACGGGGTCCCCATCGTCCTGGCCTTCGGCGGGACCACGCCCTTCTTGCGCACCTCCCCGGTCGCAGGCACGACGGGCGTCCCTCTCGCCCATGTCGTCCCGGTGCTCTTCGACTCCAACTTCGACGGCTTCGCCGACCTCGGGTACATCGACCCCGCCGAGGATGCCCTCGCGCTGCTGCGCGGCGGGCCGTCGGGCCCCTCAGGCGTCCCGTTCCAGACCTTCCTTGCGGGGCCCTGCGGCAGCGAGATCTGCCCCGACAACACCGCGGAAGCCACGGGAGACTTCAACGGCGACGGGCTTCTGGATCTGATCCTCGGCCGCGGCAACGGCGACCAGGCCGGCTTCGCCACCGAGCTTCACCTTGGCCTCCCCGGCGGAACCTTCGACCCCAACGGCACCACGCTGCCGGTCCCCTTCACGGCCCTGGTGGAGCAGAGCCGCGGCGGCGTGGGGGACGTCAACGGCGACGGCATCGACGATGTCGTGGTGGGCGTGTACGCCGACGCGGTGACAGACTCCGCGTCGCCGCTCGTCAGCGTTCAGGTCTTCACCGGCAGCCGGCGGGGCTTGGTACCTGGCCCGACGATTCCCCTGTCACCGTAGCCTGCTCGGGCGTCTACGGGGGACGCACGTCGTCGGGCACGGCGGAGTTCTTCCTTGATCCGCACGATTCCAGGCGGCCGGAATCGTGGAAGAAGAATGTCGGAGCGTTCTATTCGGGGCTCGACGCGCTGGCCGTCCATTACGAGCGCATCAAAGCGCCCTACGGTCCCCAGCACCATCTCTGAACGCCGTCCACTATCCGGGGCCCGCGGGCGCCGGGGCGAGGCCGCTGCTTGTCGTCGTCAATGGCTACGACGGGACGATGGAAGAGCTGTACACCCAGGTGGTGGTTCCGGCCTATCGACGTGGCTACTCGGTGTTGACGTACGAGGGGCCAGGCCAGGGGGCGGTGCTCCGCGAGCAGGGGCTGACCATGACGCCCGAGTGGGAAAAGCCCAACGCGGCGGTGCTCGACGCGTTCCTGGCCGGGCACCCGAAGCCGGCCCACATGGTCATCATGGGCGTCAGCCTGGGCGGATATTTCGCGCCGCGCGCAGCCGCTTTCGAGCCCCGCATCGACGGTGTCATCGCCTTCGACGAGTACTTCGACGGCTACGCCGTCGCGACACGCCACGTCCCCGGCTTCGCCTTCACGCTGCACCGTCATCATTTCGACGGCCTCCTGAACCTCCTCGCCGAGCGGAACGGGACCCCTGGATCGAAGTGGGCGCAGCAAAACGGAATGTGGACGCTGGGTCAGACCGACCGCTTTTCGGTCCTGGAAGCATTCAAGCCCTACGACCTGGCGCCCGTCGCCGGACAGATCCGCGGTGACGTGCTGATATTGGCCGGCGCCGAGGACCACTTCGTACCGATCGAACAGGTCGAGGCGTTCAAACAGAGTCTGACTCACGCGCAGCGTGACCGCGGTCGTATATGACCGCGCCTCCGGCGGTGCCGAGCATTGCCAGGTGGGCGCGCCCAGCCTCTGGCAGGCGACCGTCTTCGATTGGTTGGCGGCGAAGTTCGGCCCGGGCAGCCCCGCTGGTGTGGGTCCAGCGCCGCTGGGCGCGGACGTTGCGACCCGGCCATGAGAGGGTGGCGGGCGGGATCGGGCATCATGGAAACATCCAACCCCTTCGCTCCCTGCCGCGACGACGGGGACACCAACCCTCGAGCGCTCGGCAGAGGAATTCTGCGCCACATCGGAGCGAGCCCCAGGCGGATCAATTCAGAGAACGGCGCTGCGAAAATTTTACACAGCGCCGAGTGAGCCGAAGACGATTACTGTGCCTTCCAAGAGGAGAGGCACAATGCTGCAATCGGCGTCCTGGCGGTTCGGTATCCATTCGGTCCTCTGGGCGGTGGCGTTGTCCGCCGCCTGCAGCAGCAGCAACACCACCAGCGGCAGCGTCGCTGACACGCCGAGCGGCGTGGTCCTCGGTCCGCTCGATAGCCACTGTGCGAGCGCCGACGGCGGGTGGATGGTGCAGACGGTTGGTGTGTGCGAGGTGATCGACCCGGCCAGTGTGCCGTCCGTTACCAGCACCTGTTCGCCGGTCACCTTCGCCAGTGACACAAGCACCGGGAGCAACGACGTCGACGCTGGTGGCACCGATGCGGCTGCGACCAGCGACTACGGAGCCACCATGTACGGCGCGGCGGGCAACGACGACGACTGCAAGTACTACGTGAGCTGGGTCGCCACGCCGATCAAGGAGAACGCCGACACCTATTTCACGGTCACGGCTCTTCGTCTCGCCGACATGCAACCGGTGCATTGTGCGGGAATTCGCGCCGACACCTCGCTGAGCCTCACCCACGGCGTGCCGGCGCCTGCCCAACCGGCGCCCGAGATAGCGCCCGGTGTCTACAAGGTCGGTCCGATCGTTTTCGACGCTGCCGGGACCTGGACGGAACGGTTCCACCTCTTCGAGGAGTGCTCCGACGCTCCGGACGATTCGCCGCACGGTCACGCAGCGTTCTTCATCAACGTCCCTTGAGGTCAGTCGCGCGTCCCCCCATCGAGGGACGCGCTGTCTGGTGCACCGCATGCGAACCAGTCGAGCAGCAGCTGCCGCTGGTCGTCGGTGAGCGACACAGCGGCGCCGGGCGGGGGCATCAGGCAGGACTCGAAGACCTGGTTGAAGATCTCCTTCGCCTCGCTGCCGCCGGATCCATAGATCTGCTGGTAGCTCATGAACGGCATGCTGGGCTCGACACCTGTGGGGCTGTGACAGGTTATGCAGACCGGAACGAACACGTTCGGGTAGACGTCGCCTACGAAGCTGGGCGCGGCGTCGGGGCACGCCGGAGTTGCAGGGGGCGGCGTACAGTCGACGGCGTCTGCTTTCTTGCAACCAGCGAGGACGACCAAGAGCAGGACCGTGGCCAGAACGGGACCTATCTGGCCGCGCGGTCCCCCGTGGCAGATTTGTGACACGATCATCGAGTGGCCTCCCCTCGGTCCTCTGTGACGCTGACTGTGCGGGAACGTCGGTCGGTCAGAGCAAGCGGAGCGCACAGCCGAGCGCCTTGGTCGTGGCGAACGCCGGCCCGGTGCCGGCGATGAGCTTCGCCAGGGCCTGACGTAGGTAAGGCTGCGCGTCGGACCGAAGGTATTTTCGGTCGCTGTCGACGCCGCCGCGATAACGGACATGCCCCGCCGCGTCCAAGATGTACGACTCGGTCGCGTAGTTCGCACCCAGTCGGCGCGCCAGCGCGCCATTCTCGTCGCGAAAGATCGGCAGCTCCGGCGTCACCTGGGGAGGGACGGGAGGATCACTCTTTGCGTGCCGTTCCGAATCCACGACGAGGAAGCCGACACCTTGCGGAGTGAGCTCCGACACCAGCTGGCGCAGACGTTCGACGTGCGCCGCAAAGCAGGGACAGCTCACTGCATAGAAGGTCACGACCGTGAACTTGTGAGCGCGCACGACATCGGCAAGAGGCACCGTCGCGCCGTGCACGTCACGCAGCACCGCGTCTCCCACGTCGGGAGGCGGCGACGCGGCGCCCGCGGAGAGCGCCGGCGCCAGCGACAGCGACAGCCAGGCCGACAGGGCAATCGCACCACCACGAATCAGGCGGCCCGACGGCGCCGTCCCCCTCCTCACCACCACACCCTCAGCACCGAGAGAGCGGCGCCGGCGCCCGCAAGCTCATTGCTTCCGAACGAGGAGACGAGCACGTCGCTGAACAGCGAAGCCTGGACGCGCCACACGTCGCGAATGGGAAGGACCCCCGAAACGCCCACCGTGGTCAGCCGAAGTGTCGTCCCGGACTGAAGGACGCCGTTGAGCGTGTTGTCGCCGCGGTCCAGGAAATTGACGTAGATGCCGACGGCGGCTTCGCTCTCGAAGACGTATCCGGCCGCCCCGAGCAGCGTCCATTGCAGTGGGAACGAGGTGGTGAGCGAGGCTGAGCCAGGCACGACAACCGTGCGGCTCCAGCAGTAGGTGAGCCAGGCGTTGAGCGCGAAGTAGAGCGGCCCACGTACCTTCTCCAGGTCGAAGCCGACCGTGGCGTTGTACGTGCCGGTGCCGGTGGCGTCCGTCGAAGCAGGATTGGTCCCTTCTCCCACCGGCTTGCCGGTCGGCACCACCACGTTCGCCAGAAACGCGATTCCCGGCCAATACAGCGCCTCCGTCGCGAAAAGGAGGTCGTAGCGCGCGCCGACCGCGACATCGCCGACGCCGCTCCCCCAGGTGGGGACCCGGGACTCGATCCGTCGCGTCTCGACCAGCGGCAGCACCACCCCGGCCTGGGCCCGCTCCGTGAGGCGGAACGAGGCCGCCAGGTCTTGCTCGAAGTCTTGCTCGGTGGTGGAGGACTGGTAGTGGCCGTTCGAATCGAACGAGCCGAGGTCGTCGCGTACACGGGTCTGCAGGCCCACGGCGTAGTCCTCGTGCAGCGTCAGCCGCGCGGGGTTCACCAGCGCGCCGCCAGCACAACAGGCCTGCGCCGCAGCCGGCCTCGCCCAGGCCGCTCCCACCAAAAGGATGGCGCTCGCCACGATCCAACCCTCACGGGACATTGACGGTCGGAGCGGCGCTGTCGTCGATCATGGCCGCGTCGGTGCCACCGCCGTCGGCCGCGTTTGTGATTGCGGTGCGCAGCTCCCACTCTCCCGCCATGAAGAAATCGATGGGCGTGGCGACGTACGTCCCTGGCGAGATCTCCGTGACCGTCGGTTCCACGGACGCGCCGTGTCCGTGCGCGGGCATCCAGGGAACAATCGTCAGGGCCAGCCCCGAGACGGGCGAGCCATTGGCGTCCGAGATCGCGAGCTGGGTCGCGTCGTACCCGACGATCGGCTGGGCGGGCGACCACCAGACGTCGATGCTGAGGTTACCGGAGGCGGACGCCACCGTGGCGGCGGGCGATCCCGGGAAGACCAACGGGGCGGAGGTCGGGATCCCCGGGCTGCCGTTACAGGCGGCGGTCACCAGGACCACCGTCAGCGCGAGCAGCGGGACGCCGGACCGCATCTGAGCCATGCGCGCGACTATGTGCCACGAAGACGCGATCGGGAATGCGTTAAAACTTCGCACGCGATGAGAGCGATCGGGCCATGCGCAGCGTCACGTTGCTGCCGGGGGCCTGCGAAAATATTTCGCAGGCCAACCCGCGCCGGCCCGCTGTTAGATCGTCGCAATCCGGATGGCACCCCTCCTGAGCGACCAGCGTCGCCGGTCGATAGCCCGCACCCATGGTCCGTCGCGGCGGTAGAAGATCCGTTTCTGTAGAGCCGCCACCTCACGCACTTCGTCCTCTCAGGGGCTACTTTAGCCGGTGGGTTCTTTCCCCCCGCAGCGCCTGCTTCGCTCGCGTGTCGTCGCGCTCGACGTCGTCGATGGTCAGAGCGGTCGGGCGCTGGTGCTTCCGTCGACGAGCGCCGTCCTCCCTTTGGGCGTCGCCCTTCATGACGTCGATGAACGCGCGGAGCGCGGGCGTGACCTGGCGGCGGCTCGGGTAGTAGAGGTGAAACCCCGGGAAGCTTGGGCACCAGTCATCGAGCACACTTTCGAGGGCGCCGCTGGCGAGATGGGGTGCCACCTGGGCCTCGAACGCGAAGCCGATCACCTCGCCGGTCAACACCGCGAGCTCCGCGATACGCGGGTCGTCCTCCAACAGCGCGCCGGTCACCGCGATTTGGCGCTCGCGGCCCCCCTTCTCCAGCTCCCACCGGTAAGCCTCGCCACCCGACCTGGAGTGCACGACGCACCGGTGCGTGAGCAGGTCCTTTGGTTGCCGAGGGCGCCCGTGGCGAGCGAAGTAGCTCGGCGTTCCCACGACCACCAACCGCTGGCGTCCGCCTATCTGAACCGCGACCATGTCCCGCACGACCTGCTCACCGAGGCGAATGCCCGCGTCGAAGCGCTCCGCGACGATGTCTACCAGACGGTCGTCGCTCACCAACTCGAGCACCACGTCAGGGTAGGTGGACAGGAAGGTCCCCAGCCTGGGCGCGATGACGATCTCCGAGGCCGCCTTCGAGGTGCTGACGCGAACCCATCCAGCCGGCTTGCCGTCCGCCCGGTTGGCAATCGTCTCCGTCACGGCGGCATCGAGCTCGCGCAAGGTCGGGGCCAGCCGCGCGAGCAGCTTCTCACCCGCCGCCGTGGGGCCGACACTGCGGGTGGTGCGATGAAGCAGCGGGACCCCCAGCTCCTCTTCGAGCGCGCGGATCGTCTGGCTCAGCGCCGATGGCGTGATCCCCAGATGCGCCGCGGCCCGCACGAAGCTTCCGCGTTCGACGATCGTGGCGAAGGCCGTGAGCGACTCGAAAGTGCGGCGATGCATTATGTAGCCAGGCTACCGAGTCTTTGAAGAAAGTGAAGCATGGTTCCGCGCCGGCCCCGGCCGCAGACTGTGCTCATGGAAAGCAAAAAGGTCTGGTTCATCACGGGCGCCGGACGCGGCATGGGGGTCGAGATTGCCAAGGCTGCGCTGGCGGCTGGGCATTCTGTGCTGGCCACGGGCCGCGATACGGTCCGCCTGTCCAACACCCTCGGAACGTCAGGCAATCTCCTGACGGTCAAGCTCGACATCACCCGGCTCGCCGAGGCCCAGGCCGCGGCGCGCGCCGCCGTCGACCGTGGCCACGACGGCCGCCGTGTCCGAACGCCGGACGGCGCTCGACGAGAAGCTCTCGTCCAGCCACGCGCGGGCCGTCGACAACGTCGGCGGGAACGCGTAGACGCGAAAGAAGCGCGACGGTACAATCAAAACTCCGGCGAGTTGGGGGGCCGTCGGTGTGGGAGAACGTTGTGCAATGACGAGCAGAGATCATTTCGCCGCGAGCGCGTCGGGGGCGGCGGACCGGGACCGACCTCAGGACCAGCGCGCGTCGCCGCTCGAGGCGGGGAACGCCGACCACCGTCCGGCCAAGGCCGAGGTGAATGCCAGTGAGTCCCGCTATCAGGCCTTGTTTCAGTCGAAGTCCATCGGGTTCATCGTTGCGGACTTCACGGGCCGCATCCTGGACGCCAACGACGAGTACCTGCGCATCGTCGGGTGCGACAGAGTCGAGCTCGAGCAGGGCCTGGTCGAGTGGCGGCAGCTGACCCCGCCGGAGTGGTTGCCCGCCGACGACGCAGCCGTCGATCAGCTGCGGCGCTTGGGGTACATGGCGCCCTATCTCAAGGAATATCAGCGTCGTGATGGGTCGCGCGTTCCCGTCGTGATCGGGGCGACACTACTGGATCGGGACCGCGGCCAATGCGTCTGCTTCGTGCTCGACGATACCCTTCGCCGAAAAGGCGAGAACATGCTGGCGGATGCCAACCGCAACCTCGAGCACCGCGTTCGGCGCCGCACCGCCAGTCTGAAGGCCAGCGAATTGCGCGCCAAGCGGATCGCGCTGGAGCTCGCGGCGTCCGAGCGCCGCTTGCGGACGCTGGCGGCTCACCTGCAGACGGTTCGCGAGGAAGAGCGCACCCAGCTGGCGCGTGAGATCCACGACGTGCTGGGCCAGGAGCTCACGGGCCTGAAGATGGACGTGGCCTGGATCGGGCGCCGCCTCAAGGAGGTTGCCGACGGACGGAAGGGGTCGGTTCCGGCGCGGGCCGACATCCTCGAACGTCTTGAATCCATGCAAGCGGTGATCGAGTCGGGGATAGGAACGGTTCGCCGGATTGCGACCGACCTGCGGCCTGCGGTGCTCGACGATTTGGGGTTGGTGTCCGCGCTCGAGTGGCAGACACGCGAGTACGAGCGACGTTCCGGCCTGACGGTGACGTTGGACGCGCCACGACCGGACCTCGTCGTCGAAGGCCCGCTGGCGACGGCTTTGTTCCGCATATTCCAGGAGCTGCTGACCAACATTGCCAGGCATGCCCAGGCCAGCCGGGTCGCGGTTCGTCTGGAGGCTTCGCAGGCGACATTGGTCCTGGAGGTGCGCGATGACGGGCGCGGCATCGTGTTGGCCGAGTCCACCAGCGCTCGCTCGCTTGGCCTTCTCGGCATCCGCGAACGGGCGACGGCCCTGGGGGGCACGTTCGTCATCGAGGGGGCGCCGGGCAAGGGCTCGGTGGCCAGGGTGGCCCTGCCCAGGGCCTCCACGAGCGGTCCATGAAGGTGCTCCTCGTCGATGACCACGCCCTCGTTCGCAGGGGGGTCCGAGACCTGTTGAGAGAGGCGTTCGGTGACGCCGAATTCTCCGAAGCCGCGACGGGCGAGGAGGCGCTGTCATACGCGCGGAAGAGCGCCTTCGAGCTCGTCGTGCTGGACATCAGCATGCCCCGGCGCGGCGGCATGGATGCGCTGAAGCAGCTGCACGCCGAAGCGCCCGACCTGCCCGTTCTCATCCTGAGCCAGCACGCCGAGGAGCAGTACGCTGTCCGTGCCCTCAGGGCGGGCGCCTGCGGATATCTGACGAAGGACTGCGCGGTGGAAGAGCTGGTGCGCGCCGTGCGCAAGGCGCTCGCCGGGGGCAAGTATGTCAGTGAGGCGGTCGCCGAGCGGCTGGTGGACGTGCTGGCCGGAGGCAGTCAGTCGGGGGCGCACGAGACCCTTTCGGATCGCGAGCTGCAGGTGCTGCGCATGCTCGCCAAGGGCCGGACCGTCAAGGAGATCGCCGGCGAGCTGTCGCTCAGCGAAAAGACCATCAGCACTTACCGCACGCGCCTGCTGGAGAAGACTCGGCTGCGATCGAACGCCGAGCTCATTCGATACGCGCTGTCATGGGGCCTGGTGGACTGACCGAGGGCTCCTACATCGTGTAGGACGGAACCCGACACGAGATTCGGAAAACCGACCGATACCGCCGGCTCAGGGAGGCGGGCACAGTCGACTCGCGTGGGAGAGTCGACGAGCAGGAACAGGCGGCAACGGACCGTCGAGAGTAGCGCTCGGCGAAGGTGGCGTCTCAGGATGCTCTTGACCTTTCTAACCCTCGGGTCGGTAGCAACCCTCGTCCTTTTGACGCTTTGGCTGTTCGACAACGTCACTCTAGAACCGGAAGTGGTCAAGCAGGGTGAGACGGTCGACATTGACGTCAACTGAAGAAGATCGCGACCAGGAGTACTTCGGACAGCAAGCGGAGCACTGGTCAGCGGGTGCCGGTGCGGAGCGACGGGGCGCGGCTCGAACGGCTCAGTCGCCACGCCAAGGAGGCGGGCTCGCTTTCTCGAACGCTCGCGCGCGAGACGTGCGGGCACGGGACAAGGATCCGTGCAGCCGGGGCACCCTCGACGGCCCTCTCGAAGGGACGGAGGAGGAATTCGAAGGGACGGAGGAGGAATTCGTTGTATGGGCAAGGTTAGCATCAGGATCAAGCTGCTCAACGTCCCGCTACACTGGCGAGCAAGGCGACATCTTTACGACAAGGTGCACGAGCTCATGAAGGGGAATGGTTACCTGCTCCGTCGAGATCGTTGTGCTGTGTTCCCACCCACGGAGTACGTCGCCGAAAGCGGGAACGACCGCAGGCCGGCCTGCCAGATAGCCGCAGCCATCAAGGCGGGGATCAATGCAATCCATACTCCAACAAAGGTGTGGGTCACGAAGGATCTTCGCGGTCCCGTGGACGTCGCGTCACGGCACGAGAACGTTACGGCGCGCAATGATCGCGATTGCAGTGCTCAGTTACCGATCATCGCACGACGGCTTGCCGTCGCGTACTCATCTTCGAGGCCAGGACCAGCCCCGCCAGGGAGACCCGACGCCTCGTTTCTCACAGCCTCCACGAACAGGTCTCCTCATTCTCGTCAGAGAGGAATACCTCTGTGCCTTGAAGGCATGGAGCTCCTCGGTGAACGAACCACACGTCTCGCAAAGCGCATCTGGGAAGCCTTCGTCCGACGCCGAGCGCAGCGACCTTCCAACCAAGTCAAGGGCGGGATGGAAGCATCGGCCACGGGTCTCGTCTCCGGGCTGTGACGAATGGGATCGCCGACCTCCGTGGCGCCCATCTCGTGGCCAGTCACGCGGCAGGCGTACGTCCCTTCTCCCATCGCTTCCAGGTGTCGACCGCGACGTGGGCGTCGTTGATGAGGCCGACAGTCATCGCTTGCGCGGGCCCTCCGTCGAGCGGGAGCTGGCTGACGGCATCGAGCAAGCCCGACGCCCGGCCGAGCCGGTTGATCAGGTCCACGGGCGCTCGGGCAACAACGGCCAGCTCCAGCGCAGTCTTCACCGTGCGGAGGAGGTGCCGGATCTCTGTCGATTTGTTGACGTCACCTTCTGGGTCGCTCATCTTCGTTCCTCCCTCAAAACGCGCTATCCCGCTCCTTGAACGGTCACGAAGCGGATACCTGCGCGATCGTAGACACGCAGGAGATGGGCCATCCCGCCGCCGACGATTCGGCTCGCGTCCTCCGCGGTGACCACGGGCCGGTGATCGACATCGAGGATGACTTCCCCCCCTTTCAGCCCGGCCCGCGCGCCCGGACTCCCGGGCGCGACCTCGGCGATCGCGACGCCCCTCGTTCCCGGCGGGAGCCCGAACGATCCCGCGAGAAGCGGCGTCAGCGACTGTAACGTCAGGCCCAGCGCAGGCACCTCGTTCCGGTCGTCGGAGTCGCCGGGAGCCGCGGTCAACCTCGCGTTGAGCTGCCGCAGGTCGCCGGCTCGGAACAACGTCACTGTCATCGACGCCCCGAGCGCGCGCGAGGAGACGTAATCGACCACGTCGGCGCTGCTTCTGATCGCCTCACCGTCCAGCTTCGTGATCACGTCCCCCTGCCTGACGCCGGCGGCCGCCGCCGGGCTGCCGAGCGTGACCACCGTGACGTAGGCTCCCTGTGAAGGCGCCTTCGGTCCGAGCTGTTCCTTGACTGCCCCTTCGAGACCGTCGAGGTCTTTGACGCTGACACCGAAGAAGGGGTAGCGGACCCGACCGTCCATCAGCAAGGCTTGCGCCACGCGCCGCACCTCGTTGACCGGCACGGCGAAGCCGTAGGCGCCGCCTGCGCCCGTTTTGATGAGGGTGTTGAGCCCGACGACCTCGCCGTCGAGATTCACGAGCGGCCCGCCGGAGTTGCCGGGATTGATCTTGGCGTCGGTCTGGATGTACTCGCGCACGCGATCGCCGGACATCCGCACGAATCGCCCGACGTGACCCTTGCCGCTCACGATTCCTGCCGTCACCGTCTGCTCCAGTCCGAGCGGGCTGCCGATGGCGAGCACCCACTCTCCGACCTCGATCTGATTCGAGTCGCCGAGGCGCGCCGCCACGAGATCCTTGGGGACGCGTTCGAGCCGCACCACCGCGACGTCGGTACGGCTGTCCTTCCCGATCAGCCTGGCCGGGATCTGCTGTCCGTCCGAGAGCGTCACCTCGATCTCGGAAAAGCCGTCGACCACGTGGCTGTTCGTGACGATGTTGCCAGCGGTGTCGATGATGATGCCCGACCCGGTGCCGCCAACGGGCGTCGCGGGGCCCGGAGAGTCCGGGGCTCCGCCGAACTGGAAAGGAAGGAAGGACGGCGGGGCGTTTCCAAAGGGCGCTCCCCCGCCCCAGGGGTACCCGCGTCCCTGCGCGATTGCTGGCCGCTGCTTGCGCACGTCGATCCGGACGACGCTCGCCCGGACAGCCTTCGCCGTCGCGGCAAAGGCCCTCGAGAGCGTCCGGGCCACGTCGGGCGTCTCCGTGCGAGGACTGACGGCCGCGACTGGCGGTGAGCGGTCGCGGGCCGGCGGGACGGCGGCTCGAGGCGCCTGGTCTCCGGGTGCGCTGGCCGCCAGGCCTCTCCCGTTGCAGGACCAAGATACGCCCGCGGCGCCTAAGGCCGCGAATATCGCCGCGTTGTGAACGAAGCGCATGATCGAGCTCCCTGGGCAGTTGCTTCCGAAACCGTGGGTACGGGAAAATTCTTCCCCACAATTCTTCCGACGATGGGCTGCCGGGACCGACCTTCCATCGCCGCTTGTCGCTCGCGAGAAGGTGATTATTCGGTGCCCCGAGGAGGACGAGACAGATGCGCGTTACGCTTTCACATGCGATCTCTGCTCGATCTGTTCGGGGCGTGCTCGAGTCCTACGGGTATTCAGTCGAGCTAGTCGACCGGACCGTCTCGACGGACTGCCCGACCTTGCTCGCCCTGGCGGCCATCGAGCGGCAGGTGGGACTCGCTGCGATTGATCGATTGGATCTGTCGAAGAGCGCCGCCGGTGCCGACCCGAGCGAATTTGGCCCCCGGCACGGCGACCTCATTCCCGCGCCGCCGCTGGCACCCCGCTCTTGCGGCGCCGGCCAGATGTACGCCTGAGGGTGCGCGCACCGCGACCCACTTGACGCCAAAACCCGCGTGTTTAGCTGACAAACCACAACGACCCGGATCGTTTTCTCGGGCAACCCACCAAGGAGGTCAACCATGCTTGTGCGACGAGTCTGGCCCTCGCGGCCGACGTTCGAAAACCCATTTTCAGACTTCGATCAGATGCGGCGCGAGGTGCTGCGTCTCTTCGACACGGCCGCGGGCGATACTGTGGCCCGGACGGGCGCCGGCGTCTTCCCGCCGATGAACGTCACGCAGGACGACGACGCCTTCTATCTGCGCGCCGAGGTTCCAGGCATGAAGCCGGCCGACATTTCGATCTCCGCGCTCCGGAATCGCGTGTCCATTTCGGGGCAACGCGAGATTCCCCGAGAGCACGAGCAGGTCAGCTACCACCGCAAAGAGAGGGCCGAGGGATCGTTCAACCGCACGGTGACGCTTCCGACCGAGATCGACGCGGAAGGGGTCGAGGCTCGCTACGCCGAGGGCATCCTTACGCTCAGGCTGCCCAAGGCGGAGCAAGCGAAGCCGCGTCAGATCACGGTGAGGGCATGAGCGCGCCGACGCCAGAGGAGGGAAACGCCATGGCAAGGGAAACAAGAACAGACGTCCAGAAATCCGAAGCAGGAACCGTTCCGACGGTTCCCGAGCAGACCCGCCCGGGGCCCGTCTACTCGCCAGCCGTCGACATCTTCGAGAACGAAAGCTCGATCACCGTCTTCGCGGACATGCCGGGTGTGAAGGCTCAAGACTTGAAGATTGACCTCCGCGAAAGCGTTCTGACGCTGACCGGGCAGGTCACGCCGCCGGAGACCGCCAGAGAGGCCGACGTCCTCCGGGAATACGAGTCGGGAGTGTTCTTCCGTCAATTCAGCCTGTCGGAGACGATCGATCAGATGAAGATCGACGCGCAGCTCGACAACGGCGTGCTCAGGCTGGAGCTTCCGAAGGTGGAGAAGGCGCGGCCCAGGCAGATCTCGGTCAGGGCCGGTTGAATGCGTCGAACTTCCTGGAGCCGACCGGGCGCGCCTCCGGGGTAGCGCCCTGCGCAGCCCCGAGCCCGCGTTCACATCGGCGATACGTCCGGGGGCGCCCCCTTCTCGCCGGACCCGCTCGACGATTCGGATCCGTTGTCTCCCTGAAGCCCTCCGGGAATAAGGGACGCAAGCGTCAACGACAAGGGTCTCGCCGCAAGCAAAACTTCGAGCGGCGTCAGCATGCCGGACGCGCCTGAAAGGACCGCGCCCAAGCGCACCCCTCCCGGGTCCCGGCTTGTCGTTACGGTGATGGCATCGGCACGGGTCTGCGAGTCTGCGAGTCCGGCGCTGCGGGCTCCCGGCGCGCTTGAATGGGCCCCGACTCGGCGTCCGGCAGCTCGGCAAAAAAGTTTGCACCCTTGCCCGGCACGCCTTCCGCCCAGATGCGCGCGCCGTGCCGCTCCAGGATCCTTTGCACTGAGGCGAGGCCCACGCCGGTGCCAGTGAACTCACTGTCCGCGTGCAAGCGCTGGAAGGGCCGGAACAGTCGCTCGGCGTCCTTCATGTCGAACCCGGCCCCGTTGTCGCTCACAACGAGGACCCGCGGACCGTATTCGATCGTCGTCGCCACGGAGATTGTCGGAGCAGCAGCACGAGACGTGTACTTCCAGGCATTCTCCAGAAGGTTCTGAAGCGCGGCCCGCATCAGGCCCGGGTCTCCGAAGCAGGTAATCCCGTCCTCAATATCCACCTGGACGGCCCGCGT
The DNA here is from genome assembly GCA_963847705.1 of uncultured Pseudomonadota bacterium. Classification (GTDB taxonomy): domain Bacteria; phylum Myxococcota_A; class Polyangia; order Fen-1088; family Fen-1088; genus JADGRB01. The sequence goes on along the minus strand of CAWKBC010000047.1, from coordinate 203,584 downwards.
CGGGGAGGACTGCTTGAGATCTGCCAGGATCTCCCGGGCCATCCCGGATATGTCGACTGGCCCCCAGCGCAGGGTCGCTTCACCGATATGAGCGAGACCGAGGAGGTCGTCGATCAGCATTGTCATCTGTCCGACGGCGCGACGGATGCGCTCCGTGGCGCGGGCCGCCTCCGGAAGCCGACCGATCGTCGTTGACGCCAATTCGATCACATTGAGAGGCGCGCGGAGATCGTGACTGATCATGGCATTGAACGATTCCAGATCACGCATCGACGCCTCGAGCTGGCGCGTGCGCTCGCCGACGCGACGTTCGAGATCGGCGTTCATCTCGCGAACCTGCCGCTCCACCTCCTTGAGCTCGGTGATGTCCTGGCAGACGCCCACGAGCCGGCGCAACTTGCCCTCATCATCGAGAATAGGATGGGCCCAGGTGTGCAGGTAGCGCATGGATCCGTCTGGCCGGAAGATACGCTCGTCGTGAGAGTACGGAATGTGCTCATGGAACACGCGATTGGTTGCGTCCATCACCCGCTGCCGATCATCCGGGTGCACCATGGTGAGATAGGCCTCGTAACTCGGCGTGTAGGTCTCGGGTGTCAGTCCATAGATGCGAAACAGCTCTGCCGACCAAAACGCGTGCGGTTCACTGAGGTCCCACTCCCAGGTGCCCAGATGGGCGACGCCCTGGGTGTCGACCATCAGCTTTTCGGCTCGCAGCAAGCGCTCCTCATTCCTCTTCAGCTCGGTCACCTCCGTCGAGACGCAGAGCCATGCAACCGTCCGTTGGCCGTCGCGGATCGGCGACACCGCGGATGCGTACCACGACCTGACACCAGCTGGAGACGTGTCGCCCCATTGGAATCGTGCCGGTTCGCCTGTTGGAAGCACCCGGGCCAGCGCGTCCCCCAACGGCGAGATGGACGCGATCGAAGGATGGTCGGGCCAGCGGTGGCGGGCCGCCGGGTTGGCGTAGAGCACGACTCCGCCGTGGCCGACAGCAACTACAGGATCGAGAGCCCCATCGAACGCTTCGGCGATGGTCTTGATATTGGACTCCAGCTCCATGCAAGAGCACGAATCTTGGCCGATGCCCACGAAATAGGCGAGCTGCAATGGTGCTCGCGGCGGCGGCTACGCCTCTCACCGACGATCAAGAAAGCCATGATCCCTGCGACGAAGCACAGCTTCCTCGCGATGGAGACGTCCCGCCACGCCCTGGTGATGGACTGCGCGGCTGGCATGACCATTGATGCCTCCGGATGTGTCGGCACCAGCCCGGGGCGCCGCCGCCAACGAGCTCAGCTGGTCACGATGCGCAGCAACTGGTCCAAGCTGTGAACCGCCACCGGTTTGACCAGGTGGTGATCGAAGCCAGCCTCGCGCGTCTGGCGACGATCCTCTTCTCGTCCCCATCCGGACACGGCCACCATGAGCGGTCGAACGGCGAGGGGAAGAGCGCGAATCCGCCGGCAGACCTCGACGCCCCCCATCTGGGGCAGCCCAAGATCGCACAGCACGACGTTGGGATTCACTTCTTGGACCAGATGAATACCGAGGGAGCCGCTAGGGGCGGACCAGACCCGATGTCCCGACTCCTCGAGAAGATCCTTGAGTGACTCGGCGACGTCTTCGTTGTCCTCGATGATCACGATTCGCACGCGGTCGACCGGGTCGCTCGCCGACCCTTGGCGCGGCGGACTGATGGACGCGGGCGCGACCTCGGAGAGTGGCAAAGAAAGCGTGAAGGTGCTCCCTGCTCCCTCACCGGAGCTCGCCACACTCAAATCGCCACCGTGCATTTTCGCCAGACGTCTTGCCAGCGCCAACCCGATTCCCAGCCCCGCCTGACCGGTGACCTCGCGTCGCTCGATCCGCGTGAACATGCCGAAGATGCGATCAAGCTGATCGGCCGGTACGCCAACCCCGGTATCGGCGACCCGGATCAACGCGCGGTCTCCCTCCCGCGCCAACTGGACGCCGATCCGGCCCTCCTCCGGCGTGAACTTGGCGGCATTGGTGAGCAGGTTCGTCACGATCTGAGCCACTCGAGTCGGATCCGCCACGGCTCCGATGCCGACCTCGCTCTCAAGCACCAGCTCCTGGCAACGACTCTCGAACCCTGACCGCAATGATTCGACCGTCTCCGCCAGGAGCTCACCGAGATCGACGGGCTCCTTCTTGAGCTCCAGCAGGCCCCGGCTGATTCGAGAGATATCCAACAGATCGTCGATCAACCGAACCATGTGGCGAAGCTGCCGATCCATCGTGCCGAGGGTGCGAGTGACGACCGGCTCGGCGTTCTTTCGCCGAAGCAGCAGATCGAGGCCGGTGCGCAGAGGTCCGAGCGGGTTGCGGAGCTCGTGAGCGAGAACCGCCAAGAACTCGTCCTTCTCTTGGGCGGCCGCGCGGAGTGCCGCTTCCGACCGTCCGAGCTCCAAGGTCCGTTCCTTCACCCGGTCCTCGAGCCTCTCGTTCAGGTCGGCCAACTCGCGCGTCTTGCGAAACAGGTCGGCGAACACGGCGACCTTGTGCCGAAGCACCTGCGAGTTCACCGGCTTGGTCAGATAGTCGACCGCGCCGACGTCATAGCCGGCGGCGATGTTCAGATCGTCGATGAGGTGGGCGGTCAAGAACACGATCGGGGTCTGGCGGAAACGCCGGGTGTTCTTGATCATCTGCGCCAGCTCGAGGCCGCTCACCTGAGGCATCTTGACGTCGAGGACGATGGCCGCGACGTCGTTCTCCAGGAGCAGACGCAGCGCCCGATCGGCGTCTTCGGCCCGGAGAAGCCGATAGCCGGGGCTGTCCAGAATCGCCTCCAGCGCGTCGAGGTTTCTGGCCTCGTCGTCGACCAACAGGATGTCTATGGGGCGCGACATCGGGAAGAGCTGGGACACGGCTGTCGCCGACCGCGGACCCTCAGATTAAGGGTTCGCCTTATTCCGTACAACATCAAATGAGGTAGGCGCGCGGGCCCACGAGTCAAGGCCCGCTGCGAAAATCTCGACACGCTGGGACGAGGCCAGGCATCAAGGCCGTGACCATCCGTAGCTCCGAGCGGCCCTTCGCGGGGAAAGCGGCAAAGACCGCTCGACCTCCCGGACGACCCGGGCCTCCCTGGCTCCTACCGTAGACCCAGGTGGACGACGACCGTCAGGGCGACCGTGGCGGCTACAACAATCAGAGGGGTGGCCCACAACCCCAGCGCCAGCAGGCGACCAGCGCGCGGCTCTTGCCCCTCGCGCCGGGCAAGCGCCAAAACGAGCATGGTGGCCAGTGAGCCGAATGGGGTGATCATCGGTCCGACGTCGGCGCCGACGAGCCCGGCGAGGACCATCCCAACGTCCGCGTGCGATTCCAGGAGCACACTGCGCGACAGCAAGGCGGCCGGCAGGTTGTTCATGACATTCGAGGCTGCGGCCGTTGCGCCGGAGACGACCAAAAGGCTTCCCTTTGAACCTGGCGTCAGATGCGGGAGCCACGCCGACAACCGCTCGACCAGACCGAGGTTTTCGAGGCCTCGAACGACGACGAAGAACCCGAGCACGAAAGGAAAGACACCCCAGGCGAGCTCGCCGACGGCGCGGAGCGGGACGCGTCCTCTCGCGGCGCCTGCGATCGCCAGGGCGCCGCTGCCGGCGAACGCGATGACGTAGGGCGCGACGCCCACCAGGGGCAAAAGAAAGTATCCGATCAGGACCAGGATCAGGACGGTCACGCACATGATGAAATAGGGACGATCCGGGACCGCGCTGTGGGCGCTCGGAAGCGACTCGTGCTCGAACCGTTCCGGAAGCTCTCCCCGAAAGTGCCAGCGCAGGATGGCGTAGGTCGCCAAGAGCGCTGTCAGTTGAGGGACGAGCATTCGACTCGCAAAGAAGGCGAAGCCCAGGCGGAAGGCATCCGCGAAGAGAATGTTCGTGAGGTTGCTGACGGGGAGCAGCAGGGAGCCGACGTTCGCCACGAAAGCGCAGAGGGCGACGTATGGCGCGGCCGGCAGCTTGAGCCTACGGACGAGAGCCAGCACGACCGGCGTCAGGATGACGGCCGTGGTGTCGAGGGAAAGGACGGCGGTGACGATCGCGCCGAGCAGGAATGCATTCCGATAGAGAACGCGCGCGTCGCCCTTGGCGAATCGCGCGCATCGCAGGGCAGCCCACTCGAAGAATCCGCTCTTGCCGACCAGCATCGAGAGCGACAAAAGCGACAAAAGGAACAGAAGGGCGTTCTTCCCGGCGAACGCAGCTGCTATCGCTTCCCGTGGCGAGACGAGGCCGAGCCCCAGCATCGCGAGAGCCCCGAACACGGTCCACCACGCCTCGTTCCAACCCCGCGGGCGCACGACGACCGCGACGAGCACCGCGGCGAAGACCACCAGCGTCGCGACGACGCGTACGTCGCCCGTCACGCGTGAGCCGCTCTTTTGGTGTTCGTCTCGGGCATGAAGGCGTACAGGACTGAAAAGGCGGCCGCCGCCACCGCCGAGAGGAATAGAAAGCCGGCGCGGGAGCCGAGGTGGTGGACCATGCTTCCGGCGATCACCTGACTGAGCGCAGCGCCGATACCGACGGCGGTGGTGATGGCTCCGAGCGTGAGGTTGAAGCGGCCCGTCCCGCGCGTCAGATCGGCGATCACCAGGACCGACACCACGCCGAAGATCCCGGCCCCAACACCATCCAGAATCTGAATCGCCACCAGCAAGACTGTGTTGGACGTCAGGGTATAAAGAACGCCACGAATCGGAAGGACGCCGAAAGCGATCAGCAGGAGTGGCTTTCGTCCCAACGTTCCGGCTTTCCGTCCCGACCAGGAGGCGATCAGCGTGATGACGAGCTGGGTCGTCACCACGCACGCCGACATGAAGAGCATCGAACCTCGCCCGCGACCCTTGGCCAGCTGCTCGCCCAGCAGCGGGAGCATTGCCGCGTTCGCGAAGTGGAACATGACGGCGCAGGCGAGGAAGATCACCAGGGGTCGGTCCCGGAAGAGGACCCAGACGCTCTCCGCTTTCCCGCCCTTTTCTCCGTCGTTGGCGCCGCGGGCGACCTCGTGGTCGATCTCGGCGGGTCTGATCAAGGAGAGAACGAGGATCGTGGGTATCGCGAGAGCCACGACGAAGAAGAAGATGCTCCGATTGGAAACCAGATAGCCGAGGAGACCCATCGACACGGCGGCCGTGACGTTGCCCGCCGAGTTGAAGGTCTGATTACGACCTTGGCGCTCGTCGAACCGGCCCCGCCCGACGATTCCAAGCGACATTGCGCAGATGGCCGGGATGAAGACGCTGGAGGTGCCCCCTATGAGGACCTGGGCGCCCATGACCGGCCAGAGCGACGGGCAGAGCGCGATCAGCAAAGCTCCCGCGGCCAGCGCGGCCACGGCGACGGCGACGAGCGCCCGCTTCGACTCGAGCAAGTCGACGAGGGCGCCGGCCGGTGTCTGCGCGAGGATTCCTGCGATTCCGCCGACCGTCAGCGCAAGCCCGACCCGTTCTTCGTTCCATTTGTAGCCGGCCAGGTAAATCGCGAGGAACGGCCCCACCCCGGTCTGCACATCGGCCAACAGGAAATTCAGCCCGTCGAGCCCCCGGAGCGTCCGCTGCGACGGCCGTTTCGAACTCTCCGACCGTCCGGCCGCATCTTGCGAATGCGAAGGGCTCTCGTCAGGCATTCGCGTTACCTTCCCGGTCCTTGCGCAGGCGTTTGATCAATCGGGCCTCCTTCGCCGCCGGCACATCGTGGCGATCGTCAACCTCATCGCGGTGCGCGATCAGTCGGGGCTCGATTCGGGTGCGGCGTTGGCGGCGCCACCAGCGGGAACGCGCTCGCTGGGCACCTCGGGCTCGATTTCGAGGGACCACGATCCGATGGAACGATCCAGGGCGGCGCGGTCCTCCGCGAACTGCTTCTCCAGCTGCTCGCGTCCCGCCTTGGCGGCCGAGAGCCGGCGCGTCTCGTCGCCGAAGAACGGCAGCATCTCGTTGAGGTTCTCCACGTTGTGGCGCCGAAATCGATCGGCGCGCTCGCGGGCCTCGTAAGGGGAGATCCCCAGGCGCTCCAACGCGCGGCGGCCTCCCCGGAGGGCGGACTCGAAGGTCTCGCGCTCGATGAGCTCGACGCCACGCCGGCGCAGCTCGACCCAGTGGCTGACGTTGCGGGCGCGCGCGACGATGGCGAGGTTCGGGAAGTGCTGGCGCGCGATCTCGGCCAGCTTGATGCTGGCATCGACGGCGTCCACGGCGATCACCAGCAGGCTGGCCTCCGCCGCGCCCGCGGATTGAAGCAGATCCAGCCGGGTCGCGTCCCCGTAGAATACGTGGAAGTCGAACTTTCGCAGCAGCTCGATCTGGTCGGCGTCGTAGTCGAGGACGGTCGCCCGCACGCCCGACGCAAACAGCATGCGGCCCACGATCTGCCCGAACCGGCCGAACCCGGCGATGATGACACGCGCCCCCTCGGGCTCGATGGCGTCGGTCGGTCGCTCCGTCCTCCCCGTGCGCCTCCCGAGCCGATCGGTCGCCAGAAGCGCCAGCGGGGTGAGCGCCATGGAGAGCGCCACGACCAGGGTCAAGGTCGCATCCCACTTGCCGGGGAGAAGCCGCGCTTGCCCCGCGACCCCGAACACCACGAAGGCGAACTCGCCCCCCTGCGCCAGCAGGGCGGCGGACGTCCAGCGTTGCCCCTGCGGGATCCCCAGCGCCTTCCCGGCGACGCGCAACGCGCCACCTTTCAAGACGGTGAAGCCCAGGACCAGCGCGGCGATCATGAGTGGCTGGCTGGCGAGCAGGCCGAAGTCGACCGACATGCCCACCGCGATGAAGAACAGACCCATCAGCAAGCCTTTGAACGGCTCGATGTCCGTCTCCAGGGCGCGCCGGTATTCGGACCCGGCCAGGAGGATCCCCGCCAGGAAAGCGCCCAGCGCCATCGAGATCCCCGCTGCGGCCATGAGCAGGGCGATGCCAACGACCAGCAACAACGCGAACCCGGTGAACACCTCGCGCAGCCCTGTCCGGGCGATGATGCGCATGAGCGGCCGGGTCAGATAGCGGCCCACCAAGACCACCAGGCCGACCGCGACGGCGACGCGCCCAACGGCGAACAGGCTGCTTCCCGAGCTCCTGGGACCGGCGGCGAGCAGCGGAACCAGCGCGATGAGAGGAATGGCCGCGATGTCCTGGAACAGCAGCACCGAGAACGCCGTCCCACCGGTGGGCGACGTGAGGAAGCCGCGCTCGCGCATGGTCTGAACGGAAATCGCCGTGGACGACAGCGCGAGGGCCAGGCCGGCGACCAGGGCGGCCTGCCAGGGGAGCCCCACCGCCAGACCGCCCAGCGCCAGCAAACCTCCGCAAATCCCCATCTGTAGTGCCCCACCGCCAAATACCGACCGGCGCATGCTCCAGAGCTTCTTGGGGTCGAGCTCGAGCCCGATGAGGAACAGCATCAAGACGACGCCGAACTCCCCGAGGTGCAGGATTTGCCCGGCGTTGCGCACCAGGCGCAGCCCCCAGGGCCCGATCACGCTGCCCGCGATCAGATAGCCCAGCACGGAACCGAGACCGACACGGCTGGCGAGCGGCACGAAAACCACCGCCGCTGCGAGATAGATCATCACCTCGAACAACAGGCCGTGCTCAGCCACGATCGGCCTCCTCGACGGGCGGCGATGGCGATTCCGGGGCCATGCTTTCGATCCGGCGTCGGTAGTGGCGGGCCGCCTCACCCAGCTGCTCCCGCGTCAGCCGGTGGGCGTCGTGGACCACCAGCGGCGGGTCCGCCCAGCGCATGCCGCAGAATCGAGCGACCTGCGAGATGGCGGGGACGAAGGTCTCGAACAGGTGACCATGCGCTCCCGTCGCCGAATAGCTGGACGGCGAGCCGCCGGTGGTGGGGACCCAGAGCACCGTCTTGCCGCTGAGCGCATCGGCCCCCTCGCCGTAGGCCCATCCGTGCGCCAGCACCTTCTCGAACCAGAGATTGACCAGCGCCGGTACGCCGTACCAATAGAAAGGGCACTGCCAGATGATCAGATCCGCCTTGAGGAGGGCTGCCTGTTCGGATTGAACGTCGATGTCGAAGTCCGGGTAGAGGTCGTACAGCGACCGGACCTCCACCCCCGACAGATCGCGCACCCCCTCCAGCAGGACGCGTCCAGCCCGCGAGCGATTGGGGTAGGGATGACCATAGATGAGAGTGACCGCGCGGCTCACCGCCGAAGCGTAGCGTACTTGGCGCCAGGAACCCCTCGCGCCCCGAGACCGGAGATGGAAGTTTGAAGACGCATTTGCTTCAGCGGCCTGGATGGCATCCGAGCTCGACGACGGCGACGCGACCGTCGGTTTCGATCAGACGCCCCTCGGCCGTCCGCGCGCCCGCGTGCGGGCCGATGCCCGGGGTGTCGTGTACTTCGCCCGCGCACCCGCCCCGCTCGAGATCGTCGACCAGGGTGTCCCGCTCCTCGTCGATGTTCGGGGACGTGCGATGGGTGACCTGCCCGCTCTCGGGCGCGATCGTCACGCCCTCGTCGAACGTCGCGGCACCAAGCCAGAGCGTCTGCCCGTCCACGTGCTGGCCCTGGTTCCAGAAGCGCACGTGGTGGCGACGGCGCGGGCTCGCGTTCACCTGGCGCTCGAACGCCAGGTCCTGACGGCGTCCGTCGAGAAAGAGGTCGCTCACAGGCGCGCGCGGATCGGAGCGGTCGAGCGCGACCGCCCCGATCATGCCGAGCGCACTCCGCACGGTGATGGGACGGGCGGGGAGCCACCCGGCCCGCTGCATGGCGAGCTGCACCTCTCCGATCTCCCCGATCAGACCGACGTTGACGGGATCGGCCGGACGCCCGGCGGCATCGGTGGTCCGCCCGGCCGAGGCCGCAACGGCCGCCACGACGTGAAGGTGGCGCTCGACGAGCGGAATCAGACGATACGACAGGAGCAGCCAGACCCCGATCGCGGACGCCGCGGCGATGGCGCCGTGCTTCGCGAGGTGCCGGCGCCCGCGATGAACCCCCGCCGCCGCGCCCGGTCGAGCCCACCAGAGCCAGCCGACGATCGCCACGTTCACCAACAGCAGCGCCAGCCGCACGACCGACGGCTGCCGCACCAGGCGATCCAGCTCCCACGGAAGCGGCAGGCCGGTCGAGCCGAGGATCAGCCAGGGGGCCCAGCGGGATCCACGCTGGAGAAGCAGGCCCTCGACGGCGCTGGTGACGGCGTCGCCGCCGAGCGCGACGACGACGAGCCGCGCGTCTCCCCCGCCGGCCACGAGACGGACCATCTCCACGAGCACGGCCCCGATCCCGTGCAGCCAGTGGCGCTCGACGCTGCCGGAGAGCCCGCCCAGGTCCCTCCCCAGGACGACATGTAGAACCACCACGGCGACGACGGCCAGGAGCTCCATGACCGCGATGCCGAGCTTGTAGGCGACGACCGCGGAGAGTCCTCGAGCCGGGGGGGTCGTCACCGGAGCTAGGTTAATGGTCCGACCACGGCTTCGGCCAGCAAAGCTGCAACCGGCGTCACGCTGCGCCGGAGCTGTGACTCGTTCTTGCGTCGCCCTGTTGGTGGCAGGCAAGATCGTCCGCAGTGAACGCACGTCGTTTCGCCGCTCTCGTTGTCGGGTCCTCGCTCGCAGCGTGCGGGAGCAGCCGCCCATCGAGCGCCGGCCACGACGGAGCACCCGGCGCGGAGGCCGGGCCGCCGTTCGCCCTGGTCACGGTCGATTCCTCTCATCCCGGTGCGGCGATTCCTGACACGTTCCTGGGCATCTCGACCGAGTGGTCGTCGGTCGTCAAGTACCTGGGGGACGGCGACGGGAACGCGAGCCCGGCCGTCGTTCGCCTGCTGTCCGCGTTCGCCGGCGAGGGGAACCACCCGACGCTCCGGATCGGGGGAAACAGCGCGGATGAGGCCTGGTGGAATCCCACCGGAGCCACGCCACGCCCGATGAACATCACGATCGACATCGGCTCGATGCAGGTGGCGACCCTGGCTTCACTCAACGCGATGCTGGGCACCACGCTGATCCCGGACCTCGATCTGGCGCTCCAGGGCGTCTCCGCCGACGCGTCGGGAAATGCCGCCGCGCTGGCGCAGGCCATCTCGGCGGCCCTGCCGGCGGGCGCTGTCCGCGCGTTCGAGATCGGCAACGAGCCCGACCTCTGGTCCAAGAACGGGCTGCGCGCGTCCGGCTATACGTTCGCGGGCTGGCAGGCCGACTACGACGCGTTCACCGCCGGCCTTGACGCGGTCCTCTCACCACCGCCGCCCTATGGGGCGCCGGCCCTGAGCGGGAAGTCCTGGCTGCCCAACCTGGACGCCCTTTACGCCGGAGAGAAGGCGAACCTCGCCCTGGCGACCGTCCACCGCTATCCGTTCAACGTGTGCAATGGCACCGCACCGCCAGCGGTCACCGCTCTCCTGGCCGATGCCGCCAGCCAGGGCGCGGGCGCGGAGCTGGCGCCGCACATTCAGACGGCGCGCGCGGCGGGCGTCGACTTCCGGGTGGCAGAGCTGAACTCGGTCGCCTGCGGCGGCGCCGACGGTGTCAGCAACGTGTACGCGGCCGCGCTCTGGGGAGCAGACGTCGCCTTCCAGCTGGCGTGGGCCGGCGCGGTCGGACTGAACTTCCACACGCCCGGCAGCTATTACGCCGTCTTCACGCTGTCCAGCGGCGCGCTGACCGTCGAGCCGCTCTACTACGGCATGCGGTTCTTCTCGCTGGCCGTGCCCGCCGGCGCGACACCGGTGACGGCGACCATCACGCCGTCGACGCCGACCCTGCATGCCTGGGCCAGCGTCGGTCCGGACGGCAGGACGCGGCTGGCGCTGCTGAGCCTGGACGCCGCGACCGGCGGGACTCTCACGCTGCAGGCTCCCGCCGCATCGGGCGCGACGTTGATACGGCTCCACGCGCCGGCCGCCGATGCGAAGTCAGGCTTGACGCTGGGCGGGCAGACCTGGGACGAATCGACCGACGGTGCGCCGCAAGGAACGGCGGCCTCCGAGTCCGTGATTTTCGACCAGGGGAGCGCCACCATCGCGCTGCCGCCGCTGGATGCGGTGGTCGTGACCTTCGACTGATCTTGGTCGCGCCGCCGTCGCGCCCAGAGGCCGTCTCAGCGCGAAAGCTCCCAGGCGTGGAGCTTCTTGCGGGCGGTGCCGAAGTTGCCGAGCTGGTAGGCGGAGGCGCCAGCCGGCGAGAAGGCGAAGCTGTCGAACGGCTTGGCGAGCATTTCCTTCAAGTAAGGCTCCGGGGCGATCCCGACCGTGACGTGCGGATTGAACCTCTTGCCGGTTTCGTTGGGGACGAACGCCGCGACATAGTCGAGCGTCGGCTGATTGATCTCGGGATCCTCGGCGGTGGTCGCGAAAGCGGCCGCAGTTCCGACCTTCTCCGTGAAGGGAGCCACGGCGTCGATCAGTCCCTCCTGGAGCCGGAGCAGGTCGGCCGTCGGCTCGATGACGATCCCCGCCAGGCCAAGACCCTTCCAGGGGAGATAGTAGTACTTGAACGCCGTCAGCTTCCATCCGGTGGGCTTTGCCACGGCCAGGGCCTTGCCGACCACATCGTAGACTCTCCCCAGGTCCGCGGTCCGAACGTACCTCTGGAGGATCGAAATGTGCGGCCTGTGCGTGGCGCCCAGGGGGAAACCCTGGGGGAAGGCGGTCAGCAGGCGAGCGTTGACGGTCTCGGCGCGATCGTTCATCGCCGCGTCCGGCTCCAGCACGATGTCGACGGCGGTGGTCAGGCTCTCGGTGGACATGGGACCCTCCTCTTTATCAACGACCAGTGCTCTCTGAGCCGGATTGAACTTGGTCGCACGCGCCACCCTGTCAAGCCGGCGCCCGGCCTCTTGCTGCCTTGCGCCCGCCGACCTCGGTGGCAGCCCGCCGGGCTACGGCCCTGCTGTCGGCCATTTCCTGATTGATGGCGCAGCGGCCTACGACGACTTGATGACCCGCGATGCTGGCTCATCTTGCACCGTCGAAAGGGGAACGACCCACATGGCAAAACCGACCGGCTCCGCGCACAAGCAACCCAACATCGTCTTCATCATGGGTGATGACATCGGGTGGTTGAACATCGGCGCCTACCACCGCGGCATGATGGCCGGGCGGACGCCGAACCTGGACAAGATGGCGGCCGAGGGGATGTTGTTCACCGACTGTTACGCCGAAGCGAGCTGCACCGCCGGGCGCGCCAACTTCATCACCGGCCAGATGCCAATCAGGACGGGTCTGACCACCGTCGGTCAGGCGGGCGCCACCGTCGGGATGCCGGCCGCGGCGCCGACGATCGCCACCGCGCTCAAGTCGCTCGGTTATGTGACCGGCCAGTTCGGCAAGAACCATCTTGGCGACCGCAACGAGTTTCTGCCGACCGTGCACGGGTTCGACGAGTTCTTCGGCTACCTCTATCACCTCGACGCGATGGAGGATCCCGCTCATCCCAACTACCCGCCGGCGCTCAAGGACAAGGTCGGGCCGCGCAACATGCTTCACTGTCAGGCGAACGAGGTCGATGACCCGCACGTGGATCCACGTTGGGGGAAGGTCGGCAAGCAGGTGATCAAGGACGCCGGCACGCTGTACCCGGAGCGAATGAAAACCGTCGACGACGAGATCCTCGATTACAGCTTGAAGTTCATCGACAAGGCCAAGGGCGAAGGCAAGCCGTTCTTCATCTGGCTGAACCCGACGCGCATGCACGTCGTGACCCACCTGTCCGAAAAGTACGAGAGCCGGCGGACGCCCGAGAACAACTGGGGCATCTACGAGGCCGGGATGGCGCAGCTCGACGACATGGTCGGCTCGGTGCTCAAGAAGCTCAAGGACGACGGGCTCGACGAGGAGACGATCGTCGTCTTCAGCACCGACAACGGCGCCGAGAACTTCACCTGGCCGGACGGCGGTCAGACCCCGTTCGCGGGCGGGAAGGGGACCGTACTCGAGGGGGGCTTCCGCGTCCCCTGCATCGCGCGCTGGCCGGGGAAGATCCCGGCGGGCAAGGTGGAGAACCAGATCTTCTCGAGCCTCGACTGGTTCCCGACCTTCGTCTCGCTGGCGGGGAACGGGAAGATCGTCGACGAGCTCAAACAGGGAAAGAAGCTGGGGGACCGCAGCTACAAGGTCCACCTCGACGGCTACGACCAGACCGCTCTCTTGACCGGAAAAGGGGACTCGAAGCGGCAAGAGATCTACTACTTCGCCGAGGGGCAGCTGGGCGCCGTTCGAATCGGGGACTACAAATATCGATTCATCGACCAGCCCGGCGGCTGGCTGGGGGGAACGGTGAAGGTCGACTGGCCGATGCTCACCAACCTGCGCCTCGATCCGCTCGAGCGGACCGGGATCGCCGGATCGATGGCCTTCTCCGACTGGTTCAAGTACGAGTTCTGGCGTTTCGTCTTCGTGCAGCAGGAGGTGGCGAAGGCGGCGCAGACCTTCATCGACTTTCCGCCGTTGCAGAAGGGCGCCTCGTTCAACATGGACGCCGTCAAGGAGCAGGTTCAGCGCGCCATGCAGGCGCACCACGGCCAGTAGACGCGTCGGCGCGAGGCGATCGCCGCACTTCACCTTCGGAGAACCTGCATGTGGACGAAGACGGCAGCAAGGGTGTGCATGGGCGGCGCGGCGGTCCTCGTTCTTTCCGCGAGCTGCGGAAGGGCCGCGATCGGAGGCGACAAAGCGGCGGCGGCCGAGAAGCCCAAGGCCGGTTTCTCCTTTGCGGTCTACGGCGATTCGCGGTCGATGATGCAGCTGCCTTACCGGGCGGATCAGCAAGCGGAAGCGCGCAAGATGATGGTCGACCTGTTCTCCGAGGTGCTCCCGGAGAAGGTCTCGGAGGAGACGGTCAAGAAGCACGTCAAGCTGACCTACGATCCGGCGACCAAGGAGCTCGTTCAGATGGTCATGCCGTTCATGACGGCCAGCGAGGTTACGACGATGACCCTCGACAAGGGGTGGGTCACCGAGGCCTCCGTCGAGGACGTGAAGCTTCTACCAGGCGTGCGCCGGACGATGTTCCGCCTCGATGGCGGCGAGTGGGTCGCCCGCGGGGTGGTGCAGGACGTCCTGCAAGGAAAAGCCAGGTTCGTCCTCAATACCGGGGACCTGGTGTGGTGGGGCAAGCAGGCCGCGTCCCCCTCGGAGAATCCGTACTGGACCCTGGTGAACGAGGAGGTTCTCAAGCGACTGCCACCTCCGGACGCCGAGATGCGCGCGGCCGGGCTGCCCGGTCGCGTCTTCCCGGCGGTCGGAAATCACGAGGTGTGGGAGGACTCCGACGTGGAGGGTCTGCTGGCGTCCTTCCCCTATCTGAAGACGTTCGGGGTCTCGAACGAGCGGCTCATCTACAAGTTCGATTTCAACGGCGTTCGCTTCATCTTCCTCTGGACGGGAAAGCTCAACTACCGCTCGCCGTCAGCCTGGGACGCCACGCGACCCGCGTTCGCCGAGCAGATGGCGCAACTGCGGCAGTGGCTGGAGGAGGCCAAGGCCGCGGGCACCCGCAAGGTCTTCATCGCCTTCCATGCGCCGGTGTTCTGCCGCTCCGGCCTGGGCGCCATCCCCGACGAGCAGAATCCCCACAAGCTCCTGGCCTCCTACGCCAAGGACCTGGACATCGTCGTTTTCAACGGGCACGTGCACACGACGGAGCTCTACGATGTCGACGGGGTGAAATACCTGGTCCTCGGCGGCGGTGGAGCGGAACAGGACCCCATCCTTCCGGGCCGCACCCATCTCAAGGTCCCGGCAGATTACCCGCCGGATCAGTACTGGAAAGGCGAGAGCCCCAGGGAGGACTACAACTACGTCCTGGTGGACGTCCAGCCCGGTCAGAAGACGAAGTTCACCCTCAACCGGTTTCGTCCACAATCAGCCGAGCCCTACGGAAGTGTGGAGCTGTTCCAGGCCTCCAGATGAGAGATCACCTCTCCCTGCGGTTCGGCCGCCCGCTTCCCCTGCCCCGCTTCGTCCAGCGGCCGACCACCTCGTTGCTCGTGGCGGGCGTCCACGTCTACCTGGCTTCCGGCCACCTCGCGAAGTTGTTCGGAGGTGGCGGCGTCCACTGGACGGACATCTGGAAAGGTTTCGGCGCGCTCGCCGGCGCCTACGTCTTCACGGCACTCGCTTCGCGCGGACTCGCCCGCGCAAGGGTTCCCGCCCTCGCCCGGGGAGAGGCAGCTCAGCCGTCGGCTTCGGCGACCTCCTGAGCGAGAAGGTCGCGCGGCGGGGGCGCTTCACTGGTCGCGCGCGCAGCGCGATTTCGCTGCGAGCGGCCAGAGGTGGGGGGCGGATGTCCGCCCGGGCTTTCGGCGGGCATCGGTCGAAAGTGTCACGCCTACTGGCGAGCAGGACCTTCTCACCCGGCCAATCCACCCCCATGTTGTTGGGGAATGCGAAAGAGCCTGATTCCGTCGGCGTTCGCCGTGCTGGGTGCCCTGGCCGCGGGGAGCTCCATCGGTTGCGACAGCACACAGGCGGCTTTCGATTGCCAGCAGGACTGCCAGCGCTCTCGCGACAACGACAGCTCGTATGACGTGGGGGCCTGCGAGGACCGCTGCGGCACCAGCGCCGCCGACGATCCCAACGTCCAGGCGGTGAGTGCCGACTTAACAACGGTCGACACCAAGAGCAGAGGGCCGATTCGATTCGAGGTGCCCTTTGATCATATTCCAGATTTCTTGACGTTCGATCAGACGGGCCGGACAGAGGACTCCTTCCAGTACTACATTTCCTACGACCCGACGCGGCGCGCGGACTCGGGCACGGTCCCTGGCGCCATCGTTCGGGGTGACGAGATCCGCGCCGCTGCCGGGCTTCCAATCCGCAACGCCCTGCCCTCGTCGACGGACCCGACGTCTGGCGGGTGGGGAACCGTGAGGGCCACGGTGCCCTTCGAGATGAGGTTCAACCCGGACGGCTCGGCGGTGCTCTCATTCGTCGCCTCGTGGTCGGATCTGGGCATCTCGGGACCTTTCGCGTGGATCCTCGATACGTTTCACTTCGGCAAGGCGGTCGGATCGCGAAGAGGCGTCTTCTCTGGGCTCTGAGCCGCGCATGGTCGAGCTGGCGTGCGCCCTCTCCGCGCCATCACGGTCCGCCCCTCTGGCGAGTCCTAGCCGCTGCTGCTCGGGAGAGCCTCGACGGAGACTCGCTGTGGGGGTAGCACGTCTTCGTTGGCCTTCATGAGCGCGAGCTCTGGCTTCCGCGCGGCGGTCGAGCGGTGGTCCCTGGCGACGAGGACGTAGACGGATGGCACGACGAAGAGGGTGAAGATCGTCCCGATGGCCATGCCGCCCACCAGCACCACGCCGATCGAGTTGCGGGCCGCGGCGCCGGGGCCGTGCACCAGCGTGAGGGGGAAGTGTCCCGCCACGGTCGCGATGGTCGTCATCAGGATGGGGCGCAGGCGGGTCTCCGCGGCGGCCTGAACGGCGGCGACCTTGGACAATCCGCTCTCTTGCTGGTGGTTGGCGAACTCGACCACCAAGATCCCGTTCTTGGCGATGAGGCCGACGAGTGTGACCAGGCCGACCTGGGAGTAGATGTTCAGCGTCGTGGTCCAGCCTTCTGTCAGGGCGAATCTCATGCCCGGCGGGCCGGAGAACTTCAGGAAGGTGAAGATCATGGCGCCGAACATCGCCAGCGGCACCGAGCCGGCCAGGACCACGACCGGGTCCCGGAACGAGTTGAACTGGGCGGCCAGCACCAGGAAGATCAGCACGATCGCCAGGCCCATCGCCGGTAGGAACTTGCCCGCCTCCTGACGCAGCTGCCGGGACTCGCCCGTGTAGTCGACCCGGGAGCCGGCCGGCAGCGCCTTGTCGGCGGCCGCCTCCAGCACCGCCAGCCCCTGTTCGAGCCCACGGGGCGCCACGCCGGAGATCTTGACGGCGTTGAGCTGCTGGAAGCGGTTCAGCGAGCGCGGCTCGACGCCGGTGCGGAAGGTGGCGATGGACGACAGGGGAATGAGCGTGCCGCCCGGGCCGGTGACGTGGATTTCGCCGAGATCGGTGGGGGTGAGTCGGCCCGCGCGCTCCACCTGGGCGATGACCTTGTAGCTGCGCCCATCCATGTTGAACCGATTGATGTAGTTGCCGCCCAGCATCGTCCCCAGATCGGCGCCGACCTGCTGCATGCTGAGGCCCATCGACGCCATCTTCTCGCGGTCGAAGACGATCTCCGCCTTGGCCTGGTCGATCTTCACGTCGGTCACCGGCGGGAAGGCGAACTGGCCGCTCTTGATGGCCTCGACGACGATCTTGTCGGCGGCGCGCACCAGCTCTTCGTGGCTCCCCGTCGAGGCGATGACGAACTCGACCGGGAAGATGCCCGAGCTGGGGAGCGCCGGCGGCAGGAACACCGGCGCCTGCACGCCCGTGAGCATCATCTGCTTTCCGAACAGCTCCTGTTGGATCTGGAAGATGCTGCGCTTGCGCTCCTCCCAGGGCTTGACAATCATGCCGCCGAAGCCGCCGCTTGGAAATGTCAGCTGGAAGCTGCTGTCGAACTCGGGGATCGATTTGAAGTTGCGAAAGATCTTCTCGGTGAAGGGGGTGACCTGCTCCATGGTGGCGTTGGCGGGCGTGTCGACCTTGCCGAACACCACCCCCTGGTCCTCGGTGGGCGCCAGCTCCTTCGGGGAGAACAGGTACATGGGGACGACCAGCAGCGAGAGCACGCCCCAGACGATGTAGACCGCCGGACGGTTGGCCAGCGTGGCGGCCAGCATGCGCGAGTAGCGCGCCTTGATGCGCTGAAACACCCGGTCGACGAAGGCCGTCATCCGCTGCTCGTGTTGCTGCGACTGCAGCAGCCTGGAGGACATCATGGGTGACAACGTCAAGGCCACGACGCCCGAGATGAGGACGGCGCCCGCCAGCGTGAAGACGAATTCGCGGAAGAGCGCGCCCGTCAGGCCACCCTGAAAGCCGATCGGCGCGTAGACCGCGGCCAGCGTGATGGTCATGGCGATGATGGGGCCCACCAGCTCGCGCGCGCCGAGCATCGAGGCCTCGATCGGCGAGTGCCCTTCGCGCATGTGCCGATCGACGTTCTCCACCACGACGATGGCGTCGTCGACCACCAGGCCCACCGAGAGGACGATCGCCAGCAGCGTCAGCAGATTCAACGAGAAGCCGAACACCTGCATCAGGAAGACCGCGCCGATGAGCGACACCGGGATGGCGACGACCGGCACGATCACCGTGCGCAGCGATCCAAGGAAGAGGAAGATCACCACGATCACGATGAAGATGGTCTCGACCAGCGTCCCGCGCACCTCGTGGATGGCGCTGTCGATGTACTTGGTGGCGTCGAAGGCGATGGTGGCGGAGAGCCCCGTCGGGAGCTCGCTCTGGATCTTGGCCATCTCCTCGCGCACCCGCTTGATGACGTCCAGCGCGTTGGCGTTGGGGAGCACCCAGACGCCCATGAAGGTGGCGCGGTCGCCCGACATGCGCACGTCCATCTCGTAGTTGTCGGCCCCCAGCACCACGTCGGCGACGTCGCCCAGGCGCACCAGCGTGCCCCCTTCCTGGCGGATCACCAGCCGGCGAAAGTCCTCGACCGATTCGATCCCGGTGGTGGCCGACAGGTTGAGCTGGACGTAGGTGCCCTTGGTCTGGCCGATGGCCGAGAGGTAGTTGTTGGCGGCCAGCGCCTGTCGCACCTGCGACGGGCTGACGTTCAACGCCGCCATGCGGTCGGGCTTCAGCCAGGCGCGCAGCGCGAAGGTGCGTCCGCCCAGGATGTCCGCCTTTTGCACCCCTTCGACGGCCGACAGCCGCGGTTGCACCACACGAATGAGGTAGTCGGTCACCTGGTTGTCCTGGAGGATCTTCGAGTCGAAGCTCAGGTACATCGAGGCGAAGGCGGCGTCCGAGGGCTCCAGGCTGATCGCCGGGACCTCGGCCTCGGGAGGCAGATCGCCACGCACCTGATTCACGCGGGCGCTGATGTCGGCCAGCGCCCGCGCCGTGTCGACGTTCAGCTGGAGGCGAACGTTGATGGTGGAGAGCCCCTGTTCGCTCTGCGATTCGATGTAGTCGATCCCGTTGCCGGCCGCGACGGACCGCTCGATGGGCGTGGTGATGAAGCCACGCACGAGGTCGGCGCTGGCGCCCACGTAGGGCGTGCGAACGACGATGGTCGCGCTCTCCAGGCGCGGGTACTGCCGGACATTGAGCGTGCGGATGGCCTGCACGCCGGCGATGACGATGATCAGGTTGACGACGATGGAGAGGACCGGCCGCCGTACGAAGATGTCCGTGAGGCGCATCCTCAGCGATTCTCCGGGTTCGGAGCTTGCGAGCTGGGGAGCTGGATCTCGTTGTTCACGACGAGAGGCGCCCCGTTGCGCAGCTTGAAGGCGCCGATGACGACCACCTCCTGCCCAGCGGTCACCCCTTCGTCGATGGCCACGAAGTCGCCCCGGGTGACGCCGACGCGCACGAACTGCTGGCGCGCGACCTTGGCCGGCTTGCCGTCGGGGCCGCTCACGGGATGACCCTCGGGGTCCTTCCGGTCCTCGACGATGTAGACGGAGTTGCCGTACGGCGCGCGCATGATCGCCGTGGCGGGCACGTAGACGACGCTGGCCCGGTTGGGCAGCACGACCGAGACGTTGACGAACATGCCCGGGCGCAGCTCGCCGGGGGCGGTCTTGTCCTCCTGCGTTTCATCGACTGAGGCGCGCAGATTGACGGCGCGCGTGAGGGGATCGGCGTTCGGATCGACGGCGGCGATCTTGCCGGTCAGCGTCCGTGGGGGCTGCGTGCCGGGCAGCGCGATGCGGACGGCGGTGCCGACCGGTACGCTCGCCACCTGCTGCTGGGGAACCGTGAAGTCGATGTAGACCGCGTCCAGCGACTCCAGGACGGTGATGGGCGTCCCCGGGTTCAGATACTGACCCAGGTTGACCGAGCGGATGCCCAGCTTGCCGCCGAAGGGCGCCCGGATCGTCTTCTTCTCGATCTCCGCCTCGAGCGCCCGGGCGTCGGCGCTCACCGTCTTGAGCTGGGCCTCATCGGAGTCGAGCTGGGCCTTGGTGGAGGCGCCGCTCACCTCCAGCTTGCGCGTCCGCGTCGCCGAAGCGGTGGCCAGGTCCCGCCGCGCCTGCAACGACGACAGCTGCGCCCGCTCGACGCTGGCGTCCAGCTCGACCAGGACCTGGCCGGGGCGCACCTTCGCCCCCGAGTCGAAGCGGATGGCGCGCACCAGGCCGGGGACCTCGTTGCTGATCGTGACCCCGCGGCCAGCGGCGACGCTGCCCACAGACTCCAGCAGCGACTCCCAGGCGGCCCCCTTCGCCACCGCGGTTCCCACCGCTTCGGGCGGAGGCCCGGCCGCCTGGGCGGCCTTTCCGAAGCGGATCAAGGACGAGATCTGGGCGACCTTCGTGCCTGCCAGCAGGCCGATCACGACGAGCGAAATTCCGGCAGCAACGACGATTCGCATCGTGTTCGAGATGCGTCGACCACCCGTTTGGTCTCGTAAAGAGATTGTTTCCTTTGTGTCTTCGTGCGATGTCACGTCTCGGTCCTCCAGCCCGCAGTGCTCTATCACATTGCCCGGGGCATGGCGGGCCGACGTCGGGGCCAAAGGATTCGGCACCAAGAAGGTGACGAGTCAGAAGGCCGCCACCCTGGTCCACGGTCGGGCTGAACCCCGGTCAGGATCTCGACGTCTTTCGAGCTTTCTCCGTCATCTCGTGGGGCGGACATTCGGGCGAGAACGAGGGGAGCGCCCCGGAGCCTCGACCGACACCAGCGCGGCCAGCGCCGCGAGCACGGTGTCACGGTAAGCGATGACATCGAGGTCAGGCTGCCAGGCCTGCTGCAGAATGAACCCCTGGATGAGCGCGAGCAGGACGCGCGCGAGCCCCTCGGGATCGACCGTGAAGGGGAGCTTCTTGCGCCGTCTCGCGGCGCGAAGCGAACGGACGATCTCGGCGAGCGGCGCCAGACCGATGTCGACGCTCGCCCTCATTCGCGCGTCGTGGAGCGACTCCGCCCACGCCTGGACGCCGACCCGCCGACGGCGCCGCTCCTGCGGGTCGTCGAGCCAGTCGAAATAGCGCTTCACGAACGTGGTCATTCCGAAGATGGGATTGGCGCAGGCGAGCGCTTCACGGAGCATCGCGTGCTCGACCTGGTGTCGCTCGGCGGCCACGGCCTCGACGATGGCGACCTTGCTGTCGAAGTAGCCGTAGATGGCGCCGGGGCTGAGCCCCGACTCGCGCACGATGTCCTGCATCGTCGTCCGATGGAATCCCCTGCGGTCGAAGCAGGTGAGCGCGGCGTCGAGGACACGTCGGCGCTGCGCGGCGCTGCGCGCCTCAGTGATTCGTGGCATCGGAGCCGTCACCGAAGCGAGCCACGGCGACGCGATACAGCGCCGACGCCTGCTCGGAGCGGCCCAAGGGGAGAAAAAAGCGTGCCCCCAGCTCGGCGGCCGACGCGTCCCAGGCGAGGTGGAAACGCCGATCGGCGAGGAACTGCGGCACGCGCTCCGGGAGGAGCCCGAACGTCCACGGCTCGCCCAGGCGGGCGACGTTGCGCAGCCAGCGGTCCCCACCTGGAAAGCGGACCGTCCCGTCGAGGACGCCGGCGTGGACATAGGTAAAGATGAGGGTGCCTCCGGTCGTCGCGCGCGCGATGGCGTCGAGCGTGGCATCCACGGCTTCGGCGGTGAGGTAGTTGGTGACCCCTTCCCAGAGGAAGAGCGCAGGACGATCGCGACGGAAGCCCGCGCTGGCGAGCGACATGACGAGATTGTCCCTCTCGAAGTCCACAGGAACGTAGACGACGGGATGAAGCGGCAAGTCGCACCGGTCGCACTGCACCCGCTTCGTCGCTTGCGTCGCCGCGTGGTCGACCTCGAACACTCTCGAAGCTCGGAGCGCCGGGAGGCGATGAGCGCGGCTGTCGAACCCTGCGCCGAGGATCACGACCTGATCGATGCCCCGGGCGCCCACCTCCGAGGAGACCGCGTCATCGATCGCGCGCGTCCGCACGACGGCCGACGGCCGGGGGCCCGGCCCGGCGACGGTGTCGAAGCAGCGCTCGACGACCTCGGCCAGTCCCGGGAGCCGACCGATCCCGGCCAGGACGGACCAGCCGCCGCTGAGAAACGCTTCGGCGTAGGGGTCGTTGAAGAGCCGCTTCGCGCGCGGGCGATGGGACTCGAACGCGCGTTGAAGGGCCATAGTGGTGGCGGTCGAGGAGGATCGCATAACGAATGAGCGTTCTTTTTACGCCCCGCCGTCCCTCCTGTCAACGGTCCCAGCTCGATGTCTTCGGTGATCGACCTCCTCCCTGGTAACGGTCGCGCTTCACGCTGTCACCTGAGGACCTCCAGCAACCGCTTGGCCAGAACCGCGGCGGAGGCGGGGTTCTGCCCGGTGACCAGATTTCGGTCCTCGACCATGTAGGGCTTCCAGATGTCGCCGGAGCTGAAGTTGACGCCGATCTTTTCCTTGAGCTCGGTCTCGAGCAGCCAGGTGACCCGGGAAGCGAGCCCGACGCCCTCCTCCTCCTTGTTGGTGAAGCCCGTGACTCGGTAGCCTTTGAAGGGCGAAACGCCGTGGATCCGGGTGGCCAGCATCGCCGCGGGACCGTGGCACACGATGAAGAGAGGGTTGCCAGAGGCGAGCTGCGCGGTGAGCAACCGCCCCACGTCGGCGTCGAATGCCAGGTCCGACATCGGGCCGTGACCGCCCGGCAGGTAGACGGCGTCGTAGTCCTCGAGCCGGACATCCGACAGCTTCAGCGGCCGCCGCATCGCCTCCGCGGACCGGATGATGGCCTCCAGCTCGAGAGCTCCCTCGACCCCACCCGCCATCGCGGGTCGCAGGCTCATCATGTCGACGTTCGGGGTCACCCCGTTGGGCGTCCCGACCACCACTTCGTGACCGGCGTCGGTGATGATCTTGTAGGGCCTCGCGAATTCCTCGGCCCAGTAACCGGTCGCGTACCTCGTCCCGTCCTTCAGCACCCAGTAGGTGGCCCCGCTCACAATGAAAAGTATCTTCTTCGCCATAGCAACAGCTCCTCTCGTCCCCGTTCCCACGCGGTGGATTGACCCGCTTGGATTGCTCCCGAAAATGGACACGCCTCGGGCCGCGGCCATAAGCGGATGCTCGTACTTTCACGCCTCCCGCGCTGCCGCCGCCGGGCCGGCCTGAACCCCGGGAACTGCCGCTCTTGAATGTCGCCGCTCGATCCTTAGCCTCACTGTCAGCGGCCCAAAATGGAATACCGATCCGTCTTTCCCGATGACGTCGACTGGAAGCCGTTTCCGGCTTTTCCACCTTCGGCCCGCCTGGCGGTGCTGGCCGGGCAACCTTCGCAAGAGGGACCCTACACAATCAGGGTCAAGCTGCCGGGCGGGGTGAAGTTGATGCCGCATCGACACCCCGAGGACCGCATCTACACCGTCATTTCCGGCGTGTTCTACCTGGGCCTGGGGGACGAGTTCGATCCCCAGAGGCTGCAAGCCTATCCGCCGGGCGCGGTGATCATGCTGCCGCGGAACACGTCACACTTTCATTGGGCGAAGTCCGGCGAATACATCACCCAGGTGACGGCGATCGGGCCGCTCGGTCTCGAATACCTCGACCCCAAGGACGATCCGCGGATCTCGAGCGAGAAGTAACGCGGAGAGGGCTCGGGGGCGACCATCGTTCGTCCGAGCAGGAGGCGATCATGAAGGCAGCGGTCATTCGTGAATATGGGGGGCCGGGGGTCCTGCATCTCGAGGACGTCGCCGACCCGGAGATCGGCCCGGGCGACATTCTCATCCGGGTCGCTGCAGCGGGCATCAACGCGATCGATACCGCGGAACGCGCGGGCCATACGAGGGATTGGCACCCGACGTTCCCGGCAATCCTCGGATGGGATGTGGCGGGAAAGGTCGTCGCGGTCGGAAGCGAGGCGAAGGGGTTCGCAGAGGGCGACGATGTCTTTGCCTGGGGATACCACACCTACGCGGAGCTCTGCCGGGTCGCGGCGGCGGTCGTCGCCAAGGTTCCCGCAGAGATCGACCTCGAGACTGCGGCGGCCCTTCCCCTGGTGGGAACGACGGGGTGTCAACTCATCTCGGTGGCCAGCGGGCTGGTCGCCGGCCAGACCGTGCTGGTCTCGGGGGCCCTCGGTGGAGTCGGTCGATTGGCGGTCTTCACGGCCAAGGACCGAGGCGCAAAGGTCATCGCCGGCGTCCTCGGGCGACAGCTCGACGCGGCGGCGGCGCTCGGCGTCGATCAGGTGGTGGCGATCGACGACAGCGACGCACTCGGGGCTCTGCCCAAGGTCGATGTCGTCGCCAACACCGTGCGCGGCGAGACGGCGGAGAGGCTGCTGGCCAAGCTGAAGCCGGGCGGGACCTTCGCCTCGGTCACCGGCGCGCCGGGCACCGCCGCGCAACATCCTTCGGTTCGCGTGGTCGCTTTCATTTCCAAGCAGAGCGCGGAGACGCTGCGGTACGTGGCCGACGCGGTCACGAGCGGAAGGTTGTCAATTCCGATCGGGCACCGTCTTCCTCTCGCCGAGGCCGCAAAGGGGCATTCTCTCGTCGAGGGCGGCAGCGCAGGTAAGGTTCTCCTGCTCCCCTGAACCGCGGCGACAGGCGTTGAGGGTGAGTCACACTCCGGGGAACCCGAACATCAACCACGACTGATTGGCCACCCAATCCGGGTAGAGCGCCGTCATCTGATCGAACAGCTCCTGGTCGGACGTGGCGGTTTTTTGCACCCGATCGAAGTCCTCGAGGTAACGCTTGGTGTCCTGGATCGCCGAGGGAGAGTCGGGCGCGCCAGGCTTCTTGTGCCCGGCCACGACAGTTGTCGGGTTCAGCGCCGCCAACCGGTCCAGGTCCGCGATCCAATTCCTTCGGCTCTCGGGGGTGGTGTCGCCCACATACATGCGGCATTGGTTGTACACGACGTCGCCAGCGACGATCAGCCCCATCGATGGAACGTAGAGAGAGGTCGAAGCGGCAACATCGGTGCGACCCTGCTCGATGATGCGCAATTCGTGGCCTTCGAGGTGGAACGTGTCTTGGTCAAAAGGCTCGGGTGCAACCAACTTGGTCGCCACCTGCCCAGGAAACATCCGGCGGGCCAACCGCTCCACCGGGGGCGTAAAAGACATTTGCATGGCGTTCACGGTCCTGGGCGTTGCGATCGCCCGCGCGCCCGGGAAACGGTCGAGCAAGATGCCCAGGCCGTAGAAATGGTCGAAGTGGGCGTGCGTGATGTAGATGGTCTCCAGGTTGCGGTTGTGCAGAGCAATCCAATCCGCGAGGGCTTCGGCCTCGGCCACCGTCGTCATCGCGTCCACCAGCACCGCGTCGTTCTCTCCGAAGATCAGCGTCGACGTGATCGGGTCGAAGCCGAGCGCTTCGCCGAAGGGTTTTGGCCGCTCGCCGACCATGGCCTTTCCTGGGGCGGTAAACACGTTCACACTCAGCGCGGGTTGAGCCATGGTGTCCTTCCTTCGTCGGGAGGGTGCGCACCCGCCAACGCGTGTGGGAGAGTCGAGGTCCGCAGACGCCGTTTTTACGTGGAAGGATGAGGGGCCGCGCGGCCTGGAATCTCTCGGCGAAAGTCGACCCGGTCCGAGGGGATTGGGGACGGCCTCTGCTAGCCCCGCACCGAAGAGGCCCGTCGTTGGTACCGCAAGTACGTCGCAGCCAGCGCCAACCCGTAGGGGATGAACTCGACCAGTCTTCCGACCGACTGGACGACGGGCGGCGTGAGGACGTGGGAGCTCGCCGCCCAGAACACGATCCCACACAGGACCCCCAGGGCGACCGTCTCAATCCGTGAGAGCCGGTGCGCCAGGAGGCCGAACAGCGCGCCCGAGCAGATGGCGTAGACGAGACGGATACCGAGACCGAGCAAGACGACGCCCCCATCGAAGCCCACGTCCAAGGACCGCGCACCTATCAAAGGGTAGGCGAAGAGCTTCAAGGGCACCCAGAGCTGGGGGACGACCGCCCGCCAGAAGTCGGGATGCCAGGGTCCCAAGATCAGACTCAACATCAGCTGCCATTCGATGAGGAAGGTCATCCGGAGCAGGGTCAGCACGACGTTGCTGACGATTCCAGCCAGGATGCCACCAATCAGGGCCGTGCGGACCCATCCGTGGCTGGCTGGACTCCCAACTCGCGCCGACTCGCTGCCCACTCGTCACTCGCCTTCATCACGATCATTACCACCGACGGAGGGCAAACAACTCGGACGGAGGGCAAACAACCTGGATTGTCCAGCGCGCCTCGGCCGCGGTCACACCCGGCCTCGACCGCGCCGAGCGCGTCCCCCGGCCTCACCGACGAGCGAGGGAATCAGCGCGGACCGAGCGCGCGATTTCGCTGCTGAGCGTCGCCAGGGCCCGTGCGCAGGCCTCCACCAGCGGGTCGTAGCTGCTGCCAGGGGCCAGGCGCTCACACATGACCGACCGCCCCGTGCGGACGGGGCCGGCGTTGGTCCAGCGGGCCACCCACGCCACCTCGATGGCCACGCCGTCGCCCAGCTTGGCGTCCAGGCGCTGCAGGTCGAGCAACACCTCGACGTCGGGGGTCTCGCCGGTCACGCGCTCATCCGCGACCACGATGCGCGCCCCGTCCAGCTCGCGCGCTAGGCCGCCAGCGACGGCACGCGCGATGCCCGTCCGCAGCGGCTCGGCCCAGTGGTGGCTGTCGTCGACGACCAGCTCGGTGGCGGAGGCGCGGAGGACGAGCTCCGGGCGATCCAAAGCCTCGGGCACGGAGGCCGGGCCGACCCGAACGGTGAACCGCGGCGACTCCGTCCCGGCCTGCCGTGCGGGTCCGTCGGCGCTCAGGGTGTAATAGCGGATCTCGGGTGTGCGCACGCAGGCAACGAGGATCGCGGCGCAGACCAGCGTGACTGCGACGATCCGCGCCAACCTCATCGAGACGCTCCCTTCCGACCTCTGATCAACGATTCGGGGTGCCGCTGGAGACTGTCGGCCAGCGCGCGCAGGGAGCGGGCCGCGCGGGCGATCTGCTGGAAGACCTCATCCAGCTCCGCCTGCCGGGGCGAGGTCGGGCCGAACTGTTTCACGGCGGAGTCGGCGTCCGCGAAGGCCGTGCCAGCCTCTGCCAGCACCTTCCGGACGTCGCCGATGATCGGACCGACCTGATCCAGGGGCAATGAATCGATCTTCCTGGCAGCCCCCGCGAGCGATGCCTCCAGGTCGTCGGGGGGGAGGGTGGGGATCTCCCGCCGGTGGCGCCCGAGGTCGGGCCTGATGCGCGGAGCCTGCGGGTAGAAGTCCAGCGCAACGTACAGCCGGCCGGTGAGGAGGTTCTCGCTGCGCAGCTGCGCCCGCAGGCCGTGCTCGACGAAGCGCTGAAGCTGCGCCTCGGCGGACGCCGGCGCCTCGGTGGGAGCTGGGTGGCGGAGGCGGGCGCGCAGGCGCCCAGGATAGAGCCGCACATCGACGGGCGTCGTGAAGTTGAAGCGCTCGGGATCGTAGTCCGCCCCGATGCGCGTCACCTCGCCCAGCGGGACGCCGCGGAAGTCCACCGACGCCCCCACCTCCAGTCCCCGCACAGATTGCCGGAACACGAGGGTGTAATCCTCGGCCTCCGTGTCGGGCTGCTTCATGGCCGCGTCCCGGTTGCGGAAGAGGACGAAGGCGTGGTTCGGCGGGGCGGGCCCGGCGTCACGGTCATCGGGTCCTGGCTCGAAGCAGATCCCTCCCACGATCAGGGTCACCAGCGATTCGGTCTCGATCTTGAGGCCGGCGGTCGTCAGCGAGATGTCGACACCGCTGGCCTCCCAGAAGCGGGTTGCGGTCGTCACATAGCGGTCGTACGGTGCCCGCACGAAGAGGCCGACCGAGACGCGATTGCCGTCTGCGTCGAGATCGGACGCCGTCACCTGTCCGACCTGCAGATGACGGAAGATGACGGGCGAGCCGACGCCGATCGAGCGCGCGGCGTGGGCGACGAAGGCCCGTCCCGGCGTCCCGCCGCTGATGACCGGCACGGTCTCCAGCCCCTTGAAGTCGCGCCGCGGAAGCGCCGACGTTCCCACGTCGAGGCCGATGTACGAACCGGAGAGCAGGGTCTCGAGCCCGGAGATCTCACTGGCGGCGATTCTCGGGCGCACCACCCAGAAGCGCGTGTCGTCGACCATCCAGGGGGCCGCTTCGCGCATCAGCTCGGCCGTGACCACGACGGTCGCGCGATCGGGGCTGAAACCAATCGAGCGGACCTCGCCCACGTTGACCTCCCGGTACTTGATCTTGGTCTTGCCGGCCGCCAGCCCGCCAGCGTCCCGGAAGTTGATGGTGATGGTCGGGCCGTGCGAGCGGATCGACTTGACGGCCAGCCAGCCTCCGACGAGCGCGGCCACGATCGGGATGGCCCAGACCAGCTCGGGCAGCAGACGCGACCGGCGCGCCACCACCGCCTCCGGAATCTCAGACTCGCCCGTCGTGGGGGTCTGGTCGTTCATCCTTCTCCTCGAGACCGATCCCAGATGAGGCGCGGATCGAACGCCCGCGTGGCCAGCAGCGTGAGCACCACGACCGCACCGAAGGCGGGCGCACCCGGACCGACCGTGATGGTGGCGACGCCCTGCAGCTGCACCAGCGCGCTCACGATCGCCGCCACGAAGATGTCGGTCATCGACCAGCGCCCGACGCGCTCGACCAGGCGATAGAGTCGCGCGCGCTGCAAGCGCGCCCTGCGCCAGCGCCGGTGCACCGACAACAAAAGGAACGCCAGCGCCAGCAACTTTGCCAGCGGGATGAGGATGCTGGCGACGAAGATCAGCACCGCCAGGGGCCACGCGCCGGTGGCCCACAGATAGACCACCCCGCTCATGATGGTGTCGCGCTGCGATCCCAACGGGGAGCTGGTCTCCAGGATTGGCAGCAGGTTCGCCGGAGCGTAGAGGATGGACGCCGCGAGCAGCAGGGCCAGCGTCCGCGAAAGGCTGCGCGGCTTGCGCCGGTGCACGACCAAGCCGCAACGGGCGCAGGCTGCCTGGCCGGCCGCTGCGCCGGCGGGAGCCGCCCGGTTCAGACTCTTACACGATGGGCAGAAGAGCAGATTCGACCGCGCAGCCGTGAGCGCCATCAGCCTCTTTCAGTCCGGGTCGGCCGCCAGTTCAGCCGGGTCGCCATCTCGCGGAGGTCGAAGGCGTTCGGGATCATCGCCATCAGCGCCATGAGCGCTCCAAAGGCCCACAGCCCCGGGCCGATCTCGACCCGCGCCAACGAGGCGAGCCTGGCCAGCGCGGCCAACGTCCCCAGCACGAGCACCTCGATCATGCTCCAGCGGCGCGCGGTCTGAAGCAGCGCCAGCGTCATCGGGAAGCACGACGGGCGGGACCGGAAGCGAAGCAGCGCCAGCAGATAGAGCGTCAACCCGAGCTCGAGCGCAGGCATCACCAGAGCCGTCGTCAGGACCAGCGCCCCCACGCTCGCCAGGCCCTGTGCCCGGAGAGAGAGCACCGTCCCCACGAGCGTGGTCGAGGTGCGATTGCCCTGCGCCTCCAGCCCCACCATGACCGAGAGGTTCGCGATCAGCAGCACGATGGCGGCGGCCGCCGCATAAGCGACCGCGCGTTGCATGCCTCCCGGGACCTGGCGGTAAAGGAACGCCCCGCAGCGAGCGCAGTGAACCCGCCCCCGCGCAGACAGCGACGGCTCGCGTTGGAGCAGATCGCACTCGGGACAGGCGATGAGCGGCCCTGCGGGCATGGTCCACCACCCCACCTTGCGGACGCCCCAGCGGCGCGGCAATACGACGGACTACCGGGACGGCGGCCAAGGGTCCGAAGATGGCGGGATGGATCCTCAGGTTGGGGTTCGGGACCCCCGAGCGGTCTTCCGGGGGCAAACAATTCGGCGGGCCACGGTCGTTTTCAGCTCCGGGTCGAGCGCGCGGAAAGAAAAATTGTGCTCTGCGCGGAGCGGTCGGGGGTTTTCATATTCGAGAGGCGCGACCGCTTTGAACCATGCCCCGCGAATCCCTCTTCTCTCTTCACGCTGCAGCGCTGGTCCGCCAGCGGCGCGCAGCGACATGGACGTGGCAGGATGCCGCCGCAGTGGCCGGCCAGAACCGGCACGATGTGAACCCGGGATCGCCAGCGCCCCGCGCCGGAATCGGCGCAAGGAACCATTGGCCGAGCAAGATCCCCCGCGGTAGCTTTGCGCCGCCTTGCAGTCTTGGGATGATCTTGAACAGCTCTATCTTCGCTATAGTCGAAGTGTCTACCGGCGAGCGCGCGAGCTGCTGGTCGATGACGAAGCGGCGCGCGACGCCACGCAGGAGGTCTTCATGCGGGTCATCCGGGCCGGTGGAAAGTTGCCGCTCGAGCCAACGCCCACCGCGTGGCTCCATTGCGTGACCACCAATTTCTGTCTGAACCAGCTGCGGGACCGGAAACGCCGGAACGAACTCCTCGCGAAGTACCCGCCCGGACGGGAGGTCGCGCCGAACGGGGAGGCCCGCGCGGTGCTGTTCGAGATCCTGAACCGCGTCCCCGAGGAGCTGCAAGACATCGCGGTCTATTTCTTCCTCGACGAGCTGACCTACGACGAGATTGGGCGGTTGATCGGCGTCTCCCGGCGGACGGTGAGCAACCGCCTGGCGGCCTTTCGAGGGACGGTCGATAGCCTGTTTCCCGACCTGAGGGTGGCGCAATGAGGTCGCTCGCCCCGCGCCGGCGGAAGGAGGGCTGTCCTTCGGATCTCGAGCTCGACGAGCTGCTGTCGGGCGATCTGGCCGGGCACGCCCGCGAGGCCGACCTGAGGCATCACCTCGACGGCTGTGCGATCTGCGGACCACGCCTGGCGGCCCGGCAGGCCGATCCCACCTTGGCCCCCGACCCGCTGGTTTTCCGGCCGCTGCTGTCGTCACCGGGGGCAACGGCGGCGGCGGCGGCGGCGACCAGACGGGCCCGCGCGCGGCGGCGTTGGATCGGCCTCGGGGGCGCAGTGGGCAGCGCCGCGGTGGCCGGGTTGGTCCTCTGGGGCCATCGGAGCGGTTCTCCCGACGAGACCTCGGCGGAGGGGGCCGATCGAACCAAGGGAGGGCTCGCTCTCACCGTGCACGTCAAGCGCACGCCGGCGAATGGCGGGACGCCCACCGTCGAGGCGGTCAACGGAGAAGGGCCGCTGCGCGCCGGCGAGGAGATGCGGTTCACGGTCGCCGCGGCGCGGCCCGGCTTCGCCGTCGTTCTGGGGTTGGATGGCGCGCCGTCGGTGACGATCTACGTGCCGGCGGCCGGTTCGACGGCGCGGCCGACGCCGGTCGAAGCGACGGGCCCGGTGACGTTGCCCGGAAGCGTGATCGCCGACGAGACCGGGGGATTCGAGCGGATTGTGGCGGTCGTTTGTCCGACCGAGACGCCGCCCGAGACCTTGAAAGAAAGGGCCCGGGCTGCGCTGGCCATGGCCGGCGGCCGCCCCGAGGCCGTGGGCTCCCTGGGCACCGGCTGCGCCGAGAGCTCGGTGCTGCTGCGCAAGTCGGCGCCATGAAGGTCGCCGTCCGGGCGTGATGGTCAGGTCCTGCAGAGCTTGCCTGCCGCTGCTGGCGCTGGTTGGCTCGTTGGGGCTCAGCGCTCCAGCGGCGGCGGCGCGCTTCGCCGTCCTGGTCGGCAACAACGAAGGCCAGGGGAGCGAGGCCCACCTCCGGTTCGCGGAGAGCGACACCGTCCGTCTGGCCGAGCTCCTCACCCGGCTCGGTGGATTCTCCAGCGGCAAGACGGTGGTGTTGCTGGCGCGAACGGCCGGCGAGCTGCAGAGCGCGCTGGCCGAGGTGGCGGACCGCCTGCGCACCACGCCGGGCGACCACCTGGTGCTGGTCTACTACTCGGGTCACGCCGACGCCCAGGCGCTCCACCTCGGCGCCTCGGCGTTTCCGCTGGGGCAGCTGCGAGAGACCGTGAGCGCGCTTCCCGCGGCGACCAAGGTGCTGATCCTCGACGCCTGTCAGGCCGGAGTGCTGACGCGCCCCAAAGGCGGCCGTCCGGGTCCGGGGTTCGAGATCGATCTGGCGAAGGGGGAAGCCACCAGGGGTCTGGCCATCCTGGCCGCCAGCTCGGGATCGGAGATGGCGCAGGAATCCGATCAGCTGCGCGCCTCCGTGTTCACCCACTATCTCGAGGTCGGTCTTTCGGGCCTGGCCGATCGAAACCGCGACGGGAACGTCTCCCTCGGCGAGGTGTTCGACTACACCGCCGACCACACGCTGGCGGCGACCATGGGGACCAGCACCGGACCGCAGCACCCCACCTTTCGTCTCGATCTGACCGGCCGCGACGATCTGATCCTCACCCGCCCAGGCCTGGCGGGGACCGGCTACGGGCAGCTGCGGCTGGACGTCCCCGGCTGGTACTTCGTGCGTCGCGCCGACGGCACGATGGCCGCCGAGACGGTCAGCCGCGGCGACGACATCCTGGCGCTCGAGCCGGGCCCTTACGAGATCACCCGGCGCGAACGAGACGAGCTCGACGTCGCCAACCTGAGCGTGGGCGACGGAACGGCGGCCACCATCAGCCAGACGGCCAGCCATCCGGTCGCCTTCGGACGGATGGTGCGCAAGGGGCAGGGACCCGAGGCGGCGTACGCGATGGCGATCTCGACGGCGGTTCGGAGCCCGCTCGAAGATCTGGGCCTGTCGGCGGGCGCCGTGGTGGCGGCGCGGGCCGATCTCCGCCCCGTCTCGTTGGAGCTGCGCCTCGGTCTCGGTCACGCGCAGCAGGCCTCCGAGCGGCTGTCGTCCACGACCTGGGATCTTTCTGTGGCGGCGGCGGTGGTGCGGGCGATCGACGTCGGACCGGTCACGCGGCGCTCCAGCCTGACCTGCGCCTTCGGCGCGGAGGTGGGCCTCGCGTACCTGGCGCAAACGTTGGACGACGGAGAGCAGCGCGACACCTTCAACCCTTACCTGGGACCGGTGGCGCTGGCGGAGCTGACCATCGGGCGCCGCTTCTTCATTCGCCTCGACCTGGGCCTCCCGATCTATGCGCTGCGGGTGCAGACCGCCACGGCGGGCAGCGGGACCGACTGGCGGCCGGCCTTCGCGTCAGCGCTGGGAGCGGGGACCTCGTTTTGAAAAATCAGGCCGCCCTCTTCGCGCTGTTCATGGCCAGCGCGGCAGGAGCCTGCGGACGGGGCGTGGTCCCCGGCGCGGCCTACGACCAGCCTCTGCTCTCCTTCAGCGGAACCATCAGCCCGACGGGTGGCCTCGCCCAGGCCCAGCACCCGATCGTCGGGTTGCTCTGGACCGATCCCTTGCAGCGCAGCCCTGACGTGACCATGCCGGCGCGCTGGCTGCAGTCGACCGTCGACACGGCCGCCGACACCTTCACCGTCGACATCTTCCGGCCACCGCCGCCCGAGGCGGTGGTCGAGCTCGCCGCCCCCTCGGGCAAAGTCTCCCAGCAGCTGGCGATGGCCGAGATCGTGATCGTCGACGATTCGGACGGCGACGGGGGATTTCTGGTGAAGGGCCCGCGCGCCACCATCTCGGCGCCCGAGCGCTATCTGGCGGGATCGGCCAACGTCCTCACCTATGTCGAGACGCCCTTCCCCTCGCCCCAGAGCAGCTCGCCGCTGACCCTGCCGGCGCAGATCGGGTACGCCCTGGTGAACTACAACTGTCAGGGACAGCTGGCCGCCGGAACGAACTCCGTCAATCCACAGAAGGTCGAGATGATCCTCCAGCCCTCCCAGGACTTTCCCGACGTCCGCACCTGTCGCGCCAGCCACGGGCCGTGAACCGAGGGGCAGCCGTGGACCGGCTCAGTCGGAGCCGGCCGGCACGTCGATCCCCGCCGCCGTTCCGTCGATGAGAGAGCCGAGGTTGTTGACGGCGGTGTCTCGGTAGCGGCGCAGATCGTTCCCTTCGCGAATGCCCTTCAGCGCCACCCCGTGCATCCAGTTCCATTCGACGAACTTGGTGACGGACGAGAGCTCCAGCTGAGCGTGCGACACGGTGCCGCTGCGGGCGAATTTCCCCAGCGCCAGGAAGGGGACGCGGGGGCCGTAGTGGATGGCCGTCGCCAGCGCCGCCATGTCACTCGAGGCGTCCACCGAGAGCGGCGGCGGCGGCGGCGGCGGCACGTGATCGTAGAAGCCGCCCGCCGTCAGATGGGTCAGCAGCACCAGCGTGTCGTTCTGGTAGGGCGAGGCGGCGATGGCCTTCACCAGCGACTGGGTGTAGGCGATCCCCGGATCGAATGGCTGGCCAGGCGCCTCGCTGCGGGCCGGATCTCCGCGATCGGGCAGAACCACCGCGACCGCCGGCAAGGCGCCCACCGCGATGTCGTGCTCGAGCTCTCCGCCGTTCAGGGAGCGGAAAGGGAACCAGTCCGGGTCGTAGTAAATCGGCACGCCGAAGGCCTCCAGCTGGGGGAGGTCGGTCGGGCCGGCGTAGATCGCCCAGGCCACCTGGAGGCGGACCAGCTCCTTGGTGAGAAGCGGCGAATCGATGAGCGAAGGAAAATACGACGCGAACCGCGACGACACCAGATAGAGGAGGTTCTCGATCAGAGGATCCGGTTCCGGATCCGAGCCGGCCGCCACGCTCTCCTCGAACGCGTAGGTCTGGAAGTAACGGTCGGCCAGCGCGCCGCCGGCGGCCAGGTCCTGGTAGATCGCGGCGCCGCCGGAGCCTGGGCCGGCCGCCGCGCAGGCGAAGTCGCGCGGATCGCCGCAAGCCTCGGGCGGATGCGAGACCGCAAATCCCTGCATGTCGCCGCCGTTGATCTTGGCCCGCAGGCACTCCGGCGAGCTGTCCGGTTGGTAACTGGTCTCGGTCTCGGGATCGGTGCAGGTGGCGGCGCCGGGAACGGACGCCGGGATCGCCTCGCAGCAGGACGCGCCACTGGTACAGGGTGGCGGCGTGCCCGTGCCGGGCGGGCTCTGACAGGAGTGTCCGAAATACGAATCGAACGAGCGTCCGTCTTGCAGGATCACCACCAGGTGCTTGATCGCCGGCGCCGAGGTGGGCGGAGCCCAGTCCTGGCTGGCGAGCTGGGCGTTCGCCGGCGGATCGGCGGCCGGCGATTGGCCCAGGGGATCGGCCAGGGTCGGATCGATCGCGTACGAGCGCAGACGGCCGGTGGCGCGGGTCCAGACGAACAGATGCTCGCCGTCGGCCTCGACGTCGCTTTCGTCGCCCAGGTCGGGCCAAAACCCGGAGGAAACGATCTGAAAGTTGAGCGGCGCTCCCCCACCGAGGGAATAGCTCCAGACGTTGAAGTCCGAGCCCGCGCAGGGATCCGAGGGGGCGGTGCGGCTGGCGCAGGGCCGCGGCACCCATTCGAGCAGACGATTCGGACCGAGGTGGACCAACCGGTGGCCGCGGCGGAACTGCTCCTGAGGAGCGCCGACCAGGCTGGCAGACGGGACCAACGCGGTGGGGCTGGTGGCGTCCGCGCTAGCGGCCACCGTCCAGATCCGGGTGCTGCCGTCACCGAGATCGCGATCGAGGACGTTGCCATCCTCGAGGCCGATGAACTGGCGATTCCAGGGGAGGCCAGCTTCATTGGCCGGCCAGTACCCCGTGGGCCATTGCCCCTCACCCGCGCTGGCCAGGATGGCGCCGGTGATGGGCGAGCTCTCGGTGACGTAGAGATTCCACTGCGACTGGCGGGGATCGTAGACCAACACCCGGGGGGGTGCGCCCGGGAGCAGCGTGAAGCCGGCCGTGGCGGCATCCGTCACCTGATCGACCGAGGTCGGCTCGACGCCGGGCACGCCTTGCGGGGAGAGAGACCACAGGTCGTCGAGTGGCGAGAACCGCCGACGCACCAGCAGCCAGCCGTTGCCGATCGGTGACAGCTCGAGGAGCCCGCTCACGTCGGGTCCGCAATCCGCGATCTCCGTCCCCTGCCAGCGGCTGACGTCGCGATGCATCTGCGAACAGATGGGCGGCGCGCCGTCGGTGGCGGTCGTCGAGGCGTCCGTCGACCTGGGCGCTGCTCCCTGCTCGCCACACCCGAGAACCAGCCACGCCAGGCTGCAAAAGTAGACCGTCAGATTTTGGGACCTGCGGATTGCCACGACCAGCGCGGAGCTTAGCCGAATCGTGCGGCGGTTCGCCGTCAGGCTGTCCGGCCGCTTTTCGCCGAGGGGGGCGGGGACGCGTTGGCTTTGCGTCCTCTATTCGCAGTCGGCCACGACCACGGTCACGTTGTCCGGCCCACCGGCCCTCAGCGCCGCCTGAATCAACTCGTGGGCGACGCTGTTGATGTCCGGGGAGCCGCCCAGAATGCGGGTGATCTCGGGATCGGCAACCGGGCCGTGCAGTCCATCGGAGCAGAGCAAGATCCGATCGCCGCGCTGCAGGAGCAGGTCCGTGGTGATGGGCTCAATCGTCGACCGGGTCCCCACGGCCTGGATGAGGACGTGGCTGTAAGCGAAGGTGCTGACGTCCTCGGGCCGAAGCGCGCCGGAATCCACCAGCTGTTCGGCCACCGTTTGATCGCGCGTCAAGAGGAGCAGCCGGCCGTTGCGCAGAAGATAGGCGCGCGAATCACCGACCTGCGCAATGAACAGCCGGTCCGGCAGGACGATCGCCGCGGTGCAGGTGGTCCCCATCCCACGGGTCTCGGGGTGCGCCTTGGCCTCCGCCAAGACGGCTCCGTTGGCGCCACAGACGGCGCTCTTCAAGGATTCGTCAGGATGCTCGATCGTCGCCCGACCGCTGCCCACCAGCTGCTGCTTGATGGCCTCGGCCGCGATTCGCGCCGCGATATCGCCGGCGGCGGCTCCGCCCATCCCATCGCAGACCAGCAACAAGATCCCCTGTCTCGACAGCGGGATCTCCGCCCGGTCGCAGGGGTTGCTCAGATCGCCCGATCGCAGATCGGCGATGACGAAGGTGTCCTGATTGTTCTTGCGCGAAGCTCCAACATCGGTGGCACCGCAAATCGCCAGGTGCTCGGACGGGGCCGATCTCGCCGACGGTTCTTGCATCCGGGCTCGCTGCGCCGAGCCGCTCAAACGAGCTGTCTCAGCTTGGCCAGAACCAGACCAAGCGCCGAAGCACCCAGAAGCACCCGCACGGGATTGCGCTTCACGAAGCTTCTCGCGCGACTCGGCAGCGCCGTCAGCGTCGCCCGCGCACGCTTCACGACGCGGGGGCTGGGCGGAGCGCGACGCGCGACGATCGCCAGCGCGGAACCAGTCGGCCTGGCCGCTGTCGCTGCCACATTGGCCACCTTGGCCACCTTCCGGGCCGCCTTCTTGACTGACTTCTTGACCGATTTGGCTGGAATCCCTGGTTTCTTCTGCAGTGAACTCATGCGGCTGACGAACAGCGACAATCATGCCAAGTGAGCGGCCCTGTAAGCCGCCGACCTAAGGGTCGAATGGGACCGGATGGTAACGACCTGGCTCAATCCCGACCGTTCCGTTACATCGCCGGGAATCCTTGAAACGCGGTCCCCTCGCCTGGGCACCCGGAGCAGCTTCCTGCCGTGCCGGGGCGGGCCGGGCGTAGTATCCCCGCGTGGCATCGTCCCGCCTGCTTGCGGTCGCGCTCGTGCCTGCGCTGGCAGCGTGCAACAGCACGACGCCAACGCCGGCGCCCGCGTTCGTGTGCCCCGGCGCCGCCAGTCGATCCAGTGCTGCCGATGCTGCCGATGCTGCCGATGCTGCCGACGCCGATGCTGCCGATGCTGCCGCTGCCGCCGACGCCGCCGCCACGACCGACGCCGGCGTCGGCGCGACGGACGGCGACGCGGGCGCGCCGTTCAGGGTGCTGCTGTTCAGCCGCACCGCCGGGTTCCGGCACGAATCGATCCCCACCGCCATCGCGCAGCTGATGGCCCTGCAAGCGACCGGCGGATACGTCGCCGAGGCGAGCGAGGATCCAACGCAGTTCTCGCCCGAAAACCTGGCGCGATTCCAGGTGGTGGTGTTTCTGCTGACGACGGGTGACGTGCTCGACGACGACCAGCAGGCCGCGTTCGAGGCCTGGATTGCCGGGGGCGGTGGCTACGTCGGCGTCCATTCGGCGGCCGACACGGAGCACGACTGGCCGTTCTACGGCGCGCTGATGGGCGCTTACTTCCTCAGTCACCCCGCCATCCAGCAGGCCAGTGTCGACATCGAGGTCGCGGATCATCCTGCCACCGTCGGTCTGCCGTCGCCGTGGGTCCGCACCGACGAGTGGTACAACTTTCAGACCAACCCGCGGCCCAACGTGACGGTGCTGGCCACCGTCGACGAGTCGACGTACACCGGCGGGACGATGGGCGCCGACCACCCCATCACCTGGTCACATCCGACCGGCGGCGGCGGGCGCGCCTTCTATACGGCGATGGGCCACACCGACGAGAGCTACTGCGACCCGCTGTTCCGGCACCTGCTGGTCGGTGCGCTGCGCTGGGTCGCCGGCCGCTGACGGGCGCCCCCAGCTCGGCGAGCTCCGTCGGCTGTTGCGGCAAAGGCCAAGCAAGCTGGGACCGGCGGCCGTGCGCCGCTTCTTGCCGCCTGGGCCGCCCATCGGGCGGCACGTCTCGGGCATGGTTCGCTTCGCTCACCGTCGCCTTTCGGCGACGCCCTCCTGGGGCCTCCCGTGTAGTCCGCGCCCCTATCCGTAATCAGGAAGCGACTTACATTCGGGGAGTCGAACGTGTCACGCGTTCGTCGCTCTCCCCGTTCTTTTACCCAATCCGGAGGTTCACGCATGGTTCGTTCGCTACTTCGTCTCACGCTCACGCTCTTCACTGTCGCCTTCATCGCTGGTCCGGCCCGTGCCCAGACCGCCGGTGAAAAAGCCGGCAATTCGATGGAGAAGAAGGGGAACGCCGAAGAGAAGGCCGCCAACGCCGACAAGGCCAAGGGCGCCAAGATGGAGAAAGCGGGCAAGGACGAGGAGTCGATGGGGAAGAAGTCCGGCAACAAGACCGAAGAGGCGGCGGGGAAGCAGAAGAAGAAGAAGGGTGCGGCGATCGAGAAGGCCGGCGAGGCACGCGGCGACGAGGCCAAGCAGATGGAGAAATCCGGCAACGAGGCCGAGAAGGCCGGCGTCAAGTCCAAGAAGGCCGGCGAGAAGGCTGGCGAGGGCACGGCCGCCAAGTAAGCGGACGAACGAGCCGTTGTTGATCGGCGGCGGGTCGCTCCGGCGACCCTCCGCCCGGCCCCTCAATGGATGTCGGGCGATGCGCCAGCGGCGGCCGTTCCATCGCCCGCCACGATCCTGAACAGCTGGGCGATGTCCACCGGTTTGACGAGGTGGTACTGGAAACCGCCCTCTTCGCTGCGGATCCGGTCGTGGGACTGTCCGTACCCGGTGAGCGCGATGAGCAGACAGTTCGCGGTCACGGGGTTCGCCCGGAGGCGCGCGGCGAGCTCGTAGCCGTCCATCACGGGCAGCCCGATGTCGAGCACCGCGACCTCGGGTCGAAACGATTCGACGACCTTCAGCGCGGCGACGGGGCTGTAAGCGACTTCGACCTGGTGGCCGACGTCGCGGAGCAGGTCGGCGAGAGAGTCCGCCGCGTCATTGTTGTCGTCGACCATGAGGATGCGCTTGCTGTGAACGTTCGCGGGCGGTGGCGCCCGGCCCTGCTCCGACCGGACCGAGGCCGCCCCCCCTGCCTCGGCCAGCGGCAACCGGATCACGAACTCGCTCCCCTTCCCGGGACCGTCGCTCAGGGCCACGACGCTGCCGCCATGAAGCGCGACCAGGTTCTTGACCAGCGCGAGGCCGAGACCGAGACCGCCCTGTGCCCGATCGGAGCTCCGGTGCCCCTGCACGAAGAGATCGAAGATCCGGGGGAGCAGGTCGGACGAGATCCCCGAGCCGTTGTCCTCGACCCGGACGACGATCTCAGCGCCTTCGCGCCGCGCGCTCACGATGATCTTTCCGCCCCGCTCCGTGTAGCGGGCCGCGTTGGTCAGCAGGTTCGCCACCACCTGGGCGAGCCGCACCGGATCGCCGCAGACCCACAGTCGCTCCTCCGGAACGTCGACGGAGAGGTCGTGGTTGCGCTGCTCGAAGAGATCGCTCGCCATCTCGACCGCCTTGGCGATCACGTCGGCGATCTCGACCTTCTCCTTGCGCAGCTCCACCTTCCCGCGGGTGATCTTGGAGACGTCCAGGAGATCGTCGACCAGGCGGGTGAGGTGATTGACCTGCCGCTCGATGACCTGCTGCTCCCGGGTGGTTCGCGAGTCGCCCCGCAACTTCATCATCTGGAGCGCCGTGGCGATCGGCGACAGCGGGTTGCGCAGCTCGTGTCCCAGCATGGCCAGGAACTCGTCCTTGGCGCGGCTGGCGGCCTCCAGGTCGGCCAGGAGCTTCTGGTGTTCCTCCTGCGATCGCTCCAGGACCTGCCGCGCCCGCACCTGTTCGGAGATCTCGATCGCCACCGCCATCATCCCGTAGACCTTCTCCTCGGCGTCGCGCAGCGGCTCGAGGTTGAACCTGAAGTAGCGATCGACGCGCGTGCCGTCGTCCTGCAGATCGGCGGGGACCAGGTATTCGTCCGTGCTGAACGGCTCACCGGTCTCGTAGACCCGCTCGAGGATCTCGCCGAGCGGTCTCTCCTCGGGACGGGGGAAGGCCTGCCGGTAGGTCTTCCCCACGATGTCGTCTCTGCGCACCATCCGGCGGAAACGAGGGTTGGCCAGTCGAAACACGTGCTCGGGACCCGACAGCAGCGCGGTCCCGACCGGTGCCTGCAGGAGGAGGTTGTTCCGCTCGTTGTCCGCCGCCGCCTGAATGCGAAAGGCGTTGATCTGGGCCTGGGCAAACCCCAGATGATTCGCGATCTGGGTCAGGTGATTGCGATAGCCGTCGTCGAACGGCAACCGTGGGCTCAGCCCGAACACGATGACGTCGGAGGACTTCTCCCGGCCCGAGGGGGCGACGGGGATGACGAACAGCGCCGGGGCGGGCTCCGGCCAGACCCCGCCTGGCAGCGCGCAGGCGGCGTCGCACGGGAGCACCATGGCCCGCGGCTCTCCCTCGCCGAACGGAAGGGCGCCCATCCGTCCGCGCACGGTGGCGTCCACCGTCGCTGGCTCGGCCAGCCCCGCCGCGCGGACCAGCCGGAGCGCGCGCGATCTTCCCTCGGAGCGGTAGACGAGCGCGAACGGAACGTCATGACGCGCCTCCTGCAGCGCATCGATGGCGGCGTTCAGCATCACCGTGGAATCGGTGGTCAGCGCGGTCCGCTCGGCGAGCGAACGCATGGTGCGATCCCGCCTGGCGACGACCACCTGCGAGGTCGTCTCGTTGACGACCACCAGCACACCGCCGATCCCCCCTGGTCGTCGAGGACCGGAGAGTAGCCGTAGGTCCAGTAGACCTCCTCGAGACGCCCGTTGCGGAACACCGGCACCAGCTGGTCCTGGTTCCAGCTCGACCGCCCGCGGCTCATCACGTCGTCGATCTGGGGCCAGATGATCGGCCAGATCTCCTGCCAGGAGTCCCGGCCTCGCTGTCCCATGGCGGCCGGGTGCTTGTCGGCACCAAAGCTGGGCAGATAGGCGTCGTTGTAGACCTGGATCAGCTCGGGGCCCCACCAGAGGAACATCGGGTGGCGCGACTGCAGGACGACGCCGACGATGGTCTTGAGGCTCTGCGGCCACCCACCCGGCGCTCCCAGTGGCGTGCGAGACCAGTCGAGCGATCGGGCCAGCTTCCCCGATACTCCGCCCCCCTTCAGAAAGGGGAAATGGTCGTGCTCGCTGCGCATGAGGCCCGACGGCCGCTGGCGCTCGAGCAGGGCTCGCAGTGCGTTCGACGACCGCTCTCCTTACAAAGGGGAGCCGGCCCGATCGATTGTCAAGCGAAGCCCGTTGGCCAGACGGATCGGGCGAAGGCTGATCTGGTGGCGGCGCGCGTGCGACCCAGGCTTGCCGTCCACGAGGAGGATTCCCATGAAGCTCTCGAGTTTGATCGGCGGAGGACTGCTGGCGCTGGCCACTGCGGCGGCACTTCCCGCCGCGGCCCGCGCGGAAGCCACCAAGACCTACCAGGTGACGGGACCGGTCCTCGAGGTGACCGACTCGACCATCACTGTTCAGAAGGGGAAGGAGAAGTGGCAGCTCGCGCGCGACAAGGAGACCAAAGCGCCCGGCGACGTGAAGGTCGGCGACAAGGTCACCATCGAGTACACGATGTCCGCCAAGAACATCGAGTCGAAGGGGAGCGCGAAGCCCGACAAAGCCGCCGGCGCGGCGAAGCCGAAATAGCCGCCGCGCCTCTGGCCGCTCACCCGGCGCCGCCGGTGAGCGGCCTGCAAGAAGGTTGCAAACGAAACGGGCCGGACGTGGCGATGGGAGCTCGCCCCTCCGGCCCGTCGAGCGCTGGAGCCTCAGAGGACCAGGTGATCCTTCTGAATCGACTTGGCGACCGCCTTCGAGACGTCGTTCATGAACGACTGCGCGGAGGCCGGATCGAAGGTCTCGCTGACGCCCGACCAGATCAGCTTCTGATCGTTCAGCGAGTAGAGGTTGCTGACCACGTGGACGACGGTGTCCGTCTCCAGATAGCCCGGGGCGTACACGGCGGCGCCGGCCCAGTCGTAGTAGCCGTCGAAGGTGCCGTAGGGGCCGTCCACCGCGGTGACCTGTTCGTTGACGCTGGCCACCCGCATGATGAGCGCACCCTGGAACCCCAGCGACAACAGCTTCGCCTTCACCAGCTCGCGGTTCTTGAGGTCGGTGTCGCCCAGCACCTGGTAGCTCGGCACCGCGTCCGCGCCCTTCAGGTTGGAGGCGGCGGTGTTCTCGGCCATTCGCCGCAGACCCGGGTCCTTCGCCAGACAGATGACCGCGACCTTGGAGAGCGACGCCCCCTTTGCGGAGGGATCGGTCCAGCTGCTGGTCATCTCGGTCGACGCGCAGCTCATCGCTGCAATCGCCAGCGCGAGCGCCAGCGGCACCGCCATGAACGTCTTGTGGCTCAGTCTGGTTTTCATGATCGCGTTCTCCTTCTCTGCCGTTTTGAGGCTCACCGATGAACGTGGTCCTCGCTCTCCCAAGAACAAGATCATGGAATCCCGCAGTCGGCCGAACCGATCAGGCAACGGCGCATTGACCCGGCGAACGGGCGCCGACGCTCACCGACGGCCCTGGCGCTCTCCGGACTTCAAACGATCTCGCGTTCGGGCCTTCGATTTTCGAACGGGCCCCTCCGATTTCGCGACGGCATTCACGCGCGCGACATCGAGCCGTGACGCGCGCTCGCACAACCGCAGCCCAACTGTCGCCCTCGTCCTTCGCGGCACTTCATAGAGTGCCGTCGCTCAGTGCGACGCCCGCGCTCGAATGGCGGGCGCCGCGAGCGTTGTCGGACGTTTTCGGAAAAAGGACGACGGTCAATGACGAAGAGAACAACGAAAGTCACCCTGCTCAGCGCGCTCCTCGCGGGCGGGCTCTCCGCCGGCGGATGGATCGCCGGCTGTTCGACCGATCCGGTCGAATCGGGCCCCCCCTCACAAAATCTCGGCAACATCAGCATCGGCCTGGTGGTCGGTGTCGACGTCACCCTGAACACGGTCAGCTACACCATCACCGGCCCCGCGGGCTACACCCGCACGGGAACCATCGACGTCACCAACAGCTCGGCGGTCAACGCCATCATCAGCGGGATCCCGTTCGGCACCGGCTATCAGATCTCCCTCAAGGGGACCACCGCCGACGGCCTGGGCGTCTGCATGGGCTCCGCCTCGTTCGACGTGACCAGCACGACGACCGTCGCGGTCCCGGTTGCGATCACCTGCAACCTGCAGCCGCAGACCGGCAGCATCGTGGTCAACGGCGTGCTCAACGCCTGCCCGCGCATCGACGCGGTCGGCGCCAGCCCGGCCAACGCCGCCGTCGGCGGGACCATCTCGCTCACCGCCACCGCGGTCGACGTCGACCACGGCCCCGCGGCGCTCAGCTATGGCTGGACGGCCAGCTCCGGCACCATCGACACCCCGGCCAGCGCCAGCGCCAACTTCACCTGCACCCAGGTGGGCATGGTGACGGTCACCCTGGCGGCCTCCGACGGCGACTCGGCCTGCGCCTCGCAGCAGTCGATCGACGTCGTCTGCACGGAGCCGCAGGCGCAATCGCCGATCAAGCACGTCATCGTGCTCATCGGCGAGAACCGGTCCTTCGACCACGCCTTCGGCACCTACGTCCCCAAGTCGGGACAGACGATCTCCAACCTCCTGTCGAAGGGGATCGTCAACGCCGACGGCACGCCCGGCCCGAACTTCGCGGTCTCCGCGCAGTCACAGGCCGCCGCGCAGACGGCGTTCTGGATCGCGCCCGACAGCAAGTCGCCCTACGCGACCCTGCCGCCGCCCAGCACCTCGGGCGCGCCGAGCGCGCAGCGGCCGACCGCGCCGCCCTTCCAGACCACCGCGCAGGCCGCCTTCGAGACCGACATCTTCCCGGCCGACATCAACCTGGTGACCACCGGCGCCACTGGCCTTCCGGCGCGCACGGTCGACACGCGCGTCACCAACGCCGCCAACCTGCCGAACGGGTCGTTCCAGCTGACCGGCCCGACGATGCCCTACGACTCGTACACCGGCGACATCATCCACCGCTTCTACCAGATGTGGCAGCAGACCGACTGCTCGGTCTCCAACGCCACCGCCGCCAACCCGAGCGGCTGCGTGAGCGATCTCTTCC
The DNA here is from genome assembly GCA_963847705.1 of uncultured Pseudomonadota bacterium. Classification (GTDB taxonomy): domain Bacteria; phylum Myxococcota_A; class Polyangia; order Fen-1088; family Fen-1088; genus JADGRB01. Next base: position 158,938 of record CAWKBC010000047.1, on the reverse strand, counting down.
CGTTCGTCGGCATCTCCTTCTCCACCTCGGACAACGGCGTGGGGAGCAGCATGGCGTTCACCAACGTGCAGAACGGCGACATGCCGTTCCTCACCATGCTGGCCAACAGCTACACGCTGTCGGACAACATGCACCAGTCGTTCATGGGCGGCACGGGCGCCGACCACTCGATGGCCGGCTTCGGCGACGCGGTCGCCTGGACCGACGGAAAGACCGGCAGCCCGGCCATGCCGCCGGCCAGCCTGATCGCCAACCCGAACCCCAAGTCCGGGACCAACAACAACTACACGGTGGACGGAAACTTCAGCAACTGCTCCGACCCGACCCAGCCGGGCGTCGCGCCGATCCTCGGCTACCTGGCTTCGCTGCCCAGCCACCCGAACCCGAACTGCGCGCCGAACACCTACTACTACCTGAACAACACCAACCCGACCTACGACCCGCACGGCAACGTGCAGTCGGGGACGGTGGTGCCGCCCACCAACCAAAAGTCGATCGCCGACTCGCTCAACGCCAAGGGGATCTCCTGGCGCTTCTACGGCGGCGGGTTCAACACCAACAACGGCTACTGCCAGATCTGCAACCCGTTCGAGTACCAGGCCCAGGTCATGGGCGATCCGGCCTCGGTGGCGGAGCACATGAAGGACACCACCGACATGTACACCGACATCGCCAACGGCACGCTGCCGTCGGTCTCCTACGCCCACCCGGACGGCGTGATGGACGGACACCCGTCGTCGTCGAAGCTCGACCTTTACGAGTCGTACGTGAAGAACATCCTGGTCAAGCTGCAGGCCAACCCGGCGCTGGCGGCCAGCACGGCCGTGATGGTCACCTTCGACGAGGGCGGCGGCTACTACGACTCGGGCTACATCCAGCCGCTCGACTTCTTCGGCGACGGCACGCGGATCCCGCTCATCATCGTCTCGCCCTACACCACGGGCGGTAAGGTGAACCACGGGTACGCGGACCACGTCTCGATCCTGAAGTTCATCGAGAAGAACTGGCAGCTCGCGCCGATCACCGGCCGCAGCCGCGACAACCTGCCGAACCCGCAGACCACCGCGGACAACCCGTACGCCCCGGTCAACTCCCCGGCGCTCACCGACCTGTGGGACGCGTTCGACTTTAACCAGTAGGCCGTCCTCGTTCCGACCGGCGCCCCCCGCTCGACGGGGTGAGGGGCGCCGGTCGTTTTTCGTTTCGGCAAGACCGAACCCGGGGAGACGCATGATTGATTCGCGAGACATCTGGAAGCGCAACGCAGGCACCGTTTTCGCGCTCGCCTGCCTCACGTTCCCCGTCGACGCCTGCTCGCGTGCCGACGGTTCGGTCGGGCAGCTCCCGTCCGAGAAGCCGGCCGCCGAGCTGGCGCCCGGGCCGGCCGCCCCGCCCCCGCACCACCTCACGCCGGCGGCGCAGGTCGGCAAGCTCCTCTTCTTCGACAAGAGCCTCTCCGCCTCCGGGCAGATGTCCTGCGCGACCTGCCACGATCCGGCGCACGGCTACGGTCCGCCCAACGGCCTGGCGGTGCAGCTCGGTGGCCCCCAGGGGACCTCGCCCGGACTGCGCGCCACGCCGTCCATCCGCTACAAGGAGTTCACCCCCGGCTATCTGGATCTCTCGACAACCCCGACGGCTTCAGCCTCCCCGCGCCCGGCGGCGGGTTCGCCTGGGACGGGCGGGCCAACTCGCTCTCCGAGCAGGCCAAGGCGCCGCTGCTCTCGCCGTTCGAGATGGCCAACGCCAGCCCCGCCGAGCTGGTGGCCAGGCTCCGGGCCTCACCCGCGGCGCCCGAGTTCGTTGGCGCCTTCGGCGCGGCGGCGCTGGCCGACGTCGACGTCGCCTTCAGCAAGGTGCAGCTGGCCCTGCAGTCGTTTCAGATCGAGGACCCCAGCTTCCATCCTTACAACAGCAAGTACGACCTCTATCTCTACAAGAAGCCGGGCTCCGAGCTGACGCCCGCCGAAGAACGCGGGCTCAAGGTCTTCAAGGACAAGGAGACCGGCAACTGCCAGGGCTGCCACCTGGCCGACGCCAGCTTCAACGACGGCGCACCGGCCCAGTTCACCGACTTCTCCTTCGAGGCGATCGGCGTCCCGCGCAACCCGGAGATCCCCGCCAACCGCGACCACAAGTACCGCGATCTCGGCATCTGCGGCCCGCTCCGCGACGATCACACCAAGTTCCCCGAGTACTGCGGCCTGTTCAAGACGCCCACCCTGCGCAACGTCGCCACCCGCGGCGCCTTCTTCCACAACGGCGTCATCCACTCGCTCGAGCAGGCGGTCCGCTTCTACAACACCCGCGACACCCGCCCGGAGCTCTGGTACCCGACCGCCGGCGGTCGCGCCAAGGCGAAGCCCGACCCCGACTTCCCGCGCTACGGCCTGGTCACCGCCCAGCACCTGGGCGGCACCGTCCAGAAGTACGACGATCTTCCGGCCGGCGACCGCAAGAACCTCGACAGCCAGCTCCCCCTCGATGGGCGGGCGCCGGGCACGAAGCCCCCCATGACCGAGCAGCAGGTGAGCGACCTGGTCTGCTTCCTGGAGACGCTCACCGACGGCGATCTGGCGGCGGCGACGCCGCCATCGGCGCGCTGTGCGAACTGATCGGGCCCGGGGCTAGGCGCCCAGCGCGGCGATGACGCGATCGGTGAACGAGGTGGTCGATCCGCTGCCTCCCAGATCGGGGGTGAGATCCCGGCCGCCCTCGATCACCTGACGGACCGCCCGCTCGAGGCGGAGCGCGCGGTCGCGCTGCCCGAGCCGATCGAGCATCATCGCTCCGGCCAGCATCACCGCCGTCGGGTTGGCCATCCCCTTGCCGGCGATGTCGGGGGCCGTGCCATGCACCGCCTCGAAGATGGCGGCCCCCTCGCCGATGTTCGCCCCCGGCACCAGGCCGAGCCCACCGACCAGCCCGGCGGTGAGGTCCGAGAGGATGTCGCCGAACAGGTTGGTCGTCACGATGACATCGAACCGCGTGGGATCGCGCACCAGCTGCATCGCCGTGTTGTCGACGATGAGGTCGTTGAAGACGATGTCCGGGTAGGTCGCCGCGATCTCCCGTCCGATCTGCAGAAACAGACCGGAGGTCATCTTGAGAATGTTCGCCTTGTGCACCAGCGTGATCTGCTTGCGCTTGTTGGCGCGGGCGTACTCGAAGGCGAAGCGGACGATGCGATCACAACCGTGCCGCGTGATGATCGAGATCGCCTCGGCGGCGTTCCGGGCCGGATCGATGTAGTGCTCGATGCCGGAGTATTCGCCCTCCGTGTTCTCCCGGACCACCACGAGATCCACCTTGTCGTAGCGCCCCGCCAGCCCCGCGAAGGTGCGGGCCGGCCGGACGTTGGCGTAGAGATCGAACTCCCGTCGCAGCGCCACGTTGACGCTGGCGTACCCACCGCCGATGGGCGTGGCCAGGGGGCCCTTGAGACAGAGCCGCGTGCGCCGGATCGACTCCAGCGTCGCCTCGGGCAGCGGCGCGCCATGTTTGGGGACGGCGCCCGCGCCCGCGTCGCGCGGCTCCCAGTCAATCTCCGCGCCCGTCGCCTCGATCGCGCGCACGGCGGCATCCACCACCTCGGGTCCGATGCCATCTCCCCGCAACAGGGTCACCACCGTCTTCATGGACTCGAACCTATCGCGGTCGGAGGCCCGCCGGGGCTCAATATTGACTCGGCGGCGCGATGGTCAGCTTGTTCTCGACCCCCGCGACGCCGTCGGTGCCGTGGGCGATCTCCAGGACCTGCTTGAGCGCCCTTTCGTTGGCCACCGACCCGGTCAACGTCACGACGCCGTTGTGGGTCGCGACCGAGACGTGATCGAAGTGGCCCGACTGGCTGGCGATCAACCCTTCCTTGATGTTGGAGGTCAGCGCATCGTCCGCCACCGACTGGTCGAGGTTGGCGTCGCCGACCTCCAGCCGATTGTCGATCCCGACGATGCCGCTCACCGACGCGAGGCGTGAGGCCTCCGCCTTTTCGGCCTGGGTGTCGACCTTCCCCGTCAAGGTGGCGACGCCGTTGGCGACCGTGACCTGGATGGGATTGTTCTTGAGGTTGGGATCCTGCTGCAGGCGGGTCTCGATCTGCGACACCTGCGTCCGGACCGGTCCCCCACCCGGCAGCGGCTGCGCCCGCGCGGTTGCCACCGCCCCCATCGAGAGCGCCCACGCCGCCACCACACCCAGACCACCAACGCCCTTCGCTCTTTTCATCCCAGGCCCTCCTCCAATGACACGCCGTACTTCCAGCAACCTGGGTACGCCCGGCTCGACATCCAAGCTCGGCGGGCCGGGTCGCCAGCGGGCTCCCGAAAATCGCGCTCCGAAATCGCTCCCCGGGGCTGGCCTACGGATTTCTCGTACGCAGTTTGTTCACGCTCGAGGGTGGTGCGTCGAGCAAATGGCCGATGGGAAGGACCAATGCCGCTGGAATCTGCCACGACCGTCAACAGTCAAGGTGACGAGCCGCCGCACATCGTCCAGTTCTACGAGAGTGAGGATCTGCTCGAGAGCGCCGTGGTCGACTTCTTGGCGGACGGCCTGGCGGCGGACGCGCCGACCGTCGTCATCGCCACGGAGGCGCACCGGCGGTCCTTCATCGCGCAGTTGACCACCCGGGGGTTCGATCCGGGGCGCCGGATCGCGGCCGGCCTCCTCGTCATGCTCGACGCCCAGGAGACGCTCGACCAGTTCATGGTGGGCGCGTCCCCCGACTGGCAGCGGTTCACCGGGACGGTGGGCCCCGTCATCGAGCGGGCGCGCGCCAGTGGCGGGCGGAGGGAGATCCGGGCCTACGGCGAGATGGTCGATCTGCTCTGGCGGGGCGGAAATCGCAGCGCGGCCGTGGCCCTCGAGGGGATGTGGAACGAGCTGCGAACCCTCCGCTCGTTCTCGCTCCTCTGCAGCTACGTGGTGTCGAGCTTTTACAAGGAGAGCAGCGGCCTCCAGGACATCTGCCGGACGCACACGCACGTGCGTCCGCTGCTCGATCGCCAGCGCCCCGAGCACTCCGCCGAAAATGTCCGGGCGCTGGCCGCGGAGATCGGGCACCGGAAGGAGCTCGAACACGAGCTGAGAAACTCGGTGCGCGAGCTCCGGCTCCGGGAACAGGAGCTGAAGGCGCACCTCGCCGATCTGAAGCGGGCGGCGGTCGAGCGTGACGGCCGAGCGCGCCGGACCGAGCGGCTGGCGAAGATCACCTCGGCGATCGCCGACGCCGTGACCGCCGAGCAGGTCTTCGAGGCCGTCGTCGATCAGACACGCGTCGCGCTGGGGGCCTCCAGCGCCGCCCTCTGGCTGACCGGCTGGCGCGAGGCGGCGGCTCGTCTGGTCCGCGCCGACGGATACAGCGACGAGGCCGCCCAGGCCTTCGCGACGATCTCGCTCGAGGGAAACCCGTCCGCGACGCCGATCGTCGACGCCATCCGGGGCGGCGAGCTGATCTGGATCGCCTCGCGCGACGAGCTCATCGCCCGCTATCCCAACCTGGCCGGGAGCGCCACGCCTTCACGCCATTACGGCGTGGTCTGTCTCCCGGTGAAGACCCCCGGACGGACGCTGGGCGCGATCGGGCTGACGTTCGAAGACGCGCGGGCGCTGGACGACGAGGAGGCGCACTTCCTGTTTCTCATTGCCCGCTACTGCGGCCAGGCGCTGGAGCGGCTGCGTCTCCTGGCGGTGGAGCAACAGAACCGCATCCGCGCGGAGCTCCTCTACAAGCTGGCCGCGACGGTCATCAGCGCCAGCAGGGTGGAGGAGATCTACGACGCCGCGCTGGACGCGATCGCCCGGGCGCTCGGGACCGACCGCGCCTCGGTGCTGCTGTTGGACGGGGAGGGGGTCATGCGGTTTCGGGCCTGGCGCAACCTCTCCGACCAGTACCGGGCAGCGGTCGAGGGGCACTCGCCCTGGGCTGCGGACGCGCGAGACCCGCAACCGATCGTGAGCGGCGATGTCGCCACCGACCCGGCGATGGCCTCCTACCTGCCGCTGTTCGAGAGCGAGCAGATCGGCGCGCTCGGTTTCATCCCGCTGGTCGGAGGCGGACGCCTGATCGGGAAGTTCATGGTGTACTACACGCGCCCGCGCGACCTGACCGCGCAGGAGCTGGAGCTGGCGCGCGCCATCGCCAACCACGTCGCCGCCGCCGTGCTTCGGTTTCGCTCGCTGGCCGAGCTGCAGCAGACCGTCCACTTCAACGAGACGTTCGCCGGCATCCTGGGCCACGATCTGCGCAATCCGCTGGCCGCCATCATCACCTCGGCGCGCCTGGCGATGAACCGGGCCGAGACCGAACGGCTGCAGAAGCCTCTGTCACGCATCCTCTCCAGCAGCGAGCGGATGACCCGCATGATCGATCAGCTGCTCGACTTCACGCGCGTGCGCCTGGGCGGCGGAATCCCGCTGGTGCGGACCGAGCTCGATCTCCTCCCCCTGGTCCGCCAGGTCATCGACGAGCTCGACGAGGCCAATCCCGACTGCACGCTCCGCTCGACCAGCCTGGGCGACACGCTCGGGCACTGGGACCAGGACCGGCTGTCGCAGCTGTTCTCGAACCTGGTGGCCAACGCGGTTCAACATGGCGTGGCCGAGGGGGGCGTGGCGGTCACCATCGACGGACGCGCCTCCGACAGCGTGCAGGTCGCGGTGCACAACCAGGGCGTCATTCCGGCCGACCGGCTCCCCACGCTGTTCGAGCCGCTGGCCGCGCGGCAGATGCAGAAGTCACGCGGTCTCGGGCTGGGCCTCTTCATCACCCGCGAGCTGGTCCGCGTCCACGGTGGCTCGATCGACGTCCGTTCGGCCGAGTCGGCAGGGACGACGTTCACCGTGGTGCTCCCTCGCCGGCGACGCGGCGAGGTCGGCCTGGAGGAGACGCGAACGTAACGTCGCCAGAAACGCCGGCCCGTGATTTGATGCGCCATGCTCGCCCGGCGACCCCCCTTGGCTTCGCTCCTGATCGTGGCCGCCTCGCTCGCGGCCCTCGGCGCCTGCGCGCCCACCGAAGCGACCGCGCCGCCGCCCGCCCTGGCGGCGGCCGCGGCGGCGCCGCCCGCTCTGCTGGCCGGAGCCGGCACGCCGCGCGCGATCCCCAGCCCCGTCCCATTCGTCTCGCTGGAGGGTCCGCTGTGGGTCGCCGCCGGCCCCTATCTGCTCTTCTCCGACGTGGTGGAAAACAACGGGGCGGGCGCGGTCATCTACCGTTTCGATCCGGTCTACCGCCGCTTCTCGATCTTCCCCTACCCCGCCACCGAGCCGCCCGGACCGACCAGCACCAACGGTCTCGCTGTCGACGCCGCCGGAGATCTGGTCGCCTGCGAGCGCTACAACGGGCGCCTGGTTCGGGTGTCGCCCGAGGGGAAGCGCACCGTGCTCGCCGACGCCTGGCCGCCCTCGGCTGCGGGCCGGCCCGGCGTTCCACTGAATGCACCGAACGATTCTCGTGTTGCGCAGCGACGGCAACATCTACTTCACCGACACCGACTGGGGCGCCCGCCCTGGCACGCCGCACGCGCCGATGGCCGTCTACCGCGTCTCGCCGGCGGGCGCGCTGAGCGTCGTCCTCGCGATGGAGAAGCCGAACGGCGTCGCGCTGTCGCCCGACGGCGGGACCCTCTACATCGGCAGCGACACCCAGGCCAAGGTCTGGAAGCTCCCGCTCGATGCCAGCGGCGCCGTGGTCGCCGGCACCGTGGGGCCGACCGTCCTCATCGACGGCGCGCGTGTGCCCGGCGGCTTCAAGGTCCCCGACGGCATCTGCGTCGATGACCACGGAAATCTCTACGTCGCCAACAACAGCGAAGAGATCAAGGCGATCGAGGTGTTCGACGCCGCCGGCGAGCTCCTGGGGCGAATCCCCTTCCCTTCCGCACCGTCGAACTGCACCTTCGGCGGCGCCGATCGCCGGACCCTCTACGTCACGACGTTGCACGCCGTGTACGAGGTGCGCGTCCCGGTGCCCGGGCTGCCGTAAGATCGGGACCCTCAAAGGGTCCCGCGCCCCCCGCGACGAGCTCGAGCCGGCTGAGCCGTCTCTCCCTCACGCGATCCAGTTCGGGACCCTCAAAGGGTCCCGGGCGAGCTGGCTAGCCCGGGCCCTTGATGAAGACCTTGGTCCACTGCGCGATGTGGTTGGACGTCGTGATGTCCTGAAACGGCAGGCAGAACGCGGTGAAGCTGGGGTCGCCGCCGCCGATGGAGGGCCTGATCCCGACCATCCAGATCAGCGTCCCCTTGGTGGTCTCGTCCATGTCGGCCGGCGCGGGCGGCGTGCGCAGCCCGTACTGCCGCGTCGATGAGAAGGTGAGCCAGACCAGCTGGCTCTGCTCGTCGAGCTGTTCCACGAACGGCGCCCACTTGGGGAACGAGTTGGTGAGCGCAGTCGCGCCGTTGTCGGCGACGCCCGGCGCGTTGGCGTTGGTGAGCGGAATCGGCGTGTCGCCCTGGAGCGAGGTGAACATGATCGTCGCCGTGGCGTCGGTGTCGGCGTCGCACGACTTGTCGGCCGGCTGGCCCGCGGTCGCCGTCCCGTTGGTGCAGGTCGACTCGTCGTAGACCAGCAGGTTTCCGTCGGGCGCGATGGCCGGGTAGTAGCGGTTCTTCCCCAGCTCCGAGGGGACCAGCACCTGCGGCGCGCCCCAGGCGCCGTTGTTGTACTGGACGAAGTCGATGCCGCCGGTGGCGGGCCGCTGATCGGTGGTGTTGGCGACCGGGTCGACCGAGGTGAAGGCGATGGTGTTGGCGCCGTCCGTGTTCTTCGACCAGTCGGGGTGATCGGCCCGCAGCCCGCCGAGATCGATGGTCGAGACCACGGTCCCCATCGTCCCGTCGAAGATCATGAGGTTCGAAGGCGCCATGTGCGTGGTGTCGCCATAGACGCCGACGAACTGAGTCCCGTCGGCGTTCCAGGACTCGAACTGGCTCTTCTGCGCCAGCGGGAACGGCTGCATCGCCTGGTTGTTGACGATGTCCCACAGCAGGAGCCGCCCGTCATTCTGTCCACCCGCGCTCGCCACCAGCTTGGTGCCGTCGGGGGCCAGCGCGTGACAGCCGACGCAGGTCTTGCCGTCGGTGTTGGTGGGCGTCAGGTACGACGTCGCGGTGGTGGTGCTGCCGCCGAAGTCCCAGCGCATGATCGCGGTCTGGCCGCTGGTGGTCCAGTAGTAGAGCGCCCCCTCGATCGACGACTTCGAAAACGAGATGTGAAAGGTGGAGCTGTTGCCGACCGAGCTGCCGGTGTCGTCGGTCCCGCGGACCGTCAGGGTCACGTCCCCCTGGCCAGCGTTCGAGAGGGCCACGCTGCGCCAGAGCGTCGCATCGGGCAGGTAGATGCAGCCGTTGATCCCTTGCGGCGACTGGCAGCGGATGAAGGTGTTGATCGTCGAGACGGGCCCCTGGAAGCTGACCTCGAAGAGGGTGTTGCTGCTGCTGCCGGGCATGAAGTGGATCTCGATCCCGGTGACGTTGGGCGGAAACAGCACGTGGTCGTTTGGGTAGATGAGCTGCGGCGCGCGGCTGGTGTCGTTCTGTGTGGTGGTGAAGAACGACCCGGCATTCGCCGGCACGCCCTGCCCGGCCATCCCCGGATCGGGACCGGTGAACCCATATTGAACGGTCAGGACCGCGGTGGCTGTGACGCTGCCGGCTGCGGCGGTGATGACCACGACGCCGCCGCTGGTGTTGGTGGTGGTCGCCAGGCCACTGCCGTTGATCGTCACGATGCCGCTCGTGCTCAGCGAGTAGCCGACCTGACCCGTCACGTCCTGCGCGTGCCCGTTGACGATCCCGGTGACCTTGTACTGCTGGGTCTTGGTGGCACCGCCCGAGGACACCGACAACGTCGCGCTGGTCGGGCTGATGCTGAGAGAGGTCAACCCGGAGATGCTGTGCGTGCTCCCGGGGCCGGTCGTGCCGGTGGTGGGCTGCAGGTTCGACGGGTTGAAGGCGCAGCCAAGTCCGACGAAGACGGTGGCGACGGCGGCGGCAGTGGCGATCGATAGGGTCTTAGTCATGGTTCCCTCGCTAGACGGATCATTGTACGCCCAGCAGAGAGATCCAGCGTGCCGTCTCGGACGTGGAACGTGCCGTCTGGGACGTGGTCTGATGTGCGATAGCCGCCGCAACCGGCCCAGCGCTCAGCGAACGCCGTCCGGATCCAGCTCGATGGAAGTCTTCGGCACCAGGAGGACCAGCACCAGGCTGGGAACACTGGCCAAGAAGGCCAACGTGAAGAAGAGCGGGTGCCCCAGCCGCTCGTTGAGCGGACCGGAGGCATATCCCGAAAATGTGCTCGCCAGTGACACCACAGAGGTCGCCATCGCAAAATGCGACGCCGAGAAAGCCCGCCGGCAGCGTTGCATCAGAAACACAGTGGCGCCGGCCATCCCGAACCCGCCGACCAGCTGCTCGACCAGGACGATGGCGGTGATCGCCAGCAGGTGCGGCTTCCAGACCGCCATCCCGATATAGAGCGGGATGCCCAGGTTCTGAACGTAGATGAGCGGCACGAGCGCCCGCTCCAGGCCGCGCCGGGCAACGAACGCCCCGCCCAGCACCACGCCCAGGATCGAGGCGCCAGTTCCGAAGCCGTTCAGCAAGCCGCGCTGGGCGGTGCCGACGCCGAGATCGCGCAGGAGCGGCTTCGACATGGCGAACATCATGATGTCGCCCAGCCGGTAGAAGAGCATGAACGACAGCACCAGGGCTGCCTGGGGCTGGGTGATGAAGGATCGAAAGGCGTCGATGAAAGCGATCGCCTTGGGGGGATGCGCCCCCTCCGGGGTGGCTGGGTCGGCAGCGGGGTGCTCCGGCGGGTGCGGCATGATCGCCGCGTTCACCAGCGCGGTCAGGATCATGAGGACGCCGGCCGCGCCAAATCCCCACAGCCAGCTGGTCTTGCCCGCCAGAACCACCAGGACCGACGAGCCGACGATCATCGCCAGCCGGTAGGCGCCGAGGCGCGTGCCGGAATAGAGGGCCTGACCCCGCTTGTCGAGCGCCTGCAGATAGAAACCATCGCAGGCGACGTCGTGGGTGGCGTGCACGACCGCCAGCGCGGAGACCACCAGCCAGAACGCGGAGAGATTGCGGCTGGGCGAGACGGCCGCGACGGCGAACATCCCCAGGCCGAGCACCAGCTGCAGCACCCAGAGCCAGGTCCGGCGCTTGCCGAACAGGTCGAGCGCGGGGCTCCAGGCGAACTTGAAGGTGACCGCCAGGTGAAGCAGCGAGGTCGAGCTGATCTGCGTCTTCGAGGCGCCGATGGCGGTCAAGAACTCGGTCCCCATCTGGTGAAGGAAGCTCCAGGGGAGCCCTTCGCCGAAATAGGTCGTGGAGGTCCAGAGCAGGTCGCGTTTGGAGCGTGCCGGCATCGGCTTCGAACGATGGTCGAGCCGGCGTGCCGGCGCCGCCAGTTTTTTCGCGCCGCTTCAGTTTGGCGGCATCCCTCCCGGGCCCCACCTTCAATGGGCGATGGTCGCGGAAGACGTCCCTGAGCCGGACGACCACGCGCTGTTGCGGGCGCTCCGGGCGCTCGGTGACACGACGCGGTTTCGAATGGTTCAGGAGATTGCCGCGGGCGGGGAGCTCTGCTGCGGTGAGGTGGCCGAGAGATTCGACGTCACGCAGCCGACGATCTCGCACCACCTCAAGGTTCTGTGCGTCGCCGGGGTGTTGTCGGTGCGGTGCCAGGGCAAGCACCGCTTCATCTCCGTGAACCGATCCCTGTTATTGACCCTGGCCAGGCTGCTGCCGGCGCGGCTCGCGCCGGCACAGAAGCCGCGCCTTGCGCCGCCGCAAAACGGCCCACGCGCCGGCGAGACCGCCGGCCAGGGTTAGCGTGGGTGGACATTGCGGCCACCCTCTCAATGAGCCTCGATTGAGGCCGCCCCGACTCGGTGTCGAGGGACCGTCGAATCCGGCCGCGGGAGGTTGACTCTTCCGGCGCGCCGGTGAAAGACTCCGTTGCCTCGTCCGAGGGCGACGACCCGGCGAAAGGGCACTCGGACGGCGATGTTTGGAGAAGGCGGCGATGTTTGGAGGAGGCAATGTTGGAGGAGCCAATGTTTGGAAGGGCAAATGCACTTTGATCGCCGCCATTGGCTCGCGCTATTGTCCCTCTGGCCATTGGCATGCAGCAGCACATCGAACCTTCCCAGCCCAACCGACGGTGCGAGACCGGCCGATCGTCCCGTCCTCACCGATGGTGCGGCTCGGACCGACGTTGCGCTCGACTCGGGCCCTCAATGCCGATGGCCGACGAAGCTCGATAACGGCGGCGCAGCTGGGTGCGTGCCGGCGCGTGCTTTCGTTACCTGCACGACGCCAACCAGTTCATCTTCATACTCCGCAACGGACCCGATGGGGTGCCTGGACTGCAGCGGAACCTGCGCGGACTCCTGCACCGCCGGGGAGTTTGCACTGTCGTGCGGCGTTTCCCAGCCGGACGCAGCGACCTCTTCAGACCCAACCTACGGATGTCGGCTGGCATTTTCTTTCTCTGCCGGCGCCGTAGTTTATTGCTGCCCCTGCCAATAGGGCTCGCCTTCTCACCTGTCGCTGGGGGCGGCCTCCCCAGCAGCCGCCCGGCACGATCACGCGCGTCCCGGCTGCGCGAACCGGTCAACGCCCCGGGCGGCCCGGCACTCGCCAGCTCCGGGCTCCACCCGCCGCGCGGGCCTTTCGGCGCCGGCGCCATGCGACCAGCAGGCGTCCCAGCAAGTCCACAGCTGCGCGAGCGGGGACGATGTCACCTAAATGACACAAGACCTTAACGGGGTTGTTATGGATGTCAGTGAATGTCCTCCGGTACGGTCCGCCACGCGGAAAACCAATCCCAGAGGAGACAGAGAAAAATGAAATCAGGCCCCTTGAGAAACAGCGTGGTCGCGCTCGCGATTTCCTGCATCGGTCGGATCGCGGTCGCTCAAACGCCGGCCACGCCCGCGCCGGCTCCCGAGGCGGCGCCGGCGCCGCCGCCACCGCCGGCCGCCGACGCACCGCCGCCCCCGCCGCCGCCACCGTCAGTCATGATCGCTCCCGAACCGCCGCCACCGCCGCCGCCACCGCCGGCGGCACCTTCGGCCCCGATCACGCTCACGCCACTGGCGCACACGCCTCCGACCTCGTCGCCGCTGGTGAACGTGATGAGCAAGTTCTCCGCGACGGTCTATGGCTTCGTCGAGGCCGACGGGATCTACGACTCGACCCAGACCTTCAACGATCTGGCCGGCAACGCCGCCATCACGCACACGCCGGCTCCGACCACGGCCACGCCGAACCCGACGCCGGTGTACGGCGCCGAGAACGGGCGCACCACCTTCAGCGCGCGCAACTCGCGCTTCGGGGTCAAGCTCAAGGGACCGGAGACGGACACGATCAAGACCTCCGGCATCTTCGAGTGCGACTTCCTCGGCAATCAGCCGCTGTCGTCCCCGAACCCGGTCGGCACGCCTGCCGTTTCCGAGGCGTCGTTCTACACCAGCCCGACGTTCCGCATGCGCCATTATGCGCTGAAGATGGAGACGCCCTACATCGACTTCCTGGCCGGCCAGTACTGGCAGCTGTTCGGGTTTCAGTCGCTGTTTCACCCCAATACCGTCGAGATGCAGGGCATCCCCGGGCAGATCTATTCGCGTTCGCCGCAGTTCCGCCTCTCGCACGTCTTCAAGAGCGACGCCGTGAACGTCGAGCTCGCCGGCGCCGCCTCCCGCCCGCCGCAGCGTGACTCCGAGGTGCCCGACGGCCAGGCCGGCATTCGGTTGGCGATCAACAACTGGAAGGGCATGCACACCGCCGGTGCCGCGGGCAGCGCCGTGGACGGGATGTCGATCGGCTTCTCGACGGTGGGCCGCTATTTCAAGATCCCGAACCTGTCGGGTGCGCCCACCAAGGCGATCACCATCAACGGCTACGGCTACTCGGTCGACGCGCTCATCCCGGTCATCCCGGCCACCGACGTCAACCACCCGGACAACGCGCTGACGCTGACCGGCTCGTTCGTCTACGGTCAGGCGATCGCCGATCTCTACACCGGCCTCAATGGCGGAGCCGCCTTCGCGAGCCCGCCGGCGAACGCCATGGGCGTGGTGCCGACCTATCCGCAGGACGTCGACAACGGACTGGTGGCCTTCACCGCCGACGGCGTGCTGCACGCCATCCGCTGGGAATCGGTGCTCGTCGGGCTGCAGTACTACCTGCCGACGCCGAACCGTATGTGGCTCGCGGCCAACTACTCGCACATGTACTCGAGCGACATCAAGGCGCTCGAGACCTCGGCGAACGCCACCAAGATGTTCAACAAGTCCGACTTCGTCGACGGCAACCTGTTCGTCGAGGCGAACTCCGCCGTTCGCTTCGGCCTGGAGTACGCCTACTTCCACCAGAACTTCCTGGATGGCTCGACCGGGAAGAACAGCCGCGTGCAATTCTCGGCGTTCTACATCTTCTAGCCTGTGCTTCACATGAACACGTTCAGTTACCGACCTCGTCAACGAAAAGGACAGCCAATGCCAAGGATCCTCCGAAACGTTCTCGCCGGCGCTTTTCTGGCTGGGTCAGTCACAGTTTGCCTCGGGACGATGGGGTGCAGCAGCGACGTCAACTCCGACGGCAAGATCACGCCTGCGGCGGGCGGAGCCGGAGGCGCCAGCGCAGGAACGGCTGGAGCCGGTGGAGGTCATGCCGGCGCTGGCGGTGGTGTGGCCGGTGCCGGCGGCGGTTCGGCCGGTGCGGGCGGCGCTGGTGCGGGTGGTGGCGGCGGCGCGGGCGTCGCAGGAGCGGGGGGCGGCGCTGCGGGCGGCGCCGGGGGTGCTGCCGGCGCCTGATCTCTGGTCTGTCCGAGATCGAGCGGATCCGCCTCGGCCGACTGGCCGCGGTGGATCCGCGTCCGTCTCAGGGGTGTGCCTCGACGAGTGGTGCCCCGGGCGCGGCTTCGCTCTCCTCGACCGGCCTGGGCGCGAAGAACAGGAACATCACCGGGACCAGGAACAGCGAGAGAATCGTCGAAGAGGTGAGGCCGCCCACGACGGCAAGCGCCAGCGGCTGATTCGCCTCGGAGCCGCGATCGAGGCCGAGCGCGGTGGGGATCAACCCGACCACGGTCGCCAGGCTGGTCATCGCGATGGGGACGAACCGCGAGCGCGCGGCCGCCACGATCGCGTCGATCATCTCCACCCCTTCGCCGAGCCGGCGGTTGGCGTCGTCGACCAGCAGAATTCCGTTGGAGACCGCGATTCCGATCACCATCAGAATCCCCATCAGCGCCGTGATGGAGAATCCCTGGCCGGCCGCCATCAGCGCCAGGACGATCCCGACCAGCGAGACCGGAATGGTGAACAGCATGACGAACGGCAGCCGGAGCGACTTGAACTGCGACGCCATGATCATGAAGACGACCATGACGGCGAGCCCCAGCGCCAGGCCCAGTCCCGAAAAGGTCGTGCGCATGAGCTGCACCTGTCCGACGTAGTCGAAAGGAATGTCGCGCGTACGCGCATCGGCGTGCAGAGCGCGCTCGAGCTCGTTTGAAACGCTGCCGATGTCTCGCCCCTCCGTCTGCATCAAGATGTGCGCGGCGCGTTCGAGTTGGTTGCGCTCGACGGCGATCGGTCCCAACGCGCGCCTGATTTGGCCATAGGCCCCCAGAATCACCGGCTGGCCGGTGTTGCTCACCCGGACGGGCAGTTGCGCGAGGGCCCGGAGGTCGTCGACGCCGGCGTAGGAGGTCACCACGTAATAGGACTGCCCGTTGTCCGGGTCGATCCAGACGCTCGGCGTGTTGATGTTGCCGAGAGTGGCCTCCAGCGTCGTCTGAGCCGCGCTCTGCAGATTGATGCCGACCAGGCCGGCCTTCTCGCGATCGGTGTCGACGTGAATCTCGGGGTAGTCCATCTGCAGCGACGAGCGGACGTCGCGGATGCCGGGGACGGTCCGCGCCACCTCGGCGATCGCCTTGGCTCGGGCGTCGAGCTCCTCGAGCTTCTCGCCGCGCACCTCGACAACCAAGGGGGCGGTGTACCCGTTGGCGAAGACGCTGGCGACCAGCCCGCCGGGGTACTGCAGCGCTTCGACGCCCGGAAATTCGCGGGTGAGGATGGCGCGCGCCCGAACCGCCAGCTCGGACTGCGACAGACTGCGCTCCTCGGGCTCGGAAAACGCCAAACGCAGGA
The DNA here is from genome assembly GCA_963847705.1 of uncultured Pseudomonadota bacterium. Classification (GTDB taxonomy): domain Bacteria; phylum Myxococcota_A; class Polyangia; order Fen-1088; family Fen-1088; genus JADGRB01. The sequence goes on along the minus strand of CAWKBC010000047.1, from coordinate 142,757 downwards.
AGCCGGTGTGGGGCCCGACGTTCGGGCTGATGATGGCCGCGCGCGCGTTTTGGGGCGTGCCGATGTTGGCGATGACCATCTGGACGCTGCCTTTCGGCAGCTCGCGCGAGAGCGCTTCGCCCATCGCGTTCAGCTGCTGAGCGGCGTCGGTGAGCGAGATGCCCGGCGTGAAGCGGACGTAGATCATGTCCATCCCCTCGTCGATCTCGGGGAAGAAGGTGCTTGGAAGGCGAGCGGCCGCCCAGACGCTGCCCAATACGAGCAGCGCCGCGGACGCGAGCACGGTTCGCCGGAAGGGGAGAACACGGCGCAAAAGCTGGGAGTAGCCGGTGGCGATCTGGTCGACCAGGCCCTCCACCCGCCGGCCGAGCTCTCCGCGCTCGGCGTGTCCGAGAAAGTAGCGACAGGCGACCGGCGTCACCGCCATGCTCACGAAGTAGGAGGCGATCATGGCGACGGCCACCGTGAGCGCCAACGGCGCAAAGAGCTTCTTGGCGAGCCCCGCCAGGAGCAGCACGGGCAGGAGGACCGCCATGGTCGTCAGCGTGGAGGCCAACACCGGGAGCGCGACAGCGTTGGCGCCTCGCAGGGCGGCTTCGCGGTTGTCGAGGCCCATCCGCTGGTGACGGTGGATCGACTCCAGGACGACGACCGCGTCGTCGACCAGCCGGCCCATCGCCAACGTCAGGCCCCCGAGCGTGAAGGCATTCAGCGTCTGCCCCGCCGCATAGAGGACCAGCAGGGTGATGGCGAATGACAGCGGAATGGCGACGGACACGATCAGCGTTCCCCGGGCACTCTGCAGGAAGAGCAGGATGACGATCCCGATGAGAACCAGCGCCTGAACGATCTCCTTCTTGAGCCCGTGGTAGGTCGTACGAACGAAGGTCGACTGGTCGAAGAACGCCTTGACCGTCATCCCGGGCGGCAGATCGTGGAGATTGGCCACCACCTTGCGGACGGCGTCCACGATCTCCAAGGTGTTGCCCCCCGGAACGCGAAGGACGTTGAGGTAGACAGCGTCCCGGCCGTTGACCGAAACGGACTGCGTGGGGGGAGTTCCGCCGTCATCGACCTGCGCCACGTCCCGGATGAGGACCGGGATCGCGCCCTCGATCTTCACCGGCGCGTCACCAATGTCCCTCACCCGGGCCGGGATGGCGTTGGTGTAGACGTTGGCGTCGAACTTCGGCGAGATCAGCTCGCCCGAGGGGAGCAGCGCATTCGACTTCGCGACCGCGGCCGAGACGTCTGCCGTGGTGACGTTCCGCGCCTGGGCGCGCACAGGATCGACGACCACGTTGATCTGGCGCATCCGCCCTCCGTCGGGCGCCGCGCTGGCGACGCCGGCGATCCCTTCCAGCAGCGGCTCGACGCTGTTGAACGCGTAGTCGTAGAGCTGGGGGCCGGTGTAGCCGGCGCCCGACACGACCACCTGGATGACCGGCGCGTTCGAAGGATCGTACTGGAGGACGAAGGGGGGCAGCACGCCGAGCGATTTGGGAACCGCCGCCATCGCGAAGGCGGCCTGCTGCTGCACCAACGTCTGCGCGCCGTTGAGATCGGTGCCCCACTTCAGCCAGACGTAGATGATCGAAAGGCTGTTCCGCGAGGCGCTCTCGACGTGATCGACGCCCGGTGTCGCCGACACGTACTTCTCGAGACGCCAGCTGATGGTCTTCTCGACGTCCTTCGGTCCGAGGCCGGGGCACAGAGTACCGATGATGAGGACGGGGGGGGTCAGCTCGGGGAAGGTGTCCACGCTCATCCGCGGCGTGACCACGGCCGCAAACACGACGAGCCCGACGCAGATCATGAGGATGGCGATCGGATTGCGGAGCGACAGCGAGGTCATCGGCCTTCTCGTTCGGCTCCCGCCGGTCGGCGTGTGGTCACCGTCGGTCCCAGCTTGGGCTCCTCTTTGAGGTCGACTCGGTCGCCGTTGACCAGGAGTGCCCGGCCCTCGGTGACGACGAATGCCCCCGGCGCCAGCACCGAATCCAAGAACAGCGAGCCTTGCGCTTCGCCCTTCACTGCCACCGTCCGTGCTTGCGCCACACCGTGGTCGACGACGAAGACGGTCGCCTCGTCCCCGCGCACGGTCGCGGCGTAGAGCGGGACCTCGGTTGCGGGCACTGGAGCACCGACCTCGATGCGAACCTCGCCGGTCGTGCCCACCGGAATGGCGCGGGTCGGATCGGGCAGATCGACCTCGAAGTGCACCGTGCGGGTCGACGGATCGGCGGCCGGCGAGCGCCGGGTGATCGTGCCTGGGAGGTCTCGCTTCGTCGCGTAGACGTGGACCGCGACCCTGGTGCCCGCGGGAACCACGTCGAAGTCCATCTCCGGGGCGTCAGCCGTCATGCGGACGGTGTCGCGATCGATCACCCTCACGATGGTGGTTCCCGGACGGACGAAGGCGCCCGGGTCGATCAACCGTTGCGCGATCTCACCGTTGAACGGCGCGCGCATGATGCAGTCGTTGACGTCGAGCGAGCTGCGAGCCAGGTTGGCCCGCTCGGAGTCGACCTGCGCGGCCTCTGACGCGCTCTGGGCGTTCTTCTGTTCCGCTTCGTTCGGGGAGACGAAGCCCCCGTTCAAGAGCCCCTGCGTTCGGGCAGCCTCGTGCTCGACCGCTTGCTGTCGGGCGTCGAGCGCCCGCGCACGGGCGGCGACGGCTTTGGTGGCGGCGCTGGCCTCGCGACAGTCGAGCGTCGCGAGAACTTCACCCTTCTTGACCACCGCGCCGGGGCGCACCAGCACGGTGTCGACGTAGGCGGAGACGAGCTGCGGTCCGACGTTGGCCTGAAGCCAGGGCTGCAGCGTACCGACATAGGTGCGCGTCGAACGGTAGAGCGCCCGTTTGGCCCGGACCGCCGTCACCGGTTTCGGACGGGCGGCGAGCGCGATCTTGTTGGTGCGCGCGTCGGCACGCCACGCCATCAGACCGCCCACCAGGACAATCGCGATTGCCGAGACCCCAATCGCCACCGGCAGCCTCGATCGTCCGTGAGGTTCGCTTCCCGGGCTCCTTGATTCTCTCTGGTCGGTCATCTGATGCCTTCGGCGATGGCGCGCCCGAAGGCCGCGCGGGCCTTGGCCAGATCGAAGACGCCGATAGCCAGCCGGATGTCGGCGTCGGCCCGCAGCGCCTCGGCGTCGGCCAGCTCGACGCTGGTGCCGAGCCCGGCCTTGAACCGGGCGTCCGCCTGAGCGTAGTTCGCTTGCGCGGCTTCGAGCTCGTGTTGCAGCGAGGGGAGCGCCTCCCGCGCCACGGAGACGCCCACGTAGGCCTGTTCGACCGAGGCCACGACCTGTTGTCGAACCAGATCGATCTCGGACCGCTGGATCTCCTCGGCAACGCGCGAAGCCCTCTGGCGGGCGTTGATGATCGGATCGAAGAGCGGCCAGCTCAGAACCAGCGCGCCGTCCCAGTTGGGCACGTTCGGGAGGTACCCGCTTCCCGAGGCCTCTTGGCCGCCGTTGCTGGGCATGGCCCCGCCGGCCCGGCCTGAGATCGCGGCGGAGAGGTGGATGTCTGGCCGCGCCAGGGCACTCACCGCTCGTGTGGCGAGCTCTTGCTGGTGCAGCCGTGCCAGCGCCTCTTGCAAGCGCGGGTCACGTTCCGAGGCGAGCTGAATGGCGTTCGAGAGCGTCGGCAGATCGGCGGCCTTGGGCGCCTCGTCGGCCGCATCGAGTGCCAGCTCCGACGAGCCGACCGCTGCGGCCAGAACCGTGCGAGCGACCGCGAGACCGCCGCGCGCGCGGATCCGTCCGGTGTCGAAGCGGCTGAGGTCGGCCTCGGCGCGCGTCAGCTCGATGGGCGAGCGGAGGCCCGACTTGACCCCTGCGCTGGCAAAGTTTCGGTGGACCAGCGATCGCTGATAGGCCTCCTCGGAGGCCTGGAGGATCGACTTCGCTGCATGGACCGCGAAGAACGCCTCCTCGACGTTCAATTCGATGTCGAGGAGCTGGGTGTCGGCGGCGTGCGCGGCGACGGTCACGCGCGCATCGGCTGCCGCGGCCTCGGCCGCGATCCGGCCAAAGTCGAAGATCTCCTGGCTGAGACCCGCGGCCACGAGCGTCGATGCGTAGGGCTTCCAGGTCGCGCTGTCGCCGGTTGTCGAAGGGGTGCCCCCGATCCGCGGCAGATCGACGACTGGATCGGTCAGATAGGAAGCCGTCGTGTTGTTCGTGCTGCCTTCCAGGAACTGAGCGGTCAGGCCGAGAAGCGGGTAGTACTGCGCGCGCGACACCTCGGCGTTCGCCTTCTCGGTTCGGATGCGTGCGAGGGACGCGAGCACCGCTGGCTGGTGGCTGCGTGCAAATGCGAGTGCTTCGATGAGCGTGATTGAGCGCGCCTGGGGTATTCCGAGATTTGTGACAGTGGGCGCTGCGGGCGAGGAATCTGGTACCGAGGCGGTGCCGGCGGCCACGGCGAATCCCGAACTGAATAACCCGAGCGCTCCCAATAGCGCCCCTGCGCGCGTCCGACTCGGCATCGTCCGAACGACCTAAGCAACGCCCATGCCCACGGGATGACCCGCGTCAGCGAGCGCTGGGACCCCTGGTCACCGCAAAGCGGGCGGAATTTTTCCCGGTGCAGGAGGAAATAGTCCCGCTGTCCATCAGATGAAGGCGGCCTTCTGCGTGGCGGTTTCGCGGCCCACACCTTGCTAAGCTCGCAGTCGAGTATGTACGCGAGCGAATCCGGGTCGAAAGCTGAGCCCACTCATCCGGGGAAGACCGCTGGGAGCGACCACGGCGCTCAGGTTCGAACGTCGCGCCTCCTGTGGTCGGTCGGGATCGCGATCGGAATCGTGGGCGGCCTGGCCTACTGGGATGCGGTGCGCGTGTCGCGCGCGGCGCTCGCCGATTTGGCGGACGAGCAGGTGAATCTTGCGCGCGGAATGGCGGCGGCTCTGGCCCTTCGGACGGATGGCCTGCCGGAAGCGGCAGCCGGCCGCATTCCCCGCGAGCTGGCGGCCGTCGAAAGGCAGGGTGCGCTGAAGCTGTTCCTGCTTCCGCCTGACGGGTCCCGCCTGGAAGCGAGCGAAGGGCGCTCGATTTCGTCCGACCGCATCGTGGATGCTGCCCGGCGCGGAGAGGCAATTGTCCATCTCTCGAGGCCGGAGGCGGGTGAATTGGGCCTCCCGCCGCGGACCGCTTTCGTCGGTTTGGCGACGATCGCCCGGGGACCACTGGCCGGCTGGACCATCGCGGTCGCAGCCACGGCGCTCCGCGAGCGTGACCGAGATCGCTGGGCGCAAGCGCGCTCCATCCTCAGTGTGCTGACGGCGACGGGACTATTGCTGGTCTTCGGCGTCGTCGCTCTCCGAAACCAACGGAAGGAGCTGGAGCTCAAACGGGAGCTGGCTCTCGCCAGCCTGCGCGACGAACAGGACGAACGGCTCGCATTGGCGACCCGCGCCGCCTCGCTCGGAACCCTGGCGATCGGCGTCGCGCACGAGGTGTCGACACCTCTGGGCGTCATCGCTGGACGGGCGGAGCAGCTCCTGCCAAAGGTCCGCGACGACCAGCGCGGGTATGCGGCCGTTCAGGCCATCCTGGATCAAACGCACCGGATCAGTCAGGTCATCCGTGGTCTCCTCGGATTGGCGCGTGGCGATCGGGTCACGGCGGACCATCTGTCAGCCGTCGGTCTGGTGCAGGGAGCACGAGCTCTCGTGGAGCACCGTTTCGACAAGGCAGGCATTCCGCTGGCGATCGACGTTTCCGAAGACCTCCCGACGATCACCGGTGATGCGCGCCTGATCGAGAGCGCGCTGGTCAACTTGCTTCTCAACGCCTGCGACGCCTGCGCCCCGGGTGGACACGTGCGCCTCTCCGTCGAGGCGCACGGCAGCGCGGTCCGCTTCTCGGTCGTCGACGACGGTTCTGGCATCTCGGAAGAACATGCCGAGAGGGTTCTGGAACCGTTCTTCACGACCAAGGCGAGCGGCGAAGGAACGGGCCTCGGTCTCGCAATCACGAACGAGATCGTCAAGAGTCACCTGGGGACCCTGTCGCTCACGCCCAGGTTTCCGCGCGGAACCAGCGCCGTGGTGGAGATCCCGGCCGACCGGAGGAGAATCGACGCATGAATCGTCCTCGGCCGCGAATCTTGATTGCCGACGACAACGTCGAAATGGCGCGGACGATCGCCGACGGTCTCACCGAGCACGGCTACGACGCAGTCATCGCTGCCGGTGGTCAGGAGGCCGTCGACCGGCTGGCGGCCGAGCCCCTCGACGCAGTGGTCACCGACCTGCGAATGCCGGGCGTGGACGGTCTGGCCGTCCTGGCTGCCTCTCGTCGCGTCGCCCCGGGTCCGCCGGTCATCGTGATGACCGCCTACAGCGCGATCGATTCTGCGGTCGAATCGATTCGGCAAGGCGCCTATCACTACCTCACGAAGCCATTCAAGCTGGATGAGCTTCGGATCTTCCTGGCCCGCGCGCTCGAAGAGCACCGGTTGAGACACGAGGCGACCGCCCTGCGGAAGACCCTGAAGCAGAGGTTCTCCGCCGCCAACCTGATCGGCGACACGCCGGCCATGCGGGCCGTCATCGATGTGATCGAACGCGTCGCCGACACCGACGTCCCGGTCTTGATTACCGGCGAAACCGGAACTGGCAAGGGCGTGGTCGGGCGGGCCCTTCATGCTGAAAGCCATCGGAGCGGTGCGCCCTTCGTCCACGTGAATTGTGCTGCCATCCCGGAGGCGCTCCTGGAGAGCGAGCTCTTCGGCCACGTCCGGGGCGCCTTTACCGGGGCCACTGCCGATCGCCCCGGGCTCTTCGCCGAGGCGAACGGCGGCACCCTGTTCTTGGACGAGATCGGCGAGATGCCGATCGGGCTGCAATCGAAGCTGCTTCATGTGCTGGAGAGTGGCTCGGTGCGCCCGGTTGGCGCCACGCGCGAGCGCGCGGTCAACGCGCGGATCGTCGCGGCGACGAACCGCGACCTCAAGGACGCGGTTCGGGCCGGTTCCTTTCGGGAAGACCTCCTCTATCGCCTCGATGTCGTCACGGTGTCGCTTCCCGCCTTGCGCCATCACCGGGAGGACATCCCGGCGATCCTGGGTCACTTCCTGACGCTTGCTCGGGAGCGCCATTCAAATTCGCCAATGCGTGGTTTTACCGTGGGAGCCCTGAAGCTGTTGCTGACCTACTCTTGGCCCGGCAACGTGCGCGAGCTGGCTCATACGGTCGAGCGGGTGGTGCTGCTGGCGCGGAAGGAGGAGGCTGGCCCGGAAGATCTCCCCACCGAGATCGAACGCGGCGGCCCTCCCTCCGACCTGGAGTTTCGGGGCGGCGTCATTCCGTTTCGCGAGCTGCAGCGCCGCTATGCTGCCTGGGCTCTTGCCCAGTTCGGTGGCCAGCGCGGTCGCACGGCCGATCAGCTCGGCGTCGACGGGAAGACGCTCGCGAAGTGGCTGAGCGATGAGTCGGCCGAGCGCCGCGGACCAAACAGCTCCGATCTTCCGAAGTCCGACTGATCCATCAGTTGTCGTGTGCCCGGGCTCGAAGATCTTCGAAGTCCGCCTTCTGGAGCGCGACGACGACCTCGCTGGTGACGTTCTGATGCTCCTCGGTGTCGCCGGCGCAGCGACGCTGAGCTCGTCGCCTCTTCCGCTCCGACCGATCGCCGATCTTGCGAAGCCTGACGCCGACCCTAGCTTGCGTGGCCTTTGGGAGGGGCCATGTCGAGAGGTCCAAGGGCGATTGTCGCGTGTGCTGTCGTTTCGATGTGTGCCGGGAGAGGTGTGGCGGCGAACGCGGAAGGGGGAGATACCGAACGAGAACCGGGGTTGTCGGGCTACGATCCTGGAGAAGGGTTCGTCCTCCAGTCCCCTGACGAGAGCTACCGGCTTCGGATCGGCCTGCAGGGGGCATATCGGTTCGAGCCGAGGTATCTGAACGGCGTTTCGCAGAATCGCGACGCGATCTACTCGGCGCGCCCGTCGTTGGGCGGGAACGTGGTACGGCCCTGGATCACGTTCCTGACGACAGCCGAGCTCGCCGATAACCCTCCCTACCTGCTGTACGCCTACCTCGACGTCAGGCCAGTGAAGGCATTCGGCATCCGCGGCGGGCAGCAGGACACACCCTTCTCACGCCACGAGTCCTTCGGCCTTTACCGGGGCCTTTTCCCCGAAACGGGACCGGTCCCAGACTACTTCTGGACGGGCCGTGACAAGGGGATCACGGCGTACGGCTCGCTTGCTTCCGATCGGATTGACTATTTCGCGGGCTACTATGGCGGCTCGCCGCTGCGCCAGTTCACGACGATCGCCGGGAACTACCTCGTCGAGGGGCGCGTCACGGCCAACCCGATGGGGAAGACCGGCGACGCCGAGTACGCCTACGTGCTGGGAGACACCCCAGCCCCGACGCGCGTCTCCTTCACGATCCAGGGCTACTTCGGGAACATCCAGGACGCGACCGAGAACTTCGATCCGAACAGCTTTCTCTACACGGCGACGCCGACGGGCATGACCAACAAGGAACGGGCGGGCGGCGCGGATCTGTTCCTCCAATCGCGCCGTCTCATGTTCCTCAGCGAGGGCTATGTACGGCGGACCTATCCGGCGGGCAGCTCGAGCTTCCTGTCGCTGGGACTGTGGGGACAGCTCGGGGTTCTGCTGCTCCCAAAGCGGCTCGACGCCGCCGTTCGTATCAGCTGGACCAACCCCAGCACAGCCCTCGCCGACGATCGCTTTTTCTCGGCCGAGGGGCAGATCGCCTACTACATCTCGGCCCCGACGCTGATCCTGAAGCTCCGGTACGGCTACGGCGATCAGCAGAGCCCCAGGATGGCGGCGCTCGGATCGGTGACGCTCCCGGCAACCGCCGGCCGAACCCAGCTCATCACGCTCCAGATCAATCTGATGCTTTGATGAGCGCCCACCCTTGCCGCCGCCTCCTTGGCGGATGGCTGACGCCGGGCCGGGGAACCGCGGTCGGTCGACGCCGGCGTCACTCTGACCGCCAGCGCCGCCGCCTCCGGCGTGGCCAACGCCTTCCCCCGGCAGGACCGGCCCCGCCGGCACCGACTCCGCCGCTCGATCCGGCCGCGCCTCCGCCCCGGCGGCTCCGCCGTCGCCAGCCGATCCAACCGGCTGAGTTGTCATCAAGGGAGAAATTCCTGGGCCTCAGGGAGAATCTCCGCCCCCGAGAAACGTGGCCTGCCACAAGTGTTTGATTTTGCTCAATTTCTATAATGGCACGGCCGCTGCTTTTGTTGGGGATGGAGGCGCTTCCATGAAAATTGACCAGACCCGAATCCTGTTCTTCACGTCCATTGCTCTCGCCGCGCTGACGCCTGCCTGCGCGCTGCATCCACCGGTTCAAAACAGCGGCGCCGCCGCGGATCCGAGCGGCGTCGAGATCGCGGTCATTGGCCAGAGCTGTACCGAGACCGTCGAGACCGAGCTTCCCGGCGTCAACCTCGTGGAGGCCAGGATCGAAGTGCAGGTGCGCAATGCGGCCCCGCCGCCGCTGGTGATCCACCGCGATGCCTTTCGCCTGCGCGGCGCCGACGGGCGCGCGGTTCCCACCACGACCTGGAAGGCCAGCGATCCGCTGTCGATCGAGGCCGGCCAGGCGGGCAACTTCGAGCTTCGGTTCATGAGCCGCGGTGGTCTCTCCTGTACGAAGCCGATGCAACTCGAGGCCGCTGGGGGGATCACGAAAGGCGCGGCGCCCGTGCGGATCGGCGCGGTCAGCTTCGTTCCGTCGCACGCCTGACGACGGCGCCGGAAGCGGTGCGGCTGAAGGCCAGCGTGCGCCTGGGTGCGTCGCAGGCCCGACGACGGCGGCCTCAGCCCCCCGACTGTGTGCCTGACCAATTCGCCGCGGGACATTTTCACACTCGTCACACCGGGGGAGCGTCGCCTTTGATATACGCGCGGCCTTGGGTTGGGTCTCTCCGTGAACACGGCGCATTGGCTCACGCTCGTCGTCGCGGTGATTGGCGCGGGTGCCTGCAGTCAAACCGACGATCGGCCGGCCGAGTGGGGCTACATCTCGCCCGCCATCTTCCAGCCGAACTGCGCCACCACGAGCTGCCACAACCCCGCTGCCGCGGTGTCAGGCCTGGATTTTTCGACACCGGCGAACGGCTACGCCAGCCTGACGCAGCTCTGGGTCTGGGTGGTGTCTCCGCCCGACGCCGCGGCGCCCCTCGGCACTGCCTGCGCAACGGTGGATGGGACGCACGTTTGCGAGGAGAAGGAGCGCCCGCTGGTCACGCCCTACGATCCCGCCGGCTCGCGCGTGGTCAACATGTTGCGCGCCCGCGACGCGCCCCGGATGCCGCCCGATCGGCCGTTGCCCGAAGCCGACATCGAGCTGGTCGAGCGCTGGATCCTGAACGGCGCGTTCGAATATCCGGTTGGCCTCCGGGGCGCCGACGCATCGATCAGCGGTAGCGACGCCAAGGCTGGGGCGATCGATGGACCGATCTCCGACGCTGCCCGCGACCAGGGCGCGGACTAGAACGATGACGCGGAAGCGCCCCCTCGACCTCGCCGGTCTTCTGGTGTTCGGTCTCCTGGCTGGCATGGGCTGCAGCTCGACGCCGGCCGAGCCTGCGAACCCGGCCTGGGCCGACGTGGCGCCGATCTTCCGTGGCGAGTGCAACGGATGCCACGGGTGGAACGCGGGGCAAACGGGCGGCGGTTACCGGTTCGATTTCTTCGACGTCACGGCGGCCGTCTGCGGCGACGCGGCGCTGGCGCTGGGGAGTGGGTCGATCCTCGCCGGCTCTTCGCTGGCGCCGCCTCAGATCGAGACCGACGTCGTCGCGCAGCAGGGCGCGATGTGGCCTCGAATGCCGCCCCAACCGAGTCCCGCGCTGCCCGGATGGGAGAGCGACACCCTCCGACGGTGGGCTGCGCAGCCGGTCAAGGGGCCGCCCCCGCCAGACAATCGAGCGCCCACGATTGAAGCTCAGTGACTTTCCGGCCACCGCCGGGCGCCGAGCTGGCCTTCACGGCCGTCATCGACGATCCCGACGGCGACTCCGTGCTGGGGGTCATCGAGGTGAACGGGCTCGCCTTCTTGATGAACCGGCCCGGATCCTTCGCTGTGAGCATCCCTTCATCGAACTGGCCGGCGGGTCCGCAAGCCGTGAAGGCGGTGCTCTGCGACGGCTGGAGCCTGGCGAGCACCGTCGAGATCCCGCTCGGGACGGTGCAGGTGAAGCACTGACCTCAGGAACCCGAGGGCGGCCCGCAGCCGTCGGTGCAGGCGCCGGCGTCGCCTGGATCCGCCAGGCAGGTGACCGGCAAGAGGAAGGTCTCGGTACAGCTGCTGGGAACGTGATGATCATCGACGTTGAGCACCAGCGTTTGCGTGCCGGCCGTCGTGCAGAGGTAGTCGGTCGATGGCGCCGCCGGGTCACCGAAGGTGCCTGCTGACGCCGCCCAGGAGAAGGTGAGCAGGTCCCCCGGATCGCTGTCGCTGGCGAGGGCGGCGACCGTGATCCGGCCCGAAGGCGCGCTTGCCTCCGCGGGCGTGGGGAGCTCCACATCGACCGTGGGACAGCTGTCGGCGGGCGGGCTGGCGGGGAGGCAGGACAACACCAGACCGACGTTCGTCGGGACCCCTGCCACCACGTTGAACGGCACGCTGGTCCCGCTGCAGGACTCGCCATCGCTGGTCATCACGGTCAGCTCCAGGAGGTCGCCGCTTCCCGCCGGCACCAGCAGACTGAGCGAGAGCGGGGCGCTGGGGTCACTGAGACGTTCAGTCCCCTCGAGGATGGCGACCTGATCAGACGACCAAACAACATAGGTGGCGGAAACGACGTTCCATCCATTTGGAAGGACGAAAGCGACGTTCGCCTCGACGTCAGGCGGCATTGAACCGCTGCAACCCACGAGACCGGCCAGGATTCCCCCGACAACCGAGCGCAAACAAATCGTGACATTGCGAGCTGCGTTCGGCTTCATCTGACGCAGGCAAGGTTGGCACGCCGACCTTCGGGAGTGCAACACTTCCGTTACGAGGGCCGCCAAAGAAAAAGGGCGCATCCGGTTTCCCGAACGCGCCCTTTCCTTTAGCCGGATTTCAGACCCGCCGGCGCGGGCTCACCGCTGCTCGGCGAGTTACTGGCCGAGACCGCAGGAAGCGCCGCAGTTCTGGAGGCCGTTGTCGGCCACGGTCGAGTCGACGTCGCAGGTCATCAGGTTGTTCGCGATGCCGATCGGCAGCGCGTTGTTCCCGAAGTTGTTCAGCGGGCTGCCACCGTTGGAGGCGGCAACGTACTGAGCCTGGCAAACGCCCGTGAAGGTCGACGCCCCGAGGCAGGTCGCCAGCGAAACGCCGCCGCAGAGGCAGGGGTGCGGATCGTCGAAGTTGCTGCCCGCTTCGGCGTAGTCAGACGTCGCCGTCTGAATCGCCGTCTGGCAGGCCGCGCCACGAAGGCAAGCCGCGAGGGCCTTGCAGCTCGCCACGTCGGCCGCCGCGGTGAAGCCGTCGCAGCCGAAGGCCGACAGCGTCGTCGTCGAGGCGGCGATCGTCGTCCCCGCGCAGAACGACAGCGGCGGGGCCGAGTCGTTGAACTCGCAGGTGTTGCAAGCCACGCCCATCGTCCCGCCCGTGCCGACCACGCCGCCGGTGCCGACCACGCCGCCAGTGGCGACCACGCCGCCCGTGCCGACCGCGCCGCCGGTCGCCGGGGCGCCAGCCGCGCCGGCCACGCCGCCGGTGCCGACCACGCCGCCGGTCGCCACGATGCCGCCCGTGCCGACCACACCGCCGGTCGCCGGAGCGCCAGCCGCGCCACCGGCCGCGCCGCCAGCGCCCGCGCCGACGCAGGTGATCTTCAGCGTGACGGTCGCGTTGCACTTGCCGTCGCTGATGGTGAGCGTGATCGGCTGGACGCCGGCCGTCGTGCAGGTATAGGTCGTGGACGCCGCCGTCGGCGCCGCGAAGTTGGCCGTGGGGCCCCAGGCGAAGGTCAGCGGATCGCTGTCCGGATCCGCGCCCGTGGTGCTGACGGCGACCGTCGCGCCGACCGAGGTCTGGTCAGGAGCCACAACCGCGCTGGTGATGCTGGGGCAGCTGTTGTTCGACGAAACGGTCGTGGTGATGTCGACCGTGCCGGGAACAGTCTGCGGAACGGAGGTGCCGCAGACCATCGTCAACATGACGTCGGTGTTTGCGCCCGAGGTCACCGTGAAGGTGGCCGGCGCGGTGGCACAGGCCACGCCGCCGGCGCTCGTCGCGGTCAGGACGACCGTGTCCGTCGCGCCCGCCGCAGTCGGCGGGAGGGCGAGATCGAGCGACGCCGTCGCGTTCGGGTCAGAGGTGTTCATGGTCCCCGACACGATCGTGGTGCCGGTCAGGCTCGAGGTGATCTTGTAGGCGACCGCGTTGAGGACGACGCCGCCGACTGGCGAACGCGATCTTCAAGCTCCCCGTGTCAGTACCGCCTCCCTTGGAACAATTGAGGCCGACCGCCCCGCCTGCGAGCGCGACAGCCGTAAGCGCCGTCAGTTTCAGAGAATTTCGAATCATCACGATGTCCTCCCAAAAATTTCTTGATTGGTTGAATTGCTGGCCCCTGCAACCGAGCGCAGACCGCCAGCGTCGGCCCTTCCGAGAGCAACTCCTGGGCCGCGGAGCCCTTCGCTGGGCGGGCTCGAGAATGCTCAATCATTAGGCTCCGTTAGGGGGAACACCGCGAGCGTGCTCGTTTTGCGGGGCCTCGCCGGCCGTTCGATAATCGGAAAACGGCATACGGTTCTCGGAACGGATCGGCGAGCTTCCAGAAAGCAATCGTTTGGCCGGTTACTCCGAAAATCGGGGAGAGACCACCGATAATCGAATCGTCTTTCCCGGACCCAGGTTGGGCGCTTTGGCGCTCAGCGGGAAATCGGGAGCAGAAGCCGAGGGTTAGCTCGACGGGAGGAGGCGCCGGGATTTGGCCCGATCTTTGTTATGGCGAGGGCCTGGAATTCCCGGCCAGAACGGCCGGGAAACGCGATTCGACAAGACACAACAAAGGATAGGGAGGCTTGATATGAGAACTTCTATCGCAGGCGCCGCGCTCCTGCTCGCGGGTGCCGGCGCTGCCGGTCTCGCGGCTGCCGCGGACACCAACGGCAGCGGCATTGCGCTGAATGGTTCGGACACACTGTTCGACGTCACCAACAACGACGTCTTCTCGGCATGTAGTGCGCAGTTTTCGGATTGGACCACCAACCCGATCACCTATCAGGGCGGCGGCTCTCGCGTCGGCGCCGGCAACATGGACCAGAGCCTTCAGGCCGTGAGCCCGATGTCGAGCGCGCTGAAGAACAGCGAGTTCTGCTCGACCGTCGCTTCGGTCTACACGGCTCCGGCGGTCTCGGCCTCTGCGGGCCTCACCGCCGGGCTGCTCGTCGGTCTCGACGGCGTGGCGATCTCGGCCAACCAGGTCATGAGCTGCTCCAGCAGCGCCGCGTCCGGGCTCGGCTCCGCGACGGCGATGCACATCCTCGCGGGCGGGACCGGAACCGACAGCGGCGTGACGTACACCTTCGGTGACCCGTCGGGCGCCCTCTTCAAGAACCAGCCGTCGTTTGACGCGCTCGCCGTTCTCTACTTCGGCCTCACGCACGACGGAAACTACAGCTGCGCCAGCGACACCCGCAAGTCGCTCATCCGCAACTGGAAGAACCTGTTCGCCAGCGACTGTGGCACCGGCGACGCGACCTGCTCCACCGGCATCACCCACGCCTGGCGCCGCAGCGACCTCTCGGGCACGACGGACGCCTTCGTGAGCATCATCAACCCGCCGGCCGGCACCGTGTCCAACGGGAAGGGCGCGGCTGTGGCGGTCGGTATCGGCGCGCTGCCGTCGCTCCTCGGCCCGCCCGCGGCCCCGGGCGCCGTCGCCAAGTCGAATCCGTTCTGCAACTCGGTCGACGCCAACACGGTTCCCGCCCCGATCACGCCGGGCGGCTCGGCCGACTTCTCGGACGCCGATCCGGTTCGCACGAACTGCGTTCCGGGCGTGGACACCGTCTGCTCGGGATTCAAGAACCTGACGACCTCGGGCGGCAACTTCGCCGGCGACCTCGGCGTGGTTCTTCCGATCCTCATCCCCGATGCGGCCGCCACGCACACTGCCGACCTCTATCCCCAGACGGTCTGCACCGCGGCTTGCAACCCGTTCCCGGCCTTCAAGGTTAGCCAGGCCAGCAAGTACCCGGGCTTCCTCTGCCCCAACGGCCTTCCCCCGAGCGGTGGCAACTTGTGCTTCATGCCGTTCGCCGGTTCGGCCAGCGCGCCCGACCCGCGCTGCATCGCTGCGAACACCACCAAGTGCGTCGACGTCGTCGGCGGCAAGCCCGACGGTCGCCGGTACAACCTCGTGACGATGGTGCCGTCGAGCCAGATCCCGTCTGCCTTCCGCACCGGGACCTTCCAGTTCTCGGTCGACGCCACCGCACCGGTGCCCCGCATCCTCGTCGGAGGGTTCCACCGCATCCACTCGGTGGTCCCGGGCGCCAACTACGCGGCCGGCGTGGGCTCAGAGACCGGAACGACCGGTGTCTGCCAGGAGAACGACGACACGTCGACGATTGGCTGCTTGACCGACTCCGATCCCTGCAGCGTCGGCTACGCAGGTCGTGAAGCGGCTCAGGGCTTCCCGGGCATCGCGGGCAACCCGACGCCGCAGACGCTCAAGGGTCTGACCATCAACGGCACCCCGCCGTTTGCCCTGACCGGGGACCCGGATGCCCCGATCAAGAACCTGTTGGCGGCCCCCGGCACCACGCCGCTCTACCCGCTGGCTCGCCGGCTCTGGTTCTCCACCATCTACGGGTTCGGCAACCTGCAGGGACACGAGAAGGAGCTGGCCCAGTGCTACGGAACGAACAGCATCATGACCAGCGCCATGACCAACAACGGGTTCGTCCCGGTTCCGGCGGGCGTCAGCTGCGTCGACTACCCGGAGACCCAGGGCACCGGCACCCCGGCCCCGAACGTCCAGGGCTCGGGCAACGTGGCGCTCGGTGGCTGCGGCGCCGGCAGCAACGGCGACGCGTGCACCGGTGCGGGCCAGCTGACCGACGTCAACGGCGTCGCCATCCCCGAGGCGACCGAGACGTTCTAGTCTGAAGTCAGTTGGCGAGTGGGGGCCCTTCCGCCGTCTGGTGGAAGGGCCCTTTTTTGTGAGAGCGCTTTGCGCCCCGCCGAATCCAGGTTGCTCGGCCAGCGTGGTCGAAAGAGGTTCGAAGGAGACCGTCGATCGCAGGCGCCGCACTCTTGTCCGCGGGAGCCGGAGCAGCCGGGCTCGCCGCCAGAGCGGACACGACCGGCAACGGCATCGCGTCGAAGGGCCCGGGTGATTGGTGGCTCGGCGCTCAGAGCGCCGCGAGGCCCGGCGGAGGCGAGGTCGTGGTCGGTCGCCTGTTGAGGCAGTTGGCGATCCGTTCGTCCGCCTTGTGGGTGTCGATGCCCGGGATACGGACCCTGAGGTCGAGCGCTGGCGCGAGCACGCGCGAGAAATCGAGGCGTCCGTCGGGACGCGCGCCAAACAGGACGCGCGAGACCCGCCCGTCGAGGACGTCGATCGGAACCCCGGCGCCGCGCCCCTCGTTCCAGGCGCGAGAATCGCTGCTCACCCCCCGATCGTCGCCCACCACGAATACTTCGTTCGCCTTCACGAGATATCCCGAAAACGGGCTCTCGACCGGCTTGCGCACCGTCAGATAGGTGCGGTCTCCGAGATACTCCACGGTGAGACGACCGCGGACCGTCAGCCGACCGTCCATCTGGGTGTACGGGCCTGCGTCACAGCTCGGAACGCGCCAGTCGTTGACTTGAAGGCTGCCGTCCCGGAAAGAGATCAGATCACCCGGCACCCCGATGACTCGCTTGACCAACGTCCGGGGCCCGCTGGGCCCGGCGCCCGCTTCGCCCGAAAACACGACCAGGTCGCCGCGTCTGGGCAACTTCTTGCCCAGATAGGTCTTCGTGAACGGGAGCTTCACGCCGTAGGCCAGGCGGTTCACGAGCAGCCGATCGCCGATCTCCAGGGTCGGCAGCATCGACGGGCCCACGACCCGGTACGTCGCGACCAGCGAGGTCCGCGTCACGAACGCCAGGACGACGACCGCGAAAAGGCCGACCGCCAGGCGGCGAACGTCGAACGGCCGCGCGCGCGGCTGGAGATCCGACGCGCCGTCACGCCAGCGTTTCCCCCAGTATCGGACGGTCTCGGACAGAGCCACGAAGATCACCAGGCCGACGAACAGGGGATAGCCGTCGGCCAGCCCTGCGAGAAGGCCCGTCACCCCTCCGCCCGCGACCGCCAGGCGTGAGGGAAGCGCGTAGCGGAGCGTCAGCAGCGACAGGATGGCCGGCAGGATCACGACACCGCTGAACGCCAGCACGCGCCGCAGCCGCCAACGATCGACCCGCGAAGCGACGTTCGACACCCAAGCCGCCGCGGTCACTGCTGCCCCCCGAGGAGATTGCACTGCGTGTAGAGCGGCTGTCGCTGCGTCGGATCGCGCTCCATCTGATCGAGGTAGAGGAACACCGCCAGCGCGGCATTGATGGCGCCGCGCGCGGCCCACTTCCGGCCGTCCACAAAGTCCGTGCTGCCCTGGGCGCCCGTGACTGTCAACTGATGGGCCGGCACCGCGAAGCCATCCGGGCAGAAGGGAATGACGTTCTTCCCCGACACAGGAGACGCCTGGAGCACCTGCTGTGCGATCGGCAGCTGAGCCGCGGCCGGCGGCAGGACGCAGGTGGGAAATAGGTTCCCGGGCGTCACCCCCGTCTGGATGTTCCCGAGCTGGTCCATCGCGGGATTGGCGCCATACCAATCGTCTCCGGTTGGACTGGTCGCCCAGTACAGGTGTTGGCCGTTGGCGAACAAGGTCCCTGCGCTCGTCGTCGCCGTCCATCCTCCCGGAGGGATGAGCGCGCGGACGATCTGTCTGTTGCCGAGGTTGCAAACCCGCAACCACATCTCGGCATCCCCGTTGCTGTCCACGAGGCCGGTGAACTGGCTCCAGCCCATTTGTCCGGTATTGATCAAGTTTGATATCGTGATCGTGGTCTGGTCGGCGTCCGACCCAACGAGCTCTTCGCACAGGTCCAAGGCCAGCCGAAGCATGTCGGGAGTTCCCGATTGCGCGACGTGGGCTCGAACCTGGCCCAGCACCGGAGCCAGCGCCACCTGGGTCAACACGTCCTGGGGCAGGTGCTTGTTGGTTCCGCCGAGAGCCATCCAGGCCATGTAGCGCGCAGAGAGATCGTCGACCGTCACCCCCAAGGTCGTCGCGGAATCGCCGAATACCGCCGTCCGGTTCATACCGGGTGCCGAGACCGGACCAAGGAACCCATCCCGGAAATCAGCCACCCGGGCGCTTCCACCGGTGAGGCTGCTGATCTCGTCCGCCAGCAATCCCTTTGAATCGGCATTGATCCCGTGACAGTTGAAGCAGACGGTGGTGAAGATCGCCGCCCCCGTCGATTCGACGAAGACGGGCGCGTTGGGAGACGGCGGGGGGGCCACGCTCATCCACTGAGGTTGGTCGGCACCAGTGAAGCTTCCGGCCGTCGGAACGCCCGAGAAGTTACAGCCGGGCGTGCTCGTGTCCCAAAGTCCGAAGGGATACTTCTGCGTGAGGGCGGCACGCGTGGCGTCCGTGATCGTGACGTTCTCCAAGGCCGTCATCACGTTCGTCAGATCCTCCGCTTCGCTCGGCGTCGCCAGATCGCCCGACGCGGTTTCGGCCTGAATGAACGAAGCGATGTCTGGCGTCACCAACGCCGTGGCCCAGTCCGGCCGCCGTGGCAGCCAGGCACCAGGTGGATCGGTATCGTCGAGTGTCACGTAGTCGGGGCTGATGGGGGTCAGGGGCGGCATGATCAGCAAGTCGGGGTTGGTGGGGCTGTAGAAAGGAGCGACGTCGCTGAGGACGGGCAGGTTCCGGGCCGCCTCGTCGGCAATGAGGGGATCGACGATGTCGGCCGTATAGGTGCTCGGACAGAAACCGTACCGGTAGCCCGTGGTGTGATATTGCTGCAACCGCGCGGCGGCGGCACCCACCGCGGCGGGGTAATCGCTGTCGCCCGGAAGGACCTCCTGGTAGGGCTGGATGTCGTCGTTGGCGTTCGTTCCCGCAAACGTTCCGTTGGGAAAGACATTCTGCGGCATCGAGGGATTCTTGATCTTCGATGGAATGCTGACCATCCAGTCGCCCATGAGACTGGCAACACGGCAGTCGTAGCCGGATGTGTTGAGCGGCATGTGGGGAAATGGCGTGTAGTCGTCGAAGTAATCGTATGGCGTATCGGTGTTCCGGTAGATGAGGCTGCGCCAGGGAGCCAGGACCCATTGCAGCCCCCCCGATGAGGTGCAGGCTGGATCGATCCACGTTCGGACAGAAGTACTTCCCGAGCGCGTCGTCGCTGGGCATGTCGTAGAGCGAAGGGGTGATGTAGGGGATCGGAACGTCCTGATTGAGACCGCGCTTGCGAATGGGGCTCATCGTCTCGAGCGGGAACTGGAAGATTCCCTCGTTCGGGCCTGACCCAGGAAGGAAGATGAGGACGTCGGCGATCGCCGGCTGCCGAATCGACGGGAAGCCGCGCGGGTTGTGGCAGTGCGCGCAGTTGCCGACCATGTAAGCCTGCGCGTTCAGCTCGTATTGGTTGCGCGGAGAGCGCGACCCCTCTGCCTCCTCGAGGGGCAGGATGTCCTGCTGCGAGGTCAGACCCGGTGATGACGCCGTAGTCGATGAGCCGCTGGACCTGGGTCAGCTCGTCGCCGGCGGCGGGCTCGTAAACGCCCCCTTCGCCTGTCCGGCCGGCGCGCCACCTGAAGCGGCGTGAATCCGAGGACGAAGGCCTCGCTGGGGCTCCCCATGTGGCACTGGACACAGCGCTCGGATCCGGGGACCGCGTAGTGGCGCGTGATCCCCGCCGCGTCCTCCGCCGCCGGCAGGTTGGCGGGGTGGCTGGCAATGATGGTCTGGTCCTTGGCTTCGTCAGTGACATAGGTGAAGAGCTGATCGGCGAAGGGCGAATTGTTGCGGAGCGGTTGATTCGAGAGATTTGCCTGCGATTCGTCCGCGTTCCAAACGTAGGTGCCGAACAGCGCGTTCTGCTGGGCGCTCCCGTCGGGATTCGTGGTGTCCGGCCGCGACACGATGAGGCGCGTCTCGATCTTTCGGTAGGTCGGATTCCCGTTGGCGTCTGTCACTTGCTTGAGGAAGGTCTTGTAGAAGCGGGTATTCGGCGGAATCGCGAACTTCTGCGTCGCCTTGTCGAACACGATCGATTGACCGACCGGGACGCGCACGTAGCGCATCTTGCCCGCGTTGTCGCTCCAGAGCGGGTAGGTCGGCGCGTACGAGATGACGCCCGTCTTGGCCAGGGTCGCGCTGTCCAGCGAGACGAAATCGGTCTGGTCCAGCGTCGCCGGAAGCTCGGTGGCCTGGGCAAAAAAGGAATCGAGCTGATCCATCGTGTCGGCGCTGGTACCCACGGCGGCCTTGTTGGGGATGCAGCTTCCGAGGTTGGTGAGTTGCGCCCCGAGCGACGCCGACATGGCATATCCCGCGCTGGCGCTCGACGCCTGGGTCGGCAGGGTGAAGCTGGTCGCCGGACTCCCTTGCATGAGCCAGGTGTCGAGCAGGGTCGCGAGCTGGACGACCGCGTCGCTGGAGGCGCGCGAATCATACGCGACGCCGTACGGCGGCATGTTCGTCGAGATATCGTCCGACTCGATGAGACCGAGGACCGTGGACCCCATGGCGCCCGAGACGACGGTCGCGAAGCTGGTGGCCGAAACCTGGAACGAGCCGTCGGGGGCATCGACATGGCAGCCGCCACATACGGTTTTGAACAGGCTGAAGAGGTCAGATGTTCGGAAGAGGTTGTCTTGCGATCCTCCGCCCTGCGCCGCGCCCGCAATCGTCGTTCGGGCGGGGAAAGCGTTCACTGCCGAGGTTTGCGCCGGCGTGCAGGTCGGACTCGTTTGGGCGCCGATCGGGGGTGGAGGGGCGCCGCTGTCCGGAAGGGGAAACTCGCTTTGTGAGGACGAGTAGGCGGTTGGACCGCCCGGCCGGCCGCAACCGGCGGTGACCGCCAGCCCGCACCAGAGCCCGATCCACAGACCAGGCCGCGACCAGCGTTTGAAGCCCGTTCTCGTCGTCATTGCGAGGTCACCATGACGTTGTCAAACAACGCTTCCCCTGACGACTGTCCGACGGACTTCTCGACCTGGAGATGAACACCGGCGGAGTGAGCGCCCGACGGTGCTGACGCCGAGGCGAAGACCTCCTGCCACGCGGTCACGGTGGTGAACGACGGGGTCGAAGCGACGACGCTGAGCGCCGAGCCCGAGCAATCGTTCGAGCCGTAGAACCAGAGTGAGGCGTAGCTCGAGCTTCCGGTCGGGATCAGAATATCGGCGTCGAGACTGTAGCTGGCGCCGGGGCTCGCGGAGATGCACTGCACGGCGGCCGCCTGGACGCCGATCGTGGGATCGCCCGTCACCTCGAGGTCGAGTGAGCCCGACAGGGCGCTGCCGCCGGCGTCATTCGTGCTCCAGCTGATCGTGGCCCCAGAGTCGGGCGTCCAACTCACCGTGTTCGTGTTGAAGGTCGCATTCTGAAGTCCCCCGGCCCCGCTGGAGCCCGACGAACCTCCCGTCGAACCGCTCGATCCAGCGGAGCCCGCCAGGCCCCCAGTGCTGGTCGTGCCGCCCGTACCTTGCACGCCGCCGGTACTGGTTACCCCGCCCGTGCCGCTCACTCCACCGGTGCCGACCACCCCGCCCGTGCCGGTCGTCCCGCCCGCACCTTGCACGCCGCCCGTACCGACCACCCCGCCCGTGCCGGTCGTCCCGCCCGTCCCTTGCACGCCGCCCGTACCGGTTGCCCCGCCCGTGCCGATCGTCCCGCCCGCACCGGCAGCGCCACCGGTACCGGCCGCGTTGCAGAGGGTCAGATCTTCGTCCCCGGACGGTGTGAGGCCACATTCCTCTTCGCAGCAGTTGGCGTCGCAGTTGTCATAGATGAAAAACGCAGCGCCATTGGCCAAGCACGGATCGAAGTAATAGGTGCCACTCGTCGAAAACTCCGTCGACTCCAGGGCCGCGGCGACTTGCGAGGCGCAGGCGCCGGTGGGCGAGAATCCTGCGCTGCGGCAAGTCGTGATGTCGACCCCTGCTCCACAGTAACAATCGGTTTCGTTGTCGTCGGGTCCGGGGCATTTCGATTGGTGGATGCATTGCAGAAGCGCCTGGCAGAGGATCGTTTTGGCCGTTCCGCTGGCGGGCCCGTCGATTGCCGTGGTGCCCGTCTCGCCCGGGAGACATTTTACAGACGGATCGAGAGTCGCCGACGGCCAGCCCGTTCCTATGAAGCAGACCTCGTAGGCGGCGACGAGCTCGGCGTGAGTGACGGTACCGGTGGCGGGGTTGTCGCCTGAGAGATCGGGATGGCTGCAGCGTGATTTTTCGCAGGCCGTGCACGGATCGTCCTGGGGGCCACTTCCAGCGGCGCCACCAACCCCACCGGCCCCGGCCGCACCACTTTCCCCCGCGGCCGCGTGCGCTCCGGCGCTTCCACCGACTCCCACGCCGGTCCCACCGGTGCCGAGAGCCGTTCCCCCGTGTCCTCCGGTCGATGACGGCATGGCGGCGTCGCGACCACCGTCAGCGTGGCCCGCGTCCTTGCTCAAGGTCACGACCTGCCCCGGTCCCCCTGCCGTCCACGGCGCCATGTTGTCCGTATTGCTACAAGACACCACGCCAACGGCCATTGCGCCGCACAGCAACAAGCCAAGCCAAAGCCGACGCATCGGCAAACAACCATCGACCATGGGAGCGGTCTGTTAGCACAACTACGGGCTGCCGATTGTCACCGATTCCCGACTTTTGAAGCCACGGTGCGGGGTGTTTTCACAACTGTCACACGATGCGACTTTCCTTTCCTATAAGTACGGTGCCTCCATGCGGCCGCTGAGATTTGGGGCACTCGCGTTGGTGTCGGCATCGTTCGTGGCCGCGACGCTTTTGGCCGCGCGCCCCGCACACGCCGAGGGTCAGATGTCCTCGCGTGAAACCTGCAAGAAAGCGCTGGCGCGCGAGGAGTCCGGCGGCGCCATGTACCTGAGCCGCAGGGCCTGCGACAACGCCTTTCTGAGCGGCATGCCGGAGGACATGCGGGACGACGTGGCCGCCATGGTGTCCCCCGCCGCGCACCCGACGCTGGACGATCTCGCCATCGCGACGCTCATGACGGACGCCGCGGTTCGAAAGGCGAATTATCAGCCGTGGGGATATCTCGCCCGCTGCGATATCGGTCGCCGACTGGGGAGCGCGAGCTTGCTGGAGTCGTGCGTCGAAGATCTCCGCCGCGTCGCGCCCCGAAGCGACGCCCTGAAGCAGGCGCTCTTCATGGCCGCCGAGCAACCCTCGACGGGCGTCAAACTCTTCCGGCTCCTGCTGGGGCTCGGTCTCCTGGGTACGTTTGTGCATGCTTGCCGCGCGGCCTGGATCGCGCGGTCACGCCGGCGGCGCGTCCCCTCGGTTGCGTCGCTCGCCGTGTGCCTCGTGAGCTTCGGATTGGGCGGCGGCGCGGCGTCCGCGCAGATGACGGCGGCCAAGGATCACCTCAGCGATTTCAAGATCGACGATGCGGATCCCGAAGCCGGCATCCCCGCACCAGATGTCGCGACCCGCGAGCCGTTGCAATACGGCTACCTTCTGCAGGATCTGGCGGCGAAAGCGGAGTCGTTGTCCAAGCGGGGCGATCATGCCGCCGCGGCCCGCTTTTATGGTGCGCTCGCCAAGGCGGCTCCGACCGTGGCCTATCCGCCCCGCCAGATGTGCTTCGAGTTGGAAGCGGCCGGAGACCTCCCGAAGGCGATCCAGGCCTGTCGGTCCGCCATCTCGCGTCTCGGTTCCACGGCAGCCGACTACACCCGCTTCGTGTCGATGGTGCTGGGGGCGACGGGGCCACTGCCCGCCGACGAACGAAAGGAGCTGGAGGCCGTCATCAAGCACATGGAGGAGGAGGCGAAGGACGGCACCGTGCCGACGATGCTTCGCTGCGAGGTGGATCTCCGGTTCAAGGACATCGCGGCCCTCGAGGCCTGCACCGCCAAGCTCGCCAGGCTGGCGCCGAACGATCCCAAGACCGTGTCGCTGCAGTGGGCGCTGGCCGTGGAGAAGCGTGACCGCACGAGCGCGCTCGGCCTCCTCGATCGCGCCCGCGGCCTCGGGGTGAGCGCGGCGGCGCTGGCCAAGATGGAGGCGGGCATGCAGGCCATTCGCCGCCGGCAGGTGCAACGACTCGCGCTTCTGATTGTCGCCGTTCTGCTCCTCGCCGCGGGGCTTCAGCTCGGACGGCGATGGCTCGGTGCGCGCCGCCAGCCGGCCGTCTGATCACACCTTGGTGGGACGCACCTGCGCGGCCCCGACGCGAGCATGTTGCAGGGTCGTCACCCCCAGGCCAGCACCTCCGGGATATACGCGCGGCACCGGCCCGGCATGCCTCGTTTCCCGCGGTTCCGAACGACGCAATGGGCGTCCCTGCTCGTTGCGGCGGCGCTGCTCTGGCTCGGTGAACGCCCGGCGCGCGCTTACCCGCAGTACCAGCTCTCCACCGGCGCTGTCCGCTGCAACCAGTGCCACTACGCCCCCGCGGGCGGCGGCCTCATCAACAGCTATGGGCGAGACGCCGTCGGTGATGAGCTCTCCTCGTTCGGCGGCAACGGCGCGTTTCTCCATGGCGCGGTGAGCCTCCCCAGCTGGCTCGCGCTCGGGGGCGACCTCCGCGGCGCCGTCGTCGATCAGGACGTCCAGGACCCCGGCGGCCCCACGGTGGCGGTGTTTCCGATGCAGGCGGAGGTCCAAGGCCGGGTGGCGCTACCGGCCGGGCTCTCCCTGCTGGCGTCGCTCGGCCTGCGCGGCCAGGTGCGGGATCCCGATTTGCTGGTGCCGTACCAGAACTTTCAACCGGTCTCCACCTCGCAGCTCATCTCGCCCGAGCACTACCTGATGTGGGAACCGGAGGCGGTCGGGCCCTACCTCCGCGTCGGTCGGTTCTTCGCCCCGTACGGCCTGCGGATGGCCGAGCACATCCTCTACATCGACCGCGACCTGGGGTACGACGAGGGGGAAGAGACGTACAACGTCTCGGGCGGCTTCGTCTATCCCAACGCGGAGCTGCACCTGACGGTCTTCGCGCCCGACTTCGTCCGCCACATCGGCAGCGACGAGAGGGGGTTCGCCGCCTACGCGGAGACACGCTTCCACGAGGACACGATCGCGATCGCCGGCCAGATGCGCGTGGCGATCGATCCGGGCGTGACCAAGCTGATGGTCGGCGCCGTCGGAAAGGGATACCTCGAGGGGCTGCACACGCTGCTGCTCGGCGAGATCGACGTCATCAACAACGTCTTCACCGATCTCGGCGACAGCTCCACCCAGCAGATCGTGGGCGCCGCCGGCTTCACGCTGTTCCCGGTGCGAGGCGTGATGATCACGGCGCTCGGCGAGCGCAACCAGGTCGACGTGCAGATCAACGACGCGTACACCGCCGGGACCTTCCTGGTCAACTGGTTCCCGTACGCGCACTTCGAGCTGCAGTTGATGGAGCGCGTGCAGTTCCCCTCCGGCGGCAGTGCGGCCAACACGCTGTTTCTGCAGATCCACTATTTTCTGTAACTCTCCTGTAACAATTTCCGAATGTCGGCGACCGGTTTTCAGAGACCGAAAACGAAACGGTCTCGCAACGGAACAGCTCCCGAATCGTCACATCGAGCCCGCGCTGGCTCCGGTATAAGCCCTGGAGTTGATTCACTTGCGGAGAAACACCTTTCAACGGGAGCGGCAAACGACATGGAACTCGCCAGCACCGCTATGAGGGCCATGCTGCGACCGTTGCGTCCCGTGACCGGGCCGGCGGTCCCATCGGCGCCCTCGATCAGGAGCCTCGGCCAAAACTTCGCAACGTCAGCCGCGATGCATGATCTCTACACCATGGTGGCGCGTCTGGCGCCCTCCGACGTGACCGTCACGCTGACCGGCGAGACGGGGACCGGCAAGGACGTGTTTGCCCACCTCATCCACGACACCAGTCCCCGCGCCGATGAGCCGTTCGTCGTCTTCGACTGCGGCGCCGTTCCGCCCAATCTGGTCGAGAGCGAGCTCTTCGGGCATGAGCGCGGCGCCTTCACCGGCGCCCACGCCGAGCACCCGGGTGCGTTCGAGCGCGCCGGAGGGGGAACGCTGTTCCTCGACGAGATCGGTGAGCTGCCGCTGGAGCTGCAGCCGCGCCTGCTGCGCGTCCTCGACAACAGCTCCGTACGGCGGGTCGGCGGCACCAAGGATCGCAAGATCGACGTCCGGATCATCGCCGCCACCAACCGCGACCTGGGCGCGCTGGTCGCCGCGCGGCAGTTTCGTCAGGATCTCTACTTCCGGCTGGCGGCAGCCGTCGTCACGCTGCCGCCGCTGCGCGAGCGGCTCGACGATCTTCCGCTCCTGGCCCCGCGCCTCCTGCACGATCTCGGGCGCGGCGATGTCGACATCACCGAGACGGCGTTCGCCGCGCTGCGCGCTCACAGCTGGCCGGGCAACGTCCGCGAGCTCAAGAACGTGCTCGCCTGCGCGCTGGCCTTCGTCGAGCCGGGCCAGGGCGCCCTCGAGCCGCGCCACCTCCGTTTCATCGATCCGCCGTCGGACGAGGCGGTGCTCGATCGCCTGCCGCTCGGCGGCCACGCGCTCGGCCAGCTGGAACGGGCGGCCATCCGGCAGACCTTGATCGCCGCCCGCGGGAACAAGGTTCAGGCAGCGCGGACGCTGGGCATCGCCCCCTCGACGCTGTACGAGAAGCTGAAGAAGTACGGGCTTTAGTCGCCCGGGCCTTCCGCGCTAGCTTGAGGCATGGCACGGCTGCCAGTGCTGCTGGTGGCGCTCGTCACGGTCTCCTCGCCGGGGCCGGCGCTGCGCGGGCCGGTCGACGTGGCCGCGCGGCGGGCGGTCATTGGACGTCCGCTGCCGCCGGCGCCGCCGGCGCCGCTCGGGCCGCCGATCCGCGACCTCACCGGGGTGTCGTACTACCTCGACACGTCCCGCTCGAGCGCCGATCCGACGCGCAAGCGGCAGAACGAAGCCGCCTTTGCCCCGCTGCGCGCGTACGTCGCCCAGGTGATCGACCTCGCCGACGGATGGATGGAGAGCCGGCCGGCCGACCCGGTGTACGCGAGCCGGGCGGTCGACGCGCTGGCCACCTGGGCGCGGGCCGGGGCGCTGCTCGGCAAGGTGAATCAACAGGGGAGCTACGAGCGCGTCTGGACCCTGGCCGGCGTGGCGCTCGCTTATCTCAAGGTCCGCGATGCGCCCGACGTCGAGCCGGCGGCGCGGGCCGCCGTCGACGCCTGGCTGGTGAAGGTGGCCGAGGCCGTGAAGCCAGGCGACGGCCGCCCGGGGCGGATGTCGGACGCCAACAACCACGCCGACTGGGCAGCGCTGGCGGTCGCCGCCGCCGGCGCCGCCGGGCGCGATCGCGCGCTCTACGACTGGGGGCTCGCGCACGGGCGAGGCGGCATGGCCCAGATTCGCCCGGACGGGTTCATGCCCCTCGAGCTCGCGCGCGGACCGATGGCGCTGCACTATCATCTGTTCGCGCTGGCGCCGCTGATCATGCTGGCCGAGCTCGGCGAGGCCAACGGCGTCGACCTCTACGCCGAGGACCATGGCGCGCTCGGGCGCCTGGCCAGTCGGGTGATCGACGGCTTGCGCGATCCGGCATCCTTCGCGGCCGCCGCGGGGGTCGCTCAGCAGGTCCGGCCGGCGCGCGGGCCGGACCTCGCCTGGGCCGAGCCCTACTACGCCCGCTTTCACGATCGGCGACTCATCCCTCTGCTGGCCCCGGCGCGGCCGCTGCGCGACGACCGCCTGGGGGGCAATCTGACGGCGGCCTTCGGGGCGGCGGAGCTGCGATAGGCTGACGTCGCGGGCGTTCGCCCGCCGCGGCGCCCGCTGCTATGCTGCCCCGCTCTTCCATGCTGAAGATCTTCGAGAACAACGACGCCGACTACGTCTCCCGGTTCGAGGCGCTCTGCCACCGGCAGGCCTCGGTTTCGGACGAGATCGACGCGGCCGCGCGCCAGGTGATCGCCCAGGTGCGCGCCGGCGGCGATCGCGCCGTGCGCGAGCTGACCGCGCGGTTCGAAAAGCGCGAGCTCGGCGCGCTCGAGCTCTCTCCCTCCGAGTGGGACGACACCGCGGCGCGCGCCACGTCACAGGTTCGCGCCGCGCTGGAGCACGCCGCCCGCCGCGTGCGCGCCTTTTACGAGCGCGAGCGGCACCCCTCGTACGAGATCAACGAGGGCCCCATCCGCACCGGCAGCCGCGTCGATCCGCTGGAGCGCGTCGGGATCTACGTCCCAGGCGGCACGGCCCGCTATCCGTCGACGGTCATCATGACGGCCATCCCGGCCCAGGTCGCCGGGGTGCGCGAGATCGTGATGGTCACGCCTGGCCCCTCGCCCGAGACGCTGCTGGCGGCGCGGCTGGCCGGAGTGGCGCGCGTGTTCGTCATCGGCGGCGCGCAGGCGATCGCCGCCCTGGCCTACGGCACCGAGAGCGTCCCGCGGGTCGACAAGATCGTCGGCCCGGGAAATGCCTATGTCGCCGCCGCCAAGCGCCTGGTGTTCGGGGACGTCGGCATCGATTCGATCGCCGGCCCCACCGAGCTGGTCATCGGCGCCGACGACAGCGTCGATCCCGCCTGGATCGCCGCCGATCTGCTGGCCCAGGCCGAGCACGACACGCTGGCCGTTCCCGTCCTCATCGCCATCGGCGCCGACTTCGCGCGCAAGGTGGCCGACGAGGTGGAGCGCCAGGTGGCGTTGCTCCCCCGGCGCGAGATCGCCGAGAAGGCGCTGCGCGATCAGGGCGCGATCTTCGTCGTCGGCAGCGAACGTCGGATGGCCGACGCCATCAACAGGTTGGCCCCGGAGCACGCCGAGCTGGCGGTGCGCAATCCGCGCGCCCTGGCCGCGCTGGTGACCACGGCCGGGGCGCTCTTTCTCGGGGCGCACACGCCGGAGCCGGTGGGCGACTACATCGCCGGCCCGAGCCACGTCCTCCCGACCGGCGGCAGCGCGCGCTTCTCCGGACCGCTCTGCGTGGCCGACTTCGTCAAGCGCACCTCGATCATCGAATACGACGCCGCCGCCCTGGAGGCGCAGACCGACCACATCACGGCGCTCACCGCCGTCGAGGGTCTCGACGCCCACGGCCGCTCGGTCACGATCCGAACCCGCCCGTGACGCCGACGACCGTTCGGTCGGCCGCTCGGTCGGCCGCTCGGTCGGCCGAGAAGGTTCTATCGATGGGAATCTTGCGCGAGCTTCTGCGGCGCGGAGGTTTGCCGCTGCTGCTCGCGCTGGTCAGCCCGAGGCTCGCCGCGGCCGGAGCGCACGCTGGCGGGCGGGATCGACGGGCCCGCTTCCCATGCTAGCGTCGGAGGTCATGAACCTGGCGGCGACGCCGTGAGAGTCGATCTGCCGCCAAAGCAGGCTTCCAGGAGCGCCCTGCGGTGACGCCGGCCGAGAAAGAAGTCCGGCTCGCCAGGCTCTACGACAGCGAGATTCTCCCCGCCTACGCGGCGCGGTTCGCGACGTTGCTCGCCCGCGCCATCGACCGGCGTCCGAACGCGCGGGTGATCGAGATCGGCTGCGCAACAGGCGCCCTCACCTTGGAGCTGGCGCGGCGGTTCGTCCCCGACGGCCAGGTGACGGCGCTCGACACCTCGCCGGCCTTCATCGCCGAGGCCCGCGCGCGGATCGAGGCCGAAGCCGCGCCCCACGTCCAGATCGCGTTGGCCGCCCACCCAGAGCTGCCCGCGTCGATCCCGCTTCCGGATCGCTCGGCCGACCTGGTCGTCTCCAACCTGGCCGTCGCGGGCGCCGCCGACCCGCGCGCCGCGGTGAAGGAGGCGGCGCGGCTTCTGGCGCCGGGGGGGCAGCTCGCGCTTTCGGCCCCGCTGCGCGGCACCTGGTCCGAGTTCCTCGATCTGTTCCGGGACGTCCTGCGCGAGAACGGGAAACTGGAGAGCCTGGGGGCGGTCGATCGTTACGTCGCGGCGCTCCCCGACGGCGAGATCCTGGCCCGCTGGCTGGCGGAGGCGGGGCTCAAGAAGATCGAGGTCACCACGGCGCGCTGGGAGATCCTGTTTCGGAGCGCACGGGAGTTCTTCTTCGCGCCGCTCATCGAGCTCGGACCGCTGGCGCAGTGGAAGCGACTCTCCGGCCGTGGCGACCAGATGCAGGACGTCTTCTTCTTCACCAAGGAGGCGATCGACACCTACTTCAAGGACCGCGTCTTCGCGGTGACGATCGTCGGCGCCGCTGTCAGCGGCCGGAAATGACAACGCCCGCTTCGGAGATCCGAAGCGGGCGTTGTTTGATGCGATTGTAGAGCGCTGGAACTACGAGCTGCCAGCCGCGCCAGCCGTGCCGCCTGCTGCACCGCCAGCCGCGCCGCCTGCTGCGCCACCGGCTGCACCAGCCGCGCCGCCTGCTGCACCGCCAGCCGCACCAGCCGCGCCGCCTGCTGCGCCACCGGCTGCACCAGCCGTGCCGCCTGCTGCACCGCCAGCCGCACCAGCCGCGCCGCCTGCTGCACCACCGGCCGCGCCAGCATGGCCGCCTGTCGCACCGCCAGCCGCGCCGCCTGCTGCGCCAGCCGCGCCGCCTGCTGCACCGCCAGCCGCGCCAGCCGCGCCGCCTGCCGTGCCGCCAGTCGCCGCTTTGCCGCCAGCGCCACCGCCGCCTGCGCCACCAGCACCGGTGCTGTCGCTGCTGCAACCGCTGGTGGTCAGCAACGCTAGACCTCCAGAGAGCAGCGCGACCACTAAGAGATTTCGTACTTTCTTGAGCATTGCGAACGGTCCTTTCTGGGGGACTTTTTTCGATGAAAACGTAAAGTTGCCGACCCGACGTCGCTTTGTAGCACAACCGTTTCAATCGACCAAGTGGGTGTTAGGAAACATGTTCCGGGGGATTCCCGAAACGTGCGTGGCCCGGCCAGAGCGCCCTGGCACGCTCGTAGAAAGGCTCCGCCACGTCACGATCGCCATAATGACGCAACATGACGTCCCCGGCCGCGACGAGAAACTCCGCGCGTCGTTGCGGCTCGAACGTCGCGTCCGCCCCCAGCGCCTCGAGGGCGCTGAACGCCTCCTCCCAGCGACCGTCCACCATCGCCAGCGCGCCGAGAATCTCCAGCGCCTGACGGCGCGCGGCGTCCGCACCGCCGTCGGTGAGCGCGAAGGCCTCCCGCGCACGGCGAAGAATCCGCTCGTGGCGCCGTGCCTCCAGCGTGACCAGCAGCCGCGGCTCGAGGTGCATCCCCGCCCAGCTCTCCGCGACGTCCCGGATGCCGGCCTCCGGCGCGTAGGACGGTCCCCGGGTCACGATCTCGCCCAGCTTGGCCACCGCGGAGACCCGTTGCCCCACATGCAGATCGGCCAGCGCCGAGCGGACCAGCAACGTCGCGCGCTGCGCCGGTTCGATCGAGGCGCCGTGCCGATCGAGGAGCGCCTCGGTCGCCTTCCAGGCGTTGTCCCACTGCCCGCGCTGAAAACAGATCGCCGAGAGCCGCTCCAACGTCGGGCGGTAGGCGCCGTCGCGCGAATAGGACCGCGAGTAGAGGGTCAGCGCGCGATCGACCTCGCCGGCCGCTTCGGCCGCGGCGCCGACGGCGAAGTAACGCTCGGCCGCGTCGGGGATCGCGGCGCTGCGGGCGGCCAGCTGATCGAGCGCCTCCGCCGCCGCCTGCCAGTTTCCGGCGGCGAGGTTGAATCGGCCCCGCAGATCCAGCACCCGTGGCTCGTCGCGCAGGTGTCGGGCGGCCTCGTCCAGCAGCGCGACCGCGCGGGCCGGCGCAGCCAGCCGATCGCCCTGCACCACCGCCAGCTCCAGCAAGAGGGCGCCCTTGCGCGCCGATGACGTGGTCAGCCCCACCTCACTCTCGAGGAGCTTGGCGACCTCGGACCAGTCGCCCTCCTTCGAGGCCAGCGCGCCGAGCGCCGCGATCGGCTCCGCCAGCGTCGGATCGAGCGACATCGCACGCCGGTAGGCCTCGCGCGCGGTGCCGTTGTCCCCCGCCCGCGCCGCGGCTCGGCCCCGGCCGAAAAAGAGGGGCGCCGCCGCCGATGGCTCGAGCTTGGCGGCTCGCCGCCCCAGCTCGTCGACCAGCAGACGCGCGCGCGGCGGCTCCTCGAAGAACTTCTCCAGCGCCGCCAGCGCCTCCATGTTGTGCGGATCGAAGTCGATCGCCGCCAGCGCGTCGCGCTCGGCGTCCTCCCGCCGGCCGCGCTCCGCGAAGGCGCGCGCGCGATCGAGCAGCGCGCGCGAGCGCTCGGCCGCCGTCGGCGCCACCGCCGCCCGCGCCGTCTCGACGGCCAGAAGCGGCTCGCGCCGCACGAACGCCGCCAGCGCTGGCGGATCTGCCAGCGGAGGCAGCGTCGACTTCGATGCGGCCGCCAGCTCGACGTAGAGCCGAAGCGCCTCGTCAATCTGCCCGAGGCGCGCACGCCGCAGCTCCGCCAGCCGCCAGAGGAGAGCGGTCCGGCTGGAGGCACCGCTCTCCGGCGCCTCCAGCGGCAACGTGGGGGCGCGCGCCGCCAACCAGGCGAGCAGCTCGGCGCAACGCTCCCAATCACCGGTCGCCACCAGAAACCTCTCGGCGGCAGCCGCCGCTTGCGCGTCGGACGGATCGACCTCCAGCACCGCCAGCCAGGCCTCGGCGGCGCCCGTCCGATCGACGCCGGCGGCCTTCTCGGTCAGGCTGGCCACGTCGCGCAGCAGCTGACGCCGGCGCGCAAGATCGGTCGTCTCGGTGGTGTGATCGAGCGCCGCGATCGCCAGCGCCAGCGATTCCCCCGCGCGCCCGGTCGCGTCCAGCCGCCGGCGCGCATCGTCGAGCACCGTCGGCGCACCGGGAAACTCCGCCAGCGCCATCAGACGAACGTCGAGCGCCTTCTCGGCTTCGCCCGCCCCCTCGAGCAGCGTGGCGTGCTCGGCCAGCACGGCCAACCGCGCCTCCCCCTGCAACGCGCCGGCGTCCTTCTCCAGCGCCGCCGACAGCTCGCGGCTGCGGCCGAGCGAGCGCAGCAGCCGGACCCGTTCGGCGCGCACGCGCTCTCCATCATCGAGACGCGAGGACCCCGGCGACGAGCTGCGCCGGATCGCACCCGGCTCCATCCAGGCACCCGAGGTCGCTTCGGCCAGCGCGCTTTCCAGCACCGCCACCGCGCCCAGGGCGTCGCCGCGCGCCTCGAGCGTCTCCGCCAGGCGACGGCCGAGGCGCCCGCGCCGCGCCGGTGCGAGCTCCGCGGCGTGCGCCGCCCGCAAGAGGTCGAGCCGGCGGTTCCCGAGATCGGCCTCGCTGCCGGCCACCCGCGCCGCCAGCGTCTCGGCGAGCGCCAGCGCCGCGTCCGCTCCGGGATGCCCGGCCAGCGCCTTTTCGAGGTGCGCGAGCACGGCCGGGACGTCGGCCTTCCCCTCACCTTTGCCGTCGCGCGCCAGGCGGCGCTGCGCCGCCAGGTAGTGCGCCTCCGGGGAGGCGGCGTCCGCAGGAACCGCGGCCACCACCACAGGAACCACGCCGGCGTCAGCGCGCCACTCGGTCGCCAGGGCGCCGAGGCCGGCCGCCTCCGCCTCCTTCGCCAGCGCCAGCAGCGCCGGGCGAGCCTTCAGTCCGTCGAGCGCCTCGAGGTGCGTCCGGCGCAGGCGGAGCGCCTCCTTGACGAATCCCCCTTCTCGCAACGCGGTGTCGAGGGCGGCGACCCGCGCGTTGAGCTCCGGTCCCGGACCGGCAGCGCGCAACGCCTCCTCGCCGAGGCGCCGCGACCGGCTGGCCTGACCCGCCCGCGCATCGGCCATCGCCCGGTCCCAAAGTGGCGTCGGGGCGGGGCGCGCACGCTTGGCGCGGGGGGACCACCCATTCGGCCTGGCGGGCGCCGCAGGCTTGGAGGCCACCACGCCGCTCTTCGTCTCGCCCGATCCGTCGGGAACCTCACGCGGCGACGAGCGGGGACCGCGCCGCGCCTTCGCCACCGAGAGCTCCGCCGACACGGCCTCGGCGGCGCGCGCCTCGGGCGGCGCCAGCCGGTCGCTGAGCTGCGCCGCCTTGCGCGCGGCCGCGCGCCGGTGGTGCAGCGCCACGCGCTCGTCGCGCGCCAGCCCCAGCCAGGTGAGCGCGGCGTCTCGGGGGAGATCAGCGCCGAGTTGCGCTTCGGCGAGCGCAGAGATCAGGACCGGCGAGGGCGTCCTGCCGTCCGCCTTGCCAGCCGTCTGGTTGTCCGTCTTGCCCTCGGCCTTGCCCTCGGTCTTGCCGTCCGTCTTGCCGTCGGCCTTGCCATCTCCTTTGGCCAGGCCTGCCAGCCAGGCCAGCCGCTCGGTCGGCGGGAGCGCGCGCGCGAAGCTGAGCGCCGCGGCGGTGAGCGCCCCGCTCGGGCCCCCTTCGCGCAGGGCGTGATCGAGCTCGGCGCGTGCTGCCGCCGCGTCTCTCGCTCGCAAGAGCTCGGCCAGATCGACACGCAGTCGGGCCCGCGTCCGCGGGTCGGTGGCCGCCGCGATGGAGTGCCTCAGCGTTTCCTCGCCCGCCCGCACCGGACCAGCGTATCACGGAGGTACCGACCGCCGCCGTCTGTTAAAGTGCGCCACCCATGACCAAGGAACCTCCGTCGAAGACGTCGCCAACGTCGGACGCCGCGTTGACATCGTCCCCGGCGTCCGCGGTGGCCTTCGCCGTCATCCTGGGTGGCGGATCGGGAACGCGCCTCTGGCCCTCCAGCCGGCGCGCGCGTCCCAAACAGCTGCTGGCGCTGGGCGGCCCCGAGTCGTTGCTGGCCGCCGCGGTTCGGCGGGCGCACGCGCTGGTCGGGCTCGAGCGGACCCTGATCGTCACCGCGGCCGATCAGGAGGCGGCGGTGCGCTCCGCGATCCCGGATCTTCCGCCCGAGAACATCATCGCCGAGCCGGTCGCGCGCAACACGGCGCCCGCGGTCGGTCTCGGCGCCGTGGAAGCTGCGCGGCGCGCCGGGCCAGAGGCGGTGATCGCCGTCTTCCCGGCCGATCCGTTCATCGGTGATGAGCCGGCCTTCGATCGGCTGGTGCGCGTCGCGCTCAGGGAGGCGCGCGACACGATCACCACCATCGGCGTTCGCCCCACGCACGCCGAGACCGGCTTCGGCTACATCCGCACGGGCGCGAAGCTGGAGCGCGCCGGTGCCGATCCCGTCCACGACGTCGCCGGGTTCGTCGAGAAGCCCGATCTGCCGACGGCGGAGCGCTACCTCGCCTCGGGCGAGCACCTCTGGAACTCGGGGATGTTCTTCCTGACCGCCGGCCGGATGTTCGAGGAGACCCGCCGGCACCTGCCCGCGCTGGCGGCCCTGCTGGACGCCGCCGTGGCGGCCAAGGATGCGAAGGCTGCGGCCGGGCTGATCGCGGCCGGCTATGGCGGCGTGCCGTCGATCTCCATCGACAACGGCATCATGGAGAAGGCCAGCGGGCTGCGCGTGGTGCCGGGCGCCTTCGGCTGGAACGACGTGGGGAGCTGGGCCGCGCTGCCCGCGGTGCGCCCGGTCGACGCGCGCGGCAATGTCGTGCTCGGCGGCGCCACGCTGATCGACGGCGACGGCTGCATCGTGGTCGCCGAGGAGGGCGCCCCTTTCGTCGGCGTCGTGGGCGTGCACGACCTGGTGGTGATCGCCACCCGCGACGCGCTGCTGGTGGTCCCCAAGGACAAGGCCCAGGACGTCCGAAAGATCGTGGAGGCGGCCAAGCAGGCCGGCCGCCACGATCTCTTGTAGCAACATCCTGTTGTAGGAACAGCGCAAAATCATGCCGATGAACCCCAGAGTCTTTCGCGAATACGACATCCGTGGGGTCGCCGAGAGCGACTTTCCCGACGACTTCGTGGCCGACCTCGGTCGGGCGACCGGCGCCTACTTCGCCGAAGCGGGCGCCCGCCGGGTGACGCTGGGGCGCGACTGCCGGATCTCCTCGCCCCGCATCCACGCCACCTTCAAGCGCGAGCTGCTGGCCGCCGGGATCGACGTCGTCGACGTCGGCGTGGTCCACTCGCCCGGCCTCTACTTCTCGGTCTTTCACCTGGGCGCCGACGGCGGCGTGATGATCACCGCCAGCCACAACCCCTCCGAGGACAACGGCTTCAAGATCGTCTGCGGCAAGAGCACCATCTACGGTGGCGAGATCCAGAAGCTGCGCCAGAAGATCGAGAAGCGCGCGTTTCGAACCGACGTCGCCCCCGGACGCGCCACCGAGCACGACATCCTCCGCGACTACGTGGCGTACATCGCCGACAACATCAAGCTGGGCCCGCGGCCCATCAAGGTGGTGGTCGACGGCGGCAACGGCACCGGCGGGCCGGCCCTGATCCCGATCCTCAAGAAGCTGGGGGTCGAGACCGGCGAGCTCTACTGCGACCCCGACGGGCGGTTCCCCAACCACCATCCCGATCCCACCGTCCCCGAGAACCTGGCCGATCTCATCGCGCGCGTGAAGGCGACGGGCGCGGAGGTGGGGATCGCGCTCGACGGCGACGCCGATCGGGTCGGCGCGGTCGACGGTCAGGGGCGAATTCTCTGGGGCGATCAGCTGGTCATGCTGTTCGGGCGGGAGATCCTGACCCGACAGCCGGGCGCCACCTTCGTCAGCGAGGTGAAGTGCAGCCAGGCGCTGTTCGACGAGATCGGGCGCCTGGGCGGCCGGGCCATCATGTGGAAGGTCGGCCACTCGCTCATCAAGGCCAAGATGAAGGAGGAGAAGGCCGCGCTGGCGGGGGAGATGTCGGGGCACATGTTCTTCGCCGATCGCTGGTTCGGGTTCGACGACGCGGTCTACGCCGGGATGCGCCTGGTCGAGCTGCTCAGCCATTCCAAGCAGACGCTGGCGGAGCTCTACGACACGCTCCCGGTTTTGCACAACACCCCCGAGATCCGGATGCCCTGCCCCGACGACATCAAGTTCGAGGTCGTGCGGCGCGCCGTGGCCTGGTTCCGCGAACGCTATTCGATCGTCGATGTGGACGGCGTGCGCGTCCTCTTCCAGGAACCGGGAGCGCAGGAACGAACACGAGACGGCCAGCCTTCCGGCAAGCCCTCCGGCAAGAACGTCGGCTGGGGCCTGGTGCGCGCCTCGAACACCGGCCCGGTGCTGGTCATGCGCTTCGAGGCCGACGGTCCGGAGCGCCTCGCCGAGATCAAGGCGCTCATGGAGGGCCGTCTGCGCCAGATCATCGCCGACGTCACCGCCGCCACCGCCAGCTGAGCCGTAGGCCGCAGGGGCATCCCGCCCCTTTACCGACGACCGTCCGGCTTTAGCTTGGGGTGGTGGTCGTCGTCACATGAGTCGGCGGGTGGGAGTGTTGGTGGGCCTCCTGGCGGTGGTCTGCGCGGGCGGGGGGTGGGTGGCGTTCGGAGCCCGCTTCAGCGCGCACCGATCGGCCTTTCATCTGGAGAAGTCGCGCGTCGAGCGCGGCGACGTCGTCGGGCGCGTCACCGCGACCGGTGCGCTGTCGGCGCTGGTCACCGTGCAGGTCGGCAGCCAGGTCTCGGGGCGCATCACCAATCTCTACGCCGACTTCGGCCAGCGGGTGACGCGCGGGCAGGTGATCGCCCGGCTCGACCCGCAGCTCTTTCAAGCCGCAGCGGAGCAGGCACGCGCCAACCGCGACGCCGCCGCCGGGGCCCTGCACGAATCGATCACCAAGGCCGACAACGCCAAGAAGCAGCTGGCCCGCGCGCAGGAGCTGAAATCGAAGAACCTGATCGCCGCCGCCGACTTCGACTCCGCCGAGCTGCAAGCCGCCTCGTCGGCCGCGGCGGTCGATACGGCGCGCGGCGATCTGGAGCAGGCGCGCGCCAACCTCCACCAGGCGACGGTGAACCTGGGCTACACCACGGTCATCTCGCCGATCAACGGCGTGGTCATCTCGCGCAACGTCGACGTCGGGCAGACGGTCGCGGCCTCGCTGCAGGCGCCGACGCTCTACACGATCGCCGAGGATCTCGGGAAGATGCAGGTGCACGCGGCGGTCAGCGAGGCCGACGTCGGGCGCCTGGCGCCCGAGATGCCGGCCACCTTCGTGGTCGACGCCTACCCCGACGAGCGATGGAAGGGCGTCATCCGGCAGATCCGCGACGCGCCGCAGACCCTGCAGAACGTGGTGACCTACGACGCCGTCATCGACGTCGACAACCCCGACCACCGGCTGAAGCCGGGGATGACCGCCAACGTCACCTTCGTCTACGCCGCGCACAAAGGGGTGCTGCGCATTCCCAGCGCGGCGCTGCGCTTCCTGCCGCCACCTGAGCTGCTGGCCGAGTCGGGCCTGGCCGCGCCTGCCAAGAAGCACAAGAAGGAGAAAGCCAAGGAGCACCCGCTGGCCGGCGCGGGCGCGAATGGCAAGGCACAGGCGGGCAACGACGCAGCGGAGGGTCCCGGTCCGCACCGCACGGTCTGGGCGGTGCGCGAGGAACGGCTGGTCGCGGTGCCGATCGAGGTGGGCGTGGCCGACGGGAGCAACGTCGAGGTGAAGGGCGGCGAGCTGGCCGAAGGGGATGTCATCGTCACCGACGCGCTCGACAAGAACGAGCGCGCCGAGGCCAGGGCCAAGACCAAGGGCGGGCTCTTCTGATGGACGACGCCGACGCGTCGGCGCTCGTCGCGATCACCGGCGTGACCAAGACCTACCGGATGGGGGACTTCGACGTGCACGCGCTGCGGGGCGTGAGCCTGCAGATCGGCGTGGGTGAGTTCGCCGCCATCATGGGGGCCTCGGGCTCGGGCAAGTCGACGCTGATGAACGTCCTTGGCTGCCTCGACCGCCCCTCGACCGGCGAGTATTTCCTCGACGGCGCGGAGGTGTCGCGCCTCGACGCCGACGCGCTGGCCGAGGTGCGCAGCCAGACCCTCGGCTTCGTGTTCCAGAGCTTCAACCTGCTGGCGCGCACCACGGCGCTGGAGAACGTCGAGCTGCCGCTGGTCTACACCGGCCTGCGCCCGGCGCTGCGGCGGGCCCGGGCCAAGGAGGCGCTGGAGCGGGTCGGCCTCGGTGAGCGGCTCCACCATCACCCGAGCCAGCTGTCGGGCGGGCAGCAGCAGCGGGTGGCGATCGCGCGCGCGCTGGTCAACCGGCCGCGCCTCATCCTGGCCGACGAGCCGACCGGCAACCTCGACTCGCACGCCAGCCTGGAGATGATGGCGCTGCTGCAGCAGCTGGGCGAGGAGGGGATGACCATCGTCCTCGTCACCCACGAGCCCGACATCGCCGCCCACGCGCGCCGGGTCATCGTCGTGCGCGACGGGCTCATCGAACGCGACAGCCGCATTGAAGACGACCGCCGGACCGAGGCGGACCTGGCGGTCCGCGCCGCGGCGCACCCCCGGGCGGTGGCGCCGTGACGGTCAGCCAGATGCGCGCCGGAGACGTCGTCCGGGTGGCGGGGCGGGCGCTCCTGCGCAACAAGCTGCGCTCGTTCCTCACCGCGCTCGGCATCATCATCGGGGTGGCGGCCGTCATCGCCATGGTGGCCATCGGCGAAGGGGCGCGCGCGCGCGTCGAGCAGGCCTTCGCCTCGATGGGGACCAACGTCCTCATCGTCTCCTCGGGCGCCAAGACCGCCGGCGGCGCCAAGGCCGGGGCCGGCACGCTCCCCACGCTGACCTGGGACGATCTGCGCGCCATCAAGACCGACGTCGCCGACGTGAAGTTCGTGGCGCCGCGGGTCCACACCACCGGGCAAGTCGTCGCCGAAGATCGCAACTGGTTGACCGTCATCGACGGCACGACGCCGGAGTTCTTCGAGATCCGCAACTGGCCGATGCGCCTTGGCCCCGGCCTGACACCCGAGCAGGCCGACTCGGGCGCCAAGGTGGTGGTCCTCGGTCAGACGGTCGCCGAGCGCCTCTTCGGGGCCAACTC
Organism: uncultured Pseudomonadota bacterium; assembly: GCA_963847705.1. Lineage (GTDB taxonomy): Bacteria > Myxococcota_A > Polyangia > Fen-1088 > Fen-1088 > JADGRB01. Next base: position 102,752 of record CAWKBC010000047.1, on the reverse strand, counting down.
CGATCCGACCGGACAGATCGTGCGCATCCAGAACGTCCCCTTCCAGGTGGCCGGCGTCGCCGAGCGCAAGGGGCAGTCGGCCGGCGGCGGCGACTACGACGACGTGGTCTTCGTCCCCGTGACCACCTTCCTGGCCAAGATCCAGGGCGGTCTGCAGAAGTTCATCCCCGGCACGATCATGATCGAGGTCGACTCGGACGATCAGACGACCGAGATCGCCGACAAGGTGGCGGCGCTCTTGCGCGATCGCCACGGGATCGCGCTGGGCGGCGAGGACGACTTCTCGATCAAGAACCTGACCGAGACCGCCTCGCGCAAGGAGGAGAGCACCCAGGCGCTCACCATGCTGCTGGCCAGCATCGCGGCGGTGTCGTTGCTGGTGGGCGGGATCGGGATCATGAACATCATGCTGGTCAGCGTCACCGAGCGGACCCGCGAGATCGGCGTGCGGGTGGCGGTGGGGGCCAAGCGCCGCCACATCCTGCTGCAGTTCCTGGCCGAGGCGCTGGCGCTGTCGCTGGCGGGGGGCCTCCTCGGCGTGACGCTGGGCCTGGTCGCCGCGGAGAGGCTGGCGGTCCGCTTCGGCTGGCCGATGTTGATCCGTCCCGAGGTGATCGCGCTGGCGGTGGGCTTTTCGGCCGCGGTCGGCATCGGCTTTGGCCTCTACCCGGCGCGCAAGGCCTCGCGCCTCGATCCGATCATGGCGCTGCGGTACGAATGATGATCCCGGCCGCCACCCTGCTGCTGGCGCTCACCGCCCGCACCGTCACGCTGGAGGAGGCCGAGCGCGCCGCCGCCGCCCAGCGGCCCGACATTCACCTGGCCGACGCCAACGTGGCGGCCGGCCTGGCGCGCAACGAGGAGGCGCGGGCGCCGCTCTTGCCGCAGGTGAAGCTCGAGGGGCTCTACGAGCGGACCACCGGCAACCGTCCGCAGAAGCCGGGGCACACCAACAACTACGGCAACACCTTCGACTCTTTCAACTGGTACGACGGTCAGGCCTCGATCAATCAACTGCTGTGGGACTTCGGCCAGGCGCCCAACCGCTGGCGGGCGGCCAAGGCCCGGGCGGTCGCGCTCGGTGACACCGCGCGGGCGATGCGGCTGCAGGCGATCGCCGACGTGCGGACGGCGTACTTCCGCGCCGACGCCCAGAAGGCGCTGGTGGCGGTGGCGCGCCAGACGCTCGGCAACCGGCAGCGCCACCTCGAGCAGATTCGTGGCTTCGTCCACGCAGGCACGCGGCCCGACATCGATCTGGCGCAGGCGGTGGCCGACGAGGCCAACGCACGCGTCCAGGTGATCCGCTCGGAGAACAGCTATGCGGTGGCGCGCGCCGAGCTGAACCAGGCGATGGGCACCACCGGTGACACCGACTACGATGTCGCCGACGCGACGCTGCAGCCGCAGCCGGGCGAGGCGAGCGGAGTCGGAGCGCTCATCGAAGAGGCGATCCGGGCGCGCCCCGACCTCGCCGCGATGGAGGCGCAGATCCACGCGCAGGAGCTGACCGTGAAGGCCACGCGTGACAGCTACTGGCCGACCCTGAGCGCGGTGGCGGGCGCCGAGACCGCAGGGCAGTCGTTCGAAAAGTCGCACGTCCTCGACAACTTCGGGCAGGTGGTGCCCTACGGCGGGATGGCCTGGAACATCTTCGGCGGTGTCCAGCTCACCTGGGAGGTGTTTCAGGGCCTCCTCACCCACGGGCTCGTGCACGAGGCCAACGCCACGCTCGACGGCCTGCACGCCCAGCACGACGCGCTCGTGCAGCAGGTCTGGGTGGCGGTCGAGCAGGCCGTGCTCGGGGTGCGCGCCTCGCTGGAGGCCCTGGTCGCCTCGGGGGAGGCGCTGAAGGGCGCCCAGGCGCGGCTGCGGATGGCCGACGGACGCTACGCCGCCGGCGTCGGAAGCATCATCGAGCTGAGCGACGCGGAGCTGGCCGCGGAGCTGGCCGGCGCGCAGGAGGTCGGCGCCCAGTACGACCTCGCCACCGCTCGCGCCGCTCTCTGCCTGGCCCTCGGACGATCTTGATGGGAGAGCCTCTGCTACGAGCTTCCGGGGGCCAGGATGGCTTCGATGCGCTCGAGCAAGGTGAGCGGGGCGAAGGGCTTTTCGAGGAGGCCTGGGCCGGGTCGGACGCCGCGCTCCGCCAGCGCCTTTCGGCCGAAGCCGCTGATGAACAGCACCTTCACCGTGGGGCACTGCTGCTTGAGACGCTCGGCGATCTCGGGCCCGCTCGCCCCCGGCAACCCGACGTCCAGCAGCAAGAGGTCGACCGCCTTGCCGTGCGCGAGGGCCTGCTCCTCGGCCTCGGTGATGTTGGACGCCTCCAGCGTGGCGTAGCCATTCCGGCGCAGCACGCGCACGATCATCGGTCGCAACAGATCGTCGTCCTCGACCACCAGCACGCTGGCCGACCGCTTCGGCTGCTGCAGCGCCCAGGAGTCCGACTGCTCGAAATCCAGATTGACGTCGACCGGCGCCGGCAAGGCCTCGATCGGCTTCGGTGTCACGCTGTCGCGCGGGCGCAACGCCGAGAGCCGGTGCGACACGGTGACGCCGCGATCCACCGCCTTCAGGATCTGTTCGATGTCGTCCCGCGACGGATCGCCCGGGCGCAGCTCCTCGCCGACGACCGTGGCGAATCCACGGATGGCCGAGAAGACGTTGCGGAGATCGTGAACGATCGATCCGATCTCGTCGCCGACGGTGCCGGCGCCATCGGAGCGCCCGGTTTTCTTTCTTTGCGCCAAGGGAGATAGCCTTTCGCTAAAGCCGCCTCCCCCCAGACGGACGAGCGTGATTGTCGAGCGGCCGTGCGCTTTTTGTCAATTCTCTCTTTGCGAGCGCCGGGTCTGCCGGGCGGCGGCGGCGCGCGGCCGCCGCAGGCCCGCGCCCAGCAGGAAGACCGCGGCGGCCAGGAACGCCAGCCAGGAGGTGGGGGTGCGGCCCCCGACGGTGCAACCACCCGCCGTCCCGGCTTCCGCCGGCGGCGAGGCGGCGACCACCGGCGTGGGGCTGCTGCTGCTGCCATAGGTCGGGCCGGTTGGGACGACGGTCCCGGTCCCGCAGGCCGGGCCGGCAATGGGCCCGACCGGCCCGTACCAATCACTGTCCAGGCTGAACCGCACCTCCTCGACCCAGTAGGTGCGCGACGGATTGGCCGACGCCGCATCGGTGAACTGATAGGAGAACCCGCCGCCGCCCGTGATCCCCTGGGCGGGCAGGAGGCTGGCGTTCAGGCGCACGCGCTGGCCGCCCAGCTCCCGGTAGACGTTGAAGCCGAGGGCGTCGATCTCGTACCCGGTCCGCCAGGCGATCAGGGTCCCCGGGCAGTTGTCGGTCGCCTGCAGAGAAACGATGGCGGCTTCCGTGTGCGAGTCGGTCGTCACCTCGCCGGCCGACCCCAGCGTGTAGCTGATGAAGGTCGAGGGCGACGACTGGTTGTTGTAGTCGGTGGTGATCCAGTCGAGCGAGCGCGCGGTGGTCGAGGCGCGAAGCTCGTCGAACGTGGCGGCCAGGTATTCGTTCGGACCGCTGGTGTAGCTGTCCTGCACCCAGCGCCCCTCGGTCCCGAGGTCGCGCAGGTCGCTCGAGATCGACGACGCGGTGATGGTGGCCGTTCCGGCCAAGGTGGTGTTGTCGTAGATGTTCAGGGTGGTGCCGCTGCGGGTGACGTTCACCAGGTGCCAGTTGCCGTCGCTGAGGGGCGCCGAGGTCTCGACGGCGTCGCCCAGCCCACTGCCGCTGTCATCGCGCGCCAGGGTCATCAGGTGGCTCGCGTTGGTCGAGGCTCCGTCCATGCCCACCATGATGTCGAGGACCGGGTTGCTGTTGGTGCTCGACCGCAGCGAGAAGATGGCACCGGTGGCGTCGGTGGTCTTGACCCACGCCGAGTAGGTGAAGCTGTTTCCGCTGCCGACGTTGAGCGACGACCCAGAATTGAACGAGACGTAGCTGGTCGCTCCGTCCGTGGCCACCCCCGAGCCGATCTCACCGGTGGTCCGGGTGGCGCTGGCGGACGTTCCGTTGTTGGCGTTCGACGTCGAGTCCGTCATCTGCGGCGCCGTCCCGGTGGGATCCTGGCCGAGGTGCCAGATCCCGGAGAAGTTCGAGTCCCAGGTGTAGGGGACCCGCTCGGTGCTGGTCGTGATGCCGGCGTTTCCGAACAGGATCTCGAACGACGTGTTGGAGCTGTTGGTCTGTGTGTTGAGGACGGGGATGTTCACCCAGGCGATGAGCTGGCCGGTGCTCCCGTTGTACTGTTCAACCTCGTGCGAGAAGGTGCAGGCGGTGGTTCCGCCGCAGGTGGTGGCGTCGATCCCGCGAAAGATGATGTCGTAGCCATTGGCGCTCTGCACCCGGCCGCCGTTCGCCACGGTCATCAGGCTGCTGTCGGTCACGCTGAACAGGAACGGATAGTTGCTCAAGGTCGTGGGACCGGACGCCGTTCCCACCTTGGTTCGATCGACGCTGATGGTCTTGTAGTAGCTGAACTCGGAGGCGGCGGTGCAGACGCTGGGCGTGCCGCTGCAGTGATACCCGCTCTCGACGGTGCAGGTGCTGCTGCAGCCGTCGCCGCTGACCGTGCCGCCGTCGTCGCACTGTTCGCTGCCGGCCACGATCCCGTCGCCGCAGGTGGTGGAGCAGACGCTGGGCATCGTCCCCACGCAGGTGTAACCGGCCTCGATCGTGCACGTGCCGCTGCAGCCGTCGCCGCTGACGATGTTGCCGTCGTCGCAAGCCTCGCCGGCGACCTTGGTGCCATCGCCGCAACTGGTCGGCACCTCGCCGCCCAGGGTGTAGGTCGACGAAGGAGACTTCATCGTGTTGTAGTCGGTGACGATCCAGTCGTCTGAGCGCAGCGTGTTCGAGATGCGGAATTCGTCGAAGGTCCCCGCCAGATATTGCTCGTCGGCGTTGCCATAGCCGGTCTGGACCCAGTACCCCTCCCGCCCGATGTTCTGGTAATCGCCCGAGGCGTCGGTGGTGATGCTGCCGCTGGCGCCCGCGTCAGTCGACGACCCAATCGAAGCGCCGTCCACGTAGACCTGAACGGTGCCCCCGGTGCGGGTGACGGCGAAGTGGTGCCAGTTGCCGTCATTGAGGGCCGTGGCGCCGTTCACCTGGGCGTAGGTCGTGCTCCCATCGTCGCGGACCAGCACGGACATCGTCCCCGCGCTGGTGGTGGCCCCGTTGTACCCGATGGTGATGTCGATGTCCGGATTGCCCGCGCCGTTGTCACGCTGAGAGAAGAGAGGGCCAAACGAGTCGCTGGTCTCGAACCACCCTTCGTAAGTGAACGTGTCCGTCGAAGCCCAGGTGAACGTCGCCGAGCGGTAATCGAGGTATCCAGCCCCGGTGGTGCCGCTGGTGCTGAGGGCGGACCCGATCAATCCCGCGGCGGTGGCGGGCGTGGGCGAACCATTGAACGAGGCGCTGGCGCCGGTCGAGGTCGAATCGCTGGCCGGGCTGCTCGACTGGCTCATGTGCCAGACGGCCTTGAAGTTCGTCTCCCAGGTGCCGTTCACGTTCTGGGTCGGCGACGAGATCGTGGCGTCGCCGTACTCGACGGTGATGATCTGGTTCGAGGTGGACGAGATGGTCTTCAGCCCCGGGATCTCGACCCAGGCGATCACGCGCCCGGTGCTGGCCGAGTAGGATTCGATCTCGTAGTTGAACGTGCAGGACGAGGCGCCGCCGCAGGTGGTGGTGTCGGTGCCGACGAAGGTGATGTCGTAGCCGTTGGCGTTCTGCACGTGCCCGCCGTTCACCGCGGTCCTCAGGTTCGCGCTGGTGATGTCGAGCAGCAGCGGATAGTTCGACAACGTGGGGGGTGCGCCGGTGTTGCCGACGCGCGTGCGGTCGAGCGTGAGGTCCATGCGGAAGCCGTAGGCCGCCTGGGCCTGCGCACCGGCCGTCACGCCGAGCGCCAGCACCAGCGCGGCCAAAGCCCGCTGCGACCACCGCCGGGACCACCGGCCAGGCCGCCTCCCTTGCGAACGCCCATGGCCGCGGCGGCGGCGCGCGCCAGCCGCCCACAGGCCCAGCAACGTCATCGCGGCCGACCCGGCCGAGCCGGCGGCGCCGTCGCCCACCGCACAGTCACATCCGCCACCGCCCGCCGGAGCGTGGGAGGCGTCGGCCGCCGCATCGGCGTCGGCCGGTCGGCCGGCCGCGCCGCTGCCACCGCCGGCGCCCGCCGCATCCTGGCCGCCCGCAGCGGACATCCCACCGTCCGCCGTGGTCTGGGCGGCGTCGGGCCGACCAGCGTCGTGCGGCGGTGCCGCGTCCACCGAGCCCGCGTCCGGCGCCGCGGGGGAGGAGGGTGATCCCAGCAGCGTGGGATCGCCGAACAGCAGCCAGGTCCGGCGCGCATCCAGGTCGGTGATGGCGCCCTTGGCGGCCACGGCCGCCTCGCCGAGAGACTCGCGTCCAATTCCCATCAGGAACTCCTGGTCAAGCGTCGGTTGTTGAGTGAAATCGGCCAAAGTGGAGGAGGCCCACACCGCGACGGCACCTCCCGGCGCCTCCAACAGTGTTTCGGCCAGACTGGTCGTGTAGAGGTCGTGAAAGAATCCGTTGAGGCAGTTCATGACGACGTAGACCGACGGATGTCCGTTGCTCAACCCTCCGGCCGCGGTGTCGTCCAGCAGGTCGTCCCACACCTCCACCGAGCCATGCCCGAGGTAGTTCACCAGGAACGGGCCGGCGTTGAGCTTGTCGACCAACGCCGCTTCGGTCGCCCCGGGATCCGCACGCCGGAACAGCTCGGCGGACATCTGGCCGGAGACCTGCGCCGCCGCCTGGGCGCTGGCAGCGGTGAAGTCCAGAGTCGGGTCGGTGGGATCGTCCTCGTCGCTGACGAACAGACCACCCCGGCCGAGGTCCGCGAGCCCCGCGTAGCCCAGGGTCTTGGCCACCACCGCCGCCGCCTGATCGGCGGTGCGCACCGGCCATCGCCCGATGGCCAGCTCCGGGATGCCGTCCAGATTCGGGTCCACGAACCAATCGTCGGACGCCGTCTCCATGCTGGCGGTGTCGATGAGGGGCGTCGGCGCAAAGTCGAAGTCTCCGAGGCCCAGGAAGTTGCGCGGGTCGAACGTGGCATCGCCGACCAGCAGGACGAAGCGGGGCGGAACCGGCCAGGTCGCGCGCGCCGCCTGGATGAAGTCGCGGACCGCATCGGTGCTCTTGTCGCCGAATCCCCGCTCGTCATAGACGTCGGCCAGATCGACCAGTTGCACCCGCCAGCCCTCCGCCTGGCGGCGGGCCACCAACGGCCCGAGCGCGCTCAGGAATGAAGCGTGCGAAAGGATCAGCAGCTCTCCGTCTTGCGGGGTGGACCAGTGTGAGGGCGCGTCGGCTTGCACCGCGACCGGGGCCAGGACGTTCGGGCCGGTGAAGGCGTAGAGCGCCCGGGACGACGCACCGGCCGGAACGTCGACCACGGCGTGGAAAGCGCCGGCGCTGCCCATGCCGCTGACGGAGGTGACCAGCTGGATGGGCCTGGTCGGGTCCGTGACGTCGATGACCCGGACGTCGCCCTCGGTGAAGCCGCCGATGTCGACCCGCGACCCGCCCTGCGCCGTGAAGGCCAAGCTGTCGCCGTCGGCAGCGTAGAGATGAGAATAGCTGACCGAGATGGTCTCGGTGACCGTGTAGTCGGTTGGATCATGGGCCGCCAGCGTGACGCTGTTGGCTCCGGCGAGGAGGCCGGTGGCCGGGTAGGAGCAGGTCGTGTCCGCCACCCCCTGCAGGGTGCAGGTGCCCAGCGCCAGGCCGTTCAGCGTCACGTCCACGGCGTGCGCCGTGGCGGTCACGCCCTGCAGGCCGACGCTGAGGACCGGGGGGACCGCCGCCGAAGGATCCGGGTTGGGAGCAGGCACGGTGATCGTGACCGGTGTGGTCGAGACCGCGGCGCCGAAGAAGTTGCTGGCATCCCCGTTCCGGACGGCCGCCACGTAGATGCTCCGGCCGACGACCGCCTCGGTGTGCGGATAGCTCGCGCTGCCGGGCGCCCCCGCCGGTGGCGCCGCTTGAACGGTGACCCGCGCGCCAGCTGAACCGACCAGCAACCAGTAGGTGCGGACATCCGTCCAGGCCGTGTCACGGCCCACGCCGTAAAACTCGATGGCCTCGTCGGCGGTGAACTGGTTGTCGCCGTTGCCCGTCACCGTCAGGGCCTGCTCGACCCCGTCGGCGAACAGCTGCAGGGACGCCGGATCCGCAGCGGCGCTGAGGCCCGCGGCCGCCAGCGCCGGTTGGCCGACGCTGACCCACCCCGTCCCTCGGACCAGAATCTTCACCGCGCCTGCACCGGCAAGGACGAGCTGCTGGTCCGCAGGGGCCAGCGCCTGGGCCCGCGCGGCCGAAGCCGTCCAGAGCCCGAGGCCGATCGTTGCAACGAAGACCGCGCGCGGCTTGCTCCGCATCGCTGCGCGGACATGGAGTGACATGTCGCCCAGCTATCGGCATATCCCCGACTTTTCTATACCGGTGGTCCGCGGACCGGTGCGCCCCCGGGGAATCTCAGCCGTGCGGCGGGCGCTTGGCCCCGTGCTTGGCGATCTCCGCCTCCAGCCCGGCCAGCTGCTCGCGCAGGCGAGGGGTCGGCTCGGCGTAGACGTCCTCCACCAGGCTGGCGAGGGGCGGCTTGCCCGGGCGCCCCTCGGCGTGGGCGAGCGCGGCCCGGATCTCGGCGTTGATCTCCTCCCGCGCCTTGGCTTCGAACGCCGCGTCCAGCTCCCCCCGCGCGCTCGCGTAGCTGCGAATGCGATCAATGGGATCCCGGCGCTCCCAGGCCTTGGGCTCCGCGGGATCGCGATAGACGGACGGATCGTCGGAGGTGCTGTGGGCGCCCCTGCGATAGGTGCGGGCCTCGATCAAGGTGGGCCCCTCGCCGCGCCGGGCGCGCGCCGCCGCCTCGGCCACCACGTGAATCACCGCCAGCAGATCGTTGCCGTCGACCAGAACGCCTCGCATCCCGTAGGCGATGGCCTTCTGGGCGAAGGAAGGCGTCGCGCTCTGCGTCGAGGACGGCACGGAGATGGCCCAGCCGTTGTTGCGGCAAAACAGGATGGCCGGCACCTTGTAGAGCGCGGCGAAGGTGGCGCTGACATGGAACGTGGGTGTCGAGGTGGCGCCGTCGCCGAAGAAGGCGAGCGCGACGTCCTCCGTCTTCTGCAGCTTGGCCGCCCAGGCGGTCCCCACCGCGTGCGGGATGTGCGAGCCGACCGGTGAGCTGACCGAGACGAAGTTCAGCCGCCGCACCGAGTGGTGCACCGGCATCTGGCGCCCCTTCACCGGATCGTCGGCGTTGCCGTAGAGCTGGCACATGAAGGTGTTGAGCGGGTAGCCGCGGTAGAGCGCCGCCCCGATCTCGCGGTAAGCGGGGTAGAGCCAGTCGCCCAGGCGCAGGGCGTGCGCGGCGCCGATGTGCGTCGCCTCCTCGCCCAGCGAGGTCAGGTAAAACCCCATCCTCCCCTGCCGCTGCAGCAGCAGCATGCGCTCGTCGAGCAGGCGAACGAGCAGCATCGTCCTGAAAAGACGGCGCAGGTCCTCGCCGGTCAGCGCCGGCTCGCGCTCCGGGTGGACGACCTTTCCGTCGTCGTCGATGACGCGGATGACTTCCAGCTTCACGGTGTGCCGCTGGCCCGTATAATCGCCCGACCTTCGACCTGTCAAGGAGCCCGCCCCCCGTGCCCATCCATATCCGCGACGTGCTGAGCTTCTCTGGTCGAGATTACGTGGTTGAAGGGACGGTCGGATATCTCCTGGCGGGAAAGCGGTCGGTGATGGCCCGCTCCGTCGACGGCGAGACGACGGCCTGGGTCGAATTTCCCGCCGATGAAGCCGGCCCGCCCGCTGAGCGCCTGCTGGTGCTGCACGAGGTCCACGATCTCGACCTGGCGATGCCGCCGCCCGACAGCATCGACTACCACCAGCTCAGCTACGTGCAGCGGCTGGCGGCGCGGGCGGTGATCGAGATCGACGGCCTGGTCCCCGATCACGCCGCGGGCGCGCTGCAGGTCTGGCGCTACCGCGCGGCGGGCGATCGCTACCTGCAGATCGAGGAGGGAAACGGCCGCCTGTTCATGCTGGCGGGTGAATCGACCCCTCGTGGCATGATCACCCACCTGCCGAGACTGCGATGAGCGGCAACAGCTTCGGAACGATGTTTCGGGTGACGACCTTCGGGGAGTCGCATGGCCCTGCCGTCGGCGTGGTGATCGATGGCTGCCCGCCCCGACTGCCCATCACCGTCGAAGAGATCCAGGTCGAGCTCGACCGCCGGCGCCCGGGACAGAGCGCCATCACCACGCAGCGGCGGGAGTCCGACACGGTCGAGATCCTCTCGGGCGTGCGCGACGGCGTCACCCTGGGGACGCCAATCTCGCTGCTGGTCCGCAACTCCGACCAGCGCTCCGGGGACTATGACGAGATGCGGACCAAATTTCGCCCCTCGCACGCCGACTACACCTATCAGGCGAAGTTCGGCCTCCGCGCCTGGGAGGGGGGCGGCCGGGCCAGCGCCCGCGAGACGATCGGGCGGGTGGCGGCCGGCGTGCTGGCCAGGAAGGCGCTCGCCGCCGCGGGCGCCGTCGACATCGTCGCCTGGGTGCAGCGCGTGCAGGACCTGGAGGTCGAGGTCGACACGACCAGCGTGACGCGGGAGGCGGTCGAGTCCAACATCGTCCGCTGCCCCGACGGAGCGACGGCGACCAAGATGATCGCGCTGATTGAGACCGCACGAAAAGCGGGCGACTCGCTGGGGGGAGTCGTCGAGGCGGTCGCGCGCGGCGTTCCACCCGGACTGGGCGAACCGGTGTTCGACAAGCTGGACGCCGATCTGGCCAAGGCCATGCTGTCGCTGCCGGCCGCCAAGGGGTTCGAGATCGGCAGCGGTTTCGCGGGCACGCGCCTCACCGGCAGCCAGCACAACGATCCGTTTTACAATGGCGCCGGCAAGGTGCGGACGCGGACGAATCGGTCGGGCGGCGTCCAGGGTGGCATCTCCAACGGCGAGGAGATCGTCATCCGGGTGGCGTTCAAGCCGACCGCCACCATCCTGCGCGAGCAAGAGACCGTCGACGAGAATGGCCACGACACGACGATCAAGGCGCGCGGCCGCCACGATCCCTGCGTGCTGCCGCGCGCGGTCCCCATCGTCGAGGCGATGCTGGCGCTGGTCCTGGCCGATCATTTTTTGCGTCAGCGAGGCCAGTGCGGATAGCGCGCGCGCTGGCGCTCATCGTGCTGGCGGCCGCCAGCGGATGCCGTGGGGGGGCGGCCGAGCTCCTGGGGCGCTTCGACGCGTCGATGCCGATGCCGGTGGCGCTGCCGACGACGCAGGAGCCACACGAGGTTCACTTCACCTACACGGCCGCCGACGCCGTCACCTTCGACTGGCGCGGCGACGGAACGACCGTGCGCTACTGGGCCAAGGGTCTCCCGCCGCGCACGGTGGACGCGCACCCGGCCAGCCCCACCCCCACCTCCATGCGCGGCCCGTTCCAGGAGGCGGTCGCCGATCAGCTGGTCCCCGGCCTCGAGTACGAGTTCGAGGTGGGCCACCCATTCAACCCACAAGGGCATTCGTTTCACGCGCCGCCGGCGCCGGGCGCCTCGGATTTCACCTTCGCCGCGGTGGGTGACATGGGCGACTCGGGTGGCCAGCCCGCCGCGGCCGGCGTCCACCGCGACATGAGCCTCACCGAGCCCTGGTTCGTGCTGGCGCTCGGCGATCTCTCCTACGCAGACCTCAAGAATCAGTCGGCCGTCGATCGTCACTTCGAGGACGTCATGGTCTGGTCGCAACGGGCGGCCTACATGCCGGCCTGGGGCAACCACGAATGGAGCGATCCTCAGCGCGACGATCTGCGCAACTACAAGGGACGGTTCGCGCTTCCGCACGCCGCGGCCTCACCCGGCGCCCCGACCCTCGGCTGCTGCGGCAAGGACTGGTACTGGTTCGACTTCGGGTCGGTCCGCTTCATCATCTATCCCGAGCCCTACACGCACGACACCTGGGTCGACTGGGCCAAGCGGGCCGAGCCCCTCTTCGTCGAAGCCGAGGCGAGCCCACTCATCAAGTTCGTGATCACCGCCGGCCACCGCCCCGCCTACTCGTCGGGCCACCACGGCAGCGATCTGCAGCTGCGTGCGATCCTCGACGGCTTCGGCAAACGGTTTCCGAAATACGTCTTGAACCTGAACGGGCACAGCCACGTTTACGAGCGAACGAACCCGCAGGCGCACGTCGTGCACATCACCGCGGGAACGGGCGGCGGCGCACCCGAGCACGCGACGGGCCCCTGCCTGTGGGACGTCTGCAAGCCGCCCGCGTTCACCGCCGTTCGCGCGATCCACTACGGCTTCCTCAAGGTTTCGGTGCGCCCGACGGAGCTGCGGATCGAGGCGATCTGCGGTCCACGGTCGATGGGGAACGAAAACATCGCCTGCGGTGACGGCGAGGTCTTCGACGAGGTCGTCATCCCGGCCGGCGGCACCGTCGATGGCGGACTGCAACACCACCAGGCGGACCAGCTCTTTCATTGATCGATGAACGTCGGACGCCCGGGTGCCCTCACCGGTCCTGCCGCAGTGTTACGCTTCGAGGGACCGGATGCCGGAAGCTGTCCCCATCCCCTTCTTCACGCTGCCGAACCTGCTGAGCCTGGCGCGCTTGCCGCTCGGCTGGCTGTTCTGGATGGTGCTCGGACCGACGCCGGGGCGCGCCGCCGCCGCGCTCGGGGTGATGGGCGCGGCGGCGGCGACCGACGTGCTCGACGGGACGCTGGCACGCCGGCGCGGCACCGCGCTGGCAGGCGCCGGTTCCTGGCTCGATCCGATCTGCGACAAGCTGTTCGTGGGCGCGGTGCTGGCGGCCCTGCACTTCGAGCGCGGCGTCCCGCTCGCGATGCTGGCGCTGATCGTCGCCCGCGAGCTCATCCAGCTCCCGATGTCGATCGTCTACCGGGCCATTCCCACCTTGCGACGCTGGCTGCGCTACGACTTCCGCGCCAGCGTGCTCGGCAAGGCGGCGACCATCGCGCAGTTCCTGGCGATCGGCGCGCTGGTGGCCGGTCTCCCCGCGACCCTCCCCATCTGCCTGGCGTTCGGGCTGGGGATCGTGGCGCTGATCGATTACGTGAAACGCGCCATCGCCATCGGCCGCGCGCGCCGCGCCCCGACCCCCACCCCATGACCGAATCGGACGGTCGTCCCGGGGCGCGTCGCTTGCCGCATCGGTCCTTGCAGCGGTTCTTGCCCGCACCGGGGAGCCTCCGCTATCACCTGCTGCTCGGCGCGGTGGCGCTGTTCATCCTCGGCCCGCTCGGCGGGGTCACCGCCGCGTACATGACCTTCAGCCTGGGGTTCTCGGTCGGCGCCCAGGTGCTGGCCGGCATCCTGGGAAGCGTCGTGACCTACGGCTACGGCGCCGAGGGCAAGCACGGCGCCAACTACATCCAGACCATGGCGGCCTCGGTCGCCGACCTGGCCGGCATGTGCGTCCTCATCCAGGCGATGGTCTGGCTGGGGATGCCGCTGCCGGCCGGCTGGAAGCTGGGGCTCTACTTCGGTTGCATCGGCATGTTCGGGATCGGCGTCGGCATGCTCTACACGCCGGTCCTGGTCGACCGCCTGCAGCTCGAGTTTCCCTCGGGGCACGCGGTGGCCAACATCCTGCGCGCCCTGACGGACAGGCGGCTCCTGCGCCGTTCGATCGGCAAGCTGGGCGGCGGCACCGGCGCCGGCATCGCCATCGCGGCGCTGGTGTCGCGGGTCGCCTGGCTGGAGCGGATCGGCATCTCCGCCTCGACCGTCGGCGCCGGCCTGATTGTCGGCTCGCGCATCGGCGTCCCCGCGCTGGTGATGGGCGGCCTGGGCGAGCTGCTGGTGCCGCGCCTGCGCGCCGCCGGGTACCTCGGCCCGCACGATCCGTTCCGCAAGATCGGCTTTCTGGTCGGCCTGGCGATGATCATGGGCGCGGCGGTGGTCGACCTGGCCGTCATCGGGCGCGAGGCAGCGCGCCGCCTGCGGGCCCGGCGAGGCGCTCCGCGTGCGCCGGTGCAATCGGGCGGCCTCAGCAGCGGGCGCCTCCTGGCCTGGGTGATCGTCTGGGGCGCGGCGCTGGTGCTGGTGGCGACCCTGCTCCTGGGGCAGCCGGTCGGCTACGTGCTGTTCGCGCTGGCGCTGGTCTTTCTCTTCGTGTTCGTGAACGGCATCTCCACCGGCATCTCGGACTGGAACCCCATCTCCAGCGCCTTCGTCGTCTCGGTCCTGATGATGTCCGCGCTCGGCCTCCGCTCGCCGATCGTGGCCATGATGGCGGCCAGCATCCTGCTCGTCTCCACCACCGTCGGCGTCGACATGCAGCAGGATCGCTCGACCGGCTGGCGGCTCGGCTCCGACCGGGCGATCCAGTTTCGCTACCAGGCCGTGGGAATCGTCGTCGGCTCGGTCCTCTGCGTGCTGATGGCGCAGCTCTTCATGACCGCCTATCCGATCCTGCGCGTCGACACCTTCACCCACCCCGAGGCGCGCGTGGGCGGCTGGCAGTCGGCGATGACATTCAAGTTCGTGGGCGCCATCCGGGGCATGGGGCATCTGAAGCCGTACCAGGTGACCGCGCTCTGGCTCGGCTTCGGGATCGGCTTCGGGACCGAGGTGCTGCGAAAGCTCATGAAGCGCTGGGGGGCCTATGGACGCTTCGTGGCCTCGGGCGGCGCCGGCGCGGTCGTCGGCTGGCTGGTCGACGCGGTCCTGCTGTCGAGCCCCTACGCCTCGTCGACGGGCGGGTTCCTGGAGATCTCGACCGCCGCCTGGTTCGCGGCCGGCAGCTTGCTGACGTCGCTGCTCTCCCCGCGCCGCCCGCCGGTGGCCACGCCCGAGGAGCACGGCGACGCCCTGCCCGAGGACATGAGCACCCCGTCGCTGATCGGCGGCGGCCTCATCGCCGGCGAATCGCTCTACACGCTCGGCGCTGCCATCGCCGCGCTGCTCACGATGCTCTGATAGGCTCCCGGTTTCCCACCTTCGATCGATGGCGACGATCCTTCGTTCCTGCACGCATCCCCGCTGGTTCTCGGCGAGCGCGGCCGATCTGCGGGCGCTGCTGTCGGATCACCTCCACTGCGAGCGGAAGGCGGCGGAGAACGCGTTGTCGCTGGTGCGGCGCTACCCGCACCGGGGTGCCTCGGTCGCGCAGCTGTCGCGGCTGGCGCACGAGGAGACCAGCCACGTCGTGCAGGTGGCGGCCTTGCTGGGGCGGCGGGGGTGGACGCCGCGCGGCGATTTTCCCAATCTGTATGCGCGCGGGCTGATGGAGGAGGTGCGGGGGCGGGAGCCCGAGCGGCTGCTCGATGCGCTGCTGGTCGCGGCGTTCATCGAGGCGCGGTCGCATGAGCGGCTGGGCCTGTTGGCGCGCGGGTTCGCCGCCAGCGGTGAGCCAGCGCTGGCTGATTTTTACACCGCGCTCGGCGACGCCGAGGAGCGCCACGCCGAGATCTTCCTGGAGCTGGCGCGGCCGCTGGTCACGGCCGAGTTGTACGCGGAGCGCCTGGAGGTGCTCGGGCAGCGCGAGGCGGAGATCTTGGGCGCGCTGCCGTACACCTGCCGGGTTCACTAAAGGGCGGACCGCGGGCCCCTCTCCCTAGCCCTCTCCCCGCTCCCGCGGGGAGAGGGGATCTGAAGCGAACGCCGACAGGCCGCCGATCACCGTGAAGAGCAGCTTCAGCTCTTCGGACCAGAGGGCCAGGTCGGCGCGCCGGCCGACGGCCAGGCGGCCGCGATCGGCGAAGCCGAGGCGCGCGGCGGGGACGGCGGTCGCCATCGTCAGCGCCTGCTCGGGGCGGGCGCCGCCGAGCGCGACCATCCCGCGTACGGCGCGATCCATGGTCAGCGTCGAGCCGGCCAGGGTTCCATCGGGCCGCCGCGCGCTCTCGCCATCGGAGAGGATCGGCGCGCCGCCGAGGCCGTAGGTCCCGGTTGGCGCGCCGGCCGCCGCGACCGCGTCGGTGACCAGAACGATCCCCTCGGCGCCTTTGGCGCGCAGCACCAGGTTCAGCGCCGCCGGGTGGGCGTGCACCCCGTCGGCGATCAGGCCGACGGTCAGCCGCTCGTCGATCAGCGCCGCGCCGACCGCGCCGGGCGCGCGGTGGTGAAAGGGCGACATGGCGTTGAAGAGGTGCGTGGCCAAGGTCGCACCCGCATCGGTTCCGTCGAGCATCTCGTCGTACGTGGCGTCGGTGTGACCGAGGCTGACCACCACATCGGCGTCGACGAGGCGCCGAAGGCGCAAAAGCGCCCCGGGGCGCTCCGGCGCCAGCGTCATCAGGCGCAGGGCCCGCGAGGCCAGCAGCTCGTCGAGGACCTCATCGAGCGTGTCGTCGGCGGCCGCGATGGCCGCGCGATCGTGCGCCCCCGCGCGCGCCGCCGCCAGCAGCGGCCCCTCCAGATGCAGCCCGGCAGCCTGGGCGCGCGGCGGGGCGCCCGCCTCCCCGAGCTCCATCGCGGCCAGCGCGGCGGCGAAGGCCCGGTAGTCCGCCGCCCGCGCGCTGACCACCGTCGGCAAGAAGGTCGTCACCCCCGTCGACGGCAGGCGGGCCGCGAGGGCGCCCAGCGCCCCGGCGTCACCCCCGACCTCGAAACCGAACCCGCCGTTGCATTGCAGGTCGATGAGCCCGGGAGACACGATCTCGGCGTCGAGGCGCGGGCCCGGCAGCTCTCCCACCCCGTCGGTTCGGACTTCCACGATCCGATCCCCGTCGACCACCAGGGCGCCCGGCACCAATCGCCCGTCGAGGAGCAATCTCCCCGTCACGGAGTATCGGTTGTGGCGGTGGGGCGATTCTGTTTTCATCTGCCGGCACTATCCTACGTCGCAACCCACCCGGAGACCGCATGCGCATGCTCCTGACCCCCGCGCTCACGCCCGTGCTTTTGGCCGGCGCGCTCGCCCTGCCGCTCCTGGCGGCGCTCGGCCGCCCCTCTTCGGCATCGGCCGCGCCCGCCACCCCGCCTCCTGGCGCCACCTCCGGCGCCGGCGTGGCGTTCCCGTTTCCGGTGAAGGAAAAGACGCTCCCCAACGGCCTGCGCGTCTACGTCGTCGGCTTCGACTCGCCAGGCCTGGTCGCCTACTACTCGGTGGTGCGCACCGGCAGCCGCAACGAGGTCGAGGCGGGCAAGTCGGGGTTCGCCCACTTCTTCGAGCACATGATGTTCCACGGCACCGAGAAGTACACGCTCGACGCCTACAACGGCGTCATCAAGCAGATGGGCGCCGACTCCAACGCCTTCACCTCCGACGATCTGACCGTCTATCACATCCTGGCGGGCAAGCAGGCGCTCCCCAAGATCGTGGAGATCGAGAGCGATCGCTTCCAGCACCTCACCTACCAGCAGGCCGACTTCCAGAAGGAGGCGCGCGCCGTCCTCGGCGAATACAACAAGAACGCCTCCAACCCGATGGAGAAGATGGTCGAGACGCTCTACGACCACGCCTTCACCACGCACACCTACAAGCACACCACGATGGGCTTTCTCAAGGACATCGAGAACATGCCCAACGAGATGGCCTACTCGCGGCAGTTCTTCGACCGGTTCTATCGCCCCGAGAACGTGGTCCTCCTGGTGGTCGGCGACGCCGATCCCGAGGAGGTCTTCAAGCTGGTCGAGGCGAGCTACGGCGGCTGGAAGGCGGGCAACCCGCACCCGGCCATCCCGGTGGAGCCGCCCCAGAAGAAGGAGCAGCGCGCCGAGCTCGTCTGGCCGGGGCCGACGCTGCCGATGCTGGTCGAGGGGTACCACACGCCCGGCTTCTCGACCACGAACGTCGACCTGCCGACGCTGGACGTGCTGGCCGAGCTGCTGTTCGCCGAGCGAGCGCCGCTTTACAAGAAGCTGGTGATCAAGGAGCAGAAGGTCGAGTCGATGTCGGGCTCGAACGACGCCCACGTCGATCCCAACCTGTTCACCGTGTTCGCGCGCATCAAGAAGCCCGCCGACCTCGGCTACGTCGAGACGTCGATCCACGACGAGATGGCGCGCATCGCGAAGGACGGGGTCGACGACGCCACGCTCCGGGACGTCCTCTCGCACGTCAAGTACGCCTTCGCCGGCCAGCTCTCGACGGCCGACAAGACGGCCTACACCGCCTCGTCGTTCATCGCGCTGACCGGCGAGCTCGCCTCGATCAACGCCTACTTCGCGCTCTACGACAAGGTGACCAGCGCCGACGTCAAGCGGGTGGCCGCCGCCTACTTCCAGCCGGCGAACCGCACCGTCGTCTCGCTCAAGGCCGGCAAATGAAATTCGCCATCGTCCTCCCCACTCTGCTGTTCGCCGCCCACGCCGTCGCCGCACCCGACAATCCCATGACCAAGACCACAACGACCAAGACTCCGACCAAGACGACACCCAGGACGCCCACCAGCGTCGCGGGGATCCGCACCGTCTTCATCCCCTCGCCGCAGAGCCCGCTCTGCGCGATACGCCTGGTCTTCCAGATCGGCTCGGTCGACGATCCCGCCGGCAAGGAGGGGGTGGCGTCGCTCACCGCCGACATGCTCGGGCGCGGCGGCAGCAAGGCCCACACCTACTCCGAGCTGCTCGACGCGCTCTATCCCCTGGCCGCCGAGATCAGGGTCTACAGCGACAAGGAATCGGTGGTGTTCGAAGGGACGGTCCACCGCGACAACCTGGCGAAGTTCGCCGATCTCCTGGCCGGGCAGGTGCTGACCCCCCGGTTCGCCGACGACGACTTCGCGCGCAACAAGGAAGACGCGCTCGACTACCTGACCAAGACGTTGCGCGGGAACGCCGACGAGGAGCTGGGCAAGCAGGCGCTGGCCACGGTGCTCTACCAGGGGCACCCGTACGGGCGCCCCACGTCGGGGACGGTCGCCGGCCTCACTGCCATCACGCTCGACGACGTGAAGAAGTTCTACGCGTCGCACTACGCGCGCAGCCGGCTGGTGGTCGGCCTCGCTGGCGGATACCCGGCCGGCTTCGCCGAGGCGTTCGCCAAGCGGTTCTCCGCGCTTCCCGCCAAGGCGCCGCCGCTCCCCAAGCTGCCCCCTGCGCCGGCGCTCAAGGACAATCAGCTCCTGGTCGTGCAGAAGGACGCGCGCGCCAACGCCATCTCGATCGGCCACACCCTCGATGTGACCCGCAAGGACGCCGATTTCTACCCGCTCACCGTGGCGCGGTCGTACCTGGGCGAACACCGCACCTTCAATGGCGTGCTGATGAATCACCTGCGCGGAAACCGCGGCCTCAACTACGGCGATTACGCCTACATCGAGAGCTTCATCCAGGACGGATGGACCACCTTCCCGCTCCCCAACATTCCCCGCCGCCAGCAGCACTTCGAGATCTGGCTGCGCCCGGTCCCGCCGCAGAACAGCCTGTTCGCGCTGCGCGCCGCCCTCTACGAGACCGACAAGCTGATCCGCGACGGCATCCCCCAGTCGGGCTTCGACGCCACCAAGACCTTCCTGACCAACTACGCCAACCTCTGGGCGCAGGACGTGTCGCGCCGGCTCGGCTTCGCCATCGACGCCGTCCTCACCGGCAAGGATCTGGTGAAGGAGCTGCAGGCGCGCCTCCCCAAGATGACCAAGGCCGAGGTCGACAAGGCGGTCCGCAAGCACCTGTCGCTGAACGGGCTGGCCATCGCCATCGTCGCCGATCACGGGCAGGCGCTGGCCGACAAGCTGCTCAGCGACGCACCGACGCCGATCACCTACGACACGGCCGGCACCCCGCCCGAGGTGCTGGCCGAGGACAAGATCATCGAGAAGTTCCCGGTGCCGCTCAACAAGGACGCGGTCCGCGTGGTGCCGGTCGATCAGATGTTCGAGCGGTAGCGGCCCGCCGCCAGTTCAACCTTCCAGGGAGTAGAAGAACGCCTCGCGCGTGATCTTGCCGTTCTCGACGGTGAAGAGGCCGACCTCTTGCCGATCTCCCGCGTCGTCATGGGTCCCCTCCGGGCGATGATCGTGCGAGATGATCGCGAAAGTGGCGACGGCGAGACCGTTCGAAGGATCGACACGCCGGCGATCGAGGAAGCGGGCTTCGTCCCGGCCGGGACGGTGTTAGCTTCGGGTCGTGCCCACCATCGCTGCGCCACCCCAAGCGCCTGCCTACTCCCCCGAGCTGGCGGCGGAGCTGGGCGCCGCTCTCCGCCGGCACCAGGCTGCGCCGGGCGGCTACCGCCCGCGCACGCACCACCTGCTGGGCGCCGACGCGCCGAAGTACACCAACCGGCTGATCCTCGAATCGAGCCCCTACCTGCTGCAGCACGCGCACAACCCGGTCGACTGGATGGCCTGGGGCGACGAGGCCTTCGACAAGGCGCGCCGGCTCGGACGGCCGGTCTTTCTCTCCATCGGGTACGCCACCTGCCACTGGTGCCACGTGATGGAGGCGGAGTCGTTCGAGGACGAAGAGATCGCCGCCTTCATGAACGGCCACTACGTCTGCATCAAGGTCGACCGCGAGGAGCGCCCCGACGTCGACGCGATCTACATGGCCGCCGTGCAGGCGCTGAACCAGTCGGGCGGCTGGCCGATGAGCGTCTGGCTGACCCCCGCTCGAGAGCCGTTCTTCGGTGGGACTTATTTTCCGCCGCGCGAGGGGGCGCGCGGCGCCCGCCACGGGTTCCTGGAGCTGCTCGGCGACATCTACCAGACGTACGTCAGCGACGGGGAGCGCGTCGGACGCGCGGCGGAGGCGCTGGTGCGGGCGGTGCGCGCGCAGATGGAGCCGGCGCCCGGTGCGACGTCCGGCAGCGCTGTGGAGACCCCCGGCGCTGGCCTGATCGGCCAGACGGTCGGCGCCTACAAGCGCGTCTTCGACGAGGCCAACGGCGGTCTGCGGCGCGCGCCCAAGTTCCCGTCCAATCTCCCGATTCGCCTTCTGCTCCGCGAGCATCGACGGACGGGCGACGCCGACGCGCTCCGGATGGCGACGTTCACCCTGGAGAAGATGGCCGGCGGCGGCATGTACGATCAGCTGGCCGGCGGATTTCATCGCTACTCGACCGATGCCGCCTGGCTGGTGCCGCACTTCGAGAAGATGCTCTACGACAACGGCCTCCTGGTCGTGGCGTACGCCGAGGCGTTCCAGGCCACCGGGCGCGGCGACTTCGCGCGCGTCGCCCGCGAGACGCTCGACTATCTGGCGCGCGAGATGACCGCGCCCGACGGTGGATTCTATTCGGCGACCGACGCCGACTCGGAGGGCGCAGACGGCGTCTCGGCGGAAGGGAAGTTCTTCGTCTGGTCGAAGCAGGAGCTCGAGAGGGTCATCGGACCGGGCGCCGACGCCGCCCGCTTCGTCGCGCACTACGGCGTCACCGCGGGCGGCAACTTCGAAGGGGAGAACATCCTGCACGTCGCGCGCCCCGACGAAGACGAGTGGGCTGCGCTGGCCGAGGCCCGGGCCGCCCTCTACGCCGTCCGCGCCAGGCGGCCACCGCCCCTGCGGGACGAGAAGATCCTGGCCGCCTGGAACGGCCTGGCGATCTCCGGCTTGGCCGTCGCCGGCCGCGTGCTCGATGAGCCGCGTTACGTCGCTGCGGCCGCGCGCGCGGCCAGCTTCGTGCTCGACCGGATGCGTCCGGACGGGCGGTTGGTGCGGAGCTGGAAGGAGGGACGGACCGGCGTCGCGGCGTTCCTCGACGACCAGGCCTTCCTCACGGCCGGGTTGCTCGATCTCTACGAGGCGACCTTCGAGCGCCGCTGGCTCGAGACGGCGCTGGCCCTCGCCGAGGAGACCGAGCGCCGCTTCGCCGATCCGGCCGGCGGCTGGTTCATGACGGCCGGCGACCACGAGAAGCTCATTGCCCGTGAGAAGCCGGCCTATGACGGCGCCGAGCCGTCCGGCGCCTCCGTCGCGCTGCTGTCGGCGTTGCGTCTCCACACCTTCACCGCGGATGACCGCTGGCGCACCACCGCCGAGCGCGCGCTGGCCAGTCTGTCGGGGCCGCTCATGGAAAACCCGCTCGCGCTCACGGAGACACTGCTGGCCGTGGACTACGCGACGGACGAGGCGCGCGAGATCGCCATCGTCTGGCCGCGCGACGCCACGATCGCCAGCGCCGCGCCGTTGCTCGAGGTGGTGCGCCGCACGTTCGTCCCCAACCGCGCCATCGCGGCCGCGTGCGAGACCGACGTGGCGGCGCTGGGCGCGCTGGTGCCCTGGATCGCCGACAAGCCCGCGCTCGACGGCCGACCGACCGCCTACGTCTGCGTGCACGGTCGCTGCGACCTGCCGGTGCACGAGCCGGAGGCGCTGGCCGCCTCGTTGGCGCGGGTCCGGCCCCTCCCGACGCGCTGATCGGTTCAGATCCCCGTGTCGCTCAGCAGCTCGCCCTCGATCTGTCGCTGCTGGATCCGCCGTGCCAGGAGCTCATCGACGGAGAGGCCGCGCCGCTCCAGAAGGTACGCCACCAGCAGCTCGTAGCGCTTGTAGAGCCCGGACCGGCGGGTGCTCATCTCCGGCGCGTCGTCGATCAGCGCCTGGCGTTCGCGCGCCAGATCGAGCGGCCGGCCGAAGCCGACGTGGTCGGCGTACCCCTCGACCTGGAAGGCGGAGAGCTTGCGATAGCGCCAGCGACCCGTGCGATCGGCCGTCATCGACCAAGACGCGCGACCAAGACGCGCGACCAAGACCGGCGACCAAGACGCGCGCCCGAAGGCGCCCTAAACCTCGTAGGGCGAGGGGCGGCGCACCGGGAAGAGCACAGCGGCGATTGTCGCCGCCGGTACGCCAAAGCGCGCGGCCAGCGTGCGCAGCACCACCACCCCCATCCTCCCGCCGGGCGGCGCGAGGACCGCTCGCTCGAAGTCGTCGTCGGTCTCCCCGGATTCGCCGCGGGCGCGGCGGTCGCGGGCCGCGAAGGCCCGCCGCATCAGGTCGTGGTAGCCGGCGATCCAGGCCATCCACGGCTCCGCCGAGGTCGTCCCGTTCACCGCCCCGGCACAGGCCTGGGCGCGGCGCGCGAGCTCGGCAAGCCCCAGGGTGTCGAGCTCGCGCAGACAGCCGGGGAATTCGGCGGCCAGGGCCCGCAGCTCGTCGCGCGTCGCCGAGGAGCCCCCGTCACGCTGGCCCCGCCAGCCCGCCAGCCGCTGGTATTTGCGCGCCAGCGCACGCAGGTCAGCAGGTGGGGCGGTCTCCGGCGGGTCATTTCGATCGGGAACCACGCTTCAGTCTCGCCGGCCGGTTACAATGCGCAAGCCGCGATGTTCGCCGCCCGCCTCGCCACCGTCGGTTTCTGCGCGGCGCTGCTCTTCGCCCCCACCCGGGCGCGCGCCGACGAGGCGCCGCTGGATCCGATCGGGGACTTCGCAGACGGGGTGTTCCTGCGCAGCCGCGACGGCGCGATCGTCCTCTTCCCCGGGGGACGGCTGCAGATCGACAGCGCCTTCTTCCGCGAGCAGTCCCCCAAGAGCGGCGCCTTCGTTCGCCGGGCGCGTGTCGAGCTCCGCGGATGGCTCGGCCCACTCTTCTACTTCGACGTTTCGGGCGACTTCGCCCCCTCGCCCCCCGCCGGCACGGACGTCGCGCCGAGCGCGCTCCCGGCCGCCGACGAGTATCTGGCGTTCGCGCCCTTCGGCGACCGGCTGGGCGATCGCTTGATCTTGCAGGCGGGGCAGTTCGACGTCCCCTTCACGCTGGAGAACCGCACCTCCGACGCTTACACCGACTTCATCGAGCGGGCGATGGTGGCGCGCTCGTTCGGCGCCCCGCGGAACAAGGAGGTCGGCGTGATGGCCCACGGCCTGGTCGGCGACGGGCGCTTTTACTATTCGGCAGGCCTCTTCGACGGAGAAGGGCCCGCGTTCCGCAACGCCGACAATCAATCGGACACCATCGGGCGCCTGGTGGCGACGCCCTTCGCCCTCGGCGACGGCTGGTGGAGACGCTGGTCGATTGGAGGCTCCTTCTGGTACGGCAATCACGTGCTCGGCCCCGAAGCGGTGGTGCAGGCGACGCCGGGCGGGGTGGTCTTCTTCGAGCCGCACTGGACGAGCGGCCAGCCCTCGCCCCGGTCATTCGAGCTGCACGAGCAGGGGACCGTCACCGCCTTCGGTGGCGAGCTGAACCTGCCGATCGGCGAGCGCTTCGGGCTGCGCGGTGAGGTGGTCTGGAAGCGGCAGCACCTGGCCGAGGACGACGCCTCGCTGGGGCTGGCCACGCCGGTCGGTGAGGCGACCCTCGACGGGATCAGCGGCTACGGAGAGCTCTGGTTCTGGCTGCTGGGGGACGACCGGCTGCTCCCCGCGCCGGGGCTGGAGCTGCCGCTGCGGATCGGCGCCTCCCAGCACCCGTGGCTGACCGAGGGGTTGCAGCTGGCGGTGCGGGGGGAAGTGCTGAAGGAGAATCTGACCAGTGACAACCCGGCGCTGGGAGATCCCGGGATCGCCACCACCCGGGTGACGTCGGGGACGGTCGGCGTCAACTACTGGCGCGGGCGCTTCGTCCGGCTCTCGGCGAACTACATCGTCAACGCCTGGAGCGGAACCTCGATCACCGTCACGGAGCTGGCGGCCATGGAGAAGTTCGAGCAGGAGTTCCTGTTGCGTTTCGCCATGTCGCTGTGAGGGGCGACGGGGCTGGCCGCGCCCGGCCGCTTCAGATATATAGCGGGCGGCCATGAGGCTTCTCCCGCACGACCCGTCCTTTTTTTCCTACTTCGAGCAACAAGGACGGAAGACGGTCGAAGGGTGCCGGGCCTTTTTGGAGATGGTGGAGAACCCGACTGATCTCGACCAGCGGGCGGAGCGGGTCATGCAGATCGAGCACGAGTGCGACGAGATCACCCACGCGGTGGTGGCGAGCCTCCACAAGACCTTCATCACGCCGATCGATCGGAATGACATTTACCGCCTCATCACCAAGATGGACGACATCATGGACATGGTGGAGGCGGCGGCCGATCGGCTGGCGCTCTACGACGTCAAGCAGATGACCAAGGAGGCGGTCGATCTGGCGCGCTGCCTGGTGTCGAGCGCCGAGCACGTGCTGAGCGCGGTCGCCGGCATCCGCGATCTCAGCAAGTCGGAGACCATCCTGCAGCACTGCATCGAGATCAACCGCCTGGAGAACGTGGCCGACTCGATCCTGCGCGCGGCGCTGGCGCGCCTCTTCCGCGAGGAGAAGGACCCCATCACCGTCATCAAGTGGAAAGAGATCTACGAGACCCTGGAGTCGGCCACCGACCGTTGTGAGGACGTCGCCAACATCATCGAGGGCGTGCTCCTCGAGAACAGCTGACTCACCCCCCATGCTGATCATCGTCGCGATTGTCGTGATCGCGCTGGCCTTCGACTACATCAACGGGTTTCACGACGCCGCAAACTCGATCGCCACCATCGTCTCCACGCGCGTCCTGACCCCGCGTCAGGCGGTGGTCTGGGCCGGGTTCTTCAACTTCATCGCCTTCACGGTCTTCCCGCTGCACGTGGCGCACACCATCGGCAAGGGGATCATCGACCCGAAGATCATCACCGACGCCGTCCTCCTGGGCGCGCTCGGCGGGGCGATCGCCTGGAACCTCATCACCTGGTGGTACGGGCTGCCGTCCAGCTCGTCGCACGCGCTGGTCGGCGGGCTGCTGGGCGCCGGGATCAGCAAGGGGGGGTTCGCGGTCGTGCAGCAGAGCGGCGTGCTCAAGACCGCCATCTTCATCGTCGTCTCACCGGTGCTGGGGATGATCCTGGGCGGCGGGATGATGGTGCTGGTCGCCTGGGTCTTCCGCCGCAAGCAGCCGGGGCGCGTCGACCGCTGGTTCAGGCGCCTTCAGCTGGTGTCGTCGGCGCTGTTCAGCCTGGGGCACGGCGCGAATGACGCGCAGAAGACGATGGGGATCATCATGGCGATGCTGATCGCCAAGGGGAAGATCGGGGCGCATGCGGAGCTGCCGCTCTGGGTGATCATCGCCTGCCAGTCGGCGATGGGCCTCGGCACGCTGACCGGCGGCTGGCGGATCGTGCGCACCATGGGGATGCGTCTCACCAAGCTCAAACCGTCGGGCGGCTTCTGCGCCGAGACCGGTGCGGCCGCCATGCTCTTCCTGGCCAGCGCGCTCGGCGTCCCGGTGTCGACCACCCACACCATCACCGGCGGCATCGTCGGCGTGGGCTGGGTGAACAAGCCGGCCGGCGTGCGCTGGGCCGTGGCGCTGCGGATCGTCTGGGCCTGGCTCTTCACCATCCAGTCGGCGGCGATCATCGCCGCCGCGCTCTACTTCGGCTTGCGCGCGCTGGGCGTCTAGTCTTCGTCCAGTCTGGCGCGCTGGGCGTCGAGATCGTCTGGCGCGGCGCCGCTGCGGGGCGCCGGCTCCGCTCATCCCGATGCCGAAGCGGTCGAGCGGGCCGAGGCGCGGACCACCCGCAGCGGGGCGGACGCCGGGGCGGCGGCCGCCGGGAGCTCTTCGCGCTCCTTGAGCCCGTCGACGGCGAAGCGGAGCTTGCGCCCCGCGAGCGACTCGAAGAGGTCGCCTTTGCGCCGCGCCGCCCACAGCTCGAGCTCGGGATCACCGTCGGCGTCGACGCGGACCTCCACGGTGCGCGAGGAGATCGAGCAGCGCACCGCGCGCACCAGCCGGGCGTGCGTGCGGTCGAGGGCATCGGCCACCCGCAAGATCGCGGCCAAGTAGCGCACGCGCCGGGAGTCGGCCTTGGAGATCGTCTTGATCGAACCGTGCCCGCGGCGCGGCTCGGCCTTGCGGTGATAGCGCGCGGTTTGCGCGATGATCTCCACCTCCGAGCGCGAGAAGCCGGTCATGGCGTGGCTCTTGATCAGGTACTCGCTGTGCCGGTGGTGGCGGTGGGGCGAGATGTAGAAGCCGATGTCGTGCAGGAGCGCCGCGAATTCCAGCAGCTCGGCGTCGGCGTCGGCCAGCTTGTGCAACCGCCGGGTCTGGTGAAAGATCGAGAGCGCCAGCCGCGCCACGTGCGTGCCGTGGTCCTCGCGGAACTGGCAGCGACGCGCCAGCTCCATCACGCTCCGCCGCCGCAGGTCGGGGAACTCCTCCACCAGCAGGATCCCGGGGCGGTTGGAGGCGACGTAGTCGGCGATGATCCCCTCGCGCAGCGCCGTCTCGCAGAGCGCCGCCTGCTCGGCGCCCGCCAGCTCGAGCGCGGTGCGGAACACCACCGCTCCCGCGTAGATCGTGTCGGCCCGCCGCGCATCGAGACCGGGGAGCTTGGCCCGCGCCGCCACCGTCAGGGTCCCCAGCTTTTGCTCGAGCGCCGCCAGATCGGCGACCGCGATGGTCGATTTTCCGCTGCCGTTGCCCCCTTCGGAGCGCAGCAATCCCCCCAACGCCTGCGCGGTCCCGGACGTGAACGCCACGTCGTCGAACCCCATGGCGCAGACGCGTGAGATCACCGGATCGAGCATCGTCCGCACGCGCTCTTGGAGATGCGCGCGCTCGCGGGCGGTGGGCGGATCGGAGCAGGGGCAACTCTCCGAGAGGCGGATGACCCCCAGCTTGAGCGAAGAGGTGAAGTAGAGCTCCTGCGCGTCGGCCAGAATGATCTCCAGGGACCCGCCCCCCAGATCGAACAGTGCCACCCGCCGCTTGCCGAGGTTGAGAGATCCGCGCGCGCCGAGATAGATGAGGCGCGCCTCCTCGTCGCCGCGAATGACACGGATGTCGATCCCGGACTCGTCGCGGGCCGCACGCACGAACTCGCCGCCGTTCTGTGCCTCCCGCACCGCGCTGGTCGCCACCGCCACCAGCGCGTCGACCTTGTGCCGGTCGGCGATCCGCCGCAGCGCGCGCAGCGCGTCCAGCCCGCGCCGAAACACCTCGGGCGCGATGACCCCCTTGTGCAAGGTCGAGTCGCCCAGCCGCACCATCTCCTTCGCGCGGTCGAGCACATGAATCCGGCCGCCCGTCTCGACGTCGGCGACGATGAGGTGGAACGAGTTGGACCCCACGTCCAGCGCGGCGATACGCATATCCCTGTTGAGGGTAAACCCTTTGCGGTCGGTACCGCAGCAACAACTCCGTCACCTCCGCAACAATTCTGCGAACCCTGGATCCGAGAAGCGGCTGGGCGAACGGACCGACCCGTCTGTGTGCTGCGCGACAGGCAGGGCCGTCGCGTCCGAGTTAATCTGCGCCCAATGAACCGTCGCTCATGGTCGCTCTGGGTCAAGGTCGCGTGGGGATTGAGCCTCGCGCTCGGCGCTTGCACGATCGTTGCCGGGCCGCCGGGCCCTCCGCCCCCGGCGTATCCTCCGCAACCTTACGGCTCACAACCTTACGGGGCACAACCCTACGGGGGCCCTCCGCCCCCGGTGCGTGGAATACCCGAGACGGTGGTCGACGAGCACGGCCGCTCGATCGTGCTCGAGCACGGACCTGCAGGCGATCCGGCCGTGATCGGCTGCGCGGACGGCCACCGTGAAGCGTTCCTGGACACCCAGCGCTACCCGGCGATCGCCGGCTGCATGGGAACCTGGAGCGGGCGCCAGAGCCTCCGGGGGGCGCCCACAGGACAGGCCTGCGGCGACGAGCTCGGCCCGTGCGCCGCCGCGGCCGACGTCTGCGCGGCCGGGTGGCATGTGTGCGGGAGCAGCGGGGCGGTCGCGGATCTCCGCCAGGTCAGCGCCGACGATTGCGAGCAGGCCGGCGGCGGCCGGTTCGCGGCCGCGATCTCTCACTGCAAGGAACAGCACGGCTGCGCCGTCGATCCCGGGCCCCAGGCGAGCTACGGCTGCTTTCCGCGCGGATGGTGTTCGGAGCCGGTCTGCTGCGGTCGCGACTGCGGGCAGTTTGGTCTCTGCCGCGACGGTGTCTGGCCGCAACACACCCACATCCCCTTCGGGCAGGATCAGGGCTGTGCGTCGACCGGGTCAGAGCGCGCCGGCGGCGTCCTTTGCTGCCGCGGCTGACCGGCGCCGCTGCGCCGGATCGCGTGAGGGACAGACGGCTCCGCCGGCTCGACCTCATCGCGAGAGGGAGAGACGGCTCCGCGGGCTCGACCTCATCGCGAGAGGGACAGACGGCTCCGCGGGCTCGACCTCATCGGGGGAGGGATTGGGAGCCCTCCCAGGGTTCCCAACTATTTAGTCGCCTTGCAGGCCCGCTTCGCGGGCCTTTTCCAGCCGCTTGCGCTCGTTGTGATCGAGGAAGCGCTTGCGGAGGCGCAGCGCGACCGGGGTGACCTCGACCAGCTCGTCGGGGTTGATGAACTCGAGGGCTGCCTCCAGCGAAAAGGCGCGCGGGGTGGTGAGGAACAGCTTCTCGTCCGCGGCGGTGGTGCGGATGTTGGTCAGCTTCTTGGCCTTCGACGGGTTGACGACCAGGTCGTTGTCGCGCGCGTGCAGGCCGATGATCTGCCCCCCGTAGACCTTGTTGCCAGGTCCCAGGAAGAGCTGCCCGCGCTCCTGGAGATAGAAGAGCCCGTAGGTGTTGGTCTCGCCGTTGTCCTGGCAGATGAGCACGCCGTTCGGCCGCGAGCGGATCGTCCCGGCGAACGGGCCGTAGTTCTTGAAGTTGTGGTTCAAGATCCCGGTGCCGCGGGTGTCGGTCAGGAACTGCGAGCGGTAGCCGATGAGGCCACGCGCCGGGCAGAGGTACTCGAGGCGCATCCGCCCCTCGCCCGCCGGCCCCATCTCCTGCATGCGGCCGCCGCGCCGCCCCAGCTCCTCGATGATCGCGCCCGAGTAGGCCTCGTCGAGGTCGATGACGACCTCCTCGTACGGCTCCAGCTTCTCGCCGCCGTCGCCGGTCTTGAAGATGACCTGCGGCTGCGAAACCATCAGCTCGTAGCCTTCGCGGCGCATCGTCTCGATGAGCACCGACAGGTGCAGCTCGCCGCGGCCGAGGACGTCGAAGGTGTCGGGAGAGGCGGTCTCTTCGACCCGCAGCGCGACGTTCGACTTCACCTCCTTGAACAGCCGGTCGCGCAGGTTGCGCGAGGTGACGAACTTCCCTTCCTGCCCGGCGAAGGGGCCGTTGTTCGACATGAACTGCATCTTCACCGTCGGCTCTTCGATCTCGAGCAGCGGCAAGATGGTGGGGCGGGCGATCTCGGTGATGGTCTCACCGACGGTCAGGTCGGCCATCCCGGTGATGGCGCAGATGTCGCCGGCGGCGGCCTCGGCCAGCTCGAAGCGCTTGAGCGACTGGTAGCCCAGCAGCTTGGCCACCCGGAACTCCTCGCGGCTGCCGTTGCGGTGCGCGCAGAGGACGCGCTCGCCGGTCTTGATCCGGCCCGAGTCGACCCGCCCGATGGCGACGTAGCCGAGGTAGTCGTCGTAGTCGAGGGTGGTCACCTGCATGCAGAAGGGGCCGTTCACGTCGCCGGTGGGCGGCGGCACGTAGTCGACCACCAGATCCAGGAGCGGCCCCAGATCGACGTGCGGATCGGTGAGGTTCTTGACCGCCCAGCCCTCGCGGCCGGAGGCGTAGACGATCGGGAAGTCGAGCTGCGCGTCGGTGGCGCCCAGCGCGCAAAACAGATCGAAGGTGGCGTCGACGGCCCCTTCGGGATCGCAGCCGACGCGATCGATCTTGTTCACCACCAGAATCGGCCGCAGCCCCAGCGCCAGCGCCTTGCGGGTGACGAAGCGGGTCTGCGGCATCGGCCCCTCGTAGGCGTCGACCAGCAGGCAGACGCAGTCGACCATCTTCAGCACGCGCTCGACCTCGCCGCCGAAGTCGGCGTGGCCGGGCGTATCGACGATGTTGATGCGCGTCCCCTTCCAGGTGATGGCGGTGAACTTGGAGAGGATGGTGATGCCGCGCTCGCGCTCGAGATCGTTCGAGTCCATCGCGCAGTCGGCGACGACCTCGCCGGTGCGGAACTGCCCCGCCTGTCGCAAGAAGCCGTCGACCAGCGTCGTCTTGCCATGATCGACGTGCGCGATGATGGCGATGTTGCGGACGTCGCGGCGAACCGCCTTTTCCGTGGAAGGGGCGGCGTCGGTCGTCGGGACGGGTGGTGCAGAAGCAGTCATTTGGGGCGCAGGTGTACTCGGCCCGGGCCCCGGGCGCAAGTCGGGGGGGGGCGGCGGGGGTTGCAACCCAGCCTTGGGTCAACCGATGATGCCGCCGTGCATCCAGCGGTGGCGGCGCTTCCGTTCGCGCAAAAGGGGCTCGTCCTCGGGGCGCTCCTCGCCCGAATGCCGCCGGAGACCTTCGCGACCCGCTTCCCGGGCCCGACCGGGCGGCAGGGGCAGGCTGTGCTGGAGGCCCTGGTCGCCGGGCCCCGGGCCGCGCGCGCGTCGACGCTGGCGGCGCTCATCTCGCTGGTGCGGGCCCCTGTGCCGGCGGGGATCGAGCGCCTCCATCCCGGCTGGCTGCGCGAACGGCTGGTTCCCGAGTCGTCGGCCGTCATCCGGGCGCTGCAAGGCGCCGGCGGCGAGGGGGAGGATCTGCCGGCCGAGGTCCGGCGGATCGCCCAGGAGATCCTGACCGACCGCGGCGAAGCCTCGTCGCAGGGTGTCGCGATCTCGGCCGCGGGAGCAGCCGAGCTGCGCCGCCGGGTCTTTGCTGGCCTGGTGCCCCTGGCCGAGCCAGGCGCGCCCAGCGGGCCCGAGGCTGCCCCGCTGATGACGCTGTCGTTTGCCGCGCTGGAGGAGGCCATCGAGGGGCGCGGTGCCGAGACGCTCGGGGTTTCGCTCCGGGGAGCCCCTCCCGTGGTGGTCGCGCGCGCCGCGGCCAACCTGGGCGGACGGCTCGCGCGCACCCTGCTCGATGCGGCCGCGCAACCCGGACCCGCGGACAGGCGAGAGGCGGCACGCCGGCTGGTGGCGCGTGTCGCGACGGAGAGGCCGAGCGATCTGGCGGCGCACCTGGGCGCCCGGGCCCTGGCCATCGCCCTCGCGCCCGAGGGAGGCGACGCCGTCCAGGCGGTCGCGCAGAGGCTTCCACCGGCGCTCGGACGTCGACTGCTGGCCTTTGCAGCCGAGGCCCAGGGCGAGGCCTAGACGGTGGGGCGCGTCGTGAAGAGCTTCGGCCACCTCGTTCCCAAACCCCTGCTCGACGCGCGAGCGGAGGCGGCCGCCCTCCTGGCCCGCGCCCAGATCGAGGCCGAGGCGCTTCGCGCGGAAGCGGACGCGGTGCGCGAGGCGGCGCGGCGCGAGGGGTTCGAGATCGGACGGGCCGACGGCGTGGCCGAGGCCGCCGTCGCGCTGGCCGCGGCACACAGCGAGGCGGCGCGCCTGGTCGCGGCGGCGGGCCCGACGGCGATCGCGCTGGCGGCGAAGATGGCCGAGAAGATCGTCGGGCGCGCGGTGGCGCTGGCGCCCGAGACCATGGCCGAGATCGCCAGCGAAGCGCTCGCCGCCTGCCGGCCGGGGGCCGGCACGGTGCGGGTCCGGATTCACCCCCACGATCTCCCGGCGGTCGAGGCGCGCCGCGCGGCGCTCGCCGCCGGCGCTCCGGCCGCGACGCTGGAGCTGGTCGCCGACGAGGCGGTCGGGCGTCACGGCTGCGTGATCGAGACGCCGCAGGGGCGGGTCGACGCCCGGCTCGAAACGCAGCTCGCCGCGCTCGAGCGCGCGCTCACCGGAGGTCGCCGTGGCTGAAACGCTGGATCTGGGACAGGCGCTGGCGCGGCTCGAGAGCGCGGCGCCGCGCCGCGAGTCGGGACGCGTGACGGAGGTGACCGGCCTGGTCATCCGGGCCAGCGTCCCGGGTGTCCGCGTCGGCGAGATCGTGACGCTGGAGGGATCGGGCCTGGCGGCCGAGGTGGTCGGCTTTCGCGGCGACGAGGCGGTGCTGATGCCGCTCGGCGAGGCGGCCGGCATCGGTCCCGACTCGCTGGTCACCGCCACCGGGCGTCCGCTCTCGATCTCGGTCTCCGACGGCGTCCTCGGGCGCGTGCTGGACGGGCTGGGGCGCCCGATCGACGGCGCGGGACCGATCGCCGGCGCCGTCCCCTGCGTCCCCTGGCCGGTGGATCGCCCGGCGCCCGATCCACTCTCGCGCCGCCGGGTGACCCGACCGCTTTCGCTCGGCGTCCGCGCGCTCGACGGCCTCCTGACTGTCGGTGAGGGGCAGCGGGTGGGCATCTTCGCCGGCTCGGGCGTCGGCAAGTCGACGCTGATGGGGCAGATCGCGCGCCAGACCGAGGCCGACGTCAACGTGATCGCGCTCGTCGGCGAGCGCGGCCGCGAGGTGGTCGACTTCCTCGAGGAATCCCTGGGCGAGGCGGGGCGCGCGCGTTCGGTCGTCGTCTGCGCCACCAGCGACACGCCCAGTCTGGTGCGCCTCAAGTCGGCCTTCGTCGCCACGGCGATCGCCGAGTACTTCCGCGAGCAAGGGCGGCGCGTGCTCTTCATGCTCGACTCGGTCACCCGGGTCGCGCGCGCCCAGCGCGAGGTCGGCCTGGCCGCCGGCGAGCCCCCGGCGCGCCAGGGATACCCGCCCAGCGTCTTCGCGCTCTTGCCGCGCTTGCTGGAAAGGACCGGCAACGACGCGCGCGGCTCGATCACCGCGCTTTACACCGTGCTCGTCGCCGGCGGCGACATGGAGGAGCCGATCGCCGACGAGGTGCGTGGGATCCTCGACGGTCACGTGATCCTCTCGCGCGAGATCGCCGCCCGCAACCAGTGGCCCGCCGTCGACGTGCTGCCCTCGCTGTCGCGGCTCATGAGCGCCGTCGCCGATCCGGCGCATCGCGCGGCCGCCGCCCGGCTGCGCGAGCTGATGGCGGCCTACGAGCGCCAGCGCGATCTCATCCTGCTCGGCGCCTATCAGCGCGGCGCCGATCCGCTGACCGACGAGGCGGTGGCGCGGATGGAGGCGATCACCACCTTCCTGCGCCAGCGCACCGACGAGGCCGCGCCGTTCGAGGAGACCCGCGCCCGGCTGCTGAGGCTCGTCTCTTGAGGTAAGAAGCTCAGCACGCTCCGGAGGACAACGATGACCACCACCGACGACTGTCTCTTCTGCAAGATCGCCCGCGGCGACCTCAAGGCCGCCGAGACCTACCGCGACGACCGCACCGTCGCCTTCAAGGACATCGGCCCGAAGGCGCCGCTTCACGAGCTGGTCATTCCGGTGAAGCACATCGCCTCGCTGGCGGAGGCCACGCCCGCCGACGTCGAGCTCTTCGGCCACCTGATGGTGGTGGCCGCCCAGCGCGCCAAGGAGAGCGGGCTGGCCGCCAACGGATTCCGCGTCGTCATGAACGCCGGCGCCGACGCCGGCCAGTCGGTGCACCACGTCCACCTGCACGTCCTCGGTGGCCGCGCGCTGGCCTGGCCGCCGGGTTAGAAACGGAAGGGAAGAGCCGGCGCCGTGGCACAGATCCGCCACCGCTCGGAGCGCCACGATCGTGTTAGCCTCGCGGGCGTCGTGCGGAGGCCCCCCGAAGGTGCGGCGCGCGCCGCGTTGGTTCTCGTGGCTGCGCTCGCAGCGGGCTGCGGCTCCAAGAGCGGCGCCGACCGTGACGGAGCGGCGGGCGCCGGAGGCGCGACCGCCGGCCAGAACGGACACGGCGATGGCAGCGCCAGCGACGGCGCCCGCCTGGATGCCATCGACGGACCCGGCAAGCCGGGCGCGCTGGCCGACGCCGCGGCGCCGATCGCCGGGACGCCGGTGGAGACCTTCGACACCGCGTCGGACTTTGGTTTCAATCCGTACCACGACACCCTGCAGACCAACCTCGGCAACCCGGGCACCGTCGAAGGCGGTGTCGCCCCGACGCTCGCGTTCGATTCCACGGTGGGGAGCCCGAGCCCCGGCTCCTTGAAGGTTACCGTCCCCTTCTCCGGTCCCAAGCAGTACGTCGACGTCCAGTCCTACGTCTTCGCCATTCCCCAGGACTGGTCGGGGCACACCTTGCACGTGCGCCTCAAAGTGGATGAAGGCACAA
The DNA here is from genome assembly GCA_963847705.1 of uncultured Pseudomonadota bacterium. Classification (GTDB taxonomy): domain Bacteria; phylum Myxococcota_A; class Polyangia; order Fen-1088; family Fen-1088; genus JADGRB01. Next base: position 67,896 of record CAWKBC010000047.1, on the reverse strand, counting down.
CCTTTGGCGGCTTCGCCCAGCTCTACGTCGACACCGGCGTCAGCTACGTGCCCGCCGACACCAGCGTGGACGTCGCGCCGGGATCGCAATGGCAGGACATCGCCATGGATCTGAGCCATCCGATGACGACCGACCCGAGCGGTCGCTTCAATCCGAAGCAGGTCGTGCTCTACGGACTCCAGCTCAACAGCGGCAGCGCGGGCGAAGGGGCCACGCCGGCCACCTTCCACGTCGACAGCTTCTCGCTGGACTGAAAAGCGACCCCCGGAAGGGCTCCGCCCCCCCCCGCGAGCGGCTGGCCTAGTAGCGGATGTCGACCAGGGTCTTCTTGCGCAGCTCGCCGAGATAGATCTTCGTCTGCCGCTCCATGTCCTTGCCGCGGAGCTGGTTCCGGATGTCTTCCTTGACCTCGTCGAACGGCTTCGGGTCCTTGGCCTTGCGGTCGACCAGCTTGATGACGTGGTAGCCGCGGTCGACCCGGATCGGACCACGGATCTCACCGACCTTCATCGAGAAGACCAGCTCCTCGATCGCCTTGGGCAGCATGTCCTTGCCGAAGTACCCGAGGTCACCGCCGTCGGCGCGCGTCGCCGCGTCGTCCGACGTTTCCCGCGCCAGCTTGGCGAAATCCTCGCCGGCCTGGGCCCGCTCCAGGATCTTCTGCGCCTGCGCCTGCTTCTCGGCGGCGGCGGCGGCATCGGCCCCCTCGGGGATCGCGATGTAGACGTGGCTGGCGCGGACCTGCACGTTGCTGCCGTCCTTCATGTGGCGCTCGTAGTAGGCGCGCACCTCGTCGTCCGAGATGTTGACGCGCGAGCCGACCGCGATGTTGAGGACGCGGAAGCGCAGCAACTGGCGCTTGAGGTCGGCCCGGTAAGACGCCATCGTCATCCCCTGCCCGCGCAGCGCTTCGCGCAGCTGCTCGTCGGTGAGGTTGTTCTGTTTCTTGATCTCCTCGATCGAGGCGTCGACCTGCTCGCTGGAGATGCTGAGCTTGAGCTCCGCCGCCTGCTGATAGATCAGCTCGTCGTCGATGAGCCGCTCCAGCACCTCGCGCCGCAGCGCCGTGGCCCGCGCCGAGCGCTTGTCCGGGTCGGTGATCCGGTTGACGTCGGCCATGAGCGGTCCGACCCGATCCTCGACCTCGCTGGCCAGCACCAGCGCATCGCCGACCACCGCCGCGACCCGTTCGACCACCCGCGCCCGCGCGGCGAGCGGCGTGAACAAGCTCGCCGAGAGGGCGAGAGCCAGCGCGAAGGAGCGCGCCCTTGCGAGCGCGAACGGGCGCGGACCCGGAGCAAGAGCCATGCGACGCAATGGGATTCCCGTTCGCTTCACGGGTGGGTTGGAGCGGCGGGCGCGCCGGAAGGTTGCATCCCCACCGGGCGCGGCGCGGGCGTTCCGGGCGGCGGCGCACCGACCGGCGCGCTGCCGGCCCCCGCCTCGACCACGACCTTGGCCAGGTTCTCCTCGCTGATGCTGATGCTGCTCTTCTTCTTGAGGTCGTCGACGAAGGTGTCCATGGCCTTGGAGCGCAGATCCCGGAACAGGCGCTGCTGGATCTGCCGCTTGGCCTCGGCCAGCGAGCGGTTGAACCCGGGGCGCTTCTGGGTGAGACGAATGATCGCCCACCCCTTGTCGGTCTTGACCAGCGGAGCGACGTCGCCGACGTCCTTGAGGTTGAAGGCGGCGTCGACGATCGGCTTGGGGACCGTCGCGCTGTCGTTGGCAAAGAACGACAGGTCGCCGCCGCGCGGCTTCGATTCTTCGTCCTCGGAGTACTTGACCACCAGGTCGCGGAATCCCTTCTGGTCCATGACGTTGACGCCCCCCTTGGGGAGGGCACGCACCTCGGCGTAGGCGCGCTCGGCCTTGCCCTTGTCCTTGATCAGGATCTCGCTCACCCGCACCTCATCCTTCTGGTGAAATTCGGTCGGGTGCTCGTTGTAGTACTTCTCCACGTCGGCGTCGGGGACGTCCTCGACCTTCAGCTTCGACTCGAAGTCCTTCTGCATCAGCTTGGAGATCATCTGCTGCTTCATGACCCGCTGCACGTCGGGATCCTTGTCGTAGCCGCGCCGGGCAGCCTCCGCGGCCATCACCTCGAACTTCACCAGGCCGTCGAGAAACTCTCTTTTCTTGTCGGCGTTGGTGTAGCGGGCGCGCACGAACGGAGACTGCTTGTTGATCCTGTCCTGCACGTCGGTGACGGTGATGACGGCGTCGTCGACCTTGGCGACGATCTGCGAGGGGTCGACGTTGCGGGCCTCGCCGGACGGGCTCGCGCCGCGCTTGCAAGCTGGCAGCGTGAAGGCGACCGCGCCGAGGGCGCAGGTCAAGATAAGGGGGCGGAGGGTCGTGGCCATCCGCGAGAGATTACACGCCCCGGGCGCTAGATCCAGCGGGTCGGGCCAGGGCCGGGCATCGAAGCGAAATGGGCCTGAACCGCCATGTGGAACAGCCAGTTGGCGAGGGTGATCATCGCGGCCGCGCTCAGGAGGCCGCGGAAGGTTTCGATCTCGAACGAGCGCATCACCTTGTCGGTCAGCCAGAGCAGGACCGTGTTGACGATGAGGTTGAAGAAGAGAAACAGCAGCCCCAGCGTGAGGATCGCGGGGACGATGAGCAGGACGCGGATGAACCATCCGAAGAGCACGTTGAGCACGGAAAAGACCAGCGCCACCATGATGGCCGACCCGACGCTCTTGACCTTGACCGACGGCACGATGCGGGTCACCAGCAGCACGGTCACCGTGAGCACCGCCATGTGCAGGAGGATGTACATGGGGAAAGCCTACCCGAAAAATGAGAAGGTGGCAGACGACGGCGGTCAAGCGGCCGTCAGCGCTGCCAGCTGCGTCAACCGGGCCCGGGCCGCCGCCATCCGATCGCGCTTCTCCACCTCGTCGAAGGTGTACGAGAGGCGCATGTCCGGCGTCAGCTTGAAGCGGCTGGCCTTGGCTTGCACCAGCTTCAGCACCTTGGCGGGATCGAGCGCGGTGTCGCTGCGCAGCGACAGCACCAGCCGCGCCGGTCCCAGCTCGTAGCCGAGCGCGCCGAGCGCCCGCACCATCGTCTTGTCGACCATCACCTCGCCGAGCAGCAGCGCCTCCTCGGGCAGCGCGCCGTAACGGTCCTCCAGCTCGGCCAGCGTGGCGCGCACCTCGTCCTCGTCGCGGGCCCGGGCCAGCCGCCGGTAAAAATCGAGCCGCTGCCCGGCGTCGGGGACGAAGTCGTCGGGTAAGAAGGCGGGAACGTCGACCGAGATCTCCGGGTCGTGCTCCTGCTTGATCGGCTCGCCGCGCAGCTCGGCGACCGCCTCTTCCAGGATGCGGGCGTAGGTCTCGAAGCCGACCGAGGCCACCGCGCCGTGCTGCCGCTCGCCCAGAAGCTCGCCGGCGCCGCGGATCTCGAGATCGTGGGTGGCCACCTGAAAGCCGGCCCCCAGCTCGGTGAAGCGCTGCAGGACCGCCAGCCGCTGCTTGGCCTCGGGGGTCATCTTGGTCTCCTCGGGGACGACCAGGTAGCAGAAGGCGCGCTCGCGCGAGCGCCCGATGCGCCCGCGCAGCTGGTAGAGCTGCGCCAGCCCGAAGCGGTCGGCGTGGTTGACGATCATGGTGTTGGCGCGGGGGATGTCGAGCCCCGATTCGATGATCGTCGTGCAGGCCAGGATGTCGTAGCGCCCGTCGACGAAGTCGACCATCACCTTCTCCAGCTCCCCCTCGGGCATCTGGCCGTGGGCGATGGCGATCCGGGTCCCCTCCGGCGAGATCTCCCGGATCTTCTGGGCCTCCTTGGCCAGATCCTCGATGCGGTTGTGGACGAAGAAGATCTGCCCGCCGCGCGCCCGCTCGCGCCGGATCGCCTCGCCCAGCAGATCGCGATCGAACCGGCAGACCATGGTGCGAATGGCCAGCCGATCGGCGGGCGGCGTGGCGATGATCGAGATCTCCCGCAGCCCCCCCATCGCCATCTGCAACGTCCGCGGGATCGGGGTGGCGGTCAGCGTGAGCACATCGACTTGAGTCCGCAGCTCCTTGAGCCGCTCCTTGTGGGTGACGCCGAAGCGCTGCTCCTCGTCGACGACCAGGAGGCCGAGATCGTGAAACCGAACGTCGCGCGACAGGAGCCGGTGCGTCCCCACCACGACGTCGAGCTTCCCTTCCGCCAGCGCCGCCAGGGTGGCCTGCTGCTCGGCCTTGGTCCGGAAGCGCGACATCACCGCCACCCGCACCGGAAAATCGGCGAAGCGCTCGGAGAAGGTGAGGAAGTGCTGCTCGGCCAAGACCGTGGTCGGCGCCAGCACCGCCGCCTGCTTGCCGCCCAGCACCGCCATCAGCGTCGCGCGCAGCGCCACCTCGGTCTTGCCGTAGCCGACGTCGCCGCAGATGAGGCGATCCATCGGCACGCCGTTCTGCATGTCGGCGATGACCGTCTCGATCGCCTTTTCCTGATCGGGTGTCTCATCGAAGGGAAAGGTCTCCTCGAAGGCGCGAAAGACCGCATCGGGCGGGGGAAAGGCGTGCCCGGCCAGCGCCGCCCGCTGCGCGTACAGCTGCATCAGCTCCTCGGCGATCTTGCGCGCCTCGGCCGACACCCGTCGTCGCTTCTCCTGCCAGGTCCGGGCCCCCAGCTTGTCGAGCCGCACGGCATCGGTCTCGCCGCCCGAGTAACGGTTGACCAGGCCGATGCGGTAGACCGGCAGGTAGATCGCGCCGCCGTCGTACTCGAGCTGCAGGAAGTCCTGGGGCACACCGCGCACGGTGAGCTTCTTGAGGCCGCGATAGCGCCCGATTCCGTGCTCGTCGTGGACGATGAGGTCCCCTTCGGCGATCTCGCCGAGGTCACCGAGCCCCGATGCCTTCGAGGCCGGCCGGGCCTCGCGCGCGGCGCGCGCGCCGAAGATCTCCTCCTCGGCCACGACGATCAGCCGATCGGCCGGCAGCGCGAACCCGCGCCGGAGCGGTCCGACCACCACCGCCAGCGGACCGCCGCCGGCCGTCGCGGAGAAGAGATCGCCCGCCTCGCCGTGGGTGAGAACGGAGGTGGCCAGCCCGAGCGCGCGCAGCAGCGCGGCCAGTCGGTCGGCGTGCATGCGGCTGGGCGCCACGATGCGGATGCGATGCCCCCGGTCGAGCCAGCCGCGCAGGCGATCGCGCAGCGGCTTGCCGATGTCGATCTCGTCTTTTTGTTCGGTGACGTGCGCGCGCGCCTCCCGCAGCTCGCCGCGCAGCGAGGTGTGGGGCGACGACGCGATCCGCACGCGCGGCGACGCCTCTGGCGTGCTCGACGAGCGCGCGATCTCCACCGGCCGGATCTCCAGGCGATGGCGCGCCCCCAGCGCCAGAGCCGCCTCCTCCTCGCCGAGCACGAACTCCTGCGCCGGCAAGGCCAGGCGGTGCTCGAGGTGACGGGACGCGGCCAGCTCGCGCAGCCGGCTCTCTTGCCGCCGCGCCTCCTCCAGCACCGCCTCCGGATCCTCGATCATGCAGAGCGCGTCCGCCGGCAGATAGTCGAAGAGCGGAACCATCTGCGCATGGAACGCCGGCGCCAACGCCTCGATGCCGAAGAACAACTCTCCCTCGTCGACCTGCTCCAGGAGGTGGCGCGTCTTGCTGGACGGATAGACGGCGGCGTCGGCGGCGGCCAGGATCTTGGCCCGCGGATCGGCGCCCGCCGTCTGGATGGTCTCCCGCACCGGATGCAGGTGAACCGCGTCGAGCGGCCTCAACGTCCGCTGCGTGGCAGCGTCGTAGAGACGAATGGATTCGATCTCGTCGCCGAAGAGCTCGATCCGCACCGGGTGGCGATAGACCGGCGGAAACAGGTCGATGACCGCGCCGCGGACCGCGAACGTCCCCGCGTCCTCGACCACCGGCGCGCGCGAAAAGCCGGCCCGCACCAGGGCGGCGATCGTCGACTCGCGATCGAGCGTCGTCTTCGCGGTGATCACCTGGCAGAGGGCGTCGAAGGGCGCCCGCGGCACGACCCGCCGGAAGAGCGAGGCCGCCGAAGCGACCAGCACGCGCGGCGCGAACCCGCGCGACAGCCGGAACAGCGCCGCCATCCGCCGAAGCATCGTCCGTCGATCGGGTTGCATCTCGGCGTAGGGCGACGAATCGGGCGCCGGCAGCTCGAGCACCGTGGGGGGCGCGAGCGGATCGTCGCTCACCTGCGGCGCCGGCAGGAAGAATCCGAGATCGTGTGCGCGCGCCTCGGCCGTCTCCTCGTCGGGGACGACGTAGAGCAAGGTCGCGCGATCCGCGAGGTTCGCCGCCAGGGCCGCCCCCAGCGACCCCGAGGCGCCGTAGAGCTCGACCGCGCGCGCGCCCGCCAGATACCCGCGAATCTCACCCAGCGCCTGCGCGAATCCGCGCCGCGCCGGATCGGTCAACCTGCCGAGATCCGGGCCCGAAACGCTCATTGAACGGTCCGCTTATTTACCTCAAACTCCGCCCCGTGGCTGGCGGGACCAAGCTGGTGGCGGCCTTCACGCTCGCCCTCGCGGCCGCGCCTCTCACCGACGCGTCGTTGCGCCCGGAGGTCGACAAGCTGGTCGCCGCGGTCAGCGCCGCCCGCCAGCTCCCCTTCCACGGCCCGCTGCCAGCCCGCGCCCTGGGCCTCGAGGAGACACGGCGGGCGACCGCGCTGGCCGTCGGTGAGGGAATGGACAACGCCGCCGCCCGGACGGAGGGAGAGCTCCTGAAGCGCCTCGGGCTTGTCGGGGTCAACTCGGCGGGTCGGGGCGCCGGCGACCTCGCCGCGCAGGCCTATGCGTTCGCGGCGCCACCCGCGGCCCGCTACGACGCGGCGACCGGCACCCTGCTGGTCCCCAGCTTCTCGCCGCTCGAGGCGCAACGCGTGACGCTGGTGCACGAGATCGCCCACGCCGTCGCCGATCAGCGCTTCGGGCTCCGCCGTTTCCTGGGCCTCGCTCCCGACCGAGGTCCACGCCTCGACGGTGACGCCGCGCGCGCGCGTCTGGCGCTCGTCGAGGGGGACGCCGTTCTCACCGGGCTCGAGGTGGCGGACCCGCGCGAGAATTTTCTGGGGGCGCATGCGCTCGGCGCACTTGCCGCTCAGCTGCGGGCGGCCTCGCGGGACCCGTCCAGGGACCTATCCCAGGACCCATCTCTGGACCCGTCCAGGGACCTATCCCAGGACCCATCTCGGGACCCGTCTCAGGACCCATTTCGGGACCCATCTCGGGACCCGTCCCGAGACAGCGCCCCTTCCTGGTTCGTCCAGCTCGGCCAGTTCACGCACATCGACGGGCTTCTCTTCGTCGCGCGCGTCCGCGCCCACCGCCCCTGGAGCGCCGTCGACGCGCTCTGGAGCGACCCGCCCGCCTCCAGCGAACAGATCCTTCATCCGGAGAAGTACGACGCTTGCGAGGCGCCGATGGCCGTCGACGAGAGCGCGCTCCCGGCCCTGCCGGGTTTCGGGCGCCCGACCGCCAGCGACGTGCTCGGCGAGCTGGTGGTGCGGACCTGGCTCGAATCGGTCCTCCCCCCAGAAATCGCGGCGCGCGCCGCCACCGGGTGGGGCGGAGATCGCGCAGGACTCTACACGCCGGCCCCGTCGCCTTCAGCCGCCGACGGTGGCGCTGCGACACCGCTCGCGCCGCTGGCCTGGTTGACCGTCTGGGACGACGCCGCCGAGGCGGATGATTTCGCGCGGGCGGCGCGGCAGGTGCTGGCCCAGATGAGCAGCGCGAGGAGCGAGGCCCAACCCGTAGCAGCGGCTGCGATCGCCAGCTCCGGTGAAGGGGACGTCTTCTCGACGCCCGATGGAGCCTTCGCGCTCGCGCGGAAAGGGGACGCCGTCGCGCTGCTGCTCGCCGCGCCCGAGCCGGTGGCGCCGGCGCTGGCCGCGATGTTGGAGGCGGCGCACCCGCGCGCTAGCCGGCGAGCAGCGCCTCGCCCACGACGCGGAGCTCAGCCAGGCTGTCCACGTCGTGATCGAGCAGCGGGATCTGGTTGATCTCCGTCCCCGGCGCCTGCGCCCGGAGCCGGGCCAGCTCGCGCCGCTCCCCCGCATGCTGGGCCGCGAAGGCCCCGGCGAGCGACGCCAGGCGGGTCGCCGCCTCGGCGATCGCGGCGTCGCTCAGATCGGCGAAGGCCGGCGTCGCCCGCAGCGCCTTCGCCAGCGCGCCGGCCTCGGTGATCCCCGGTGCCGGCTGCACGCGGTTGGCGATGAAGGCCGAAAGCGGCACGCCCGCGTCGCGCAGCCGGCCGTGGAAGTAGAGCGCCTCGTCCACGGCGGCCACCGCGGGAACGAGCACCAGCAAGAACGCCGTGTCCGGGCCGCGCAACAGAAGGTCGACCGCCTTGGCCCGCTCCAGGAATCCGCCCAGCACCTGCTGAAAATCGGTCAGGAACGCCCCGACGTCGTCGAGAAACCGATTGCCGACCAGCTTGGCCAGCCGGCGCAGCACCAGCGCGCCACCGGCCCGCAACCGCCGCAAGGAGAGCCGGCGGAGGCCGCCGCCCGTGCCGCCATCACCTTCGGGCGGACGGGCGAACCAGCTGAGCGCCGGGCTGGAAACGGCCGCCGCGATCCGCTTGGGCGCATCCAGGAAGTCCAGCGCGTTGGCGGTGGGCGGCGTGTCGAGCACGATGAGATCGTAGGCTCCCTCGCGCGCCAGCTCATAGAGCGCCAGCGTGGCGGCGTACTCCTGCGACCCCGTGAGCGAGGTGGTGACCTGGCGGTAGATGGCGTTGTCGAAGACCCGCCGGCGCATCTCCGGATCGGCCACCTGCTCGTCGACCAGCCGCGCGAACGCCCGCGCCGTGTCGAGGCGAACCGCGAACAGCTGGCCGGCGCCCTCCGCCGGGATCCCCAGCGCGCGGCAGGCCTCCGCCGGGACGGCGCGCGGCTCGGGGCCGAGCCCGCCGACGCCCAGCGCATCGGCCAGCCGGGGGGCCGGATCGATGGTGCAGACCAGCGTCTTGCGTCCGAGACGCGCCGCGGTCGCCCCCAGCGCGGCCGCCGTGGTCGTCTTGCCGACGCCGCCCGGTCCGACGCACACGACAATCCTTTTTTGCTCGACCAGCGTGCGGATCATCGGAAGGGATTGTAGTCGGTTGGGAGTGGGTGCGCGCTCAGCCGGCGCGAACCAGCAGCACCGACACGTTGTCCGGGCCGCCCGCCGCGTTCGCCGCGTCGACGAGCTGCTGGCAGGCCGACTCGAGATCGAGCGCCTGGCGCAAGATCGTGGTCATCTTCCCGTCGGGGACGACAACCCAGAGGCCGTCGCTGCAGAGCAAAAAGATGTCGCCCGGCTGAACCCGACCGACGTAGACGGCCGGCTCGAGCTCCTCCTTGCTCCCCAGGCTCCGCGTGACGACGTTGCGGTGGGCGAACGTCGCCAGCTCCTCGTCGGTCATCTCCGGCCGCGCCGCGCGCATCTCCTCGGCGACCGAGTGGTCGCGCGTCAGGCGGGTGACGCTCCCGCCGCGAAACCGATAGGCGCGGCTGTCACCGGCGTGCGCGATGGCCAGCTGCTCCTCGCCGATGGCCATCGCCACGGCGGTGGTCCCCATGCGGGCGCGCGCGCGGTCGGCGGCGGCGGCGGTGCGGATCCGGTCGTTCGCCACCTTGATCCCGACCCTCAACAGGTTCGCCGCCAGCGACAGCGAGCGATCGACCGGATAGGGCCAGACCTGATGCGGCTCGGCGTGGTACGAGTGGAAGAAGGTCTCGATCGCCTCGACGGCCATCGCGCTGGCCACGGCGCCCGCGTTGTGCCCCCCCATCCCGTCGGCGATCACGAACAGCCGCCCGTCGACGAAGTTGCCGAAGGCGTCTTCGTTGTCCGGCCGCTGGCGCCCCGGATGCGACAGCGCGGCCGCTGCCAGCGACAGCGTCGGCGGCTCTCCGGTCATCGGCGGGGCAGACATCGAAACCATCAGGTTCGCAAATAGCCGGCCCCTCGATCAAGCGCTATCGCGATCCCCTCACCCCAATCGGCCAACAGGCCGCGCCCGCCGACAGGCGCTAGGCCCGGGCGACCGCGTCGGCCCAGCGGGTGAGGTGGGCGGCGCGGGCTTCGGCCGACATGGAGGGGGTGAAGACCCGGATGCGGGCGGTTTCCCCTCCTGCGTCAACCCGCGGCAGGCCGATGCCCAGGGCCGCCAGCTTGGCCGCGCCGAGGGCGGTCGATTCGACCATCTCCGGGCGGAAGATCTGGACGCCCAGGAGATCGGCCTGAATCTCCATGAGGAGATCGTTGGCCGCGGCCCCGCCATCGACCCGCAGGTTGTTGATCGGCAGCCCTGCGTCTGCCTGCATCGCGGTAACCAGATCCACGTTCTGAAGGGCGATCGCCTCCAGCGCGGCGCGGGCCAGGTGCGCCCGCGTCGTTCCGCGCGTCACGCCGGAGATGAGGCCGCGCGCCTCGGCGCGCCAGTGCGGGGCGCCGAGCCCGGTCAGCGCCGGCACGATCGTGACCCCCCCGGAGTCAGGAACCGACCGCGCCAGCGGCTCGATCTCCGACGCGCTGCCGATGATCCCCAGGCCGTCGCGCAGCCACTGCACCAGCGCGCCGGCCACGAACGCGCTCCCCTCGAGCGCATACGCGGTGGTCGCCCCGGCCCCGGAGCCAGCGACATCCAGCGTCCAGGCGACCGTGGTCAGGAGGCCGTGGGTCGAGGGGCGGGGCTCGGCGCCGACGTTCATGAGCAGAAAGGCGCCCGTCCCGAAGGTGCATTTCGCGTCGCCCGCTTCGGTGCAGTCCTGGCCGTAGAGCGCCGCCTGCTGGTCGCCCGCCACGCCGGTGATCGGAATGCCGTCGGGGAGCCCCGGCACGCCGCGCGTCTCGCCAAATCGCCCCGCCGACGGGCGCACCTCGGGCAGGAGCGCGGCCGGCACACCGAACAGCGCGCAGAGCTCGTCGGAGAACCGCCGTGTGCGCAGATCGCAGAGCAGCGTGCGCGAGGCGTTGGTGACGTCGGTGACGTGCGTCTTGCCGCCGGTGAGCCGCCAGATGAGGAAGCTGTCGACCGTCCCGAAGGCGAGCTCGCCCGCCTCGGCCCGCGGGCGAAGGCCGCTGATGGCGTCGAGCAGCCATCTCACCTTGGTCGCCGAAAAATAGGGATCGAGAACCAGCCCGGTCCGCTCGCGCACCATGGGCTCGTGCCCCGCCGCCTTGAGCGCCGCGCAAAACGGCGCCGTCCGCCGGTCCTGCCAGACGATGGCGTTGGCCACCGGCCGGCCGCCGGCCCGCTCCCAGAGCAACGTCGTCTCGCGCTGGTTGGTGATCCCCAAGGCCGCGATCCGTTTGGTGTCGACGCCCGCCAGCGCATCCTCGAGCGCGCCGGTCACCGAGCCCCAGATCGCCTCCGGATCGTGCTCGACCTCCCCGGGACGCGGATAGAGCTGTGCGAACTCCCGGTAGCCGCGCCCGCGCACCGTGCGACCACCGTCGACGATCAGCACGGTCGTCCCCGTGGTCCCTTGATCGATGGAGATGATGAGGTCGCGCTCCACGGCGGCGGCTACGCTACCACCGACCAGCGGGCGTGCTCGGCGAGAAAGCGGGTCGCCCCGGCGATCAGGACCGACTTCTCCACGTCGAGCGCGACGAGGTGGAACGAGTGGTCGAGCCAGAGGCGCTCGATGACCTCACTGCCGAGGCTCCCGGTGAGCTCGAGCGAGTCCTCCATCGGCACCGTGTGGTCCTTCCGTCCGTGTGCCACCAGCGTGGGGGTTCGGATGGCGGGCAGGTCGGGGCGCACCACGTCCATGAGGTCGAGCAGGCCCTCGAGCGCGGCGATCGGAAAGGCGCGCAGCCCCGGGTTCGTGTACCGGATCGCGGGATCCGAGACGTCCGAGCCATTGAGCTTGGGGACCGCCGCCCGCGGGTGCGCCCGGAAGTCGACCGGCAGGCGCGCGACGCTCCGGATCCCCAGCACCTCCAGCGGCCGGAGCCGCAGCGGCGTGGACATCACCACCAGCGCCGAGATGCGCGCCGGGTAGAGGCGCGCCAGGCGCAGCGCCAGGAGGCCCCCCATGGAGAAGCCGCAGATGGCCGTGGGGCCGCCGCCCGTGCGGGCCTCCAGCCGTCCGAGCGCCTCTTCGGCTGACCGGAACCAGTCGTTCCAGTGGGTGGACGCCAGGTCGGCCAGCGTCCCCCCGTGACCCGCCAGCATCGGCGCCTCGACCGAGCAGCCGAGCCGCCCGAAGTGCTCGGCGAGCGGACGCACCTCGAACGGCGTGCCCGTGATGCCGTGCAGGCAGAGCACGCCGCGCCCGTCGCCCGCGATCGTGAGCGGCGACTTGTCCGCGGTTCCGGCCCGGAAACGCTCGAACATGGGGAAGACCCTATCAGGGTCTCGGAGCGAGATCCGCCGCCCAAAAGCGAAAGCCACGATCGAGCGTCCGTCGACGCTCCGATCGTGGCTTTTTCCGTGGCGCTGGCCCTGCTAGGACCGGCGGTCGCGGTCGGAGATCAGAGGCAGCCGGGGACCATGTTGCTGGCAATGCAAGGGCAGCCAGCGACGGCGGCCCCCGGAAGGCAGAGCGAGCAGTCGACCGAGCTGTTCTCGCTCTGGGGGTTGGCGTTCACGGTGTCGGTCACCGTCAACTGCGAACCGTTCGTGCAGCCCATCTGGTTGGCCTTGAGCGACCAGCACTGGGCCGGGTTGGCGCCGCTGGAGGCGCAGTTCTGGAGCGCGATGTCCTTCTTGACCCCCTGGTTGTCCTGGAGGTGCTCGACGATCGAGCACATCGGCAGGCCCCCGGAGTCTTGCTGGATCGTGCCCGTGATGCAGGGCGGGGTGATGAGCTGGCCCAGCTTGGTGGCGATGAGCTGCATCGAGCTGGCGTAGCTCGCGTCGCAGATCGAAGCCAGAACGCTGTTCGGGAAGGCATTCACGAACTGGGTGATGCGGACCCCTGGATCGCCGAAGCTGCCGTCGGTCGGGTTCATCGTCGCCTTGGGGTTGACGTCGTCCCCACCGGCTGCGCCGCAGGAATGCTCGACCTGGGGCCAGAGCTCGCCTGGTTGGGTGTTCTGGCCGCCTGACTCGGGCACCCAGGCCACCGTGTAAGGCGCCGCCGGCGCAATGATGGCGGCGACCAGGATCTGGTCGTTGGCATCGGTCGGCTTGAGCCCCTTGATGTCGCTGACGAACTGGGAGACCGAGGTGAGCGCGCTCGAGCCGGTCTCGTTGTCCACACAGTTGGCCAGATCGAGCGTGGGTGTCCCCCCCGTCATCTGGACATCCGCGGGGGGGAGGAGCGGCGGCACGATCATCGCGTTGCCGTTCGCCGGATCCTGGCAGAGGTGCGCCCCCCGAGGTCCGCCGTTGCACCGGTAGTTGGCGATCGGCCCGTCCGGGTTTGCGATGTTCTGCTGTCCCCCGTTCAGAGAGTAAATCGTCGTGGGGGGCGTCGCCGAGCAATCATCTTCGTTGGTGAGGAGGACGATTCCGAGGTAGGCCTCGGGCCGCAAGAAGTTGGCGTTCGTGCTGGGCTGCTGTCCGTCGCCGCCAAGCGCGCGGTCGATCGAGGCGAGCTGGTGCTCGAAGCCGCAACCCTTGTCGCCGAGGAGCGCGATGCACTGGAACACGGTCGCGATCGGGTCGGTGTAGTTCGGCATGTTGTCGGCGTCCGAGATGAAGGTGTCTCCCGCCGTGATCGTGGTGGCCGTACACGTTCCGCGCGGCATGACCTGGAACTGCCCCTGATCGCCGGCTTGCGTGCACCCGATCGAGCTGGTCGAGTCGCCCGGAGCGCCCATGTCGGACGAGACGACGGCGACGTGGAGGCTGGGCGGCGTCGGCAACGACTGAAGGACGTTCATGAACAGCGGGAGCTGGTCTAGGATCTTCTGCTGCATCTCGGTCATCGACGACGAGTTGTCGATCATGAACAAGATGTCGATCTCGTTGTTGATCTTCTGCGTGAAGGTCGTCGTCAGGTTCGCCTGCGGAACGATGTTTGGCATCTCCAGCGTGCGCGACGTGCAGGCCCACAGAGCAGGCGCGGCCGCGGCCAAGCCGGCCCAGCGAAGGACCCGCCAACATTTGGATGAAAAACCGGCGCGACCAATCATGGGGAATCCTCCTCGAGGAACGTGGGCGAAAGGCCCGGGGGGGCAAAAACCGGGCGATTATAGAGATGGGCGTTACAGACCGCAATGCTCACCGTGCCAGCCCTCGGCGCGGTGGAACATTCATCACAAGCAACTGGCGGGCCAACGGAACGCCCTGAAAACTGGTGCCCTGGGCGGCCAGGGCGCCAACATAGTTGTCGAGGCTGCCAACCAACGCGCGGCTCATCGGGTCCGAGCGACGCCGCAGAGCATCTCGCCCGCGAAGTAGCGCGCTCCGGGCGGGTCGTCGATCCGGATCGGGCGAAGGAAGCTGTTCCGGATCTCGCCGTGCGCGTCCCGCCTGGAAGAAGGGTGGGCCGGATCGACGAAGCTGTGCCGGACGCGGCCCCCGCGTGCCTCGACGAAGGTGATGCGGCCGCCAGCGCCGACACTCTCGACGATTCCGGCCCGGTCGGCGCATTCGGGTGCCCGCGCCACGCCCCGGCTGTCGAAGAGGAGGATGTCCCCCGGGCGGGCGTCCGCCGCGCCGACGACGCGATGAGCGGTGCGCAGGTATCCCCAGAGCGCCCGGGTGCTGCCGTCTGTCCCGAAGCGGAGACCCGCGTCGTGGAGGGCGCGTTCCACGAAGGCGGCCCCCTCGTCCGCACGCCCTCCGGTCCAAGCCGGCGGTGAGCGCTGGGCTTCGAAGCGCGCTGCCTCGAAGCGAGCGGCTTGAAAGACAGACGGCGGGGCGCCACGGGTGTGCGCGCGGGGCGTGGCGCAACCGAGCGCACAGAGGCCAAGAACGACCATCATCGCCAGGAACACCTCGAGCCAGCGAAAGCGGCGCTCGCCGGGCAGTGGCAGGGACATGCGCCCATCGTATGACATGTAGGATATCTGTCCACATTTTGGCCCTTTGCCGCGATGGATTGACGTGCCGGTCGCCGTGCGTGAGCTGTCCCCGGTCGAGGTGCGCGCCTCTGCCCGTAGCCAAGGAACGGCGCGACCTCCGCCTGAGGCAGTACAATTAGAAACGATGAAAGATGTCGTCGTCGTTTCGGGCGCGAGGACGCCCATCGGGTCATTTCAAGGCGTGTTGGCGTCGGTGTCGGCGCCCCGGCTCGGGGCCGTCGCGGTGCGGGCGGCGCTGGAACGCGCGCGCGTCCCCGCTGACGCCGTTGGGGAGGTCTACCTCGGGTGCGTCTTGCCGGCGGGGCTCGGCCAGGCGCCGGCGCGGCAGGCGGCCATCGCGGCGGGGATTCCACCCGCCGTCGGCGCGGTGACCATCAACAAGGTCTGCGGCTCGGGGCTGAAGGCGGTGGTGTTCGGCGCGAACGCCATCGGCGCCGGCGAGCACGATGTGGTGGTCGCGGGCGGGATGGAGTCGATGAGCAACGCGCCCTACCTGTTGCCCAAGGCGCGCGAGGGATACCGCCTGGGGCACGCCCAGGTGATCGACTCCTTGATCCAGGATGGTTTGTGGGACGCCTACGGCAACGTCCACATGGGCGATTGCGCCGAGCTCTGCGCGAAGGAAAAGGGGATCACCCGCGCCGACCAGGACGCGTTCGCCGTCGAGTCGTACAAGCGGGCGCTGCGCGCGGTTGCCGAAGGGAAGTTCCGCGCCGAGATCGTGCCGGTGGAGATCGCGCAGAAGAAGGGCGCCCCCAAGCTCGTCGCCGACGACGAGGAGCCGGGACGCGGCGACATCGAGAAGCTGGCGATGCTGCGGCCCGCCTTCCAGAAGGAAGGGACGGTCACCGCGGGGAACGCCTCGTCGATCAACGACGGGGCGGCGGCGCTGGTCTTGGCGGGGGCGGATGTCGCCAAGGCGCGCGGCTGGAAGCCGGTGGCGCGCATCGTCGGCGCGGCGGGGCACGCGCAGGCGCCGGAATGGTTCACCACCGCGCCAGCGGGGGCGATCGAACGGCTGCTCGGAAAGATCGGCTGGAAGAAGGACGACGTCGATCTCTGGGAGATCAATGAAGCCTTCGCGGTGGTGTCGATCGCCAACAACCGGATGCTGGGCCTGGATCCCGCCCGGGTGAACGTCTGGGGGGGCGCGGTGGCGCTCGGCCACCCGATCGGCGCCTCGGGCGCGCGCGTGCTCGTCACCCTGCTCTCGGCGCTGCAGGCGAGCGGGAAGCGGCGCGGGGTCGCTTCGCTCTGCATCGGCGGCGGCGAGGGGATCGCGCTGGCGGTCGAGCTCTTCTGACGCTACCTTGACGCCAGCCATGTCAGCCCTGGACGGCATCCACCGCGTCGGTGTCATCGGCGCCGGCCAGATGGGACGCGGGATCGCCCAGCTGGCGGTGGCGCAGGGCTTCACCGTCACGCTGGCGGACATGGGGCGCGACATCGCCGAGCGCGGGCGCGCCACCGTGGGCAAGCAGCTCGACAAGCTGGTTGAGAAGAACAAGCTCACGGCGGCGGAGCGGACCCAGATGCTGGCGCGCATCGAGCCGTGCGACCTCTACGGCAAGGAGCTGGAGTCGGTCGACTTCGTGGTCGAGGCTGCCATCGAGGATGTGGGCGTCAAGCGGGAGATCTTCGCCACGCTCGATCGCGCCTGTAGGGGCGACGTGGTGCTGGCCACCAACACCTCGTCGATCAGCATCACCACCATCGGCGCGGCGGTGACCCGTCCGGAGCGGGTGATCGGGATGCACTTCATGAATCCGCCGCCGCTCATGAAGCTGGTGGAGATCATCCGGGGCCTGGCGACCGGCGACGCCACCTACGAGGTGACGCGCGCGCTGGCCGAGCGGCTCGGCAAGCAGACCGTGCTCTCGCGCGACATCCCCGGCTTCATCGTCAACCGCGTCTTGATGCCGATGCTGAACGAGGCCTGCTTCGCGCTCTACGAAGGGATCGGCTCGGTCGAGGACATGGACCTCGCCATCCAGCTCGGCCTCAAGCACCCGATGGGACCGTTCGCGCTGATGGACCTCATCGGCCTCGACACGGCGCTGTCGATCCTGGAGGTCCTGCACCGCAACCTCGGCGATCCGAAGTACCGCCCCTGTCCGTTGCTGCGCCAGTACGTCGCCGCGGGATGGCTGGGGCGCAAGACCGGGCGCGGCTTTTACCACTACCCACCACCGGCCCAGCTCTCGGGCGCGATCCGCCTGGAGCCGGCCAGTTGAGCACCACCGCGGGACGCGCGCTCGTCGCGCGCGAGGGCGCGCTCGCCATCGTCAGCGTCAACCGCCCGGAGGCGCGCAACGCGCTCGACGGCGAGACGCTGGACGCGCTGGCCGAGGCATTCGCCGCCCTCGAAGGCGAAACCAGCATTCGCTGCGTGATCCTGACCGGCGCCGGCGACAAGGCCTTCGCGGCCGGCGCGGACATCAAGGCGATGGCTGACGCCGACCCAGCGGGCGCCGACGTTCTGGTGGCGCACGCGCACCGGGTGGGCGACCTCCTGGAGTCGTCGCGGATGCCGGTGATCGCGGCGGTGAACGGCTTCGCCCTGGGCGGCGGGTTCGAGCTGGCGCTGGCCTGCGACTTCATCCTGGCCGCGCGCGGCGCCAGGGTCGGCATGCCCGAGGTCGGCCTGGGCGTCATCCCCGGCATGGGCGGCACGCAACGCTTGGTCCAACGGATCGGCGTGGCGCGCGCCCGCCAGCTCATCTACACGGGCGGGCTGGTGGACGCCGACGCCGCCGCGCGCATGGGCCTGGTGAACGAGGTGCTCGAACCGGCGGAGCTCCTGCCGCGGGCGCGCGCCGTCGCCGCCGAGATCGCCGCCCGGGCGCCGCTGGCGGTGGCCGCCGCCAAGCGCGCGCTCCGCCGCGGGCCCGATCTGCCGCTCGACGAGGGGATCGCGCTCGAACGCCAGCTCTTCTGCGGGCTCTTTGCCACCCACGATCAAAAGGAAGGGATGCGCGCCTTTCTCGACAAGCGCGTGCCCAACTGGACCGGACGATGAACTTCGAGCTCTCCCCCGAACAGAAGATGATCCGGGACACCGCGCGCGATCTGGCGACCCGCGAGATCGCGCCGCAGGCCGCCGAGATCGATCGCACCCACGAATTCCCGCGCAAGATCTTCTCGCGCCTCGGCGAGCTGGGGCTGCTCGGGATCATGGTCCCCGAGCGGTGGGGCGGCGCCGGAATGGACGCGCTCTCCTACGCGGTGGCGCTGGAGGAGATCGCGCGCGCCTGCGCCTCGACGGCGGTGGCCATGTCGGTGCAGAGCTCGCTGGTGGCAGCCCCCATTCTCAAAGAAGGGACCGATGACCAGCGCGCGCGCTGGCTGCCCGATCTGGCGGCGGGGCGAAAGATCGGCTGCTTCGCCCTCTCCGAGCCGGAGGCGGGATCCGACGCCAAGGCGCAGCGGACGCGCGCCGTGCGCGAAAACCGGGGCGGCGCGGTCCGCTGGGTCCTGAACGGCACCAAGAACTTCATCACCAACGCACCGGTCGCCGATCTGGCGATCGTGCTGGCCACGACCGATCCGACGAAGGGCGGGCGCGGCATCACCGCCTTCCTGGTGCCGATGGACAGCCCGGGGCTGACGCTGGGGCCGCCCGACGACAAGCTGGGGATCCGCGGCGCGCCCAGCGCGCAGGTTTTCCTGACCGACTGCGCCGTCGGCGACGACGCACGGCTCGGCCCGGAGGGCGACGGATTCAAGCTCGCCATGCGCGCGCTCGACGGCGGGCGGATCGGAATCGCGGCGCAGGCGCTGGGGATCGCGCGGGCCGCCTTCGAGGACGCTGTCCGCTACGCGCGCGAGCGAAAGACCTTCGGCCAGCCGATCGCCGAGCACCAGGCCATCCAGTTCAAGCTGGCCGACATGCGCACGGAGATCGAGGCGGCGCGGATGCTGCTCTGGCGGGCGGCGGTCAAGAAGGACAGCGGCGGCGCCTACTCGACCGAGGCCTCGATGGCCAAGCTGTTCGCCTCGGAGGTCGCCAACCGGGCCGCCAAGGAGACGGTGCAGATCTTCGGCGGCTATGGCTACCTGCGTGATTACCCGGCGGAGCGCCACTTCCGCGACGCGAAGATCACCGAGATCTACGAGGGGACCAGCGAGATCCAGCGGCTGGTGATCGCTTCGGCCTTGCTCAAGGAGTGAACCTGGGGCTAAGGTCGCCTCCGTCGAGGAGGGTCGTCCATGGGTTCGATCGCCGCAGTGACACGTAGGTTGTTTGGCTCCGAAATCGCCGCTCTGGCGCTGCTGTCGACGTTGACCGTCGCCGCGTGCGCGGAGACGTCGGACAGCAACGAGCGGAGCGTTCGCGTCGTCAAGAACAACGAGGTGGCGGCACAGACCGGCGGCATCTCGCCCGACAAGGAGGCGGAGGTGCAGCTGCTCCTGCAGCAGCGCGATCCGTCGACGCTGCGCTGCTATCAGGACGTGCTCGACGAGAAGCACGATCGCGCGTTCAAGGGGACGGTCATCGTGCTCCTGGAGCTGACCCCGGCCGGCAAGGCCACCGCCAAGGTCACCGGCGGGACGCTGAACAACAAAGAGGTCAGCGACTGCCTGGTCGAGAAGCTCAACGACTTCGAGTACCCGCAGGTCGCCCAGACCGGGACCATGCAGTACGTGTATCGGTTCGAACCGGCGTACTGACCGGGCTCGCGGGCTCACGGGGCTCCGGGGCTCCGCTCGGCGGAGCCTCGCGGAGCCCGCGCAATCGCCTGGGCCGCCGCCGCGGTCGAGCGGCCGCGCCCGGCCCTCGCGCCTGATGACCCTGACTCGCGCCTGATGACCTCGCCGCGCGCCTGACGGCCTCGGTGCGCGCCTGCTTCTTCAAATAACGCGAGTTGCGCTTCGTGCGGATCTCGCGTTGGCGCTCGCTCCTCCGCTGCCTTCGCACGAAGCTTTTTCGGCGGCGCGGGATGCGTCTCGCGTATTGAAGGGCATCCCGCGCCGCCGAAAAAGCCCACGCTCGGACGAGCGCCGTGAGTGACGCGAGCAGCGACGCGCGCGTAACGCGGTTCACGCTCGGACGAGCGCCGTGGGTGACGCGAGCAGCGGCGCGCGCGTAACCCCGTTCACGGGGGGGACGCGCGGGCGATGCGGTTGACTGGAGGCGCGCGCGCGTAACCCCGTTCACGGGGGGGACGCGCGCACGATGCGGTTGACTGGAGGCGCGCGCGTAACCCCGTTCACCTGGGGGACGCGCGCACGATGCGGTTGACTGGAGGCGCGCGCGCGTAACCCCGTTCACCTGGGGGACGCGCGCGTAATGCGGTTGACTGGAGACACGCGCGCGTAATGCGGTTCACGTTTGCCCGAGAAGCAGCACTGCAAAAAACGGCGGGAATGCTGGCCGTTTTGGTGAGCCGTTTTCGAAAGGGCCGTACACCGGAGAAATCGAGAGAATCCGGATCTGCTCCGAGGAACGACGGAAGGACGAGGAAGAAGGCTGCTAAAGCCCCGAAATGGTTGCGCAACTGTGTTGCGCAACCACGGAGCCGCGCGGGCAAGTGGGCGGAATTCAGGCGGAACGGAAATTTGTCTCCTCTTGCCGGAACTTCCGTCGATGGGAATTGTCTGAAGGACGCTCCAAAGCTCGCCAGGGACCCCCGGCCCAAGGTGTACATGAAGTCGAAGTCAGTGAAGTCAGCAGCTCTGTTCGTTTCGGCGTTCGCGTTTTTGGGGATCGGGTGCGGAGGCGACAAGGGAGCCCGCAAGGACGCGGAAGGTGGTCCCGAGTTCGCGGTGGCGCATCGCAAGGCGCCGAAACCGGTCGACCCAGGCGCCTCGATGACGCTCGACAACGAGATCGGCGTCATGGACACCGACGACGTCGAAGCGACGCTGCAGGAGCACTTCGACGACGTGCGTGCCTGCTACACGCGCGCGGGCAAGGCGCAGCGCTACGCGGGTGGCAAGGTGCTGCTCCGGTTCATGGTCGCCGGCGACGGCGCCGCGCAGGACGTCTGGGTGCTCGAGTCGACGCTCGGCAACTACGACGTGGAGCGCTGCCTGGTCGAGGTCGGGCGCAAGATTCGTTTCCACGCGCCGAACGGCAACAAGGCGACGACCTTCGAGTACCCGGTCGAATTCCGCTCGGAGAGCGGGATGGAGATCCTCGACGTCGACGGTCCCAAGGTGGACCGCGACGTGGCCACGCTGCTGCCGCAGCTGGCGGCCTGCGGGCAGATCGCCTCCGAGCAGGTGAACGCCATGATCTACATCGAGTCGAACGGCGCGCTCGGCTCCGTCGGCCTGGCGACGGCGGCCGCGATCGACGAGGACGCCGGCGACTGCGCCGTGCAAACGATCCGCGGCTGGCGCATGTCGGTCGGCCTGCCCGGCCACGTCGTGCGCGCGAACTTCAGGATTCCGCCCAGCTTCACCACCGCGGAAGCCTCGCGCCGCACCCTGGCCCACCACCGCCGCCGCTGACGTTAGAACCAGAAAAGGTGATCGCGTGGACGGAGCCGGGCTTGGCCCGGCGCGGGGTCCCCACCGCGGGTGCGCCCGCGTGGGGTGGCGTGGAGTTCTTCGCGGGGGCCCGCGGGCCCCTCTCAGGGTCCCCGATTTGACGTCAGCTTGGAGTGTTTGCGGCCGTAGAACGCGTAGATGACGAGGCCGATCGCCATCCAGCCGAACAGGCGGATGAGGGTGCTGATCGTCTCCTGGAGCATCAGGTAGGTCGACGTGGCGGCGCCGCAGAGGGGCACCAGATAGGTGCCGCCGGGCACGCGGAAGCCGCGCGGGATGTCCGGACGCTTGAGGCGCAGGATCATGACGCCCAGACTGACCAGCACGAAGGCGAACAAAGTCCCCACCGACGTGAGCTGACTGAGGACCCCGACCGGCAGCAGCCCGCCGCCCACCGCCACCACCACCCCGGTGATGATCGTCGTGACCCAGGGAGTTCCGAAGCGTGGGTGCACGCGCGCCGCGCCCGGCGGCAGCAGGCCGTCGACCGCCATCGAGAAGAAGATGCGCGGCTGTCCCAGCATCATCACCAGCATCACCGACGACAGACCGGCGATGGCGCCGATCTCGACGAACGTCACCAGCCAGAGCTGCCCGGTCGCCTCGACCCCGACGGCGATCGGATGGGGAACCCCGAGATGCGAGTAGGGGACGATGCCGGTCAGGATCAGAGAGACGGCCACGTAGAGGACGGTGCAGATCGCCAGCGATCCGAGGATCCCGATCGGCAGATCGCGCTGCGGGTTCTTGGCCTCCTGCGCGGCGGTGGAGACGGCGTCGAACCCGATGTAGGCGAAGAAGACCCGGGCCGCGCCGCGCATGACGCCCGAAAACCCGAAGTGGCCGCGCGCCTGCTCGGGCGGGATGAACGGGTGCCAGTTGGCGGTGTTCACGAACCGCGCGCAGAAGGCGATGAACATCAGCACCACCGCGACCTTGATGGTGACGATGACGGTGTTGAAGCGCGCCGATTCTTTGATGCCGATGACCAGGATCGTCGTCACCACCGCGGTGATCAACATGGCGGGGATGTTCAACACCGCGCCGGTGGAATGAAATTGCCTCAGCACCTCGTTGTATTCGAACGGTGCGCGCGTCCAGGCCGGCGACAACGTGATGCCCAGGACGTCATGGACGAACGCCACGGCGTAACCCGACCAGCCGACGCTGACCGCCGCCGAGGCGACCATGTACTCGAGGATCAGATCCCAGCCGATGATCCAGGCGACGAGCTCGCCCATCGTGGCGTACGAATAGGTGTAGGCGCTGCCGGCGATCGGGATCATCGAGGCCATCTCGGAGTAGCAGAGACCGGCGAAGCCCGAGGCGATCCCGGCCGCGACGAACGACAGCACCACCGCCGGCCCAGCGTTGTCGGCGGCGGCCTGTCCGGTGAGCACGAAGATTCCGGTGCCGATGATGGCTCCCACACCGAGCAGCATCAGGTCCATCGCGCCGAGCGCCCGCTTGAGCCCATGCTCGCCGGCCGCGTCGGCGCGCAGGGCGTCGATCGATTTGGTGGCGAACAGCGGGCTAGCCATCTCGAACCGCGGAACGCAACATCGCCACCGCAGTGTAGACCACCACCACGACGACGAGCCATTTCACGGTGACCCCCTGGGAGTCAGCAACGGCCAGGAGGGCGTCGCCGAAAGGCGACGGTGAGCGAAGCGAACCATGCCCGACGACGTGCCGCCCGGTAAGCGGCCTCTCACGATTCGTCACGTCTTGGCGATCCCTCGGCGACTCCTCGCGCCGTTGGGTTTCGAGCCGGTGGGCCTCGGGGGCAGGCCGTTGGGCGCGCGCGGCCTCCGAGCCGTTGGGCCTCGGGGGCAGGCCGTTGGGCGCGCGCGGCCTCCGAGCCGGTGGGCCTCGGGGGCAGGCCGTTGGGCGCGCGCGGCTGCCCCCCGCAACATCCGCCTAATCAAGTGGGGTGCGGTCGCGGAGCTGCGGCCGGCCGTTCCTCGACCCGCAACGGCCCGCCGGCGCGCCGCCAACCGACGCGCGCCATCCAGGTGGACGGCAGGGCCGTGGCCGGCGCGAGCTCCGTGGGCTCCGGTCCTCGCTGCCACCCTGAAAAGTGTGGCCCGGAGCTCCGTGGGTCGATGCACGGGGGCGCACGCAGGTGCTTCCGGAAGTTGAGCAGCACGTACACCATGCTCGCCCGCGTCTGCCGCGGCGTCGTGAGCGGGCGGGCGTGGTACCGATCGCCAACCACCCTCCCCCGGCGGCCGAGCGCGCGATTCACCGCCAGCGCCAGGCGGATCGCGAGGCCATGCATGCCGCCGCGGGTCCGGCGCGGCTCGTCTCCCTCGACGATGAAGTGTCCGTGATCCTGCTGGATCGAGAAATGGACGATTCGAAAGCGATCGATCGAGGCCCGGGCGATGGCCCGCCGGAGCGCGCCGAACAGCCGGGGGGAGCGAAGCGACGGCAGCCCGGGCGTGGCCCGGATGGTGAGCTGCACCGGATATCGCGGGTCGATCTTGGGTCGCGTGATGTGCGGCATCGACGGTCGGCCGCGCGGCTTCCGGCCGGCGCCTTTCCGAGCCCCGCCCCACGTTCTCGCCGCCGGAATGGGCAGCCCCAGCTGTCGAGTCCGTCCCGACTTGATTGCGCGCATGTTCTGTCTTCGGCGCGGGAGGCGCCGAGTTGCGCAGGGCGCGAGGGGTTTGCCGGGCGCGAAGGGTTCCCAGACGCGAGGGTTTCGCAGGGCGCGAAGGGTTCGCAGGGCGCGCGGCTTGATTCGGCGGATGTACGCTCGTGAAGTGACAATCGACTGGAATGGGAGCGTGGAACGCGCGTGAAGTGGCAATCGACCGAGAAGGGGAGCGCGGAACGCGAGCTCGGCACCGGCGATGTGACGAATCCGGAACGCGAGCTCGGCACCGGGGATGTGACGAATCGTGAGAGGCGGCCTAGTCGGTCAGGGGGCAGATCGCGGCCTCTGTCCCCACAATGTTGCCCGTTCCGGTGGCCACTGAACCACCGCAACCGGTCGTCACCAGCTTCCGGCAGGTGTTGAGCGTGGTGTCGCAGACGTAGCCGGAAGGACAGTTGTCGGGGCATTGCACGGTCTGATTGCAGATGTTCGTGACGGTGCCGCAGGTGACGCTGGCGCAGGCCGTGCTGTCGCTCTGGGAGCAGACGCAGGTGGTGGTCCCGGGCTGGCAGATCTCGTTTGGGTCGGGGCAGGTGCAGCCGCTGCTGCCACCGCTCCCCACGACGCCGCCCGTGCCGCTCGTCCCGCCGCTCGCGCTGCCGCCCTTGCCGCCGCTGCCCACGAGGCCGCCTGTGCCGATCACGCCGCCCGTGCCGATCACGCCGCCCGTGCCGATCACGCCGCCCGTGCTGCTCACACCACCGGTCCCGACCACGCCGCCGGTCGCGCTTCCGCCGTGACCGCCCGTGCCGATCACGCCGCCCGCGCTGTTCACACCACCGGTCCCGACCACGCCGCCGGTCGCGCTTCCGCCGTGACCGCCGCTGCCGACCACGCCGCCGCTGCCAACTGCGCCGCCGCTGCCGGTCGCGCCGCCCGTTCCTGTCGCCACACCGCCGGCGCCGTTGCCGCCGCTGCCCTTGCTGCCGCCCGCGCCGCTCGAGCCCGCGCCGCCGTCCACGGGGAGGCAGCCGATCGCCGCGAGCATGATCGTCGTCGAGACCGTATTTCCGGCCGAAACACCCAGCGCGTTGGCGCTGCCGGTGGCGACCTGGCAGCTGTCCTGATCCACCCCCGCCGAGATCATGACGGTGCCGCTCATGTCCGAAGGAAGGTAGATGCCGGCTTTGAAGACACCGCCGGTGAACACGACGTTTTCGAACGTCGTCGTCTCCGTGCCGTTGGCCAGGTCATTGGCCCGCAGGACCAGGCTGACCGCGGACGGGTAGGTCACGTTCGGGGGAGCTTCGACCGTGACCAGCACCAGCGACCGCTGGCTGCACGAGAGGATCGGAACGAGCACGATCGCCGCCGCCAATGTGATTGCCTGCCAGCGTTTCAGTTCCCTTGACAAGTGAACCCTCCGGGGCACGACGGATCGTGCTTTGCCGTCGCCGCGATCAAGATGATTCCACCCACCACCACGGCCCCCACACCCGCCCAGAACCACCATTTAGAATAGATCGGACGCGACTCGGGTGGTGTCGAGGACGTGCCGTTCTCGACGGTTGGCGTCGTCGACATCGGCGCTGAAGTGGGTAGAAGTGGGTTGAACGCCGGGCTGGGCGAGGTCGAAGAGGACGGCAACGATGAGGGCACCGATACGGCCGGCGGCTCCGGCGGCGGAATGACCGAAACGGGTGCCGGTGCGATCACCGTCGGAGGCGAAGCGGCGGCGGGCGGCGGGGCCGTCGGCGGTGGACCCGGCGACGCCTCCTCGAGATCCCTGATGTGTTTTTCCGCGACGGCGCGGTTGGGTGCGGTCGGCGCGTCCTTCAGAAACCGCCGGTAGAACTTGATCGCCTCCGCCCCTTGCCCCATCAGGCGGTGGCACTGCGCGATGTTGTACAGAAAGCTGGGATCCGGCTTGGCCACGTAGGCCTGCTCGTACTCGGCGATCGCGTTCTGGTACTTCTCCAGCTTGTAATACGAGTCGCCCACCTGCGAGTGGGCGCGGGCGGAATCGAGCCGCGGATCGGCGGCCCGCGCGGGCTGGCCACTCATCAGGAGGAGCGCCACGAGCACCAGGCCTGCTCCAGTTGGTCTTCGCACCAGTCTTCGCAGCAAGATAGATCTCAAGACGGATCCTAGGGACCGCAGGGGCCCTAAGTCAACGTCCTGTGAGGACGGGCGTTGCCGTGAGGCGACGGTGGGCGAAGCGTCCTGGCCCGACGACGTGTCGGCCGGAGGGCGCCCACGCCGCCAGCCCCGCCCCGGCGTTAGAATCCGGTGCATGGGCGAGGCGGACCGCAGCAGGTCGACGGACGGCACGCGCGAGCGGCAGCGGGTCCTCCTGCTCTGCGCCGGCATCATCGTGCTGTTTGCGGCGACCGATCGGATCACGCTCGGTTACTTCGCCTGGCGGCCGCTGGTGGTGCGGCTACTCTGGGCGCTGTTCATCGTGGCGACGGCGCTCAACCTCCGCGGCGCCGGGCGGGAGCGCACGCGTGAGCTGATGCTGGCGCTGGCCGTGTTCTCGACGGCGTTTTACGCGGCGCTGGCGGCCCTCACCGGCGGGGTGGCCAGCCCTCTTTTTCACTGGATGCTGGCGCTCCCGGTGGCGATCGCCGTCGTGATTCAGGATCATCCGGCGGCGATCATCGGCTCGGGGCTGGCGATGCTGGCCGGCGGGCTCGGCATCTTGACCGCCGCCGGCACCACGCCTGCGCTGTGCTGGCAGTGGGCGGGGACGGCGGCGATCATGGTGATGCTGGCGGCCTACATCTCCGGCTCCTACGGCCGGCTGCACGCGCGGGAGGCCGCGCTCCGGCGCGCGGGCGCCGAGGCCGATACCCGCGCGCGCGCCTCCGAGGCGGCCATCGCGGCCCGCGACGAGTTTCTGGCCATCGCCGCGCACGAGCTGCGCACCCCCCTCACCTCGCTGTTGCTGCAGATCGACGCCGTCGAGCGCGCCGTCTCCCTCACGCCGGGCGGCGTCCTCGGCGACGTCGAGCGGCAGCGCATCGGCTCCATCGCGCGGCAGGCGGGTCGCCTGTCGGGCCTGATCGACGGGATGCTGGACATGTCGCGCCTCACCGCGGGGCGCCTCGAGCTGAACTTCGATCGGGTCGATCTGGCGGCGCTGGCGCGCGAGGTGGCGCAGCGGTTCGCGCCCGACGCCGCGGCCGCCTCCTGCGCGATGAAGATCGATCTTCCCGAGCCGCTGGTCGGTCTGTGGGATGAGGCGCGCCTCGACCAGATCGTCACCAACCTGATCGCCAACGCCGTGAAGTACGGCGCCGGCGGCGGGATCGAGATCGAAGGGCGCGGCACCGCCGACGTCGTCCAGCTCATCGTGCGCGACCACGGCATCGGCATCTCGGCCGAGGATCAGCAGCGGATCTTCCGACGCTTCGAGCGCGCCAGCGGCCAGCGGCAGCACCCCGGGCTCGGGCTGGGGCTCTGGATCACCAGCGAGCTGTGCAAGGCGCTGGGGGGGAAGATCTCGGTCACCAGCGCGGTGGGGGCGGGCGCCGCGTTCACCATCACGCTGCCGCGTCGCTCGCCGATCGCGCTCACATCGCAGAAGCCCCGGCTCCCCGACATCGAACCGTCCCGCGCTTGACGGGCGCGGCGGTGCGACCTCGCGGCCTTGCAACGTTTGCGACGTTGACCAGGGGGCCGCATCTGGGATAGTTCGCCAAGATGCCGTCGCTCGATCTCGCCGCCTATCCGCTCGAACGCCTCGCCGATCAGGTCGGAACACCGTTCTACCTCTACGACGCCGCCGAGCTGCGCCGGCGCCTGAACGCCCTGGCGGCGCTGACGGCAGGGGACGCCCTGCAAGCACGCTACGCGATGAAGGCGAACTCCAACTGGAAGGTGCTGGAGGCGGTGCGCGCCGCGGGGCTCTGGATCGATGCCGTGAGCGGCAACGAGGTCCTGCGGGCGCGTCGGGCCGGGTTCCCCATGGGGGCGAAGCCGCCCGTGGTCATGCTGACCGCCGACGTGCTGCGCGACAACGCGCTCACCGCCGTGCTGGAGCATGGCGTGCTTCCGAACGTCGGCTCACCGGGCATGATCGACGAGCTGCACGGCGCTGGCTACACCGGCCCCATCGCCGTGCGGGTGAACCCGGGCTTCGGACACGGCCACGTCCAGTCGTGCGACACCGGCGGTCCCTCTTCGAAGCACGGGATCTGGCACGAGGCGCTGGGCGAGCTGCGCGCCCGCGCGATCGCCGCCAAGCTGCCGGTCATCGAGCTGCACGCCCACCTCGGGACCGGCCCGCGCATCGCGGAGTTCGACGAGAACCTGCGCCGCTTCGTGGAGATGATGACGCCGCGCCTGTCGGAGTTTCCCCACATCGAGGCGATCAATCTGGGCGGCGGCATCCCGCACCCCTATCGCCCGGGCGCGCCCAGCTACGACCTCATCGGCTTTCGCAAGCTGCTGGTCGAGGTGGCGGCCGTGCTGGCCAGGGCGGCCGGGCGCCAGATCCGCGTCGAGATCGAACCGGGGCGCTATCCCATCGCTGCGGCGGGGCTGCTGGTCTGCCGGGTGAAGGATCTCAAGAGGACCGAGTCGAACCCCAAGGGCCCCGGCCACCGCTTCATCATGGTGGACGCCGGCTTCAACGATCTGGTCCGCCCGGCCATGTACGGCTCGTACCACCACATCTCGATCGTCGGAAAGGGCGCGGCCCGCACCCCCGAGCCGTTCGTCGTGGCCGGCCCGCTGTGCGAGAGCGGCGACGTCTTCACCCGCGACGACAAGGAGCTGCTCGACCCGCGCCCGTTGCCGCAGCCGGAGGTGGGCGACCTGCTGGTGCTGCACGACGCCGGCGCCTACGGCGCCTCGATGAGCTCGAACTACGTCTCCCTCGGCCGCGTCCCGCAAGTCTTCTGGGACGAGGGCCACGCCACCCTGGTGTCGCGCCGCGAGACGATCGACGACGTCATGCGGGCGGAGTGCGACGAACGGATCTGACGCTCAGCGCCCGCCTGACGAGATCCTTCGATTCCCCCCTCGAGGCCCCGGGGCGCCCACACCTGCTGCTCCGTCGCTCACCACTTGCGGTAAGGGAGAAACTTGCCGTGCATCGTCACCTTCACCCGGTCCCCCTTGGGATCCGGGACCTTCTCCACGTTCATTTCGAAATCGATCGCGCTCATGATCCCATCTCCGAAGTTCTCGTGGATCAGCTCCTTGAGCGTCGTCCCGTACACCTGAACGATCTCGTGGAATCGATAGATCAACGGATCCGTCGAGATCTGGGCGCCGAGCGAGCCCTTCGATGGCGGAACCTGCAAGAGCGCCACCTCCTCGGCACCGAGGCCGAGCAGCCGCCCCGCAGCCGTCGCTTCTTCCGCGCTCATGGCCTGCTGGCCGAGCAGCGCCGAGGTCGTCCAGACCTCGCTGCGTCCACAGGCCTCGGCCAAGGCCTTCCAGGTGAGCTTCTTGGCGAGCCTGGCGGTCACGATCTTCTCGATGACATCCGTTCGGGTCATGCCCAGGATCCTATGCGATAGGCCGCGTGCGGACCACGCCGCCGGTGTTCGGCGCCCCCTGAGCCGCCGCTAGCCGAAGTCGCTGTCGGCGGCGAGCGCGTGTTGGACCGCGGAGGGGATGGTCTCGACCGGGAGGCCGCGCCAGAAGACGTGCCACTTGGGGAAGCGCAGGAGGCCGTCGCACTGCTTGACGTACCAGGCGGTGATCGGGTTCTCCGGGCGCGAGCGCCAGAAGAACTCCGGGTAGTCGCGCGTGACCAGCGACCAGATCTCGCTGCCGAGGCCTTCGCCCTGGGCCTGCCGCTCGACGGCGAACTTGGTCAGATAAGGGGCCACCGCGGTCTCGGCGACCACGGCGGCGCCGCGGTAGCTCTCCTCGACGAAGGTGCGCGCGATCGGGCGGGCAAAGAAGTCGTCGCGGATTTCGCGCCCGAACGCCGAGGTGAAGAGCGCCCGCAGCCGCGCCGGATCGACCGCCTCCCAGCCTTCGCGCACGTCGATGCGCGAGCCGCGTCGGATCAGCGTGCCGGCGCCGTTGACCGTGAAGAGCTCGCGCAGGAACTGCAGCGGGTTGACGATGTTGACGCCCATCGAATGCGGCACCTGCTCGAGCAGCCGCTTGACCTGGCGGAGCAGCAAGGCCTGTCCGCGCGAGAGCGCTCCGGGGGCCAGCAGCCGCTCCGTGTCGGTGGCCAGGCTGACCACCGAGGGCGGTTTGTCGCCGCCCACCACCAGGCCGGGCCGGCGGCTGAGGAACACCACCTTGCGCGTCTCCAGCGCCGTCGCCAGCCCGGCGAGCAGCCGGAAGCGCGCGTCGATGGTCAGCGCCGCGGCCGCCTCGACGGAGACCAACGGGATCGCGCCGCGCGCGATGACGGCGCGGATGGCGTCGACGGTCGCCGCGCTCATCTCGGCGTCGCCGCGAATCACCTCGCAGGGGACCGCGTCTTCCAGCAGCCAGTCGGAGACGCGCGTCGCCTGCGCGTCGGCGTCCTTCGGTTCGAAGAGGCCCAGCAACACGACGGGCAAGAGGCCGAGCCCGGCCAGGATGCGCAGATCGAAGTGCACCGGATCGAGCGCGCTCTTCACGATCTGCGCGTTGAGCGAGAGGATGGCGAAGCTCTCCTTGCGCTGCGAGCGAAACAGCTTCAGGTAGAGGTCGATGTCGGCCTTGGCGCCGACGCTCTCCAGGAAGCGCTGGACGATCTCCGCCTCCATCAGCCGAGCACCGTCGCGAACGTGGCCCGCGCCGTCTCGAGATCGGCGATGGTGACGAACTCGTCGGCGGCGTGCGCCTGCCCCACCTCGCCCGGACCGAAGACCACCGCGTCGATGCCATGCTGGGAGAGGCTGGCGGCTTCGGTCCAGAACCCCAGATCGACAGCGGTCTGCAACCGCTCCCCGAGGAGCGGGGCGAACGCCGAGAGGTCGCGGGTGGCGAACGGCAAGCTCGCCTTCACCAGCGTCCAGGCGATGGCGTGCGGCGCGACGGCGGCCCGCACCCGCGCTTCGGCCTCGGTGAAGAGCTGGTGGATGTTGGTCCCGGGCGCCGGGCGAAGCGAGAACGACAGCGTCGCCCGCGTCGGCACGACGTTGAAGGCGATCCCGCCCTCGAGCGCCGCCACGTTGAGGTTGATCCCCGGGAACCCGGCCGGTCCCTTGCCTCGATGCGCGAGCCCCATCTCGTCGAGCGCGACCGCGGCCCGTGCCAGCACGGCGACCGGATTGACGAGCCCGTCGACCAGCGAGGAGTGCCCGCCCGGCCCCTCCAGCGACACCTTGGCCGCCCCGATGCCGCGGTGGCGGACGCCAACCCGGCAGCCGGTCGGCTCACAGACGACGGCCCGCTCCAGCCCGGCGGCTGCCTCGCTGGCCAAGAAGGCGTCCATGCAGGTCTGGCCGTGCTCCTCGTCGCCCGAGAACAGGATGCCGACCGCGCGGCTGGGCTTTCGCTCCGCCAGCACCTCCAGCACCGCCGCGATGGCCCCCTTGGTGTCGGCGGTGCCCAGGCCGAACAGGCGATCGCCGCGCTGTACGAGCAGGTGGGGCGGCGACGTGTAGCCGCTGTTGGCCGGCACGGTATCGAGGTGAGCGTTCACCAGCAGCCGGGGCGGCCCCTCGCCGAACCGGGCGTAGACGTAGGCATGGTCGCCCACGGCCACCTCGTCGACGGTGCGCGCGCCGAGCGCCGCCAGCTCGCCCGCCAGGCGGTGCACGAGCGGCTGTTCTTCCCCGTCGGGATTCTGGGTGTCGAACGACACCAACTCCGCGAGCCGTTCCACGAGCGCCATCGCCGCGGTTATACAATGGCCGGCGCCCGTGTTGACCTCCGCTCCCGTTCTCGCGCTGGTGCTGGCCCAAGCGATCGCGCCCCCGCGCCTTCCGGGCGGGGCCATCCTGCTGCCGCCACGGCCCCACATCCGCGCCGTGCGGACACCGGCGCCGCCCAAGATCGACGGCCACCTGAACGACCTGGTGTGGCGCGCCGCCATCCCCTCGGACGCGTTCACGCAGCACTACCCCGACGAAGGGGCCGCCCCCAGCGAGCACACCGAGGTGCGCGTCCTCTACGACGACAAGAACCTCTACATCGGCATCGACTGCACGCAGGTCCACTCGCCGATCGTCCGGCGGCTGCAGCGGCGCGACGGCTCGCTCCCCTCGGACGGCGTCTGGCTCGACATCGACAGCCGCAGCGACGGCGTCAGCGCCTACCATTTCCAGGTCAACGCCGCCGGCGTCCTGGTCGACGCGATCCACTACAACGACACCGGCTACTCGGCAGACTGGGACGCCATCTGGGAGGCCAAGGTCGCCACCACCGACCACGGCTACAGCGCAGAGATGCGCATCCCGCTTTCCAGCCTCCGTTTCACCGCGCGCCCGGTCGCCTCCTGGGGCTTTCAGGTCCGGCGCGCCATCGACGCGCGCCAGGAGACCGACGACTGGGCTTATTTCCCGCGGCGGGCGGCCGGTTTCGTCTCTTACTTCGGCCGCCTCGACGATCTCGTGGGGCTGCCGCCGCCGGGCCGCTTCGAGCTGCGCCCGTTCGTCCTCGGCAAGCTCGAGCACCGGGACGCCGGCGCCGACGCCAGCTCGATCGAGCACGGCACCTTCACGCACCTCTCGGCCGGGCTCGACGCCAAGGCGCACCTCACCAACGAGCTGACGCTCGACCTCACCGTGAACCCCGACTTCGGCCAGGTCGACGCAGACACCGTCATCCTGAACCTGTCGACCTTCGAGACGTTCTTCCCCGAAAAGCGGCCCTTCTTCCTGGAAGGGCTCGACGTCTTCGCCACCATCCGCCCCATCCTCTACACCCGTCGCATCGGTCGCCAGCCGGCGCTGCCGACGCTCAACACCGGCGAGCTGCTCTACGCGCAACCCGACCCTTCCGCGATCTACGGCGCAGCCAAGGTCTCCGGCACGATCGGCGGCAAGACCACCGTGGGCGTCATGTCGGCGGTCACCGGCGAGAACGACGCCCTGGTGCAGACGGCCGACGGCACGCGGGTCAGTCGACTGGTCAATCCGCCGACCGCCTTCAACGTCCTGCGCCTGAAGCGCCTCATCGCCGCCAACGCCGACGTCGGGTTGATGGCGACCGCCACCAACCGCTTCGAGCCCGAGCTGCCGGCGGGCGCCCGCTGCCCGGCCACTCAGGCGCTGCCCGCGGCCGACGGCCGCTGCACCAACGACGCCTATGTGCTCAGCCTCGACGGACGCTGGCGCTCGGCCTCGGGCGACTACGCGGCGGCCTGGCAGGCGATCGGCAGCGTGCTGTCGCGCGGGCCGGCGCGCAGCGAGCCCGATGGGATCCCGATCGTGCCCGGCGACACGGCGGGGGGGCTCTCGGCTTACGTCGGAAAGGAAGGCGGGGCGCACTGGCTGTGGAACGGCTGGCAACACCTCACCGGCCGCGAGCTCGAGTTCAACGACGCCGGCTACCTCGAGCGCAAGAACGACTATCAAGGTTACTTCAACCTCGCCTACCGGACGCTACAGCCCTGGTGGGTGACGCGCGAGACGACCACCGGATTTCAGCTCAACGTCCGCGAGACTCTGGACGGCGTCCGGCTGTGGCAGGGGATCGCGCTCACCACCACCTGGACGCTGCGCAACTTCTGGTCGTTCTATCTCGAGGCCAACCTCCGCGGGCGCTACTCGGACGATCGCGAGATGGGCGACGGCTCGGCGCTGCAGTTCCCGGCCAGCGGCGGCGCGATCGCCACGCTCTCCACCGACCCGCGCCGACGGGTCACCTTCGCCTGGTCGGGAGCCGCCGAACGGCGCGAGAGTGGCTTTGGCGCCTATCTCCAGACCAACGCCCAGCTCACGCTGCGGTTTCGACCGGAGCTCGAGTTGACGCTGCTCCCGACGGCGGTCTTCGACCACGGGCTGCGCCGCTACGTCGGGTCTGACGCCTCGCTGGTCGAGATCGGCTCTCCCGCCGACTACCGGTTCGCGACCCAGAACGCCAACAGCGCCGGAATCACGGTGCGAGCGGCTTACACCTTCACCCCCGAGCTCTCGCTGCAGTTCTACACGCAGCTCTTTCTCGCCTCCGTTCATTACAGCTCGTTCTTCGTCTATCCCAAGACGGCGTTCCGCGAGCAGGTGCCATTCGCGGCGCTCATGCCGGCCGGCGCTCCATCCGGGAATCCCGACACGGAACAGGCGACGTTGAACGTCAACCTGGTGCTGCGCTGGGAGTACCGCCTCGGCTCCACCTTGTTCCTGGTTTACACGCGCGCGCAGACGCCGGCGCTGACGGTGGGGCCCGGCGGGAGCGCGCAGTTCGAGCTCGCGCCGATCTGGCGGGGGCGCGCGGCGGACGATGTCGTCCTGCTCAAGCTGGCGTACTGGCTGGGCTAGCCGCCCTTTCCCCCTTCCGCTCCAGGCCACGCGTGCCGGCTCCGTTCGCGGCCGGAGAGGTTCGCAGTTACACCGTTCGCAGTTAGACCCGCTTGCACCCGGGGCCTGTGTCGCCCGCGAGCACTGGACCTCGCGACAGACTCGCGCTCGACCTCGCGACTGACTCGCTCTCCATCTCGCGACTGATTCCCTCTCGACTCGCAACAGGGCACGCTCTCCATCTCGCGACTGACTCCCTCTCGACTCGCAACAGGGCACACACTCCATCTCGCGACTGACTCCCTCTCGACTCGCGACAGGGCACGCTCTCCATCTCGCGACTGATTCCCTCTCGACTCGCGACAGGGCACGCTCTCCATCTCGCGACTGACTCCCTCTCCATCTCGCGACTGACTCGCTCTCCATCGAACCTGAACCTTGCTTCGTGCGGGAGAACGCCGCCGCTCGAGTTATCGCGACCTTCCGCACGAAGCTTTTTCGGCGGCGCGGGATGCGTCTCGCGTATTGAAGGGCATCCCGCGCCGCCGAAAAAGCCCACGCGCGGAAAGAACGGCAGACCAGGCGGCGGGCGGCGATGCGCGCGTAACGCAGACGGACGCACGCACGTGAACGGAGGGCTACGTCGGGGATGGGCAGGGCACCTACATCGCCGACGTTCAACGCGCAGGCGGCGAGCCGCGAAGCGGCGAACCCCGGCGAGCCCCCCGGCAGCAGCGAAGCCGCGGATCCGGGAATAAACCGCCGAGCGGCGCAATGGCGGCCCCGCCACAGCGCGATCGCCCCACGATGAGGTCCGAGGAGCGCGAAGGGGCATGGAGGGGGCGGAGTTGCGACGAAGATCGTCTTGGCATCGCGGCTGCAATCTCAATCTCCGTCGGTCAATCAAGACCGCCCCAACCCGGAGAATGAAAATGATTCGCACCACGCTGTTCGGAATTTCGATGCTCGCGCTCACCGCCGGCTCTGCTTTCGCGGCGCCCGCCAAACACCAGGTCGCCAAGTCGCACGTCGTCGCACAGGAAGGCAGCGCGACGCCGGCCGCCGACAAGCCCGCCAAGAAGTCGACCAAGAAGAGCACCAAAAAGTCGACCAAGACCGACGCGGCCAAGGGCGACAGCGGCAAGGAGATGAAGGCCCCGGCGCCCGAGGGCAAGTAACGCTCTCGAACAATCTGGACCAAAGCCGGGCTCGCCCGGCAGGGTCCATCAGAAGAAGCTCACGAGCCCGGGGCTGACGCGGAATCGCGCCGGCCTCGGGTTGCGCGCCACACTTTGAGCGCGAGCACCGCGACCGTCAGGATCCAGGCGATCCAGAGCAGGCTCGACCAGTAGAGGAACTTCAGGTGGCGCGACCCGTTCGGGGTCAGCGCCGTCGGCAGGCCGTGGCGCCGATAGAGCGCCAGCACGTCCATCAAGATCGCCACCGTGCCGTGCACCAGGAAGCCGGCGTAGATGCTCCGCGTGCGCATCGCCAGCGAGCCGAGGACGACACCGGCCACCATCGCGCCGCAGGCCTCGAGGTACGGCTTGCCGAAGTGG
This sequence comes from uncultured Pseudomonadota bacterium, assembly GCA_963847705.1. GTDB lineage: Bacteria > Myxococcota_A > Polyangia > Fen-1088 > Fen-1088 > JADGRB01. The sequence continues at coordinate 31,920 of CAWKBC010000047.1, read as the reverse complement.
ATCATGCAGTAGGGGACCACCATCGACCAGATCGCGCCGGCGCCGAACGTGCGCATCGCGCGCAGCCAGAAGCCGCGGAAAAAGATCTCCAGCGCGAAGAACTGGCCGACGTAGAGCAGCTCCCAGATGGCGAAGTCGAGCCACGAACGTCCGGCCAGCTTGTACATCGGGTAGTAGTTGGCGAAGTCGGGCTGGTAGCTCACCAGGTTGAGCACCGGCACCATGACCGCCACGCACATGGCGTAGATCCAGGCGTGCGACAGAAAGCCGCGACCCCGCAGACCGAAGTCGGCGAGGTGGTCGCGCGGGAAGAAGAACCGCCAGAAGACGAGCGGAACCAGGTAGCCGCCGATTCGCGTGAGCCCCCACCACAGGCGCAGGTAGAGCTCGTCGTAGACGGCCGGATTGAAGACGCCTTCCGGGTGCGCGCGCGCCCGGCTGGCGATCCAGGGGCGAACCGCCTGCTCGAAGAAGTCGCCCCGTCCGTAGTACTCCTGCATGACCAGGATCAGCGCCACCATCGTCAGCGCCACCATCGGCCGGTAGTCGATCTCCTTGCGCGCCGCCAGATCGTGCCGCAGCGCCAGAGCCTCGGCGTCGAGCTCGCGCCAGGTGCCACGAAAGAACCACCAGACCACCGGCGCGAGGATCGCCAGCAGCGGGATGGGGGTGGCCCACTTCACCGCGGGCAGTTCGAGCCAATGCATGTTCCCTGCGCGCGAAACTACAATATATTCCGCCGGTGAGCGCTGAAGACGAAGAGGGCGGCGCGTCGTCGGACGGGCCCCAGCCGACCGGAAAACTGTCGAAGCTCGGGAAGTTCATCCAGACGTACCACAGTTTCCTCTCCAGCTTCGTCATCGGCGTGGCGGGTCTGGTCGCCACCTCGATCTGGCAGTACCGACAGTCCCAGATCGCCTCCCAGCAGGCGCGATCGGAGCAGGCGATCGCCCAGACCAAGGCCGAGAACGACTGGCGGATCGCGCGCGCCGAGATCCTCTCCAAGAACCTGAACGTCCTGTCGGCGCAGGGCCCTGGCAGCGCCGATCAGCGGTTCGGCGTGCTGCTCTCGCTCACCCGTGGGGCGATCATCGATCCCGAGCTGGCCGTCTCCTACGCGATGGAGCTCGGCAAGGACAACGCGACCTACATGCGGACGGTCCTGGAGGCGACCGGGCAGAAGAACTACGAGCAGCTTGCGCAGGGCTTCAAGCTGACCTGCACCCAGCGGTTCGGCGTTCAGAAGGCGACCGACCTCTGCAAGGACGACGCGCTGGCCCAGCGCTCCGACGCCATCGCCCAGGTCGTCTCGGACGAGATGGATGCCACCGCCGCGGTCCACGGCGCGGCCGGCAGCGGTCCGATCGCGCTGTTGCACGAGGAGCGCGAGGTGCAGGCCTCTCCCGGCAAGCTCGCCTGGCTGTTCGAGCCCTATCTTCAAGACCTCTACGAACGTCGCGTCTGGCAGGAGATCCAGCGGTTCGAGGACTTCTCGACCGGCGCCCATCTGGTGGCCGCGCTGGCGCTGGCGACCGCCCGCACCGGCGAGATGGTGAGCAGCGCCGAGGCCGGGCAGATCGAGAAGTTCCACGCCGACCACCGGAAGTGGCTGACCACGTATCTGCTCAGCAGCAGTTGCGGAGGGGACTGCCGCGGCAAGCTGGTCAACACGATGTTGAGCGGGTACCTGCAGGCACAGGGGGACTACGACGAGCCATTTCGCCGCCTGCTGACGCAGCCCCGTGCCGAGGTCGCCGCGGCGTTCGCGCACCTGCACACACGATTCTTGTGGTGCCAGATCGATCCGGACACCGTGGCCCAGTTTCGTGATCGCGTGCTGGTTCCGGCGTTCAACCAGGTGGCGCCCGATCCGACGAAGCCGCTCCCGAAGACGGAGACCGCGTCGATCGAGGACCTGGTCGACCTCATCGCGCTCGTCCCCGAACCGCCGACGACCGACGCGGCGGCGACCGCGGCCTGGAAGAAGCTGGTCGCCGATCTCGAGCACGGCGCCGACCATCTGGGGCGCACCTACAATGCGCGGCGGGCGGCTTCGGTCCGCGAGCGGGCCAACCCGCCGCCGATGATCAGGAAGGTCAACTTCTGCGGCGCACCCGCGCTGCCAGACACCAACGCCGGGACGAAACAGTGAACCAGACGACCACGCCCGCAGCGCAGCGAACGCTGCTCGACATGAACGGTTACCAGTGGACGGTGCTGTTCGCCGCCTGGCTGGGGTGGGGGTTCGACTGCTTCGACGGGTTGCTCTTCAACTACGTGGCCCCCAACTGCGTTCCGACGCTGCTGGGCCTGACCATCGGCTCGCCCCTGGCGCGCGCGGCGACGCTCAAGTGGGGCGGGATCCTCACCTCCTTGCTGCTCATCGGGTGGGCGACGGGCGGGATCCTCTTCGGGCAGATCGCCGACCGCATCGGCCGCGCCCGCACGCTGATGCTGACGATGCTGCTCTATGCCCTCGGCACGGCCGCCTGCGCCGCCGCGCCCAACATCTGGGCGCTGGTCGCGTTTCGCATCGTGGCCAGCCTGGGGATCGGCGGGGAGTGGGCCGCCGGCGCCGCGATGGTCGCGGAGGTGGTGCCGGAGCACCGCCGCGTCGAGGCCGGCGCGCTGCTCTACACCTCGGCCCCCTTCGGGCTGTTTCTCGCCACCTTCGCCAATTTTCAGATCGCGGGCGTCTTCTTCAAGGGCTCGCCCGAGACCTCCTGGCGCATCGTCTTCCTGTGCGGCCTCATCCCGGCCGCCGTGGCCTTCGTGGTGCGCATGTTCGTGCGCGAGCCGGAGCGCTGGCGCGAAGCCGCCGCCGCAGGGGCCCCGCGCCCTCGCTTCGCCGAGCTGTTCACGGCGGAGAACCGCGCGCTCACGATCTCGGGGTTCTCGATGGCGGTGATCGCGCTCATCGCCTGGTGGAGCGTCAACGCCTTCATCCCCATCGTCTCGTCGGGCCTGGCGCAGGCGACCGCCAAGGCCAACGCCTTCGATCGCGCCGCCACGCTTGGCCTGGTCGAGCACTGGAAGGCGCTCGGCACCAACGTCTTCAACCTGGGCGGCCTCATCGGCACGCTGCTGACCATCCCGGCGGCCAAGGTGATGGGGCGCCGCAAGATGTTCGCGCTCTACTACCTCCTGTCGGGCGCGGCGATTCTGGCCGCGTTCGGTCTCGATCTGCCGCCGCAGCAGCGCCTCTACATGTACTTCTTCATCGGCCTCACGGTGTTCGGCGTCTTCGGCAGCTTCACCTACTACCTGCCCGAGCTCTTCCCCACGCGGCTGCGCGGCACCGGGGCCGGCTTCTGCTACAACGTCGGCCGCTTCATCGCGGCCGCCGGCCCGTTCCTGGTGGGCACCGTCGCGGCGCGGGGCGCGAACTCGCTGCAGACGGCGCTGGGGGCGCTGTTCTGGGTGGGCGTCGTTCCGCTCCTCGGCGTCGTGCTGGCGCTCTCGCCCCTGGTCATCGAGACCAAGGGGCGAAAGCTGGCCTGACCGCGCGCGCCTACTTTTGCGGCGGCAGGAACTTGATGACGGAGAACGTGGCGCCCTGCGGATCGGCGACGACCGCGAAGCGACCGATGTTCGGAATGTCCATGGGCGGGTTCAGGACCTTCCCGCCGAGGGCGGTCACCTTCTCGGCCGCCTTGTCGGCGTCCGCGACGGAGAAGTAGACGCCCCACAGCGACGGCGCGCCCGCCATCTGCTTCGGTTGCGCCATCGACCCGGCGATCATCGTCTCCCCCTGCTTGAAGATCGTGTACGTCATCCCGGGCATCTCGGTCGGGTCGGCGCTCCAGCCGAAGAGTCCTTTGTAAAACGAGACGGCCTTGTCTTCGTTGGTGCTGATGAGCTCGTTCCAGCCGAGCGAGCCTGGCTCGCCCATCAGCCAGGTCCCCATCGACTGCACGCTCTGCCAGGTGGCGAACACCGCGCCCGTCGGATCGGCGGCCACGACCATGTGGCCCTGCCCGATGTCGAGCGGGCCGAGCAGCACGTTGCCCCCCAGCGAGGCGATCTTCTTGGCGCTCGCGGCCGCGTCGTCCACCGCCACGTAGGAGAGCCAGTTGGGTGGCGCCCCCATCTTCTTGGCTTCCTCGCTGAGGAGGGTGATGCCACCGATCTGCTTGTCACCGAGCGCGGCCAGACCATAGGTCATCCCGCCCATCGGCACGTCGGTGATGGTCCAGCCGAACAGCCCGCCGTAAAACTTCTTCGCAGCGGCCGGGTCGGTGGTCCCGAGCTCGATCCAACAGAATGTCCCCGCCGCGGCCTTGGTGATCTCTGGCATCGTCGTTTCTCCCCGTGAAGTTTGGTTGCTGCGGTGCGAAGGCTAGCGCAAGGCACGCGCGCGCATCGTCACAACCTCGTTCCAGGCGAAAACGCGGTCCGGCCAGGCTCGCGGGAGCCTGACCGACCGCGCGGCCTCGCGACGTTAGCCCTTGTTGATCATGTAGGTCAGGAGGTCGACGCAGCGGTGGCTGTAGCCCCACTCGTTGTCGTACCAGCTGACCAGCTTGAAGAAGTTGCTGTTCAATTCGACCGAGCTGCCGGCGTCGTAGATGCTGGAGCGCTCGTCGTGGATGAAGTCCGACGAGACCACCTCGTCCTCGGTGTAGCCGAGGATGTCCTTGAGGTAGCCCTCGCTGGCCGCCTTCATCGCGGCGTTGATCTCCTTGATCGAGGTCGCCTTGGCCGTCTTGAAGGTGAGGTCGACGACCGACACCGTCGGCGTCGGCACGCGGAACGCCATGCCGGAGAGCTTCCCCTTCACCTCGGGGAGCACCAGCGCGACGGCCTTGGCCGCGCCCGTCGACGACGGGATGATGTTGATGGCGGCGCTGCGCCCGCCCTTCCAGTCCTTGCGCGACGGGCCGTCGACCGTCTTCTGCGTCGCCGTGTAGCTGTGCACGGTGGTCATGAGGCCCTCGGTGAGGCCGAAGCCGTCCTTCAGCAGAACGTGCACCACGGGCGCGAGGCAGTTGGTGGTGCAGCTCGCGTTCGACACGATGTTGTGCTTGGCGGCGTCGTACTTCTCGTGGTTGACGCCCATGACGACGGTGATGTCCTCGCCCTTGGCCGGCGCCGAGATGATCACCTTCTTCGCGCCTGCGGCCAGGTGCCCCTTGGCCTTCTCGGCCTCGGTGAAGAGGCCGGTCGACTCGATCACGTAGTCGACGCCCAGCTTCTTCCAGGGGAGCTCCGCCGGCGACTTGGCGCTGACGACCTGGATCTCTTTCCCGTCGACGACGAGCACGTCGTCCGCTTCCTTGTCGGCGCCCGACTTCTTCGAGCTGACCTTGCCGCCGAACTTCCGCTGGACCGAATCGTAGGTCAGCAGATAGGCGAGGTTGTCGGCGGGGACCACGTCACCCACCGCCACCACCTCGACCTCTTTTCCGAAGAGCCCCTGCTCGTGCAGGGCGCGGAACACGAGGCGACCGATGCGACCGAAACCGTTGATAGCGATACGAGTGCTCATTGCGTTCTCCCGTTTCTTTCGAGGGTGATTCCGTGATTTTGGGTGTTCGACTCTATATGACCCGAGCCAGCTGGCCAAGCCAGTCTCGACGTGGGTGGCGTCACCCATCCGGAAACATTTGGGCCCGTGGGATTCGACGGCTTCAGGGCGCCTTCGGCCGCCACGTCCGTGGGTTGTCGTTCGCTGCGCTCACCGTCAGCTTCGGCGACGCCTAGCGGCGGAGGAGAACGATCGTGGCGCCGGTTCCGCCGGCACGGGGGGGTGCGGGCGCGAAGGCCATGACGCCGGCCCGCACCGCGGCTGCGCTGGCCAGCCACCCGTGCAGCGCCGGGCGCAGCACTGGCTCGCCGGCCTCGGAGTTCTGGCCGCGACCGTGGATGACCAGCACGGCGCGACGCCCGTCGGCGCGTGACCGCAGCACGAACCGCTCGACGGCGCGCAGCGCCTCCTCGCGCGTCTGCCCGTGGAGATCGAGGCGCACCTCGGGACGGTGGTCGCCCCGTCGCAGCGCGCGGAGCACCTCCGCGCTCACGTCGGCCGCCCGGCCCGCGACCGCGTCGCCCACCCGCTCGACCTCGAACGGCGGGTGGCCGGCGCGCGGCCCCGGCACCGCCCGTGACCTGGGGGACGCCGGACCCGCGCCGGGCGTCCCGGTCACCCGGCGCGCGCCGCCGTCGATGCGCCGGGCGCCCCGCATCGCCTCCTCGAAGGCCCGCGCGTCGTCGTCGTCGCGCGGCGGCGGCGATTTTGGCATCGCCCGCCGGCTAGAGCTTGCGGAAGGCGTCGATCACCTGATGGATGATCTTGCCGTTCGGATCGTGGCGCGCGCGATCGACGACCGCGATCATCGTCAGCTTCGAATGGTAGGCGACGCCCGTGTGTCCCCCTTCGCGCCCCCACTGATCCATCAAGCCCGCCTGTCCCTTGGCCAGCGCGTCCTGATCGCGGTACTCACAGACCAGCGTGTCGATGCTCTGCACCCGCCCCTGCTCGCAGTACGCCGCCCCGTAGGGGACCGGCTGCAGCGCCGCAAAACCTTCGGGGGCCAGCCCCGCGCTCCGCCAGGCGCCTTCGACGGCGTCGGTGTGCGGCGTCCCGTCGACGTGCAGCGCAAGCGGCGCGGCCGGCGCCGCGGCTCCGGCGGCAGCGGTCGACGCGGCGTCCTTGTGGCAACCGGCGCCCAGCAGCAGAGCGCCGGCCACGAGACCGCCGGCGAGATTGAACGATGTGCGTCTCATGTGGATCCCCTCGTCTGTCCTACCGGTGAAACTGGTTTCCGTGACCGCCGCCGCCGGGATGCGGGCCACCGCCGCCGCCGTGCCAGCCGCCGCCGTTGGCCGGCGGGCCCGCGTGCGCCGCCGGGCCCGGGCCTGGGTGCCAGCCGCCGTGGGGCCCTCCCGGCTCGCGCCCCGGCGGGCCTCCGCGCCAACCACCATGCGGGCCGCCCGGCTCATGTCCCGGAGGGCCTCCGTGCCAGCCGCGGTCGTGACCGTGTTCCCACTCGCGATGTTGCTCCTCGCGCCGGAACTCCTCGTGGCGCTCGCGCATGACCATCTCGCGCCGCTCGGGGCCACGCCAACCCGGCCCTGGTCCCGGCCCGCGCCATCCGGGGCCCGGTCCCGGCCCGCGCCACCCGGGATTCTCACGCCAGCCCGGTGCGTAGCGCCACCCCGGCCCGCCTCCGACCAGGAACTCGGCGTGGAAGGCCGGCGGCGCGATCGCCACGTCGATCACCGGCCGGTCGTAGACCAGCGGTGCGTAGACGTCGTTGACCACGACGAAGCGAGGTTGGTCCGCGTAGAAGGCAGGCTCGAACGCCCCGGTGTACCAGTAGGCGCCGCCCTTCATCTCGAAGTGCGCCTCCGGCGGCGGGGCGTACCAGTGCGAGTGCGGCCCCTCCAGGTAGCAGTAGCTCGGACCGCCCAGCTGCACGCTCGCGTCGGCAATGGGGTGCGGTCCGTAAAAAGAGTAGCGCGGCCCGTCGTAGCCGAACGGCGTCGGGTCGCCAACGAAGTAGTACTGCCCGTTAACCTGTCGATAGAGCCGCGGGTCTGAGGGGGGGTAGTCATGGAAGTGCGGGACGTCGATGTCACAGAATCCGTGCCCGATCCGTTTGGGGATCGGATGTCGGGACATGTACTGAACGACCTCCGCATGTGCGACGCCCGCGACGCCGGCCAAGCTCAGCAAGGAAGCGAACAAGAAAGCGACGAATACAAAAGTTCTGCGCATTTGCGTCTCCTTTGCGGCCTTCAGGGAGCCGGTGATGATACGCGATCCAGGCGTTTGGGATACGTCCCGATTGAGCTCATCCGGCCCGACTGGGCCGGTTTTTGTGGTGTATGCGCGAATACGGGTCGCAACTCGTCTTGATTCCGAAAACGCGATCGCGCACGCTGGAGATTGCTTTTTCTCGTGGAGGGGTGATGGCGCAAAAGACGGTTCTGCTCGTCGAGGACGACCTCGAAATCAGGGACATCCTGCAGGATCTCTTGGAGGCCGAGGGCTACGACGTCATTCCGGCCAGCCACGGAAAGCAGGCGCTGGAATTTCTCGCCGCCGCACCGGCCGAGGATCTTCCCCAGCTGGTCGTGCTCGACATGATGATGCCGCTCGTTGATGGCTCGCAGGTTCTGGCATCGATGAAGAGCGATCCGAAGCTGTCGCCGATCCCGGTGGTCGTGCTGAGCGCCGTCGCGCGTGAGCGGCCGGCCGGCGCCGCCGCCTTCCTGCGCAAGCCGATCCCGCTGCAGAAGTTCTTCGACACCGTTCGTGGCTTCGTCGAAGCCGGTCTCCCCCGCTTCGCCAGTTAGCGACGACCAGCGACCCGCTAGCGGTCGACCCGGGCGGGGCTGTCGCCGGCGTAGGGGGCGAGATTCCCCACGGGAGCAGGGTCCTTGTCGGCGAGCGTCCCGGCCGCCTGCAGGCGCGCCGCCTGTTCATCCTCGGCCTCGATGATCCCGGCGTCCTTGGCCGGGAGCTCGCAGCCCGGGCGCAGCGACCGCGCCCGCTCGATCTGGCCGAGGCGGTAATAGGAGACCAACCGCCAGAAGCACCCTTCGGAGTCGCCGCGCGCGTCGAGGTCGCGCAGGTGAAACAGCACCGTCTGCCAGCGCTCCGCTTGCTCGGGCGCGCGCGCGGCCTTCTCGGCGTCCTCGAGCTGGTCGCGGCGATTTTGGGCCAGCGCCTTCTTCGCGGCCCCGGCGTGGCTGGGGAACGGCGTGAGGGTCACGTCCTCGTTGATGGTGTCGGGCTTGGTGCGGGATTTGCCAGCCTGGGCATGCGCCAGCTTCTGGGGAGCGCGATGCGTCGGCGACTTGCTGCGGGTGACCTTCGTGGCCGGCGAGGCCTTGGCCTTGGGAGACGTCTTCTTGCTGTTCGATTTGGCGCCCGTCTTCCGGGCCTTCTTCTTGGCGCCGTCGGCGCCGCTCCCATCCGAACCGGCCGGCGCACTGGCTCCGCCCTCCGAGCCCGGGGCGCCTTGCGATGAAGGCGCGCTCGCATGCGACACGCGCTGCCCCCCAAGGAGCGCGACGGACATGAGGATCACGACCAGCGCGCTCGCGCGCGGCGGGACCCGCCGGACCAAACCACGCGCCGGACGCATGGCCGGAAGACTATCTGCTCGCCGACCCTGCTGCAAAACCTGATTTTCCGCGCCGCGGCGTGACGGCCCGGGCCTTGATTGATACCCCTTCGGCGCAGGTGGGAGTAGGATGCCGGAGGCGAACGAGATGCTGCACTCCTCGGGACTGGGACGCCTCCGCCTTGTCACCCCGCCTTCCGGCGAATCGCAGGAAGCGGACGACGCGAAGCTCGCGCTCGCGCTCATCAACGGTGAAGCCCGCGCCGCGGAGCTCGCCTGGGATCGCTACGCCCCGTTGGTTCACGGGATCGTCAGCCGCGCGCTCGGCCCCGACGCAGAGGTCGAGGACGTCACGCAGGAGATCTTCTACCGGCTGTTCTCGCGCATCCGCTCGCTGCGCAAGCCCGAGGCGCTGCGCAGCTTCGTCGTTTCGTTCGCCGTCCGGATCGTCAAGTGGGAGCTGCGCCGCCGGCGCGCGCGGCGCTGGCTCACGCTGTCCGAGACCGGCGAGGTCCCCGACGATCAGCTGTTGTTCATGAACGTGGACAACCGCTATGCGCTGCGGCGGCTCTACAGCCTGCTCAATCTCCTCACCACGCGCGAGCGGTTGGTGCTGGTGTTGCGGCACGTGGAGGGGATGACGTTGGAGGAGAGCGCCGAGGCGATGGAGATCTCGCTGGCCACCGTCAAGCGCACGCTGCGGCATGCTTCGACCCGTCTGTCCGAGCTGGTCGATGCCGACGTGCAGCTGCGCCCGGCGGTCGGCAAACGGAGGCCGTCGAAGTGACCGAGGACGATCGCGACAGCGGCCAGCTCGGGCCGCGCGCCGCGGCGCTGGTGGCGCTGGCCCGCCGGAGTCTGGGTCAGCTCACGCCGGCGGAGCATGTCCGCGGCCGCGAGGTCTTGCGCGCCCGCCTGGCGCTGCGTCGGCGCCTGGTCTGGTCTGTGTCGCTGGCGGGCCTGGGCGCGGCGGCCTTCGCCGCCGTGGTGCTCGTCCCCAGGGCGCTCCACCGCGGCGAGAACGCGCCGCCGCTCGCCTATCAGTTGGAAGGGGGCGCGCTGGCGGCGGATGGGCGCATCGAGGCGTCGGCCGACGTCGAACCGGCGCTGCGCTTCGCGGACGGCACCGTCATCGCTCTCGCGCGCGGGACCAAGGGCCGATTGGCCTCGGTCGACGGACGCGGGGCGCACGTGGCCATCGCCGACGGGACCGCCTCGGTGAACGTCGTGCCGAAGCCGCACGCGCGCTGGCGCGTCGACGCCGGTCCGTTCGTCATCAACGTGCACGGGACGGTGTTCAGCGCCGCCTGGAACGAGGCGACCGGGCGGCTCGACGTGAAGCTCGAACGCGGATCGGTGTCGGTCGAGGGACCGGTGACCGGCGGCCCGATCGCGATGCGCGCCGGCCAGCGACTGACGGTGGCGATGCGCCAGTCGCGCGTCCTCTTGCGCGCGATCGACGATCACGAGGGCGATCTCGCGGCGAGCGACACCACCACCGCCGCGCCCGTCGCGGAGGTCGCGCCCCCGCCGGTGTTGGCGACGGCGACGGCGACAGCGCCCCTCCCGGCGCCGACGCTGGCGCCCCCCGCGCCTGTCACTCCGGCCGCGGCGCCGATCCGAACCGCGCTGCGCCAGCCGCGCCCCACACGGAGCTGGCCGACGGCGCTGGCCTCGGGAGACTTTGGCTCCATCGTCGAGGAGGCCACGCGCGATCTGCCGCGTACGCTCGAGACGTCGACCTCCGACGATCTGGCGGCGCTGGCCGACGCCGCTCGCTACCGGCGTCAGGACGATCTGGCGCGACGGGCGCTCGATGCGCAGCGGAGGCGGTTCCGGGGCTCGCCCCGCGCCGCGGACGCCGCCTTCTTCCTCGGTCGCCTCGACGAAAAGGAGGGCGCTGGCCTGGTCCACGCGCTGCGCTGGTATGACCGCTATCTCAACGAGGCCCCGAGCGGCTCGTACGCGGCGGAGGCGCTGGGGCGCAAGATGGTCGCGGTGCGCGATCTCTACGGCGTCGCTCAGGCGCGAACGGTGGCCGACGAGTACGTCCGTCGCTTCCCGCACGGCAGCTACGCCGGTGCCGCGCAAGCGCTGCGCGATCAAGCTCGGTGATCGCGCGCGGCCGCCGCCCTGTCGCTCCGGTGGTCGCGCTCGCCGCTCTGTTGTCGGGCGGCGCGTCCGCGGCCGCGGCGCCGCAACCGCCGCCGAAGGTGATCCTGGTCCGACCGCCCGCCGCGCCGGCCGCGGTGTCCGAAGCGCTGGTGCGGCTGCGCGGTGAGCTGGTGGCGGCCGGGTTCGACGCCCAGGTCGTCGAGCAGGCGCTGGGGGTCGACGTGCGCGCCTCACTGGAGAAGCTGTCGCCCGCCTCGGACGGAGCGGCCACGGCCCTGGTGGCCGTGGTGGCCAGCGCCGAGCCCGGCAGCGCCGAGCTGTGGGTCATCGATCGGGTGACGGGGAAGACCGTCGTGCGACGGGTGAACGCCGGCGCGACCGATCCGCCGCGCATGGCGGAGGTGCTCTCCGTGCGGGCCGTCGAGCTTCTGCGGGCGAGCTTCCTCGAGCTGGCGATCGCCACGCCGCCCACCAGCGACGCGCCGCCCAGCGCGCCCGCCGTCGAGCGCTGGGCCACCGCCACGCTGGAGGAGGCCGACTGGACCTGGGCGGTCGAGGCGGGCGGCGGCACCGCCTATGCCGTCGACGGTCCCTGGAACGTGATCCTCTCGGTCGCGCGGATCGAGCGGGTGCTGGGGCGGCGTTTCTGCGCGCGGGTCAGCTTCGCGGGCCTCGGGACCTCGGCGCGCGTCGACACGCCGCAGGGATACGCCGGGCTGTCGCAGACGATCCTGCTCGCCGAGGTCATCGCGCGCTTTCGCCGCGGGCGCCGGCTGGAGCCGTTGCTGTCGCTCGGCGCGGGCACCCTCCGGCTGGCCGCCGACAGCCACGAGGAGGCGCCGTTCGTGGCGGTGAGCGGGGCCCGCTGGGCCGCGGCGGGCGACATCGGCGTCGGCCTGCGCATCCCGCTCCGCCGCCACAGGTTCGAGCTGGGCGTCGAGGCGCATGCGCTGTTCGCGCAGCCCTACCCGACCGTGCAGTTCCTGGGGAACGAGGTGGCGCACGCCGGGCGGCCGTCGCTGATCGGCAGCGTTACACTGTTGGGGGGGATCTGACATGCGCGCGGGCCACCACCTTCTGCTGCCGGCGATGGCCTGCTGCCTGGCCGCCGCCGTCACCGGATGCACGGCGGGGCCGATCGAGATCGCCACGCTCCCGACGACCAGCCTCGCCAACGGCCTGGTGGGGCACTGGAGACTCGATGAGGACGTCGGTGACGTCGCCAACGACAGCTCGGGCAACGGGCGGACCGGGTTCGCCGCCGGGTCTGGATGGGACTGGGTACCAGGGCAATTCGGCTCGGCGATCCACTTCTCCGGCGTCGACGACCTGACCGTCGGCGGTCTCCCGCGCGCGACCCCGAGCTACAGTGTCTCGGCCTGGGTGCTGATCCAGGCCAACGAGTTCGGCGCCCCGGTCGCCAACATTCTGAGCACGGAGGCGCTCGGCGGCGGCTGGGCGCTCTACGCGACGCTCGGGGCGGGGCAACAGAACTATTTCTTCCGCTACGCGACCAACGCGGCCCAGGGCTACGTGTCCGCCTTTTGCAGCTGTGTCGTCCCGGGCGTCTGGACGCATCTCACGGCGGTGGTCGACGCCGATGCCACCCCCCCGACGCTGACCTTGTACGTGGGCGGTGTCCCCACGACCGTGCCGACCGGCGGCGCGACCATCCTTCCTGGGAGCACGGTGCTCGACATCGCGCGCTCGGCGGAGCTGTCGCCGACCTTCCCGCTGACCGGCGCGCTCGACGACATCACCATCTACGCGCGCGCGCTGGTTGAAGAAGAGGTGGCCGCGCTGTCGCTCGAACCGGCGCCCAACCCCCAGTAGGCGCGAACCGCGCGGCCTACTCGGCGGCCGAGGGGACGGCCAGCGCGGCGAACATCGCGAAGAACTGGCGCAGCTTCTCTTTGCGCGCGTCGGAGACGTAGTCGAAGTTGGTGCCCCGATCGACCACCTCCCAGAAATCCTTGGAGGTGATGGCCAGCATCTCGTCGCGGATCGAGCGCAGGCGCTCGGGCGATTCGTTCTTCATGTCCTCGTAGATCGTCTGCGCCCGGGCCGTCTCGCCGCTGGCCAGATAGAACGACGCCAGCTTGGCCTGCGCCTTGCGCACGCCGCGCAGCGAACGATCCTCGGCGTGCTCGTCGATCTCCAGGAAGATGGCCAGCAGCCGATCGTGGGCTGCGGCGTGGCGCGCGCTGGCCATCTCGCAGAGCGCGCAAAGATCGTAGGCCGCCGTCTCGGTCACGAAGCCCATCCCGTTGCCGTGCGCCAGCCGGGCGTAGTACTTGAAGTGGCCGGCGATCTCCACCAGCGTCGCCAGCGCCCAGTCGTTCGCCTCCGCCGACGCCGACAGCAGCGACTCGGCCAGCTGGCGGTACTGGTTGAGCACGTTGTAGGCGGTGCGCACGTCCTTGCCGTTGAGCGCCGCGCGCAGGTAGGTGTTCATGAACTTCACGGTGAGCGTGAAGACCTCGCGGTTCGAGGTGGCCAGCGCCGCCTCGCCGACGTAGCGGGTGTCGATGGCCACCACGTGGGCCATCTCCGGCATGCTGTCGAGCGCGGCGCCGAACACCTCGCGAATCTGCCGCAGCCCCTTCCATTCCAGCCAGGTCCGGTTGCGCCCCAGATCCTCCAGCGATTCGTCGGCCAGCGCGACGAAGTCGGGATCGGCGCGCAGCGGCGCCCCGATGGCGAACCACGCGGGGTCGAGCGACCCCTTGCGGCTCTGGTAGTCGACCAGCAGCCGGCGCAGGGCGGCCGAGGCATCGGAGGCGATCACCTTGTCCTTCTGTCCGAGGGCGTTCACCGCGATGTCCGCCAGGTGCGACAGGCCGCTCACCGCCTGCGCCTGGCGCGAGGTGTTGGTCTCCCGGCGGGCCCGGGCGTCGCGCGCGGTCGCCCGGTCCAGCGTCTGCACGCCGATGCGGGCGATGACCTTCTCGGGATCGAGGAAGTCGAACACGTAGGCGAAGTAGGGGACCAAGATGAGGAGGCTCCCCGACGACATGATGACGGTCGCTGTGATCGTCGCCTGGGGGACGTAGTCGGTGCGGACGATGAAGCTGACCCAGACCGACTCGACGCAGGCGACGACGAAGAAGCCCATCACGCCCAGGTTGATCCGGTCGCGGAAGAAGAGATCGGCGACGCGCGAGGTGTAGCGGGTCGCCGCCAGCTGCACGACGATCGAGACGACCGTGATGGCGATGCCGAGGACGGCCGCGATCACCTGCGACAGGCTCCCCAGCGCGTTCTGCATGGTCAGCGCGTCGAAGTCGAAGAGCTGGCCGAACGGACCCTCCTTGCGGTGGGCGGTCGCCGCGTCGATGAAGAAGTAGTCGATGAGCCAGAGCGCCGCGAACAGCGTGAGCGCGAAGGCCGCCAGCGCGCCCAGGAGGGCGAGCGAGCGGGTGCGGACGCGCGGCGCGCGGGGCGGCATGGAACGGCATGTTACCCTAGAGCGATGTCAGCCGGACCTGCGTCTCCACCCGAGGCCGCGCTGCTGCTTGCCGTCGACGTGGGGAACACCAACGTCACGCTGGGGCTGTTCGAGAGATCCAGGGGGACCCCCTGGAGGCTACGGGCAGACTGGCGGCTCGAGACCCGCAGCGGGCGCACGGCGGACGAATACGTCGCGCTCCTGGCGGAGCTTCACCGGCGCGCCGGTCTCGATCTCGACGCCGTCACCGCGGTGGCCATCTCGTCGGTGGTCCCGCCGGCCCTGGCACCCCTGGAGCAGCTCTGCCGCCGCCACCTGAAAATCGAGCCACTGATCGTCGGTCCCGGCATCAAAACCGGCGTGCCGATCCTGTACGAGAACCCGCGCGAGGTCGGCGCCGACCGGATCGTCAACGCGGTGGCGGCCTACGAGCGCTGGCCGCAGGGGGCGATCGTGGTCGACTTCGGCACCGCCACCACCTTCGACGTGATCACCGCGCGCGGCGAGTACGCCGGTGGCGTGATCGCGCCGGGGCTCTCCGTCTCGGCCGACGCGCTCTACCAGGCCACCGCCAAGCTGCCGCGGGTGGAGATCATCCGCCCCGCCACCGTGATCGGCCGCAACACCGTGGCCAGCATGCAGTCGGGGCTGGTGTTCGGCTACGCCGGCCTGGTCGACGCCATCGTCGGGCGCATCCGGGGGGAGATCGATTTTTCGCCGCGCGTGGTGGGGACCGGGGGCCTGGCGCCCCTGGTGGCGCGCGAGGCGCGCACCATCGACGAGTGCGATGACATGCTGACGCTGCAGGGTTTGGCGATCCTGTACGATCGCAACCGCCCGGACGCGCGATGAGCGCCTCGCCCTCTGGTGGGTGGTCGCCCCCGCCCGGCGGGCGGTTCACGGCGCGGATCGGCCAGACGGTGGTCGCGCCACGGGCCGCGGCGGCGCGCATCGAGGTGGAGGGGGGGAGCCTGCGCGATGCGCTCTGGCTGGTCGTGCTCGGCGTCTTCACCTTTCGGCTGCCGGAGCTCTGCCGGGTCCTGCTGGCGATCGCCGGACCGGCCACGGGCGATCTGATGCGCGTCGCCGGCCTCTTCCTCGACGAGACCCGGGAGGCGGCCTGGGTGGTGCTTCCGGCCGCGGTGATCGTGACCGCGGCGGCCGGCGCGCGACGGGATGCCACGCGCGATCTCGATCTGGGCGCCGCCTGTTACGCGCCCTACTTCGCCTTGCGCGCGGCCGCGCGGCTCCTGGACGGCGTGACCGGGATGCGAATGCTCCGCGAGCCCCTGGTCGACATCGTCTCCGGCTTCGGGGCCCTGTTCATGCTGGCGGCGGCGATTCGGGTCGCCAGGGCGCGCCAGCCCCAAGCGGGCGCAGCGGAGGCAACGGCGGCGCAGCCACCCCCGGCGGCCCTCCCCGACCGGCGCTCATTTTTCGCGGGCCTCGGGATCCTGGCGCTGTCGGGCATCGCCTTCGCCGGCAACGCCGTGTGGGCCGCCCGCCACTACGAAACGCTCCGCCCGATGCACCGGGGCGAGCCCGCGCCGGAGTTCGCGCTGCCCGACATCGATCACGCCGGGACGGTGACGCTGGCCCAGCTGCGCGGCCAGGTGGTCCTGCTCGACTTCTGGGCCACCTGGTGCTCCCCCTGCGTGGCGATGCTCCCCGTGCTGGACGCCGCCCATCACGACTGGGCGTCGCGCGGCGTCGCCTTCGTGGGGGTCAACTCCGACGGTGGCGGCGCCACGCTCGACGAGCTCAAGTCATTCCTGGCCGCCCATCCGATCCCCTACCCGGTCGTCATCGACGATGGCACCGTCGGCGCGCTCTACAAGGTCGAGGCGCTCCCCAGCCTGGTGGTGATCGGCCGCGACGGCCTCATTCGCAAGAGCTTCGTCGGCTACACCGCAGAGGGTGCGCTCGACCGGGCGCTGCGCGACGCCGTGGGCGACTGAATTGGTTTGGCCCGCGACCTCGGCTCGGGCTCTTGAAGCGCCGGGGTCGGGACGAGGTCGGGACGACGGGGGGCCGACGTGAAGTGGCGCTGCGCTGGCGGGCCCTAGCTAGGTCTCGGGCCGCCCCGCCTTCTCCTCGGTGAAGTAGGCGCTGCGGTGGCGGGCGTTGGGCAGGTGGCTGTCCCAACAGGAGCCAGAGCAGAACACGAGCTTCACGCGGCCCGAGTTGCAGGTGCTGACCGAGCACTTGATCAGCTTGGCGCCGACAGGAATCGGCTTGCGACACATCGAACAGACGAAGGTGGGAGCTGGCGACATGTGACGTTAACGTACCGGAACCTCCCGAGTGGTTGCTATAAAATTGCCGCCACGTGCGCCTCCCGGGCTATGTCGCCACCGAGCTGACCGTCGCCGTCGCCCTGCTGGTCGGCGGCGGCGCCGGCGTCCGTTACGGCGTCCGGCAGGTGCGCGCGGTGCTGGCCGCACGCGTGCACACGCCACCCCCGGCCGCGGTCCCGCTGCCCGAGCGCGATGACCTCTCCGACCTCGGCGACCTGCGCGTCTCGCTGGAATCGTCAGGGACGTTCCTGGGGATGTCCGACGAGCTCTTGCTCGAGAGGGTGCGCACCCAGCCGATCATCCGCTTCAAGTTCAATCACGGCGGGTCGTCGATCTCCTTCCGCGTCGAGTTCGCCGACGGGTCGCGCGCCGCCTGGAAACCGACGCAGACCAACACCCAGACCATCCCACGCAAGGAGATCGCTGCCTACCGCTTGAACCGCCTTCTCGGGCTCAACGCCGTTCCACCGGCGGCGCCGCGCGCGGTCTCGCGCGAGGAGCTCTTCTCGCACCTGCACCCGGAGAGCCTGGAGTTTCTCCCCCGCATCAAGGCGGAGACGATCTTCAACCCGAGCGGGATCAGCTACGGGACGGCGTCGTACTGGATCCCGGTCATCAAGGACTCCGGCTTCGACACGCCCGAGGGCCAGAAGCTGAGCACCGCCTGGTTGACCGTCGGGGGCGAGCCGATCCCGCCGGACCGGTTGGCGTTTGCCGCGCAGATCTCCGACCTCATCCTGTTCGACTTCCTGACCTCGAACCCCGACCGCTATTCGGGGGGGAACATGAAGATGTCGCCCGACGGGACCGAGCTCTTCTACATGGACAACACGATGTCGTTCTTCGTCGACCCGAACGGGACCGAGAAGAACCGCGAGGTGCTGCTCCGGACGCAGCGCTTTTCCCGCTCACTTTACGATTCGCTCGGACGGGTGACTGTCCCGACGCTGCAGCGCGCGCTGGCCCAGGAGGCCGGCGCCGCTTACGACATCCTGACCCCGGCCGAGATTGGGGCCGTGGTCGGCCGGCGCCAGGTCATCCAGCAACACATCCGGGAGCTCATCGGCAAGTTTGGCGCGCGCGAGGTGCTTTTCTTCCCCTGACGGCCCACAAACCGGCCGGATTGGCTGAGAATCGAGCGGATCGCGCCATGACGCGCGCGGCCACCCGGGCGGGCGTGCTAGTCTTCGCGACCTTCCGAGGCCGGATTTTCAAATGAACGTGCACTTCGTCTCCCTGGGCTGCCCCAAAAATCGCGTCGACACCGAGGTCATGCTCGGGCACACGGCCGATGCGGGACACCAGCTGGTGGCGGCGCCCGAGGCTGCCGAGGTCATCGTCGTCAACACCTGCGGCTTCATCGGCGAGGCCAAGCAAGAGTCGATCGACGCCATCCTCGAGATGGCCAAGTACAAGGAGTCGGGGAGCTGCAAGCGGCTGGTGGTCGCCGGCTGCCTGTCGCAGCGCTACCCGAAAGAGCTGTCGTCGGAGATGCCCGAGGTCGACCAGTTCATCGGCACCGACGAGGTCGGCGCCATCGCCAAGGCGATCTCCGGGACGATCAATCGCCTGAGCGTCGTCGACACGCCGGCCTATCTGTACGACGACGCGGCCCCGCGGCGCCGCTCGCAAGCGGCCCACACGGCCTACGTCAAGATCGCCGAAGGTTGCGATCGCCCGTGCGCGTTCTGCATCATCCCCAAGCTCCGCGGCCCGCAGCGCAGCCGGGCGCCCGAGTCGGTTTTGCGCGAGGCACGGGATCTCGTCGCGGGGGGCACCAAGGAGCTCTGCCTCGTCGCGCAGGATCTGACGACCTACGGCACCGACCTCCCCGACGCCGACGCTCCCCAGGCGCCGCGGCTGGCCTCGCTGCTGCGCCAGCTGGCAGCCATCGACGGGCTCGGCTGGATTCGCCTCCACTACGCCTACCCGAGCGCCTGCACCGACGAGCTGCTCGACGCCATCGGCAGCGAGCCCCGCGTCGCCAGCTACCTCGACGTGCCGATCCAGCATGTCGACACCGGCGTGCTCAAGGCGATGCGCCGCGGGTACGGCGAGCGCCAGGTGCGCGATCTGGTGGCGCGCTTCCGGGCGCGGGTGCCGAACGGAACCTTCCGGACCACGTTCATCGCCGGCCATCCGGGCGAGACCGACGCCGCCTTTCAGAGCCTGTGCGACTTCGTGCGCGAGGCCGAGATGGACCATGTCGGCGTCTTCAATTTTTCGCGCGAGGAGGGCACGGTCGCGGCGCTGCTCCCCAAGCGGGTCCCGCAAAAAGAGATCGATGCGCGCCGCCGCGAGCTGCTGCGGATTCAACGTGAGATCTCCAAGAAGAAGCTGCGGGCGATGCGCGGCCAGAGCCTCCGGGTGCTCGTCGAGGGACCGTCTGACGAGTCGGAGTACCTGCTGATGGGCCGCCATGAAGGCCAGGCGCCCGAGATCGACGGCCAGGTCTACCTTTCGCTGGCGCCCGAGGTGGCCCCTCCGACCGCCGGAACCTTCGTCACCGCCCACGTGACGCATTCCGCTGAATACGATCTGGCCGCTGATATCTCGGCCTAGCCCTCACGCGGCGCGCCAGCATGCGCAAAGCTTTGATCGATTGAGCCGCTCGCGCGCACTGACGTCACTACTCTAGGAAGGGGGTGTCGAGGTGCCGACAACAGCGCGAGCGACAGCACAGCGTGATCTCGGACACGCCAACCGCCGGCGGCATCCGCGCATCCCGGTTGGCCTGCCGGTCGAGGTGCACCTCTCCGGCCGCCCCGACCCGCTCACCGTCGAGCTGAGCGACATCGCGGCGGGCGGCGTCCGCTTCCGCGCGCCGGCAAACGACGTGACGCTCGGACAGCGCGCCCGGTTCATGTTCGTCGTCGAGGGGAGCGGCGCCTGCGCCGCCGAAGGCCCCATCACGCGCATCAACACCGGGGGCGAGTTCATCGTCGTGCTCGACAAGACCAGCCCCGCCTTCCGGGCGTTCGTCAGCTCGCTGGCGGTCTGACCGCGCCCCGGCCTCCCAAGTCGGTCAGGGGCCGGTCAGGGAGCCGCCACCTCGTCGAGCGTTTTGCTTTCGTCTCCTCCTCGCCCCGCGCGATGGCGCGCGCGTCTGAGAAACCCATAAAAAAAGGGGCCCGGTTTCCCGAGCCCCTTGGGGATCAACTGGTGGGTGCGATCGGCCTAGAAGTCGTCGTCACCGCCGCCCATGCCGCCCATACCGCCCATGCCGCCGCCACCGCCGCCGTGGCCACCGCCACCGCCGGCCGCCTTCTTCTTGGGCCGCTCGGCGATGAGCGCCTCGGTGGTCAGCATCAGCGAGGCGACCGAAGCCGCGTTCTGAAGTGCCGCGCGCACGACCTTGGTCGGGTCGATGACGCCGGCCTTGACCAGGTCCTCGTACTCCTCGGTCGCGGCGTTGAAGCCGAACGCGCCCTTGCCGTTCTTGACCTTGTCGACGACGATCGACCCGTCGACACCCGCGTTGGAGGCGATCTGGCGCAAGGGCTCCTCGGCGGCGCGGCGGATGATGTTGACGCCGTACTGGCGGTCATCGCTGAACTTGAGGCCGTCCAGCGACGAGAGCGCGCGAATGAGCGCGACGCCGCCGCCCGGGACGATCCCCTCTTCGACGGCCGCGCGGGTGGCGTGGAGCGCGTCCTCGACGCGGGCCTTCTTCTCCTTCATCTCCGACTCGGTGGCCGCGCCGACCTTGACGACGGCGACCCCGCCGACCAGCTTGGCCAGCCGCTCCTGCAGCTTCTCGCGGTCGTAGTCCGAGGTGGTGTCCTCGATCTGAACGCGAATCTGCTTCACCCGCGCCTCGATGTCGGCCTTCTTGCCGGCCCCCTCGACGATGGTGGTGTTGTCCTTGTCGACCGTGATGCGCTTGGCGCGGCCGAGATCCTTGAGCGTGATGCTCTCCAGCTTGATGCCGAGATCCTCGCTGATGGCCTGACCGCCGGTGAGGACCGCGATGTCCTTCATCATCTCCTTGCGGCGATCGCCGAAGCCCGGCGCCTTCACCGCGCAGACCTGCAAGGTCCCACGCAGCTTGTTGACCACCAGGGTCGCCAGCGCCTCACCGTCGACGTCCTCGGCGATGATGATCAGCGGACGGCCGCTCTTGGCCACCTGCTCGAGCAGCGGCAGGAGGTCCTTCATGTTGGAGAGCTTCTTGTCGTTCACCAGAATGAACGCGTCTTCCAGCACGGTCTCCATCCGCTCCGCGTCGGTCACGAAGTAGGGGGAGAGGTAACCGCGGTCGAACTGCATCCCCTCGACCACGTCCAGCGTCGTCTCCATCGACTTGGCTTCCTCGACGGTGATGACCCCTTCCTTGCCGACCTTCTCCATGGCCTCGGCCAGGATGTCGCCGATGACCGACTCGCCGTTGGCGCTGATCGTACCGACCTGCGCGATCTCGGTCTTCCCCTTGGTCGGCTTGGCCTGATCCTTGAGGTTCTCGACGATCTTGAGGACGGCCGCGTCGATGCCGCGCTTGATGTCCATCGGGTTGTGCCCGGCGGCGACCAGCTTGGAGCCCTCGGTGTAGATCGCCTGGGCCAGCACGGTCGCGGTGGTGGTGCCGTCACCGGCGATGTCAGAGGTCTTGGAGGCGACCTCCTTCACCATCTGCGCGCCCATGTTGGCGAGCTTGTCTTCCAGCTCGATCTCCTTGGCGACGGTGACGCCGTCCTTGGTCACCGTGGGCGACCCCCAGGACTTCTCGATGATGACGTTCCGGCCGCGGGGCCCCAGGGTCACCTTCACCGTGTTGGCCAGCGTGTTGAGCCCGTGCGCGATGCTCTGCCGGGCGCTCTGCGAATAAATGATGTCTTTGGCTGCCATGACTCTTTAGCTCCGTTCTTTCGTGTCGTGTTTGTTGATGAACTTGTTAAAGGGGGGATCGATCGCGTCTCGAACTAGTCGAGCACGGCGAGGATGTCGTCCTCGCGGAGGATCAGGTGATCCGTGCCGTCGATCTTGATCTCGTTGCCCGAGTACTTGGAGAACAGGATCTTGTCGCCCGCCTTCACCTCCAGCTTGCGCAGCGAACCGTCCTCCTGGATCTTGCCGTTGCCGACGGCGACCACCATCGCCTCCATCGGCTTCTCCTTGGCCGTGTCGGGGATGAACAATCCGCCGGCGGTCTTGGTCTGCTCCTCGATACGTTTCACCAGAATGCGGTCGTAAAGCGGTCGGATCTTCATCTGCGTTCTCCTTGTCGAGGGTCGAGTGGTGAGGTGCGAGACCGGCCTGATCAGGCGGCAGCCTCGGACTTCTTGGTTTCTTTGGTCGATTTGGTGGTGGAGGTCGAAGCGGTCGACGCTTCTTTGCTGGTCGAGTCCTTTGACGCACCCGAATCCTTCGCGCCGTTCGGCTTGGGGCCGGCGTAGAGGTCCGAGTACCAGCCGCCACCCTTGAGCTTGAAGGAGGTCGCGCTGATGAGCTTGTCGACCTTTCGGGCCTTACACTTCGGGCACGTCTTGATGGGCTTGTCGCTCATCTTCTGCCACTCCTCGAACTGGTGTCCGCAGGCGGCGCAGGCGTATTCGTAGATCGGCATGCGCCCGGAGCTTAAGCACCGGTGCCCCGCTGTCAAGCGAACGGGGAGAGTGCCAATTTCTCGATTTTTCTCAAATGATGACGAACACTTATGCGTTGTTACGGGAGACGGGCATCGGTCAGCCCCCGAAAACAGGAGGCGCTTCTGGCGATTTCCCGGTCAGCGCGGGCTGGCGGCGCGGAGGCGGGCCAGCAGATCGTCGATGCGATCGCCGTGAAGCTTGGCGGCCGCCCGTCCCACGCAGACCCGGGCGCTGATCTCGAGGATCGTCTCGACCTCGCGCAGCCGGTGCTGGCGCAACGTCTCGCCGGACGACACCAGGTCGACGATCCGATCGGCGAGCCCCACCAGGGGAGCGATCTCGATCGATCCGTAGAGCTTGATGATCTCCGCGACCGTGCCGCGCGACTGAAGGTGGCGGCGCGTGATCTCGGGAAACTTGGTGGCGTAGCGGAGGTGGACGTGGGCGTTCTCGTCGACCGGGTGATCCTCCGGCTCGGCGACCACCATGCGGCAGCGCCCGATGCCGAGGTCGAGCGGCTCGTAGAGGTCCCGATCCTGCTCCTCGAGCACGTCGCGGCCGGCGATCCCCAGGTGCGCGGCGCCGTGCTCCACGTAGGCCGGCACGTCGGTGTCGCGCACGATGAGGACGCGCATCTGATGCTCCGGGATCGGGATGATCAAACGCCGCCCGGCCCGCGACTTGTCGGCCGCCCCCAGATCGACGCCGGCCCGCGCGAACAGCACCAGCGCCTCGTCGAGGATCCGGCCCCGCGGCAGCGCGATCGTCAATTCAGTCGGCGACTCCGGGAGGGTCCCGCGCGATCCGCCCGCTGCCTTGCTGGTCTTCTTCTTCACGCCGATCCTCTTGCCCGACGGACGTCGGCGCCGAGCGCCCGCAGCTTCTTGTCGAGGCGATCATAGCCGCGGTCGAGGTGGTAGATGCGCAGGATCTCGGTCTTGCCTTCGGCGATGAGCCCCGCCAGCACCAGACAGGCCGAGGCGCGCAGATCGGTGGCCATCACCGTCGCGCCGGTCAGCTTGGTCGGCCCGCGCACGATGGCCGTGCGCCCCTCGACGAGGATGTCGGCCCCCATGCGCTGCAGCTCGGGGACGTGCATGTAACGATTCTCGAAGATCGTCTCCGACAGCACCGACTGCCCCTGCGCGCGAGTCATCAGCACCATGAACTGCGCCTGCATGTCGGTGGGGAAACCGGGGAATGGCTGGGTCGAGATGTCGGCCGGCTTGAACTCGCTCTTGCCGCGAACGCGGATGCCGTCCCCCTCGGCGGTCACCTCGGCGCCCGCCGCGCGCAGCTTGGCGATGACCGCCTCCATGTGCTCGGGGAGGCAGTCACGGACCAGGACGTCGCCGCGGGTGATGGCGGCCGCCACCAGCAGCGTCCCCGCCTCGATGCGATCGGGGACCACGGCGTGCTCGATGGGGTGCAGCTCGTCGACCCCCTCGACGGTGATGAGCGAGGAGCCGGCGCCGCGGATCTTGGCGCCCATCTTGTTGAGGACGCGCGCCAGCTCCTCGACCTCCGGCTCGCGCGCGGCGTTCTCCAGCGTGGTCCGGCCCTTGGCCAGCGCCGCTGCCATCATCAGATTCTCGGTGCCGGTGACGGTCACCATGTCGAACACGATGGTGGCGCCGCGCAGCCGGCGCGCCCGCGCGTTGACGTAGCCGTGCTCGAGGTCGATCCGCGCCCCCATCGCCGCCAGCCCCTTGAGGTGCTGATCGATCGGCCGCGCCCCGATCGCGCACCCGCCCGGCAGAGAGACGCGCGCCTGGCCGTAGCGGGCGACCAGCGGGCCCAGCACCAGGACCGAGGCGCGCATCGTCTTGACCAGGTCGTAGGGGGCCTCGTACTCCTCGATCGTCGACGTATCGACGTGCGCGGTCCCGCGCTGCGGCTCGTCGTAGCCGGCCCCCAGACGGGCCAGCAGGCGCCCCATCGTGTGCACGTCGCCCAGGGCCGGGACGTTGCGGTAGATGGAGCGGCCGCGCGCCAGCAGCGACGAGGCCAGGATCGGCAACGCGGCGTTCTTCGATCCGGAGACCCGGACCTCCCCCGCGAGGCGCGCGCCGCCGCGGATGACGATCTTCTGCAACGGCGACCGCTCTCAGGCGGGCGGTGCAGCCGGGGCTGCAGCGTCGGCCGGCGCGGCGACGCCGGCGTGCTCGTCGCACAGGCCGCCCTTGGTGCGCGGCTTGCGGCAGGCTTCCTTGCTGCAGATCTTGTAGCGGTGGTGATCCCCCACCGAGCCACGGCGCCAGTTCATGAAGTGCTTGCGGCAGTAGCCCTTCGCGCGCACCGCCTGCTTGCACCCTTCGGCGCGGCAGGTCGGACCGTCGGTCACGGCCGGCGTGGCCTTCCCTTTGGCCTTCACCGCACCCGCCTTGTCGGCGGACTTGGTCGCCTTCACGGCCGGTTTGTCTGCCGCCTTGGGCTTCTTGGCGGCGGCACTCTTCGGGGTTTCTTTGCTTTCTTGCGCCATGGCAGCGGCCGAGGATAGGCGGTCGCGAAACAGAGTCAAGCCTGAGCGACCAACATCCGAACCTCGTCCAGGGCGCGCAGGGTGCAAGAGGGGGTGCCGGGAGGGGATGATCGGCCCACCGGCTGCGTGGTAGAGAGATCGCCATGAAGATCGAGCTCGCCAACCGGATCCGAGAGCTGCCGCCCTATCTTTTCGCCCGCATCGACGCGCTCAAGAACGAGGAGCGCAAGAAGGGCAAGGATCTGATCGACCTCGGCATCGGGGATCCCGATCTGCCGACGCACCCGCACATCGTGGAGGCGCTGGCCGAGGCGGCCCGCGATCCCGGCACGCACCGCTACCCCTCGTACGCGGGGATGGAGGACTTTCGCAAGGCGGCCGCCGAGTTCATGAAGTCGCGCTTCGGCCTCACCTTCGACCACGGCAAGGAGGTCATCTGCGTCATCGGCTCGAAGGAGGCGATCGCGCACTTCCCGTTCGCCTTCGTCAATCCGGGCGACGTCGTCCTCTGTCCCGATCCCGGCTACCCGGTCTACGCGACCTTGACCCGCTTCGCCGGCGGCGAGCCGTACTTCGTGCCGCTGCGGCGCGAGAACGGCTTCCTGCCCGATCTCGAAGCCATTCCGGCCGACGTCGCGCGCCGGGCGAAGATCCTCTGGATCAACTACCCCAACAACCCGACGGCCGCGCTGGCGGCTCCCGGCTTCTACGAAAAGGTCGTCGCCTTCGCCAAGAAGAACGACGTCATCGTGGCCAGCGATCTCGCCTACAGCGAGATGTACTACGAGACGCCGCCCCCCTCGTTCCTGGAGACGCCGGGCGCGCGCGAGGTCGGCATCGAGTTCCACTCGCTGTCGAAGACCTACAACATGACCGGCTGGCGCGTCGGCTGGGCCTGCGGCAACGCCACGCTGGTCGGCGGGCTCGGGCAGGTGAAGACCAACGTCGACTCCGGCTGCTTCGACGCCGTCCAGCGCGCGGCGATCGCGGCGCTCAGCGGCGATCAGGCGGCCGTGGCGCGCCAACGGGCCATCTACCGCGAGCGGCGCGACGTCCTCTGCGGCGGGCTGGCCAAGGCAGGGTTCGACGTGCTGACGCCGAAGGCCAGCTTCTACACGCTGATCGCCAACCCCAAGGGTCTGTCGTCCATCGACTTCGCCTCGCGGCTGCTGACCGAGGCGGGGATCGTCGCCACGCCGGCGACCGGCTTCGGACCGTCGGGCGAGGGGTTCGTTCGCCTCACCATCTGCGCCGACAAGGCGCGCCTGGCCGAGGCGGTCGAGCGGCTCAAGGCGCTGAAGCTGTGACCGCGTGAGCGCGCCCGGCCCATCCCCATGAAGACGCTCGCCATCTCTCTTGGCGATCCTGCGGGGATTGGGCCGGAGATCGTGGTGCGCGCGTTGGCCGAGCGGCCAGAGGCGAATGTTCTGGTGTTCGGCGACGTCGGCCTGCTCGCGCGCGCGGCGAAGGTCGCCGGCGTGGCGCCCCCGGCGCCGTCGCGCGTCCGCGCCGTGACCAGCTTGCGCGCGGAGGAGGTCACGCCGGGAAGACCAAACGACGCCTCCGGACAGGCGCAGCTCGCTTACCTCACCGCGGCGGTCGACGCGGCGCTGGCGGGCGAGGTCTCCGCGCTGGTCACCGCTCCGATTTCAAAGGAATGGATCGCGCGCGCCGGGTTCGCGTTTCCCGGGCACACGGAGTACCTGGCCGCGCGCGCCGGCGTGTCGGAGTTCGCCATGATGCTGGCCGGCCCGCAGCTGCGGGTGACGGTGGCGACCACGCACGTTCCGCTCAGGGACGTGCCTCGCCTGCTGACCGTCGAGGGCATCGCCTCGACGATCTGGCTGACGGCCGAGGGGCTGGCGGGGCGCTTCGGCATCGCAGCGCCCCGCGTGGCGGTGGCCGGCCTCAACCCACACGCCAGCGAGGCGGGTCGGTTCGGCGACGAAGAGGCTCGACTGGTGACGCCGGCGATCGAAAGAGCGCGCGCGCGGATCGCCGCCGCCGGCCTCAGCGCCACCGTCGACGGCCCGCTGGTCCCCGACTCGGTCTTTCGCCAGGCCGCGGGCGGCGCCTACGACGCGGTCGTCGCGCTCTACCACGACCAGGGTCTGATTCCGCTCAAGCTGCTGCACTTCGACGACGGCGTGAACCTGACGCTCGGCCTGCCGTTCGTCCGCACCTCCCCCGATCACGGCACTGCCTACGACATCGCCGGCAGCGGCCGCGCGCGCGCGCAGAGCTTCCTGGCCGCCTTCGACCTGGCCGCGCGCACGTCGGGCGGTTGACCCGACCGATCGCGCGCGTGGGGCCCGAAGCTATCGAAACCGATAGGTGCGCTCGACGGCGATCGCTTCACCTGCGTGTTTGGCGAAGACCCATTCGCTGAGGACACGCTTGGCGCAGGCGGCGATCTCCAGATCGGTGTCGAGCGCCGAGACAGCCTCGGCGTTGCGGACGTGGCCGTCTGCCTCGACGTTGAAGCGCAAGACGACCTCCTTCGCCGCCAGCTTCTTGGGCGCGACCTGGCGGCGGCGCGCGACCTCCACGCGGCAGGCCGTCACCGGCCCGTCGGTCGGGGTGAACTCCTCCTCGGCCAGGCCTCCCCGCTGGTCCGCCGGAGCGCCGAGGGCGGGTCGCGCGGTCGAAACCGGCTGCAGAGAGCGCGACGCGCTGTCATGTTCCGATGTCGGCGGGGCGATGCCCGGCGCGATCTGGGTGGACGACTGCGGTGCGTAGGCGCCGATTCGACCGGTCGAGCTCAACTTGTCATCCAGCCCGGTCAGACCCGGCGCCGCCGCCGGTTCGGCTGAGGCAGAGCCGGCCAGGGCTCCGATCATCACGCCCAGAAACACCACCCACCGCGCCATCGTCTCTCTTCACCAAGGCAAGATGCCGGCCAACCGCGACTTCTGTGCTCGCGGGCGTCGGCCGAAAGCGTTCGTTACCGGCCCGGTAAAGCACCAGCCGGCGCGATGGCGAAACGGTGACGGCCGCGCGCGGCGCGCTCCGCTACTCGATCAACGCCGCCTTTATCTCGGGGATCCACTTCCCGGTGAAGCCGAGCTCGGCGTAAGCGGCAAAGTTTCGGCAGAAGTCCCAATAGCCCCACCCGAAGCCGCGCTTTTCGGCCTCGGTGCGCGCGGTGCGGACCCAGTGGCCGCGCGACACGACGTCGCCGTTGACGCCGGCGCCGAACTCGCCGAGGTAGATGCGCATCCCCGTTCGCTTGGCGAACGCCTCGGCCATCTCCATCTGCTCGATGATGGCGGCCGGTCCGCCCGGGTTGGTGTCGGCCGGCTCGCTGTTGTAGCGCTGGAAGAAGGTGCGCCCTTCGGGGAACGCGTCGGCCGCGGCCACGGGCGTGACCGGCGAGGGCGGTGGTCCGGGGAAGGTCACGCCGCGCGTCTGGTACCAGGGTTCCATCCAGCTGAACCCCTGGTGGGTGAAATACATCGGCGCGTACATGTGAAAGCTGGCGATGAGGTTCGGATCGCCGGCCGGCACCCGCAGGGTGTCGCGCAGATCCTTGGCCGACGCCCAGTGCGCTCCTTCGACGATGATCAGCCGGTCGGGATCGATCTGCCGGATGGCGGCGATCGCGCGCGCCAGGATCGGATTCCAGACCTCGGCCGTGAGCTTGTCGGTCGGTTCGTTGAGGACTTCGTACACCACCGCGCGCGGCATGCCCCGGTAGTGGGTGGCGATCTGCCGCCAGAGCCCAACCAGGCGATCGGCGTGCGCCTTGGGCGCCTTCATCATCGGGATGTAGTGGTGCATGTCAACGATGATCCCGAGGTCATTGGAGAGCGCTTGATCGACCGCCCAGTCCATCCTGTGCAGGAAGCGCTTCTCGATCGCGTAGGGCGCTTTGATGTCGGCGTGCGACGAGATCCGCATCGGCACCCGCACGTGATCGAACCCGGCCGCGCGCACCGCCTGGAAGTCGGACGCCGAGAGCGTCCAGCCCCACTCCCCCTCGTTGGGCGCGTCCATTGCGTCGCCGAAGTTCATCCCCCGCTTGAGGTCGCTGGTGGCGCGCGTCTGCAGGCGCCCGGTCTTGAACCCTTCGATCCGCTCGGACGTTCCGGCACAGCCGCCCAGGCCGCCCATCACGACGAGCCCGAGGAGCGCCGTCAGAACCGCTACCTTCGGCGCCACAGCCGTGACGCCATCATCGTGACCCGACCCGGACGACATTCTCCGCTCAGCTTAACCCGTTTGCCGCTTGTCACCCGTGATAGGGTATAGGCGGTCGAAATCCGCTCTGGCCGCGCGTCCTGCCCCTGAGGGCGCGCTTCCTCCGGGTTCGCGCCGGCAGCATGAAGAAGACCCACGGCATCAAGATCAAGGGCGCGCGCGAGCACAACCTCAAGAACATCGACGTCGAGATCCCGCGCGACAAGCTGGTCGTGATCACGGGGCTGTCGGGTTCGGGGAAGTCGTCGCTGGCGTTCGACACGCTCTACGCGGAGGGGCAGCGCCGCTACGTCGAGTCGCTGTCGGCCTACGCCCGTCAGTTCCTCGACCAGATGCACAAGCCCGACGTCGACTCGATCGAGGGGCTGTCGCCGGCGATCTCCATCGAGCAGAAGACCGGCTCGCGCAACCCGCGCTCCACGGTGGGGACGGCCACGGAGATCTACGACTACCTGCGGCTGCTCTGGGCCCGCATCGGGACGGTGCACTGCTGGAACTGCGGGCAGGCCATCGCCTCGCAGACGATTCAGCAGATGGTCGATCGGGTGCTGGAGCTCCCGGAGGGGGAGCGTTTCTCGGTGCTGGCGCCGGTCGTGCGCGACAAGAAGGGGGACTTCGCCGACGTGCTCGGCAAGCTGCGGCAGGATGGCTTCGTGCGCGCCAACATCGACGGCGACCTCTACGAGCTGGCCGAGCCGCCCAAGCTGGCCAAGACCGCCGCGCACACCATCGAGGTGTTCGTCGACCGGCTGGTGAAGAAGGACGGGATCCGACAGCGGCTGACCGATTCGATTGAGCTGGCGGCCAAGCTGACCGAGGGGGTGGTGAAGATCTCGCCGCTGGAGGGGGAAGATCTCCTCTTCTCGGAGAAGTTCGCCTGCACCACCTGCGGGATCAGCTATCCGGAGATCGGGCCGCGGCTCTTCTCGTTCAACAACCCGGCCGGCGCCTGTCCCTCCTGCGACGGCATCGGCGCCAAGATGTTCTTCAACCCCGACCTGATCGTTCCCGACGAGGAGCTCTCCATCAAAGAAGGCGCCATCGAGCCGTGGGAGCGGCGAAACAACGTCTTCTTCCACCAGATCCTCGACGCCGTCTGCACCAAGTTCGAGATCGACCAGTACACCCCCTGGAACAAGCTGCCGCAAAAATCCCGGGCGCTGCTCCTCGACGGCGTGGAGGGGGAAGAGGTCGAGCTGACCTTCGAGAAGAACGGGCGCAAGCACAGCTTCAAGCGCGAGTTCGAGGGGGTGCTGGCCAACCTGCGCCGCCGGTTCGAGGAGCACGAGCGCCGCCGCCGCGAGCAGGGGCGCACCAGCGAGGAGGACTTCGAGGCGATCTACGAGGAGTTCCACCGCTACATGTCGCAGACCGTCTGCGAGGAGTGCGGCGGCGCGCGCCTGCGGAAGGAGGCGCGGTCGGTCAAGGTCGGTGGCAAGAGCATCACCGAGATGACCGCGCTGACCATCCGGGAGGCGCACGACTTTTTGAAGACCCTGACGCTGACGGCGCGCCAGAAGGAGATCGCCGGGCGGATCCTGCGCGAGGGGGGCGATCGCCTGTCGTTCCTGAACAACGTGGGCGTCGACTACCTGTCGCTCGATCGCACCGCCGCCACGCTGTCGGGCGGCGAGTCGCAGCGCATCCGGCTGGCCACCCAGATCGGCAGCTCGCTGGTGGGCGTCCTCTACATCCTCGACGAGCCGTCGATCGGCCTGCACCAGCGCGACAACGCGCGCCTGCTGGAGGCGCTGACCAAGCTGCGCGATCTCGGCAACAGCGTCATCGTCGTCGAGCACGACGAGGAGACCATCCGCGCGGCCGACCACGTGATCGACATGGGGCCGCGCGCCGGCGTGCACGGCGGGCGCATCGTCGCCGCCGGCACGCCCGAGGACATCGCCGGCAACACCCAGTCGATCACCGGCGCTTATCTTTCGGGACGCAAGGGGATCGAGGTGCCGCGCCAGCGCCGCCAGTCGGGCAACCGCACGCTCACCGTCAAGCACGCGCGCGGGCACAACCTGCGCGATCTGACCGTCTCGTTCCCCATCGGCGTGCTCACCTGCGTGACCGGGGTGTCGGGCTCCGGAAAGTCGACGCTGGTGATCGACACGCTGCTGCGGGCGCTGGCCCAGCGCCTTCACCACGCCAAGCTGCCGCCCGAGGCGCACGACGGCGTCGACGGGCTCCAGCACGTCGACAAGGTGATCGACATCGACCAGGCGCCGATCGGTCGGACGCCGCGCTCGAACCCCTCGACCTACACCGGCGTCTTCACCCACATTCGCGATCTCTTCTCCGCCCTCCCCGAGTCGAAGGCGCGTGGCTACAAGCCGGGGCGCTACTCGTTCAACGTGAAGGGGGGACGCTGCGAGGCCTGTCAGGGGGACGGCATCATCCGCATCGAGATGCACTTCCTGCCCGACGTCTACATCGAGTGCGAGTCGTGCGGCGGGCGGCGCTACAACCGCGAGACGCTGGAGGTCCGCTACCGGCAGTCGAGCATCGCCGACGTGCTCGACATGACGGTCAACCAGGCCTGCGAGTTCCTGGAGAACATCCCCAAGGTCCGGCAGAAGCTGGAGACCCTGCGCGAGGTCGGCCTCGGCTATCTCAAGCTGGGTCAGTCGGCGACCACGCTGTCGGGCGGCGAGGCGCAGCGGATCAAGCTGTCCAAGGAGCTGGCCAAGAAATCAACCGGGCGGACGGTCTACAT
>CAWKBC010000046.1:0-15413 GCA_963847705.1 uncultured Pseudomonadota bacterium | reverse complement strand
CGTGCGCGCCTATGTGCCCGCCCCGCTGCCGCCGAAGCCGGCGCTCGAGCTTGGGCGGTTCATGCGCGTCTACGAACGCGCCATCGCCGCGGTCGGGCGCCTCGATGGCGTGACGACGATCCTACCCTCGACGCCCTTGTTTCTCTACATGTACGTCCGCAAGGAAGCCCTCCTGTCCTCGCAGATCGAGGGCACGCAATCCTCGCTGTCGGACCTCCTGCTGTTCGAAAATCACGAGGCGCCGACGGTCGAACTCGACGACGTGACCGAGGTTTCCAACTACGTCGCGGCGATCGAGCATGGCGTCTCCCGGATGCGGGGCGGATTTCCCCTGTCGCTCCGGCTGATCCGCGAGATGCACGCCATCCTGCTCAAGTCCGGGCGGGGCGCTGCAAAGCAACCGGGCGAGTTCCGCCGCTCGCAGAACTGGATCGGCGGAACCCGGCCTGGCAACGCTCTGTTCGTGCCGCCGCCGCCGAACCGGCTGGACGAATGCCTGGATGCGCTGGAGCGCTTCCTACACAGCGAGGATCCGGCGCTGCCCCCGCTCATCCGGGCGGGCCTGGCCCACGTCCAGTTCGAGACGATCCATCCCTTTCTCGACGGCAACGGGCGCCTGGGCCGGCTGCTCATCACGCTGATCCTGTGTGAGGCGGGGGTGCTGCGCGAGCCGATCCTCTATCTCAGCCTGTTCCTGAAATCCCGGCGCGACGACTATTACCGGCTCCTGCAGGAGGTCCGGCAGGCCGGGACGTGGGAGACCTGGATGGAGTTCTTCCTGACCGGCGTTGCGGAGACCGCCGAACAAGCCGCGGCGACGGCGCGCGATCTGATCGCCATGTTCGACGCCCATCGACAGAAGATTGCCCGCCTCGGCCGCGCCGCCGCGTCAGCGCTTCGGGTCCATGAACTGATGCAGGCCAGCCCGATCGTCACCATCCAGACGGTTTCAGAAAAGCTCGGCGTCTCCTTTCCCACCGCCGGGATCGCGCTGAATAATTTGATCAAGGTCGATATCGTGCGCGAGACCACTGGACGGCAACGCGGCCGGATTTACGCCTACGCGGACTATCTTGCCTTGCTCGATCAAGGGACCGATCCGCTACCAAGGTAAAGTTGCCAAGACGGCTGGCCGTTGAAGGCGCTGGGCCTTCAGCGCGCCTGGTGCAGGGGCAAGACCATGCCATCAGTTTTCCGGGCACCAAGAGCGGAAAGCATATCCCCGTGATCGGCGAGGCGGCGATGGATTAAACCTGAACGTAGCCCGGCCTTGAGGGTCCACTGGCGTTTTTGTGAACTTCGTGCTACATTATTCTCGTTTACTGGCTCAGGAAGGCGTCACTTGCCGACACCCCATACTCCCTCCGCGGCCGTTCGGCGTGCCTTGCGCAAGCTTGGTGCTGACATCCGCGACGCCCGTCGGCGCCGGCGGCTGCCCATGGCTGTGGTGGCCGAACGCGCATTCACGTCGCGCTCGACCCTCCAGCGGATCGAGGCGGGGGACGCAACGTCAGCATCGGGATCTATGCCGGCGTTCTCCAGGCGCTCGGCATGCTGGAAGGTCTCGGAAACCTCGCCGACATCGGCAACGATCCCACCGGACAGGTGCTGGCGAGTGCGGCCCTGCCCAAACGTGTCCACCTCGCGCCGCCCCCCGCAGGACCGCGGAATGGCTGATTTCGAGGTCCACCTCGATCTGGACGGTGAAGTTCTGCTGGTCGGATTGGCGCGGAGCAACCGCGTTCGAGGCGGCGATCGAATGATGGCGCGCTCCAAGTCCATCCAGGCCGAAGCGGTCCTGCGCGTAACCAGTCCTGCGCATAAGCCTTAAACTCGCGCGTTTTGGATTCAATCTTGCGCGAAATTGCTGCGCGCAAGATTGAGCCATGGTCCACCAGGCCCGCGAAGATGATTTAGCGGCCATCGAAAAAAGCCCCGCAATGCCCTAGCTGATATCGGCGGCATGATCGCGCACGAGGGCAGGATCACCAATCCGTACGGATTTGACGACCGAAAAAATCGGTCCGTTTGGCGATCAGGTTCCGGATTTCTTGACGGAAACGGATCCCACTCGATTGTCCGTGGTCGGACCGACCACTTGATATTCTTAAAGAGAATGTTTTTCCGTCCAAGTAATACCAACCGCCCTAAAGACTGACCTCTGCTCAGTGTCTATGGCGATTGAGGTAATGCGGAATGCTTTAATCCAAGGTTTCCCAACCATAGAGCGGCCGCAGGTCGGCGTCCGCGTAGTCGAGCGGCGACGGCGGGTTTGGCGTCAACGGATCGACGCGGTCCGCAATCCGTCGCGCCCGCAACACCCACGCCGCCTTATCCTCAGGCAGAGTTCCGTCAATTTGGCGGGCCTTCGCCTCAACCGCGGCAGCGAAGCCGCGCAGTATTTCAGCGCGATGCCAGTCTTTGGCGCTGGCCTCGAGTTGAGTGAAGAATTTTGCCTCGTTCTCGCGCTCGCTCCGAAGGCCGGCGCGGCGAGCATTCTCGGCGTCGACGCGCCGCTGGCGCTCGGCTTCCTTCCGTTCCTTGATGTCTATGGCGTGAGCGGCTCTGTAGAGGCCGGCCATGACCTCATTGAGCCGATCCTCGATCCGCCGGGCTGACGTATCTCGCCAGGAGGATTGAACGCCTGCCTGCCAGATATTCTCGATCTTGAGCGTCATGTTCCCGCTCGGGCGAAAATCATAGAGCGGCGCAGAACTGTAGCCGCGCCGGCGGATTGCATCCCTTTCGACTTCTGTCGCTCGATGAACCTGGCGGGACGAGGTTTCCTCAAGGCTAAGGCGCAGCAATTGGCCGCCGACCCGGACTTCGGCCGTGCCGTTTTCTGCTCCTTTCTCAATGGCTAGACCACGCGCGTCGAACGCTACGGCGAGCGCGTCAATGATGCCGAGGGCGCGATCAATCGACTCTCGCGGCACGCGTACGCGAAATGCCGCCGGGATCGCGCAGGTGATCCCGCCGTACTGGTCCGCACGCGCCTTTTCCAAGCGCTTTGCGACGGCTTTCGTCATCAAATGGCGCGGCTCTTGGTTCGCGACCACGGCAATCTGATTTTCAGGCAGACTCTCTGCCGCGATCTGCGGCCCGAATTTCTCGTCCAGCTCGCTTTGTTCCCTTCGGGCGTCGCCTGCGGCGGAATGATGAATTCAAGATCCCAGTCTTTGTCAGGTTGCGGCAAGGGTATTCGCTTCGGCGAGCCGTCGTTCCGGCGATCTCGCCCAATAACCTTGTGGCGGCAACGGAATGTTGTGGCGTTTGCAGATCTTGCGCAGGCCGACGTCGGACAAACCGAGTTTCGGCGCCAGCTTTGAAAGCGCCTCTTCCCAGACCATGCGATGCAATGCCGACCGTTTGATTTTCTTTTTTGGGTTCATTGAGAACTTCACTTCGACGTTTGAAAAACCGAGCGGATGTCGATCCGCGCGTCACCTCTCCGGATCGAGGGTAATGAAGACTGGGCGCAGTGACTGTCGGAGGTCGGGTGCTGCGGTCGCCATTTTCAGCCCGATCATTCAGACCGGCTTTTCGTGGAAAGAGACACGCAACGTGCGGCTACGATGGCCTCAACCTTATCGCGCACGGTCTTGGCGCCATCGAACTCACCGGCGAAAGCGGGGAGCTGAAGGGTCAGAAGGCGATCAGTGACGCGCGTTGCGAGGGCGTCGAGCCCGGCTTCAGCATCCTCGACCCTGAGACCGATTGTGCGCGCCAAGGCGATAAAATCCTGGCGCGTCAGACGATCATCCTTGCCATTCAGTTTCAGGGCCATTCGATCGCCGGCAAGGCCTGGGAAAACCCGCGTGGTCACGGCATCGTAGAGGGGCGCAAAACGGACGGAAGTGAACGTTTTCGCCCCCACTTCGGCCGTCTTGAGGACGGCGAGATTCTTCAGGTGCATATCGCCATCGGCGATCAACCAGGCGAACACCGCGCGTCGGAACAGGATGTTGAGGTCCGAGGCCGGATCAGTGGACAGCGGGCGCAAGGCGCGCGCCATCCTCTCGATCGTTCCGTCGTATTTCGCCGATGTCGGAAGATCCAAGATGGAGCAAAAATCCTCCATCGCGAGACGGCGCTGATCGTGCGGTCCCCGCCTGATGTCGAACCGTTCGACCACCAGGGCCGGCGGCATGCCGTCCGGCATCGCAATCAACGCGGCGTCTGGCGTCTCGAACCCCGCGGCGCGCCCGAGTTCGAGGCACAGCCATTCGACGATCGGCAGCATGTCGAAGCCCGCTGTGCCGGCCGGCTTCAGGATGTGGGTGAAGGGCTGGTCGATCGCCGGGACCAGGGCGCCGTCCTCGGTCAGGCTCATCGGCGCCTTGATCTGGACGCCCGACAAGCGTGGCGTTTCGGCGCGCGCAAACATGCGCGCCAGATTCTGCTCGAAAGTCTCTTCGATTTCGCCGCGTCGGGGGCCGGCATAGACCCCTGTGAAGCGACCGTCGGCGGCAAAGCTGGCGAGTGGGGTCGACAGCACGTCGGCCGGCAGCGCCGCCCGCTGATCGCGGTCTTCGACGATGGCGATGTTCGACATGTAGCGTCGACCACTTCGCAGGGTGTCGCGCTCGTCGCGTTCATGCAGGACCTGGGCGAGCCAGCCCTCGGGCAGCAACGATTCGATGAAGGCCGGCAATTTGCCAGGAATCGTCTCGCGGATGAGCGCCGGACCGGTGCGCCGCTCGGGTTTCCAACGCCACTCGAAGCCGTCATGGGTCAACCGACCGACCAGATCGCCGTGCCAGGCGACCAAAAGATTGAGCGCGGCCTTGTTCACAGGCGCCGCGCCGCCGGGTTTGGCGAGGAGAAAGCGTTCGGCGCCCTCGCCCTCCCGATACCATTCGTTCTCGCGGGCAAGTGCCCAAACCGCATCAGCCGCCGCCTGGGGCGTGCCGTGTTCCGCCACCAACCGCGCGGCCATTTGCGCGCGCATCTCGGCGGTGATGGCGCTGGCGTGCTCGCTCCTCAGCCGAAAGGCTTCGAGGAAGCGCTGTCGTGGCGACGACGCGGCGATGCGCAGTTCTCCGAGATCATCGCCAATGACGGCGATCGCCGTCGAGGGGTGGCTCGGCGCTTCGTTTTGGATGATCTCCAGGGTCCGCAACCTTGTGCGCTGGTTGCGGCGGCCACTGATGAAGAGGCGCCCATCCGGGGTGGGCGCGAGCAGGACCGCGCTGGCGGATGATAGGTAGGCGTTTGGGTATAGGTAATGCGCGATGCGGACGGCGTGGCCCAGGATAGCCATCTCTGTGTCGCCGTCGTGATCGGCATAGACGCCGCGAACGAGCGGGATCAACTCGCCGATTTGGGCGCGCTGGTATGCTCGTTTGGCGTCTATCGTCTCTCCGACCAGGTAGATCGCCATTCGATTATCCCGCATCTCAGATGCGCGATAATCCCACACTCGACGCCGGGGAGCAAGAATTTTCCCGCATCTGAAATGCGCGATAATCCATCGCCGACTTGCCGCCCTTGGACGACGCAGTCGGCGTGTCCTTGTTCGAACGAGGCCCGCAGAGTGTCTGGCCGACCAATGGCGCGTTTCTTGACGGAAAAGCCCTCCATACCGATTTCCCCAAAGTGGACGGCGTCGCCCTGCGACGATGCCACTTGGCGAATGGGTTGCACCGGCACCAGGTGCGGTTCGCGCAGGAGGCCAGCCGCGGGGGACAGCGGGCACGCGAACACTGCAACTGACTGAGCCGGGCGACCGAAAGAAAGGGTCGTCACATGTTTGGCACAGATCAAGGCTTATCGCTCTCACCGTTTCCGACCTGCTCCAGCCAGAAATCCTTGCGGATGGCTGGCGCCCGGACGGCTGGATCAGCGGCCGCGAGGGAGCGCGCCGATGATGGACATCGTCGACCTGAAATATCTCGCCGCGGCTGCCAACGCCGGCAATTTCGGCCGCGCCGCGAAGTCGCTTGGCCTTGATACCTCGACGATCAGCCGTCGCATCGGCCGGCTCGAGGACGAGTTGGGATTTGCCCTGTTCGAGCGGGCGAAGAGCGGCGTGCATCTCACGGCGGGCGGCCAGTCGCTGATGGGGCATGTGAACCGGACCTTGGCCGAGTTCGACGCCGTGGTCCGCGCGGCCGGCGAGAACGGGATCAGGACATATCGGCGCGATCCGGCTCGGCGTGCGGATGCCACCCGTCGGTGAGCCACTCGGTCAGCCTGCTGGCGGGCTGGCGGGAGCGGCACCCGAATGTCGCGCTGACGATCGCCGAGATGAACGAGCCGGCATGGCCAAAGCGCTTGGAACTCCGCCGGCTGGATGTCGGACTGATCACCAGCTTTACGCCCTGCGGCAGCGCGGCAAGCATTGCCGCTCTATCTCGAGCGCCTGTCGCGGCAGCTGCCGCACGACCACGCGCTGGCGGAGCGCAAGTCCGTCGATTGGGCCGATCTCCGGGACGAGGACGATCCTGATTCAGGAATGGGACGACAGTCAGGCGACGCGGGAACTCTACGCGTCCCTGCTGGGCAAAGCGTCGCGATTCTCATCGCGCACGCCGGCGAGCAAGCAGAGTGTCTTCGCGCTGGTCGCCGCGGGTTTTGGCGTGACGCTGGCGACGGCGAGCCAGGCCGAGGTCACCGTACCCGGCGTGGTGTTCCGGCCGATCGCAGAGACGAATGCGTCGCTTGCAGATCGAGCTGGTCTGGCGACCCGAGCTGGAGGACGCGGCCGTCGGCCGTTTTGTCGCCTACCTGCGCGACGAGACCCGTTCACGGCGCCTTGTCTGACGCCGGCGCGGGCCGCCGGAGCTTTGCGAAGGCGCGATCCGTCGCCATGAACCGGGCGATCATCGGGGCGATCAGCTTCGCCGGCTCGGGTGCGCCCTGACCGGTCTCGCGCGCCAGCACCTGGCCGTAGGCGACGAGATCGCGATGGATGGCCGCCGGCAGTTCGACGGTGAGCTTCACCGGCTTGTCGTCGTCGATGGCGCCGAGCTTCAACTTGGCCATGGTCGGTCCTCAGCTCTGATAGGGTTCGAGAACGAGGTCGTGGGTCACCAGCACCCGCACCGGAAAGCCCGGCCGGATGGTGATGGTCGGCTGCACGTTCAGCGATCGGCCGACCACCTGCTCGCCGACCTGGCTGAAGCTCTGCGAGGCGCCCTGGCGGATGGCCTGGACGAGGGAGTTCTCGTTGTCGCTGGTGCCGGCCTCGGAGCCGACGCTGAGCAGGGTCGAGAGGATCGCCGCCTTGAACAGCATGCCCCAGTGGTTATCGACCTGGTCCTCCAGGCCGGCATAGCCCTCCGGGTCGGCGCCGGGCTGGCGCTCCAGAACGATCGAGCGGCCGTTCGGCATGATGAGGCGGTTCCAGACCAGCAGCGCCCGGGATTGGCCGAAGGCGACCTGGGCGTCGTATTGGCCGACAAGCCGGGCGCCCTGCGGGATCAGCAGAATGCGGCCGGTCGGGCTGTCATAGACGTTCTCGGTGACCTGGGCGGTGACCTGGCCGGGCAGATCGGAGCGCAGCCCGGTCAGCAGCGACGCCGCGATGACCGCGCCGGCCTGGAGGATATTGGTGCTGGCCGGCGCCTCGACGCGATCGGGGCTGACGGTCCGCCGATCGACGTCGCCGTTCAGGAAGGCGAGCTTGTGGTCCTGGGAGGTCAGGCCCGGCGATCCTGCAGCCGTTGGGCACGGCGCCGGGCAGTGCCGCCGCCGCCGGAATGACGGCGGAGACGGTTTGCCCGGCATTGGTGGTCGCGAACAGATGGCTGGTTCGCGCGGCCTCCTGCTCCTGGGCGATGCGCTGCTGCTCAGGGCTCGGTCCCGCCGCGGGCTGCGGCATGCCTGGCGCGGCCGTGCCGGCATTCACCATGGGCCGGCCGAGATCGCCGGGCAGCGGCGGCCCGAGCTGCGGCGCGTTGTGCGGCAGGCCGGTGTAGTCGCGTGGCAAGTTGGCCAGCCCGTCCGGCGTCGTGCGGTTGCTGGTGTTGTAGAGTTCTGACCCGCCGGTCTGATGCTGCGGTCGCAGCGCGAAGAACAGCGCGCCGCCGATGCCGACGGCGGCCACCGTGCCCAGGCCCAGCAGCACCTTGCGCGAAAGCCGCGTGACCGGCGCCCGGCTCGGGCGCAGGCGCATCTCGACCGCCGGCCGCCCGTCGCCGCCCGCATCGTTCGCGCCCTCGGTCACGACTGCGGCCTTCCATCGGTGCGGACGATGCGGACCTTCTGCTGATGCTCGCCGCCGAGCCGCAGCTCGGCCGCGGCGAACAGCCGGTCGACGATCATGTGGTTGCCGCGCACGCGGTAGTTCACCAGTTCGGCGCCGCCCTCCGCGCCGATCACCCAGAGCGGCGGCATCTCGCCCTGGCCGATGCCGGACGGGAATTCGATGAACACCTGCCGCCCGTCATCGAAGGCGCGCAGCGGCCGCCAGGCCGGATCGTCGCCCTCGATCCGGTAGCGGAAATTGAGCGCGCCGATATCGACGCCGGACGCGATCGGCGCCGCCTCATCGGCGGCGGCGTTCTGCCGGCGCAGCGCGATGAGCTGGTCCTGCGGATAGGCCCAGGAGACCGAGGCCATGTAGGTCTTCTCGGCCGAGCGCAGTTCCAGGTGATAGGTCCGGCGGTCGGTGTTGATGACCAGGTTGGTGACGAGATCCGGCCGGGTCGGCTTGACCAGGATATGGACCCGCTTGGTGGCGCCGGATCCGCTCTCGGTGTCGCCGATGATCCAGCGCACCGTGTCGCCGGCGGCGACCGGGCCGGTGCCGACGAGCTGCTCGCCGGCTTCGAGCGCGATGTCGGTGATTTCGCCGGGGGCGGCATAGAGCTGGTAGAGGGCGCCGTCCGAGAACGGATAGACCTGGATGGCATTGATGTAGCCGGCCCGCGTCGGCTGCACGCGGGCCGCGCCATTGGCCTGATCCACGCGGACGCGCGGATCGGCGGCCTCCGGCGGCGCGGTCCTGCGCGCCGGGGATCGGCTTGAGCTGGCCCGGCAGCGGCAGAGGCTGCGGCAACTGGACGATCTCCACCGGCTTCGGCGGATCGGGCGCCAGCACCGCCTGTTTCGGCGTGTCGTCGTATTTGATCTCCGGCGGCTTCCAGGTGGAGCAGGCGCCGAGCGACGTGCCGGCAAGCAGAAGGATTGCGAGGGGCGCTACGCGCATCAGCCGAGCTCC
Organism: uncultured Pseudomonadota bacterium; assembly: GCA_963847705.1. Taxonomy (GTDB): domain Bacteria; phylum Myxococcota_A; class Polyangia; order Fen-1088; family Fen-1088; genus JADGRB01. The sequence goes on along the minus strand of CAWKBC010000046.1, from coordinate 6,247 downwards.
TTTGACCAGTTGAGGGCGTGGACGTAGACGCCGAGCGGGTTCTTCTTCAGCCGATCGGCGTCGGTCGGCGGCTGCACCACGATGGTGAGGATGGCGCTCCAGCGCTCGGTGGCGGCCAGCGCGTCATCGACGTAGCGGCGCTCGGTCCAGGCGACGCGGAAGCTGTCGGCCGAGGCGCGGATGACGCTGGAGACCTCGACGGCGACCTGGGTCTTGCCGACCTTGGAGAAGGGATCGTTGGTGCGCGCGTAATCGTTCAGCGCCAGCGCGCCCTTGTCGGTGACGTAGTTGTAGGCGTCGAGCCAGTCCTGCCGCAGCACGACGGGATCGGCGGGGATGCTGCGCACCTCCTCGATGAAGCGGGCCAGATGCCAGGCGATCTGCGGATCGGTCGGCTGATAGTCGGCGGTCGCGGGCGCGACCGCCTGCGCCTGGCCGAGCTTGTCGACCTGCACCACCCAGGGCGTGATGGTGCCGCGCGCCGATTGCCAGACCAGGCCGCCGGCGAGGCCGCCGCTGAGGGCCAGCGCGCCGAAGAAGGCGAAGCCGCCAGTTCTTCGCCTGGACGCGGGCGGAGCCGATGCGGTCATCCCAGACCTGGCCGGCGCGCTGGTAGGGCGTCTCGGGTTCGGGCGTCTTGCCGTAGCGGACGATGGGCCTTCGGAACATGGATCATTCCCCTTCGGACAGGTCGATGCCGCCGCCGCTCGACGGATGATCGCCGGAGCGGATCGCCTGATGGGCGGCGCTGGCGCCGCGGCTGATGGATTGGTTGCGCTGCATCCGGCGCGCCCAGGCGGGCGGCCCGGCCGCTTCGCCCTGGCTCGAACCACCGGGAGACGCGCCGACCCCCCGACGCCTTCTCCCGTCACGGCCCGGCCGCCGGCGGCGAAGCTTTCGCGCATGCTGGCGGCGGCACGCCGCAGCGGGCTCATCGCGGCGGAGCCGGCGGCCTCGGCGACGCCGGACATGCCGCCGGCGCGATAGGCCGTGGTGGCGGCACCCGCGATCGATGCGCCGCCGCGCGCGGCGCCAGCCACGGCACCGCCGGCAGCACCAATGGCGCCGACGCCACCGGCCACGAGCCCGGCGCCCGCAGCGCCGATGCCGGCCACGGCGAGGCCGGTGCCGACAGCGGCGCCCGCGCCAAGCTGCGGGCCGCCGGCGATCAGGCCGTTGGCGATGCCGGGCCCGAAGATCGACAGGCCGAGCAGCGCCAGCGAGGCGAGGATCAGCGTCAGCGCGTCGGAGATGGTCGGCGGATTGTTGAAGCCGTTGGTGAACTGGCCGAAGATCGTCGAGCCGATGCCGACGATCACGGCCAGCACCAGAATCTTCACGCCGGACGAGACGACGTTGCCGAGCACCTTCTCGGCGAGGAAGGCGGTGCGGCCGAACAGGCCGAACGGCACCAGCACGAAGCCGGCGAGCGTGGTCAGCTTGAACTCGATCAGGCTGACGAAGAGCTGGATCGCCATGATGAAGAAGCTGATGACGACGATCATCCAGGCGACGAGCAGGATGATGATCTGCACGAGGTTCGCGAAGACGCTGGTGAAGCCCATCATCCCGGAGATCGAGGTCAGGATGGGCTTGCCGGCGTCGATGCCGACCTGGGCGAGCTTGCCGGGCTGCAGAAGCTGCGCGGCGTTCATCGTGCCGCCGCCCGCCTCGATGCCGAGCCCGGCGAAGGAATTGTAGATGATCTGGGCGAGGTTGTTGTAGTTGCCGATGATGAAGGCGAAGACGCCGATATAGAGCGTCTTCTTGATCAGCCGGGCGAGCACGTCCTCGTCGGGCGCCAGCGCCCAGAACAGGCCGGCGAGCGTGATGTCGATGCCGATCAGAACGCCGGCGAGCCAGCGCACGTCGCCCTGCACCAGGCCGAAGCCGGAATCGATGTATTGCGTGAAGGTCCCGAGGAACCCGTCGATGACGCCGGTGCCGCCCATCGCGATTACCGAGCCTCCGGCGCCGGCAAATCATTGAAGAAGCGGCGGCGGTTCTCGGCCCAGGCCGCCTGGCAGGCTGCGTCGTTCTCCGCCGCCATGCCGAGCGCCTGGCAACGTGCCATAGCTGCCGCCAATGGATCGGGACGAGACGCCGCCGAAGATGTTGGCAAAGGCCGTGGCGCGCCGTGGCGATGAAACTGCACGGCCGCCGCGATAATCGCCGCGGCAACCAGCAGGCATCCCGCCGCGCGGCCGATCGCGGGAAGATTGAGAAGCCGGCCGCGCATCAGTGGAACATCTGCGCGTTGCCGGGCTGATAGCCGGCGCCGTAATTCAGGAAGTTCTGCATCTGCTGCTGGCCCTGCGCCTCGCTCTCCAGCCGGCCGGCATTGTCGAGGCTTTGCGCGCGCGCCATCGCGGCGATGACGCCGGTGAGATCGGCGAGCTGCTGCGCCGCGAGGCCCATGATCTGGTTGCCGGACTGCGCGGCCTGAAGCGCGCCGCTTGCCGACTGGCTGGAGGATATCAGCGCGCTGATCTGCGTCTGCGCGTTCTGGAGGTTCTGCACCACGCCCGCCTGGACGTGCATCGAATCCTGATAGCCAGCGCGCGCGTTCTGCCAGCGCGTTTGCGCATCGGCGAGCATTTGCGTGCTGGATGTCGATCCCGAATAGCTCTGCGGATAGACCTGAGTGAACGCCTGGTCGATTGTCGTGACGCTGTAAGCGATATTCTGCGCCTGCATGAGCAGTTGCTCAGTGCGCTGGATCGAGGCTTCGAGCTGAGCCAGCGACGAATACGGCAGGCTCGCCAGGTTCTTGGCCTGGTTGATCAGCATGGTGGCCTGGTTTTCCAGGCTCTGGATATTCTGATTGACCTGCTGCAACTCGCGAGCAGCGGTCAGCACATTCTGGGAAAAATTGGTCGGATCATAGACGATCCATTGCGCGCGCGCCGGGACATTCGCCGTGGCGAACGTGAGCACGGCAACGCCAGCGGCGAGCGCGGCGCGAAAACGATAGCCGCTCATGACGGCACCTCCGAATTTTGGTTGAGCATATCGGCCGCCCAATGCAGCCCTTTGGAGCGCAGCCACGCGGCGGCGAAACCGGCTTTTCCTGTCTCGGCCATAAGGGTTGCGATGGCGGCCTGATCGGTTTTCGAGGAGGCGGCGGTGAAGGCGAGTGCCACCTCGGAGAGGCCCAGCTCGAACAGGCGATTGCCGCGCCGCGACTGGCAGTAATAGTCGCGCTTCGGCGTCGAGCGGCTGAGGATCTCGATCTGCCGATCGTTCAGTCCAAAGCGGCGATAGATCGTTGCGATCTGCGGTTCGAGCGCGCGTTCATTCGGCAGGAACAGCCGCGTCGGGCAGCTTTCGATGATCGCGGGCGCGATGGCGCTGCCGTCGATGTCGGCCAGCGACTGCGTGGCGAAGATGACGCTCGCGTTCTTCTTCCGCAGCGTCTTCAGCCATTCGCGCAACTGGCCGGCGAAGCCTTTGTCGTCGAGTGCGAGCCAGCCCTCGTCGATGATGAGCAGCGTGGGCCGGCCGTCGAAACGATCCTCGATGCGGTGGAACAGGTAGGACAGCACGGCGGGCGCGGCACCCGCGCCGATCAGCCCCTCGGTCTCGAACGCCTGGACATCCGCCTCGCCGAGACGCTCGGTCTCGGCATCGAGCAGCCGCCCCCAAGGCCCGTTCAGCGTATAGGGCTGCAAGGCCTGCTTCAGCGCGTTGGACTGCAACAGGACGGAGAGGCCGGTGATCGTCCGTTCCGCCACCGGCGCGGACGCAAGCGAGGTCAGCGCGGACCATAGATGCTCCTTCAGTTCCGGGGTGACCGTGACCGACTCACGCGCCAGCAGGGCCGCGACCCAATCCGCCGCCCAGGCGCGGTCCCCGGCATCGTCGATCCGCGACAGCGGCTGGAGGGCGACGGGTTCGGTGATGTCGTCGGCCAGCGCGCCGCCGAGGTCGTGCCAGTCGCCGCCCATCGACAAAGCGGCGGCGCGGATCGAGCCGCCGAAATCGAAGGCGAATATCTGCGCGCCGGGATAGCGGCGGAACTGGAGCGCCATCAGCGCCAGCAGCACGCTCTTGCCGGCGCCGGTCGGCCCCACGATCAGCGTGTGGCCGACATCGCCGACATGCAGCGAGAACCGGAACGGGGTGGAGCCTTCCGTTCGCGCGAAGAACAGCGGCGGCCCACCAAAATGCTCATCCCGTTCCGGCCCGGCCCACACGGCCGAGAACGGCATCATGTGGGCGAGGTTGAGCGTCGAGACCGGCGGCTGGCGGACATTGGCGTAGACGTGGCCAGGCAACGATCCGAGCCATGCCTCGATGGCGTTCACCGTCTCGCGCATGCAGGTGAAGTCGCGGCCCTGGATGGTCTTCTCGACCAGGCGCTGGCGTTCCTCCGCGACGCGGGGATCGGCATCCCAGACGGTGATCGTGGCCGTGACATAGGCCTGGCCGACCAGATCGGAGCCGAGTTCCTGCAAGGCCTGATCGGCGTCGAGCGCCTTGTTGGCGGCGTCGCTGTCCATCAGGACGGACGCCTCGTTGGTCATCACCTCCTTCAGGATCGCCATGATCGATTTGCGCTTGGCGAACCATTGCCGGCGGATGCGGCCGAGCACCTTGGTGGCGTCGGTCTTGTCCATGCAGATCGCGCGGGTGGACCAGCGATAGGGAAAGGCCAGCCGGTTCAGATCGTCGAGCAGGCCCGGCCAGGTGCGCGACGGGAAGCCCATGATGGTGAGCGTGCGCAGATGCGCGCTGCCGAGCTGGGGTTCGAGGCCGCCGGTCAGTTCCTCGTCCACCAGGATGGCGTCCAGGTGCATCGGGGTTTCGGGAACGCGCACGCGCTGGCGGCGGGTCGAGATGCAGGAATGCAGGTAGGTCAGCGTCTCGGGATCATCGAGCCACTCGGCCTCGGGCATGAAGCCCTCGATCAGCGCCAGCACCCGGTCGGTGCGGTCGATGAACCCCGCCAGCGCCGCGCGCCAATCGGCGCCGTCGCGGGCGCGGCCTTCATAGAGCCAGGCCTCGGCGCGGGCGGCGTCCTCGGCCGGCGGCAGCCAGACCAAGCGTCAGAAAATACCGGCTCTCGAAATGGGCGCCTTCTTCCTCGAACTGCGCCCGGCGCTCGGCATCGACCAGGCGCGAGGCGGCGTCGGGGAATTCGCCTTCGGGGTAGCGGTTGGCCGGCAGGCGCTGTGCCTCGATGAAGATCGCCCAGCCCGAGCCGAGGCGCCGCAGCGCGTTGTTCAGCCGGCCGGTGATCGCGACCAGTTCGGCCGGCGTCGCGGAATCCAGGTCCGGCCCGCGGAACCGCGCGGTGCGCTGGAAGGAGCCGTCCTTGTTGAGGATGACGCCCTTCTCGACCAGCGCCGCCCAGGGCAGGAAGTCGGCCAGGCTCTGGCTGCGGTGGCGGTATTCGGCGAGGTTCATCATGGCGCTGCCTCACGCCACCAGATGCTGCGGGTAGCGCAGGTGCCGCCGCACGACATCGACGAAGGCGGGGTCGCGCTTGGCGGCCCAGACGGCGGCCAGATGGCCGATCAGCCAGATGGCGCCGCCCACGATCCAGAGCCGCAACCCCAAGCCCACGGCGGCGGCGAGCGTGCCATTCAGGATCGCCACCGCGCGCGGCGCGCCGCCGAGCAGGATCGGCTCGGTGAGCGCGCGATGGACCGGCGCGTAGAACCCGGCGATCGGTTCGGCCTGATCCATCAGACCAGCGCCCCGCCGCCGAACTGGAAGAAGGTCAGGAAGAAGCTGGACGCGGCGAAGGCGATGCTGAGGCCGAAGACGATCTGGATCAGCCGGCGGAAGCCGCCGGAGGTCTCGCCGAAGGCCAGCGTCAGACCGGTGGTGATGATGACGATGACGGAGACCACCTTGGCGACCGGCCCCTGGATCGAATCCAGGATCTGGGTCAGCGGCTGCTCCCACGGCATGTTGGAGCCGGCGGCATAGGCCGGCGCCGTGGCGAGGACGAAGAAGGCGAAGGCGGATGCCGTCGCCAAGCGGTCACGAAGACGATTCAGCATCAGGGCTCTCCTGCTGGGGTGAGGACGTAATCGCCGTCGGGACCGAGGTCCCCGACGGCGGCGAGTTCGGCGAGGCGGCGGGCGGCGCCCCGCCCGGACAGCACCGCGATCACGTCGATGGTCTCGGCGATCAGCGCGCGGGGCACGGTGACGACGGCTTCCTGGATGAGCTGCTCCAGCCGGCGCAGCGCGCCGATGGCGGAGCCGGCGTGCAGCGTGCCGACGCCGCCGGGATG
>CAWKBC010000045.1:0-25159 GCA_963847705.1 uncultured Pseudomonadota bacterium | reverse complement strand
ACGATTGGTGGTGGAGAGCTTGCGCAGCGCGCTGCGGACGTCGGCGCCGATGACCGTCGCGCGGCCGTCCGTGACGCCCGCCTCGCGCAGGTTGCGGCGGAGCGCGGAGAGCGCCGCGCCGTCCCGCTCGACGAAGACCGCGGCGGGGGCGCCGCGTGACAGCGCTTCCAGGCCAAGGGCGCCGCTGCCGGCGTACAGGTCGAGGACCGGGCCGGGCGGCGGGCCCAGGATGTTGAAGATCGCTTCGCGTACCTTCGCTGCGGTCGGACGAGTTCGCGACCCGCGGGGAACAAAGAGACGCCGGCCACGATCAAGGCCGCCGGTGAGACGCATGTGCGACCCCTTCCTACCGCGATGGGCCCCCAGGGTCAATTACCGGACGCATGCTGGCGCGCGTCAGGCGTCCGCCGCATCCGGTCGAAAACTGAAGAAAACCGCGGCTCTCCGCGGTCTTTCGGGTCTCGGTGACACATTTGGGATAGAATCCTTAGACCCCCATGTCGCAGGTAGGAGCCTTCTTCGATGTCGACCGGACCCTGGTTTCCTGCAACACGGGCCGGCTGTTCCTGCGGGACCTGCGGCGGCGCGGTGAGATCTCGTTTTTCCGGGCGCTGCGGGCGCTCGGCTGGATGGCGAAGTATCACCTGTCGCTGATCGATCTGCAGTGGGTGGCCGCCCGGGTGGCCTCCCAGATGGCCGGATGGACCGAGCGCGACTTCGAGGAGCGCTGCCGCCGCTGGGTCGAGGACGACGTGCTCCCGCTGATCGTACCGGGCGCCCACAGCCGGATCGCGCGCCACCGCGCCGACGGCCACGTCCTGTCGATCCTCTCGTCTTCGCCGACCTACGTCACCCGCCCCATCGCAGAAGCGCTGGGAATCGAGGAGGTGATCTCGACCCAGTTCGAGGTCGACGCCGGGCTCTTCACCGGGCGCCTGGTCGGCCCGGCCTGCGTCGGCAAGGGCAAGGTCCACTGGGCCGAGGACCTGGGCGCGCGGCGCCAGCTCGATCTCGGCGAGAGCTGGTTCTACACCGACTCGTACACCGACCTGCCGATGCTGGAGCGGGTCGGCAACCAGGTGGTGGTCAACCCCGACCCGCGCCTGAAGCGGACCGCCAAGCGGCGCGGCTGGCCGGTGCAGGACTGGCGCAAGGTGGCGACGACGACCGCCCCGCTGACGGAGACCCGGGCGTGAGCGTGTATTCGGCACCGTGGTTCACCCCGGCGGTGCAGCGGATTCTGGATCTGGCGCTCGAGGAGGACGTCGGGCGCGGCGACGCCACCACGGCGGCGGTGATCGAGGAGACCCAGGAGGCCGAGGCGGAGATCGTGTCGCGCGAGCGCGCGGTGGTCTGCGGCCTGGGGGTGGTGGAGGCGGTGTTCACCCGGTTCGACTGGCGGACCCGCGTGCGGCTCAAGGTGGCCGACGGCGATCGGGTGCAGCCGGGGGAGGTGGTGGCCACCATCCGCGGGCCGGCGGCGGCGTTGCTGGCGGGCGAGCGGACGGCGCTGAATTTTCTGCAGCACCTGTCGGGGATCGCCACCGTCACCCAGGCGTACGTGGCCGCCACCGAGGGGGCCAAGCTGCGCATCACCGACACGCGCAAGACGACGCCGGGGCTGCGGGCGCTGGAGAAGTACGCCGTGCGCGCGGGGGGCGGGTCGAACCACCGGGCGGACCTGTCATCGGGGATCTTGATCAAGGACAACCACGTCGCGCTCTGCGGCTCGGTGCGCGAGGCGGTGCGGCGGGCGCGCGCCAACGCGCCGCACACGCTGCGGGTGGTGGTCGAGGTCGACACCATGGCGCAGCTCGACGAGGCGATTGAATCGGGCGCCGAGGGGATCCTGCTCGACAACTTTCAGGCGCGCGACATGGTCGACGCGGTCAAGCGCGTGCGCGAGCGGCGCCCCCAGACCGTGATCGAGGCCTCGGGGGGGGTGACGCTCGACCGCGTCCACGAGATCAGCAAGACCGGCGTCGACGTCATCTCGATCGGCTCGCTGACCCACTCGGCCCGCGCCATCAATTATTCCTGCGAGATCCGCCCGGTGGACGGGTCCCTGGCCGCCCAGGCGCGCGAGCCATAGCCCGGTCGACGACCGCGCGCCCGATGGACGAAGCGTCGTTGAGCCAGGCTTCACTGAACCAGGCGTCGCTAAGCCAGGCGTCGCTGAGCCAGGCTTCACTGAATCAGGCTTCGTTGAGCCAGGCTTCGCTGAGCCAGGCTTCGCTGAACCAGGCTTCGTTGAGCCAGGCTTCGTGAACCAGGCTTCGCTGGCCGCCCGCCTGCACACCCGCTGGCTGGGGCGGGCGTTCGAGTGGCACGCCGCCACCGCGTCGACCAACGATCTGGCGGCGGAGCGCGCGCGGGCCGGGGCGCCGGCCGGGCTGGTGATCGTGGCCGACGCGCAGACGGCGGGTCGGGGGCGACTGGGGCGGACCTGGCACTCCCCGCCCGAGGAGAATCTCTACCTGTCGATTCTGCTGCGGCCGGCGCGGCCACCCTCGGAGATCCCGCCGATCACGCTGCTGGCCGGCGCGGCGGTGGCACGGGCGCTCGAGACGTTCGGCCTGCAACCGCGGCTCAAGTGGCCGAACGACGTCGAGCTGGTCGATGAAGGGCAGGAACCCGGGGAGGGTTCCCGCGCCCTCCCGCGACGGACTCCGCCGGGCGAAGCCCGGCTCCGCCCACGCCCTACCGGGCCCCGTCGCAAAGTCGCGGGCATCCTGACCGAGATGGCCAGCGCGGGGGCGAGCGCGCTGCACGTGGTGGTGGGCATCGGGATCAATGCCAACGCCGTCGACTTCCCGCCCGAGCTCGCCTCGCGGGCGACGTCGCTGCGCCGGGCGCTCGGCCACGCCGTCGAGCGCGTGGAGCTGCTGGCCGCGCTGCTCGACGCCTTCGAGCCGCTGTGCGAGGCGTTCGACCGGCGCGGGCCGGCGGCGGCGGTGGAGGCGTTCGAGTCGTACGCCGCCTTCCCGGCGCCCTGCCGGGTGACGGCGCCCGGCCGCCCCGGCGAGCGCCTCGAGGGGATCGCCCTCGGTGTCGAGCCCGATGGAGCCTTGCGTTTTCAGGACCAGACAGGGCAGATTCAGCGCGTGATCTCGGGAGAGCTTTCGTAAATGACGAACTTCGAATCGTTGGTCCTCGGCATCGTCCAGGGGGTCACCGAGTTCCTGCCCATCTCCTCGACGGCGCACCTGAGGATCGTTCCGGCGCTGCTCCGCTGGGACGATCCGGGTGCCGCCTACACCGCCGTCCTGCAGCTCGGCTCGCTGGTCGCGGTGATCGGTTACTTTCTGCCCGAGCTGGTGAAGATGCTGGGCGCCGGGTGGAAGGCGCTCACCGATCGCTCGCAGCCGCCGACGCGCTCGGCGCGCGAGCTCGGCTACCTGGTCGTCGGCACGATTCCGGCCGTGGTGGCCGGGGTGCTCTTCCGGCACGCCATCGAGGGCTCGTTTCGCTCGCTGTGGGTGATCGCCAGCGCGATGATCGTCGTCGCACTCATGTTGGCGGTGGTCGAGAAGAAGGCCTCGCACGTTCGCGCCTTCGACGAGCTCACCATGCGGGACGCGCTGATCATCGGCTGCGCCCAGGCGTTCGCGGTGATCCCCGGCGTCTCCCGCTCGGGGAGCACGCTGATGGCGGCGATGGCGCTCGGCTTCCGGCGCGAGGCGGCGGCGCGCTTCTCCTTCCTGCTCAGCGTGCCGATCGTCGCCGCGGCCGGCGTGTTCGAGATGCCCAAGGTGATGCACGCGCACGATCTGCACGGCAGCACGATGGCCATCGGCCTCCTGGCGGCGGCCGTCGCCGGCTACGCCAGCATCGCCTGGCTGCTCCGCTTCCTGCGTGCCCGCAGCACTGTCCCCTTCATCATCTACCGCGTGGCGCTGGGCCTGGTGCTGATGGCGCTGCTCGCCACCGGGCGGCTGTAGCGCTCCCAGGCAGCGCCAGCCGCCAGCCGCCAGCCGCCAGCCGCCAGTCGCCAGTCGCCAGCCGCCAGTCGCCAGTCGCCAGTCGCCAGTCTTGGGCGGGCGGGTTCAACGCGGATTCGAGGCCCAGGCGACGCTCTGTTCGGCGCCCAGGCCCAGCTTCTGGGCCAGCTCTTCCCGAACCGCGAAGTAACCGCAGGCCCCGATCTGCGCCGGCAGGAGGGGACTCTGGTCGAGATCGCGGACGTCGCCGAACTGGTTGTAGAGGACGCGGTAACCATGGCTGGCCAGCAGCTGGCGATCCCCGTCGGGGAGGCATTCGTTGTAGAAAAAATCGGGCCGCGGCAGCCCGCACCTCGCCTCCAGGGAGGGCATCGCGTCGAGGTACTGCCCGAGCCCGATGGCCGAGCCCGCCTTGCTGCTGGGCGCGCTTCCGGCGGGGAGGCAGTCGTAGAGCTCGCGGGTGGTGATCGACCAGAAGTCCAGGAGCTTGGCCTTGCCGAAAGACTTGGACATGAGGTAGTAGCCCATCATTCCAGCCTGGCCGGTGATCACCCAGATGGGCCGCTCGGGTGAGGCCGCCACGGCGCGCGCGACGACCGGGAGAAAGTTGCTCAGGGTTCCGGCGTCCCGTTGGTGGACCTTGTTCGCCAGCTCGATCAGCCCAAACTTCTGGGCGCCGAACTGCTTGCGGAACTGGTGCACCGCGGCCGGCAACAGGAATCCAGGCCGACCATCGTTGCCGCTGGCGCGAACGAATTGAATGACCGAAAACAGGTTGGCGAACACCAGGAGGAGCGCCAGCCCGCGCAGGGAACCGCCGTTCGCGAGCAGCGACGCCCCCGCCAGGCCCAGGAGCACGAGCGTGGGGATCGCCGGGGCCAGGAAGCGAGACCCGGACATCCAGTCACCGCCCGAGCCGACCACGAACCCCAGATGCCCGAGCATCTCGGCCCCCAGCAAGGCGAGGAGAAAGGTCCCCGGTCGCCTGGCGCCGAGCTGCCAGGCCAGACCGACGAGGCCCACCAAGGCCAGCGCGCCCAGGACGAACCCGTTGAGAGCCAGGCCGTCCCACAGGTACGCGAACCCCTCGCGAAGGTTGAACCCGCCCACTTTCAGCGCGGCGGAGTTGGGAACCCAGGCGTGGAAGTAGAGGCGACGAAACGCGAGCAGCACCAGGAGGGGCGATGCCGTCGCGACGGCGAGCCGACCGAGCGCCCCGGGCTTGCCGCCGCGACTGGCTTCGCCCGTGGCGCGCGCCGACAGGAGGGACAACGCCCCGGCGAGCCCGACACCGACCACGATGACCGGCGCCTCCGGTCGCGACGCCGCAAAGAACAGGACCGCCAGCGCAGCGGTCAACCACTGCCGCCGCCCGGCTCCTGCTTCCGAGAGACGCTCGAGCTGCAAGACCATCAGCAGGCCGGACGCGGCGACGAGAGACATCTCCATGCCGCTCGTCGCCCAGGAGCCAAAGCAGGCGACCGTGCCGATGACCGGAACGACTGCGGCGGCAGGCCGCAGGTCGAGGCGCCGGGCCACCCGCTCCGCCAGCCAGAGCGTGGCGACGCCGAATCCGAGGCTGGTCAGGAAGGCGACCACCGGCATCGAGAAGGGGGTCAGCCGGTAGAGGATTGCCAGCACGACGACCAGGGAGAGGCTCGAGCTCTGTTCGACCCGGACGCCGTTGTAGTTCCAGATCCGTCCGTGCTCCGCCAGGGTGCGCGCCGGCCAGTACGTGATGTAGGCGTCGTCCGGTCCGCTGTGTCCGTAGATGAGGAACGCCAGGACCAGGAAGGTGAGCGCCGCGAAGAGAAACCACCGCGCCACGAAGAGGCCGCTGCCCGGCCCGAACGCACCCGCTCCGACAGAACGTGCCCGTGACGCGGACCACATACAACGCAGCTAACACCACCGGCCGCGCGGTGACAACAGTCCGCCACACCCAAATGGGAACGGTGCTGCTCCGGCGGCCACACCCGCCGCCGCGATCCGTTCAGCTGGGCGGGCCGGTCGGTTTGGCGGTCTCGCGGCGGAGGAGCTCCAGCTCCGCCTCGTCGAACTCGTAGCGGGCGCGGCAGAAGTTGCAGGTGACCTCCGCCTTGCCGTCGTCGAGGATCATCGCCGCCAACTCCGCCTCGCCCAGCAACGCCAGCGAGGAGCCGGCGCGGGCCCGCGAGCAGGGGCAGTCGAAGCGGACCGGACGCCGGTCGAGCACCTGAACTTTCCCCAGGCGATCGCCGAGCACGGCGGCGATCACCCCCTCCCCGTCGCGCCGCGCGCCTGCCAGCGCGCGCAGGAATTCGCCGCCGGCGATGAGCGCGCGCGCCTCGGCCACCAGGGCCGCCCCCTCGCTGCCGGGGAGCGCCTGGACCAGGATGCCGGCGGCGAAGTCGAGCGTGCCGTCGGGCGCGAAGAGCGTGTCGCAGGCGAGCGCGCTCTCCACCTGTTCGCTCTTGTCGAGGTAGGCCGCGACATCCTCGTCGATCTCCCCGGTGGTGAGCGCGATCTGGCCGCTGAAGGGCTCGCGGAAGCCGACGTCGCGAATGACGTTGACCAGGCCGACGCGCCCGATGGCGCCGGCCAGGCTGGGGCGCCCGCCAGCGGCCGGCTTCAGCCCGCCGCCCGGATGTTTCACGTAGGCGCGCACCGTGCCTGCCGCCGTGGCGTCGACGGTGATGCCGCCGAGGGGGCCGTCGCCCAGGATCTGCAGCGTCACCCGCTCGTCATCCTTGGTGAGCGTCGCCAGCAGCAGCCCCGCGGTGAGCCCGCGCGAGAGCGCCAGCGTCGCCGCCGGCCCCGCCTCGTGCCGCCGCGCCGCCTCGCGCACCGCGACCGAGGTGGTCGCCGCCACGATGCGCACCGGCAGACCCTCGAGGACGCAGCGCACGATCTCGTCCCCGGTCGCCTCGGGCGGCGCGGCACTGTCGGGCGAGTGGGGGGCGCTCACGGCGTCGCCTGCAGCCGTTCCAGCAGCTCGGGACGCGCGCGCACGCGAAAGATGACGCCGGCGTCGTCGTAACTTTCTTCGAGGACCTCGCAGGCGGCGAAGATCTCGCCCCGCAGCTGCTGCCGGTCGTAGGGGACGCGCACCTCCCCCTCCACCAGATCCCGGTTGAAGAAGCTGACCAGCCGGGCATGCAGTCTGGTCACGTCGTCGGGGCGGCGCGCCGAAAGGACCATCGCCTCGGGCCAGCGCTCCGCCAGCGCGCGCGTGGCCGCCGCCTCGGCCTCGGGGCTGCCGACCCGATCGATCTTGTTGAAGAGCAAGAGGCGCGGCACGTCGCCGGCGCCGATCTCGGCCAGCACCTCGGTCGTCACGGCAAGCTGGCGCTCGAAGTTCGGATCCGACGCGTCGACCACCTGGAGGAGGAGACCCGCCTCCAGCGCCTCGTCGAGCGTGCTCTTGAACGAGTTCACCAGGCCGTGGGGGAGCTTGTCGATGAAGCCGACCGTGTCCGAGAGCAGCACCCGCGGGCGCGTGGCCGGCACCAGCGGGCGCACCGTGGTGTCGAGCGTGGCGAACAGCCGATCGGCGACCAGGACCTCGCTGCCGGTCAGCGCGCGCATCAGCGTCGACTTGCCGGCGTTGGTGTACCCGACCAGCGCGACGCGGCTCATGTCGCGGCGGCGGGCGCGCTGGGTCTGTTGCTCGACGGCCATCGCCTCCAGCTCCTTGGTCAGCTCGGCGATGCGATCGCGGATCTTGCGGCGGTCGAGCTCCAGGCTCGACTCCCCCGCCCCCTTGCCGCCGATGCCGCCACGCTGGCGATCCTTCCCCTTGCCCTGCTCGCGCAGGCGCGGAACCATGTACTGGAGGCGAACGATCTCCACCTGCGCCTTGGCCGCGCGCGAGCGGGCGTGGCGGCGAAAGATCTCCAGGATGACGGCCGTCCGATCCAGCACCTCGACGCCGGTGGCCTTCTCGAGGTTGCGCGCCTGCGACGGCGAGATGTCGTGATCGACCAGCACCGCCTCGATCGGCACGGCCTGCGCCCCCCGCTCGGCCCCCTCGAGGCCGAGGCGCGGGTCGTCCAGCTCGCCGCCGCCGTCATCGTCCGCGTCGTCCGCGCTGGCGTCGAGCTCCGGATTCTCTTCCCCGTCTTCCCCGGCGATCTGCGCGGCGGTGCGGCCGGCCAGCGCCTGCAGCTCGGCCAGCTTGCCGCTCCCCAACAGCGCCGCCGGATGCAGAGTCTTGCGCCGCTGGGTCACGGTCGCCACGACGTTCACCCCGAGCGTGCGCCCGAGGCGCCGAAGCTCGGCGATCGAGGCGGCGAAGGCCTGATCGTCGACGCCGGGAAGTTGAACCGCGACCACGGCGGCGCGAAGAGGGACGGGCGGGCTGTCGGACATCGGCGGTCAGTATAGGGCACGCCGGAGGGCATGCGGAGACAGGCCCGGTCTGTCGGGCGGCTCGCTAGCGAGCGCTGGCCGGGGCCGGTTCGAGAACGGGCAGCGTTGGCGGGCCACACACGTAGGTGATCGCGATTTGGGTCCCGGTGGCGCTCCCGAGATTGGGGCAGGCGGAACCGGAGATGCGGACGGCGGAATCGTCGGGCGAGGTGAACGACCAACCGACCATTGGGTCCTCCGGAATCGCCACGCTCTGGCCGTCGGCCGTCGGGGTGCTGACCGCCAGCGAGGAGCCCGGAGCGAGCAGATACGGCAGAGGAATCACGCACGGATCTGCGGTCGACGAGATCGACGCGAGCGACGACAGCCGCGCGTCGATCGTGTCGGTGGTGAAGAAGGTGTTGGCGGTCCCCAGCGACGGCTGCCCGCCGTTGTCGGCCATCAGGTTCAAGCTGCCCGTCGCCGTCGTGTCCCAGGCGGGCACCAGGCCGACCACGAGGGTCGGGATCCTGGCCTGGAAGGCGCTGGCGACGGCGTTCTCGGCGTCGGCCGCCGCCGCCCCGCCGCCGCCCGTCGCGCAGCCCGACTGGCCGTCGCTCGCCAGCAGGATGTACTTGGGGTTCGAGTCGGGGAGCGACTGCAGATACCCGGACGCGGCGAGGATCGCCGCCGCCGTGGGAGCAGCTCCCCCCGGCGTCGTCGCTGCCAGCGCGAGCGCGATTGCAGGTGCGGCATCCGGCGCGACGTCGACCTCGACGCCCGCGTTCACGCCGCACGCGTCATCGCTGCCGAACGGCGCGAGCCCCCAGTTCACCGACGGATGGTTGGTGACCATCTGGCCAATCGCCGCCGAGAGCAGCGACCACTTGGAGGTGGCGCCGCACCCGCCGTTGCAGCTCATCTCGTTGCTGTCGTCGTTCATCGAGCTCGCGCGGTCGAGCAGGAGCAGGATGTCCGGGCGAACCGGGGCCGTGACGCCAAAGTAGAGCGTGCCGCAGAACGGCGCTCCGTCGGGCCCGGGACCAAACGATCCATTTGTCCCGCCGGCGCCAAGCGATCCGTTCGTTCCCCCGGAACCGCTGGAGGCGGCCGCTCCGGCTCCCCCCAATCCGCCCGGGTGATACTGGCCCAGCGAATCGCCGCCCAAACTACCGCTCAAACAGCCCGTCAAAGAGCCGGCAACGCTGGCGACCGAGACCGCCACTGCGAGTTGCCGAAACAACCGAACCATTCGGCAAACCATCGGCACCATGATGCCGGCGACGCCCGCGGGCGTCCACCGTTAGCGAATCTCATCCAGGCGCGCGACTCAGCCGCGCCGGACGCGCGCCGGCGTGCTGACGTAACGCTCGCCCGTGTCGGGCAGGACCGTCACCACCGTCTTGCCGGGGCCGAGCGCGCGGGCGACGTCGAGCGCGACCTTCACCGCGGCGCCGGCCGAGATCCCCACCAGCAGACCCTCGCGCCGCGCCAGCTCGAGCCGCGTCGCCTCGGCCTCCTCCTCGCCCACCCGCCGCACCTCGCTGAGGAGGGCGCGGTCGAGGATCTCGGGGACGAAGCCGGCGCCGATGCCCTGAATGCGGTGCGGGCCGGGCGCGCCGCCTGAAAGAACGGCGCTCTTGGCCGGCTCGACCGCGATGAGCACCACGTCCGGCCGGCGCGCGCGCAGGGCCTGCCCGACGCCGGTGATGGTGCCGCCGGTGCCGACGCCGGCCACGAAGGCGTCGGGGGCGCGGTCACCGAGCTGCGCCAGGATCTCCGGCCCGGTGGTGGTGCGGTGGACGATGGCGTTGACCGGGTTCTTGAACTGTTGCGGCAAGAAGGCGTGCGCGCTGGCGGTGGCGATGGCGCTCGCCTTCTCGACGGCGCCGCGCATGACGCGATCGGCGGGCGTCAGGTGCAGCTCGGCGCCGTAGGCGCGCAAGAGCTCCATCCGCTCGGGGGACATGTTCTCCGGCATGGTCAGGATGAGCCGATAGCCCTTCACCGCCGCCACCAGCGCCAGCCCGATGCCGGTGTTGCCCGACGTCGCCTCGATGATCACCGAGCGGCCGGGGACGAGGCGCCCTTCCAGCTCGCCCGCCTCGACCATCGCCAGCGCGGTCCGATCCTTGACCGAGCCGCCGGGGTTGAGCTGCTCGCACTTGCAGAGCACCTCGGCCGACCCCGGACCCGGAAGCCGCCGCAGCCGCACCAGAGGCGTGTGGCCGATCCGGGCCAGGATGTCGTCGTCGACGGCGAGCGCGCTCATCTAGATGAAGTACATGGTCGCGGGCGCCACGGCGCGCCGCACGCCGGACGCCTCCGCGCGCGCGATGAAGTCCGCCAGCGTCGACTGCTGGAGCACGTCGATCAGGCGCGAGCCGACCTCGCCCCAGACCAGCGCCGGCACGTCGTTCGTGCCGGCGGCGCTCTCGGCCGGGTCCTCGACCCCCAAGAGCTCCTCCAGCGGGCCGCGCACCGCGCGCAACACGTCGGCCATCGAGATCTCGGCCGGGGGACGCGCCAGCGCGTACCCGCCGCGGGGCCCGCGCCGCGCCTCGATCAGGCCTGCGCGCCGCAGATCCTGAAGGATCTGCTCCAGGAAGCGCAGCGGGATCTTCTGGACCTCGGCGATCTCCTTGGCCTGCGTCGCCTGCCCCGAACGGTGAAACGCCAGGTGGTAGAGCGCCCGGATGGCGTACCGGGTCCGGGTGGTGACCCTCAAATCGAGTAGTCCTCGACGAAGACCTTGGCCTCGCGCGGGTTGGCCATCACCAGATCGCCCTCGGCGATGGCCAGCGCCTGCGCCTCGGCCTTGGGCATCTCCACCGTCATGGGCGCGCCGTCGGACAGCTTGAGAGAGACCTTCACCGTGCCGCCGAGCCAGGCCATCCGCTCGATGCGGGCCACGGAGATCGCCGGCGCGCCTGTCTCGGCCTTGGTCAGCGCCACGTCGTGCGGGCGGACGTAGGCGTTCACCGAAGATCCGTCCGGTGCGTTCGTCACGTCGGCGACCTCGACGGTGGAGAGCGCGCCGAAGCTGACCCGGCCGCCGACCATCTGCCCGCGGATCACGTTGGCGCCGCCCACGAAGGCCGCCACGAACGGCGTGCTCGGGCGATCGTAGATCTCGCGCACCGTGCCGGTCTGGGCCACGCGCCCCTCGTGCATGACCACCACCTGATCCGAGACCTCCATCGCCTCCGCCTGATCGTGGGTGACCAGCAGCGTGGTGACGTGCTGTTCGTTGTGGAGGCGTCGCAGCCAGTCGCGCAGCTCGACGCGCACCTGGGCGTCGAGCGCGCCGAACGGCTCGTCGAGCAGCAGCACCTTGGGCGAAATGGCGAGAGCGCGCGCGAAGGCCACCCGCTGCCGCTGCCCGCCGGAGAGCTCGGCCGGATAGCGCTCGCCGAGCCCTTCGAGCTGGACCAGCGAGAGCAGCTCGTCGACCTTGCGGCGCCGTTCGTCCTTGGGCACCTTGCGGACCCCCAGGCCGAAGGCGACGTTGGCGCGCACGTTCATGTGCTTGAAGAGCGCGTAGCTCTGGAACACGAAGCCGAGCCCGCGCCTCTGGGCCGGCAGCTTGGTGACGTCCTCCGCGCCGAACAGCACCTGCCCGCTGTCGGGCTGCTCGAGGCCGGCCACCATGCGCAGCACGGTCGACTTCCCCGAGCCCGACGGCCCCAGCAGCGTGGTGATGCCCCCGGACGGCGCCACGAACGAGACGTCCGCCACCGCCGGCGTGCCGGACGCCGTGAAGCGCTTGGTGAGATTCTGGACGGTGAGGCTCACGAACGCCTCCCCGCCCCGAAGGCAGCGACGACGCAGGCGCCGGCGATCGTCGGATGCGCCAGGGAGCTCAGGCGGCGCACTCGCCTTCCATCTCCACCAGCTCGAACGCCTTGCTCTCGCCGAGGTCGATGAAGTCCTCCGCGGTCGCGGTGGTGGCGTCCATCTCGGTGAGGTCCTTGATCTTCGCCGTCACCTTGGCCGGCTCGATGCGGGTGAAGAACGCCAGCGGCGTCTCGCCCGGCTGCTTCTCGGCGCTGTACATCTCGACGAGGCGCTCCAGCGCCTGCGGCACGCGGCGGGCCGGGACCTTGCCGGCGATGCGCCCGAACTTCGGGCCGTCCGCGGCGAAGCCGCCGCCCACGTAGACGAAGTACTGCGGCACCGGCTTGCCGTCGATCTTGCGCATCCCGCCCTGGAGGCCAATCACCGAGCTGTAGTGCTGGCCGCAGCCGTTGGGGCAGCCGGAGATCTTGATGTCCAGCCCCGGCACCTGCGCCACCAGCTCGGGCCGCGCGTCGAGGTGGTCGGTCAGCATGGCGCCGATCGCCTTCGAGTTGGTGACGGCGATCTTGCAGCTGGAGGCGCCCGGGCACGACAGCACGTCGGCCATGGTCATGGCGCCCGGCTGTCCCAGGCCGGCCGCCGTCAGCTCGCGGTGCAGCTCCGCCAGGCGCCAGGTCGGCACGAAGCGCATCACCAGGTTCTGCTCGTTGGTGGTGCGGACCTCCCCCTCGCCGAATTTGTCGGCCAGGACCGCCAGCGCGCGGAACTGCGCCGGCGTGATGTCCCCCTTCGGCAAGCGGACGATCACCGAGGAGAACCCCGCCTGCTTCTGGGCGCGGACGTTGGTCTTGGCGAACGCCGCGAACTCCGGCAACGCCTCCACGGCAGCGCCTGCCTCCGGAACCACACGCGGCTTCGGCACCGGCGCCACCGCCAGCGGATGGCCGCCCTCGGCGCGCACCGCGGCCAGGTCCTTCTTGTACTCCTCGATGAAGGCGGCCGTGCCGAGCTTCTGGATCGCCCACTTGAGCCGCGCCTTGTGCTTGTCCTTGCGGTTGCCGAGCCGGTGGAACGTCCGCACCACCGCCTCCGAGACATCCAGCACCTCGGTGACCGGCAGGAACTCGTGCACCAGGATGCCGGCCTTGCGCAGCGTCGAGAGGCCGCCGCCCATGTAGACCTTGAAGCCGTGGTTCCCCTGGGCGTCGACCGCCGTCAGGAAGCCGAGGTCGTTGATCTGCGCCTGGATGTCGTCGAAGCCGCAGCAGCCGCCGAAGGCGATCTTGAACTTGCGCGGCAGCGCCGAGGAGTAGGGGCCGCGCAGGAGGTGCCGCGTGACCGCATCCGCGTAGGGCGAGACGTCGAACATCTCGTGCTCGGCGACGCCGGCGAAGGGGCAGCCGGTAATGTTGCGGACCGCGTTGCCGCAGGCCTCGCGGGTGGTGAGCCCGGCGTCGGCCATCTGCGACAGCGCCAGCTCGGCCTCCTTCTCCTTGACGAAGTGGAGCTGGATGTTCTGGCGCGTGGTCACGTGCCCCACGCCGCTGCCGGCCCACTTCTCGGTGACCTCGGCGAAGGTCTCCAGCTGCTTGCTGTTCGCCAGGCCGTAGGGGAGCTTCACGCGAATCATGAACACGCCCTCTTGGCGCTGGCCGTAGGTGCCGTTGATGAGGCGGAAGGCGCGCCACTCGTCGGGGGAGATGTCGCCGTTCTCGAACCGCTCGAGCATGTCGACGAAGGCGTCGATGTCCTCGCGCTCGGCGAAACCGGGACGGCCCACGCCGTCGGGAACGAAGTCAACGACTGGATTCGCGCTCATAGCAGGTTCCTCTCCTTGGGTTCTTCAACGTTCGCACTCGCAAAATCCGACGCCAGTCCGGAGGCGAGCTCGGCCCCGAGACCGACGACCGCACCGATGACCAACATCCCGGGCGCGCCGCTGGAGGCGGCCGGGAGCTCCGCGGCGCCGAGGGCGCCCAGCGTCCCCAGCCAGCGCCAGCTCTGCGGCGTCGCCGCGCCGACGACGATCGCCGCCGGCGTCTCCGCCGACCAGCCGCGTGCAGACAGCCGCTCGGCGATCCGCGCGCGCTGACCGAGGCCCATCATCACCACCAGCGTCGCGCTGCCGGGCGGAAGCCCGTCCAGGATCGGCGCGTAGGTCGCCTCGTGATGGCCGGTGACCACCAGAAAGCTCGACGCCAGCCCCCGGTGGGTGACGGGAATGCCCGCCAGCTCCGGCGCCGCCACCGCGGTCGACACGCCAGGGACGATCTCGAACGGCACGCCGGCGCGCGCCAGCGCCAGCGCCTCTTCGCCGCCGCGGCCGAACACGAACGGGTCACCGCACTTGAGGCGCACGACCTTGAGGCCGCGCCGCGCGTACTTGATGAGCAGGCGGTTGAGCACGTCCTGTTCGATCGCGTGGCCGCAGGTCGGCTTTGCCGACCGAAGGCCATCGTGGGGGGGTTCGGGGACCCTCCCAGGGTCCCCGAGGTGATCCGACTGGCGGCAGGCTCGCTTGCCGACGAAGAACCAGCGCGCAGCCGGCGCGTAGACCCGCATCTCCTCGGAGGCGAGCGCGTCGTAGAGGACCAGGTCCGCCTCGGCCAGCCGGCGCGCGCCGCGCACGGTGATCAGAATCGGCGCTCCCCGGGCCGGCACCGACCAGGCAGACGTGCCCGACGGCTCCGGGCTGGTTCACGGTCGGGCCGCCCACGGTCGGGTCCTTCACGGCTGGACCTTAGCGCCTGCGCGGCGCTCATCATAGAGGCGATTGAGCGCCTCCAGCAGCCGTGGACGCCGCTCGGCCATGGGCACGCCGGAGGCGCGCCACGCAGCCCGCTGGCGCTCGGCCTCCGCGGTCCAGCTCTCGAGGTCGTCCGGCAGGACCGCCTCCAACCCCTCGCGCAGAAGCCCAGCCAGCGCGGGCGCCCGGCCGTCCGTCGACACGGCGACGGTCACGCCGCCGCGCCGTAGCGTCCCGGCGCCGTACGCGCTCGCGGCCGATGTATCGTCGACCGCGAGCACGAACAGACGCAGGGACTCCGCCGCCGCCGCCACTGACCGATTGACCGCCGGGGGCGCCGCCGCCACCACCAACCAACTGCCCTCGACGTCGTTCCGTTCAAAAGAACGGCGCGCGATCGAGATATTTCCTTTTTTCTCGAGCGCCTCCAGCTCCGGATCAATTTGCGGGGCCACCAGCGCGACCACCGCCCCCGCCTCCAGCAGGGCGCGCACCTTGCCGAGCGCGACCGGACCGCCGCCGACCACCAGCACGCGGCGCCCTGCGAGCTTCAAAAAAAGTGGGTAGAGGGAGATTGTTGACACTTTTACTTAAGAACCAGATCCGCGCAGATTGGGCTCGTTCCCCGATGGAAGTGGCAGCTAGCCTAGCTGGCGACTCGGGTATGGTCAAGCGGTCGCGCCTATTCTTGACTGTTTCAGTGTTGATTAGGTCCCGGCGCGATTCTCCGCTATGCTGCGCGGGCATGCCCGTCAACGTCACGGAAATCGAAGAGGCCGCTCGCCGCCTCCGCAGCGCACCCCCGTCCGAAATTGTCACCTGGGCCATGAAGCGATTCGGGAACCGCCTGAGCATCGCCTCCAGCTTCTCGGTCGAGGACTGCGTGATCATCGATCTGGCGATGAAGGCGGCCCCCGCCGACGTCCGGGTCTTCGCGCTCGACACCGGCCGGCTCCCCGACGAGACCTACCTGACGGCCGAGCGGGTCCGGATGAAGTACGGCATCGAGATCGCCTGGTTCTTCCCCGAGCGCACCGCGGTCGAGAAGCTGATCCGTGAAAAGGGCCTCTACAGCTTCCGCGACTCGCTCGACGAGCGGCACGAGTGCTGCGGCATCCGCAAGGTCGAGCCGCTGGGCCGGGCGCTCACCGATCGCGAGGCCTGGATGACGGGCCTCCGCAACGAACAGTCGGTCACCCGCACCGACACTCCGGAGATCGAGATCGATCGCGCCCACGGCGGCATCGTCAAGGTGAGCCCGCTGGTCCGCTGGACCATGGAGCAGGTGCGCGCCTACGCCAAGGAGCACAGCGTTCCCGTCCACCCCATGCACGATCGGGGCTACCCGTCGATCGGCTGCGCCCCCTGCACGCGCGCCATCAAGCCGGGCGAGCACCCGCGCGCCGGGCGCTGGTGGTGGGAGGATCCCGACAACAAGGAGTGCGGCCTCCACCTGCCGACGACGGCTTGACGGCCGCGGCCGGAGTCGCCCGCGCCACGCGCCGGTTTTCGCGGGCGTCTCGGCTGGCGGCGGCGACGCTCGCGCTCGGGGCGACGCTCTTCGCGGTCGCCTCGCTGCACCGCTACGGCGTCACCATCGACGAGCCGGCGTTGCTCTACGCCGGCGATCGGACGTTGTTCGCGCTGGCGCATCCCGGCCGAGCCGGCGCGCTGGACTTCGAGGCGGGGGAGCCAGCGGGCTTCGCTTCGCATTTTCCTCGCCTGCCCGTCCGGCAAGATCCCGAGCACTACCCGGTGCTGCCGGCGCTGGTCGCGGCGGTGGGCGACGCCACCGTCGGGCGGGCCCTGGGGCTCGGGCCGGTCGACGGCCATCACGCCGGGCTGGCGATCCTGTCGATCGCGCTGCTGTTTCTCTACACCCTCTACGCCTGTCGCCTGCTGGGGGATGCGGCCGGAATCGCGGCCGCCGTGGCGCTCGCCTGTTTTCCGACGATCGTCGGCCACGCCTTCAACGATCCCAAGGACTGGCCCTGCGCGGGGTTCTACGCGCTCACCGTGCTGGCCGCCGGCGTCGGGCTCACCGAAAGGAGCCCCCGCCATCTGTGGGTCTCCGGAGTCTTCCTGGGGCTGGCCATGTCGTGCAAGCAGAACGGGGTCCTGGCGGCCATCACCGTCGCGCTGGCGGCACCGTTCGTCTACCGCCTGCTTTACGCCAGCCAGGCCGACGAGCGCCGGCTGGGGCGCCGGGTCGAGCGCCGGCTCGTCGCGCCTTTCGTGCTCCTTCCCGTCGTGGGATTGGCCATCTTCGTTCTCGGCTGGCCCTGGCTCTGGTGGGGGGGACCGGCGGAGGCGGTCCGGCGCTTCAGCGCGTTCATCGCGTTCGCGCGGGGGACGGCGGCCAGCGACCGCTCCACCCTGTCGCTGCATCCTTTCCGCTGCCTGCTGTTCATGACGCCGCCGCTGCTGCTGCTGGCGGCGGCCGGCGGATGTCGGCCCGGACGCGACGCGACCCCGGCCCGGCGCGCGATCGGCGCGCTGCTGGTGATCTGGCTGTCGCTGCCGCTGGTGCGGATCGCGCTGCCGCACGCGAATTTCTACGACGCCAACCGCCACTTCCTCGAATACGTCCCGGCGCTCTGCGCCCTGGCCGGGCTCGGGCTCGCCGAGGGCTGGCGGCGCGCCGCGCCGGTCGTCCTGGCGTACTTTGCTCGTGCGCGCGCGGTCCGTGCTCACGCGGGCCCTGCGCGTGCGCGCGTCGCCGGCGCGGCTGCGGTTGCCGTCGGTGCGGCCGCGCTCGCCTGGCCGGTGGCGCAATATCATCCGTTCGAGACGGCCTACTTCAATTTCATGGTGGGCGGGTTGGGGGGCGCGCAGCGCGCCGGGCTGTTCAGGACGTCACCGACGGAGTTCGTCAATGGCACCGAGGGGGACTACTGGTCGAGCTCGCTCCGCCAGGGGATCCGCGACGCGCGGGCCTTCGCCGCGCCGGGAGAGACGATCGGCGTCTGCGCCTGGCTCCCCGCGCTGGCGACGATCGACGACGACGCGGCGGCGCCGATCACGGCCGCGGCGCTGGAACGGCCGGAGGTCGGCCTGGTCCTCGCCTTGCCGCGCGAGCTGCGCTGCTCGTGGAAGCGGATCCACGAGCTCGAGCGCCGGCGGCCGGTCCTGACGCGCGTCACGCGCGGCGGTGGCCTCATCTACGAGGTGCTCGGCCCGCGCGCGGACGCGCCGCACGCGCCCGTGTCGCCACCGACCGCCTACGATCCCTGACCGCGAAGCGCTGCCCGCCAGAGCCGCCAGGAGACCAGCAGGGGCAAGACGAGGATGCTCAGCAGGGCGAGCAGCAGGCGGGACCCGCGCGGCGCCAGCCAGGGCCACCAGTCGATCTCCGCGCGGTCGTAGGACTGCGCGATGTCCAGGGTGAGCGAGGTGTACCGTGACCAGGGCGCGTCCTTCTCCGCGGTCTTCCAGTCGTCGCCCGCCAGCTTGTGACGGAGCAGCCACCAGTGCCCCTCGATCGGCTGCGTGGCCGGCAGCCACTGGACCGCGTAGAGCTCCTCGAAACAGGAGAAGCAAGGATAGGGCGCCAGCGGCGATCCGCTGGAATCGGGTCGCCCCAACCAGTGGTACTGAACCTGACGGGAGATGGCGATGAAGTCGTCCCAGTAGAACGCCGTCCCCAGCCCCTGCACCGCGACCCCGGCCAGGAAGACGACCGCGCAACCGGCCCGCGCGGCACGCGCCGCGCGCCCCCGAGACGGGCCTCCGCCGAGGAGCTCGGCGGCCGGGATCATCAGCACCGGAACCGCGAACACCAGATAGCGCGGCCCCCATCCCCAGTCGCCGGACCAAAAGAGGTAGCGCGCGTAGAGCAAGACCACCGGGCCGAGGACCAGGCCGAGCGCCAGCGCGAGGTGCGGCCGACGGGCCACCAGCCGCCGGAACCCGAGCGCCGCCAGGATCAGCGGCGGCGAGAACAGGAAGACGCTGCGGCCCGGAGAGAAGAGCTGACCCCACAGGCCGAAGAAGACATTCTCGCGCCAGAATCCGGCGGTGACGGGGCCTCCGTAGCCGCTGTTGGTGATCGACCCCCAGCGCACGTAGTTGTAAAGCGCCAGCGCCAGCAGACCCGGCGCGAAACCGAGCGCCGCCCAACCGACCCCCGAGCGAAGCTCCGGGCGCCGCGCGCGCAGGCGGACGAAGAGGTAGAGGGCCGCGCTCGGAAGGCAGACGAAGTAGATGTTCTTCGCGTTGACGAGGAGGCCCGCCACCAGCCCCAGGCGCAGGAAGGCCGCGCGCGAGGGCCGCTCGCCGGTGCGGAGGAGCTCCCGAAAAAACGCGGTGAAGCAGACCGTCTGCACCATCTCCGAGTACGGACGGTGCGCGTAGACCAGGATGGTCGTCCCGGTGCCGAGCAGCAGCGTCGTCCAGGTGGCCTGGCGCGGGTCGTAGCCGTTCTCGACCAGCAAGCGGTGGCAGAGCGCCAGCGTGAGCGCGGCGCACACGAGCGGGCCGATCTCCGCGGTGAAGAACACCAGGCTCTCCGCGGAAGCCGGCGCGAGCCTCCCGAGCGCCAGCTGCAGGGCGGCGCCCGGAACGTGGACCAGACAGGCCAAGAGCGCGGCCACCGGATAGTAGTGACCGTTTCGCCCCGGCGGCGCGTTGTTGGGCCAGCGCAGATCGATGGCGAAGGAGCCGTGACGGAGCAGATTGAGCGCCGCGTCCCACATCGGGATCGCGTCCCCCCGGGGAGGCGTGAAGCCGAGCGTCACCAGATAAAGACAGAGAAAGCCCACGAACACATCGGAGGCT
Source organism: uncultured Pseudomonadota bacterium (assembly GCA_963847705.1). Lineage (GTDB taxonomy): Bacteria > Myxococcota_A > Polyangia > Fen-1088 > Fen-1088 > JADGRB01. Next base: position 5,569 of record CAWKBC010000045.1, on the reverse strand, counting down.
TCCAGCGAGCGACGAGGCGGCGCGCGGTGGACCAAGCGGCCACTATAAAGGAGGGGCGGCCGATCTCGGCGCTCGAACGCCGCCTGCTGCGCCCTGCCCGCCGCGACTCAGCGGGTGATCCGAACCCGGAGGCCGTCGCGCGGCTCCGGCGGCACGGTCCGATAGTCGAGCGAGAGATTCTGATCGGGCGCGAACGTCCACCGGGTGCCGCCGCGCAGGAGCTCCACCAGGAAGACTTGCAAGAGCAGCGGCGCGAACTCGTAGCCCGCGCACTTGTGATTCTTGTGGGCGTCGCCGGCGCCGTTGGGGACGAAGGCGTGCGGATGGCGCTCCTCTTCGTGGCGCTCCGGCCCGAAGCGCTCGGGGTCGAACGTGGTGGGCTCCGGGTAGATCTCGGGGCGCAGGTGCGACGAGCGGAGCCCCCACAGCACCATCCAGCCCTCCGGGATGGTGTGGCCGGCGAACTCGAACGTCGTGCGCGCCTTGCCGAAGAAGACGTGCACCACCGGGCTCAGGCGGCGGATCTCCATCGAGACCTGCCTCAGGTAGGGCGCCGCCATCAGCGCCTCCAGGGTCAGCGGTCCGGACGGCAGGCTGGCCACCTCGGCGCGCAGGCGCTCCCGGATCTCCGGGTGGCGATCCAGCTCCTGCACGGCGGTCACGAACCAGGCCCAGACGATGAGGCCGGCGACCACGATGTGGTGGAGCTCGACCTTGGCTTCGTCGACGGTGATCTGCCGGCCGTCGCGCGCCGAGCGCGCCGCCAGGATCCGGCTCAGCCCGTCGGAGCCGGGGGTCGCCAGGTGTTCCTGGGCGTTCTTCGCGTAGACCGCCAGGATCCGCTCGAGCGCGCGGCGGGCCCGATTGTAGGCGGTGCCCGGCAGCGGGATCGGCAGGCTGGAAAATCCTCCGCCCACCAGCTCGTAGTCCTTGGCGATGGCCTCGAACGTCGGTCCGGCGGGGAGCCCGAGGATGGTCGTGCTGATCACCTCCAGCGCCAGCCGCTTGAAGCCATCGAGCCAGCGCAGCTCGTCGCCGGTGGCCCAGCCGGCAAAGGCGGCCGCCACCCGGCGCTGCATCTCGGGCAGGTAGCCGGCCAGCGCCTCGCGCGTGAAGGCGGCCATCACGAACGCCTTTCGCTCGCGGTGCTCTTCGCCGTCGAGGACCGGCAGGGCGCGCCCGCCGAACAGCACCTGAATGTGCGGCAGCATCCCGCCTTCGCGCTGGATCTTGCTCTCGTCGATGAACTGGCCGGCGGCGTCCGGGCCGACGATGACCGCGGTCGGCCGGCCCAGGATCTTCGTCTTGAAGACGGGCCCCAGGCGCTCGGTGCGCCCCTCGACGAACCCGAAGCCGTCCTTCAGAAAATCGGTCACCTCGCCCAGGAACGGCAGCCCCGTCGCGCCCGGGGGGAGCTTGTCTGGCGCGCTCATGCCAGATCGCGATGCTTGAAGGCGCGCTTGCCGGGGCCGTAGCTGGCGGTCTCCTGGCCGTGCCCGCGCAGCAGCCAGCGGTAGGTGAGGAGGCCGTCGACGCCGACCGGCCCGCGCGCGTGCAGCTTGTCGGTGCTGATGCCGACCTCGGCGCCCAGGCCGTAGCGGTAGCCGTCGGCGAAGCGGGTGCTGGCGTTGTGGTAGACGCCGGCGGCGTCGACCTCGGCGATGAACTGCTCGGCCGCCGCGGCGTCGGCGGTGACGATCGCCTCGGTGTGCTTCGAGCCGTGCGCCGCGATGTGCGCCAGCGCCGCCTCGATGCCGGCGACCTGCTTGACCGCGATGATGTTGGCGCCGAACTCGAAGCCGAAGTCGGCGTCGGTGGCCGCCTTGATCTCGGGGGCGCGCGCGCGGGTGGCCGCGTCGCCGCGGATCTCGACCCCCGCCTTGGTCAGAGCCGCGACGCAGGCGTCGAGCGCCGCGCCCGCCGAGGCATCCCAGAGCAGCGTCTCGGTGGCGTTGCAGGCCGCCGCGTAGGTGGTCTTGCCGTCGACGGCCAGCCTGGCGGCCATCTCCGGCTCGGCGCCCGCGTGGACGTACAGATGACAGACGCCGGCGGCGTGCCCCATCACCGGGATCTCGCTGGACTCCTGGATCTGGCGCACGAACTCCGACGAGCCGCGGGCCACGATCACCTCGACGATGCCGTGCAGCGCCAGCACCGCCGTGACGTCGTCGCGCCCCTCGAGCAGCACGGCCGCGCGCGGATCGAGCCCGGCGTCCTCCAGCACGCGGTGGATGATGGCGGTGAGCGCGCGGTTGGTGGCCAGCGCCTCGCGCCCGCCCTTCAAGAGGACGGCGTTGCCGCTCTTCCAGGCCAGCCCCACGATCTGCACCAGCGCGTCGGGGCGCGACTCGAACACCACCCCGAGAAGGCCGAGCGGGCAGCTCACCCGCTCCAGCACCAGCCCGTCGTCGAGCTCGCGCCGCAAGGTCACCTGCCCGACCAGATCGGGCATCGCCGCCAGCTGTTCGAGCCCGTCACAGACGGAGTCGAGCTTGGCCGCATCGAGCCCCAGCCGCTTGACCAGCGGCGGGGCGACGCCTTCGGCCTTGGCGCGGGCCAGCTCCTCGGCGTTCACCTCGAAGACGCCGTCGCGGGCGGCAGGCTCGCGCAGCGCCTCGGCCAGCGCGCGCAGCAGCACCGAGCGCCGCTCCGGCCCCAGCCGCGCCAGCTTGCCGCCGGCCGCCTTGGCGGCCAGCGCCGTCGCCCGGATCGCCTCGTTCTTCTCCTTCGTCGCCGTCGCCATGCTGTTCATCAGACTGCCCCCATGACCAGGTTGTCGCGCGTGATGAGCGCGTCGTAGCCGCGCCACCCCAGGATCGTGTCGATGTCGTCGCTGTGCCGCCCGGCCAGCTTGCGGCAGGCGTCGGCCGCGTAGTTCACCAGGCCCCGTCCATGTACACGGCCGCTGCCGTCGCGGATCTCGACCACGTCCCCTTTTTCGAAGCTCCCCTCGACGCCCACCACCCCGATCGGCAACAGCGAGGCCTTCTGCTGGCCGTTGAGCGCCGCCAGCGCCCCTTCGTTGATCACCAGCGCCCCGCGCCGGCGCGCGCCGACGGCGATGTGGCGCAGGCGAGCCGGGCGGCGCGCCCCGATCGAGATCAGCGTCCCCAGATCCTCGCCGCCGAGCGCCCGCTCGAGCACGCGCGCCTCGCCGCCGCCGGCGATCAGCACCGCCGTCCCCTCCGACGAGGCCAGCGCGGCCGCCGCCAGCTTGCTGGCCATCCCGCCGGTGCCGCCGGCCGAGCCGCCGCTGGCCCGGGCCAGCGCCGCCTGGTCGACGCCGTCCAGCTCCGAGATCCGCGCCGCGCCCGGATCGGTCTTGGGGTTGGCGGTGAAGAACCCACCCACGTTGGTGAGCATGACCAGCAGATCGGCGTCCAGCGCCACCGCCACCCGCGCCGACAGCCCGTCGTTGTCGCCGAAGGCGGTCGTCGCCGCCGGGACGCCCTGCCCGCGCTTGTACTCGATGAGCTCGGCGACGCTGACGCTGTCGTTCTCGTTGAGCACCGGCACCACGCCCAGCTCCAGGAGGCGCAGCAGCGTCGTGCGCAGACAGATCGCGCGATCGCGATCGGCCAGATCCTCTTGCGTGAGCAGCACCTGCGCCGCCGTCAGCCCGCGCGCCGCCAGCTCCTGGGTGTAGACGCCCATGAGGTGCCCCTGCCCGACCGCCGCGCAGGCTTGGCGGTCGCCCAGCGAGCGCGGCCGCTCCTTCAGGCCGAGGACGCGCATCCCCATCCCGACCGCGCCGCTCGAGACCAGCAGCACCTCGCGCCCCGCGCGGCGCAGCCCCGCCAGGCTGTCGACGATGCCGCCGATCCGTTCGCGCGCCAGCTCGCCGTCGTGCATGACGACGTGGGTGCCGAGCTTGACGACGATCCGGTGCGCGTCGGCCAGGTGCTGTCGTGCGGGGCTCATGGAGCCCCAACATTAACATCGGGGACCCTGGGAGGGTCCCCGATCCCCCCGCGACGAGCTCCGGTGGGCAAAGCCCACCGGAGCTCACGCGATTTACTTCGTTTTTACTCCTTCGGCGCTATGGCTTGCAGCTCGAGGTCGATGTCGACCTGCTTGCCGACCAGCACGCCGCCCGTCTCCAGCGCCTGGTTCCACTTGGCGCCGAACTCCTCGCGCTGGATGGCCACCTTGCCGTTGAAGGCGATCTTGTTGTTGCCCCAGGGATCCTTGGCCTTCCCCAGCACTTCGACGTCCAGGGTGACCGACTTGGTCACGTCACGGATGGTGAGATCACCGGTGACCTTCAGCTTGTCGCCGCCGGCCTTCTCCACCTTGGTGCTCTTGAAGGTCAGCTTGGGGAACTTCTCGGCGTCGAGAAAGTCGGCCGACTTGAGGTGGCCGTCGCGCTTCTCGTCGCTGGTCGAGATGCTGGCGGCGTCGATCGCCACCTCGACCCGCGACTTGGCCCAGTCCTGCTCGTCGAGCACCAGCGTCCCGTCCCACTTGAGGAACCGGCCGCGCACCTTGGTGATGACCATGTGGCGAACCGTGAAGAAGATGTCGGAGTGGGCCTTGTCGATCGTCCAGGTCTGAGCTGCCATGTGTGCGGTCTCCTCGTTGGTTTCGGTTGGTGCCTTGCGATGCCCGGTGCCGTCAAAGGTTGCAGGATGTCCGGAGGCGCGCCGGAAGCCGCGCCCGAAGCGCGCCCAAAATCGGCTCTTGTGCGATAGTCACGCGGGTATGCTCGGCAAGACGGAAACGCTGGCGGTGCTCGGCTGCGGCACGATGGGAGAGGCCATCGTTCGCGGGCTCCTAAGATCTGGGAAGTTGGAGCCGTCGCAGATCTTCGCCACCGATCGCCGGCCGGAGGTCGCACGCGCCCTCAAGGAGAAACACGGCGTCCGGACCGGCAGCGACAACCGCGAGGCCTGCCAGGATGCCGCCGTCGTCCTCGTCTGCGTGAAGCCGCACGAGGTCGAGCCCCTGGTCGCCGATCCGGCGCTGGCGCCGCTGCTGGCCGGCAAGCTGGTCATCAGCATCGCGGCCGGCGTCCGGCTCGATCAGCTCGCCGGCTGGCTGCCGAAGAGCGCGGTCGTGCGCGCCATGCCCAACACCCCCTGCCTCATCGGCGAGGGGATGACCGTCATCGCGCGCGGGCCCGGCGTCACCGACGCGCAGGCGGCGACGGTGCTGGAGATCTTCCGCTCCGTCGGCGGCTGCCTCGAGGCCGAGGACAAGGTGATGGACGCCGTCACCAGCCTGAACGGCAGCGGCCCCGCCTTCGCCTACATCATCCTCGAAGCGCTCAGCGACGGCGGCGTCCGGATGGGCCTGCGGCGCGACATCGCCATGCAGATCGCCGCGCAGATGTTCCAGGGTGCGGCGCGCATGGTCCTGCAGACGGGGATGCACCCGGCCGCGCTCAAAGATCAGGTGACCACCCCCGCCGGTAGCACCATCGCCGGCCTGCTGATCATGGAAGACGGACGCATCCGCTCGGTGATCGCGCGCGCGGTGGAAGAGGCGGCCAAGACCGCCGCCAAACTGGGACAGCCGACGGGACAGAGCCCCAAGGGCTAGCTGGCCTCCGTCCTCCTGGGCGGGTCAT
>CAWKBC010000044.1:0-120293 GCA_963847705.1 uncultured Pseudomonadota bacterium | reverse complement strand
CGCGAAGACGAATACCGCGCACGCCGCGGGCGGTGCGCCCCATCGGCCGGACGTTCTCCTCCCGGAAGCGAATGGCCCAGCCGTTGCGGGTGCCGATCAGGATGTCGGCCGCGCCCTCGGTGATGCGCACCGCGACCAGATCGTCATCGTCGGGGATCGTCAGCGCGATGATCCCCGAGCTGCGGATGTTGGAGAAGGCGTCCAGCGAGGTCTTCTTGATGTAGCCGGCCCGGGTGGCCATCACCACGAAGGCCCCTTCGGAGAACTCGCGCACCGGCAGGAGCGCCACGACGCGTTCGCCTTCCTGCAGCGGGATCAGGTTGACGAACGCCTTCCCCTTCGCCGTGCGGCCGGCCTGCGGGACCTCCCAGATCTTCTTGGAGTAGGCGCGCCCCTTGTTGGTCAGCATCAGGAGCGTGTCGTGCGTGGAGGCGACGAACAGCTGGGCGACGAAGTCTTCTTCATGCGTGGCCGCGCCGGTGATGCCGCGCCCGCCGCGCCGCTGCGCCCGGTAGAGCGTCTTGGGGTTGCGCTTGACGTAGCCGCCGTGGGTGACGGTGACGACCATCTCCTCGGGGACGATCATGTCCTCGACGCCGATCTCCACGCCGGCGTCGATGATCTCCGTCCGGCGATCGTCGCCGAACTCCTTCTTCACCGCCTCGAGCTCGTCGGTGACGACCTTCATGAGGATGCTCTCGCTCCCCAGGATCTCTTCCAGCCGGGCGATGAGCGCGCCGACCTCGGCGATCTCCGCCAGCAGCGCCTCGCGCTCGAGGCCGGTCAGCTTGGCCAGGCGCATGTCCAGGATCGCCTGCGCTTGCCGGGCCGACAGCTCGAAGCTCGACATCAGGCCGGCCTTGGCCGCCTCCGTGTCCTTGGAGGAGCGGATCAAATCAATCACCGCGTCGATGTTGTCGACGGCGATCTTGAGCCCCTCCAGGATGTGCATCCGGTCGCGGGCCTGACGAAGATCGAACAGCGTCCGCCGGGTGACCACGTCGCGCCGGTGCGCGATGTAGTGGGTGAGCGCCTTCTTGAGCGAGAGGATCTGCGGGCGCCCCTCGACGATGGCCAGCATGTTGATGCCGAACGATTCCTGGAGAGGCGTCATCTTCCAGAGGTTGTTCTGGACGATCTCCGGAACGGCGTCCTTCTTGAGGTCGACGACGATCCGCATGCCGTCGCGATCGGACTCGTCGCGCAGATCGGCGATCCCCTCGATCTTCTTCTCCCGCACCAGCTCGGCGATCTTCTCGATCAGCTTGGCCTTGTTGACCTGGTAGGGGATCTCGGTGGCGATGATCGACTTGCGGCCGGTCTTGGGGTGCTCCTCGACGGTGGTCCGGCCGCGCATCAGGATGGCGCCGCGCCCCGTCTCGTAGGCGTTGCGGATGCCGTTGCGCCCGCTGATGAAGCCGCCGGTCGGGAAGTCGGGGCCGGGGACGATCTCGATCAGCTCGTCGGTGGTGATGTCGGGGTTCTTGATGATCGCGATGGTCGCGTCGATCACCTCGCGCAGGTTGTGCGGCGGGATGTTGGTGGCCATGCCGACCGCGATGCCGGCCGCGCCGTTGACCAGCAGGTTGGGGAAGCGGGCCGGCAGGACCGTCGGCTCGGTCTCCTTGTCGTCGTAGTTCGGCTGGAAGTCGACCGTCTCCTTGTCGATGTCGGCCAAGAGCTCGCCACCGATCTTCTCCATCCGACATTCGGTGTAGCGGTAAGCGGCGGCCGAGTCGCCGTCGACCGAGCCGAAGTTCCCCTGGCCGTCGATGAGCGTGTAGCGCATCGCGAAGTCCTGGGCCAAGCGCACGAGGGCGTCGTACGCAGCCGTGTCGCCGTGGGGGTGATACTTGCCGAGCACGTCTCCGACCACGCGGGCGCACTTGATGTACGGTCGGTTCCAGAAGTTGGAGAGCCCCTGCTGGGTGTAGAGGATCCGGCGGTGCACCGGCTTGAGGCCGTCGCGCGCATCGGGCAGCGCGCGCGAGACGATGACGCTCATGGCGTAATCCATGAACGACGACTTCATCTCCTCCTCGATGGAGATGGGGATGCGGTTTCCTGCGAATGGTGGGGGGGCGGCGCCGTCAGCGCTCATGCGGGTCCTCTCGGTCGGCTAGTCCAAAGGTGCAAAGGGGAGGCAAATGGGAGCCAGATTGGGGATGAAAAGCCAATTTCTACCGCGGAATGAACCGCCCGGCGGCCGCCTCGAAGCGCCGGAACTCTTCGATCTGCGCCAGGAAGACCGGGACGATCTCCGGATCGAACTGCGCCCCGGTGCAGCGTTCCAGCTCGCCGCAGGCGATCTCGTGCGGCAGGGCCTTGCGGTAGGCGCGGTCGGAGGTCATCGCGTCGTAGGCGTCGGCGACGGCGACCACCCGCCCGATCAGGGGGATGTGATCGCCCACGAGGCCCTGCGGATAGCCCGAGCCGTCCCAGGCCTCGTGGTGGCAGTAGCAGCCGGGGACGATGTCCCGCATGAAGGGGATCGGCTCCAGGATCCGCTTCCCCTTGGCCGGGTGCGACCGGAACATCGCCAGCTCCTCGGGGGTCAGCTTGCCCGGCTTGTTCAGCTTGTCGTTGCGCACGCCGATCTTGCCGACGTCGTGCATGAGGCCCACCTTGACGATGGTGTCGATCTCGGGCGCGCTCAGACGCAGCCCGATGGCGATCAGGCGCGCGTACATCGCCACCCGCTCCGAGTGGCCGCGGGTGTAGCGGTCCGACTCTTCCAGCGCGTGGGCGAAGCCGATGATCGTCTGCTTGAAGTTCTCCTCCAGCGAGACGTTGGCGGTGGTCAGATCCTTGTTGGCGTCGACCAGGTTCTCGTAGAGGCGCGCGTTCTCGATCGAGACGGCGGCGCGGCTGGCCAGCACGTACAGCATCTTGCGCTGCCCCTCGGAGAACTTGTTGCCGCGGGTGTAGCTGTAGGAGTTCAGCATCCCGATGATGCGGCCGTTGAGCTTGAGCGGGATGCTGCAGAGGCTGACCAGGCGCCGTTCGAGCTCGTGCGGGGGCGACTCCAGAAAACGATACGAGCGGCTGCCGTGCACCAGCAGCGGTCGGTCCTCGGCGAAGAGCGGCAGCGCCTCCTGCAGGTTCAGCTGGGGCGCCTCGACGCCGGGATCGGCCCGCTCCGACACCTTGCGCATCCGCTCGGAGAAGCGTCCAGCGTGCTTGGGATCCTCCAGCAGCAGGCTGACGACGTCGGCGTCGACCGCGTCGATGGTGGCGTCGAGCACCAGATCCAGCACCTTCTCGACCGACAGCGAGGTGGCGATCGCCTCGCTGATCTTGTAGATCGAGAGCGCGTCCTTGAGCCGGATGTTCTCGTGCTGCAGCCGCTGGCGATCGAGGCCGCGCTGCACGATGTGGATGACCTCCTCCACCTTGAACGGCTTGAGGATGTAGTCGTAGGCCCCCTTCTTCATCGCCTCGATGGCCGTCTCGACGGTGCCGAAGCCGGTCATGATGACGGTGATGACCGGGATGCTCTCCTCGCCGATCTTCTGGATCAGCTCGAGCCCGCTCATGTTGGGCATCTTGAGATCCGAGATGACCAGGTTGTAGCTGCGCTTGTGCAGCTCCTCGAGAGCCAGCGCGCCGTCCTCGACGGCGTGCACCACGTACCCCTCCATGGTCAGGAAGTCGGCCAGGATCTCGCGGATCACCTTCTCGTCGTCGACGACCAGGATCCGGGCCGTCTCCAGCATCGGGACGTAGTCCGACCGCTCGCCCCGCTCGGAAGAATCGGTCGAGTCGGCTGCTGGCTGTCGCTCCGCCGCTGCCTGGGCCGCCGAGGCGCTCGCCACCAGGGCTTCTCGGTCGCTGGTGCTCAAGAATTACCCGGAAAGGAGCCTAGTCCAGCGGGGTTATGAAGACTAGGGGAATCACCCTCGTTCACCCTTTCAGCACCCCTTCATCATCCTTTCATTTTGGCCTGCTGGGTGGAGATATCCTTCCACTTTGCCTCCATCTCCTGCGTCGATTTCTGCTCCGAATCGGCCTTCTTTTTGGCCGATTGCCAATCGTCGTTCTTGTCCTTCCACTGATCCTCGAAGTTGCCGACCGAGAAGTCGCCGCTCGGTTTGATCCCCTTTTGCTGGGCCAGCTTCGCCTTGGCCAATTCGACCTTGGCCTGCGCGGCCGCCTCGTGCGCGTCGGCCGCCTTGGCGGAGGCATCGAGCCAGTCCCCCTTCTCGTTCAGCCAGTCCATCTTGGCGGCGGAGACCTTGACCCCCATGTCGGCGACGTCCTTGCTGTGGCGGGCGGCGTTGGCGCGGTTCTCGTCGTGCGACGCGTTGGCCGACTCCTGCTCGGTGCCCGCCTTCTCGACCTCCAGCGCCGCCTGCTCCTTCTCGTTCTTCGCCACGCTGCGCTCGCGGTCGAGCTCGTCCACCTGGGTCTTGACGGTCCGCTGCTCGCTGTGCGCGACCTCGAGGTCGTTCTGGGCCGCGAAGACGTCCTGCTTGTCGCCGGCGGAGATCGAGTCGATCGCCGAGTCGTCGACCTTGTACTTGAGCCCGCCGCCACAGCCCGCGATCCCGATCACGGAGAGCACGACGAGCGGAGACACGCGATGAAGGGTGGAGAGGCGCACGGAGGGTGGGTGGATGGTCATGGTCGCTCCATGGTCGGCCCGCTCCGGCCGCCCAGTCAAGGCCGCCCCCGCGGGCTATAGCTCTGCGAAGCGGCGCGCAGTATAGTCGGCGCTTCGGAAATTCGGGCGGGCCGGGGCGCTGCGTCGCCCCCCTGCCTCGGTCCCCAAAGCGCCGGAGCAAGCCTATGCGTCTACACACTTCGTCGAGCCTATTGTCCGCAGTGACTTTGTCGTTCGGGGTCGCCGGTTCGTTCGGCGTCGCCACCGGACTCGGATGCGCCGGCGTCAAGCAAAACGCCAGCACCACCGGCAGCGGCGGCAGCGGCAACGGCGGCGGCACGGGAAACGGGGGCAGTACCGGGAACGGGGGCAGCAACACCGGGAACAGTGGTGGGACGGCACCGCTGCCGATCACGCCGATCAGCGGCAACTTCACCTGCACCGACTTCAGCGCCTGCCCTTCAGGCGCCCCCTCCTTCGACACCGGCAGCGAGGGCACGTTCGACAACGGCGGGTCCGGGTCGACGACGATCGCCTATCCCCTCGACAAATCGCTGTTTCCGGCGAACCTGGGACCGATCCAGGTCCAGCTGACGACGCCCGGGACCTCCGCGCGGATCTCTTTCCAGACAGCGAGCGGCAACGTTGACGTGCAGTTCTTCGGAGCGTGTGAGTCGGCGCCAGGAAATGGATGCTCGGTCACCCTGCCGCTGGCGTTCACGCAGATGATGATTCCGGCCAGCCAGAACGAGGACATTCAGCTCACCGCCCGCGTGCTCAGCGGGTCGACGGTGACGGGCGACTCGCCGCCGATCACCACCGCCTGGACCCAGGCCGGGCTGACCGGCGGTCTCTACTTCTGGACGGTCGTTCCCAATCCCCCCCAGAAATCGGCGGGAGACACCGGGGATATTCCGACGCCGCCCAACTACATCCTTCTCGACCCACCGCCGTCCGGCACGTCGCCGCCGTATTACGGCACCCAGATCCAGCGCTACGACTTCTCGAAGGACAACCCCATCCCGGAGGTCGTCTGGACCGACGACGGGGGTCCCGGGAGCACGCCTCCCTATGACGGCGCGCCGCAGTCTTGGAACAACGGAACGGCCGGCGGCCACTGCATCGGCTGCCACACCATCACGAACGACGGCAAGTTCATGGCGCTCACGATCGGAGGCTCGGCGACCACGAACGCGGCGAACTGGGAGCTCCTCGACATCCAAAACCAGGCCTTGGAGCTGATCAACCCCGTCGGTGGAGGGGGCCTCGACACCAGCAGCGATCCGAGCGCGACGCCGACCAACGATCCGGCGAACTATTGGAAGAGCTACCGCAACGAGGGGTACGCCGCCGAGACGACCTGGGGTCCGAATGGCGACGTCATGGTCAGCATGTACAACTCGAAGCTGTACTTCAACTCGGTTACGGTCAATGGCACGTCGGCCACGGTGACCCGGCAGGGCGCCGCGTTTCCTGCCTCGGCGGTCGCCCTCGATCCTTACCAGTCCGATCCGTTCTGGAGCCATGACGGGGCGCTGCTCGCGTACACCTCTTTCAATACGTCCTCGCCCCACGGCGGCACCAACGGCGATCTGAAGCTGAACGGCCGGATCGTCATCGCGGACGCCACTCCCGAAACCGTCATGGACGATGCGCGCGTTCTGGTCGATCGCGAAAGCAACATGTCCAAGTACTACCCGTGCACCAGCGAGGACAGTAACTACGTGGTGTTCAACGTCAGCACCTGCGGAAGCGGCGACGATCCGGCCCCTCTCGGCGGAGGCTATGGCACTGGGTCATGCGACGGGTACGACGACGCGTCCGCCGAGCTCTGGTGGACCCCCGCCTCGGGCGGAGGGGCGACCCGGCTCGACAACGCCAACGGGATCATCAACGGCAACGTCATCAACTACTCCAACTCTTGGCCCCGCTTCAGCCCGGACGTGAGCACCTTTCGCGGCCAAACGCTCTACTGGATCGCCTTCTCCTCGCGGCGACCTTACGGCGTGCAGGCCAACCTGGGCGGTCTCACCCAGTCGCAGCCCCAGCTCTGGTTCACGGGCGTGACCAGCGGAGAGATCAACGTCGGCGACCCGAGCCATGCGGCGGTCTGGCTGCCGGGGCAGAACCCGATGGGGAACGGGACTCTTTACGGCAACCACGTTCCGCAGTGGGTCAAAGTCGCAATCGTGATCGACAAAGGCACCTAAAAGGCACCTCGCCATTACCTGACAGTCCCTGGCGCGACGGCGCCCGTTCAAAGGAACGGAGAGAATTGAAGACTCGTCCGCGGTTACCCGCGTTGTTCATCTCTGTCCTGGTACCGATCCTCGCAGTGGGGTGCCGGGTAGATCGATCTGGGCTCTCCGCGGTCGCGGCGGCCTCGGGTGGCGCAGGGGCGCCCGTGCTCACTGGCGCCGGCGGCCTCTCGGCGACGGGCGGCAGCGGCAGCGGCGATGGCAGCGGCGGCCAGACGCTGCTGGGCACGGGCGGCGCGGGGGGGGACCCGGCCGTCGGCGCCGGCGGTGACGGGACCGACGCGCTGGGTGATCCACCGGGAGCGGGTGGCGATGCGGCCGGTGGCGCCACCGGCGCGGGCGGAGCCACGGGGAGCGGCGGAGTCACAATTGTCGGGAGCGGCGGCATCGCCGGGATCGGAGGCCCGGGAACCGGCGGCCTCCGCCTCACCGACGCCGGAACGACCTCCGCCTGCGGGCCGCCCGACGCCGATGCCGCCTGCGCGGACTGCGTGGCGGGCGGTGGCGCCTGCTTGAACGGCGTCTGCACCTTCGCCTGCGGCTCGGGCTGCTCGCCCTGCACGGGGCCCATCACCTGCCCGCTGGGGATCGCCTGCAAGATCACCTGCCCGGCGGGGGGCTGCGACACCCCCATCGACTGCCGCGGCTCGACCAGCTGCAGCGTGACCTGCGCCGACAACGCCTGCAGCAAACCCATTCAGTGCCGCGGAACGCCCTGCACCGTCACCTGCAGCGGGACCGACTCCTGCGCGGGTGGGGTCACCGCCGCGGGCACGATGAACGTGGTGACCTGCTCGGGGTCAGGGTCCTGCAAGGGTCCAATGAGCTGCAGCGGAAACAGCTGCGACCTCGAATGCACGGGTCCCACGACCTGCACCTCCACGGTCACCGCCAACGCGGGCATGGACAAGATCGTCTGCCGGGGCGGCAACTCGTGCGCCGGCGCGGTGCGGTGCAGCGGCAACCTCTGCACCACCGACTGCTCGGGAATCCGTGACTGCGCGAGCGGCTACTGTTGCTCGGCGGCCACCTGTCAGACGACCCCCAACAACACGGCCGCCTGCCACTGAGAGCGGGGGGGCGATGGGCGGGCCCGGCCCGTCCGGCGCGCTCAGCCCCCCGGCGGCGGCGTGAAGTCGATGCAGGCGCCGCCGGGCAGGCAGGCGTTCGGGCTGCAGTAGTAGGCGCTCGTCATGTAGGGGCAGCAGGTGGCGTCCGAGCCGCACGACACGCCGTTGGCCGCGCAGGGATCCGGGTTCGTCGTCAGATTGGGGCCGCCGATCGTGCAGACGCACGGAACCCCGTTGAGCAGGACACCGAGGATGGGAAGCGGGTCGCAAGTGCAGAGCAGCCCCTTTGGCACGCCCGCCTTCGAGCATTCGCCCCCCCCGCGCGTGCAAGGGATTCCGACCCCCTTGTCGTTCGGCGTCGCGGGCGGGCAGCCGGGAGGCAGATCGACCGCCAGATCGAGCACCTGGGCGTCCGTGGGCGGCGGTGGCGCCGACGATCCCGAGTGGCAACCTGCCGCCAGGACCAATCCGAGCCACCAGAGCCGTGCGAGCCTCATACCTCTAACGGTACCTCCATCTTCCCTTTAATTGAAGGACCGACCCACGCGCAGGGTGTACGAGCTGGTTCCCACGAACTCGAGGACCCCGAAAGGATCGGTCCCGTGGGCGGTCCCCGGCAGGCCGAGGCGCGCGATGAGATCGACGCGATAGTCGCCGAGGTGGAACTGGAGCGCCGGCGCCACCCAGGCCGACCGGATGTCGGAAATTGGAAACTGGGGGTCGTTGGTGTTGTTGATCTGGATGTCGGTCCCGAGCTCGACGGAGGCGCCCAGAAAATCGAAGGGCGCGAAGGCGATCGCGACGTGTGAGTCCCAGAAGGCGATGGTCGGAACGACCACCAGCTGCCCCTCGATTTCACCGTTGGGTCCCCAGAGGACGTCCAGACCCTCGTTGATGACGAAGACGAAGCGACCGAGCGCGCCGCCCAGGATCGCCGTCGGCTCGAAGTGAAAGTAGTACGGGAACGCGTAGGTGAGCGGCATCGGCGTGGAGGTCGGCGTGCTCTGGATGTGAAACGTGAAGTTGGTGCTGTGGGTGGGCAGCCGCGCCCGCAGGCCGAACCCGCCGACCAGCGCGTAGCCCACCAGGTGCGTCGTCCAGGTCGCGCCCACCCGAACGTCGCCGAAGGAGATGCCCGTCTGGTGCGCGTCGGAAGGGATGGGGGGTTGGCCGCCGGAGACCGCGGTTACGTTCAGCGTGGTGATTTGCACGAACGGCACCTCCCCCTCGAACGAGAACCGGTGCCAGCGCCAGGCGCCACCGACGGAGAAGCGAACGTTCTTGCCGCTTCCCTGGATCAGCTGCAGGGCCGAGAGATCGCTGCTGGCGGCGTAGGCGCCGTCGAGGTAGAGGCGCGTCGGCGACTCGGGGAGACGCAGCTCCGGGCCGTCGACGGGCGGCGGATAGTAGGTCTCGAGGAAGGAGAGCTCTGGCTTTTGCGGCGGCTGGGACTCCGGCGGGGGTGCCGCCTCTTCGGGCGACGACCCATCGCCGACGGCCGGCTCGACGCCGACGGAGGGATCGTCCTCCGCGACGGGTTCCGCCGCGCGCGCGGCAGGCGCGCGCGCGACGGCGAAGCAAAGCGACAGGGCCGCGAGGATCTTATGTGGCGTCAACGGTCCCGTTTGTGCCCGCGAGCGCGATCAGCCTTCGAGATATTCCAGCGAGCCCAGATAGTCGCTCTTGCCGATCTCCACGCCGCCTTGACGCAAAATATCGTAGGCCGTCACGACGTGGAAGTAGAAGTTCGGGATCTGCCGGCCGACCAGGTACTCCTCGGCGCGCAGCGTCTTGCCGGGGCGGTCCGGACGGTCGGGCAGCTTGACCGGCTGGTCGGCCTTGGTGCGCTCGAAGTCCTTGGCCGACAGCGTCTCCAGGTACCCGAGACACTTGGCGATGCGGCCGCGCAGCTCACCGAAGGTCGTCTCGTTGTCCTCATGCTTGGGGGCGTCCTTGCCGGCCAGGTTGGCCGCCGTCGCCTTGGCGGTGTCACAGGCGATGCGGATCTGCACGGTGAACGGCAGCATGTCTGGGTAGAGCCGCTGCGTGAGGAAGTTGTTGGCGTCGAACTTGCGGGCGCCGGCGTGCTTCTCTGCACGCTCCATGATGGTGTCCAGGTTCTTGAGGGAGCGCATGAACTGACGAACGATCAAGTGATACATCGGGGACCTCCGGGAATGTGGGCACGGGATCTACCTCGGCCGGAGCACCCCGGCCACCGCGCTCTTGCCGTGAGCGCTGTCGGCTGCTTCCCCAGCGCCTCGAAAAGGCGCAAAATCGCCTCATGAAGGCCTCCCTTAGCTTTGCTGTGCGCAGCCGGTTCGTGCTTCCCCTCGGTGCATCGATCCTGTTTCTGTCGCCGCCCGCCCGCGCGACGGTCTCCGAGCCCGACGGAACGTCGTTACCGCAGCCAACGGGAACGGCGGAGCTCGCCGTCGTCACGAGCCGCGGCTTTCTGGCCAGCGACGACACGCTCGCCGGTCTATTCTCAATTCGCGGCGAGACCATCGATCCGGTCAAGGATGCTCATCAGACACCAGGCACCTTTTCGCCCCAGTGCGGGTTTACTGGGCAGATCGTTCTGCACGGCGGCGGTTGTGCGAACGCACTTGGCTGGTACAACGCCACCCCTGGCAGCACGACGCCGCCCGCAGCTGCACAGATTTACACGTTGGTCCCGGCCAATCTGAAGCAGCCGCCACCCAACGGCATCAGCTGCCAGGATGGAGATTTCTGCCCGATGGCCGAGATGGACATGGATCCCAATCAGGCCGGCCAGCACACCTGGGCGATCTACACTTGGAATGCGTCGTCGATTGCCAGCAACCCCAATTACAAGGGCGGCCAGGTGGGATTCGCGCTCATCGGCAACTCGGGTCAGTGCTCGCAGACAAAGTATTCCGAGGCCGACCTGAACACCGTTTCCACGCAGTACAAGGTTCCCTGGGTCACGACGCTGATCTATCAGTCGACGGTGAATCCCAGCGCTTACTACATCGCGTATGAAGATCTCCCGATGCCGGCCTCGAGCTGGACGGCCGATGGCTGCGACGGCGACTTCAACGACTTCGTCTTCTACGTGACCGGTCTGGACTGCGAGGGCGGCGGCGTTGACTGCATGACCGGGATGCCCGGCATCTGCGCCGACGGGACCACCCAGTGCTCGAACGGCGGCATGACGATCACCTGCGAACCGAACCTCAAACCAGCGACCGAGGTCTGCAACGGCCTCGACGACGATTGCGACGGCACTGTCGACAACCCCGATGCTCCCAATCTCTGTCCGGCGGGGCAGGTGTGCAGCCAGGGGACCTGCGTCTTCCCCTGCACGAACAGCGAGTTCCCCTGCGGCCCCCCGACTGTCTGCGACAGCACCGACGGACTCTGTAAGGATCCGTCGTGCGTCGGCGTCATGTGCGGGTCCGAGCAGGTCTGCTACCAGGGGATCTGCATTGGAGGCTGCAATGGCGTCATATGTCCGGACGGACAGGTCTGCCGCCTAGGCAACTGCGTCGATCCGTGCGCCAACGTCACCTGCGACAGCACGCAGGTCTGCGACAACGGTGTCTGTGTCGCCCCCTGCTCGTGTCGGGCATGCCCGAGCGGGCAGACCTGCTTGAAGAACGGCAGCTGCGTCGACACGGGGTGTGACCAGGTCACGTGCAACCCGCCCTCGACGGTGTGCGTGAAGGGTGCCTGTCAGGATGGGTGCCAGGGGGTCGTCTGTCCGACGGGACAGGTTTGCTCCGATGGCCAATGCGCGATTCCTGACGGCGGCATCGTGGTTCCACATCCGGACGCTGGCGCGCCGCTACCGGGAACCGGCGGCAGCCCTGGAACGGGCGGGCGCAGCAACACCGGCGGCACCAGCGGCGCGGCCGGTGCTTCCGCCACGGGCGCGGGTGGCAGCGGGGCGGGCGGCTCGTCGATGGTGCACGAAGGGGGCATCACGACCTGCAGCTGCGACAGCGCGAGCGGCCCCGGCGCCAGCGGCCTCGCCCTCCTGCTGGCGGCGCTCGGCGCGGCCTCACTCCGCCGGCGCGCGCCTTCGACCTCGCGGCGCCCGAGACGATAGTCGCCGGGGAGAAGCGATCCGCCGACGGGCGGGCGCTCACTGCGACAAGTCGCGATGACCCCGGCTTTTGCTGGTGGACCCGCCTCAAGGAATCACGCAGAGTCGCCCGCACGCGCCGGCGTCGGCGGCGCTGCATCCGATCGACGGAACGCAAAGCTGGCCGGCGGGACAGCTCGCTTCGTCACAGGAGGCACCGCCGAACGTGCAAAAGCTGCAAGCAGCTCCGCTGCACGTCGAGCTCTGCTGAGCGGCGACGCAGTAGCCGTCGATGCAATACGACGGCCCCTGTCCGCCCTGGCCACAAGGGTAGGTGGCTGCGGTCAAACAGACGCCGGGGCAATCCGTTCCAGGAGGGCACGAGGCCCGCGGATCTTCGGCGCACTCCTGGCCGGCCGAACAGGGATGGGTGGCGTCGCAGGTCGAGAGCGCGCCGCTGCGGCAGGGGCCCGGGTACTGTACGGCGACGAGCTCATCGACCAGGTCGCACTCGTTGTAGTACGTCGAGCCGTCGCACCCACAGTTCTGAATCGAAAGGATGGGACACAACATACTTTCGCGAAGTGTGCACTTGCCTTGCGCGGAGCCGCACGCGAAGGGCCGGCAGCCGATGACCGAGGCATAGGCGGCGCCGCCGCAGTCGTCCTGGGATTGGCACGCGCCCGAGGGCAGTGGTCGGCACCCGACCGGAGTGAAAGCGAACTGGTATTTCGAGGCAGGGCAGGCGGCGTCGGAAGCATCGGCGGAGGCGTCCAGCGGTCCATCCATCCCCCCGTCGCGGCCTCCTTCGACACCACCGGCGTGGCCGCCCGCGTTGCCAGCCGCGCCGCCGCCGTCAACGGCGACTCCCGACCCTCCCGTGCCCCTCGGGCCGCCGTCCTTCGTGCTCGAAGCCGGACCACACGCGCCACCGAAACCAGCGGCCAAACCAATCAAAGCCAGAACCACCCCGCGCCCCATGGCACGAGCATAGAACAGTTCCGTGATCAGGTTGCGCCCACGCGCAGCTACGAAGGAACCGCCGCCGAAGCGCCTTCACGCCGCCGTCGGTCACCGCCCAGATCGACACGACCCGTGAGTCGCGCCGGTCATGCCGGACGACCACGGGTCGCAACGAGTCGGAGGTTTCGGACGAGGTCAGTAAGCCGGCGGGGCCCAGTAGCCCTCTTGCCAGACCCAGGTGTAGCCGTTCCAGGCCCAGTGGGGCGCGACCCAGCTCCAGCCGGGATAGGGGGCGACCGTCCAGGTGGGGCCGATCCAGACGCTCGCGCCGCCCCGGAAGCCCCAGTAGCCGGGGACGTAGACGCGGCCGCTGAGCGGCCGCACGACGACCGGGCCGCGCGCGCCGTACACCGGGCCGCGGTACCCCGGTCCGACGCGGACCGCTGGTCCGTGGTAGCCGCCATACGGCTGAGCGACGCGGAAGCCGCCGTGGAATCCGGCGGCCGGCGCCGCGTGGAAGCCGCCGCCACCGTGGAAGCCGCCGCCGCCATGGAACCCGCCGCCGCCGTGGAAGCCGCCGCCACCGCCACCGCGCGCGAAAGCCGCGGCGGGAGCCGCCAGCAACGCCAACCCGAGCACAGCCGTCAAAATCCTTTTCATGGCTCGATCCCTCCGTCTGTTCAGATGATGGACACGCGCGATCGGTCGCTGGTAAGTGGGCTGGCCTACGCTGCGGCTTGGACGCCGCGCAACCACGTCGATCCGCGTGCGTGTCGACGGGCTTTCGCCGGCGGAACTCGTCCGCGGGGGGATTAAAAGGACCCTTCGAGGGGCCTTTTCCTAGTAGATCGGGAGCTCATGCCTGCAGGAAAGCCCAGCGGTGCCGCGAGCGGCGCCGCGAAGCCAGAGTTGACGCGGCCCGACCGTCCGCGCGTCATGGCCGAGCCGTGGCTGTCGCCGCGCGCGCGGCGGGTTGTCGCGGTGCTGGCCGCCCTCTACGCGCTGTTCGTCTGGATGGACGGCGCGGGGATCGGCCTGCCGGACGCCGTCCTTCCTTTGCCGCTGCGCTTCTTCGTGCAGGAGGCGGCGCTGTTCCCCCACTCCGCGCGCGACGCCATCGAATGGCGCGCCGAAGGGTGGCGCTGCGATCTCGGCCGCTTCGAGGAGATCGACGTGCGCCCGTTCTTCCCGATCCGGCGCGACGACAAGGAGAGTCGTTTCTACCGTGCCATGTTCTTCCACTACCGGCAGCGGCGCGTGCTGGAGGCGCTCGACAAGTTCATCGTCGAGGCGCACAACCGCGCGCATCCGGAGGCCCGCATCGGCGGGGTGATGCTGCTCGACCTGCGCATCCCGATTCCGCCGCCGGGGACGCCCGAGGGCCGCTACCAGCGGCTGCCGCTCACCGACTATCCGCAGGAGGTGGAGCGCAAGTACTGGTACGTCACCTCGTCGGATGACCGCACGCGCCGCTGCGAGGAGCTGGGCGCCCCATGAAGCGGCCGCCGCGCCAGGTGACCTGGCGGACGCGCCTCGAAGACTGGCTGAACGCGCCGCAGCCGATCGAGCGGCTGGCGTTCGCCCGCATCCTGCTTCCGCTGGTGCTGCTGGCGTTCCAGTCGTCGCGCCTGATTCACGCCGATCACTGGCTGAGCCCGGTCGGATTCCGCGTCCCCTACCTCGGTGGCCACGACTGGCGCCAGCCGCTCTACATCCCGCCGGTGTCGCCCGGGGTCGCCTGGACGATCGCCATCCTGACCGTCGTCAGCGGGCTCGCGCTCACGGCCGGATTCTTCACCCGGGCGTCGGCGGGGTTGTTCGCGGCGCTGCTGGCGTACCTGGCGCTCGCCGATCGGCTGGAGGCCTTCACCGTCAGCAAGCTCGGGCCGATGCTGGCGCTGGCGCTCTGTCTCAGCCCGTCGGGCGCGCGCTACGGCATCGACGCCTGGCGGCGGCAGCGGCGAGATCCGGCGGCGCCGGTCCCGACGCACGTCTCGGGGGGCGTCATCCGCTTCTTTCAGATTTTTCTCTGCGCGATGTACTCGGGAGCGGGGATCGCCAAGCTGCGCGGCGACTGGCTGGGGGGTGACGTGCTCTGGAGCCACCTGCACGACAACTACCAGACGACCATCTCCTGGCTGCTGGTGCGCGCGGTTCCGGGCTGGGGATGGCAGGCGCTGCAGTACCTGTCGCTGACCTTCGAGACGGCGGCGCCGCTCTGGTTCGCGCTCCCCTGGACGCGCCGGTATGCGGTGCTGGCGGGCCTCGGGATGCACGCGCTCATCGGGCTGATGTTCGGGCCGGTGATCTGGTTCGCGCTCCTGATGAGCACCCTGCTCTTGACCTGCTATCTGCCGGAGAGCTGGTTGGCGCGCCTGTTCCGGCGCCAAGCCGCGAGCGCCCAGGCCTAGGCGGACGAAGGAGAGGGGTTCGGCGATTCGGCGAGCATGGCGTCGCGGGCGCGTTCCGCCGCCGACTGGCGGGTCCAGCGGCGCTCACCGGTGTGCGCCAGCACCAGCAGCGCGGGTTGCAGCAGGCGGGGCAGCAAGGCCAGGATCAGCGCGCCGCCGATGACCACGATGGCCAGCGGCTTCTGCGTATCGGCGCCGATGCCGTGCGAGAGCGCGGCCGGCGTCAGCCCCAGCATCGCCACGAAGGTCGTCATCAAGACGGGGCGGAGGCGCCGCTCCGCCGCCTCGCGCGCCCCCATCTCCAGGCCGTGCCCCTCGTCCCACAGCCGCTGCGCGTAGGTCACGACGATGAGCGCGTCCTGGACCGAGATGCCGAAGATGGAGATGAAGCCCATCGCCGCCGAGATCGAGAAGTGCGTGCGCGTGATGAGCAGCGCCAGGATGCCGCCGGTGCAGGCGACCGGGATGCCGCCCAGGACGATCAGCATGTCCTTCCAGTTCTTGACCGACGAGTAGACCAGCATGGCGATCACCAGCAGGGTGATCGGGATGATCAGGACCAGGCGGCCGGTCGCCTCGTTGAGCTGGTTGATCTCACCCGCCCACTCGAGGTGGGTGTCGTAGGGGAGCTTCACCTTCTCGGCGATCCGCTCGCGGGCTTCGGCGATGGTCGAGGCCAGGTCGCGGCCACGCACCGAGAACTTCACCGGGGCGTAGCGGCGGTTGTCCTCGCGGTAGATGAGGGACGGCCCCTCCTCCTCGGCGATCTGCGCCAGCTGGCCGAGCGGCACCTGCGCGCCGTCCGGTGTCGCCACCAGGATGCCCCGGATCGCCTTGAGGTCCTTGCGGTACCCGGGCGCCCAGCGGACCGTGAGGTCGAAGTGCTTTTCCCCTTCGTACACCTGGGTGACCGCCTGACCGCCGATGGCCGCCTGCACGACCGCCTGGACGTCGCCGACGTTGAGCCCATAACGGCCGCATTGAACCCGGTCGGGCGTGATGCGGACGTTGGGCTGGCCGAGCGAGGGGAAGAGCCCCAGGTCCTCGACGCCTTTCACCGTCGACATCACGTCGACGATCTCGTTCGCCTTGGCCTCGTTGACGCGCAGGTCAGGGCCCACGACCTTGACCGTGTTTTCCCCTTTGACGCCCGAGAGCGCCTCCTCGACGTTGTCCGAGATCATCTGCGAGAAGTTGAAGATGACGCCCGGGAAGGCCTCTCCGAGCTCCTTTGAAAGAGCCGCGGTCATCGACTCCTTCGTCACGCCACGCGGCCATTCCTTGGCGGGCTTGAGCGGCGCGAAGAGCTCGATGTTGTAGAAGCCCGAGACGTCGGTGCCGTCGTCGGGGCGCCCGAGCTGGGAGACGACGCTGGTGATCTCCGGGTGCGCGCGATGGGCGAGGTCGCAGTGCTCGACGTCCTGGCAACCGAGGATGACGGCCCGCATGCGACCGACGTACTTCGACGACTGCTCGAGCGAGATCGACATCGGCAGCGTGGCTCGGATCCAGAAATTCCCCTCCTCCAGCTTGGGCATGAACTCGCGCCCCAGCGAGCTCCCGGCGGCCAGGCTGGCCAGCACGACGACGGAGCCTATCGTCACCGCGGCGCGCTTGTGGCGCAGCGAGAAGGCGAACAGCGGCTCATAGAACTTCTTCAGCAAGCGCATGAGCCAGTTGTCGGGCTCGTGCTCGTGGGCATCCAGGGCAGCGAAGCGGCCGGTCTCACCTGGCGGCCGCAGGGCCCCCTCGGGGATCTTGAGCACCCGCTCCGCCAGCACCGGCGTGAGCGTCAGCGCCAGGACGATGGCGCCGCCGATGGCGAAGGCGTAGGTGTGCGCCATCGGCGAGAAGATCACGCCTGCCACCCCCGTCAGCGTGAAGAGCGGGATGAACGCCACCGCGATGACCAGCGTCGAGGAGAACATCGGCGGCCCGACCTCGCTGGCGGCCAGCAAGATCCGTTCGATCTTGTTCCGCTTCCCGGGCACCGACAGGTGCCGGAAGATGTTCTCCATCATGATCACCGTCGAGTCGACGACGATGCCGAAGTCGACCGCGCCCAGCGAGATCAGGTTGGCCGGCGTCCCCGTCCCCACCATGCCGATGAAGGCGATCATCAGCGCCAGTGGGATGTTGAGCGCGGTGATGATCGCCGCCCGTCCATGTCCGAGAAAAAGCCAGAGCACCAGCGCCACCAGAACCATCCCGACGAGCAGGTTCTCGATGACCGTGTGGGTGGTCAACTCGACCAGGTTGGCGCGGTCGTAGTAGGTCTCGATGTGCATCCCGGGGGGCAGGATGTGATAGTTGGCGATCTGGTCGACCTTCTCGTGGACGTTGTCGAGCGTCTTCAGCGAGTCTCCGCCGTAGCGCATGAGGATGGTCCCCTGCACGACGTCGGGGTCGAGATCCTTCCCCACGATCCCCAGGCGTGGCGCGTGTCCGACCGAGACGTCGGCGACGTCGCGCACCCGGACGGGCGTTCCGTGCTGCTCGGCGATGACCACCTCGCGGATGTCAGTCAGCGATCGAAACAGGCCGAGCGCCCTCACGTCGAACGACTGTTCGCCCATCGTCAGCCGCTGCCCGCCGACGTTCTGGTTGGAGTTCGACAGCGCGGTCACCAGCTGATTGAGCGTGAGACCGTGGCCCTTGAGGCGAAAGGGGTCGACCTCGACGTGGTACTCCTTGGTGAGGCCGCCGTAACCGACCACGTCGATGACGCCGGGGGCCTGGCGGAACTGCCGCTCGAGGATCCAGTCTTGCGCCGTCTTGCGGTCGGTCAGCGAGTAGTCGTCGCCGCGCACGACGTAGCGGTAGATCTCGCCGATGGCGCTCCAGGGAGAGAGCTGGGGCGACATGCCCGGCGGCAGCGTGACGAAGTTGAGGCGGTTCAGCACCCGCTGCTCGGCGGTGTGGTAGTCGGCGCTCCAGGTGAAGTAGCACTTCACGTCCGACAGGCCGAACAGCGATTGTGAACGGATGTGGTCGAGATCGATCATCCCGTTGAGGCCGTTCTCGAGGGGGATGGTCACGTAGCGCTCGACCTCCTCGGCGCTCCAGCCGTTCGGCTGGGTGATGATCTCGATCATCGGCGGCACCGGGTTGGGGTAGGCCTCGATGTCGAGCTGCTTGTAGCAATAGAGTCCCAGTGCCAGCAGGCCGCCCGCCAGGATCAGGACGAACGCGGGCATCCGCAGGACGAAACGGACCAGTCGCTGCAGCATGACGGTTAGAGCATTCCGGAGAGGAGGATCGCGCCCGAGGTGACGACCTGGTCGCCGCGGGTCAGGCCGCGCACGATCGGCAGGTAGTCGGTCCCCTCGTCCTCGTTGACGGCGACGATCCGGCGGCTGAACCTGACCCGTCCATCGGGCGCGTTGCCGGTCTCGACGAAGACCACCGTCTGATCGCCGATGCGCAGGAGCGCCGCGCGCGGCAGCGCCGCCACCGCGGGCGCCGCGACGGCGATGGCGACGGTGGCGTACATCTCGGGTTTGAGCTCGCGCCCCTTGTTGGGGATCGAGCAGCGGACGTGCGCCGTGCGAGAGGTGGGATCGAGCGCGTCGGAGATCCAGTCGATCTTGCCGGCGAAGGCCTTGTCGGGGTAGGCGACGACCTTGATGCTGACCGGGGCGTCGCGCCGCACGCGCGCCAGGTCCATCTCGAACACGTCGGCGAACACCCAGACCGAGTCGAGCTCGCCCACGGTGAACAGCTCGACCGCCGTCCCGCCCGAGTACTGCCCCTGCACCTCGGCCCCCGGGTTGACGTTGCGGGCGATCACCTCGCCCTCGATCGGCGCGCGCAGCACGAACTCCTGCGTGACCGCGTCGGCGCCGCTCCCCCGAAACAGGCGCGCCTTCGCCTTGGCGCGCTCCATCTCGGCCTTGGCCTTCTCGAAGTTGTCCTCGGCCGACTCGAAGTCGCGCTGCGAGCCGGCGTGCGCGTCGTAGAGCTCCTTCTGGCGGCGAAAGTCGTGCTCCGCGGCGATCAGATCGGCCTGGCCCTTGCTGAGGTCGGCGAAGGCGTTGCCCACGTCGGGCGATTCGATGATCGCCAGCGCCGCCCCCTTCTTCACCCGCTCGCCCGGGTCGGCCACGATCCGTTTGATCCGCCCGGTCACCGGCGAAAAGATGTGCGCCACCCGCAGATCGTCGAAGGAGACCTTCCCGCTGGTCACGATCTCGTTGCCGACGCCGTGCTCGGCCACCGGCTCGACCTGGACCTTGGCGTCGCGGACCTGCTGCGCCGTCAACCAGACCTCGCCTTCAGGCGGCTGGGCGGCGGCGTTGGTGGCGGCCGGCGCGCTCCGGCAGCCTGTTGTCGACGGGACGGCCGCCGCGGCGCTCAACACCAGAGCGGCCAGGCGCGCCCGGCTCCACGGCCGTATCCCCTTCGACGTCCGCCGCGACCTCTCCGTCGGCGGCGTCATTGCACCACCTCCGTGGCGGTGGCGGATTCAATCTGGAAGATGGCGTTCCAGTAGGCGGTCAGGTTCTGGATGTACTCGCCTTTGACAGCGACGTACGTCCGTTGTGCGTCCAGGTACTCCAACAACGAAGCGGCCCCTTTCTGGTACTGAAGCTCGACCAGCTGGCGCGCGCGCTGCGCCCGGTCGAGCAGACGTCCTTCCATCCGCTGCACCTGACGCTGCGCCGTCTGGTAGCCGGCGTAGGCGTTCTCCACGTCGGCCACCACCTGGGCGCGCAGCTTCGCCGCCTGGGCGTCCTGCGTCCGCGCGTCGGCCTCGGCCTTCTTGATCTCGCCCTGCTGCTGATAGAAGAGCGGCAACGTCCCCGTCAGCGAAATCTCCAGCGTGGGCGGCGAGATGGCCGCCGGCGAGTTCATCGGCTGCGCATTGCCGCTGCCTTGCTCGGAGTACTGCACGCCCAGGCCGAAGTCGGGGAAGCGCTGGCGGCGGGCCAGCGCCACCGACTGCGCGGCCCGCGTGCGCTGGCTCTCCTGCGCCTGCAGATCGGGGCGTCTCTCCATCGCCCGCTCGACCAGCGCCGCCACGCTGGTGCTCTGCAGCGCCGGCGTCGTCGAGCGGAGCTGTCCGGCGTCGATGGCGAAGTCGTTGAAGGCGTGCCGCTGCCCGAGGAGAAAGGCCAGCTGCACCTTGGCGGTCCGCAGCGCCAGCGTGGCGGCGTCGACCATCTGCTCGGCCTCCAGCTTGGCCGTCTCGGTGCGCGACAGATCGACCTCCGAGATCGCGCCGCTCTTGTAGCGGATCTGGTTCAGATCGAAGGTGTGCGCCGTCGAGTCCGCGGTCTCATGCGCCAGCTCCAGCGCCTCGCCGGCCGCGACCGCCTGGTAGTAGATCTGTTTCACCTGCAGCTCGAGCGTCCGCAGCGCGTCCGCTCGGCCGAGCCGCGCCGCCGCCAGCGCCGCGTCGGCCACGCTCCGGCGGAGGCCCCGCTTGCCCGACAGCGCATCCAAGATGACGTTCGAGTCGCCGAGGCCGGCGAACCAGCCGTTGTGTGACTCGAAGGCGTCGTCCTGGAAGAAGGAGTGGTAGTAGCCGCCGGTGACGCTCGGGTTGGCAATGGCGCCGGCCACCAGGGCGTCGCCCGCCGCCCCCTCCGCGGCCGCTTCGGCGATCAGGAGGTCGAGGCCATGGGCGCGGAACAGCGCCACCGCCTGGCCGAGGGTCAGCGTCGCCGGAATGGCGGGCTCGGGGGGAAGGTCGGCCGCGGCGGCCACCGGGGCCAGAGCTGCCAGGGTAGCGACCATCGGAACGACCATCAGGGCACGCAGAAGCACGCCCCGGCATCTTGCAAGACCTGTGCTCCATCGTAAGGTCCGGAGATCCCGAGAAAATCGCGGTGGACAGGTCTCCGATTTCACCCCACCCAAAAGTTTCTTGTGTGTCTCGCGAAAGTTTCCTGTAGGCGAGCGTTCGGCCAACGGCCGGCAGGCGGAAGCTCAGGCCGGTCGAGCCGGCAGGTCGATCGTCTCACCGACGGCGGCTACGTGGGCGACGCCGTCCGGGAGGCCGCGCGCGGTCGCGCCCTGACGGAACAGCGCAGGCGGCTCGTCGAGCGGCTCGTCGGTCAGCTTGAAGGTCCCCCAGTGCATGGCGACCACCTTGCGCGCGCCGAGATCCTGGAAAGCCCGCAACGCATCCTCCGGGTTCATGTGCTGCTTCGACATGAACCACTGCGGATCGTACGCGCCGATCGGTAACAGCGCGACGTCGAGCTTGGGGAAGCGCCGGCCGATCTCGGCGAACCCTTCGAAGTAGGCGGTGTCGCCCGAGTGATAGATCGAAAGGCCGCCGCTCTCCAGCACGAACCCGCCCCACAGCGCGCGGTTCGCGTCGTTGAGCCCGCGCCGGCTCCAGTGCTGACTGGGGACGTAGGTGACGCGGACGCCACCGACGTCGGCCGCGTCCCACCAGCCGAGCTCCGTGACCGGCAGGCGGCCACCGATGAGCCGGGCGTTCTCCAGGCCGACCACCACCGGCGCGCCGACCGCCCGCAGCGAGGGCGCGTCCATGTGGTCGTAGTGGTTGTGGCTCACGAGCTGCGCGGCGATCGGGGGCAGCGCCTTGGGCGGCAGCGGAGGCTCACCGTTCCTTTTGATCACCACGCTCACCGAGTCGCCGAGGACGGGGTCGATCAGCAGCGACCGGCCGCCCAGCTGGACCAGCCAGCTGGCGTGTCCGAGCCAGGTGAGACGCGCCCCCTCGCCCGGCCCGGGCGGGACGCTCAGCTTTGACGCATCGGGCGTCACCGCCGGGACGGCAACGCGCGACGGACTCTTGCGGCGGCGGCCGGCCAGCTTGTCGACCACCGCCCACTTGTAGACCGCCTTGAACGGATGCGGCCCCGAACCGTCGAGGTTGACGAAGCGCCCCTCCGGATCGCGTTTGAAACGCTCGGCCGCGACGGCCGCCGGGGTCACCTGGAAGGTCGTCGCCGGATCGGACATTCGCAGATTGAAGCAGGCTTCGCCGCGCTCGCCAAGCGGCGCCCGCGGATTCAACGACGTGCGAGGTGGTGCCAGAGGAGCAGGAACAGCCCCGCCTGCGTCGCCACCGGGAGCACGCCGACGAGCAGGATCTGGCGGGCGATGCGCCGCGCGCGCCGGCCGAAGGTGACCGGCTGCAGTCGGTCGCAGAGGCCGGTCACGACGACGCGCGACGGATCGTCGAGGTCGGCCTTCATCGCCGCCGCGCTCGGGTAACGCTCCGTGGGCAGCCGGCGGAGGGCGCGCAAGGCGATCTCCTCCGCCTGCCGAGAGAGGCAGGGGTTCAGGCGCCGCGGCGCCGGCGGATCGCCCAGGATGCGCGCGCTCGCCACCACGAACGGATCGTCGTCGGGGAACGGCGCCTGGCCGGTCAGCATCGTGTAGAGGATCGCGCCGATGGCATAGACGTCGGCGCTGGTGCGGCCGCGGCGCCGGCGGATCTGCTCGGGCGCGACGTACTCGGCCGAGCCGATGGCGGGAGCCTGTCCACCGAACGAGAAGCGTCCGGTCACCACGTCGTGGGCGAGGCCGAAGTCAATGAGCCGGATCGAGCCGTCGGGGCAGAGCATCACGTTGCCGGGCTTGAGGTCGTAGTGCACGAACCCGCGGCCGTGCAGGTGAGCGACCGCGGCGCAGATCTGCCCCGCGATCCGCAGCGCCTCCGCCTCGGCCAGGGGCCGCTCGTCGCGGAGCCGTTCGTGCAGCGTCCGGCCGGGGACCAGCTCGGTCGCCACATAGTGGCGCTGGCGGGCCGGCCCTTCGAGCGGCAAGAA
Source organism: uncultured Pseudomonadota bacterium (assembly GCA_963847705.1). Classification (GTDB taxonomy): domain Bacteria; phylum Myxococcota_A; class Polyangia; order Fen-1088; family Fen-1088; genus JADGRB01. The sequence goes on along the minus strand of CAWKBC010000044.1, from coordinate 97,186 downwards.
CTTCAACACGAACGGGTGATCGAGCTTGCGGCCGATCTCCTCTTCGCGCTGAAAGATCGACCAGCTGCCGATGCCGCTGGAGAAGACGGGCAGCGGCACCTTGACCGCCACGGCGCGGCGCTGATCCTGCAGATCCTCGGCACGGAAGATGGTCGACATGCCGCCCTGGCCGATCTGCTCCACGAGCAGGAAGCGATCGTCGAGGATCCGACCGGGGTTCACGCGGCCGTGGGTTGCACGCCCGGTGCCACGCACGAGGGCGCGCCTCTCCGGGGTCGTGGCGCGTGACGTCTTGCAGGTTGCGGGTTGGGCCGATCTGCGGCCGCGCCATTTTGCACGCCACGCTTGCGCCTTCGCTTGCGCCTAGCCGGCGCGCTCGCGGCCCGAGCGGCGGCCGGACCAGAGCAAGAGCGCCGTCAGGCTGGGCGCGACGACGGAGATCGCCGAGACCATGAGCGTCAGCGGACCTCGCGGGCCGTGGCGCAGGTTCCAGCCGAGAACCTGGACCAGCGTGACCAGCGCGTCCGCGGTCACCAGCGAGGCCAGCAGGGTGTCGAGGCCGCGCCGCCAGCGGCGCGCCAGGCTGGTGAGCGCCAGCGCCAGCGCCGCGTCGAACGCCACCCACCCCCATTTCACGGCGGGTGCCGGGAACCAGCGCGCGCTCGGTGCCAGCGCCATCAGGATGGTCCAGGGGATCAGGATCAGCGCCAGGGCCTGGATCAAGACCGCCGGACGTCGGAGCAGCGTCTGCAGGCCGAAGCGGAGCAGGCCGCCGCGCGCGAACGCCGCCAGCGCGTCGTAGACCGTGGCGACGCCGAGCTGCCCGCGCGGGTAAGAGATGAAGATCGGCGCCCAGCCCCGCGGGCGGAGCTTGGCCTTGAAGGCGTGGACGCCACGGAAATCGTAGAGCGGACTGCCCGTGCGGCGGAGCGCGCGGAGCCAGGGACCGACCGCGCCCGCCAGCGGCGCCAGGCCGAGCGTCAGGTAGCGGCTCCCTTCGGCGGCCGCGCTGCGCATCGCCGCGTCGACCAGCAGCTCGGCGGTCCCGTTGGGCGCTTCGGGCGACCGCACGAGATCCTCGACGAACCAGCCGCCGCGCGCGAGGACCGGCACCATGCTGAGGAAGCCGACCAGCGCCTCCCCCTGCGTGGCGGCGAAGAAGCGCCGCTCGGCGAGCTCGGTGTGAAGGTGGATCTGGACCAGGAACCCCATCGGCGGCATCGGGTGCCCCGCCTCCCAGCGCGCGATCAAACGGTCGACGCTGGCGCGCGGTTCACCGCCGGGCTGGGCGAAGAGGTGGGCGTCGAAGGCGCGCACGGTGACCCCCTTGGCGCGCGAGCGGCGGATCTGCTCGCGCAGGCTGCGCGTTCCCCGCAAGGTCTCTTCCCAGGCGGCAGGATCCCAGTCGCCCTGCTCGCCGATGCGCATGGCCGCGAACGGCGCTGCCGCGGCGAAGCGATCCTCGGTGCCGAAGAAGCAGGCGCGGCGCCCCTGCGCGGCCGCCGCGGCCACGAACCTGAGGGCGACCTCGGGCGCACGCTCGGGCCCCGCGATCGGCGCGCCGGCCGCCACCCAGGCCCGGCCGGTGTCGAGGTAGGCGACGCAGGCGTCGTCGCGCTCTTGGGCCTCGTCGGACTGGTGGGCCTCCCGGGCGTCGAACCAGTAGTGAAAGCCCGGCTCGAGGATCTGGAACGACGTGGCGTTCCAGCCGTGGCGGCGCAGGAGCGCGAGGGCCCGCTGCCGATCGCCCTCGCGCGCCGGCGTCGCCAAGCTGCTCAAGCAGAGAGTCCCGTCGTCGTCATGAGGTGAAGCCGCCGTGATACGCTCGAATTCGCCGGCGCGCGGCAAGCTTATCGCAAGCGGCCGCTTCGCCCAGTCTGGTCATGACGGCAAACGCAGAGGTGGCCATTCGATCGTTCCGCCCAGCGGACCGCCTGCAGCTCGTGCGGCTGTGGGACGCGGTGTTTCCCCGCGACCCGCCGCGAAGCGCGCCGGACCGATTGATCGACGGCGCGCTGGCGGTTCATCCCGAGTCGCTCCTGGTCGCCGAGCTCGACGGTGCCCTTGACTGCACCATCGTGGGCGCGGTCATCGCGGGCTTCGACGGCGTCCGCGGCTGGATCTACCATCTGGCCGTGGACCCCGCGCACCGGCGCCGCGGGATCGCGACGCGTCTCGTGCGCGGCGCGGAGGCGGCGCTGAGCGCGCGGGGCTGTTCGAAGATCAACCTCCAGGTTCGCGCCACCAACGAGAGCGTCGTCGCCTTCTACCGGGCGCTCGGCTACCAGATCGAGGAGCGGCTCAGCATGGGGCGCGCGCTCGATTGAACCGCCGCCTGCGGTCGAGGCTGCTGCTCGCCGGAATCGTGGCCGTCGGGCTGGGGCTGCGCTTGTGGGGAATCGGCTTCGCCGCCGGCACGCCGGTGGGTCGCCCGGACGAAGAGATTTTCGCCGTCGAGGCGCTGGCGATGTTCGTCCGCTCCTACGATCGGCTCGCCACCGGTTGGCCGGACCTGGCGTTCAAGCTGTGGCATGCGGTCCTCTGGTTGGAGCGCGCCTGGTACCACCTGAGGGGTGGCCAGGGCGTCGACGTGAATTTGGGCTGCCTGCTGGCCGTGAATCCGATCGCCTTGATTCTTCCCGTCCGGGTCGTCTTCGCAGTCCTGGGCGCGGCCACCGCCTGGATCGTGGGCGGCTTGGCCGCCGAGATTGTGCCCGAGCGGGCCGAGGCGGCAGCCCTGTGGGCCACGGCGCTCTACGCGTTGAACTATCTGGTGGGGCGCGACGGACACTTCGCGGTCAGCGACGCGCTTCTCTGCTTCGAGATCGCGTTGGCGCTCCTTTGCTGTGCGCGGGTGGCGATTCGCGGGGCCTGGTGGCTGGTGGCCGCCGCGTTTTGCGCGGGGACGGCCGTCAGCACGAAGTACAGCGCTCTGGGGCTGGCGTTTCCCTGCGCGGCCGCAGCCGTCGAGCTGCTGCAGCGCGAGCGACGACGGGCCGCCGTTCCGATCGCCTGCGCCGTCGTGGCTGGGGTGGCTGGCCTGCTCCTCTGGTCACCGCAGATCGTCACCCACTGGTCTGAGTTTCGTGAAGGGTTCGTCGGTCAGCTCGGGCGCTACGCCGCGAATCGGACGACGCCGGGCTTGATCTTCTACCCGACGGTGGTCTTTTCCACGACCTTCGGATGGCCCGGGTTGCTGCTCTGCCTGGCGGGGCTCGTCTGGTGCGTCCGCCAGCGTCGCGGCATCTCCCTGGTCGTCTACGCGTTCATGTTCTACGCCTGTTTTCTGGGGCCGCTGCGCCTCAACTACGCGCGCTACGGCTCGCCGTTGGTGCCGGCTCTGACGGCGGGTGGCGGCGTCGCGGCGGCGCTGCTCGTCGAGCGGCTGTCGGGACGCATTCCTCGACGACTGGCGCTGGCGCTGGTGGCCTTGCTCGCGCTCGCGCTGCCGACCGCGCGGCTCGTCGCCTTCGACCGGTTGATGGCCCGGCAAGATACGCGGGATCAGGCGCGGGACTGGCTGGCCGCGCGCAGCGCCCACAAGCTCGTCTTGACCGAGGGGGCCTACGCGCAGGTGCACGCCGTCGACGTCAGCGTGGCGGTCGTCTGCCGGCAAGAGCTTCCGGCTGCGCTCTGGCGGCCCGTCCCCGTCCTCCTGGCGCCGATCGTGCCGCTGACGCCGGCGCCGGGCGAGTTTCAGTCGACGGTCAACCCGCGCTACCTTCCTGCCCGGCTGTCGAACGCCCCCGCCGTTGCGGGGCAACGCGAGGCAGGTTGGGAGCGGATTGGTTTCCTGGGGGCCCAGCGCTTCGTCATCTGGGAGTACGACCAGCGGCTGGCGCTGACCGACCTCCACGCGCCGTCGGCGCCCGACTTCCTGTCGCGCGCCGAGGGGCCGCGCGCGATCGGCTGGGTGGTGGGGCGGAACGACAAGGTCCGGCCCGTCGACGATCCCTGCTGGACGCCGGCGGCGAGCTTCTCGCCCGGCGCACAAGACACGGCCACCTGGGACACGTTCGACGCCTTCCTGGTTCCGTTCAAAGATTTCGGCGCGATGGAGCGACCGGGACCGCAGATCACGATCTACAAGAACGGCTGCAAAGGTCGGTCACCCGCGCCCTGACCGCCCGAAGCGGGCGTCGCGCTAGACTTTCCAGGATGAGCAGCTCCGACGCCATCATCTCGGTGACGCCGCTGGGATTCCCCTGGCAGCCGCGCGATCCTTTCCTGTTTTGCGTCCACCACGACGACCGTTATCCGCGCGGGAACGAGCAGATGGGGCCGGCCGCCACGCTCGAGGGGCGCGACCTCGGGCAGGACTTCCAGGGGCGCGACGGCTGGCGCATGTACCACGGCGAGGTGGTCCCCGGTTTTCCTCAGCATCCGCACCGTGGCTTCGAGACCGTGACCGTGGTGCGCCGCGGGCTCTGCGACCACTCCGACTCGGTCGGCGCGGCCGCCCGCTACGGCGAGGGGGACGTGCAGTGGCTGACGGCCGGGGGCGGGATCTTGCACGCGGAGATGTTTCCGCTCGTCGATCGGGAGCGGCCGAACCCGCTCGAGCTGTTTCAGATCTGGCTCAATCTTCCGCGCGCCCAGAAGATGGTCGAACCGCACTTCTCGATGCTCTGGAGCGGGACGATCCCGCACAAGCTGGAGACCGACGCGCAAGGGCGCACGACCGAGGTGACGCTCATCGCCGGCCAGTACGGCGGGCTGCGCGCGCCGCCGCCGCCGCCGGCGTCCTGGGCCTCGCAGGCCGACGCCGACGTGGCGATCTGGACCATCAAGCTCGCGCCCGGCGCCTCCTGGACGCTGCCGCCGGCGGCGGCCGGCTCGAACCGGGCGCTATATTTCTTCCGCGGAAGCGGACTGCGCGCGGACGGACGTGAGATCCCGGCCTCGCACGAGATCGTGCTGCGGCCCGAGCGCGCGGTGGCGCTGGAGGCGGGCGCCGGCGAGGCGGAGCTGCTGCTCTTGCAAGGGCGTCCCATCGGCGAGCCGGTCGTCGCCTATGGTCCCTTCGTCATGAACACGCGCGCCGAGATCCAGCAGACGTTCGCCGACTACCAGCGCACGCAGTTCGGCGGCTGGCCCTGGCCCAGCTCCGAGCCGGTTCACCCGCGGCAGGAGGGGCGGTTCGCGCGCCACGCCGACGGGCGCATCGAACGTCCCGGCGGCTAGCGACGGAGCAGAAACCAGAGCGACGGTTGGTGATCGAGGTGGAGGACCGAGCGTCTGCTTGCGCTTGCACCTCCGCCAGCTTCGGCCGTGACGGCGAGCGGCTCGGCGACGCCGCCCGCGGGATCGAGCCGCTCGGCCCGCAACGGGGGCCCGGGGAGGCTGACCGTGAGCGGCACGAACTCGGCCACCGCCGGTCCGTGTCCCCAGGAGGTGAGTCCGGTGCGGTCGGCGTTCCACTTCATGGCGGTGTTCTCGACCCGCGCGACGGCGACCAGCAACATCTCCTTGGAGAGCGCCAGCGGGAGACCGTCGAGCGCCACCAGCGCGATGGAGGCATCGCCGCGCGGCAGCTCGCCGACGTCGAAGTGGACGTCGCCGAGATCGAACGCCGTGCCGGCGATCTTTCCCGCGGCGACGCGCAGCGCCGGCGCATCGACCGTGAAGGTCGGCGCGGGCGCGGCGGCGTTCCAGACCAGCTGACCCGCGGGTTCATTCCTGCCGGGTTGCTTGGCGGGCGCCGCGCGCCGCGGCGGCGAAACGATCTCCAGCCGGCGCGACGAGAGCAGCGACGGTGGAAGGCCGGCCGACGTCCAGAGCTTGGCCAGCGCCCCTTCACCGACGAGCGGCGGGGTCTTTTCGCCGGTGGCCGGCAAGGCCAGCTGGGCGACGGTCGGCGCCGGCGCCACCAGTCCCTTGCGAAACGTGAGGGCCGCCACCGGCAGGAAGCTGAGCGCCGCGGGGTTGCCGGCCAGGTCGAAGAAGCCGAGCAGGTGATCGGCCTCCCAGCGCGCCGAGAAGTCGAGATAGGTGTAGGCGTAGATGGCGTCCCAATCCTGCGCGGCGGCGATCGACGCGTACATCGGCAACGCCTCGCCGGCGTAGTCGTTGGGGGCGGGCACGTTGTATTCGCTGACGGTGAACGGCCTGCCGCCGACGCGATAGACGGCGAGCGAGCCGAGCGCGCCGCCGTCGGGTGCCGCCACCTGGGTGGTGTTGTCGATGTGAAAGCGGAGCTGGCTCCAGCCCGAGGCAAAGTCCGGGTGCTGCCAGTAGGCGTGCATGTCGATGAAGTCGGAGCTGGCGAGCTCGCGGCGCAGCCCCTCGAGGCCGCCGTAGCTGGCCTGGGTGTCGACGAGCAGCGACCGCAATCCCAGCTCCGTGCGGATGAACGTCGCCAGCGTGTGCGCCGTGGCGCGGTCGGTGTCGGCCAGGAAGCGCAGGAAGTCCTCGCCGGCGGGCGAGCCGCTCTCCCCGTGCACCAGCGGAATGGTCGCCGCTTCGATGGTCTCGCTGGTGGCCAGCTTCACCGGCGGCGCGCCGGCCGTCAGCGACAGATCGGCGAGCTCCACGACGCCCGGCACGTTCCGCAGCCCGAAGTTGAGGCGCCCCTCGCCAGCGATGGTCCCCTGCGGCCGGAAGGTGATGTCGATCCGCTGCCACTCAGGCGTCAGCGCGATCATCCGGTAGAGGCCGATGTTCCGCCAGTCGGGGACCGCGAGCATCGCCAGCGTCTCCAGGTTCCGCGCGGGCGGGATCGGGCCCTCGGGGCCGACGAAGCCGCGCGGCGCGTGCACGCGGAAACCGAGGTGGTAGCTCTCGCCCTCGACGAGCGGCAGGTGCGCGCGATAAAGCTGCAGGTGCCAGCTGGCGGTCCCGCGCCGAGCCGCCGAGAACCGCAGCGCGCGACCGCCGTCTTCGGTCGGCACGACCTCGCCACGCGTCGGGACCCCGGCCGACTCGAACGTCCAGCCCTCGGTGCCGGCCGAGAGATCGGCGTTGCTCAAGATCTCCCTGGGTGCGCTCCTGGCATCGCCGGCCCAAGCTGCCCGCAGACGAGCCGTCGATCTGTAGCGCTGGCGCAACCAGACGTTCCACTGCCGCTTCAATTCGGCCGCGTAGGGTTGGGGCAGATCGTCGAGGTTGCCGGCCCAGAACGGGAGCGCGGTGTTCTCGTTGTTCATCTCCACGCAGAGCACGGCCGGCTCGGCGGTGTAGGGGCGCCCGGTGTAGGGGTTCACGTGCGTGAGCAGCGCCCGCGCGTAGACCTTCTGCGACTCGATGAACGGCGGATAGAAGCGATCCAGCATCTTGCCGAACTCGAAGCGCTGGGCGGCCTCGCCGTCGAGCCCCGGGTAACGGCGGGCGACGTGCAGGTTGATGTTGGAATAGATCCCGTTCTTGGCCAGCTCGGCGACGAAGAAGTCCAACCGATCGAGCTGCGCCGGGTCGAGCGCGTCCGATCTCTGAACCAGGAGCCCGATCGGCGCGGTCCCCTTGTCCATGAAGTGAAAGCGGACCAGATTGACGCCGAGGCGCCGAAAATGGGCGGCGGCGCGCGTCGCCACCTCGTGGGTGGGGAAGCAGGCGGTCGCGGTGCAATCGACGCCGAAGAACCGCACGCGCGTCCCGGCCCCGTCGACGAAGTGGCCGCCGCTGGCGCGAATGAACCCGCGCGCTCCGGCCGGCGCGTCGTTGAGGGCGCCAAGGTCGACCAGCCCGGTGGCCGCGCCGATTCCACGCGCCGGGAACGGGAACCAGTGTTGCGGATCGTGCGTCTCGTCGGCGCTGGTGGCGGCCGCGGGCGCGGGCACAGCTGGCGGAGCGCCCGGCGCGATGCTCGCCGCCGTGGCAGGGGCGGGCGCTGGCGGCGGTGCCGGGACCAGACAGGCCGACAACACCAGCGCCGCCGACGCGACCGCGAGGAGGGGCTTCATTTTCGTGAGGTTACCCCACGCGACACGGGAAGCCGGAGTGCGTCGTGCCTCCTTCCGGAAGTTGCGAAAGACCGGACGCGGAATGCAGTAGACTGCCGCCAGTCCCCCCGGAGGTTGTCCTATGGACCGACGCCGCTCCGCTCCGCTCTGCATTGGTCTCGGCGCCCTCGCGCTGATGCTCGGTTGCAGCAACCAGAATGGTGGCACCGAGGGATCCGGGACCGGAGGCGTGTCGACGACCAGCGGCTCGGGTGGTGACGCGCGTGGGAGCGGCGGCAACGGCAGCGGCGGCTCTCTGACCGGCACCGGTGGCAGCATCACCGGCACCGGCGGCTCCCAGACCGGCACCGGTGGCGCGAGCACGGGCGGCGCGCCAGGGGGTGCTGGCGCGGGCGGCGTGAGGGCCACCGGCGGCGTCACCGGAACGGGCGGCACCGCCAGCGGCGGCAAGGCTGGCGCCGCGGGTACGGGCGGCGCGCTCGCCACCGGGGGATCACCCGGCACTGGCGGTGGCGGCGCCGGCTCGCCCGGCGGCACCAGCGTCTGCGGCAGCGGCGCCGAGAACGCCAGCGTGACGGTCACCTGTCCGACCGGTCAGACCATCGACAAGATCACCTTCGCCAGCTTCGGGACGCCCACCGGCTCGTGCGGAAGCTTCGCGACCGGCTCGTGCAACGCTTCGTCGTCGATGGCGGTGGTCCAGGCCCTCTGCGTCGGGCGCACCAGCTGCTCGGTCCCCGCCAACAACGGCGCCTTCACCGATCCGTGCGACAAGACCACCAAGAGCCTGTCGATTCAGGCCACCTGCACCGTCGGTGGCGGGATGGAGCCGCCGGCGGCGGGCCAGCAACCGTTCAAGGGGTTCGCCGGCGATCCCACCGCCTGCGCCGACATGCAGCACCTGGGCGTCTCCTGGTACTACAACTGGAAGCAGACCCCGACCAGCGGCTGCGCCGGCACCAACGTCCCGTTCGTCCCCATGATCTGGGGCCACAGCAACGAGGTGACCGCCTCGGCCATCACCAGCGCGGTCTCCTCGTTCGTGAGCAAGAGCTACGGCTACGTGCTCGGCTTCAACGAGCCCGACAACAGCACCCAGTCGAACATCACGGTCGCGACGGCGGTCTCGCTCTGGCCTTCCTTCAACAACAGCGCCATCCAGCTGGGGACGCCGGCGACGCAGGCGAACTCCACCGGACAGACCTGGTTCACCAGCTTCATGGGCTCGGTGAACGGCAGCACCACGCTGCACGCCGACTTCATCGCCATTCACTGGTATGGCTGGAACGCCGGCTCGTGCGACGCGGCGGCCTCGCAGCTGGAGAGCTACATCAAGTACGCGGAGGGGTTCTCGGGCAACCGGCCGATCTGGCTCACCGAGTGGGGCTGCCTGAACGACAGCGCGCCCGACGTCCCGACGGTGGTGAATTTCTACAACGGCGCGCTGGCCGTGTTCGCGCGCCATCCGCGCGTCGCCCGCTACTCCTGGTACCCCTGGTCGACCAACCTCGACCTGGTCAACTCCGACGGAACGCTGACCACCCTCGGCACCGCCTACTCGGCCGCACCGGCGTACAAGTAGAGCGCCCACGCTGACCTGCCGGGCTCATTGCGGGCTCCCGAATTCGCCTCCGATCGTGGCAGAGTCGCCGCTGGAGGTGATGCCGTGAGCCGCGTGCAAGAGTTGATCGACAGCCTGGGTCTCGCCCCGCATCCGGAGCGCGGCCACTACGTCGAGAGCTACCGGTCGGCGCTGACCGTCCGCGATCTGGCGCCGCCGCACGCGGGCGCTCGCGCGGCTTCGACCGCGATCTATTTTCTGGTCACCCGGGCGGAGCCGACGACCTACCTGCACCGCCTGCGCTCCGACGAGATGTTTCATTTCTACGAGGGGGGCCCGCTCGACGTGCTGATGCTCGGCCCGACCGGGCCCGGCGAGCTCCGGCGCCTCGGCACGAACGTCGCGGCCGGCGAGCGGCCGCAGATCCTCATCCCCGCCGGGACCTGGTTCGCCGCGGAGCTGGCCGAGGCGGCCTCCCACTGCCTCATCGGTTGCACCGTCGCCCCCGGCTTCGAGTTCGCCGACTTCGAGCTGGCCCAAGGGCCCGAGCTGGCCGCGCGTTATCCGGCGCACGCCGCGCGCATCGCCCGCATGACCCGACCCTGATCGCGGGAGGCGCGGAGCTCTCCCCAGGGTTCCGAGCTCGTCAGAAGTAGAGCTTGTTGGTCGGAGCGACGGTCCCGCCGGTGATCTGGATCTTGTAGCCGAAGGTCTCGCTCGGATCCCAGCCGTAGGAGAGCGCGGTCTTGTAGCCGTCCAGCGTGACGTTGGTGATGACCAGGACGACGACACCGTTCTTGGGGGGCTTGGTGAGGGTGATCGAGGCGGCGCCGGTGGCGACCGGCTGGCCGTAGACGGCGGTGCCGTCGGTGGCGCGGTAGACCAGCTCCGCGGACATCGTCGCGGGGGTCCCCTTGCTCCCCGCGGCGTCGGGCATGAAGTTCACGCTGACCGAGGTGGCGCCCGACGCGACCGTGATGGGGATGTTGTTGCGCGAGGTGTAGCGCGGCAGCTTGGTCGCGTCGCTGGGCGCCAGGACGCCGCCCGTGCTGGTGGTGGCGGCGTACATCCTGGCGTCGCCGAACGCCTGGATGCTGCTCGACAGCTCCAGGAAGTCGCCCAGCGCCAGGCGCGCCGCGTACTCCTGCACCATGCACTGCACCCGCGGCTTGTCGAGCAGGCGGGTCATCGTCTGCAGGATCTGCTCGCTGGTCTTGGCCTGCTCCCAGACGGCGGCGAAGAAGTGCATGCCGACCCGCTGCGAGACGAACAGCGGGAAGAGGTCGTTGTAACGGAAGCCGGTGCTGTCCATGAAGTAGTCGGCCGGCCCGGTGAGGGTCGTGTTGTCCGACTCGATGCCGCAGCTCTCGATCGGCGCCTGCGGCCACTGATAGACGAGCGCGTCCAGGTAGCCGACGTTCGACGGAAGCTTGAACTGCGTGGCCTGGCCGGCCGTGGCGTTGCCGACGTTCTCGGCCACGCGCAGGATCAGATAGTCGTTGTACGACTCCTGAATCCAGGAGACCTTTTGCCCGGGGACGGTGCCGTAAGAGTTTTCCAGCACGTGGAAGAACTCGTGCGTGAGGTCGTACCGCTGTGAGGTGTCGGTCATCGCCACGCCGGTCGTCTCCACGTCGGGATACGAACCCTCGTAGCTGGAGTCTCCGCCGGTGGTCGGATCGCTCGGCAGGCCGGTGCCGACCAGGATGTAGTCGATGTAGTGCAGCGCGCCGCCCGTGGTCCAGGGGGGAAGGTGGGTGTACGTCAACTGCGTCACGTACTCGAGGTCGGCGTTGATCCGCATCAGCGACGACATCTCGAGCGCGGTGGTCACGCCCGTTGGCAGCGTCGGACCCGAGCTGAGCAGGATGTAGCCGACCGCCATGGTGTTCGTCGGCTTGCCGTACGGATTGGTGCCGATCGGCGTCAGCGTCGGCGTGTCGTTCCAGGCCGCCGGCGCCGTACCGCTCGGGACGCTGCCGTAGTTGCAATAAGGATAGTCGGACGATCCGCTGCCGCCTCCGGCGCTGCCGCCCGTCCCGGGCGCTCCCCCCGCACCGCCGGTGCCGGTGTTGCCGCCGGTCGCGGCGCCGCCGGTCCCCTGGCTGCCGCCCGTCGCACCGCCCGTGCCGGTGCCGCCGCCCGTCGCGGTTGCACCACCGGTTCCCGCGCCGGTGCCGCCGGTCCCCACGCTGCTTCCGCCGCTCCCGGTCGTGCCCACGCCGCCCGTCCCCTTGCTCCCGCCGGTGGCGCCCGTCGCGCCGCCGGTTGCGGTTCCACCGCCGGTCCCGGTCGCGGAGCTCCCTCCGCTGCCGGTCGTGCTCGTGCCGCCCGCGCCCGTGCTTCCCGCCCCGGAGTCGCTATTTGCGCAGCCGAGGCTGGCCGCCAGCGTGAGTGGACCGAGCAGACCTATCCAACGGATCGTTTCGCGCGCCATGCCGAATCCTCCGGGCAGCGTTCCTCGGAGCTGCCCCTGGTTTCGAAGGCCACGAGGATCGTGCGTTGCAAAGGAGGTCCCCCGCGCCGGGGGCGGCGGCTCAAGAAAAGCACGACGCCAGCGCGCCCGCGCCGGTCAAGGACCGGGCGGGATCAGCCGAAATTGCGATGATGGGTGGAGGTCGCTGGACGTCGTACCTGCTGGCGGGGGTCCTGGCGGCGGGCTGCGGATCGAGCGCCGCCGGCGGCGGAACGATCGGGGGCGGCGGGAGCACCGCGACCGGCGGCAGCAAAGGGACGGGCGGAAACACCGGGCCCGATGGCGCCACCGGCAGCGGCGGGGCCGCGGGCGAGGTGGGCGGCCTCTTCACGCAGCCAGAGCCCTGGACCAAGGACGTTTCGGGTCTCACCAAGGACGCGAGCTCGGACGCCATCATCGGGGCGCTCGACAAGGCGGGCGGATGGGGCGGCGGGCGGCTGCAGATCGATTTTTCGATCCCGCTCTTCTTCGCGGATTCGTCCACGCCGCGCGAGACCATCGAGGGGCCGATGCCGGGCGGATACGCGTACTGCTACGGCGGGCCCGATTGCGATCCAGTTCCGTTGCAGATGCCGATCCCGGCCAACGGCAACGCCGAGGGGAGCACCAGCTACACCTGCGACACGTCGTACAACACCGACGGGCAGGGCGACTGCCACATCCTGGTCGTCGAGACCGGCCAGCAAAGGCTCTACGAGCTCTACAACGCCACCCAGAAGGGCAGCGGGATTTACGCTCTCGGCGCGTTCATCTGGGACCTCACCAAGACCTACCCCGACAACGAGCGAGGCGATCAGTGCACCTCGGCGGACGCGGGCGGATTTCCCATCGCCGCGCTGCTCCCCACGGCCGATGAGGTGGCGGCCGGCGCGGTCAACCACGCGATCCGCTTCATTCTCCCCAACCCGTACATGCGGAAGGCCACCTACGTTCACCCGGCCTCGCATGCCGGCAGCCCGAGCAGCCCCGACGCCAACGCGCCCCCCTACGGTGTGCGCTTCCGCCTGAAGGCCGCCTTCGACGATTCCAGCTACAACGCCTCGGAGAAGGTGATCATCGCGGCGATGAAGAAGTTCGGGATGCTCCTCTCCGATGGCGGGACCATCCCGCTCACCTTCGCGGACGACCGGACGTCGACCGCCAAGTGGTCGGACCAGGGCGTCACCGCGCTGTCGTTCTCGGCGATCACCGTCGACGATTTCGAGGTCGTCGACTTCAGCGCGCCCATCGCCGTCACCGACGACTGCGCCCGCAACCCCTGAGATGCTCGGCTGAGCGCGTTGCTTGCCGGCCGCAGCGGCTTGCTCAGCACCCCGGCTGGGTCGAGCCGGCCAGACAGATTGAACAGCTGACCGTGCTGCTCTCGCTCGCCGCGTTGGCGTTCGTCGTGTCGGTGACGGTGAGCTGCGCGCCGTTCGCGCACCCCATGCCGCCCGACGCCAGCGACCAACAGGGAGAGCTGTTGCCGTTCTCGCCGCAGTTCTGGATCGCGAGATCCATCTCGTTCCCCTGCGCGTCGGTCAGGTGCTCGATGACCGAGCACATCGGCTGGCCCATGGGGTCGTTCTGGATCTTCCCCGTGATGCAGGGCGGAGTGATGAGCTGGCCCAGCTTGGTGGCGATGGCGGTCATGGAGGCGGCGTAGCTGGGATCGCAGATCGACGCCTGGACGCTGTTGGGGAATGCCGCCAGGAACTGGGCTTCCCGCACGCCCGGATCCCCGAAGCTTCCGTCGGTCGTGAATTGGCTCGATGCTGGGTTGACGTCGTCGCCACCCTGCGCGCCGCAGGAGTGCTCGACCTGGGGCCAGAGCTCGCCCGGCTGGGTGTCCTCTCCGCCCGACTCCGGCACCCATTCGACGGTGTATGGCGTGGGAGGGGCGATGATTCCGGCGACCAGAATCTGATTGTCGGGGTCCGTCTTGAGCGACTTGATGTCGGAGATGAACTGGGTCACCGGCGTGAGCGCGCTCGAACCGCTCTCGTTGTCCTCGCAATCCACGAGGGGCAGCTGGGGCGGACTGCCCGTGGCGTCGGCAGGCGGATTGAGCGGCGGCGTCGCGTAGGCCGTGGGGTTCGCGCTGTTGGGGTCCTGACAGTAGTGCGCGCCGCGCGGCCCGCCGTTGCACCGGTAATTGGCGATCGGTCCGTCGGGGTTGGCGATGTTCTGCTGATATCCGTTCAGCGAGTAGATGGTCGTGTTGTCCGGGGCGGAGCAGTCGTCCTCGTTGGTGAGCATCACGATGCCCAGGTAGGCCTCAGGGCGAAGAAAACCGGCGTTCTGCGAGGGCGCCGGGCCGAGCCCGTCGGACCCGAGCGCTCGGTCAATCGCCGCCAACTGGTGCTCGAAGCCACAGCCGCTGGCGCCGAGGAGGGCGATGCACTGGAACACCGTCCCGATCGGATCGGTGAAGTTCGGCATGTTGTCGACGTCGGAGATGAAGGTGCTTCCGGCGGTGAGCGTGGTCCCGGTGCACGCTCCTTCGGGAGCGAACTGAAACACGCCGTCTTTTCCCATCCTGGTGCAGGAGATGGCGTCCTGCACGTCGCTCGGCGCTCCCATGTCCTGCGACACGACGGCCACGTGAAGGCTGGGCAAGCCTGTCGGCAGGTTCTGCAGCACCTGCATGAACGTGGGAAGCTGGAGGAGCAGCTTTTGCTGCATCGACGTCATCGAGGAGGAGTCGTCGATCATGAACAGAATGTCGATCTCGTTGTTGATCTTCTGTGTGAAGTTCGTCGTCAACGTCGCGGTGGGCGTGATCTGCGGCGCTTCCAGCGTGCGCGACGTACAGGCCCAGAGCATTGCAAGAGCTCCGGCCAAACAGAACCAACGAAGCAGGCGTACAAGCGACTTGAATGGGGGCATGTCGTTTCGGCGGTGCAACCAACGTACCCTCGCGCCGGAGGCGATTTCTCGCCTCGAACCCAGGGAGATCTCCGCCGCGGGTGAAAGCTTCTTTCGTCCTCGAGGAAAAGGTTCTTGTGGTTCATTCGCGCTGCCACTGGACGAGTGAGCGCGCGCCGTTAACGCAAATCACGGACGCGCATTGTCGTTTGCAACGGCGACGCTTCGTTTCGCAATCAAGGAAGCTGAAGCCGTTCCAGCGTCCGACGGAGCCAGCGATAAGAGACGTCCTCCTGATCGAGGCGGACGCCGGCTCCGAAGCGGCCGTCGACGAGATCGTGAAAGAGCGCGAGCTCGTCTGGCGACAGTCGGCTGAGGTCTCTCGCCGCTCGTTCGTCGTCGGGGACCGTCACCCAGGAGCGTTGATGAGCGAGGAAGGTGCCCCGGTCCATCAGGAAGGAGACGGTCTGGGGGAACGACGCCCGCATCCGGTCGAGGCCGGCGAAGCCGCGCACTCCGATGTCGCCCCAGTAATGAAGCGGCCGGTCGCGCAGCCAGGGCACTTCAGCCAGGCGGTCGTCGTCGTACCGAAAGCCGAACAGGACCACGCTCTCTGCCGTCTCGGGGAAGGCCAGCCCGTTGATCTCGCTCTCCGTCACGAAGATCCTGGCGGTCGGCAGGGGGAGGTTCGCGAGCTGCGCGGCTGAGGCGGTGATGTCCGTCAGCCCGTTGATCGCGTGCCGGGAGTCGAGAATTCTGAGGCGGATGGGGGGCGGGGCGGAGAGGAGCCCAAAGCGTCGTTCAAACTCCCGGACGTTGGTCGCGCCGCGATCGATGGCCTGGTCGGGCAGAACCTCGTTCAGCAGGTCGGCGAGGAGGGCTCGATGCTCATCGATGAAGGCCACGTCGACGCCGGGAAGGTCGATCTGCCGCAGATAGACCTGCGGCCGAGGGTGCGCTTCGAACCAGGCCACCAGCGTGATGAGGTGGTCCCACTGCTGTGCCGATCTGAGGGCCCGCAAGGAGTTCTTGCTCAGCCAGCCCCGAAGCTGCGGGAACAGCTTGAGCGTCCGACGCGCCAGCGTCTCGAAACGAGCGGCCTGCGTCTGCTTGCCGATCAGCTGGAAGGCGTCCTCCGCGGACGGGATGACCACCGCGCTGGGGATCCTGACGCGGCCCGCCCTCCGGCTCTCGACCTCCACCCAGCAGATGCCGTATCCGGACCCGCGGCATTCCCGACTCTCCCCCTCGAGGGTGCGAATCCAGCGCTGCAGCTCCGCGAATCGATCTCCGACCAGGGACGAATGCGGCCGCCGAAGCGGCAACACCATGGGAAACAGCGCCTCTCCCGTGAGGCGAGCCGCGAGCAGATCTCCACGGGTCCACCGACGGTGGACCACCGACACGATCTCGGCGGGCGTGGTCCAACTCACGAACCCACGGACGCCTTCGTTTTGAACCGTCATGACGTGGGGGCGCGCGACGGTCGCGATCCGGCACCGGCTCGATTCGATTGCAACAGATGTACCCTCGCGCAGGGCGCCGAATCCGGCCCCGGCGCGCGATCGCCACCGAAGGGACTGGAAGTTTCTTCGACGAGTCGGCGAAATTTCCTTTCAGTCAACCAGGGCAGAGCTGGCAGCAAAGACAGCTCCAGAGGCAGAGCTTGAAACCCGGCGCTCTCGCCCTCGGTGAGCGGTCGCACGGAGTGGTTGCATCCGGTGGCGGGTGGTGGTTCGCTCTTCGGCCGAACATCATGCAGATCGCCGACCAGAAAGCCGTCACCATCCACTACACGCTCAAGGACGACGAGGGCACCGTCCTCGACAGCTCGAAGGGCCGTGAGCCGCTCGGCTACCTTCACGGCGTCGGGAGCATCGTCCCCGGGCTGGAGAAGGCGCTCGCCGGGAAGGCGGCCGGCGAGTCGGTGCAGGTGACGCTGACCCCCGAGGAGGGGTACGGCCTGCGCGACGACAAGAACGTCCGCAACGTCCCGCTGCGAAAGCTCTCCGACAAGAAGGTGACGGTCGGGATGCAGGTTCAGCTCAGGACGTCGGAGGGAGCCCAGATCGCCACGGTCACCGCCCTCCGCGGCGACTACGCCACCGTCGATCTCAACCATCCGCTGGCAGGGATGAAGCTCCACTTCGACGTCGAGGTGGTGGCCGTCCGCGACGCGACGCCCGAGGAGCTGACCCACGGACACCTCCACGAGCCCGGCGGCCATCACGGGTAGGGCTCAGCAGCCGGGGGCGGCGACGCCCGGCATGCAGAGCGAGCAGCTGATCGTGCTGTTCTCGCTGGCCGCCATCATGTTGGCGGCGCTGTCGTTCACCTGCAGCGACTGGCCCGTGCAGCCCATCATTCCGGGCACCAGCGTCCAGCAGGGGGGCGTGTTGCCGTTCTCGTTGCAGTTCTCGATCGCCACGTGGCTCTGATTGCCGCTGGCGTCGGTGAGGTTCTCGATCACCGAACAGTCTGGATTTCCCATGGCGTCGTTCTGCAGCTTGCTGTCGATGCAGGGGGGGGTGAAGAACTGGCCGATCTTGGCGGCGATCGCGGTCATGGACTGGGAGTAGTCCCCGTCGCAGATCGATCCCACGATGCTGTTGGGGAAGGCGTTGGCGAACTCGGTCTCCCGGACGCCCGGATCCCCGAAGCTTCCGTCGCCCACCGTCTGGGTCGAGGGATCCGGGTTGACGTCGTCGCCGCCGGCCGCGCCGCAGGAGTGCATGACCTCCGGCCAGTTCTCCGAGGCCCCCGTCGGCGTCACCATGGGGGACCAGGTGACGGAATAGGGTGCCGCCGGTCCGATGATCTCGCCCACCAGGATCTGGTTGTCGGGGTCGGCCTTCAGCGCCTTGATGTCGCTGACGAACTGGCTGACCGGGATGAGAGCGCTGGAGCCGCTCTCGTTGTCCTTGCAGTTGGCCAGCGGAAGGATCGGCGGGTTGCCGGTCGCGTCCTGCGGCGGGGTCAGAGGCGGGGTCGCGTAGCCCATGTTCGCGCTTCCGGCGTTGAGGTCCTCGCACAGGTGACCGCCACGGGGGCCGCCGTTGCAGCGATAGTTGCCGATGGGACCGTCGGGGTTGGTGATGCTCTGCGGAGCTCCGTTGAGCGAGTAGATCGTGGTGTCGGCGGGCGCCGAGCAATCGTCCTCGTTGGTGAGCATCACGATGCCCAGGTAGGCGTCGGACCGTAGAAACCCGGCGTTCTGGGAGGGGGGCGGTCCGAGACCGTCGGCGCCGAGCGCGCGGTCGATGGAGGCCAGCTGGTGCTCGAAGCCGCAGCCGCTGGCGCCCAGGAGCGAGATGCACTGAAACACCGAGGCGATGGGATCGGTGAAGTTGGCGACGCCGTCGACGTCGGAGATGAAGGTGTCGCCGGCCGTGAGGGTGGTGGCCGTGCAGGTCCCCTCGGGCTGAGAGAAGAACTCTCCTTGGTTGCCGAGCGGCGAGCACATGATGTCGACGTCGCTCTTGGCCCCCATGTCGGAGGAGACGACGGCGATGTGGAGGTTGGGTGTGACCGGGAGCTTCTGCAGAAAGCTCAGGAAGTTCGGCAGCTGCGTCAGCAACTTCTGCTGCATCGCCGTCATGGAGGAGGAGTTGTCGACCATGAAGAGGAGATCGAGATTGTTGTTGATCTTCTGGGTGACGGTCCAGTTCTCCGTCACGCTGGAGGCGACGGTGGGCGCCTCCAGGGTGCGAGAGGTGCAGGCCCAGAGCGAAGCTCCGGCGCCAGCCAGGCCGACCCACCGAACAGCGCGCCAACACCTCGACGACGAAACGACCAGACGGTTCATGGGATGGCCTCCTCGTGACGGATCTCGGGGAGGCGAAATAGCAACGGACGGGCCAGGGCGCGGACCCGTGCGGACGCCGTATTCGCGCAAAGATCGCCAACTCAGTTGTGGCCGTTGCCAACGATCAAGTTGGCAAATCAGCGAATCGTGAGCAACGCCGCTCTCAACGGATCGTCGTCCAGATCACTCTGCGCTCGCCGCGCAGGTAGAGCACCAGCGCCCAGAGCGCGGCCAGGTTGACCACCACGAAGTAGAACGGGACGTGCACGAGGGGCAGTCGCAGCCCCAGCGTCTGGCGCGCCCATCCGAGGGCCGCGGCCAGGTAGAGCGCCAGTTGCGCGACGGTGATCACCTGGTAGACCGGCGCGGGGGCACCCCCGCGGAGGGCGAGCCAGAGCCCGCTGGCGAAGATGGCCAGGAGCAGCTCGGGGACCAGGTAGCGGAGCACCTTGTGGCTGAAGAGCTGGAACGAGAAGAACCCGTAGCGAAACGGGTTCAGCATCCGGGCGCGCCGGACCAGCGCGTTGATGGTGCGGACGATCACCCGCACGCGCATCTCGAACTCCTGGCCGGTCTCCTCGTGCGTCCGTTCGGACGAGACGGCGCCGCCGCCGTAGACGGTGATGAAGCCGCGCTGGAAGACGTCGCCGGCGATGACGAAGTCGCTGATCAGATCGGGCTCGATCGGCCGATAGGTGCTGGCCCGCACGGCGTAGAGGCAGCCCGAGACGCCGATGAGCGTGCTCACTTCGGCCTCCAGCTCCTTGACCCGCTTCTCGTAGCGCCAGTAAAGGCCGCCCCCCTGGCCGACGGCGCTTCCGCTCTGGGAGACGTACTCCAGCTCGGCGCCGGCGCAGCCGACGCGAGGGTCGGCGAAACAGGCGACCAGCTGCCGCACGCTGTCGCGCCTGAGCGCGGTGGTGGCGTCGGTGAAGATCAGCACCTCGCCCTTCGCCGAGGCGGCGGCCAGGTTCTGCGCCGCGGTCTTGCCGGCGCGCTCGGGCAGGACGAGCAGACGCACGCCGCGCGGTGCCAGCTCGCGGACGATGTCGTGCGTCCCGTCGGTCGAGCTGTCGGACGCGACGATCACCTCCAGCTTGTCGGCGGGGTAGTCGAGTGCCAGCGTGGTCTCCAGCTTTTCGCGGATCGCCTTCTCTTCGTTGTAGGCCGAGATGATGACGGTCACCACCGGCTCGGGCGGCGCGCCCTGGCTCTGGGGCCGCGCGCGGCGCGCCCGCGGGCGCAGGCGGGCGAGCGCCAGCAGCAACAGCGGATACCCGGCGTAGGTCCAGGCCACCGCGGCGAGCGACAGCCAAAAGACGACCGCGGCGATCACCGTCACCGGGACCACTCCCGCGCCCAGAGCTGAAACATCATCAGTGCCCAGAGCACGGTGCTGTTGTCGCGGCGGCGAGCGCGGTGTTCCGCCTTGAGCGTCTCCACCACCGACGGTTCGAACCACCCCTGCTGCCGAAGCTTCTCGGGGGCGAGGAGCTCGTCGACCATCCCGCGCAGATCCTCGCGCATCCAGCGCGCCAGCGGCAGGCTGAACCCCGCCTTCTTGCGGCGGAGGATCTCCGCCGGCAGATCGGCCTCGAGCGCGCGCCTGAGAAGGTACTTCTTTTCACCTCTCCGGATCTTGAGCCTGCCGGGGACGGCCGCCATCAGCTCGACGAAGGGGTGGTCGAGGAAGGGGACCCGGACCTCCAGCGAGACCGCCATGCTGGTGCGGTCGGCGACGGTCAGCAGATCGTCGACCAGGTAGGTCTGCTGATCGATGCAGAGGAGCTTGTTGAGCAGATCGGCGTGGGGTTGCTCGGCGCCGAGCGCCTGCATGCGCCCGAGCGCCGAATCGAGCGCCACCCGCGCCCGCAGCCCCGGCTGGTAGAGCGCCTGGCGCCGCGTCCGGTCGAGCGGGCTCGAGAAGGCGAAGAACCGTTCGACGTAAGGGAGCTCGCTCGACCGGACGAACCGCTTGGCCCGGTCGATCCCCCGCCCGCCCGCGCGCGACTCGGGGATGAGGTCGACCAGCCGTCGCACCACGTCGTTGCGCAAGAAGGCGGGGATCTTCCGGTACCACTCGGCGACGGTGACGCCGAGGTAGCGCTGGTAGCCGCCGGCCAGCTCGTCACCCCCCAGGCCCGAGAGCGCGACGGTCAGGTGCTGCCGCGCCATCCGGCAGACGAGCAGGTTGGGGACGGCCCCCGAGTCACCCATCGGCTCGTCGAAGATCCGGGCGAGCGCCTGGATCGCCTCGCCGATGTCGGGCGCGACCTCCATCTCCCGGTGGTCGGTCCCGAACCGGGTGGCGACCTGCCGTGCGAACGGACGCTCGTCGAACGCGGCGTACTCGGAGGGAAAACCGAGGGAGAAGGTCTTGATGCGCCCCGCGGCCGCCCTGGACATGGAGGCGACGAGCGCGCTCGAATCGAGGCCGCCCGAGAGAAAGACCCCCAGCGGCACGTCGGCGCCGAGGTGACTGGCGACGGCGCCGTCGAAACCGTGCCGCACGTCCGTGACCCAGTCGGCCTCCGACCGCCCGGGATCGGGGCGCGAGTGAAGCTGCCAGTAGCGGTGGACCACCGCTGGCTGGCCCGGGTCCTTCACCAGGAGGTGGCCGGGCGGCAGCTTCTTGAGCTCGCGGAAGATGGTCCGCGGCGCCGGGACGTAAAGCAGCGAGAAGTATTGATCGACCGCCACCTCGTCGAGCGTCAGCGACAGGCCGGGGAGATCGCGCAGGCTCTTCAGCTCGCTGGCCGCGTAGAATCGCCCGCCCGCTTCGGCCCAGTGCAGGGGCTTGATCCCCAGTCGGTCGCGCGCCAGGAAGACGCGCCCGCTCCTCCGCTCGTGAATGGCGAAGGCGAACATCCCGCGCAGGCGGGTGACCGCCGCCGCGCCGTACTCTTCGTAGGCGTGCAGGATCGCCTCGGTGTCCGAGTTGGTGGCGAAGGTGTGCCCGCGCGCCTCCAGCTCGGCGCGCAGCTCGCGGTGGTTGTAGATCTCGCCGTTGAAGACGATCGCCATCGACCGATCCTCGTTGAAGATCGGCTGCTGACCCCCCGGCAGGTCGACGACGCTGAGCCGCCGCATCCCCAGGCCGACCCGCCCATCGACGTGGAGCCCCTCCGCGTCGGGACCACGGTGGATCATGCGCTCGCACATCCCGTGGAGCAGCTCGGGCTCGACGGCGCCGACATCGCTGACCACGACACAGATTCCGCACATGCGACGGGCGTGAGGCTATCCCGGGGAGCGCCTCGGCGCGTCACCTTTCGTTTGAAGGTTTGTGGGTGGCGCCGCCCTTTGGAGCTTCGGTTCGACGCGCCCGACACTCTCGTCTCACGGAGGCCCCCACCATGACATCTCGTCTCGATCGCCGTTGCGTTCTCACCATCGGCCTGGCTGCGCTGATGGCAGGCTGTGGCGGCGGGTCGTCGGACGGTGGTTCGGGAGGCGGCGGGTCATTGGGGACGGGCGGCGCGACGAGCACCGGGGGGGCCACGAGCACCGGCGGCGCCGTCGGGACCGGAGGCGTGACCGCGACCGGCGGCCTGACCGGGAGCAGCGGCGTGGTTTCAACCGGCGGAGCAACCGGGACCGGCGGCGCGCCGTCGACGGGCGGAGCGACCGGGACCGGAGGGATTTCCGCCACAGGCGGGGCTGGAGGCGCCGCCGGTGCCAAGGGCGCGGCTGGAAGCAAGGGCATGGGCGGCGGGACCGGCGGCACTGCGACCGGCGGGACCGCCGGGACGGCGACGGGCGGGGCTGGCGGGAAGGCGGGGATGCCCGGAACCGGCGGCTCGGGTGGGACGGCCGGCTCGATGCACTCGGGTGTCTGGAAGGTGATGCCGCTTGGCGATTCCGTCACCGGGACCACCTGCTACCCGCAGATCACCTACGAGAGCTTGATGGCGGGGAATCACACGAACTTTCAGTTCGTCGGAACGGTGACGACGAACCAGTCCTGCGGAAGCGGTGCTCCCGCCAGCGTGAAAGACGAAGGGCACGCCGGCTATGGCGTGACGTACCTGCCGCAGAACAACACCCGCAGCGCCTGCACCAAGAGCAGCGGCTGCGGAAGCTACGCCGAGCTGCAAACCTGGGCGGCCGAAAAGCCCGACATCGTCCTCATGCACTTTGGCACCAACGACGTCTGGGATGGGATCGCCACCCCCACCATCCTTTCGGCCTACCTGGCGGTGATCGCCGAGTTCCGCAAGCAGAACCCCGAGGTCATCTTCTTCGTCTCGAAGATCATCAAGCTCGACCCGAGCGGGTGCGGCAGCTGCCTCCCGAACGTCGCCGCGCTGGCGGCGGCGCTCACGCCGGCCTGGGCGTCATCGAACTCCACCGCGTCGTCGCCCATCACCATCATCGACCACTACGACAGCAGCTTCGATCCGACGAACACGGTCGACAGCTCGGACGGCGTCCATCCCACGCCCGCGGGCGCCGCCATCATGGCCACGGTGACCGTCGACGCGATCGCCGCCAGCGGGTACTTCTGAGCGCGCTTCAGCGCGGGCGCGATTCTCTTCCGCGGAGGTACGCGGCCAGCTGAGCCAGTGTCAGCGTCCAGCCCGCGTTCGCGCCGCGGGTGGCCTCGGACTCGTGCGAGTAGACCTGATGCGCGGTGAGCGTCGTCTGGCCGTCCTTCTCCGCGAACGTCACGGTCGTGAGGATCTTCAGATCGCCGTGCACCGTGGCCGCGAAGACGATGCGCTCGTCGGGGACGATCTCGGTGAAACGCGCGTCCATCGGGAACTCCACGCCCTCGGGTGTGCGCATCGTCAGGCGAAAGACGCCGCCGGGGCGAAAGTCGAGCTCGCAGCCCTGCGTGGTGAGCGGGGCCGGCGTGAACCAGCGGGAGAGGTACTCCGCCTTGGTCCAGGCCTCGAAGACCAGACTCTTGGGCGCGTCGAAGACCCGGGTCATGCGCAGCTCGGGCGGGCGTCCGGCCGACGCCTCCCTTCGAGAGTTACTTGTTTCCACGGCTCTTCTCCTTTTTGAGGTCCACCAGGAAGTCATCCAGACGATCGAAGCTCTGCTCCCAGAATTTGCGGTAGCGCTCCATCCACTCCGTCGCCTCCCTGAGGCGGCTGGCGGAGAGGCGGCAGGGGCGCGACTGGGCGTCGCGGCCGCGCGAGATCAGGCCGGCCCGCTCCAGCACCTTGAGATGCTTGGAGATCGCCGGCTGCGACATGTCGAAGGGCCTCGCCAGCTCGGTCACGTTGGCCTCGCCACGCGACAGGCGGGCCAGGATGGCGCGGCGGGTGGGATCGGCGAGGGCGGCGAAGGTGGCGGTGAGGTGGTCGGCCGTCATGTGCTTGTAACCATCAGGTTGTGTAACTGATAAGTTATATAACCATTCGCCTGGATACGGTCAACAGAAAATTGCGACCGAAAGTTGCTACGCTCGGTCGCCCGCCCCTGAGTGCGGGCGACATGTCTCGAACGGAACGCCTTCTCGATTTGCTGCAGATCCTGCGGCGCCACCGCAGCCCGGTCCTCGGTGCCGCGCTGGCCGCCGAGCTGGGGATCTCCCTCCGCACGCTCTATCGTGACATCGCCACCCTGCGCGGACAGGGCGCGGGGATCGAGGGTGAGCCCGGGATCGGATACGTTCTGCGCCCGGGCTTCACCCTGCCGCCGCTGATGTTCTCGGTCGAGGAGCTGGAGGCGCTGGTGCTCGGCTCCCGCTGGGTCGCGCTCCGTTCGGACGACAGGGGCCTGGCGGCCGCCGGGCGGGACGCCCTGGCCAAGATCGCGGCCGTGCTGCCCGACGAGCTCCGCCGGGAGGTGGAAGCGGCCACGCTCCTGGTCGGACCCGCCACGCCGCACATCGACACCGTGGACACGGGGCTCGTCCGCGAAGCGATCCGTCGCGAGCACAAGCTCGAGATCTCCTACCGCGACGCCGACGGGCGCCGGACGACCCGCACCATCTGGCCGTTCGCGATCGGATTCTTCGAACGGGCCCGCGTCGTCGTCGCCTGGTGCGAGAGACGGCGCGGCTATCGCCACTTTCGTCTCGACCGGGTCACGAAGCTCGAGGTCACCGCCGCCCGCTACCCGCGCGGGCGCGCCACCTTGCTGGCGGAGTGGCGGCAGAGCGAGGGCCAGGGAGGGTCCCCGGGCGACAGGTCCGCTGCTGACAAGAACTGACACGGCCGCCCGCTAGGTTGTCTCCACCAACCGCAAGGAGAGACACCATGCCCGACCTCGACTACCTGCTGCTCGCCGTGAAGGACCCGCGCCGGAGCGCCGAGCTCTACGATCAGCTCCTGGGCCTCAAACCGGTCGAGAATTCCGCGACCTTCGTGCTCTACGTGCTGCCGACCGGTCTCAAGCTGGGGCTGTGGGCGGCAGACGGGATGAAGCCCGTCCCGCGGCTCGCCGGCGGCGTCGAGCTCTCGTTCTCGCTCCCCGACGAAGCGGCCCTGCGCGCGACCTATGCGGCCTGGACCAAGCTCGGGCTCGAGGTGGTGCAGGAGCCGACCCGCCTGGACTTCGGGTTCACCTTCGTGGTCGCCGATCTCGACGGTCACCGGCTGCGCCCGTTCGTCCTGGCCGCCGATCCGCGCTGAAGCGCCGGCGACCCGGCCCCCGGCGACCTCACGGAGCCGCGGCGTCACCTCTCGCTGTCGAGCGTCGTCATCAACGGGGCGGCGTAGCGGGTGCCGGCGACCTCGGCTGCCGGCACCGCGGCTTCCAGCGCCGCCACCTCCGCCGCCGTGAGGGTGATGTCGAGGCCGGCCAGCGCGTCGGCGAGCTGGGTCCGGTTGCGGGCGCCCATGGTGGGGATGAGCGTGACCTTCTGGGCCAGCGCCTTGGCCCGGACCCAGGCGATGGCGAGCTGGGCCGGCTTGACCCCCTTGTCGGCGGCCAGGCGGGCCAGCGATTGCGCCAGCGCGCGGTTCTTCTCGCCGTTGTCGCCTGCGAAGCGCGGCAGATGCGCCCGGAAATCGCCCGCGCCCGTCGGCTTGCTGCCGGTGAGGAGACCGCGCGAGAGCACCCCGTAGGCCGTCGTGGCGATGCCAAGCTCGGCGAGCGCGGGGAAGATCGTCGCCTCCGGGCCGCGGCTGACGAGCGAGTACTCGATCTGCAGATCGCAGATCGGGTGGACCTTGGCGGCGCGGCGGATGGTCTCGGCGCCCACCTCCGAGAGGCCGATGTAGCGGACGTAGCCCGCCTTCACCATGTCGGCGATCGCGCCGATGGTCTCCTCGATGGGGACGGCGGGATCGAGGCGCGCCGGGCGATAGATGTCGATGTGGTCGACGCCGAGGCGGGAGAGGCTGTGCGCCAGGAAGTTCTTGGTCGCCGCCGGCCGCGCGTCGTGGCCGAGGAAGGCGCCGTCGGGACCGCGCAGGCCGCCAAACTTGACGCTGAGCAGGGCCTTGTCGCGCCAGCCGCCGGCCAGCGCTTTACCCACCAGGAGCTCGTTCTTCCCCATGGCGTAGAAGTCGCCGGTGTCGATGAGGCTCACGCCACGCTCGAGCGCGGCGTGAATCGTGGCGATCGCCTCCTGCTCGTCGCTGTTGCCGTAGAAGCTGCCGGCCCCCATTCCCATGCAGCCGAGCGCGAAGGGGAAGACCTCGGGCCCGGAAGAGCCCAGCTTGGTCCGGGAGGTCGTCTTCGATGTCTCTGCGGTCGATGTCGGTGTCTTCGTCGTGGTGGTCATGCGGTAAGTCTGCGCACTCGCCTCACGGCGCTCCAGTGAATAGGATGCATGCGATTCATGCCCAAGATTTATGGACGCGATCTCGACCTCAACCTCCTGCGGGTGTTCGCGGTGGTCGCCGAGAGCGGCAGCGTCACCGAGGCGGCGCAGCGTCTCTACATGACCCAGCCGGCGGTCAGCGCGGCGCTGCGCCGGCTGACCACGAGCGTCGGTGTGCCTCTGTTCGCGCGGAGCGGCCGCGGCCTGGTCCTCACCAGCCGCGGTGAACGCCTGCGCGCCGGGCTCGAGGTCCACCTGCAGCGGCTGGTCGACGCCGCGCTGATGCCGCCGACGTTCGACCCCGCCACCAACGATCGCACGCTCCGGCTCGGTCTCTCGGACTCGGCCGAGCTCTGGCTCCTGCCGCCGCTGCTCCGGGCGCTGGAACGAGAGGCGCCGCGGATGCGCGTCGTCGCCATCCCGGTCCAGTTCCGCACCGTGGCGGCCGCGCTCGGCGCCGGGCTGGCCGCCGCGGTCACCGTGGCCGACGAGCTGCCGGCCATGATCCGGCGCGAGCCGCTGTTCTACGGAGGGTTCACCTGCCTCTACGACCCACGCCACGCGCGGCTGCGCAGGTTGACCGAGGCCGAGTACTTCTCCCGCGACCACGTCATCGTGTCGTACAACGGGGATCTGCGCGGCATCGTCGAGGACCTGTTCGAGAAGACCCGCAAGATCCGCTGCTCGGTCTCCAGCTTCGCCAACCTCGGTGCGCTGATCGACGGCACCGCGATGCTGGCGACGATCCCCGCGCTGGTGGCCACGCAGATCCGGGCGACCCGGCCGCACCTCAAGACGAAGCCTCTCCCGTTTCCCATCAAGGGCTCACGCGTCGAGCTCCTCTGGCCCAACGCCACCGACGACGACGAGCCCTGCAAGTTCGTCCGAACCAAGATCAGGGAGATCGCCACGACACTTCGAGGAGCGGTCTGATGGGCGCGCCCGGCGCGCCGTCGTTTCGGCGGGTCGCGACGGCAACATTCAGGTCGGGGGCAACCTCAGGTCGGGGGCAACCTCAGGTCGGGGGCAACATCAGGTCGGAGGCAACCTCAGGTCGGCGGGAGGTACGGTCGGAACTTGCCCTTGTCGGTCCCGCAGTCCGGGCACCGCCACTCCTCTCCGATCTGGGCGAACGCCGTACCGGCCGGCAGTCCTGGAGCCCCCTTGCTCTCGTCGTAGACGAAATAGCAGCCGCGACAGATGAAGGCGCCCGTCCCCGGGGATGGGCGTGGTCCGGTCACCGGCAGCTCCGCCGATCCTTTCTGCTCCGGCAGGGTCACCTGGTCTCCGATCACCACCTTGCCGCCATTCCGCACGATCAGATAGACACCGAGATCCTTGTGCCCGAACGATCCCCGCAGCGCGCCGGGAATGTCGAGGTCGCGTTGGCCAGTTGCGGGGTTGACGTTGGTCGCGCCGCAACGACCGTTGCGGCGGTCCACCCGAAACAGCACGTCGCCCAGCATGATGTCGCTGCCGATCCAGTCGAACTCTTCCCAGGCCTTGGCCCCGTCGATGTAGAAGTTGGCGCGGAAGCGAAGCGGATCCAGGGCCTGGCCCCACTTCTCCTCCAGGCTGCGGAGCGTGGCGAGGTTGATGCACGAGACCACGCTGTCCGGCTTGTCCATGAAGTGTCCGTCGCGCGAGCGGACCAGCTTGGGCGCCGCGGCCAGGCCGGGAACCTGGCGAAAGAAGAAATCCTCCACCGCGCGCCGCCCCTCCTCGCTGCCGAGATTCGCGCTGAAGATGGGCTCGCCGGGCGGCAGATCGGTCGCGTGCGCCGCCGGCCGGCTGCGCACTGTCAGCTGCATCGTTTCGACGTCGACGTTGGTCTGCACGCGCGCGAGCGCCTCGTCCAGCATCAGCATCAAGAAGAGACCCTTCTTGGCCCAGCGGGGCTCGTTGGCGTCGATCGGAACGCCGGGACGGGCCATCGCGAACACCCGGTCGAAGGGGAACGGCCTGCCTTCTTCCAGGATTACGCCCCGGAGCGGCTGGGGGCTGAGCCCCTTGATGGGATAGCGATAGATGCCACGGACGACGGGCATGGGGATCTCCGGTTGGGGGTGGTCGCGTCGCGAGCGCGCCTGGGCCGGCGCCACGGTCCGCACCGCGAATTGTCGCCGAAGCTGAGAGCGAGCATCCCGGCGCGACGGTCGCAGCGGACGCGCCGGCGACAGCGGGGGATCGTCGAGGAGGAGCTCGTTCAGAAAGTCGTGGTGACTGTCGAGCGTGTCGTCGACGACGTCGGACAGACGGGCGATCCCCTGATCGATCTGGCCAGGCGTCAGGCCGGCAAATCCGATCAGGATGCTTCTTCGGGCCAGCGTGCTGCTGGCCTGGTGATGCGCCGCCGCCGAGGTGAGCGAGTAAATCCGCACCCGCTGCGCCAACGCCAGCTCCTCGAGTCGCGCCGCCTCCGGCACCCCCGCCGGCAGCCGCCAGAAGAGGTGAAGGCCCGTGGCCTCGCCGCTGATCTGAACGGTGCCGAAGTAGCGGCGCAAGGAGGCGAGCAGAGCGTCGCGCCGCTCCTTGTAGGCGGCCCGGGTCCGCGTGAGGTGTGCCCGGTAACAGCCGGTGCGCAAGAGCTCCGCCAGCGTCGCCTGGTCCAGCCAGGAGTTGCCGCTGTTGAGCAGCGTCTTGATGGCGCGGGTGGCGTCCACCAGCGAAGGCGGGACGACGAGGTAACCGAGCCGAAGACCGGCGCCGAGGGTGGTGGAAAACGTGCCGAGGTGGATGGTGCAGTCGGGCGCGCTTCCCGCCAGCGCTTGCATCGGCGAGCCTTCGTACTGGTAGGCGCTGTCATAGTCGTCCTCGACGAGGTAGCTGCCGGTGCGCCGGGCCCAGGCGATCGCCTCGGTCCGACGATCGGCCGAGAGCGTGGAGCCGGTCGGGTACTGGTGGCCCGGCGTGAGATGAAGCAGCGTGGCCCCCTGCTCGGGGAGCTGTGAGGTGACCAGGCCGTCCTCGTCGACCGGAACGCCGACCAGACGCGCCCCCGCCGCGTCGAACGCGTAAGTCATGTCGCGGTAGCAGGGATCCTCGGTGACCACCGTGGCGCCCGGCCTGATCAGCAAGCGCGCGGTGATGCTCAAGCCCTCCTGGATGCCGCCGACCACCAGAACCTGCCGCGGATCGGCCACGATTCCTCGGCTCAGTGAGAGATGCTCCGCGATCGCGGCGCGCAGCGCCGGCAGCCCGCAGGCGTCACCGTGCTCGGACATTCCCGCCGCTCCCCCGTACGACAGCCGACCCTGGAGCAGCCGCCGCCAGATCTTGACCGGGAAGTGTTCGGGGCTGGGACGGCCGGGAACGAAGTCGCAAAAGCGGTGATCGCCGGTGGCGTTGATCCGCTGTCGCGCCGAGACGAGCGCGGGCGCTGGAAACGCCCGGTGGTGGGCCGCCGGAGCAATCCCCTGCGCCGCGAGCGATTGCGGGGTCGCGTCGGGCAGCTCGGGCGTGGCGAAGAAGCCGGAGGCGGCGCGCGGCTCGACCAACCCCTCGATGCTCAGCGTCTCGTAGGCATGGACGACGGTGTTGCGCCCGACCCCCAGCTGCTCGGAGAGTGTGCGTGACGAGGGGAGCCGCGTGCCGGAGGGGATCCGCCGCTGCCGGATCAGATCGCCGAGTTGCGCCGCCAGCTGGGCCGTGAGCGGCGTCTTGGAAGCCCGGTCGAGCTCTATCGGGATCTTCATCTTTCACCCGACGGCGCGGCCGCCCATGCGTCCCTGCCTGCGGGCCCCGCCGAGTCTATTCGACCGCGAGGAAGAGGTCACCGTCCAGATTCCTCAGCGGGAAGGTCCGCAGCCCCTCGGTCGCTTCGCCCAGCGGCGCCCCGGTTCGGACGTCGAACTGCCACATGTGCTCGAGGCAGGTCAAGGTGGGGCCCTCGACCGCGCCCAGCTCGAGAGGAATCGCCTCGTGCGGACAGAGCGACTGGACGGCCACCAGCTCGCTCCCGGTGTCGACGACGAGCACGCTCAGGCCCTCCACGGAGAAGGCCTTCATCCCCTGGGGCGGGACATCCGCGGCGGCGCCGATTCGCCGCCAGGCGGTCTCCGAGGGTGGGGCGCCCGTCGTTCCACCCGATCGGGGGGCGGGGCAGCCGCCC
This sequence comes from uncultured Pseudomonadota bacterium, assembly GCA_963847705.1. Classification (GTDB taxonomy): domain Bacteria; phylum Myxococcota_A; class Polyangia; order Fen-1088; family Fen-1088; genus JADGRB01. Next base: position 66,765 of record CAWKBC010000044.1, on the reverse strand, counting down.
GCGCAAATCACACGCATTCGTTCGTCGAGGCTCATCGGGCTTCTCCTTCCAGGTGGTCGAAATCGGGCAGCGCTATTCGAATCTGTCGCGGCGGATCTCCCCGGGAGGCAGGCGGCCCTCCTGGAGCAACAGGCGAACGCTGGCATCCACCATCGGGCGCGGCCCGGCGACATAGGCCCGCAGGTCCGAGAAGCGGCCCCGCATGCGCGCTCCGGCGACCTCATGGACGAGGCCGTGGACAAACTCCAGCTCCGGGTGAGCCGCGCTCAGCGCTCTCGGCACCTCCTCGTCGGAGAGCGCCACCGTGACGGTGATTCGGTCGGGGCACCGCTTCCGGATTGCGGTCAGCTCCTCCAGGTAGAAAGCGTCCCTCCCTGCACGCACCCCGAAGAAGAGGTTCGCCTCGAATCGTCCGAAGTGACCGTCATCGGTGGCGCGTCGGAGAATCGAGACCATCCCGGCGAGGCCGGTCCCGCCCGCCAGACAGAGCAGGTGCTTCCGGACGGACCGATCGAAGACGGCGCGGCCGAGGGGCCCAAAGATCATCAGCGGCGCTCCGTCCACACCCGGCCCGAACAGCCACTCGCTGAACTGCCCGCCGGGCTTCCGCCTCGCCACCAAGGTGAGTCGCCCTCCCTTCCCCCCCCAGCCGGCGATCGAGTAGGCCCGGGCGCCGTCGATGTGCGGCATCTCGAGCAGCACGAACTGGCCGGCCGCGAAGTCGAGCCGGCCCTCCAGCTCGACTTCGAAGGAGATCACGTCGTGGGTCAGGAGGCGCGGATGCCGGAGGATCCCCTTCAAGCTGCCCGGCCGGGCGCGGCCCTCCTCGGGGGGCCCCAGGCGATCGACCTCGAGCGCACAATCCTCCCGTGCGGCGCTCTGGCAGGTGAGGATCTCGCCGGCGCCGCAACGCCGCCCGCCAGGCGCGTCGGGCCACCCGCACGCGACACGCCCGGCGAGCAGTCGGGCCTTGCAGCTCCCGCAGGTCCCCGTCGCGCAGTCATAGCCGAGCGCGACCCCCTGGCGAAGCGCGGCGCGCAAGATCTTCTCGCCGGGGAGCGACTCGAACTCCCGGGCGCCGCCTGGGGACTGAAGGGTGACCTTCATCGGTCATTTCAGGGCCTGTTTCGCGCTGCCGTTGTCCTGCACGTAAGGGCTCCACGGCTTGGGGGCGATCGGCTTGCTCTTGTAGACGATCTTGAACTGACCGTTCTTGCGCACCTCGCCGATCATCACCGGCTTGGTGCAGTGGTGGTTGGCGTTCATGGTCACCTTGAACCCCGTCGGTGACGTCACCGTCTGTCCGATCATTGCTTTGCGGACGGCGTCCACGTCGGTGGTTCCGGCCTTCTTGACCGCCTGCGCCCACATGTTGAACAGAAGGTAAGCGGACTCCATCGGATCGTTGGTGACCGCCTTGTCATCCTTGATATAGGCGTGCCACCGGTCGATGAAGGCTTTGTTCTCCGGGGTGTCGATCGACTCGAAGTAGCTCCAGGCTGCCATGTGCCCGACCAGCGGCGTCGTGTCGATCCCCTTCAACTCCTCCTCGCCGACCGAAAAAGCGATGACGGGAATCTTGACCGCCGAGATGCCGCGGTTGCCGAGCTCCTTGTAGAAAGGGACGTTGGCGTCGCCGTTGATCGTCGAGATCACCGCGGTCGGTTTCCCCTGACTGCCGAAGGCCTGGATCGCCGAGACCTCGGTCTGCCAATCGGAGTAGCCGAACGGCGTGTAATTCTCGCGGATGTCCGCGTCGGCCACCCCTTCGTGCTTGAGGAAGGCGCGGATGATCTTGTTGCTGGTGCGCGGGTAGACGTAGTCCGTTCCCTCCAGGACGAAGCGCTTGAACCCACCCCCCTTCTTGCTCATCAGGTACTGAATGGCGGGGATCGCCTTGTTGTCCGGCACCGATCCACCGTAAAAAACGTTGTTCGAGCTCTCTTCGCCCTCGTACTCGAGCGGATAGAACAGCAGACCGTTCAGCTCCTCGAACACCGGCAGCACCGACTTCCGCGACACGGAGGTCCAGCAGCCGAAGACGGCCGAGACCTTCTGCCGCTGCAGCAGGTCTCGGGCCTTCTCGGCGAACAGCGGCCAGTTGGAGGCCGGATCGACCACCACCGCCTCGACTTTCTTGCCGAGCAGGCCGCCCTTGGCGTTGAGATCCCGCACCTGCATCAGCATGAAGTCCTTCAAGATCGTCTCGCTGATCGCCATCGTGCCCGACAGCGAGTGCAGCACGCCGATCTTGATGGTGTCTTCGGCGGCCGCCGCCCGCGGCCACAGGCCGCAGAGTGCGAGCGCAACCGCGCTGACGGTCGTGGTGAGCACTGCCCTTCGGTGAAATACGCGTTTCATGGTGTCGTCCTCCGTTTTGTTGACCCTCGCCATCCTAGGGGGACGAGCGCAACGGGCTGAGAGCCAACTCGCAGATATTCGATGGAGCCAGTCCATTGGTGGACCGGAAACATGGAGGACGTCGTCGAAGGGCCGGCGCCGCGGGGTCCGAAGCTTTGGCGTTACAGTTCCCCGGATGCGACCGTTTGAACCGACGACGGATGACTCCCACGCGTTGGAGCCGGGGAGGGCGGCGTTCAATCGCGGGGACTATTTTGTCGCGCACGAGCTCTGGGAAGAGGTCTGGCGTGAGGTCGAGGACACCGACACCGGACGGCGTCTCTGCGTGCAAGGTCTCATCCAGATCGCCGCGGGCCTTCACCATCTGCAGCAGCATCGGCCGCGGCCCGCGGCCGGCTTGCTGCGCAAGGGACTGGAGAAGGTCTCGACCTGTCGGAAAGGTCCTCCCGGTGATTTCCGGATCGAGCTGCTGGCCGGCCAGCTGGAGCGCCTGCTGGTCGAGCTCGAAGCGACGAGAACCGAGCTGACGGCGCTGCCGGACCTCCGCCAGCTCAAGCTCTAGACCGGCCCGCTCTCACATGCGGAAGCCGGAGGGACCCACGTGCCCTCTCTTCTCCTGGGAGGTGCGGACCGTCCAGAGAATCACCAGGAGCGTCGCCAGACAGGCGAGGGCAATCATCACGAAAAACGAGACTCCGGTCGCAGGGCGGCTGTGTCGCTTTGGCGCAGCAGGCGTCTTGGCGGCACCGTCGTCGGCGTGACTTCCTTTGCGCGGCATCCGCGTCCACCTTCGGGGATCAGGCCGGCGATATCAATGAAGGACTGAGGTCGGCGCAGGCCGCGGGGTGGCCGTCTCGAGAGATGCGGCGGACCGCACCTGCAGGCCCAGGGCCTGGCGAATCGCGGTCACCATCACGGTCAAGTCAGGCCGCGTTCACGTCGTGGTGATGCGCAGGTCGAAGTCGAGGGTCGACGTGAGGGAAGAACCAGAAAAGTAGAAGCCGCCGACCACCGGCATGGTCTCCGCCTGGTCGGGGGCTGCGCACAGCGCCACGTGCCCCTCGCCCGCGGGGACGCCGTGGGTGGGATCCCAGCCGCGCCACCCAAGGCCCGGCAGGAACACCTCGGGCCACGCATGCAGATAGCGACGGCCGTCCGGCGTCTCGGCGGCCGCCTGATAGCCGCTGCAGAAGCGAGCGGGCATCCCCAGGCTGCGCGCCGCCTCCAGGAACAGAACCGTGAAATCGCGGCAGGCGCCCTGCCAGCTGGCCAGCGTGTCCGCGGACGCTTGCGCGTCGCCCGCCGTCCGGATCTGCTTGTCGGCGCGGGCATGGATGGTTCGGCAGAGGTGATCGAGGAACGCCAGCGGCTGGTGTCCGACCTCCGCGGCCATCTCCCAGGCAAAGGCGCGCACGGCCGGATCGACGCTGGCATCTCCCGGTCGGTACACCGCCAGCTCCCCGGCCGGAGGCCGGGGCCAGGGCAGTCGCTCGGAGGTTCCGGAGGCGGGGCGTGGCGGCAACGTCTCCAGCTCGAAGCGGCTCTCGATGCTGAGCTCCTGCGTGGCCTGGTTCGAGAACGTCAGACGCGCGACCTGATTGCCGTAGGCGTCGTATTCCTCGTGACGTTCGAGGGGCTCTGGCCGCACCACCAACGTCCGTGACCGGATCAGGTGCTCCGCTCGCGGCGTCAAGCGCAGGAGATGCGGCGCGAGCACGACCGGGACGCTGTATTGGTAGAGGGTCTCGTGGCGCACGGAGAATCGCATGCAGCCGCCCCTACACACCGCTCGCGGGTTGGTCGGCCTGGATGGCGGTCAGCGCGATGGTGTAGACGATGTCCTCGACCAGGGCGCCGCGCGAAAGATCGTTCACCGGTCGGCGCATCCCCTGCAGCATGGGACCGATGCTGATGACGTGGGCGCTGCGCTGCACCGCCTTGTAGGTGGTGTTGCCGGTGTTCAGATCGGGGAACACGAAGACGGTGGCGCGCCCGGCGACCGCGCTGCCGGGCGCCTTGCTGGCGGCGACCTCGGCGATGGCGGCGGCGTCGTACTGCAGCGGGCCGTCGACCAGCAGGTCGGGTCGCTGCAGGTGCGCCAGCCGGGTCGCCTCGCGCACCTTGTCGACGTCCGAGCCCGAGCCCGACTCGCCGGTGGAGTAGCTGATCATCGCCACCCGGGGCGTGATCCCGAACTGCGCGGCGCTGTCGGCGCTCTGGATGGCGATGTCGGCCAGCGTCTCGGCGTCGGGATCGGGGATCACGGCGCAGTCGCCGTAGACCAGCACCTGCTCCGGCAGGCACATGAAGAAGATCGACGAGACCACCTTGGCCCCCGGCCGGGTCTTGATGATCTGCAGCGCGGGGCGGATGGTGTTGGCCGTGGAATGGGTGGCGCCGGAGACCAAGCCGTCCACCTCGCCGAGGGCCAGCATCACCGTCCCCAGCCAGACGCTGTCCTCCAGGTAGTCGGCCGCGGCGTGCGGGGTCAGCCCCTTGTGCTTGCGCAGCTCGACCAGCGGATTGACGTAGTTGGCCCGCAGCACAGCGGGATCGAGGATCTCCAGGCCGTCGGGCAGCTCGATCTCCTGCGCGGCGGCCACCCGCCTCACCTCCTCGGGGTTTCCCAGCAGCACGCAGCGGGCGATCCCGCGCTCGGCGCAGATGGCCGCGGCCCGCACCGTGCGCGGTTCGGTCCCCTCGGGCAGCACGATCCGCTTGTGGGCGGCGCGCGCCAGCTCGGTCAGCCGGAAGCAGAACGCGGCCGGCGACATCCGGGTCTCCACCGGCACCTGCGCGTGCCGCGCCAGCCAATCGGCGTCGATGTGCTGGGCCACGAAGTCCATCGCCCGCTGAACCCGTTCGAGATCGTCGACCGGGACCTCGGTGCTCATCTGGCCGAGGCGGGTGGCGATCTCCAGCGTGGACCACTTGACCTTCAGGATCGGCAATCCCGTCTGCAGCGCCGGCCGGCAGAGCTCGAGGAGCGCGGGCGGCGGGTCGAGCCCGCCGGTGAGGATGAGACCCGAGACGGGAATCTTGTTGGCGGCGGCCATCGCCACCGCGAGGATCACGTCGCTGCGGTCGCCGGGCGTGATCAGCACCGACCCAGGGGTCAGCGCTCCCAGCAGGTTGGGCACGGTGTTGGCCAGCACCGTCACCTTCTTCACCCGCCGGGTGGTCATCTCCCCTTCGTGGACCGTCTCCGCCTGCAGATGCTCGGCCAGGTCGATGGTGCGACAGGCGTTGAGCTCGGGGTTCTCCGGCACGGCCCCGATCACGTTCAGCCCGGGCTTGCTGAGCAGGGAAGCGCGGCTCACCTCGGGCACCAGGGCGGTTCGCATTGGACCGTCCTTGGCGAGCGGGATCGGGACCCGGTTCACCAGGCAGCCGATCACCCGTGCGCCGCCGAAGCCTCCGTAGGGGTTGGCCGACAGCTCCAGCCGCGCCTCGAACTCCGCCACCGGCGTCTGCCCCAGCGAGCCGGCCATGATGACCTGCGCGCTCAGGGTCTGGACCAGCTGCAGGTTCAGGTCGGAGGCGCTCAGGCTGTCTCGCATCTCCACCAGCCCTTCGACCACCACCACGTCGGCGTTGCCGGCCGAGACGTGAAAGTCGCGCATGACCCGTTCCAGCAGGTCGTCGGTGCGGCGGGCCAAGATCATCCGCCCGGCCTCTTCGAGCGAGATGGGGGTGGCGGGCGTCAGCGGGCTGAGCCGTCGGATGAAGTAGGTCGATCGCTCGGGGCCGGTGTCGTGCCCGACCGGCTGACCGATCGGTTTGAAGAAGGCCACCCGGATTCCCCGGTTGTCGAGGGCCCGCACCAACCCCAGCGCCAGTGAGGTGAGGCCCACGCCGCCTCCGCTCGGGACCAGATAGAACGTGTGTGGCATGGCGAAGGCTCCTGGGCGCAATCAGGGGTGATCGAGGAGGCGGGCGGTCTCGCGGGCGATCACCAGCTCTTCGTTGGTGGGAATCACCAGCGAGAGCAGCGGCGAGCCATCGGCGGTGATGCGGCCGGCGGTCGCCGCGCCGTGCGCGGCGTTGCGCGCGGGGTCGACGAGCGGGCCGAGGAGGCGCAGCTGCGCCAGCGTCTCGGCGCGGATCGCCGCCGCGTGCTCGCCGATGCCGCCCGTGAACACCAGCGCGTCGATCCGTTCGAGCGCCGCGCAGAGCCCGAGCAGCGACTTGGCCAGCCGATAACAGAAGACGTCGATGGCCAGGGCGGCGCGCGCGTCGCCGCGGCCGCGCGCGTCCAGCAGGGTGCGCATGTCGTTGCTGGTCCCGGAGAGCCCCAAGAGGCCGCTCTCCCGGTTGAGCAGATCGGTGATCTGAGCGAGCGATTGGCCGGTCTGGTCGGCCAGGAACTGATGCAGGTTCGGGTCGACGTCGCCGCTGCGGCTGCCCATCACCAGCCCTTCCAGCGGCGTGAGCCCCATGGTGGTGTCGACGCTGCGTCCGCCCTTGATCGCGCAGGCGCTGCAGCCGTTGCCCAGGTGCGCGGTGACCAGCTGGAGCTCCTCGAGCGGCTTGCCGAGCCGCTGCGCCGCCTCCCCCGCCACGAAGGCGTGGCTGGTCCCGTGGAATCCGTAGCGGCGGACGCGATGGCGCTCGTACAGCTCGTAGGGGACGGCGTACATGAAGGCCCTGGGCGGCAACGTCTGGTGAAACGCGGTGTCGAAGACCGCCACCTGCTTCAGCGTGGGAAATCGGCGGCGCGCGATCTCGATCCCCAGCAGGTTGGCGGGGTTGTGCAGCGGCGCCAGATCGTTGCAGGCGCGAATTCGTTCCACGACCTCGTCGTCGAGCACCACGCTCTGCGAGAAGGTCTCCCCTCCGTGGACCACCCGGTGGCCGACGGCGTCCGGTCGCCGGCTGCCGAGCTGCGCCAGGATCTCCTCCAGCGCCTCGGCGTGCCCGGCCCCGGGGAGCGCCTTCTCCGCGTCGGTTTCACCGCCCTCGCCGTCGCGACCGTGCGTGCGGAGACGGGCCATCTGCGTGCCGAGTCGCTCCGCCAACCCCTGCTGGCTGACCCGTCCCGAGCCCGCCTCGATGAGCGCGAACTTCAGCGACGAGCTGCCCGAGTTGATGACCAGTGTCTGCCAGGAACCGATGGGGCCTCCGTCCTCGGCCACGCTATCGCTCCGCTTGTTGCGAACAGGTTTCGAGACGCCACGTTTTTGGGTCAGACACGCCTCATTATCGCCGACGATCGCCGGCTCGTCGTGAAGCCGGCGCACCGCACGCGAGAGGCCCTTCGCGCGTGCGGTGCCCGGTCGGCCGCCCGTCAGGGGGTGACGACGATCGACGTGGAACGCCCGATCAGCCGCCCGTGGGCGTCCTCGGCCACCACGGCGACATGCTGAGCGTCGCTCTGCAAGGTGATGGCGGTGTCGAGCCCGTTCCAGTCACCCGAGCCGAGCGGCCAGAGGGCCGAGGCGCGCTCGCCGCCGATCACGATCCAGCGCGCGACCTCGGTGGCGCCGTTCCAGATGGCGTGCACGGTGATGCTGCCGTCGGCGTTCTTCTGGGCGGTGGCGGTCGGCCTGGAGTCGGGCGTCCCGTGCCAGACGAAGCGGTAAGCGCGGTAGTCGTCCCAGCCGCCGGTCGCCGGGACGGCGGCGTCGAACAGCAGGTTGCCGTCGGCGTCGAACTCCGAGAAGCGGCCGGTGGCGCCCCAGCCCACGAAGGTGTGACCGCGGTCCAGAGCCTGCGCGTTCCCCTGCGATACGGCCTGGATCCTGTCGGGGTGGACGATCTGCTTCACCACCGTCGAGGTCTTGTCGTGCGGGTTCTGCCGGATCCAGACCACGCGCGAATACGGCAGCACGCTGGGTGCCGCCTCGTTGTCGAAGAAGCGCAGCGTGCGGTTGTCCACGAACTCGGGATCGTGCTGCCAGGCGGTCTGCGTGCCGTTGTCGCCGGTGGTGAGCGCGAACGTCGAGCTCTTGCCCCCCTGGCGCCAGATGATCTCCTTCGTGCGGCGGTCGATCTTGTAGGCCGTCCAGGCGTTGCGGGAGTCGATCAAGACGTTCCCGTCGTCGTCCCAGTTGATGGCGTTGATGTGGAAGTAGTCATAGGGCGTGGTGGCCGAGGTCGGCGCCGCCACCTGGCTCTCCGACAGCGGAACGTGATCGATGCTGTGCCACTCCCAGACCACCTTGCCGCTGGCGACGTCCACCTCCTGCGCGACGCCGTCGATCACGATTCCGTTCGCCGGCCCGCCCGCGGACGAGAGGTCATACGGGATGTGGTTGTAGATCGTGAGGAACGCCGTCCCGCGCGGCGTGATGCGGAACTCGTGCAGGTCGGCCTGATAGCCGTTCCCCGCGGCCACCACCGCGATCTGGTGGTACGCGTGGTCGTAAACGTAATTGACCCCCTGTCCTTCGCCAGGGCTGTTCGGGACCGTAATCCCCTGCCACCAGGTCACAACCGACTCGCCCCGGTACTGCTGGACACGGAAGTTCGCTGCCTGCTGGTTGGCCCCCACCGCCTGGAACCAGACCGGTCGTCCCTGGTTGTCGATGATCTCCGGTCCTTGCTGGGTCGCGCCGGGCGGGGTCTGCTTGGGCGCCACGAAGATCAGGCCGGGCTCCACGCCTGGCTTGGATGTCAGTACGGTGATCGGCGGCGGCACCAGAGGCGGCGGGGCGGCCGCCTCCGTGCCGGAGGCAGCTCGGGTCAGGGCCGCGCCGAACAGCACGGCGAGGCCCCCGCTCAGGAAATAGGGTGAACGGGCTCTCCACGAACGAGATGGGATGGACATGCGATTCCTCCTGTTGACGTCGCGGGCAGAGCACCCGGGAGTGGGCGCCCTGCCCAGGGACAGGAGGAGGAGGCGTCCTCGCAGCGCATGGGCTCTATTTGCCACCTGCCTTGCCGCGGGTCAAGACATTCATCCGTTATGATAGACAGCGTGCGAGTCGGAATCGTCGGCGGCGTGGATCGAAGCGGCAATCTCCTGTGGTGGTCTTCACCGAGCGCAGAGCGGCCCTAGCTGGAGGTGGGGCTGAGGGCCCGCCGCTTGACCGGCGGGAAAACCTTACAGGCCACTCGGGTGATCCTGCGTGGTCTCGGCGCGCTTCGATGGATACCCTGGTCGCGCATCGAGAAGCAGGAAGCGATGCGAGCCGCGCCTGAGATCGCTCGGTTCTGCGGCCGCGCCACGGGCGTCGGCGGCGCGGAGAGCGGTCCGGTGAAGAATCCAGCTGACGAGCGCCACGTCTTCACCGTCGAGAGGCCGGTCAGAAGTTCAAACCAGGAGACGGGAAATGGCCACTGAGGTGAAGACGAAGATTCCGGAGGTCCTGGAGAAACAGGAAGCCGGCATCCTGGCGGACTGGATGGAAGAACAGGTGACCGCCACGACGGCGCGGCCGGACCTCTTGAAGGAGGGGGACCTGCGCGAGCAGTCTGGACGGTTCCTCGAGCTGCTTCGCCTCGCGGCGCGCGGCAACGACCTCATGCACATCCAGGGGCCGCAGTGGGCCCCTCTGCGCGAGATGCTCGATGAGCTGAGTCGATCGCGGGCCATTCAGGGCTTCACCTCCTCCGAGACCGCCACCTTCGTCCTCTCCTTCAAACAGCCGCTGTTCACGCGGCTGCGGCAGAGCCACGACGACCTGGACGGCCTCGCCGAGGACCTGTGGCGCGCCACCGCGCTGCTCGACAAGCTCGGCCTCTACACCACCGAGGCCTTCATCAAGTCGCGCGAAGACATCATCGGCCGGCAGGCGAAGGAGATGTTCGAGCTGTCGACCCCGGTGGTGGAGCTGTGGCAAGGCATTCTGGGCCTCCCCATCATCGGCACGCTCGACTCCAAGCGCACCCAGCTGGTCATGGAGACGCTGCTCGAGCGGATCGCCCACACGCAGGCGCAATTCGCCATCATCGACATCACCGGGGTTCCCACCGTCGACACGCAGACGGCCCAGAATCTTCTCAAGACCGTGAACGCCACGCGCTTGATGGGCGCCGAATGCATCATTTCTGGGGTGCGCCCTCAAATCGCCCAGACGATGGTCCACCTCGGCGTGAACCTGGCCGGCGTCATCACGAAATCCACCCTGGCCGGCGCCCTGGCGGTGGCCTTCAAGCAGCGAGCCCTGGCGGTGAAACCGATCTCGGGCCCGAGCGGCAACGGGTAGAGGCTCCGCATGGAACGCATCCCCATCCTGCACATGGGCGAGTTCTTGCTGGTCACCATTCAGGTGGACATGTACGACAGGCTCGCCACCGCGCTCCAGGACGACGTTTGCCAGCGCGTGGCCGAGACGAAAGCGCGCGGGGTTCTCATCGACATCTCGGCGCTGGACACGGTGGATTCCTACATTGCCCGGGTGATGGGAGACATCGCGCAGATGTCGCAGGTCCTCGACGCCGACACGGTGCTGGTCGGGATGCGGCCCACCGTCGCCATGACCCTGGTGGAGATGGGGGTCGCGCTGCCCGGCATCCGAACAGCGCTCAACGCGGAGCGAGGGATGGCGCTCCTGAGCGCCGCCAGGTCGGGAGAAGGCCCGGACGCGTCAGGTGATGCGTGAAACGTTGCCCATTCGCGAGGAGAAGGATCTCCTTCTCGTTCGCCAGATGGTGCGGGAGTGGGCGGCCGAGCTGGGCTTTTCCAGCTTGAACCAGACGAAGCTCGTCACGGCGGCCAGCGAGCTCGGTCGCAACGCTCTCACCCACGGCGGCGGCGGAAGTGTCCGGATGGAGACGCTGGTCGACCGCCAGCGGCGCGGGCTTCGGCTGACCTTCGAAGACGAGGGCCCTGGCATTGCCGACGTCGAGCAGGCGCTGACGAACGGCTTTACCACCGGGGGCGGCCTGGGCCTGGGGTTTGGTGGAGCCCGGCGCCTGGTGAACGAGTTCGAGGTCGACTCGCGCCCCGGCGAGGGCACGCGCGTGGTGGTGACGCAATGGGCGTGACCTTGCCGGCCAGTTACCTCTCCACGTCCATCCCCGTTCTCGAGCTGAGCGGGGTGGGCGCCGCCCGTCGGCTGGCAACCGCCCGCGCGGAGGCGATCGGTTTCAGTCAGACAGACGCGGAACGCGTGGCGCTGGTCGTCACCGAGGCCTCGACCAACCTGGTCCAGCATGGGGGCGGCGGCGAGTTGCTCCTCCGCACGTGGGGGGCGAGGTCCCCGGCTTGTTGTCTGGAGCTCCTGGCCCTCGACCAGGGCCCCGGTATGGCGAACGTTAGTGCCTGCATGCGGGACGGCTTCTCCACCGGAGGCTCGCGGGGCGTGGGGCTCGGTGCCATCGCGCGATTGTCGACGACCTTCGACGTCTTCTCGGCGCCGGGAAAGGGCACGGCGATCCTGGCGCGCATTGGCGACGGCGCCGCGGGCTCGACCGGCTCGGTCCTCGAGTGGGGCGCCGTTTGCGTGGCCAAGCAGGGGGAAGAGGTGAGCGGCGACGCCTGGGCGGTGCGCGACGGTCGAGGCCTCTCCACGATCCTGGTGGTGGACGGGCTCGGGCACGGCCCTCACGCTTTTGCCGCCGCGGGCAAGGCCCTTCTGGCCTTCGGGGAGCAAGCGGGGGGAGGGCCGGAGTCGCTTCTTCGCACGCTCGACGTGGCTCTGCAGGGCACGCGAGGCGCGGCGGCGGCCGTCGCCGAGATCGAGTGGGCAAGGCGGGAGCTCCACTTCGCCGGAGTCGGCAACATCGCCGGGACCCTGATCTCGTCACATGCGCGCTCCAGAAGCCTGGTCTCTCACAACGGCACCGCGGGGCAGTCCATCGAGCACATCCAGCAGTTCGGCCATCCTTGGCCGGACGGGGGGATCGTGGTGATGCATTCGGATGGGCTCTCGAACAGCTGGGAGCTCGATTCCTACCCGGGGTTGAGTCAAAAGACCCCCAGTCTGATCGCCGGCGTTCTCTACCGAGACTTCGTCCGGCGCCGGGACGATGTGGTCGTGGTGGTCGCCCGAGAGCGCGCGCGATGAGCCCGGTGCTTCTCAGTCTGGAGATTCGCGCCGAACCGGACGTGGTGCGGGTGCGCCAGCGGGCGCGGCAGCTGGCCACGCTGTTCGGCTTCGACCTGCAGGACCAAACGCGCATCGCCACCGCGGCCTCCGAGGTGGCGCGCAATGCCTTTCAGTATGCGCACGGCGGGCGGGTGCAGTTCAGCGTCGAGGCGGAGGCGCCCGCGGCGTTCTTCGTTCGGGTGAGCGACAGCGGTCCCGGGATCGGCAATCTGCCGGCCATCCTCGGCGGACAGGTCAGATCGCGGACCGGCCTGGGCGTGGGGCTGGTCGGCTCGAAAAAACTGATGGATGGCCTGCAGGTCGACACCGCCATGGGTCGCGGGACGACGGTCGAGATGAGAAAGCTCCTGCCGGAGCAGGCGCCGAGAGTCACACCCGAGCTGCTCACCCTGATTGAAACCGAGCTCTCCCGGCCCGGATTCGAGAGCCCGTTCGAGGAGGTTCGGCGGCAGAACCAGGAGTTGATTCGCGCGCTGGCCGAGCTCAAGGACCATCAGGCGCAGCTGGCGCGGGTGAATCGGAGCCTTCGGGAGCGGATCGAGTTCGAGCAATACCTCGTCGGCATCGTCAGTCATGACCTGCGCAATCCGTTGAGCGCCATGCTCATCTCGGCCGCCGTCCTCATCCAACGCGGGGACCTCAACGACAAGCAGACCAAGACGGCCGCTCGGATCGTCTCCTCCGGCCGTCGCGCCGAGCGGATGATTCGGGACCTGCTCGATTTCACCCAGGCCCGCATCGGAGGTGGAATTCCGGTCCACAGGAAATCGCTCGATCTCCACGCCTTGACGCGGCAGATCGTCGACGAGCTCCAGGCGGCGCATCTCGGACGCGAGATTCAGCTCGAGCAGTCCGGCGATGGGCGGGGCGAGGGGGACGCGGACCGTCTCGCCCAGGTCCTCACCAATCTGGTGCGCAACGCCAGCAGCTACAGTCCGCCGGGAACATCGGTCCGGGTCTCCTCGGGCGGCACCCCTGACTCGCTCCTTCTCGAGGTCCACAACCAGGGACCGGCCATCCCACCCGAGACGGCCGCGGTGTTGTTTCAGCCGATGCGGCGCGGGAGTGAGCAGGCGGAGAGGGGGCGTCAAGGACTGGGTCTGGGCCTCTTCATCGTCGGCCAGATCGTGGCCGCCCACCAGGGGACCGTCGACTGCCAGTCGTCCGAAGCGGACGGCACGACCTTCACGGTCACGCTGCCTCGCCAGCACCTGCGAAGCGAAGCGGGCACCAAGGACGCTGTCCCGAGCGCCACCTAGCCACGGCGACGCCCCGATCGGAGGACGAACGTGCGCGCCCAGGACGGCGCCTCCGGCAGCGCGTGGACGCGCTCGCGCAGGGCGGCGAAGCGCGCCACGTTCATCGCCGGTCCGATGAACGAGATCGAGCGCAGGATCCGTTCCAGGGTCGGGTGGTCGATCGGCGTCTCGTCGTGAAAGCGGCGCTCGTCCGTCAGCGGCACGCCCGACAGCGCGGAGAGGTGAACGATCGACTGGGTCAGCGCGCGCGGTCGGCGCGGGGCAGCCTCCTCCATCAGCCGGACCACGCCGCGCATGAACGGCGTCTGCCCGAACCCGCAGGTGACGAGCGCCAGCGCGCCCCCCGGCGCCAGCACACGCGCGATCTGCCGCGCGGTGAGCTCGGTGTCCAGGAAGTGAAGCGCGTCCGCGATGACCACCAGATCGAGGGAGGCGGACTCGAGCGGCAACGCCTCGGCGGCGGCGTGAAGCGCGCGCAGCGCGAGCCGCTTCTCCGCCGCCGCGGCCCGCAGCTGGTCGAGCATCTCCTGGGCCGGCTCGATCGCCACCACCTGGTGGCCCCGCTCCGCCAGCGGCAGCGCCAGGTGGCCAACCCCCGCGCCGAGATCGCCGATCCGGCTGCCGACGGGACCCGCCAGCTCGGCGAGCGCGTCGATCAGCGGAGTGGGGTAGGCCGGGCGGGCCGCGTAGAAGGCCGCCATCCGGTTGAAGACCCACCGCGACTGTTCTTCCAGACCGACCTTGCGACGTCCGAGGCTCATCGACTGCGCCCATCGTAGATCGCCGGCGTCGCAGAGCCCCGTTTGACCAGGCGCATCGGGGCGGGGTCGCCGGCGGGCGACAGTCCGGTCCCCCAGGGGGAAGGCCCAGGGTTCTCGCGGGGCCCTTGCCGAGCTGGGCCATGAAAACAGGGCCAGAACGGGCGAGGCTTGCCCGCAACGCCGCCCCCGGAGCTCATCCTGAGACGCATTTGGGCGTCATTTTCATGCTGGGAGTTGGCTCAAAACGGAAGTTCTGGGAATATTGGATTGTGGTGAGGACGACTGGGCGGCGTGCGAACTGGCCGAGCCTCCTGTGGCCTGGCGCGCCCGCGCCCAAGGTGGTGGCGGGCTCTGCGCGGGGGGGACTGACCTCGCTGTTGATGGCGCTGGACGAGATTCGCACCATCGAGGATACGGATCTCCTCCTGCGGCGCGCCATCGAGCTCGCGCGTGATCGCATCGGGCTCAAACGCGCCGGCATCTTCGTGCTCGATCCCTCACGCAACGTGATGCTGGGGACCTGGGGGATGGACCTCTCCTGCGCCGTCGTCGACGAGCACCACGTCATCTACGATCTCTGCGAGACCGATCAGGAAGCGCTTCGTCGCTCCACCGACGAAGGGGTGCACTTCACGGTGTTCGAGAACTGCCCGATCATCGAGCACCAGCGCGGCGAGACCCGGGTGGCGGGGCGCGGCTGGGTGGCAAAGACGCCCATCCGGTCGACGAACGGGGCGATCGGGATGCTGTTCAACGACGCCGGGCTGACCGGGGCTCCGGTCGACGAGGCGAAGCAGGCCCACGCGGCCATCCTCTGCTCGATGCTCGGGTCGATGCTCGATCCTGTCCGGGGCCTCCTGGGCCGCCGCGCCGGCCCCTCGGGGGAGTCGCCCAGCCAGTCGCTGGTCTCGGCGACGGTGGAGATGCTCAACCGGGATCCGCGCATGGGCGGAAAGGAGATCGCGGCGGCGTTGAACATCAGCCTTTCGCGCCTGGCGCGCGTCTTCAAGACCCTCAAGGGGACGTCGCTGGTGGAATACCGAAACGGGCTCCGGCTGGAGCGGTTCGTGGCGCTGATGGATCGCGGCTACACCAACCTGCTCGAGGCGGCGCTGGATTCGGGGTTCGGCAGCTACGCGCAGTTCCACCGGGTGTTCCGCGCGCGCCTGCAGGCGACCCCGCGCGAGTATTTGCGCCTGGCCGGCGGTGATCGTCGCCGGCCAGCATCGGCCGTCGTGCTCGACAAGCCCGAGCTCGCTCCCCCGGCCGCCAGTCCCCGCCGCTCCTCGGAGTAGCGCCGCTTCGCGGGCGCCTCCGCGCATCAGCGCGGAGCCGACGGCCGCGTCTTCGTGAACCTTGCGCTGTAGGCGATCTGGCTGCGGCTGCGACCGAGGAAGGTGCGTACCCAGTGGAAGAGGGTGGCGAAGCGGTTGGCGAAGCCGGTGAGGAAGGTGAGGTGAATGACCGCCCAGGTCAGCCAGCCGAGCAGGCCGCCCACCCGAAGGCCCTTGAGGCTGACCACCGCGCGAAAGCGCCCCACCGTCGCCATGCTGCCGAGGTCCCGGTACCGGAACGGCGTGTGGGTCGGCTTTCCGGCCACCCGCAGGCGGATGGCTCTGGCGGCGTGAAGGCCCTCCTGCATGGCGACCTCGGCGACGCCGGGGAGCCGATCGAGGCTGGTCATGTCACCGATGGCGAAGACCTCTGGATGCTTCGGCAGGGTGCAGTCGGGCCGGGTCTCCACCCGGCCCGCCCGATCGCAGACGGCGCCCGACGCCTCCGCGAGCAGACGCGCCAGCGGCGAGGCCTGGACGCCGGCCGCCCAGATGACGGTGCGCGCCTCGATCCGCTCGGGACCGCCTGGCCCCTCGAAGGTGACCGACTCGTCGTCGACCGCCGTGACCCTGACGCCCATCCGCAGCTCCACGCCCATCGTGTCGAGCTCGCGCGTGGCGATCTCCGACAGCCGATCGCCGAACTGACTGAGCGGCTCGTGACCGGCGTCGAGCAGCAGGACGCGAACCCGCGCGGGATCGATTCGTCGGAAGCTGGTGCCGAGGGCGCGCATGGCCAGCGCGCGGACCTGGCCGGCGATCTCGACGCCGGTGGGGCCGGCGCCGACGATGGCCACCGTCAGCCACCCCTCTTGCCTGTGGGGATCTTCGCTGAGCTCCGCCATCTCCAGCGACTGCAGCAGGCGCCGCCGCAGCCGGAGCGCGTCGTCCAGCGTCTTCATCCCGGGGGCGTGCTCGGCCAGCTCGTCGCGGCCGAAGTACGACATCCCGGCGCCGGCCGCGACGATCAGGCTGTCGTAGGGGAGCACCATCGCGACGCCGTCGGGGCGACGGGCTTGAACCTCGCGACGCTCGAGATCGAAGCCGGTGACCTCGGCCAGCAGCACCGCGGCGTTCTCTTGAAAGCGCAGGATGTGCCGCAGCGAGGGGGCGACCTCCCCCTCGGAGAGGATGCCGGTCGCGACCTGGTAGAGCAGCGGCTGGAACAGATGGTGGGGCTCGCGGTCGACCAGGGTGACGTCCACCGGCGACCAGCCGAGCGCGCGGGTGGCGAAGAGTCCGCCGAAGCCGCCGCCCACGATCACCACCCGGTGGCGGCTCCCGGGTTTCTCTCCCTCGACCGCCGAGCCACGCTGCAGCCGGCTGCGCTGGTCGAGAACGTAGAGCAGCGCCAGGGCCGGGACGGCGGTGACGCAGGCGAGCAGGAACACGGCCACCAGCCAGCCGAGCGAGCGGGTCGCGCCCGCCGCCGCCTCCAGGGTGAGAGAGGTCGGCAGCAGGTAGGGGTACTGCGCCACGCCCCACCCGGCCAGCACGCTCACCACCGCCATGACGGCCAGCGCCCGCGTGCCGCGCGTGATCCCCTGGGTGAGCAGGACGACGACCGCGCCGCCGCAAGCCCCGGAGAGCAGCACGAAGGGGAGCCCCTCGTGCACCAGGCCATGAAACAGAAACGGCGCGTCGCCGCGGATGACGAACAGCCCGACGATGGCGATGAGGCCGGTCACGAGGCCGCTTCCCACCGCCCGCCACCTGAAGGCGCGGTCCAGCGTCTCGTCCACCCGCCGCGCGTCGAAGACGAGAAAGACCGCTGCGAGAAAAGCCGCGCTCGACACCGCCAGCACGCCGACCAGGATCGAGGTTGGGCCGCACCAGCCGGCGATTCGCGCCATCGGATCGACCACCGCATCGGCGGCGTGCACCCGCCCCGAGGCGATCGCGCCGAAGCTCGCGCCGAGGAAGAAGGGCGTGACGACCGACGACAGCGCGAAGGTGGCGCCGAAGAGGCGGCGTCCGGTCAGCGCGCGCGTCGCCTCGCGAAACACGAAGCCCGAGCCGCGCAGCACGATCCCGGCCGCCGCCAGGGCCATCGGCAGGTAGAGCGTCGACATGATCGCGGCGAAGGCCCGGGGGAACGCGGTCCAGAGCACCACCAGCGCGAGGATCAGCCAGACGTTGTTGGCCTCCCAGACCGGCGCCATCGCGTGATCGATGAGTGCCCGCGCCGGGGCGCCGCGCCGGGCGCCGCCCGCCGTCAGATCCCAGAAACCGGCGCCGTAGTCGGCGCCGCCGAAGACCGCGTAGCTGGTGACGGCGAACCAGAGAATCAAGGCGACGACGGTGCTCACGCCGACCTCCTGGCGGCGAGCGCCGAGGCCGCGCCCTGTGCGGGAAGAACGATGGGACCGCGTGGCGCGTAGGGCCCCGGCAGGGCGTCGCCTTCCCCTTTGCGCCAGCGGCGTGACATGGCGCGCAGCACCAGCACCAGGCCGGTGCCGACCACCGCGTAGATCGCGACCACGGCCGCGAACGACCCCCAGATGCCGCGGGCGTGCGTGACCGCCTGCGCGGTGCGCAGGAAACCGTAGACCACCCAGGGCTGGCGTCCCACCTCCGTGGTGATCCACCCTGCCTCCATCGCCACCAGCGACAGCGCGCCCGCGAGCGCGCAGGCGCGCAGAAACCAGGGCGTCGCCGGGAGATCGCGCCGCCGCCACCAGGCGAAGACGAACCAGACCGAGAGCAGCGCCAGCCCGCTGGCGGCGGCGATCATCACGTCGAAGGAGAGGTGGACGATGGTGGCGGGCGGGCGATCGGCGGGCGCCACGCTGTCGAGGCCGACGATCCTGGTGTCGGCGTGGAATCCAGTGAGGAACGAGGCCAGGTCCGGCACCTTCAGGCCGCCGGTCGGAACGCCGTCCTTCATGTGTCCGCCCAGGCGCTCAGGGACGTGGGTGGCGGTCCGGGAGAGCAGCTCCATCGCGGCGAACTTGACCGGCTGCAGCTTGACCACCTCGCGGACCGCGCGGTCACCCACCATCATCTGCATCGGCGTGGCGACGGCGGCGACCGTGAACGGGATGAGGAACCCCAGCCGGTGCAGGCGATCGCGACGGCCCTTCAGCATGCCGACCGCGTAGATCGAGGCCACGACGAATCCGGCGCAGAGCAGCGCCGCCAGCAGGAAGTGAGCGAGCTCGTGCGGGAGCGCCGGGTTGAAGATGGCGGCCCAGGGATCGACGGCGAAGGGTCTCCCCGCGGCGTCGAGCTGAAACCCGCGGGGCGTGTTCATCCAGGAGTTCGCCGAGATGATGGAGAAGGCGCCCAGCGCCGCGAACAGCGGGAGGGGAGCGCCGAGCCAGAGGTGCAGGCGCGGCGGGAGCCGATCCCACCCGAAGATGTAGATCGCCACGAAGATCGCCTCCAGAAAGAAGGCCAGCCCCTCGATGGCGAAGGGGAGCCCGAACACGTCGCCGAAGCGACCGAGCATCCCGGGCCAGAGGACCCCGAGCTCGAACGAGAGGACCGTCCCGGTGACCGCGCCGACGGCGAAGGTCACCCCCATGGCGTGGGACCAGCGCCGCGCCAGCCGGAGCGCCGCCGCGTCCTGGCGGCGGAGGCCGTAAGCGTTGGCGATGAGCGCGAACAGCGGCAGGCAGACGCCGAACGGCACCAGCAAGATGTGGAACCCCAGCGTGAAGGCCATCTGACTTCGCGCCGCGATCAGATTGCTCGCCCCGATCAAAAGGTCGCCCGCGCCTGCCTGCATGCACATCTCTCCTTCGACCGCGTCGCGCCGGTCAGGCCTCAACATGGCCAGCAATCGAAGGGGCGACCGGTACGGCGACGACTGATTCCAGATCGCGCGAATGGCAGTTGGGCCGACCGGCCACAAACTGCAGAACGCCTAGCCCCCTCAAGGAGGTCCGTCATTCATCCGGTCGACCTGCTCGAAGACATCCTGCATCGGATCACGGCCGGTCCGACCCTGGCGTACGCGATCCTCGTTCTGGCGCTGATTCTGGCGCCCAAGATCGCCGAGGTCCTCCGGCTGCCCGCAATGGTGGGCCTGGTCCTGGCGGGAATGGCGCTGGGGCCGCATGGCACGCGGGCCCTCGCCTCCAAGGAGATCGCGCTCTCGGCGACCGGTGAGTTCGGCCTGCTCTATCTGATGTTCAGCGCGGGCCTCGAGCTCGACCTCAAGCTGTTCATGAAGATGAAGAAGGCTGCCGTCACCTTCGCGCTGCTGTCGTTCGCCATCCCCTTCACGCTCGGGATCGTGAGCGCGCGGCTGCTCCACTACCACTGGGCGGCGGCGGTGCTGATGGGATCGAACTGGGGCTCGCACACCCTGGTCACCTATCCGCTGCTCAGGCAGATGGGGCTGGCCCGCAACCGCGCCGTGGCGACGGTGGTCGGCGCCACCGCGGTGACGGACACCTCGGCCCTGCTGGTGTTGTCGGTGATCTCGGGGACGGTCAAGCCGGGCGGCGCGCTCGGCCTGCAGCTGCTGGGGATCGCCGTCGGTCTCGCGGTGCTCGCCGTCTGGTCGCTGGTCGCCTTGCCCCGCGTGGCGCGCTGGTTCTTCGCGCACGTGGGGACCGATCGCTCGTACCGGTTCGTCCTGGGCATCGCGGCGTTTCTCGTCGGTGCGGTCATGGCGGAGGCCGCCGGCATCGACGGCATCGTGGGCGCCTTCTTCGCGGGCCTCGGCCTCAATCGCGCGGTCCCCGAAGAGAGCCCGCTCATGGACCGGCTGCAGTTCATGGGCTCCACGTTCTTCATCCCCATCTTCCTGGTCTCGGTCGGCATCCTGCTCGAGCCCAGGGTGATGGTCGATCCGAAGACGCTGGGGATCGCGCTCATCTTCACCGTGGCGGTCCTGGGCGGCAAGTCGTTGGCCGCGGTCATCGCCGGGCGGACCTTCCACTTCACCTGGCCGGAGGTGGGCGTCATGTCCGGCCTCTCCGGCTCACAAGCGGCGGCCACGCTGGCGACCACGCTGGTCGGCGCCAAGCTGGGCCTGTTCGACAAGCAGACGATCAACGCGGTGTTGGTGGTCATCCTGGCGTCGCTGGTCGTGACCCCCGCGCTGGTGAGCCACTTCGGCAAGCGGGTGACCGCCGTGACCGAAGAGGCGGCGGCGCTGGGAAAGACGGTCCTGGTCCCGGTCTGGGGCGATTCGACCCGACCAGCGCTGGCCCTGGCCGGGAAGCTGGCCACCAGCGACGGGGGCATCGTCCTGGCGGCCAGCTTCGCGCGCACGGAGGCGTCGCCGGCGGAGCAGGCCGCGCAGCGTGGTCTCACCACCGAGGCGGAGGAGTGGCTGGCGAAGGAGGGGCTCGAATCGCGCACGTTGTTTCGCGTCGCCGCCACCGTTCCGGAGGGTCTGCTGGAGACGATCCTGGGCGAGAAGGCCACGCTGCTGATCAACGAATGGCACGCGCGCGACCGGATCCAGCCGGACAGCGAGGAGAGCGAGGCGCTGGCGCGGTCGCCGGTGCCGACCGTCATCGCGCACGGCGACGTCGCCAACTTCGCTCGGGTCCTCATCGTCGCGCACCCGGACAATCTGGTGCGCCCCGGTCGCCAGAGCCTGGAGCTGGCGGCGCAGCTCGCGCCACGATTCGCCCACGGACGTCTGATCCAGACGGTGAGCGCCACCGCCGATCCGGTGCGGGCGCTGTTTGCCGACAAGAAAGAGATGGACTGGATCGAGGCGCGCGATCCCATCGATTGGCTCAAGCGCAACTTGCAGAAGACCGACCTGCCGTTCTTCGCGGGGCTGGAGGCGCTCGGCGAAGCGATCCAGCGCGTTCCGGCGCTCCTCGACGGGCGCTTTCTGGTGGCCCTGGCCGCGCACGAGGAGACCGCCTTTCACAAACGCGAGGAGCGGGTGGTCGGCCCGGTCGTTGCCGGGCGAAGTCTCAAGCCTCACCCCGCTTAACGAAGCTCCCACAACCACACACCCAACCGGCAACGAGGTGGATCCATGCGTGCAATTGCCATGTTCCCGACCGAGAAGAAGATTCGGCTGGTCGATCGTCCGTCCCCCGGCTGGAAGGGGACGATCAGGCGCGGATCCGCATGCTGGAGGTCGGCGTGTGCGGGACCGACCACGAGATCGCCCGCTTCGAGTACGGCGCCCCGCCCCCCGGTGAGCCGTACCTGGTGATGGGCCACGAGTCGCTCGGCGAGGTCGTCGAGGTCGGCAGCGCGGTGTCGAACCTCAAGCCGGGCGATCTGGTGGTGACCACGGTGCGCCGCCCCTGCGGCAAACCGGAGTGCCGCCCCTGCCAGCACAACCGGCCGGACTTCTGCGTGACCGGCGCTTACACCGAGCGCGGCATCATGCGGCGGCACGGCTTCATGACCGACGAGGTGGTCGACCTGGCGGACAACATGCACCTCGTGCCGCGGGAGATCGCGGACATCGCGGTCCTCACCGAGCCGCTCACCATCGCGGAGAAGGCCCTCATCGAGCTGGAGTCCGTGCTGGTCCGCATGCCCTGGGTCAACCCTGCCCGAGAAGAGAAACGGGGACTGAACGCGGTGGTGCTGGGCGCGGGGCCGGTCGGCCTGCTGGGCGCGCTGGCGCTCCTGGTGCGGGGGTTCGACACCTGGATCTACTCGCGCGAGAGCGCCAGCAGCCCCCGCGCCGCCTGGGTCAACAAGATCGGCGCCCGCTACCTCGAGTCGGGCAAGCTTCCCGTGGGCGACCTCGGCAAGCAGGTCGGCAACGTCGATCTCATCTACGAGGCCACCGGCTCGGCGGCCCTGGCCTTCGCCGCCCTCCCGGCGATCGGCAAGAACGGCGTCTTCATCTTCACCGGCGTTCCGGGCCACAAGACCCCCGTCTCCCTCGACGCCGAGCACATCATGCGCGATCTGGTGCTGGAGAATCAGCTCCTCTACGGGACCGTCAACGCCGGACCGCCGGCGTTCGAGGCGTCGATCCGCGATCTGGGGAAATTCAACGCGCGCTGGCCCGGGCCGGTGCGAGAGCTCATCACCGGGCACTTCGCCCCCGAGCAGATCACCGACATCCTTTCGCCCGGCCACGGCGGCATCAAGAACGTCATCCGCTTCGGGACCCCGATTGGCGCCACCACGGGCACCGGGACTGCCGCGGCGGCGGCGAGGGCAGGGGCCCGTGGCTGAGTCCTTCGATGTGATCATCATCGGCACCGGCGCCGGGGGCGGCACGCTGGCGCTCGAGCTGGCGCCGTTCGGGAAGCGTATCCTCATCCTGGAGCGCGGCGGATGGCTGCCACGCGAGAAGGAAAACTGGGACGCCGAAAACGTGTTCGTCGAGAACCGCTACGTCTCGAAGGACATCTGGTACACCAAGGAGGGCAAGCCGTTTCAGCCCGGCGTCTACTACCACGTGGGGGGCGCGACCAAGATGTACGGCGCCCAGCTTTACCGCCTGCGCGAGCGCGACTTCGGGGAGCTCCGGCACCAGGACGGCGTCTCGCCCGCCTGGCCGATCTCCTACTCCGACATGGAGCCCTACTACATGCGGGCGGAGAACCTCTATCAGGTTCATGGCGCGCGCGGCGAGGATCCGATCGATCCGCCCGCCAGCGGCCCCTATCCGCACCCGGCGGTCTCGCACGAGCCGCGCATCCAGCAGCTCCACGACGATCTGGCGCGGGCCGGCTACCAGCCGTTTCACGCCCCCTGCGGGATCATGCTGACCGAGAACAACATGCCGTTCTCGACCTGCGTTCGTTGCGCGGAGTGCGACGGGTTCCCCTGCCTGGTCCACGCCAAGTCCGACGCCGAGGTGATCGCGGTCCGACCGGCGCTGACGTTCCCCAACGTCACGCTGCTCACCAACGCGCGCGCGACGCGGCTCAAGACCAACGCGGCCGGCACCGCGGTGACCGAGGTGGAGGTCGAGCACGACGGAGCCGTCGAGAGCTACCGGGGCCAGATCGTGGTGGTCTCGTGCGGCGCCTCGAACTCGGCCCGCCTGCTGCTCGCCTCCGCGAGCGACAAGCACCCGCGCGGCCTCGCCAACGGATCGGATCAGGTGGGCCGCAACTACATGTGCCACAACAACCAGGTCGTCATGGCGGTCTCGAGGGAACCGAACCCGACCCGCTATCAGAAGACGCTGGGCGTGAACGACTTCTATTTCAAGGGACCCAACACGGATTACCCGCTGGGCAACATCTCGATGGTCGGCAAGTCACAGGCGCCGATGTTCCGGGGCGAGAAGCACATCGCCAAGCTGGCGCCACTGTGGTCGCTGGAGATGCTGGCCAAGCACGGGGTCGACTTCTGGCTCTGCACCGAGGATCTGCCGCGGCCCGAGAACCGGGTCACGCTGGAGAGCGACGGCAGCATCCGCCTCAGCTACACCAAGACCAACGAGGTCCCGACCAAGCAGCTCGCCGATCAACTCAAGTCGATGCTGGGGCACCTCGGCATGCACCCGGAGCACCTGGTCCCCCGGAACCTCTACCTGAAGAACGAGATGGAGATCGCGGCGGTCGCGCACCAGGCCGGCACCGCGCGCTTCGGCACCGATCCCAGGACGTCGGTGCTGGACGTCAACTGCAAGGCGCACGAGCTCGACAACCTCTATGTCGTCGACACCAGCTTCTTCCCCAGCATCGGCGCCGTGAACCCCGGGCTGACCGCGATGGCGAACGCGCTGCGCGTCGGGGACCACCTGCGCCAGCGCCTGGGGTGACGCGCGGGTGACGATCGTGGAGGCCGGCGCCAGCCGCGCGGCGAGCGCCCCGAGCTGGAAGCAGGTTGGCGCGGTCTACACGGCTGGCCTCCTGCAGGGGCTGGCGCTGGTCACCTTCCCCGCGGCCAGCGGTGTGTTCACCGACCCGCACGCGCACGGCCTCTCGAACAGCGAGTACGGAGTCATGTTCGCGCCGCAGACCGTCCTGGCGGTGACCGCCGCGCTGCTGGGCGGCCGATTCGCGCGTCGGTGGGGGGAAAAGCGCGTCCTCCTGCTGGGCCTCGGCGCCGATGTGGCGTCGATGGCGCTGCTCGTCTCCAGTCGGTTCGTGCTGGGGAACCATGCGGCGGCGTTCGCCTGTCTGCTCGGCGCCACGGCCCTCATGGGGATCGGCTTCGGGCTGACGATCCCGGTGGTGAACACGCTGGCCGGCTCGCTGTTCCCGCGCCGGGTCGACGTGGCGGTGCTGGCGCTCAACGCCCTGCTCGGGCTGGGGACCGCGCTGGCGCCGGTCTTCGTCGCGCTCTTCGTCGGTTTCGGGATCTGGTGGGGGCTGCCGCTCACCGTCGGGGGTTTGCTGGCGGCCCTCATCCTCTGGACCGTCTCGCTCCCCCTCGGCGCCGAGAGGCGCGACTCCGATCGCCACGCCGGCAGAGCGGAATCACCGGGCCGTCTCTCCCGCCGGTTCTGGCTCTTCGCGGCCTTCGCGCTCTGCTACGGGATCGTCGAGACGCTCAACGGAAACTGGGCGATCCTCTACATGAAGGGCGTGCTCGACGCCCCGGCCGGACTGGCGGCGGTCGCGCTCACCCTGTTCTGGGCAGCCGCCACCGCAGGTCGGGTGTTCTTCGCCGCCATCGAGCGTTGGGTCTCCGGGCCCAGCACCTTTCGTCTGCTCCCCTGGGTGATCGCGCTCGCCTTCGTCGTCACCGCGTTCATCCCCTCCTCGGCGCCGGCGCTGGGGACGGCGGCCTTCGGTCTGGCGGGCCTCGGCTGCTCGGCACTGCTCCCCCTCACCATCAGCCTCGGCCGCCAGGACGCGTCGCCCGGCCATCTCATCGCCTGCTATCAAGCCGGATACGGTCTGGCCGCGTTCGGAATCGCCCCGCTCCGGGATCGCGCCGGTCTCGGTTTGCGCCCCCTCTTCGGTGGCGCCGCCGCGATCGCCTTGGCGCTGGCCGCGCTGTCGGCGGCGATCGTCGGGGCGAGCAGGCGTGCGGCTCGAAAATCCGAAGCTTCCGACGTGTTACGATGAGCGCGTGGCGCTCTGTCGATCTTCGATCCTCGGGCTGGTCCTGGTCGTCGGTCTCGCCTGCAGCCAGGGGTCTCAAAACGGAAGCGCAGGCGCAGGGGGGGCGGGCGGACACCCGTCGGGCACCGGCGGTCAGGCGGGTGCGGGACCAGGGCCAGTAGGCGGCGCGGGCGGCGCCGCAGCGGGCGGAACCGCGGGCAGCAGCATGGCGACAGGGCCGCTGGTGGGGGATTTTCTCGGCCTCAACGGCTTCATCGACGACGACCCGGCCAAGCTCGCCGCCGTGGGGAACGTGCGGGAGTACCACGACTGGAGCTGGAACGAAGGCAACGGTGCGGCGGGCTATCCGGGCTACCCCAACAATCAATTGTCATTCACGGCCGTCGCCGGCGCCTGGGATTTCGACGCCTACTACACGGCCCTCGGTCAGGCGGGCGTGACGCCGTTTCCCTGCATCGAAGGCTCGGTCGACTTCCTCGGCAGCGCGATGCCGCCGGTCTCCGCCGGCGCCGACGTGACCCTGGCCGCCTCCTACGTCGCCCACGCCAGCTTCCTCTACCAGTACGCGGCCCGCTACGGCGCGCAGGCGGTCCCCACCGCGAACCTGAAGCTCGCTTCGGGCCAGGCCGCGCGCACCGGGCTCGGGCTCCTGCGCTACTACGAAGACGGCAACGAGCCGGACGCCAACTGGGTGAACGCCGATGGCTCGCCGGTGTTCTCGCCGGCGGCGGCGGCGGCCATGTCCAGCGCCGACTACGACGGCGATCAAGGCCGGCTGGGCGGAACGTTCGGCATCAAGGGCGCCGACCCGGCCGCCAAGCTGGTGCTGGCCGGGCTGGCCGGGGCAGGCGCCTCGTCGGACTGGCTGACCAACGTCACCACCTACCTCGACGGGATGCGGGCCTGGGCGGCCGCCCACCGCGGCGGCAGCTTCCCCGCCGACATCCTCAACGTGCACGACTACTGCTTCGGCCCGGATCCGTTCGGGACCACCAACCCGCGCCCCGGCGTCGCGCCCGAGCCGTGCGGCATCGCCACGGCGCTGGCCGGCGTGGTCGCCTACCGCGATCAGCACCTGCCCGGCAAGGAGGTCTGGCTGACCGAATTTGGATACGACACCGATCCGGGCTCGCGC
This sequence comes from uncultured Pseudomonadota bacterium, assembly GCA_963847705.1. Lineage (GTDB taxonomy): Bacteria > Myxococcota_A > Polyangia > Fen-1088 > Fen-1088 > JADGRB01. The sequence continues at coordinate 40,003 of CAWKBC010000044.1, read as the reverse complement.
CTGCGCGCCCCGGCGATCGGCAGCGCCGACGCGCAGGCGGTGCAGGGGCAGTGGCTGGTGCGGACCTTCCTGGCGTTGATGGGGTCGGGCATCGACCGGGCGTTTCTCTTCGTCTCGCGCGACAACTGCACCGGCTCGGCGTCCGCTTGCCCCGACAACGACGTGCAGTTTTCGACCAGCGGTGTGCTCACGCAAAAAGGTGACGAGCAGCCCAAGACCTCCTGGTACTACCTGGCGACGGTGCGCGCGCGGCTCGGCACCATGCGCTACGCCGGGACCGCTCCCTCGGGAAGGCCGAACCTCAGCATCGCGCGCTTTTACGACGCGGCCGCCAACCAGGGCGCGTACGTGCTCTGGATGGCGACGAGCGACGGCTCGGTGAGCAATGGTTACGCGCTGGCGTTGCCGGGAGCGATCTCCTCGGCGACCACGGTGACGCTGACGGCGGGGTCGGCCAGCGGCACCGCCACGCCGGCGGCGGTGAGCGACCACGCCGTCACCGTGAACGTCAGCGAGACCCCGACCCTCGTGCTGGTCGACGGCGCGCCGTAGATCCGCCCCAGATCGAGACCGCCGAGATCGACCCGGCGGACCAGATCGCCGCGCGATTCGTCAGATCACCGTCGCCTCGCCGAACGGAAAGCCAGATTCCACTGGGCGCGCTGGCGGCGCTCACCCCGGAGTCGAGCCCTTCGGTGATCTACCGCGAGGACGGATTGCGCTGCTCGCCCGTCAAGCTCTCGGTTCGCGGTCGGGAGCTGCAGTCGACCATCAGGCCGAGGTGGAGCAGACTTCTACGTAGAATTCTGAGGAGCGGCCAGGCGGCGCGCGGTCGTGGAGGGTGGTTGCGGGACGAGCGCGGCACCAAACGGTAGCGCCTCCGCCCAAGACTGGCCCGGGACTGGCCCAAGGCTGCCCGAAGATTGGCCACAAGGCTGGCCGGGAGCTCGCGCGGCACGAGATCTGCTGTCACTTGTGACTCGCGGGCGCATTGGTTGGGCGAGTTTGTCAGGGGAGGCGAGCGTGGCGGATCGTTTCGGTCGATGGGTGATGGTTGTCGCGACAGGCGGAATCGTGTGGGGGGGGCTCGGTTGCAACGCCACTTCCAACGCCACTTCCAACGATGGGCCGCTGATTGCCCACGAGCACCACACGCCTTCCCCGGTCCCACAGCCTCAGCTCTTCGCGAAACCGCTCCAGATCGCCTCGGCGGTCAACAGCGCGCCCGACACCGGCGCGGCGCCGATCGCGGGTGCAGCCGTCGACGCGCGCGCGCTCATCATCACCGCCGACGGGACGGACGCCGCGTTCCAGGCGATCGAGAGCACCCTGCAGTACCTGGGCTCACCGTTCGATGTTCTCAACGCCACCACCGGCCCCGCTCTCACGGCAAGTGCACTGGCCGACGGCACCCACGGGAAGTACGACGCCATCTTCTTGGACCTCGGGGGACTCGAGATCAGCGGAGGGAGCGCCTTCACGGACGATGAGTGGCTCACGCTCGCGACCTACGAGGCCGAGTTCAATGTGCGGCGCGTGTCGCTCTACACGTCGCCCAGCACTGCGTACGGCCTCGTCGGCAAGGGCGACATCGACCCCACCAAGACACCAATCACGATGACCTGTACCTCGGCGGGCGCGACGATCTTCGTGGGCGCGAACTGCGCCAACGCGATCGTCATGACCGAGGGCTATGCCTATCCCGCGGCGGCGACCGACGGGGCCACGGTCCCGCTTCTCTCCGACGCGAGCGGCAACGTCTTCGCCGCGACGCGCAGCTATCCGGACGGTCGACAGGCTCTGGCGCTCACCTTCGCGCAGAGCCCGACCCTGGCGCCCTATCTCGAGCTCGCCTACGGTCTGGTCAACTGGGCGACCCGGGGCCTGTTCGTCGGCGAACGGCACGTCTACGCCGACCCCCAGATCGACGACTTCTTCCTGGCGAGCGACATCTACACCGGCGGCACCTACCGGATCACGGACGTCGATCTTCAGGCGCTGGCCGACTGGCAGACCCGGACCCGCGCGCTGCCGCTGACCGCGGAGTTTCGCCTGGCCTGGGCGGTGAACGGGCAGGGGTCGCAGTCGAAGCCGGGTGATCCGCTCACCGCCAAGGCGCTCGCGCTCGGGCCGACGTTCTCCTGGATCAGCCACAGCTGGGACCACCCCATCCTGGATGGGCTCAGCTATGCCGACGCGCTCAACGAGTTCACCCAGAACGACGCCTTCATCCGCGGCCTTGGCCTCATGCCCTACGCGACGGCGAACGCGGTGACGCCGAGCATCTCGGGGCTCAGCAGCGCGGACGCCATGCGGGCCATCCACGACGCCGGCATCCGGCAGATCGTGAGCGACACCTCGGCGGCCGGAGAGGACAACCCGTCGCCCAACCTCGGTCTGTGGAACGCTCTCCAACCGACCGTGCTCGAGATTCCGCGCATCCCGAGCGGCGTCGACTACGACGTCTCGCAGCCGTCCGAGTACATCGCCGAGTACCAGGCGACCAAGACTCAGGGCGCCGCGGTCGATTACCCGACCGTGATCGACAATGTGAGCGACGGGCTCCTCCGCTACCTGCTGGAGGGAAACAACGATCCCTGGATGTTTCATCAGGCCAACACCCGCAACTATGACGGTGCCGGGCACAGCCTCTTCTCGGATCTGCTCGACGCCGCCTTCGCCAAGTACGAGGCGGCCGCCACGTTTCCGGTCGTCAGCTTCACGATGGACGAGCTGGCTGCACGTGTGGAAAGCCGGATGACGTTCGAGGCGTCGGGCGTCGCCGCCACGGTGCAACCGGGAAGCTCCCTGACCGTCTCGGTCGCCAACGCCGCGACGGTCCCGGTCACGGGTCTTTGTACGCCCGGCGCCGAGAGCTACGGCGGACAGACCATCTCCTACCTCTCGCTCGCCGCCGGGCAGTCGGTGACCCTCTCCCTCGCGGGTTGCAATCCAGGATTCGTGGGATCAGGAGCTGCGACCGGGTCCGGCGGCTCGGGCGCCGGAGCTGGTGGCACCGGCGGTTCGGGAGCGACGATGGGCGGCGCCGGCTCGATGAGCGGCGGCGCCGCGGGTGCAGCTGCCGGGGGAGGATTCGACGGGGGGCGCGGGTACGGGATTGACCACCGGCGCCGGGACATCTGGCCAAGGTGGCGCCTCGGGGGCCGCCGCCGCCGGCGGGGCGGGCGATGGTGGGTCGGGCCGCGGTGGGCACCCACCCGAGATAGACGGCGGTCAACCCGCCCCGTTCCTCGGCACCGATCTCGACCAAGGGCCGGTGACCGCGTCGAGCAGCGCTGGATGCACCTGCGCCCTCGACGACGGAGCGATGCCGGGCCCCGGCGTGCTGGTGGTTGGTCTCTTCGGGCTCCTGCTGGCCGGTCGTCGGCGCCGCGGTTAGCTCGAACACCTCGAGCCGGTCCGAGAGGGGACTTGGCGGATCAGGCGTTCAGGGCCGTGCGTACTTGTCGAAAGCCAGATGATCATAAAGTGGGGACCAATCGGAATGGCGGGGCTGGTGCCACCGCCGATGCGCGCCGGCGCGACGGCCACGAAGTGGAGCCGGCGGTCGTGCTATGGGTACCGGAGAGAGGAGCGGTGTCATGCACGAGAAGATCCAGGTCGGTTTCCAGACGTTCGTTTCCGACGGTCAGGAGGAGTTCGGGGCAGTCCGTGAGATCTCGCCCGACGGGCGTCGCCTCACCGTCTACGTCGAGAACACCGGGGACTTTGTTGTTCCGGCGGACGCAGTGGTTTCTGTGCAGTCAGAGAAGGTGACGTTCGACTGCAAGAAGCTCGAGCCGAAGCTCAGAAAAGCGATCGGCCATGCTCACGAGGCAGAGCAGTTCTGAGGGCGGCGGGCTCCTGCCATGATCGAGGAAGGCCCGGCGATGGGCGAGGTGTGGGTCCACTGAGCCATGGAACGCGCTGCCCAGACCTTCCCCGTGCTGACGCCCGCTCAGATCGAGCGCATCGCGGCCGTCGGACGCCGTTGCTCCACGCCGGCCGGAGAGGTCTTGTTCAGCCCCGGCGATCAGAACAGCCGCTTCTACGTGGTGCTCTCCGGCGGGATCGAGGTGGTGCAGCCGGTCGGCGGCGTCGAGACCCCCATCGTCGTTCACGGCCCTGGCCAGTTCACGGGCGACATCGGCATGCTCTCGGCGCGACGAAGCATCGTGCGGGGGCGAACCACCGGGCCGAGCGAGCTCCTCGTCGTCGACAACGATGCCCTGCGCACGCTCGTGCAGCGGGACGCGGAGCTCAGCGAGATCTTCATGCGCGCCTTCATCCTCAGGCGCATCCAGCTGCTCGACGTGGGCGCCGGGGATCTGGTTCTCGTCGGTTCACGCAACTCGGCGGACACGATCCGCATCAAGGAATTTCTGACCCGCAACGCTCAGCCGTTTCGCTATCAGGACGTGGAGACCGACCCCGGCGTCGAAGCGCTGCTCGAGCGGTTCCAGGTCGGCATCAACGAGATCCCGATCGTCATCTCCCAGGGCGGACACATTCTCCGCAACCCCACGATCGACGTGCTCGCCCAGATGACCGGTCTCGATCCCAAGTTGGACTCGGCGGTCGTACGGGACGTCGTCGTCGTGGGTGCGGGGCCGGCCGGCCTCGCCGCCGCGGTGTATGGGGCCTCGGAAGGCCTGGACGTCCTGGTCCTGGAGGGGACCGCGCCGGGCGGTCAGGCCGGGACGAGCTCACGCATCGAGAACTACCTCGGCTTCCCCACCGGAATCTCGGGACAGGCGTTGTCCGGGCGGGCGCTCACCCAGGCCGAGAAGTTCGGCGCGGAGGTTGCCGTCGGCCGCACGGCGGTCCGTCTGGATTGCGACAGCCGGCCTTACCGGATCCATCTCTCTGACGGGCAAGAGGTGCGGGCGCGGTCCGTCGTGATCGCCAGCGGCGTGAAGTACAGGAAGCTCGATCTTCCCTCGCTGCATCGATTCGAAGGCGTGGGCGTCTACTACAGCGCGACGCGGCTCGAAGGACAGCTCTCGGCCGGACAGGACATCGCCATCGTGGGCGGAGGCAACTCCGCCGGCCAAGCCGCCGTCTACCTCTCCCAGATCGCGAAGCATGTGCAGGTCCTCGTCCGCGGGCCGGGGCTCGCGGAGAGCATGTCGCGCTACCTGATCCAGCGCATCGAGAACGGCTCGAACATCGACCTCGGCACCCGCTGCGAGGTCACCGAGCTGGAGGGAAAGGACCGGCTGGAGCAGCTGACCTGGAAGAACCTCGACACCGGGAACATGACCACCCGGCCGGTGGGGAGCCTTTTCCTGATGACCGGCGCAGATCCGAACACCGGATGGCTCGCGGGCTGCTTGCTGCAGGACGATAAGCAGTTCGTGAAGACGGGGGCCGACCTGACGGCCGAGGAGCTGCTGGTCGCGAAGTGGCCATTGCCACGCCGGCCCTATCTCATGGAAACCAGCATCCCGGGCGTGTTCTGCGTGGGAGATGCCCGCTCAGGCAGCGTCAAGCGCGTGGCCTCGGCGGTCGGCGAGGGCTCGATCTGCGTCCAGTTGATTCACCGCGCGTTGCAGGAGCTCTAGCTCCGAGGGGTTCGAGGAGGAGGAGCCCTCCGATCGCGCTCGGGAAGCGAGCAGCGCTTGGCGTCCTTGGAGGCCTTGCCTCGGCGGGCCGCTTGTTATCTTCACGTGAGAAGGGGTGAGCCGTGAAAGCAGCCAGGATTCATGGCTTCGGGCCGCCCGAGGTCGTGGTGGTTGAAGATGTGCCGGTACCGTCGCCGGGCCCGGGCGAAGTTCTGGTGCGCGTGATGGCCGCTGGCGTCGCCCCCTGGGACGCGATCATCCGTGAGGGGCAGAGCAAGGTCAGCCCGCAACCTCCGCTCACCCTCGGTTCGGATCTCTCCGGTGTCGTCGAGAAGGTCGGCCGGGGCGTGACGGACTTCGCGGCCGGCGACGAAGTCTACGGCGTCACCAACCCGCAGTTCTGTGGCGCCCAGGCAGAGCTCGCGCTCGCCGCGGGGGGGACGATCGCGCCCAAGCCGCGTTCGCTCAGTCACGTCGAGGCCGCGTCGGCGCCTGTGATCGCCGTGACCGCCTGGCAGATGCTCTTCCAGTATGCGCAGGCGGCGCGCGGACAAACGGTGATGGTCGTCGGAGCTGCCGGGAACGTCGGCGCCTACGCCGTACAGCTGGCCGTGGACGCCGGGATGCACGTGGTGGCCGTCGCCCGCCTCGACGACGAAGACCTGCTCCGTTCCCTGGGCGTGAAAGCCATCATCGACTCCAGCAAGCCCGCATTCGAGCAGGACCTCCCGCAGGTGGATGTCATCCTCGACACGGTCGGGGGCAGGACCTTGCAGCGCTGCATCGGCGCGTTGAAACCCGGAGGCAAGCTGGTGACCTCGGTCTCCACGCCACCGCGTCCGGCCGGGGCCATCTTCTTCTACGCCGAGGTCACCACCGCGCGCCTGCAGACGCTCACGCCATTGTTCGACGCGGGCCGAATCACCGCGCGTGTGGGCTCACGACTGCCGCTTTCGGAGGTGCGCCAGGCGCACGCCATGCTCGCGGGCGCACCCCACGAGCCCGGCAAGATCGTCATCCAGCTTGCCGCGTCTGGCTAGCGTTTCTCAGGTTCCGGACGGGCCCAATTCTCGCTACGCTCCGGACCGACGCGACCGCGCGCGCGACACCTTCCGTGCTCCGCCCGTCGCGCGTTCGCCGGATCCTGATGCCTCTCAAGCTCGCGACCTTCAACATCAACAACATCGCCAAGCGCCTGGCGGTCCTGCTGGAGTGGCTGACCAGAGCGTCTCCCGACATCGTCTGCCTCCAGGAGATCAAGGTGCTCGATGCGCGGTTTCCGCTCCGCCAGATCGAAGCCGCCGGGTACGGCGCTCGATGGGTCGGTCAGCCTTCGTGGAACGGGGTCGCGATCCTGGCCAAGGGGATGACGCCGGTGGAGACGCGTCGCCAGCTGCCCGGGGATCCACACGACACACAAAGCCGGTACCTGGAGGCCGCCGCGCATGGCGTGCTCGTCGGCTGCCTGTACGCCCCAAACGGGAATCCGCAGCCCGGCCCGAAGTTCGCTTACAAGCTCGCCTGGATGCACCGCCTCCTGGCCCACGCCCAGGCGCTCTTTGAGACTGGCCATCCCGTCGCGCTCGTCGGCGATTACAACGTGGTGCCCACCGACTTCGACATCTACAACACGCGGTCCTGGCTGAAGAACGCGCTGCTGCAGCCTGAGCCGCGCGTTCTCTACCAGCAGTTGCTTGGGCAGGGTTGGTTGGATGCGATCAAGGCGACCCACCCCCACGAGCCGGTCTACACCTTCTGGGACTACCTGCGGGAGGCGTGGGAAAGGAACGCGGGCATGCGCCTCGATCACATCCTGCTGAGCGCTTCTCTCGCCGCGACCCTGGTCGAAACCGGGGTTGATGCCTGGGTGCGGGGACTGCCGGGCGCCAGCGATCATGCTCCTGCTTGGGCGACCGTCGAGATCGAGCCTCCGTCATCTCAACGACGCACAAAGCGCCGGTCGAACTGAGGCGAGGGAAGCGGATGCTGCTTCTACCGTTTCCTGTCGACCACGCTCGGCCGTCGATCCTCTGAACCCGAGTCTCCCCATGCCCGGGCCAGCGATCAATCGCCGCCGACTCTCTTGGACAACGTCTGCCGGGTGATGCCGAGATGTTGAGCGGCGAGCGTGCGATTGCCGGCACAAATGTCCAGCACGCGTCGGATGTGGCTGAGCTCGACCTCCTCGAGCGTCGGGATGGCCGGAGCCCCATCCCTTGCGGGGGCTGAGGTGGCCGGCGCCGCCAGCGCCGCCACCACCAGCTCGGAGGGCAGGTGAGCCGGACGCAGCCGATCATCGTCGTGCAGGAGCGCGGCGCGAGAAATGACGGCGCGTAGCTCGCGGACGTTTCCTGGCCACCGGTAACGCTCGAGCAGCCCGATCGTTTCGGGGGCGATTCCTTGAAACCGGCGACCGAACTCCCGAGCCGCTTCGGCCAAGAAGTGCTCGGCGAGCGCCGCCACGTCGGGCGGTCTATCCCGAAGCGGCGGCAGGTGCACGGTGATCGCGTTGATCCGGTAATAGAGGTCCTCGCGGAAGGTGCGGGCTGCGACGGCGGCAGGCAGATCTCGATTGGTGGCGGCGACGACCCGGGCGTCGACGCGCCGCACGGCCGTGGCGCCCACGCGCCGAAAGGTGCGCTGCTCGAGGAAGGTGAGGAGCTTCGCCTGAGCTCCGCTGGAGAGATCTCCGATCTCGTCGAGGAAGAGCGTCCCGCCGTCGGCGATCTCGACCAGCCCGAGCTTGCGCTCGCGCGCATCGGAGAAGGCGCCCCGCTCGTGGCCGAAGAGCTCGCTCTCCACCAGGTTCTCGGGAATCGCGGAGCAGTTCAGCTCCACGAACGGACCGCCCGAACGCGGCGAGCCCTCGTGGAGCATCCGCGCGATGGCCTGCTTTCCGGTGCCGCTCTCACCGGTCACCAGGACCAGAGCCACGGGGCTCTTGGCGATCATCTCCACCTCTGCGAGCAGGCTGTTCATCCGAGGGGCCGCATGGACGAAGGTGCCGCCGCTCTTGCGCCGTTCTTGCGCCGACAGATAGGCGACCCGGTGTTCCAGCCGGCTGGTACGGACGGCGTTGTGGACCGCGGCCACGATCTCTTCCAGCTCGAACGGCTTCTTGATGAAGTCGTAGCCGCCCAGCTTCATGGCGGTGACCGCGCTCTCGATCGAGCCATGCGCAGAGATCAGAATGACCTTGGTGTCGGGTGCCTCCTGTTTGATCCGCCGCAAGATGTCGAGACCGTCGGCGTCTCCCAGGACCAGATCGAGCAGCACCACGTCGGGACGGGCCTCCTGAAAGCGTGCCAATGCCTCGGCGCCCGAACCAGCGGAAGCGACGTCGAATCCCTCGCCGGAGAGCAGCGTCTGAACCGATTGGCGGATCAGAGCCTCGTCATCCACCACCAGGACGGCCGCGCTCAACGCACCACCGGGATCTGCATCTCGAAGATGGCGCCACAGGGGTCGACGCGGTTCGCGGCGACGATTCGCCCGCCGTGCTCGAGGAGAATGTTCTGGCTGACGGCGAGACCGAGGCCGTGTCCTTCGGGCTTCGTCGTGAAAAATGGCTTGAACAGCTGGCGCTCCTGGACCGGCGTGAACCCGCCTCCTCGGTCGGAGACCCGAATGGCGATCTCGTCTCGACCGTTGCTGGGGGCGCGCGCGGCCTCCACCTCGATGGAACCGCCAGGCGCGCTCGCCTCCACGGCGTTGACGATCAGGTTCACCAGCGCCTGCGTGATGAGCTGGGGATCGACCTCCAGGGGCGGCAGATCGGAGCCCTCCCGCCGCTCGACGCGCACACCGCGGCGCGAGAGGGCAGGGGCCGCGGCATCCACCGCCGCATCAACCAAGGTTCCGACCCGGGCGATCTCCACCCGCGGGGCGAGGGGGCGGGCATAGTTCATGAGCCGCCGCACCAGCCCCTCGACGCGGGTGATCTCGTGATCGAGGGCCCGAGCGGTGTCGACCACCGGCTCTCCACCGGGGGCCGCTGCACCTTGCCGTTCGAGCAGCTGAACGGCTGCCTTCATCCCGGCCAGCGGATTCAGGATCTCGTGTGCGAGCTTCGCCGCCAGCTCGCCGATGGCCGACAGCTTCTCGCTCTGGACGAGGCGCCGGCGATGCTCGAACAGCGCCGCGTCCGTCTGCTCCAGTTTTTCGACGATCGCGCTCACCTGATCGCCCAGCGTCTCCAGGCCGGCGCGTCCGGGTGCCAAATGAATGCGCGTTCGCTCGGCGGCCGATTCGACTTGAACCTCGAGCTCGTACATCGGCTTCGTGATCCGCCGGGCCCACAGAAACCCCACCAGCAGGCTGGCGACGGCCCCGGCGATGCTGGTTCCCACCAGGATCCCCGCCAGTCGGCGCACCGACCGCTCGGCGGCGGTCAGCGTTCTCTCTGCGTCGGCGCGCGCCACCCGCCCGAACTCGGCGAACAGATCGCGCAGATGCTGGGCCTCCGCGTGCGTTTGCAAGAGCGTGGCTTTTGCTTCAGCGGGATGGCCGGCGTCGAAGAGAGACACCGCTTCGCGACGTGCCCGATCGTAGGCAGCGTACTCGGCCTGAATCTGAAAGAGCAACCGCTCGGAGCTGGCGCCGCCGACGGTGCCATGCATGCGCGCCAGCCAGGACTCGAACGCGGGCCGGCTGTCGTCCAGCTCCTTGAGCCAGGTGCGATTCCCGGTCAGCAGGTACTCGGCGACGAACCCCTTCTGATACAGGAACGCGCTCATCGCGGCGGCGTCGTCGATGAGCGCGAGCTGGCGGGTGACCGCCACCCGCGCGACCGCCGAGGAGTTCCCCAGAGAAAAAAGGCCGACCGCGCAGACGACACCGACCGCCAGCGCGGTGCCCACCGACGCCAGGGCCAACCGGGCCGACAGCGCCGCGGACCGCGATCTGCGCATGGTCGCAGTATGACCGCGACGGGGCTCTAGCGCACCACCAGGTCGTCGCGGCGGTTCTTGGCGCGTGCGGCGTCGTCGTGACCCTGGTATTTGGGCCGCTGGGAGCCGTAGCTGACGGTGGCGATCCGTGAATCTGGGACACCCAGGTGGACGAGGTAATTCTTGGCCGCGCGGGCCCGCTCCTCTCCGAGCGCCAGGTTGTACTCGATGGTCCCCTGATCATCGCAGTTTCCTTCGATCTGAAGCTTCTCGGTGTCTCGACCCCGCAATTTCTCGGCGACGCTTTGCAACACCGGATGCGCTTCCCCGCGGAGCGTGTACGAATCGAAATCGAAGAAGACGACCGGCTCCTCCTTGCCCTTGGGGCCGTCCTGTCCCTCGTTCGTGGCCTGCCCCTGCGTCGGCGCCTGGTGGCGAGGCGCCGCCTGCGCCATCGGTTGAGAAGGGTGAGCGGGCGGGGCCTTCTGCTCGTGGGAGCAGCCAAGACCGCTGAGCCCCGCGATCGAGGCCAGGACGCCCAGGACCGGAACACTGACCGGAACACCGATAGACCGTACCGTGATCATGTCTAACCTCCCGAAGATGAGACCAAATCGACCTCGACGAAGGACCAGAACTGGCTTCGCAAGATCTGCAACCGCTGGAAGGACTCCTGGCCGTTGATCGCCACCAGGTACTGCAGCTTCGAGAGCAGCGTGGCCGGTTCGTCGCGCATCAGGAGCTCATTCGATGGTTGAACGACCGGCCATGCCCGCTCGCTGTCCCACACGACGTGGCCGACGACGATGAAGCTGCCGCTGTCTCTGTTCTTGCTGTGGAATCGCGCCTGCAAAACGCGCATCGGAAGCCCTGTGCTGCAAGGGACATGCCCCCCTGGTTCCCGCTCGCAGTCGGCCGCGAACAGCCTGTACCGGCAAAGGATTGTGCGGTTGGCGGTCAAACCGAGGAATTTGTTTACGCGGCGAAGCCCACTCGCCGCTTCTGGCGACGCTTCAGACGAGTGTTTTGGCCTGCGCCGTCCCCTCGCAACCGTTTCCTCTACGACGCGCAGGTCCCCACCTTGGGCGATTCTCCGCTGCACCGGCCGTCCAATTCGCGCGAAGTGAGCGGCAAGCTGCGGGCCGCCGAGGTTCTGCCCAAAAGGGCGCCCCTTCGAACCTAAACGGTTTCAGGCCCATGCCGGGCTTACCGTCTTTACGGGGGTGACTACGGTTGCAGGTGCGGTAGCAACGCGGGAGGTGGTGTTGAAGGTGCGGAGGCTGAGTCTTCTTGGGGCTGGGGTCCTTGTCGTCGTCGTCGTGGCCGCGCTGGCGATCCAGCGGACGCAGGCCGCCCAGCGGACGCGGGCTGTCGGCCAGGGGTCCGGTCCCGCCGGCGCGGCGCGCGCGCTGGAAGGGACGGTCCTCGGCGGCGGAGCGCCCATCGTCGCTTCGACGGTGACACTGTGGTCGACCGGTGAGACCGGTGGCCCGACGCGGCTCGCTCAGTCCCACACGGACGCCGCTGGTCGATTCAAGCTCTCTGCGCCAGGCCAGCGTGGCGGCCCGCCGTCGGTGCTCTACGTCGTGGCCAAGGGGGGCCACCCCGCGTCCTCGGCGGGCGGGGCATCGAACGACGCCATCGCTCTGATGACGGTGCTGGGTGCAACGCCACCGGCCCGGATGACGATCAACGAGCTCACGACCGTGGCGTCGGTCTGGACCTCGGCGCAGTTCCTGGAGGGCGCGGCGATCAGCGGTCCAGCGCTCGGCGTCCGCATCGCCGCCGACAACGTCCCAAATTTCGTCAACCTCGAGACGGGCGGCTACGGCGCTGCGATCCAGGACGCGCTCAACAGCACCGAGACCCCCACCATGGCGAACCTCGCGACTCTGAGCAGCCTCCTCGCGGGATGCACGGCCGAGGTGTCGAACGGCGCGTGCGAGAAGCTCTTCGCGGCGGTGGCCGCCGGTGGTGACGCACCCAAGGACACGCTGGCCGCGGCGCAAACGATCGCCCGGAACCCGTCGCGCGATACCGGGAAGCTGCTCGCCTTGTTGAACGAGCTGTACCCCGTGGCCAAGGGACAGTCGCTGCGGCGCACCCCGTACATGCCCTACCTCAGCAACGCGCCCAGCGCCTGGACGCTTCCGCTCAAGTTCACGGGCGGCGGTCTGAGCGGCCCCGGCAAGCTGGCGTTCGACGCCGAGGGGAACCTGTGGACCGGCGACAACTTCATCGTCGGGTCGCAGGCCCGCGACGCCCTGTGGGACGGGAACCTGTCGGAGATCGCGCCCAACGGAAGGCCTCTCTCTCCCATGACGACCGGATTCACCGGCGGAGGCGTGCTCGGTCCAGGGTTCGGGACCGCGGTGGCCGCCGACGGCACCGTCTGGATCGACAGCACGATCGGCCGGACCATCTCGCACTTCGACCGGGACGGTAAGCCCCTGTCGCCGCCCGGCGGGTACAGCTTCGGCGGCCAGCTCGGCCTCATGCAGGGGATCATCGTCGCGCCGAACGGCGACGTCTGGGCGCTCGACTTCGAGAAGGATCAGGTCGTCCACCTCCCCGGAGGCGACCCCGCGCGCGTGCAGTTCCTCTGTCGCAGCACCGACGGCAAGCCGAACAAGGACAGCCCCTGCAAGCTCAACGGCGCCTTCCACCTGGCCATCGATCAGCAGGACCGAATCTGGATCACCAGCGCGATGACCGATACCGTGACCCGCTTTCCGGCCGCCGACCCGAGCAAGATCGAGGTCTTCAAGCTCGGCGGCCACAGCGGCAAGGGAATGGCGATCGACAGCAAGGGCAACGCCTGGATCGCCGACACGCTCGGCAGCGGGCTCAAGCCCGAAGAGAAAGCGAAGCTGCTGGCGCTGAAGCTCACCGGCAAGTCTCAAGAGATCCACCAGGCGATCGTCGCGTACGCGAAGAGCCATCGCCAGGGCAACGTCACCATGCTCCAGCCGGATGGGAGCCAGGCTCCCGGCGGCTCGACGTTCACCGCCGGGGGAGCGTTGTGGGCCCCCTGGGGCGTGGCCATCGACGGCAACGATCAGGTCTGGATCTCCACGCTGGTCGGTTCGAACCTGGTGCGGCTGTGCGGGGCCAGCCCGGAGACTTGCCCCTCCGGCATGAAGACGGGCGACCCCATCTCGCCCCCAGGGGGCTACGTCGGCGGTGGCATTCAGTGGCTGACCGACGTGGCGATCGATCCCGCAGGCGACGTCTGGGTGGCGGACAACTGGCAGAACTCCGAGAGCTGCTTCGGCAACCCGCCCGAAGCTGAGTCGACCCGGTGCGGTGGCAACGGCCTCACCGTCTTCTACGGGATGGCCAGGCCCGTTCGCACGCCGCAGCTCGGCCCACCCCGCGCGCCGTGACGGCGTCGGCCCAGGTCGCGGGCCCGACCTCGTCGCCTGGCGCGACGCGCAGCTGCTCGAGATCGTCCTGCACGTCGCGCTGAACACCTGGACGAACCACATCGACCTGATCGCAGAGACCGAGGTCGACTTTCCGGTGGTCGTCGCCAAACGGGCGGCGTAGGAATTGGGTACCTGCCGGAGGTCTCCATGTCCGCGACTCCCCGTCCCCCCTTCACCCTCGAGACAGCCACCCAGAGAGCGCGCCTGGCCGAGGACGCCTGGAACAGCCGTGACCCCTCGAGGGTCGTGCTGGCGTACACCGAAGACAGCCGCTGGCGGAACCGTTCGGAGTTTTTGCACGGACGGGCGGAGATCGAGGGGTTCTTGACCCGCAAATGGCAGCGCGAGCTGGACTATCGCCTCATCAAGGAGGTCTGGGCGTTTCGGGAGAATCGGATCGCGGTGCGATTTGCCTACGAATGGCACGACGCCAGGGGCGATTGGTTTCGCAGCTATGGAAATGAAAATTGGGAGTTCGCCGAGAGCGGTCTCATGGCGGTCCGTATCGCCAGCATCAACGATCTGGCGATCACTGAACAGGAGCGCCGATACCACTGGCCTCTTGGACGTCGGCCCGACGGCCATCCATCGCTGACCGAGCTGGGTCTTTAGGAAGCGAAAAGCATTCAGCGGGAGTCACGGCTCATCGATCATCGCGCCCCCTTGGTGCGGCCGAGACGCCAAACGCCGGGGGCCTCGCCGGTGGCCTTCCTGATCCGACGTCGAGTCCCGTGGCCGTTCCGGACTAAGGGAGGACGGACTTCCCCGGGCTCTGTTCAGGCGCGCCCGCCTGCCTCTGCTGGGCCCGGGCCATGTCGCGCCGTGCCTGCTCGGCTGCGCGTACCCACACATCGCACGACCTGTCCGACACGGCTTCGGTCCATCCCTCCCGAAGCGAGCCACCGTCCCGGTCGCGCCCTTCGTGATCCTCGTTCATGGCGCCCAGAAGCTAATGGTCGCCCCGGGGCTCCGGTAGACCTGAACCGCGTTTTTCGATCTCCGCGTCACCCCATGTCGTGCGAACGGTCCAGTCCCAGGTCACGGCCCGATCGAAGAGGTTGGCACAGCATCCGTTCATGCCTACGTTCTCCCTTGAGCCAGTTGCAGTAAAAAGACGACTGGTGATCGCGAAAGTCTCACGTGTTGTACGAGAAATCAGCAAGTGGCCATGTCGGGGGCGGGGAGCCACACGTGACGGGCGAAGGGGACGACAATCTCGAACGTCTCCTCGGCGAGGTGGGACGGGGCCGCCGTGCCCTGATTCGTGAGGGTACCCGGGCGCTGGTGAGTCGCTTTGGCGATCGTGGGTCGTGCGTCCTGGTCGACGGCCGTGCGCGCGTCGTGCTCTCGACGGAAGCGCCTGACGCGGCAGAGTTCTACATTGATCTCGCCCGTTATCCGGAGATCAACGCGGCCGTCTCGCGCCGTGAGGTCGTCGTCATCGAGGACGTGCGACGCTCCACCATGCTGGAGCCGATCGCGAGTCTCTTGCCAGGTCAGCTGGGCGCAGTGGTGGTGATTCCGCTGGTGGCCGGCCCACATTGCCTGGGCGTCGTGACGGTTCGGTCGGACCGTCCCAGGGAATTCCTTCAGGCCGACGTCGCGGCGGCGCGCCTCGAGGGCCGACTGTTGGCGACGCTGCTCGAGCTCCAGTTTGGGGCCGGCCCCAGCCTCGAGATCGAGCTGCCCGCCCAGACGCCGAGGAGCCCCGTTCAACCAGCCGATCCGCCCACGCTCGTGTCGACGGGCAGACGGCGGCGAATACTGGTGGCCGAGGACGACATCGATCAGGGGGCCAGCATCGACGAGCTCCTGAGCGATGAAGGCTTCGATGTGGTGCTGACCCGGAACGGCCATGAGCTCGTGACCCAGGCGCGACGCGAACCACCCGAGCTGATCTTGCTCGATGGCAACATGCCGATTCTCGACGGCTTCCACGCGGCACAGCACCTCCACGCCGATCCCCGAACGTCTCACGTTCCGATTCTCTTTCTTTCCGGCGCCGAAGACCTCCTGCTCCGCATCCAGGGTCTCGACCCTGAAACGATCGATTTCTTGCGAAAGCCGTATGCCCCGTCAGAGCTGCTGGCGCGTGTCGAAAGAGCGCTCAAGCAGGGACTGCTGTACAAGCAGTTGCGTTCGGAGGCCGAAGTCGACGCCCTGACGGGACTGAGCAATGCCCGGGCGCTGGTCCGATGCCTGACCGTCGAGCAGTCCCGCATTTTGCGATACGGCGCGACCTCGGCGGTCGTCATGATGGACGTCGACAAGCTCAAGACGATCAATGATCTCCACGGCCACGTCGTCGGAAGCCGCATGCTCCAGGCGATCGGCGAGCTCCTGCGAAGCATGATTCGCGACACGGACCTCGCGGCTCGTTATGGGGGTGACGAGTTCGTGGCCATCCTCGCGCACACCACCGTTGCCGAAGGCGGCGCGTTCGCCGAACGCTTCCTCAGCAAGGTTCGACAGATTTCGCTGGAGGGGATCGAGATCTCGATGAGTATCGGGATCGCCCCGCTGGACGGCTGGGATGGGCAGTCGGGCGACGACCTCCTTGCCAACGCCGACGCCGCGGCCTATCGCGCCAAACGGCTGGGCGGGAACCGAGTCTGCCTCTTCGACGGCGCCCTCGATATGACGCGTCCGCGCGCCGCCAGCAGCGCCGGTGCTTAGCGACCTCGCCGTCGGCTGGCCTTGATCTCCGTGGTGTTCATCCGTTCCCTTCACGGCGCGCGGGATCTCACCGATCGCCGTCGATAGATTTGACGGTTCCGTCCGAATTGGACGACTCCCTTACACCGTCCCAAGCGCCGGTCCCGCCGCGTCGACCGATCACGCGGCACGGCGGATGCACTCTATTGAATTCGTGGATGAACAACGGATGATGACGGCGCCCGCCTTCCTCGACATCATGGCTCACTGGCAGCCGCATCTTGGCCCCGTCGACGAGCGTCCGAGGGCTTCGTGCACGCGAGAAGAACAGCCAACGTCCCGCGAACGGCTCTGGGCGGCGCTGGACCTCCTCGGCGGGCTCGACGAGGCCGTCGGCCCAGCGCTGGACCACCTGATGCAACAGGTGCTGAACGCTCTTCATTCCGAAATTCTCCGTCCGACGCTTCGGCTCAGCGAACGACAGCTCGCCATCGTCATGACGACCCTCTCAGAGCTGAATCATGAAGCGACGCGAGCGACGCCCGATGTCGCGCAGTTTTGCCAACGGGCAAGCCTCCTCGTCGACATCATGTTGCTCGCCTGACAACCGGTTCCGCGACATCGTCCGCGTCGAATGGCACGTCTCGAGGCAGGGGCATGATCGGCTGGTGAGTTGCATGGTGCATTCCCGCAGCGGCGACTACAGAGCCCAGGTCGGCTCCGAGGTGACGGAAGAAGCGATCGGTCGGGCGCTCGACAAGATCGTCCGCCAGCGACGGCGCCGCAAAGCCATCAGAGAGACAGCGCGTCGGCACCTGTCGCACGACGGGGCGTAGATCGTGCCGCCAGGGCCTCGTGGCCGACCCCGGCGCTATCGAACGCGCTCGGATGTCGGCGTCCCGGCGCGGACGATGAACAGGGACAGAATGGCCAGGCCGATCGCGACGACGGCCGCACCACCGAAGAGCGCCCGCAAACCCAGACCCGCGCGGTCGTGCAGCGGACCGACGCCGAAGGCCGCCAGTCCGAAGCCGATCTGGTAGGAGGCGATCAACTCACCCGCGGGCACCGCGGCGCTGGCGAGGCTGATCGTGAGCGGAAGAAGCGCCGAACAGCCGAAGCCGGCCAGGGCGAAGACCGCCGTACCCAGAACCTCCGCCGAAGGGGGAATCAGCGCCGTGGCCACGAACGCAAGCCCGATCGTCCAGGGAAGCAGCCGGAAGGTCGTACGCGATGGCACCCAGCGCTCGAGGCCTGCGAAGACGACGCGACCCGCGGTGGCGGCGGCCCAAAACAGCCCGAGGGCGAGAGACGCGAACCCAGCGTCGGCCTTTACCACACCCTTCATGTAGAGGATCGCCCAGCTCCCGTTCAGCGTCTCGACCACGCCGTAGAGCAACGCGAACCCTGAAAAGAGCCAGAACCGACGGGAGAGGCGGAAGGGAACCTTCTGAGAGGAGCTGGCAGCGGTGAGGGGCAGGAACAGGATCCAGGCAATCGACGCGGCCAGCAGCGCCGCGACGGCGAGTGGCAGACCCCACCAGATCCCCACGCCGACGAACAGAGCCACCAGCAGCGGCGCCAGCGCCGTTCCAAGGCCAAGCAGCGCGTTCAGCGCCAGCACCCCCGCATCGACCCGTCGGGGAAACAGCGAGGTGGCGAACGTGTTGAGCGCCGGGACGGTGAGGCCGAACCCGATCCCCATCAGCGCGGTCGCTCCGAGCAGAAGGGAGAGCGCAGCGACGTGCGTCGCCAGAAACAGCCGGCTCACGAGGAGCAAGACCATTGAGCACAGATCCGCGACGAGACCCAGGAGGAGCACGCGCTTTTCCCCCCATTGCCGGGCGAGCTTGCTGCCCAGCAACGCCGCTCCGATCGCCATGAGGGTCTGCGGGACGAACAGTCCGCCATACTCGGCGTTCGACAGGGCATAGGCATGCGGACTCGTGAGGATGGCGCTGGCCGCGGGAAAAGTGACGAGGGCAAGACCCTGCAACAGCCCTGCCCCGTAGACCGCCCCGACCTGGGCTCGGTTCTTCAAGGCGTCCCTGGCTGCTGCCGCCCTATCACCGCTGACTCGGTCACTATCGGAGGCGCTGTCGGAGGTGCTCGCCGACACGCAATGCGTTCGCCATGGCGGTGAGCCCCGGATTCACGGCGCCGATGCTGGGAAAGAAGCTCGTGTCGACGACGTAAAGATTGTCCAGCTCGTGGGCCTTGCAGTTGACGTCCAAAACTGACGTCGCGGGATCGGCGCCGAAGCGACAGGTCCCGGCCTGATGGGCGACCGCCGCGACGTCCATCTCGGTTTTCAGATAGAGCTTGCGGGGAAGCAGGTGCTCGGGATGCATCCCGAGCTGTCCCAGCATCGATTTCAGTTTTTGGTACAGCTTCTTGGTCGGAACCTGATTGCTCTTTTTGTAGCTGAGACGAATGCCGCCATCACTTTCGAGAGTGACACGATTGTCGGATCGGGGCAGATCTTCCGTGGTCAACCAGAAGTCGACCGCGTGGCGAGCGAGGACGTCGAGCGACCACATCGGCGCGAGCTTGGCGAGCTCGGCTTCACCCCGAAACATCGCCCCTTGCGACTTGCCTACCATCTGGATGCCGCCGAGCGGGAAGTCGACCTCCGGCGTCTCGAAGTAGAAATCGTTGAGGCCGAGTGTCTTCTGATAACGGGTTGGATTCGGCTCCTTCGAGACTGCGAGCACGGCCGTGCTGTTGTGGAACATGTAGTTGCGCCCGACCTGGTCCGAGCCGTTGGCCAGGCCGCGCGGATGCTGGTCGTTGGCCGAGGCCAGCAGCAGCCGGGCCGAGTTGGCGGCGCCGCAGGAGACCACGATGATCCCGCCGCGGTAGGTCTCGATGGCACCGTCATGATCGACGACGACCTCGGTGACGGCAGTGCCGGCGGGATTCGTCTGGAGCTGGGTTGCGCGCGCGTTCGTGAGGAGCGTGAGGTTGGGAAACTGCAACGCCGGTCGGACCGCGATGACCTCCGCGTCGGACTTGGCGTGCACCAAGCAAGGGAAGCCGTCACAGTCGGCGCAGCGGATGCAGCGACTGAATGGCATGTTGCCTTCGTCGAGCAAGATGCCGCACGGGGAATGGAAGGGCTGGTATCCGGCCCGCGCCAGATCGTCGTGCAGCTGTTGAATCCGCGGTTCGTGGGAAACGGCCGGGTGCGGATAGGGAGCGCTGGTCGGCGGTTCAGTTGGATCTTCGCCGCGCGCGCCGTGCACCTGGTAGAGGTTCTCCGCTCGCGTGTAGTAGGGCTCCATCTCGGCGTAGGAGATCGGCCAGGCGGGCGAGATCCCGTCTTCGTGGCGGAGCTCTCCGAAGTCGCGCTCGCGCAAGCGGAAGAGCGCCGCGCCGTACATCTTGGTCGCGCCTCCCACGAAGTAGTGGGCACCGGGTTGAAACGGCTTGCCATCGCTGTCGAGCCAAGTCTCCTGGGAGACGTAGCGGTTGTCGACGAAGACGTCCTCGGCGCTCCAGTTTTGCTTCTCGCGCGGCAGCCACCCGCCCCGTTCCAGCAGGAGAATTTTCTTGCCGAACGGCGCGAGCTCGAGCGCCAGGGTGCCGCCCCCCGCGCCGGTCCCGATGATGATCACATCGTAGGCGTCAGCCACGGTGGGTCCCCACGGCTGGCACCCGGGACCAAGCTGTCTTCTGGCGTTCGGCGGTCATGGGGCACTCAACTCCTGGGAGCGAAGGTGACCACGCGCTTGATGCCATCGGGCGGACCGAGCAAGAGCTCACGACAAGCTTCGGGTGGGTAGCGACCGGTGATCAAGGCAGCCAGCGGCTTCGGCCACCTGCGGTGAAACTCCGTCAAATCCGAGACGGCTGCCTCGAAGGCGTCGCGCCCTGCATTCACCGTCCCATAGACGAGCTGGTTCTTGAGAACGAGATTCCGCATGATTCGATCTGCGTCGATCTCGATGGGGCCTTTGCGCCCGGGCACGCCGGTGAGTATGAAGACGCCGTTCACGCCCAGGATCTCCATCGCCTTGAAGGCGATCTGAGAGGCCCCCGTTGCTTCATAGATGAGGTCGATGTTCCCGGTGTGTTCGGTCAGTTCATCGGTCGAAACATCCTTGGAAGAGAGGTAGAAGCCCCCGACCGATCGCACCCAGAGGGCCTTCGGGCTATCGTCCGGCTCGAGCGAGTAGACCCAGGTCTTGAATCCGCGCCGCAGAAGCGCCATGGCCCCCAGCAGGCCGACCGGCCCCGCCCCCAGCACCACCGCCTGGGGAATCGCGGCGGTCTTCGGCGCCGGCGCGCCGGGTTGTAGCCACGGCAGTCGGTCCTGCACCTCCCCGACCTCGATCAACGCCTTCTCGGCGATGGTGAGCGGTTCTACCAGGACGCCCACCTCCCGCAAGATCGGAGGCACCGCGATCATGTATTGCTGATCGTCCACCACCCGTTCGGTCATGAATCCATGTCGACCGCCGATTCCTCTTTCGGTGAACTTTCCGGTCACGCAAAAGTCGGGTCGACCGACAGCGCACGCAGGGCACTCTGGCAGACCGCAAGGTCGACGGACCATCGTCACGACCAGATCGCCTGGACGGAATCGGTCCGCTCCGGAGCCGACCTCGATGACCTCGCCCAGTGACTCGTGGCCGATGACCAAGTAGGGCGATCCGGGGGGAGGTGTCCCATAGTCGAAGTGCGCGATTTCTCGATCGGTCCCGCAGACCCCGATGTCCAACACCTTCAGGCGAACCTCGGTCTCCCCCCGCAGGGGCGTCTCCGGATGATCGATCACGCGAACAGTTTTGTCGGCTGGGAATACGGCGACCGCTTTCAATTGATCCTTCCTTCACGACTCGAACGGGCAACGACTCGAACGGGGCCGCAGGAGGTAGCCTGCGTCCATACTCGCTACGAGCAGGATCGAAAACCATCCGCGTGCCATCGCGCAGAGGCATCTGTCCGTCGCTCGAGATGGTGTCATCTGGGTTCCCTGTTGTCCGGAATGTGCGACCTCCGGAAGCCAACGCAAGAAGCAATCGTCGGACCCACTCCTCGGGACGAATTCCCTCTGCGCGCTTCAGGGACGCGGCTGCGCGTTGACAGGTCGCGCATCCCGATTCAATCAACGGCCGTCGGGCCAGGACGCCACCTGTCCAGGGGAGCGAGGCCCGGGTCGGTCAACACCTCGGGAGTGACGGGCACCACGAGAACGGCGCAGGGTGCGTGTTCGACCACTCTCTGCGACGCTGCCGCGCAACAGGTGGCTGAGCCCGTGTGGAGCACCTCGATGGGAACGCCGAACACCTGGGCCAGCCGTACGGCGGCGCGCAGAGCGATCGCGGACGCCCCGGAGAAATCCGTGGGGACCACGATGAGCTCGAGAGCGTCGAGATTCAGGTCGGTGGGTAAGAACGCCCAACATTACAAAGATGACATGGTGGGGAAAGGTCTCTGAAGGCAGAGGTGCGCATCCTGTTCTCCGTAAGCAATCCCGAGGAGAACCAGCCCATGCCAAACACCGATCGCAAACTTTCCCCCCTGGCCACGCCGCCAGCACCCGGCCCGCTCTTCACCGATTCCCTTCCGCGCCAGCCCATCGGCGCCCCTCCGCCGCGGCTCGAGGCGGTCGAGCGCTCCGTCCATGAGCACGCTGGTTGGGTCGGGGTGGTCCGCCACGAGATGGCGGAGGTCATCGTCGGCCAGACCGCGCTCGTCGATCGCCTGCTGGTCGCTCTGCTGGCGGGCGGCCATGTCCTTCTGGAAGGCGTGCCGGGGCTGGCCAAGACGCTGTCGCTCAAGACCCTGAGCGGGGCGATCGCCGGGACGTTCCAGAGGATTCAGTTCACGCCCGACATGTTGCCGGCAGACATCGTCGGCACCCTGGTCTACAACCCGCAGCAGGGGACCTTCGAGACGAAGAAGGGACCCGTCTTCGCCAATTTCATCCTCGCCGACGAGATCAACCGGGCACCCGCCAAGGTGCAAAGCGCGCTGCTCGAGGCGATGCAAGAACGCCAGGTGACGCTGGGGAGCGAGACCCACCCGCTGCCGTCGCCTTTCCTGGTGCTGGCCACCCAGAACCCCATCGAGCAGGAAGGCACCTACCCGCTGCCGGAGGCCCAGGTCGATCGCTTTCTCCTCAAGGTCAACGTCGGTTACCCGAGCCCCGATGAAGAGCTGCGGATCCTGGAGGCCATGTCGACCAGCGCGCCGCGGCTGGAGGTCCGGCCTGTGGTCTCGCTGGACGAGATCTCGGCGGCCCGGCGGCTGATCGATGCGATCTACGTCGACGAGAAGATCAAGCGCTACATCGTGAGCCTGGTCGTGGCGACGCGAGATCCGCGCGCTCTGGGGCTCTCGCTGGACGGGCTGATTCGCTACGGAGCATCTCCCCGCGCCACCATCGGCATCACGCTGGCCGCGAAGGCGTGGGCCTTCCTGCGCGGGCGCGGCTACGTCACGCCGCAGGACGTGAAGGCCATCGCCCCGGACGTGCTCCGCCATCGCGTGGCCGTCACCTACGAGGCCGAGGCGGAGAGGGTCACGGCCGAGGGGATCGTCACCTCGATCCTGGACCACATCCCCGTCCCCTAGTCCCCGCGGCGCCGTCGAGAACCCAGAGGTCCGCCCAGCAGAAAGCCAAAACAGATGAACACCCACGGCAAATCATCCGAACCGTCCCAGGCCGACCGCATCCGGTCGGTGATGGAGAAGGTTCGACAGATCGAGATTCGGACGCGCCGCCTGGTCGACGAGAGCCTGGCCGGTCACTACCACTCGGTGTTCCGCGGACGCGGGATCGACTTCGACAGCGTCCGCGAATACGTGGCCGGCGACGAAGTCCGAACGATCGACTGGAACGTCACGGCGCGCGCCGGCCGCCCGTTCGTCAAGCAGTTCCACGAGGAGCGCGAGCTGGTGGTCTGGATCCTGGTCGACGTCTCCGCGTCCGGCGACTTCGGATCGGGCTCCACCACCAAACGGGAGCTGGCGGCGGAGCTGGCCTGCGTGCTGGCGCTTTCCGCGGTGCGGAACAACGACAAGGTGGGCCTGCTCATGTTCAGCGACCGCATCGAGGCGCAGGTGCCGCCCGCCAAGGGCCGCGCCCACGTCCTGCGCGTCGTGCGCGAGATCCTGACCTGCAAGCCGACCGGCCGTGGGACCGACATCGCCGCGGCGTTGGATGTCGTCCGTCAGCGGGCCCTCCGGCGCTCGGTGGTGTTTTTGATCTCCGACTTCGAGCTGCCCGATGACCGGGGCGCGGCCCTGGCCGCTTTGGAGCGTGCCGCCCGTCCGGTCGGCGCCCGTCACGACGTCGTCGCCTTCGAAGTGCGCGATCCGCGCGAGCGCACCCTGCCGAATTTGGGTCTGGTGACCGTGGAAGACGCCGAGAGCGGCGCCGTCGTCACGCTGGACACCGGACGGCGAGGGGTGCGCGAGCGATTCGCGGCGCTGGCCGCCAAGCGCGACGCCGAGATGCGACGGACCTTGCGGCGCCTGCGCATCGAGACCCTGCCCCTCGACACCGCCCGGCCGTATCTGCCGGAGCTGCTTGCCTTCTTTGAATCGCGCGAAAGGAGGATCGCGTGAGCCGCCGCGGACTGACCTCGCTCGGGCTGGGCGTCTTCCTGGTCGTGGGCTCGGCCCTGACCGGCGTGGGGCTCTCGACTGCCGACGCCGCGGTTCCCGTCCCGACAGCCGTGCTGGCCCGGCCGGCCGGCTCGCTGGCCGGCGTGCCCAGGGGAAATTCCCCGAGCGCGATCAACGCCGATTCGGGGCAGGACATTCGCGACATTCACGGTCCGCTCGCCATCCCGGGAAGGCGCTCGCCCTGGTGGTACGCCGGCGGGGCGGCCCTCGCCGTCGGCCTGCTCGTGGCGCTCGTCCTTCATTCGCGCCGCAAACCGATCGCGCCGCCGCACCAGCGGGCGCTGCGCGCCCTGGAAGAGGCGGGAACGATGTTCGAAGGCGATCCGCGACGGTTCTCGTTCGCCATCTCGGAGATCGTCCGCGAGTACGTCGAAGAGGCGTTTCAGGTCCGTGCCTCCCACCGAACGACCGAGGAGCTCCTGGCCGATCTCATGCTGGATCGGAGTCCTGTCTCGCTCCAGCGCACCGCGCTGGGTGAATTCTTGCGTTACTGCGACCTGGCCAAGTTTGCCGGCTGGTCGCTCTCGCCCACCGACAGGACGGCGATGTTGGTCAGCGCCGAGACCTTCGTTCGCGCCACGGCAACGCCGCCATCTCCGGAGCAGGTCCGCACAGCCGCGATTCGCGGCGAGGGAATCGCATGATCACGTTCGCCCATCCCGCTCTCCTCTGGCTCTTGCTGGCCCTGCCGGCCATCGCGTTTCTGCGTTCGCGAAGGGGGCCGCGGGCCGCGGTTCGCTACGCCAGCGTCGCCACCGCCGGGGCCGTGGCGCGGACCACCAGGGCGCGGCTGGGCCAGCTGTTGCCGTACCTGCGGTTGCCGGCGGCCGCCCTCATGATCGTGGCGTTGGCCAGACCCCAGATCACGCACTCGAAGAACAAGATCGAAGCGAGCGGCGTGGACATGATGCTGGCCTTGGACGTGTCCGGGTCGATGCAGGCGCTGGACCTCCGGCTGGACGGTCAGCGGGCCGACCGATTGACGGTGGTGCGGTCGGTCGTCTCCAAGTTCATCGCCGCCCGTCCGAACGATCGGATCGGCATCATCGCCTTCGCTGGCCAGCCGTTCCTGGTCAGCCCGCTCACGCTCGATCACGACTGGCTGGAGAAGAGCCTCTCGCGGGTCACTGTCGGCACGGGCGAGGATGGCACGGCGATCGGCTCTGCGCTGGCCGCTTCGGTCAATCGGCTGCGCCAGAGCGACGCCAAGTCGAAGATCGTCGTGTTGCTGACCGACGGCATGAACAACGCCGGGAGCGTGCAACCGGCGCTGGCGGCCAAGGCGGCCGCGGCGCTGGGGATCAAGGTCTACACCATCGCGGTCGGCGCGGAGGGGCGCGCGCCCATTCCCGTCGTCGACGACGTCGGCCGCAAGCGGATCGTCATGGGCGAGGTGGAGGTGGACGAGCAAACCCTGCGTGGAATCGCCGACGCCACCGGGGGAGCCTTCTTTCGCGCCACCGACACCGAGTCGCTGACGTCGATCTACGCGCGCATCGACAGCCTGGAGAAGACGGTGCGCACCATGAACAGGTTCGAGCGGCACGAGGAGCGCTTTCCCTGGGCAGCGTTCCCGGCCGTCGCGCTGCTTCTCGCCGAGGTGGGCCTCGGCGCCACCGCCCTCCGCCGCGTCCCCTGAGGACCAGAAAGTCCAAACACGATGACACACCTTCAATTCGCTCAGCCGCACTGGCTCTGGATCGGCGCGCTCTCTTGCGCGGTCGCGGTGGTCCTGCTCGCCCGGGCCGGGCGCTTGCGGCGGCAGGCCGTGGCCGCGCTGGCGGGAAGCCGGTCCCTCTCCACCCTCAGCCGCGGGCGGCGTCTGGCCAAACAGGTTCTGGTTCTGACGGGCATCGCGGCCACGTTCGTGGCGCTGGCCCG
Organism: uncultured Pseudomonadota bacterium; assembly: GCA_963847705.1. GTDB lineage: Bacteria > Myxococcota_A > Polyangia > Fen-1088 > Fen-1088 > JADGRB01. The sequence goes on along the minus strand of CAWKBC010000044.1, from coordinate 13,948 downwards.
GCCCCTGGCAGGGTTTCGCTGGGAGGAGGAGCGCCGCGACGGGATCGATCTGATGTTCGCGGTCGACACCTCGAAGAGCATGCTGGCCACTGACCTGCGCCCCGATCGCCTCACGCGCGCCAAGCTGGCGGTGAGCGATCTGTTGCGCAAGTTTCCCGGAGAGCGGGTCGGCCTCATCGCCTTCGCCGGCGAAGCCTATGTGCAGGCGCCCATGACGATCGATCACGCCGTGTTCGGAGAGGCGCTGGACGCGCTCGACACCAGCATCATTCCCCGCGGCGGCACCGACATCGCGACCCCCATCCGCGCCGCCGTCCAGGCCATGGCCAGCGAGCCCGACCGGCGGAAGCTGCTGGTGATCCTGAGCGACGGCGAGGATCTTCAAGGCGAGGCGCTGGCGGCCGCCAAGGAGGCGGCGCACGCAGGCCTGGTCATCTACACGGTCGGGGTCGGCACCAGATCCGGGGATCTCATCCCCGTCGAGCACGACGGCCAGCGGACGCTCCTGCGCGACGCCGACGGCCACTTCGTGACCTCGCACCTCGACGAGCAGACGTTGCGACAGCTTGCCGCGATCACGGGTGGCGCCTACGCCCCGCTGGGATCGGCCGGAGAAGGCCTGGAGACGCTCTACCGCCAGCACCTGGCCCAGCTCCCCCGCCGCACCGTCGAGGAGCGGATGCACAAGGTCTATACCGAGCGCTTTCAGATCCCGCTCGGGGTGGCGATCGCCTGCCTGCTGCTGGAGCTGGCGCTCGGGGAGCGCCGGTGGCGCGGCGCGGGCCGAGGCAGCGGCACGCCGCAGAACGGCGCGCCCGAACGATCGATCCCGGGCGACGCCCGAGCGGGGCGAGCGTTGGGATCGGTCACCAAGGGGGCTGCGGCGGCGGCGCTCATCCTTCTGACGGCTGGGGCCTCGCGTCCGGCGGCGGCCGCCACCGAGCGAGCGCCACGCTCGGCGGGAACGCCGACGGCAGCCTCGACCTACAACGAGGGAACCGCCGCCTACCGCCAGAAAGACTTCGCAGCCGCCCGCGATCGGTTCCAGGGGGCCACGCACACGACGGATCTCTCGATGCAGGAGGACGCGTATTACGATCTCGGCAACACGCGCTATCGGTTGGGGCAGGCGTCCCTGGCGAAGGATCGGCCGGCGACGATCGAGGCCTGGAAAGGCGCGGTCGCCTCCTACGACGGGGCGCTGGCGTTGCAACCGAAGGACGCCGACGCGCGATTCAACCGGGATCTGGTGGCGCGACGTCTGGCCGCGCTGGAAGAACAGGAACGACAGGACCAGCAGCAGAAGAACCAGCAAGGTCAAAAAGACCAGAAGGACCAGAAGCAGGGCTCCGGAAAGCAGCCGCAAGCATCGTCGGGCCAGGGACAGCAGGGGAAAGGTCAGAGCTCACCGCAGAGCGGGAATGGTCAGCCCCAGCAAGGTCAAGGCTCGCCCTCCGCGCGGGGATCGGGCGGAAAGCCGCCGTCGGCCCCGCAGGCGGGTCACGGACAGGCCCAGACCGGGGGCCAGAACCAAGGAAGCCAAGCGAAACCCGATGAGGCCCGGAACCAGACTGGCCCACAGGAACAGGGCGGCCAGAAGACCGCAGAAAACGGCGAGCCGGAAAGCGGCGAGCCGAAGGAAGACGGGAAGAAAGACGGTTCGAACCAGGGCTCTGCGGAACAATCGAACGGGCAGGGTGAGCAAAAGAGCGCAGCGCACCAGGGCCCCCCTCCGGCGTCGCAGGCCAACGGGGAGCAGGCCGACCAGGACCAGAAGGCAACGCCCAAAGGCCCTGGGGTCGTCTCGGGGCAACCGGGCCAACCGGGCGGCAAAGATCAGCCGGCGGCGGGCGCCCGGCGCGATCCGGGCGCGCTGACCCCGAGCGAGGCAGCCCAGTTGCTCGATTCCGTGTCGGGCGAGCTCCACCGTTTGCCGGTTGCCGACGCCCGTCGCCGGCAATCCTCCAACAGCGACGAGCCCCCCCTCAAGGACTGGTGAACATCATGACAAACGTCCGACGTATCTCGATTGCTTTGGCGGGCGTGCTGGTCCTGACCGGCGCGGCTCGGGCCTGGGCCCATCCGATGACGTCCGCGGCCTCAGTCGCCGCGAACGGTGGCACCCGGGATCCCTCCCGGGCCTTCGTCAAGCTGGACGTTCGGTCCGATCCGGGCGGGCATGGCCTTTACGTGGGCCAGGCAATTCCGGTGACCATCCGTGCCTATTTTCTGGGGGGCACGGGGGTGTCGCTGAACGGGCTCCCCCGGGTCACCTCGGACGCCTTCGTGCTTTCCGACCTGCCCGAAAAGCCGCGTCAAACCCAGATCCAAACCCACGGGTTGCCGTACACGTCCCTCACCTGGACGGGCGTCCTGACGGCGGTCAAGGCGGGCGAATCAAGGATCGGGATCGAGCTGCCCGTCTCGTTGACCTACCGCGAAGCGCCTCAGCCGCGCCGCACCGCCAGCGCGGACCCGGCGGACGATCAAGGCGACGAGCAAGGCGACGAGCGAAGCACGCAAGGCGACGAGGAGAGCTCGGCCGATCCGTTCGCCTCGATCTTGAAACAGACCCCCTTCGCCAACGATCCGCTGTTCGCTCAGATGTTTCACGGCCGCGATCCCTTTCAGGGGATGCTCGACGACGTCGCCGGGAGCGTTCGGCAACGCGAGGTCACGCTGCGAGACCAGAGCGGGACGTTGCGGCTCCTCGACCCCCCGGCGGGAGCGCCGGCGGAGTTCACGGGCGCCGTCGGGACCTTCGACGTCAAAGCCGCGCTGGCCGACGGCAGCTTCCGAGCCGGTGAGCCGACCACGCTCGAGGTGAGCGTACGCGGGCGCGGAAGCTTCTCTCGGTTGTCCCTCGGCGGCCTTTCGCCGAGCGACGAGCTAAACACCTATGGCGTGACGTCGACCTTCACGCCAGGGGCGGCGCCGACGGCAGGTGAGAAGGTGTTTTCACAAACCATCGCGCCGCGCCGGGCGGGGAACCTGACGATTCCCGGCTTGAAGTTCACCTATCTCGATCCGCACGAGCGAAGGTACGTGACCCGTCAGACGGCGCCCATGCACATCACGGTCGCTGCAAGCGTCGGTGATCTCACCGCGGCTTCGTCGACAGCTCCATCGACGGGAGAGCCAGCGCCCGCCGGGCCCGCCGCCGCCATTGACGCCGCGTCGCCGGATGCGAAGACCGCCTCGGTGCCCGACGTCGTGCGGGCCACGTTGACGCCGAACTTTCGCACCCGATGGTACCGCGGGCTGGTGGCCGCGATCGGCCTCGTCACGCTCGCTCTGGCATCTCTCGGCCGAACGTATCGTGACGGAGCCTTGGGCCGTCTCGTGACAGCCGGTCGGGTCCGCCGAGAGATCGCCCGACAGCGCCGCACCATCGAGGTCGCGGCCGCCAGCGGCGACGCCGCCTCACTGTTCGCGGCCGCCCGCAAGGCGTTTCAGGTGCGCTTGGGCGCCAGCTGGGGAATTCCTTCCGACGCCATCGCCGCCGCCGACGTGGCCACGCGCCTGGGACCACCGGGCGAGCGGATTCACGAGGTGTTCGAACGGGCCGATCGATCGACCTATGCCGGCGGCAACGCGGCCGCCAGCGAGGATCTCGATTACTGGCAGGGCCTGGTGACCGATGAGCTGCGCGCTCTGGAGACAACAACATGAGCAACGAATCCTCGAGGTCCTTCCCGCTGGGAACGGTTGCCTTCGCCGCCCTCCTGATGCTGCTCGGAGGGGAGGTCGCTCGCGCCGGCGAAGCCCCTCCACAGGCCGTCGCGCAGGCCAGCCTGCAAAAACCGAAGCCAGCAGAGCCGCCGGCGCAGGGTGTCTCGGTCAGATCCCTGGTCGCGACGGCGGAGGCCGAGCTCGCCGCAGGACGCCCCGGGCCCGCCATCGTGCAATACGAGCGGGCGCGCCTGTTGGCGCCGCGCGCCCCGACCGTCATGGCCGGTCTGGCTCGAGCTCGGTCGGTCGCCGGTCTTCCGCCGACCGACGCCTCCGTGGCGTCCCGGATCGTGGGCCGGCTCGACGCCAATGAATGGGGTTGGATCGGAATGGCCGGGCTCGTCCTGGCGGCTGCCGGCCTGATCGCGTTTTCTTGGGGGTTCATTCGGCGCCTTGGCTCCCTGATATTGGCCCTCGGGGGCGTCGGAATGGCGAGCGTCGGTCTTCTGAGCGCGGCCCAGGTGACGCCCCCACCCGATCGGGCGGTCGTGGTCGCACCGGACACCCTCGCGCGGATCGCGCCATTCGCGGGGGCAGAACCGACCTTCCTGGCGCCCGAGGGCGCGATCGTCACCGTCGAACGGACCCACGACAACTACGCGCTCATCGCTGCCCCGGAGGGTCGCGGCTGGGTGCCGAAAGGAGGCGTGGAGATCATTTTGCCGGCGAACGGGAAGCACTCTTGAATCGCGCCAGTACACTTGCTGTGATCTGGCATGCGGCTGCTCCTGGTCGAGGATGATCAAAAGATCGGTGCCTTCGTCGAAAAGGGGCTCCGGCAAGAAGGGCACGCCGTCGACTGGGTCCGCGATGGCCGGGAGGCCGCCGCGGTCGTGAAAAGCGCCGCCTATGACGTGGCGATCGTGGACATCATGCTTCCAGGACTGAGCGGACTGGAGTTGATTCGGGCCGTCCGCGGTGAGCGAATCACCACTCCCATCATCATCCTCTCGGCGCGCGACGCGGTGGCTGACCGCGTGGAAGGGCTCGAAGCGGGGGCTGACGACTATTTGACCAAGCCATTCTCGTTCGCCGAGCTGGTGGCCCGTCTGAACGCGCTGGCCCGCCGGGCGACCGCTGCCAACTCGGGCGAGACGCGCCTTTCCTATGCCGGTGTCACCCTGGATCTCCTCACCCGGCAGGTCACCCGCGACGGCACCTCCCTCTCGCTGCAGGCCAAAGAGCTGGCGCTTCTCGAGTACTTCCTGCGCAATCCGGAGCGTGTGCTCAGCAAGACCATGATCCTGCAGCGGCTGTGGGACTACTCGTTCGATCCGCAGACGAACGTCGTCGACGTCCTGGTCTGCCGGCTGCGCAACAAGATCGATCGCGATTTTCCCGCCAAGCTCATTCAGACTCTGCGGGGAGTCGGATATGTCCTTCGGAAAAAGTGAATCTTCGCGTTCTCCTTTCCGGTCGATCACGTTCCGCCTCAGCGCTTGGTACGCTGGCACCCTCCTGATCGGCTTTGCCCTCGTGGGCACTTTTGCGCTCTACGAGATTCGCCGGGCCGTCTTTCGTTCTGACGAGGTCGTTGTCCATGAGCGGCTCGAGCGCCACAGCGAGGTGCTCGGTCGCGTCGGATTGCCGAGGTTCGAGGAGGCGGTCGAAAGCGCGACCCAGCTCGAAGGCGACCACAACACCGTGCGCGTTCAAGACGGAACGGGCCACACCCTCTATCAGCACGGCGTCGTCGAAGATGCGGCGGTCCGTGTCTCGACCTCGGTCAGCAGCGACCTGCGTCTCGAGGTCGCCTCCGCCGTGAATCCGTGGACGCGGCTTGGCCCCCCGCTCACCTCCGCGGTTCTGTCAGTGCTGATCGGGTGCCTCCTCATCGGGATCGCGGGTGGGGTCGTCCTGACCAGGCGTTCCCTGCGCCCCGTCGGGGCCCTGGCATCCACGGCGCGCGCCGTGATCCAGTCGGGCGATCTCTCCCGCCGCGTGGAGGTGCGTGCCGGCGGCGAGCTCGGTGAGCTGACGTCGCTGGTCAATCGCATGCTGGAGAGCAACCAGGCGCTGGTCCGGAGCATGCGCGAGGCGCTGGACAACGTGGCGCACGATCTGCGCACGCCGCTGACCCGATTGCGTGGGATCGCCGAGGTCGCCTTGCGCTCCGACGATCCCGCTCAGGCACCGGAGGCGCTGGCCGACTGCATCGAAGAATCGGACCGCGCTTTGGTCATGCTGCGCACCTTGATGGATATCTCGGAGGCCGAGGCCGGAATCATGAAGCTGAGCCTCGGTCCCGTCGAGCTGCGCGCCCTCGCGCGAGAGACGGTCGATCTGTACGAACAGGTGGCCGACGAGGCCGGCGTGACGTTGTCCTTGCTGCCGGGTGTCCCGATGACAATCACGGCTGACGGGACCCGGATACGCCAGGCCTTGGCGAATTTGGTGGACAACGCAGTCAAGTACACGCCGCGCGGCGGTCGCGTGGAGATCGAGGTCGTTGCGGCCGACGGGCAGGCGCAGTTCCGCGTTCGTGACACCGGCCGAGGCATCCCCGCCGAGGCGATCCCCCGAATCTGGGACCGGCTGTTTCGGGTGGATTCGAGCCGCGCCGAACGGGGCCTCGGTCTCGGTCTCAGCCTGGTCAAGGCGATTGCGGTCGCGCACCAGGGCCGCGTCGCGGTTGAAAGCACCCCCGGCGGTGGGTCGTCTTTTCTCTTGAGTCTTCCTCGCGGGATCGATGTCCCCTGGCAGATCACTTGAACATCACGGCGAAGAGCGTTGCCAGCGCCGCCACGACGATAGCGAGTGTCGTGATGACCACCATCCGCTCCCTGCGACGAGTCTTCCTGAACCAATGTCTCGACCTTCGCGAACCGCGCGCGCGCCGCCGCTTCGACGCCTCCTCGTAGTGCGCCAGCCAGGCCGCAGAGGGACTGTCGGGCGGGCAGTCCTGGTCGGATCCGATCATCGCGGTTCTGGGGCTCGCTCGATGCGAGTCGACCTGGGAGACATTGATTCACCTGGAGGCGCCGCCGGCTCGGCCCACCCTCCCGCTCGCATCGGGGCGTCCAGAACCTCCAACAGCTCTTCGTGCATCGGGGTGCTTGCAAGCAAGGCTTGCGCCCAATCGCCAGTACTCAGCAGCCTCGTCGGGCCGTCCAAATCCCCGGCGGAATGCCAGACTCTGGTCCAGCACAGCCGTCCGACTCCAGGTATGTGGCGAGCCGCACGACCGCGTGGAGAGATTTGACGGCCTTCCTTCGAGGCGGACAAATCGTTGACGATCGGTCTCGGTCGGGGGCGCTTCCGGGCTTTGCGCTGTAAGATAGAGACAGCCATCCGTGCTCGACCCGAGTTGCCGCCCACCGACATGGTGCTAGCAACAGATGGTGGGCGCCGACAGATGTAAGGTCGATTCGTCAGGCCGTACGTTGCTGGTCGCGTTCGGCGTCGTCGCCGCGGCGTTCCTCGTCTCGACCGCCATCGCCGACAGAAATGACATTGCGATACGGCGGGCCGCTGAGCTGATCGCTGGCGACGCGGCGCCCAGCGTTGAACATCTCTCGATGCTGCGAACCGATCTCCGCCGGATCACGCTTCTCGGGGACGTCGACGTGGACGCGGCGCTGAGAGGTCGACCTCACTTCGAACAGAATCGGATCGACAACGCCCTTGCCGCACTGGAGGAGGATTGGAGAGCATATCGTGGGCTGCCGTCCTTCACAGGCGAGAGCGAGCTCGTCGGGCCCGCGGAGCGGGCCAAGGATGACTTCGTGCACGAGATTCGGAGAATCGAGCAGAGCGATCAATCCGGGGACCACACTGGCGTGCAGGTGGCACTGGAGAAAGAGCTTCAGCCGATGGCGAGCCGGCTCGATACGGCGGTGTTGCGGCTGATCGACTTTAACGCCGGCCGCGTGCGTGAGCTCGGTAGGACTATTGATCGTTTGGGACGTCGGGCGGTGATCAACGCGATCGGGCTGGACGGACTCAGTCTCGCTCTGACACTGGCAACGAGCTTCCTTGCCTGGCGGCTGGTGCGACGCTATACGGCGCTGCTCGAGCGGCGCTCCGAAGAACTGGAAGCCTTCGCCGGGCGAGTGGCGCACGACGTGCTCGGCCCGCTCTCGGCAGCCGGATTGGCGCTCGATCTGCTCGCGCGAGGGAACGTCTCGCCCGAACGCGCTGCGCGCGCGATAGAGGCAGGACGATCGGGGATTCTCCACTCGCGTCTGATAAGTGATGGTCTGCTGGCCTTCGCGCGCGCCGGCGCCCAGCCGGAAGCGGGCGCCAATGCCGACGTGGCCGCCGTGGTTGCCGGCGTCATCGAGGAGCTCTCGCAAGGGACCACGGAACGCAACATCGCCATCGTCTCCGAGCTCGAGGCGGGGGCGGAGGTTGCCTGCGACACCGGCATTCTCGCAAGTCTCGTCTCGAACCTCTTGCAGAACGCAGTCAAATACGCGGGCGCAGGCTCCTCGCCACGCATCGTCGTTCGTGCTCAGGCGATCGAAGATCGGACCGGTTGTGGGCGGGTTCGGATCGAGGTCGAGGACAATGGCCCCGGCCTCCCCGCGGATCTGGGCGATAGGGCATTCGACCCGTACGTCCGTGGCGGGGACCGAACCCAGCCGGGCATTGGCCTCGGTCTGGCAACCGTAAAGCGGATCGCCGAGGCACACCGCGGGAGCGTGACCGTTCGGTCGGCCAGAAACGCTGGCTGCACCTTCGTCGTCGAGCTGCCGGCGGCGACCGCACGGGTGAGCCCGTTCCGTCGCAAACGAGTCCCCGTCGGCAGCGACCCGGATGAGATCCGGCTGGCTGGTCCGCCGCCACAGTAGGTCGTCCGGATGGGCACAGCGCCGGTTCGGCTGCGGCCGAGCGGGCCGCAACACCGACCGCTTGACTCGGGTCCATGTGAGCGCACGTTACTCGCGTCATGTCCCTCGCGCACGCCGTTCTGGAAGGGTTGGCCCTTGGCGGAGCGTGGTTACTCACACTGGTGGTGCTCGCACTGCGCGCATGCGGTGTGGCGCCCCGACAAGCCATCGGTCCGCGCTCACCGGAGGCGACCCGGGGTTCCAGCTCTCCCGAACACCAACGCTGAGTCCACCTCGGTTCTGACGCTCTCCTTCCCTATCCGTTCGGCCTCCTGATGCACATCATCGAGGATCGGGAGGCAGGCAACCATGGAAGAGACCGCGGACGAGGCCGCTATCCGGAAGATCGTTGAGACCTGGCACCGGGCGACGACGGAGAGCGACGTGGCGACGGTGCTGCGGCTCATGGCGGAGGACGCGACCTTCTTGGCGCCAGAGCGGCCCCCCATCCGCGGACGCGTCAGCTTCGCGCAGAGCCTGGCCGAAGCTCTGAAGACTCACACGATTCGTTCCAGCGGCAGAGTGCGCGAGGTGAGGGTCTCGGGCGATCTCGGCTACTGCTGGGCCGATTCTGATGGTCACCGCCACTCCCCTCGACGGCAGCGCGGCCAAGGTGCAAAAAGGTCCAGCACTGTCGATCTTTCGCAGGGAGTCGAGCGGCGCGTGGGCGCTGATTCGGGACGCGAACATGGTCGTGGCCGACGCGGCCGAACTGGAGCTCAAGGTGGACAACCTAGAGCGTGAGCTGATGGCGGACGGTCCCGGCGGCTGAATTCGTATCTCCGGAAGGAGATCGATCGTCTGACCTTCGGCGCTCCTGCGACCATCGAGGACGAGGCGCCCGCCTCCAATCCTGCGGCAGCCGCGGACCCGCCTGTGTCTATTGTGTGTCTGGCCAGAGGGGAGGCTGGATCACCCGGCGATCACGAATCGCTGGAAACCCTGGCTGCCGGCGCAGTTACGATGGAGCGGGATAGCGGGTTCGAACCGCCGACATTCAGCTTGGGAAGCTGACACTCTACCAACTGAGTTAATCCCGCGAGTGACCGTCTTATGTCTTTATTTTCCTTCCAAGTCAATGGGTTAGACCGATTTTCGTCTCTGCTTCTGGTGCCTCGTCCGAGCCCTCGGAAGGGCCATTTTTGGCATGCATACCCAATGCATACCCACCCTGGCCCGCCGCCAGCCCGCGATACCCGGCCAGGGAGATGACCTTCCCTACCGCCTCCTCGATTTCCTGCTGGCGCACGGTGCTGTAGAGCTCGGACATCTTCTCCGTCGCGTGTCCGCAGATGTTCCGCTTCACGATGCTGTCGATGTTGGCCTCACGGGCGAGGTCCTGAAAGGTCCGACGCATGGCACGCGCCGTGATCTTCTTTTTCAGGCCCATCACCTCGCAGACGTCGTCGAACGGTTTCGCGAAGACGGACGCCGTTCTGAACCCGCCCTGCTTGCCAGGGAACAGGAGATCGGAGTCCCTCATCGGCCCCTCCGGTAGCTGATCGACATGCCATCGAAGGATGTCGATTAGTTCTTGGGGAAGCGTCAGACGGTACCGGGTCCCCTGCTTGGTGCACTCCATGATCTCGGGTCCGCGTGTCTGGGATTGGCGAACGAGGAGCACGTTCTCGTTCCACAGCACGTCGGTTTGTGGACCGCGGCGACGCAGAGGGCGCAGGCTGGATGGCCTGAGTCCTGTTGCGATGCCGAGGGCCACCATGGCGAAGTGCTGCGGGTGGCGCTCTCTCACGAGCGACAGGAAACGGGAAACCTCGCCGGGTGAAAGGGAGTTCGGCTGCTCCTCCGTGTAGGTCGCGTGCGTGCTGGTATCGAGATATTCGATGCCAGCGGCGGGATCCCTCTGCCATTCGAATTCCTTGGTGGCGGCGCTCATGATGACCTTGAGCGTGCGCAGCCAATTGTTCGCCGTGACCGGCGAATATTCACCTGACTCGACGCGCTTGGCCTCGCCGTCGAACCACTTCTCGACGTCTTGGCGGCGTATCGTGTCGATGAAGAATTCACCGAACGCGGGGAGAAGGTGGACCTTCATCACGTTGAACCAGACCTCTCTCGATTTCATCGACTTGATCTTCCGCTTCCGAATCTTTCGTTCGAAAAGCGAGACGACGTAGTCGCTGAATCGGATCTTCGTCGTCTTTTGGGGACGGCTGCCTTCCCGCACGTTCGCGATCTCCTGTTGAAGCGCGAGGTACGCCGCCGACGCGTCGGTGTGCGGCAGGTTCATGCGGATTTCCACTCGCCTTCCCGTTCGGGGATCGGTCGATTTTCCCCGGATGAGAAAGCCCCCCTCCTTCCTGCGGAATACGCCCGGCTTGACGGGCCTTGCCGCGATCCACGAGTTCCATCTCCTGATCCATTTCGTTTCCATGCGTGCCTCCGATCCTGCTGAGAGGCGCACCTGGACGTCCGAGCGGAACGATAGCACCGCGCGCACCGGCCAGGAACGCATCTAACGCGTGCCGCGACCACATATAGGTTCCCGTTCCGCCGCGCCGCCCGAGCGGGACGAGCCGGCCGTCACGAACTGCCTTTCGGATGGCGGCCGTGCTCTTGAAGCCGCAGTACCGGGCGGCCTCGGCGGTCGTCATCGGTGCGTCGGTGGGGTGAGCGTTGTCGTTGGCCGACGACAGGCGAGCCTGCGAGAACCCACGCAGTTCTTCCTGCAGAGCTTCTCGAATGAGGGCGCGCAAGAGCGCGTCGAGCGTCATGAGCTAATCCGCGTCCGGACGGGATGGGAGGCGCCAGCCGTGCACCCGGCCGTGTTCGGGTTGCGCGAAGCAGGTTCCATCCTTCGCGATCCATCCGCGACCCGAGCAGGTCGCGAGATCGCGGAGGCTGCCCGCTTGGGCGAGCCTATAGGCGAGCTGCCCTTCGGGCGTGTTCGCCCACGATGCCGCCGCTGCGGCGCTCGCGCACTGCTTCGTCGCTTCTGTCCACCCGCTGGCAAAACCGGCGCGGTCGCCCCGACGGAACTGCCACCAGGTGGTGATGACGAGCGACAACGTGAGGGTGGTCGCGGCGATGCTCACCCATTTCCAGAGCTGCGCTCCGGCGGCGCGCTGGGCGGAGGCCACCGCGGCTTCTCGGACCGCCTCCGCGAGCGCTCTCTTGGTTTTCGCTGCCGCGGCCTGCGCCTCTGCGAGCGCCATGTCTCGAACGCTCTTGGTGACCTCCCGGGCTGCTTCCCCGATTCGAGCGGGGAACCGTTCATAGAGCGTCTCGTAGTGCTGGAGCGCCATCAGCAGGAGCCATACGGCGTCCGTCGCTTTGAGCTTCAGCGCGTCGCGCACCCGATAGAGGGACTGCTTCTCCTTGTCGGTCGGCTGACGCCCGAGGAGAGCGGTAAAGTTGTCGTCGAGGTCACTCATCCGCGACCTCGGACAGCATCGCCTTGCAGTCGTCCCGCCACCGCTCCAGCTCCATGCGATCGCCGAGTGACAGCTCGCCGGCGGCTCTCGCGACGGTAAGACGGCCCTTGTTCATGGCGTCGGTCACGCGGTCGGCCAGCTCGGGCAGGTTCAGCGACCTGCCGCCGCGCGACTCGATTGCTGCTCTCATCTTCGAGCCGTTGTAGAGCTCGAACTTCTTCTCGGTGCCGAGGTACATGTTCCGGACGACGTGGACCTCGGCTTCCGGGATGGCTTCTCGAAAATCGGAGAGCAGCTCGAGGCTCTCGCGCTTTCGGTCGATCATCCAGAGGACCACCAGCTTTCGACTCAGCTCCGGGAGCGCCTTGCAGAGCGTGCGGCCAAAGTTGCTGATGCCGGTCTGGTTCCGGGCTCCAGTGTTGATGACGAAGGTGCTCTCGCGACCGCTCTCGACCAGGTTGACGAGATCGATCCACCCCTCGCGCTCGTCGAGGTTCACCAGCTCTCCCCCTACCGCTTCCCCGTAGGTCTTGAAGACGTCAGGGACCGAGGTGTCAGTCTCGACCAGGATACGGTCGCCGGCCAGTGGTGTGCAGGAAGTCGAGCAGGGCCATCGACATCAGCGACTTGCCCACGCCGCCCTTGCCGCCGCCAACGAGAAAGATTGTGTTCGACATGGTTCCGTCCTTTCGGTCAGTAGCTCTCTTTGTCCTTGATGAGGAACGCGCTCTTGCCGCTGCGGAGCTCAGACTCCGGCGCCGGGACCGGTGGCGTCTCGGCTTTCATTCTGGCTAACGGCGGCACCGGGCCTGGTTCGTGGGGGGCTCTCTCGGAGACCCGCGGGACAGACGACGCACGCGTCGCCTGGCCCGTCTCGGCTCCCGGGCGCGGCGGCCCTGTCGGCCGCCGCGCTTTCCGGGACTTGCGGCCCGCGCCCTTGGCGCGCTGCAAATAGTTCTTTAGGGTGGGGGTCGTGATGTCGAGCCCGCGCCCGCGCAGGCTCTCAGCGACCTCCTCAATGGTGTACCCGCGCTGTTGGAGCGCGATTAGGTCCTGCGCCAGCTCCCGCACCATGCCCTGCTTGTCGAGCCGCCGCTTGGATGGGTCCTTGGCGGGTATGGCGCGTAGGTCCTCGGCCAAGCGTCTGGCCGCTTCGAGCGTGTAGTCCATGACCTCCTCCAGAAAGGTGCTCGCGTCGGGCCGGCCGCGTTCGGTGGTGAAGCGGTCCCCGCTAGTAGTTGTCGGTCACGCGCGGGAAAAGTTGCTGGTTGGCCGCAACATTTTTCATTCGCGGACGACAACCGTATGTGGACGAGAACCCATATGTGGAACGAGGGCTCGCGAACCGGCTCTCATCACGGTGGGATCTCGGAGTAGCAAGATGGGGCCTTGTCCGGACACATGCGGCTGGCGCCGCACGTGTCCTCCCAAGGCCCGCTTCGCCCCGCCCGCTCGGCGCTCCGCTTCTCTCGTGCGAGGCTTCGCCAGAGGCGGAGATGCTCGGCGCTATCGCTTCTCGCAGCCATCAGAACGGAGGCGCCGACGATGCCCTTCCGTAAGAAGGGCGCCACCGGGCTTACGGAACGTCTCGACGTGCGCGTGGCGCCCGGCGAGAAGGCGCAGCTCCGCGCGATCGCCGAAGCCGCCGGGATCGTCGTTGCGGAGCTGGTGCGGCGGCGGGCGCTCGGTCGGCCCGTCGTGTCGCGTACGGACGCGACCACGATCCGCGAGCTGCGGCGCCTCGGTGGCCTTCTCAAGATGGTTCACGTCGAGAGCCGCGGCGCCTACAGCCGCGAGACCGCCGCCGCCCTGGCTGCCCTGCACGCCACCATCCGGCGGCTCGCCAGCGGTGAGGGAGCGGCGTCATGATCGTCAAGAAGATCGCCACCTCGCAGACCGCAGCGCCCAAGAGCAAGGCGGCAAACGTGCGCGCCCTTGTCGACTACATCGCCGGGCCGGGCGCCGGCGGCGACGGCGAGAAGGTCGAGCACC
>CAWKBC010000043.1:0-18545 GCA_963847705.1 uncultured Pseudomonadota bacterium | reverse complement strand
GGCCGAACCCGAGCGGGCCCCCATCGGGCGGCCCCCGATCGAGCGAGCCCTCCGGGCCCGCCGATTCATGGCGGTGCGTGGCGACAGGGACGATCGTCGGGCAGGCGGAAGACGATGACCTCGTCGTGACCGCTCGAGAAGCGGCGCTCCTCGACGAGATCCGAGCGATCGACCGTGCCCTGGTAGCGAACCTCGGGGTCGAAGTCGGGGTCGAACACCTTGAAGCTGCCGATCTGCGCATCGACGTAGAGCACCGGGCCGGAGAAACCGTCGTCGCGCGCGCGGCGTACCCGCGCGCAGTAGTCGTACTGCTCGACCGTCCCCGCCTGGGCCGTTCCCAGGATCACCTGCTCGTTGCGATGGTCGCGGGTGGGGAGGGGGGCGCCTGCGTCCGTGACGACCCAGGCTTGATCCCGGAGGGACTGCGGGAGGACGTTGGTCAGACAGCCGGCGCGGCAGCGCGCCTCGAGATACGGCGCCGCCTGGTTCAGCGCACGGCTGTTGCTGACGCCGAGCTTTCCCGCCGCCACGATCAGGACGAGAGCGGCGAAAACGGTGGCCCCTGCCAGCGCCCGCGCCCGGGCGGGCGCCAGTCGCGCCTGCAGCCGATCGATGCCTCGGGCCACCGCCAACACCAGCGGCACGGCGATGCTCACGTAGTAGGCCGGGTTCTGTTGCGGGACCAAGAGCATCAGCAGCGGGAACAGGTAGGCCGCCAGCAGCCAGCCGCGCTGAAACTCCGGCCGAGGGCGGTGCCCGAGCCCGCGCGTCCCGAGGGCGGCCAGCGCCACCCCGATCGGCGTCAGCCCGTAGGTCCAGAGAAGCACGGCCAGCAGATCGACGGGCTTGGTGAGGAATCGCAGCAGGGCGAAGCCCGGATGGCGCAGGAGCGCGTGCGCCAGGCTGCCGCTGTTCTCCTGGTAGCCACCGAAGAAGCCGAGCGATGCCCTGTACCGCCCGTACTCGGTCCCCGGGAGGTGCCGATACATCAAGAGCGGCAGCCCGTCATAGAAGGTGTAAAACGCGTAGGTCTTGTCGCCGACGGACTCTCCGGCCAGCGTCCGTCGAATGACCACGAGCGCCAGGAGGCCGCCGACGACGCCGGTGGCCAGCGCCAGGGCCGCCCGGCGATGCCCGGGAACGCCATCCATTCTGCTCCCGAGGACGCCCAGCAACAGCGCGGCACCGGCGCAGGTCACCAGCGCCTCGTAGCGCCCGGTGCTGGCCAGCGCGGCGAGCAGGGCCGCCAGGGTGAGCTCGAAAGCGGTCGCCTTGCGGACGCGCGAGGTCGTGGCGGCCGTCGCCGCCAGCGCCAGCGCGCTCGCCGTCAACCCGGCGGCGAGGCTGACGCCGAGGTTGTTGCGTCCCGATTGCGACGCCAGGAGCGGCACCAGCGCCAGCGTCGCCACCAGCGCGCCGCGCCGTCGCGCGGATGCCGCCGGCCACACGAAGCGCGCCACTCCCAGCGCGCCGAGCGCGAGCAGCAGATGCGCGATCAGATAGATCGCCTCGTTCGCCGCCAGCGAATCGAGCCCCAGTCGGCGCGCCCCCACCAGCGCGAAATACGTCAGCGGCTGCTCCTCGACCTGCTGGTGGTGGCCGAGCGCGATCGCGCGGGCGTGCGAGAGGTAGCCGACGTTCATCCAGCCGAGGTCCCAGCCGTAGCGCGCGAGGTAGAGGAGGCGGGCGGCCAGCACCGCGACGACGCCGCCGACGAAGGTGCGGACGGACCAGCCCGCGTCGGTTCCAGGCGCCTCGGGCGGCTGGGGTTCGCCGGACCCCATCGTCAGGACGACTGGGCGGGCTTCGGCGGAGGATCCGACTCGAAGGGCGGGACGTCGATCTGCACCGGGCGCAAGGTCTCCTCGTAGAGCGGTCGCGCGCGGCGCCAGGTGAGCAGCGCCGGGAGCGCCAGGATGGCGGCGGAGAGACAGGCGATCTCGCCCAGGATGGCCATCAGGCCGAAGCCCTGGAGCGCCCGGTTGCGCGCCGCCAGCAACGATCCGTAGCCGACGATGGTGGTCCAGGAGCAGAGCGCCACCGCCGCCCCGGTGGAGGCGATGGCGCGCAAGACGTTGCGCTCCTCGCGGTAGCGGGTGATGACGTTGAGCGCGTACTCCGCCCCGATCCCGAACGTGATGGGGAGCGCGATGAAGTTCAGGAAGGTGACATGCACCTGGGCCCAGCCCGCGGTCCCCACCATCAAGAGGACGCCCAGGATCAGCGTGCCGAGCGCCAGCAACGCGGCGGCAGCGGGCCGGATGGCGAAGGCCACGATGATGAGCACCGCGACCAACGAAGCGACCGTGGCGATCGGTCCGTCGTGGAGGACCGAGCGGATCATCGCGCCGAAGACCACCGCACTGCCGGAGGTCTCCACCACCTGACCGTTCGGCAGGTGGAGGTACTGGAGCACGGAGGCGATGCGAAGGAGATCTCGTCCATTCCAGACGGAGATCCCGTGCTCCGCCGCGTACACCAGCACCACCCGGCCGATGGCGCCGTTCGCCTCCGTGAACGGCCGGCGGGCTAGCGGCGGCAGATCGGCCGGGACCAGCTCGTGCAGGCCTTCGGGTGGATCGACCTTGGCCAGATCGGCCCGCTCCTTGTCGTTCAGCAGGGAGAGCGACGGGTCGTGCGTCAGCTTGCGAATTTGGGCGATGAGCCCGAGCTTGCGCCGCTGGACCTCGGGGGTCCCTGGGAGCATGTCGTAGATCGTGATCACCTGCCCGATGACGTCGGGTCCGGGCAGGTCGCGGTCTTGCTTGCGGATCGTCTGCTTGATCGGCTCGACCTGGTCGAGGCTGTCGGCCAGGACGATGGTCGGCGACGGCCAGCGCCCGAACAGGCGATCGAGGCTCTCGCTGAACTGCTGGGCCTGGCTGTTCGGCTTGACCTTCAAGCTCAGCTTGAGAAAGTTGTACTCGAACGGGTCCTTCAAGAAGTGGCGCAGGCCCACGGCGCTGCCGATCGCCAGCAGCGTGAAGAGGGCCGTCACCGTTCCGCTCCGGCGCCCCAACAGCCTCGCCAACGGCCCAAAGTCGATGGGCGGCCGGTGGACGCGAACGTGGCGACGGCGGCCCCGCCCGTCGAGCAGTGTCAACAAGGCCGGCAGCACCGTGAAGGTGGCCAGCCAGCAGGAGATCGACCCGACGGCGCCCATGACCCCGAACTGATAGAAGCCCCGGAAGCTGGTCACCATCAGCGAGGCGTAGGCGGCCGACGCGGAAATCGAGGCCACCAGCGTTCCGCGCCAGACGCCCGCCAGCGCCAGATGGAGCGATTGCTCGGGATCTTCGCCCCGCGCCAGGTGCTCTTCGTAGCGCGAGAGAAAGACGATGGCGTAATTGATCCCGTTGCCGACGATGATCGAACCGAGGAACGCCGTCGAGGAGTTGAGGTAACCGAAGGCGAGCTCCGCCACCGCGAAGGCCATCGCGGCGCCCACCAGGGCCGGGATCCCGGTGAGGGGGATGGCCCGCAGGCGGCGGAAGTAAAAGCCGATCGAGAGGATGACGATCGCCAGGCAAGTGCTGGTGACGAGCGCCAGGTCTTGCTCGATGGCCAGCCGGTTGGCGATGGTGGTGGCGATCGGCCCCGACAGCTCGGCCGTCATCCCGGGGTGGTAGCGGGAAGGAGGATCCTGCGCGATCAGATCGCCCGCCGCCTTGTAGAGGCTTTCACCGGCGTGCTCGACGAACAGTCCCCCGGGGGGCAAGGCCGCGATCCAGACGTACTGCCCGTCCTTGCTGGCGAAGATGCCGTTGGGGAATCGATCGTCGATCCCGTTCTTGTGCTCGAGCCGGTTTTGCATCTGATCGATCGGCTCTTCGTCGTCGAGCGACACGAAGAGGGGATTCTTCTTCTTGCTGATCTCGTTGCGCAGGCGGTCGCGGATCGATTCGAGGTCATCCTCCGAGGCGAACAGCCACTTGTTCGTCTGGAAAAAGGCCCGCACGTCCTGCACCTCGTAGGCGGCCAGGTTGATCACCCGTGGCGGGAGGGCCCGCAGCCGCTTGGTCAGCGCCTCCGCGTAGCGCAGGTTCGCCGCATAATCCGGTGAGTGGATGCCGACGAGCAGCAGTGACAGATCGCCCATCCGTTTTTGCGTGCGCTCGAGCGTGACCACGCCGGGATCGTTGCTGGGGAGCAGCTCTTCGAGCGCCGTCTTGAGCTGCAGGCGGGAGGCCAAGCCCGCGGCCCCCGCGGCGATCGCCAGCACTGCGAGCAGAACGATGACCGGGTGCCCGATGAGCCAACGATGGTAGCGGCTGACGCGGCTATGCGCAGGGGGCGCCATACGCGCCGCACGTTAGCAGGAATTTCCCCGTCGGTGGGGCATTCGCGGAACGGGTTTTCCCTTACAAGGGATCTCGGTGGGCCCCCACACGCGTTCTCACCGGAAAGGCGCTTGCTGTTTACGAATGGCGTTCTCACCGATATCCTTAAGCATGGCCTCGCTTCGACTCACCGCGCGGGGAACGCTCGCAATCCTGGCGATTGCCATTGGCATTGCGGCTTCGCCCCGACCGGCCTTCGCGGTCGGTGAAGAGATCACCGACGTCCGGGTGCTCGACAACCAGCGCACGGAAGAATCGACGGTCCGTTCGGTCGCCGGTGTCTCCATCGGCGACACGCTGGAGGCCGACACGCTCGACATGGTGCGCGAGCGGCTCAACACGACAGGCCTCTTCTCCGACGTCAACGTCTGGTGGGAGCCGCACGGCTCAGGCGTGCGGGTCAACATCTCGGTCAAGGACAAGTTCCCCTGGGCGCCGGTCCCCACCGCCTCCTGGTCTTCGAACAACAAATCGATCGGGCTCCTGTTCGTGCACGGCAACCTGTTCGGACGCGGCAAGCAGCTCCTGATCGGCGCGCGCCTGGCCCAGATCGATTCAGGCGCCGTCCTCGCCTACCGCGATCCCTCGCTGTTCGGGACCTGGATGTACTGGCAGCTGCAGGGGGTGATCCAGCGTCAGGTGATCCCCGAGTATCAGAACTCAGGCGTGACGCCGATGGGCGTCGCCACGCTCGGCAACCCCTTCGAATTCCGCGAGACCCGGCTCTTCTCGTACGGGTTCGAGCCCTCCTTCGGCGTCGCCTGGATGCGCCGGGTGAGGACCCAGGTGGCCTGGCATTTGGAGAAATTCTCGTACTTTGGCGCCGGGATTGATCCGGGCCTGCCGCCGCCCAATCCACCCCTGCAGACCGGCTCGGATCTCCCCTCCAACACCAGCGTCCCGCTGGTCCCGGCGACCAAGGGGGGCACCTCGGGCTTCGGGCGCGCCAACCTGAGCTTCGACTTTCGCGCGCGCGAGTTCGCGGTCATGACCGGCGAAGCGCTCAGCCTCAACTTCGACTACGGCAGCTCGGCGTTCGGCAGCGACTTCGACTTTTATCGTGGCGGCGTCGGCTGGGAACAGGGGATCAAGTTCTTCAAGTCGCACAACCTGGTTTACTCGGCCAACGCCACGGCGGGTCACAATCTGCCGTTCTGGAACGAGAACACCGCGGGAGGGACCAACCTGCGTGGTTATCTCGGCCAGCAGTTTCGCGGCGACACCCAGCTCGGCGGCAAGCTCGAGTACCACTTCCCGCTCTTCTCGATCAGCTCGCTCGACTTCCGTGCGCTCGGGTTTTACGACTTTCAGGCCGTCTGGTTCCGGAACCCGCCGGATGGCATGCCGGTCACCGATCCCAACGGCCAGGGCTACGGCACCACGTACATCCAGCGCAACACCACCGACGCGCGCACGTTCCCGACGATGCAGTCGACCGGGTTGAGCAAGGACAGCATCCACAACGACGTCGGTGTCGGGCTGCGGTTCTTCCTGCGCTCGGTCGCGGTGCCCCTGGTCGGGGTCGACTTCGGCTACGGGATCGAAGCCAGGAACTGGCAGTTCATCATCGTCGTCGGCGCCTAGACCGGCCGGCCCAGGCGGGGGCCTGGATGTTGGAAAGTGGTCAGGTGATCTGTCAGAAATTGAACAGATCCCGCCGCCCGTTACGACAAAACCACGTTATTCCAACTTGTTAGACTGGGATGGCCGTTGGCGTCAACCTTGCTGTTCCCCATGGTCCATGTCCGCTTCAGGCTTTTTCGTCGCCCCCGCCCTCGCCAAGCCGTCACTGAGCAATCCGTCACTGGGATCATCGGGCGCCGCGCTCCGGGGTCCGGGCGTCGCGCGCCGTCCGGCGCTCGCGCACCTGCCGCTTCCGCGCGTCTTGCTGTGCGATCTCGACGGGACGCTCATCGACAGCATGCCGACGCTGGCCGAGATCGCCGCCGAGGTGATGGAAGAGGTCTACGCGACGCCGGCCATCCTTTCGCGTGAGCTCTACCTGGCGACCTGCGGCCTGCCGTTCGCCGGCCAGCTGGAAGAGATCTACCCGGGCGATCCGCGCAACGCGCGCGCCTCGGAGCAGTTCGAGTCGCAGAAGCCGGCCCGCTGCAACGCCATCCAGATGCCGGCCGAGACGCGGCGGGCGCTGGAAGACCTCCGTGCGGCCGGCGTGCGGATCGTCGTGTCGTCGAACAACGGGGTGGAGAACGTCGACACCTTCGCCCGCGCCTCGGACTTCGGGTTCGATCTGACGCTGGGGTTCGGCGGCGGCCTCGCCAAGGGGCGCCCGCACTTCGACGCGGTGTCGCGCTTCTTCGAGGTCGATCGACAGGAGATGCTGTTCGTGGGGGACTCGCTGCACGACGGCGAGATCGCCGAGCGCGAAGGGGTCCCGTTCGTGGGCGTGGCGACGACCTTCTCCCCGGAGCGCTTCATGCTCCGCTTCCCGCAGGTCCCCGTGGTTCGGCGCTTCGCCGCTCTGCCGGACCTGTTTCAGTAGAGCCGCCGGGACCCATGCAAGCGGTGTTGCTGGCGGCGGGCCTCGGGAGCCGCCTCGGCGCGCTGACCGAGCACCTCCCCAAGGCGCTCATTCCCGTCGGTGGTGAGCCGCTGCTGGTGCATGCGGTGCGGTTTGCGCGCGCCGCGGGCGCCAGCGGCATCATCGTCGTCGGCGGATACGGCTTCGATCTGGTGGCCGCCGAGGTCGCCCAGAGAGAGCTGCCAGTGACGCTGATCGAGAACCGCGCCTTTCGCGACGGAAACCTGGTGTCGCTGCAGGCGGCGCGCGCGCTGGTCGTCGACGAGTTCCTCTTGATGAACGTCGACCACATCTACCGGGCGCCCATCGCGGCGCTGGCGTCCGCCGACGCCACCGACGTCACCGCGTTCATCGACACCGATCGGACTCTCGGCGCCGACGACATGAAGGTCGAGCGCGACGCGCGTGGGCGGGTGTCCCGCATCTCCAAGACCCTGACCACGTTCGACGCCGGATACGTCGGCATGACCAAGGTGCCGGTCGCCGCCGCCGATCGCTATTGGGCGGCGGTGCAAGCGGCGCAAACCGAGGAAGGGCGCGCCATCCACGTCGAGCGGGTGCTCGCGCGCCTCGCCGACGAAGGGCACCCGCCGCTCTGCCGCGACATCAGCGGTCACGGCTGGCTGGAGGTCGACCTGCCGGAAGAACGCGCCCACGCCGACGCCATCCTCGCGCGTGGCGGCTTCGGCTACGGCCCCGATTGAAAGGCCGAGCCCGTCGAGCTGTCCCTGCGCTCGGCCGCTCAGCCGGCAGGCGGCTGTTTCGGCCGCTCCGGCTGGCCGCTCGTCTTCGAGCGGTACGCGGCGTCCAGATAGGCAAAGTCGGCGAACAGCTGCTCGAGCGTCAGCTCGGGCGGGCGTCCCGTCTCGGCCGCCCTGAGAAAGTCGGTCCACATGGCCTGGTAGCCCGAAGCATCGCGAACGCTGGGCCAGAGCCAGCGCCTCTTGGTTGGTCCGTAGAACCGGCCGTAGAGGCTGCGGGCGTCGAAGTAGAGCGCGCCATGCTCGAGCAGAACCTTCGAGGAATCGAAGGGGGGGAATCGCCAGGGGACGGCCCAGGTGTGGAGGAGGCGCGACGTCAGCCCGGAGCGATGACGCCCCACGATCATCATCGTGTCCTCACCGGGCGTGGCGGTGACGGGCCGCGCAGGGCCGGTCGCGAACACGTCGACGACCTGATCCGCGCCGTTGGGCTCGAACGCCGCCGCCAGATCCAGCAAGCGCCGGATCCAGTGGACGCCCCCCTCGTGCAAGGCGCCGAGCGGCATCTCGGCCGGATCGGCGCGCCACCCGGTCGGCTTCGAACGTCCCAGGCGGATGAGATCCAGAATCAACGGCCGCCCCAGGCCCGGGTCGCCCAGCAGCGCCTTCAGGCGTCGGTGAAACGGCGCGTAGTGCAGGTTCTCGGCGACCATCACCGTCGGGCCGGGGCGCTTGAGCATCGGCCAGAGGCGCTCCAGCTCCTCGAATCGCGCCAGGACGGGCTTTTCGATCAAGAGGTGCTTGCCGGCGCTCAGGCCCGCCTCGATGAGGTCGGCGTGGGTCCGGGGCGGCACGCCGATCACCATCGCCTGGTAGCCGGAGCGGAACGCCTCCTCGTAGCTGCCGAAGCAGTCCTTCGCTCCCAGGCTGTGGCCGAAGTTGCGCGCGCGCTCTGGATCGCGGCTGGCCACGGCGAACGGAACGCCGGGGCGCAATCTCTTGTAGAGCCGGATGTGGCGGGCGTTCATGGCGCCGCATCCGATGAAGCAAGGGGAGACGGCTTGCATTAGCGGGATAGAATTTGCATCGTCCGACGGTCTCCACGCATGGCGCGCATCAAAATATTTTATTTCATCCCCAACCTCCAGCAGGGGGGGCCCGAGGGACAGATCCTCGAGCTCATCAACCAACTGCCGCCCCGCTTCGAGCCGGTTCTCTGCGTCTACCACGCCGACGACGTCTTCTGGGGGGCCCGCTGCCCGCCGGGGCAGCCGGCGCACGCGCTGGGGGTGCGCCGGATGAATCTCGGCGCGCTCGAGCGCCTGACCGAGATTCTCCGTCGCGAGAAGCCCGACATCCTGCACTCGTACCGGGACAAGGCGAACTTCTGGGCGCGCTGGGCCGGGGCGCGGGCGGGCGTGCCGATCACCATCACCGCTTGCCGCAATCGAATGATGGAGCTGCGTTACCTGCTCAGCGAGCGGTTCATGTCGCGCAAGAGCCGCCTCATCCTGGTGAACTCCGTGGGCGTGCGCCACGAGCTGGTCAGCTGGGGCGGCGTGCGCCCGGACAAGATCCGCGTCATCTACAATCTCCTCGACGTGAATCATTTTCGTCCGCCCACGGAGGCCGAACGCACGGCCGCCCGCGCCGCCTGGGATCTCCCGGCCGGGCGGCGCGCCGTCGTGCTGCCGGGGCGGGTCGGCCTGCAGAAGCACCAGCTGGGCGTTCTGTGGGCGATGCGTGCGCTGGCCCGGCGTGGCCGCTGGCCGAGCGACGTGGTGGTCCTCTTCGCCGGGCGCGAGCGCGATCGCGCGACCAGCGCGCTCTGCCGGCGCCTGGCGCGCGAGCCGCGCATCGCCGCCTCGGTGCGCTTTCTCGGCGCGGTGAAGGACGTTCGTTCGCTCTACTGGGCCTCGGACCTCTTGCTGATGCCGTCGCTCTACGAAGGCCTGGCCAACGCCGCGCTGGAAGGGTGCGCGGCCAGGCTGCCGGCGATCCTCTCGCACGCCGCCAACGTCGACGAGATCGTCCGTCCCGGCCAGACCGGCTGGGAGATCCCCACCGGGCGTCAGGGCGCGCTCGTGCGCGCGCTGGAGGAGGCGTTGGCCACGCCGGACGCCCGGCTCGCCGAGATGGGACGCCGCGCGACCGCCCATGTGACGGCGCGCTTCGCGCCGCGGCCGAGCCACGTGATCGATCAGATGGTGGCCGTGTACGACGAGCTGCTGGCGGCCGGAGCGCCCGCATGACGGCGGTCGCGCCGGTCGATTTCCAGAACACGGTCTTCGACGTCATGATCGCCGGCTCCGGGTTCGGCGGCGCGACGGCCGCCTATGCGCTCTCCCGGGCCGGGTTGCGGGTCCTCCTGATCGAACGCGGCGGCTGGCCGAACCGCGACGAGATGGACTGGAATGGGCGGGCCATCCTGCTCGAAGGGCGCTACCGCGGCCAGACGCCGGTGCTCGTGCGGCAGGAGGGCGCCAGGGAGGCCGTCGAGACCTTCCCCAACGAGGTCGTCGGCGGCAACTCGGTCTTCTTCGGCGGCGCGACGCTGCGGCTGCGGACCACCGACTTTGCGCGCTGGCCGATCTCGTACGCCGAGCTCGAGCCGCACTACGCAGAAGCGGAGGCGCTGCTCGAGGTCCACGGACGCGCCGGCGAAGACCCCTGCGGGCCGCCCCGCACGGGCGACTACCCCTTCCCGCCGCTGGCGCTGACCGCGCCGGCGCGCCGGATCTACGACGCGGCGACCGCGCTCGGGCTGCACCCCTTCCAGCTCCCGATCGCCATCAACCACTTCGGTCCGCGCGAGCCCCACTGCCTCAACTGCTTCACCTGCGACGGCTTCCCTTGCCGGATTGGCGCCAAGAACGACATGACCCAGACGGCGCTGAAGAAGGCCGATCCGACCCGGCTCACCATCCTGGCGCGCACGCAGGTGGCGCGCCTGTTCGAACGAGACGGGCGGATCGTGGGCCTGGAGGCGATCGATCGCCAGGGCGGGCGCCGGCTCAAGCTGAGCGCGCGCACCTACATTCTCTCGGCGGGGGCGCTGGAGACGCCGGCGCTGATGCTCAGATCCGATCTGGCCCGGCTCGATCAGTCGGGGGCCCTCGGGCGCAACCTCATGCGGCACTGCAACGCGATGGTCGGCTACGTGTTCCCCTTTCGAACCAATCCCGGGGCGATCAATCACAAGCAGATCTG
Source organism: uncultured Pseudomonadota bacterium (assembly GCA_963847705.1). GTDB lineage: Bacteria > Myxococcota_A > Polyangia > Fen-1088 > Fen-1088 > JADGRB01. Next base: position 7,752 of record CAWKBC010000043.1, on the reverse strand, counting down.
CATCACCGATCGCTACGAGTCGGTGCGCGCGGAGGACGGGACCGCGCTGGGCGTCATTCAGGACATGTGCATGCCCCCGCGTGAGGTGGTCCGGGCGCTCGGTCCCCGCGGCTTTCGCTGGGCCGCCTCGGTGTCGGCCGACAGCATCCAGACCTTGCTCTGCGTGGCGGAGGACGAGCCGCGCGCCGAAAACCGGGTCACCCTGGCCCCCGATCGTCTCGACGGCGAGGGACTTCCCGTCGCCGAGGTGACCCACGACTACACCGACGCGGATCGACGGCGGCGCGACACCCTGGTCGCGCTGGCGCGTCGGGTCCTGCGGCGGGCCGGCGGCCTGGTGGGCAAGGTGCGGCTCATCGACAGCTTCTCGCACGCCGTCGGAACGGCCCGCTTTTCGCGCTCGCGCATGGCAGGGGTGCTCGATCCCGATTGCCGGTTCTGGGCCCTGCCCAATCTCCATGTCGTCGACGGCAGCTTCATGCCAACCTCCGGCGGCGTGAACCCCAGCCTCACGATCACCGCCAACGCGCTGCGGGTCGCCGGCCGGATCGCCGCCGCCCTCGCGCGGGAGGCCGCCTGATGTGCGGCATCGCGGGCGCGCTGGCGCCGCGCCGGGATCTGCCGCCGCCCGCCGGCGCCGCCGAGCGCTTCGCGGCGGCGATGGTCCACCGCGGGCCCGACGGGCATGGGTTCTTCTCCCAGGGGCCGGTCGCCCTGGCGCACCGGCGCCTCTCGATCATCGATCTCTCCGAGGCGGGCCGCCAGCCGATGACCAACGAGGACGGACAGATCGCCATCGTCGTCAACGGCGAGATCTACAACCACGCCGAGCTCCGCGCCGAGCTGGTGGCCAAGGGCCACCGGTTCCGCAGCGGCAGCGACTCGGAGGTGGTGGCCCACCTCTACGAGGAGGTGGGGGCGCGTGTCCCGGAGCTCCTGCGCGGGATGTTCGCCTTCGCCCTGTGGGACGCTCGCCGGTCGACGCTGCTGCTGGCGCGCGATCGCTTCGGAGAAAAACCGCTCTACTACGGTGAGCGGCCGGACGGCTTCGTGTTCGCCTCGGAGCTCGGCGCGTTGCTCGCCGATGAGCGGACTCCGGCCACCCTCTCGCTGCCGGCGCTGGACGCCTATCTGGCGCTGCAGTACGTCCCCAGCCCCGACACCATCTACGAGGGGCTGAAGAAGCTCCCCGCCGGGCACACGCTGGAGCTCCGCTGCGGCGAGCGGCCGGTGGTGCGTCGCTACTATCGCCCCAGCTTCGCCCCGACGCTGGCAGAGCTCGACGAGCGCGAGGCGGCGGCGCGGGTGCGCGCCACCGTGGAGAAGGCGGTGCAGGATCGGCTCATGTCGGACGTGCCGCTGGGCGCGTTCCTCTCGGGAGGCGTCGACTCGTCGATCGTCGTCGCCTGCATGGCGCGCGCGACCGGCTCGCCGGTCAAGACGTTCTCCATCGGCTTTTCGGAGGGGGGCCGCGCCGACAACGAGCTGCCGTTCGCGCGCCTGGTCGCCGAGCGTTACCGCACCGATCACCACGAGCTGATCGTCGCGCCCGACATGACGGGCCTGCTCCCCTCGATCGTGCGCCACCACGGCGAGCCGTTCGCCGACAGCTCGGCGGTCCCGACCTACTACCTCTGCCAGCTGGCGCGCAAGCACGTGACGGTCGCGCTCTCCGGCGACGCCGGCGACGAATCGTTCGGCGGCTACCGGCGCTACGTCTGGGCGCACATGGCCGATCTTCTGCTGCGGCTCCCGCGTCCGATTCCCCGCCTGGCGGCCACGGCGCTGGGGGCGGTGCCGGGTGGGCCGGCGCGCTGGCTGCGAGAGTACGGCGCGCGCCTGGGGACCGACGAGGCGACCCGCTACCTCCGGTTCGTCTGTCATTTCTCCGCCGGCGAGAAGGCCGACATCTACACGCCGGAGCTGCGCGCAGCGGTTCGCGCGCGACGCCACGGCGGAGGCCTTCGCCAGCAAGCTCGACGGCAGCGCCGCCGCCGACGTCGTCAGCCGCCTGCAAGATCTCGACTGCGACACCTATCTGCCCGACGACATCCTGGCCAAGGTCGACATCGCCAGCATGAGCCACGGCCTCGAGGCGCGGGCACCCTTTTGCGATCACGACGTGGTCGAGCTGGGCGCCGCGCTGCCGGGCCGCTTCAAGCTGCGGCGGGGGAAGGGCAAGTTCATCCTCAAGCGGGCGTTCGCCGATCTGGTCCCTCCCGCCATCATCGAACGGCGCAAGAAGGGATTCGCGCTGCCGACGGGACGCTGGCTGGCGGGCCGCCTGCACGGGTTCGCGCGAGAGCTGCTGCTCTCCACCGCGGCGCGCCAGCGGGGTCTGTTCGCGCCGGCTGCGGTCGAGTCGCTGCTCGATCGCCATCAAGCCGGCGAGGATCACGGCGAGCGGATCTGGAACCTCATGGTCCTCGAAACCTGGTTTCGGGAGCTGGTCGACGGACGGGCCTCGTTCGTGAGCGAGGCCGCCGCGCGCGAGGCCGCGATCGGCCGCGCCGAACCGATCTCGGGCTCGTCGTCGGCCTCTTTGTAGGGCGTCTCGAACGGCGTGACCGACGGGCTCGCACTCTGCTAGCCTAGCGCGCGTGAGCAATCTCGATCGGGAGCACGAAGTCGCCTGCCAAGCCGCCCGCGACGCGGGCCGGGTCATCCTGAGCTACTACGGCAACCCCGAGATCGCTTTCGACACCAAGGCCGACACCTCGCCGGTGACCATCGCCGACAAGGCGGCCGACGCGCTGATCCTCGATCGTCTGCGCACGGCTTTTCCAGGCGACGCATTTCTCACCGAAGAATCACCGGACGATCCGGTGCGGTTCGGCAAGAACCGCGTCTGGATCATCGATCCGCTGGACGGCACGCGCGACTTCCTGGCGCAGACCGGCGACTTTTCGGTGCACATCGGTCTCTGCATCGACAGCCAGGCCGTCCTGGGCGTTGTTTATCAGCCGGTGCGCCAGGCCCTCTACCACGCGCGGCGCGGCGGCGGCGCGTTCATGGAGTCGAGCGGTGTCCAGAGCCGCATCACCACTTCCAAGCGCAGCGAACCGAGCGAGCTGCGGGTCGGCATCTCGCGCCTCAACCCGGACGAGGGGCTCGGCAAGTGTCTGGCCGCCTCGGGACTGGCACCCCGCGCGGTGGCGATGGGTGCGTCGGTCAAGCACATGGCGCTGGCACGGGGCGATCTCGACGCGGTTCTCAACCTCTCGCCCGCCGAGCAGGAGTGGGACACCTGCGCGCCGGAGGTGATCTTGAAAGAGGCCGGTTGCACCGTCAGCGACGGGGACGGCAATCCGATGCGCTACAACCAGAAGGACCTCTACCGCCGGCGCGGCTCGGTCGCCAGCAATGGCCTCTGTCATCCGTTCATGATTCGGGTCATGGCGCCCTGCCTGCCGGAAGATCTCCCGATGAAGGACCCGTCGGGCAAACAACCGCCGACGAAATAGAAACAATGCCGCGGGGCGGGTGTGGCTCGGGTGGTGGTGTTTCGTCAGCAATCTGACGAATGACTCGCAGCGCGAGCACCGACTCACCGTCGGTGTTTGCGCTTGAGTTGAGGCACCCGGAATGGCATTGTAGGGAACCCGGCGGTTTGGACTTACGCCGGCGGTTTTGTCGCATAGAGATTTGTCGAATGATGATGAGTGAAGGTGTGGGCGAGCTAAATTCGACGGTGGCGGCGGCGGCCGTGCTCCCCCGGTCGACGGGTGCTGGGGCCCGGAACTTGGTCCCCATCATCTTGACGGCCACGGAATTGGAGGCGACCGGGGCCCGCATGCAGGTTGGCGGGTTGCGGGTCGTCGATCGCGCCATCCGGCTGCTCGCACGATTGCGCGACGCTCACGTCGTGATCGCCACCGATGGCAGCGTACCGGTTCCTCGTCGTTTGCCGCCCAACATGGAGCGGCGTGCGATAGAAGGAGACGTGACCGCCGGCATCGAGCAGCTTCGCGCGGAGCTCGGTCCCGAGGCGATGGTCGTGGGGGCCGACAACGTCTGGCTGCAGCCGGCGCGGTTCGACAGGGGAACGCGGGTGGTGGATGCGGCTTCGCGCCGGGTCGCCGCCGAGGCGGTGTTCCTGGACGCCCGGCAGGAGACGGTCGGGATCATCGATCGCCTGCTGAACCAGAAGATCGCCTCGCGCCTCACCCGGCTCTTGCTGGTTCATTTGCCCGCGGCGCCCGCGCTGCTGACGCTGATCGCCGGATTCGTCGGCGTCTACGGTGCCCTCATGGTCGCGGTCGGAAACTCCACCAGCGTCCTCACGGGCTTCGTGATCCTGGAAGGCTTCGCCGTCCTCGACGGCTGCGCGGGCGAGCTCGCGCGCGTGCGCCTGCACCAGACGGCCTTCGGCGCCTGGCTCGACACGGTCGTTGGCGACTTCGTGAACGTGCTGATGATCCTGGCGGTCGGCTTCGCGCTCTGGCGCCACGGCGGAACCTACCTCGACATGAAGATGGCGCTGGCTGCCGCAGCGATGACCTTGTTCTACGTCGTCGTGTCGTACCGGGAGCTGATGCTCCAGGGCGAGGGCGACGTGATGAAGCTGCGCTGGTGGTTCGCCTACGGCCAGACCCTGAAAAACGTGAGCGGCGCCGGTTCGACCTCGATCAGGGGCGTGATGCTGCTCGGCCGCCGGGACTTCGTGATCGTGCTGGCGATCGGCCTCGCCTACTACGACCAGCTCCCGATCGTCCTGCTCTATCTGATGATCATCGCCTTCGTGCGCGCCGCCGGCGCCCTCGGCCAGCTGCTGACGCCAGACTGGCGAATCCGCCCGCCTCAGTGATGGGGACCCTGGGAGGGTCCCCAACCCCCCCCGCGAAGGGCTCGGGCCAGCAAAGCTGTCCCTCCCCCGACGCGATTGTGATGGGGACCCTGGGAGGGTCCCCAAACCCCCCCGCGAAGGGCTCGGGCCAGCAAAGCTGTCCCTCCCCCGGCGCGATTGTGATGGGGACCCTGGGAAGGTCCGCGGCGTGACCGGACGGCGGGTGGTGGTGGCGGTGGATGGGCTGGACGGGAGCGGCAAGTCGCGGTTTGCGGTTTCGCTTGCGGCTGAGCTATCCGCTGCCGGCCGGCCCGCGTCGCTGCTCCATGTCGATGATTTTCGTCGGCCGACCGATTTTTCCGGGCTCCGGCCGGAAGCCGAGTCGGCGCTCTACTACGAGCGTTACTTCGATTTCGCTGGGGTGGGCGAGGCCCTGTCGGCGTGGACGCGGGGCGCGACCGACGGCGCGGTGCTCATCCTCGAGGGGGTGATGTTGCTGCGTGCCGCGCTCCCTGCCGGGACGCCGCTCATCGTGCTCGAGGTCAGCGCCGCCGAGGCGCGCCGGCGCATCCTGGAGCGCGATCAGGCCAAGGGGCGGACCCCGGAGGAGATCGCCGGGCGGATCGACCGTCGTTACTTTCCGGCTCAGGCGCGGTATCGCGCCGCCTGCGATCCTCTGGGGCTTGCCGACCTGATGATCGACAACGAGGACTGGGCCCACCCTCGCGTCATCCGCCGCAGTCACGTTCGCTTCGCGCCGGAGATCGCCGCGGCGCTCGATCGGGTGCTCGCGGCAGAGTAAGGTCCCGCCCAGGCCGGGCGACAGACGCCGAGCGATAGAGATGAACCGAAGATGACACCCGGCAATGTGGTGCTCGCGGCGACCCGCGAGGAGGCGGCGGGCGCGGTGCTGCCGGTCGCCGGCCTGACCGTGATCGAGCGTGCGCTCAAACAGCTGGGACAGTCGCCCGAAAAGCGCGTGGTCGTCGCCCGCGACGGCGCGATCGCGCTGCCGACGCCGCTGCCGGCGAACGTGGAGGTCCGCACCGTTGCCGACGGCGCCGCCGCGGCGGAGATCGCCCGTTCGCTCGGCGCGCCGCTGGTCGGCGCCGACGTGGTCCGCCTCGATCGCGCCCGCTTCGAGGGGGGGCTGCGCGTGGTCGATGAAGCGACCCGCCGCGCGGCCGAGGACGCGATCTTCGCGGCGCTCTACCGGGCCGACCTCGGCTTCGTGGCGCGCCGTCTCAACAAGCCGATCTCGGTCCGGGTCACCCGCCACCTCCTGGTGCGGTCGTCGATCACGCCCAACCAGATCACGCTGTTCGCCGCTGCGCTGGGGATCCTGGGGTGTGCGCTGATGGCGACCGGGCGCTATCTGTGGGTCGTGCTCGGGTTGGCGCTCGAGCACACGCAGTCGGTGCTCGACGGCTGCGACGGGGAGTTGGCGCGCGTCCGATTTCAGCAATCGAAGCTGGGCGCCTGGCTCGACACCTTCGTCGACGATGTGCTCAACGTCTTGATGACGGCGTCGGTCGGGGTTGGCCTCTGGCACGCCGGCACAGGCGGGTGGGCGCTCGGCGTCGGCCTGGCCGGTGCGGCCATGCTGGTGCTCTCGAACCTGATCGTCATGCGTGACATGCGCCGCCAGAAGGCCACCGGCGACCTGATGGACATGGTCTGGTGGTTCTCGGGCGGCCGGAAGCTCGGCGAGTCGACCGCCACGCAGGGCAAGCCCAGCCTCGGCAGCTTCCTCTTTGGCCTCGGTCGGCGCGACGCGGCGATCTTCCTGTGGCTGATCTTCGCGCTCCTGAACCAGCTCGTGCTGGTCCTGATCATGGCGGCGATCATTGCTCTCGCCTGGTTCGTCGCCAGTGTGGTCCAGCTCATCGTCCGTCCCGCGCCGGGCGGGCGCTGAAACGCCGCGCCTGGTCGAGCGGGAGGCCAGCAGGGTCTTCGCTTGCGCGGAGGGGGGGCGCACAATAAGGTCTAGGGCCGCCATTTACGGGCACCTCCCGAGCCAAGAGAAATGATCAGCTTCGTCGCCAAGAAGATATTCGGAACCAAGAACGCCCGGGTCATCAAGGGGATGCGCCCGATCGTCGAGCGGATCAACCAGCTCGAGCCCACCATGCAGGCCAAGTCGGACGCCGACCTGCGGGAGATGACGGCTGAGTTTCGCCGCCGTCTGGACAAGGGGGAGACGCTGGACGATCTCCTCCCCGAGGCGTTCGCAGTCTGCCGCGAGGCGGGCAAGCGGGTGCTGGGGATGCGGCACTTCGACGTGCAGCTCATCGGCGGCATGGTGCTCCACCGCGGCTGCATCGCCGAGATGAAGACCGGCGAGGGGAAGACGCTGGTGGCCACGCTGCCGGTCTACCTGAACGCCCTGGCCGGCAAGGGCGTCCACGTCATCACGGTCAACGACTACCTGGCCCGCCGCGACTCGGAGTGGATGGGGCGCATCTACAAGTTCCTCGGCATGACGGTGGGGATCGTGGTCCACGGCCTCTCCGACGTCGAGCGCCAGCAGAGCTACCGGTCGGACGTCGCCTACGGGACCAACTCCGAGTTCGGGTTCGACTACCTGCGCGACAACATCAAGGATTCGATCGAACGCTACGTCCAGCGCGGCCACAGCTTCGCGATCGTCGACGAGGTGGACTCGATCCTGATCGACGAGGCGCGCACGCCGCTCATCATCTCGGGTCCTGCGGAGCAGTCCGCGGAGCTGTATACGAAAGTTGACGGGATCATCCCCGGGCTGCGCAAGGACATCGACTACACCGTCGACGAGAAGGCGCACTCGGCGATCCTGACCGACAACGGGATCGAGCGGATCGAGCAGCGGCTGGGGGTGGGGAACCTCTACAACCCTGCCAACATCCAGTGGCTGCACCACGTGTCGCAGGCGCTCAAGGCGCACACGCTCTACAAGCGCGACGTCAACTACCTCATCGACGACGGCG
>CAWKBC010000042.1:0-16229 GCA_963847705.1 uncultured Pseudomonadota bacterium | reverse complement strand
CCCGCCGCGCCGGCGGGTGCGGCTCCCTCGTCCAAGCCGTCATCCACCTCCGTGCCGATGACCGCCGCCCCCCGCGCGCGCAAGACGGTCGAGTCGGGTGGCGGCGTCGAGCCCCCGGCCCGCGCGACCAACGGCGGCGGCAACGGCGCCGAGGCCCAGGCCAAGCCGGTCCGGCGCAACGAGCCCAAGGTGGGTCGCAACAATCCTTGCCCCTGCGGAAGCGGAAAAAAATACAAAAAATGTCACGGCGACGTCGCCACGACGTAGTCGCCTTCGGGCTCGTGGCGCTGGCCGCCGGGGCGGGGGCTTGCCAGGCGGAGGCCGGCGACGCCGGTTGCCAGCTGACGGAGCAGGTGACGCTGGCGGGGACGCCGCTCACCCTGCTGCAGGATGCGCGGCTCGATCAGGTTGGCAGCGGATACTTCCTGCTGGGGACCGACGGGACCAGCGTCCGCTGGGGGGCGGTGAGCGCGGACGGCGTCCTCACCGGCGAACAGGCCTATGCGCTGCCGCAGGACGTTTCCAGCGCCTACTTCGCCGTTGCCGGCGTCCAGACGCCCGGTGACACGGTGCTCGTCGGCTACCTCGGGACCGACGCCGCCAGCGGCAACGGCGGCCTGGCCGTCATTGCGCTCCCCGCCGACGGATCGCCGCCGGCGGCGCCCCCGAGCACGGTCGTCACCTTTTCAGGAGGCATCCCGGCCGCCTCGTCGGTGGCGATGCTCTCGTCGCGCAAGGGGATGAACGCCGGGCTCGCCTGGGTCGACGACGGGACCAGTCAGCCGGACGGGTCCAGTCAGGTGATGGTCGCCACTCTCGACGGAACCGCGGCGAGGACCGGCACTCCGGTCGCCGTCTCGCCCTCTTCGGGGGCTCCTTTCTCCTGTCTCGCGTTTTCCCCCGGCAAGGACGATCTGACCGTCATCTACTACGCCGGTACGACCTCGCTGGCGAACAACCCCTCGGGTTGGGTCATCGCGGAGGCGAACGAAGCGGGCTCGGTCGATTCGACCACCGTGCTCGGCCTCGCGCGTGCTCCAGGCTCCGCCTGCGCCCTGGTGTCGCCGACCGCCACCGGGTACGGCATCACCTGGCAGGACACCGAGGGGGACTGGCTGGCCGAGTTCGTCTCGCAGGCGATGACGCTCTCGGTGTCGTATCCGTTCGCCTCCGCCGCCGCGTTTGGGGGGGCGGACCTGCAGCCGCCCCTGGTGGGGCTGGCGCCTTTCGGGACCGACTTCGGCGTGCTGCTGTCTCGTCCAGCCGACGTCGAGCTCTGGCGGGTCTCCGACACGGGGGACCGCCAGCCGGGGGCCCTGATCTTCCCTTCAACCAACGGGACCTTCGGCAGCGTGTCGGCGTTGCCGCCGTCCCCGGCCACGGCTGGCGGGGCGTTGGTCGCGACCTACGCAGACTACACCAGCCCACCCAGTGCCTCCGGCAGGCTGTTCATCAACGCGGTATGTCAGTAGCGTGGAATAACCGGGAGCGCACGGCAGTTTTCACAGTCGGGTGAACGGAAACCGATGAAAAGGCGACCTCTGGCAGTCGATTTCGAACGGGAAGCTCTCCCGCATCTGAGCGCGCTTTACGCGGCCGCGTTGCGCATGACGCGCAACGAAAAGGATGCGGAGGATCTGGTTCAGGACGCGTTGCTCCGGGCCTACCGCTTCTTCGACACCTTCCAGCCGGGCACCAACTGCAAGGCCTGGCTGTTCCGGATCCTCACCAACGTCTTCTGCAACAACTACCGCGATCGCGAGCGCGAGCACGTCGTCCTGACCGAGGCCGAGTCGTCGCCGGCCAACCTCGAGCAGTTCGTGGGCGGCGGCGGTGCGGATGGGCGCGACATCGAGACGGCCCTGCTCGGCCGTATGGTCTCCGCTGACGTCGAGAAGGCACTGGCGGCGGTCCCCTCCGATTTCCGGATGGCGGTGATCCTCGCCGACCTGGAAGACTTCTCGTACAAGGAGATCGCCGAGATCATGGACTGCCCCGCCGGGACGGTCATGAGCCGGCTGTTTCGCGGCCGAAAGATCCTGCAGGGCCTCCTGCATGACTACGCCGTGGAGCAGGGAATCATTCAGCCTCAGGCCAAGCTGGGAGAGGCGGAGGGCGGCTCCGCGCCGGTCGACATGGCCGCCTACCGGCGTCGGCGCGACCAGGGCCAGGGAAGCGGAGGGGCGTCGTGAGCTGCACGAATCTCAGCGCCTCGGTTCAGGCCTACGTCGATCGTGAGCTGACCGGTTTCGATCGCGAGGCGGTCGAGCGGCATCTGGTCAGCTGTCCCAGCTGCGCCAGGCAGGTCCACCTCGAGGGACGATTCAAGGCGGCGGTGCGGGCGCACCTCCCCCGACCCGAGGTCCCTCTGGCGCTCAAGCTGCGGGTCAAGGAAGCGCTGGCGACGCAGGAGATCGCGCCGCGTCGCTGGCCGTGGCTGGCCTATCCGCGCCTGGTCCCGGCGGCGGCGGCGTTCCTGCTGATCGTCGGAATCACCAGCACCGTCCGCCAGTCGCAGTCGATGGTGCTCGAGCAGGCGCAGCGCAGCTACCAGGCCGAGATGCCGATGGACATCACCGGCTCGGACTGCGGGCTGATCGCCTCCTGGTTCCGCGGTCGGGTCGACTTTCCGGTGCACGCCCCCGCGCTCGGCGGCGGTGCGACCTGTCAGGGAGGGCGCCTGGTCAACGTGGGCGAGCGCCCGGCCGCCTACCTGCTCTACCGCGGCCCCACCGGCCATCGGGTGGCGCTGCTGGTCTTCGATCCGCGCGACCAGCCCTTCGACGGGCCGGAGCGCCGGGTGATCAACGGCCGCGAGATCTACCTCGGGAGTGGTCCCGGCATCTCGACCGCCACCTACCGCGACCGCGGCCTCGGCTATGTCGTGACGGCTGACCTCGACGAGGAAGCGCTGACCCGACTGGTCACCACCTCGTTCGGCCGCTAGGCGGGCGTCGCCCTGAGGCGCCCGAGCGCCCGCCCGAACTTGCTTCGATTCTGATATCATAACGGCCCCTTCGCGTATTTGCGGAGGTCGGGCGCTCTTTGAGCGCTCCGTCTCAGAGGAGGCGAGATGGCCGACCGAATTGCGCTGTGCATCGAACCCGACGCCACCACCGCGGACCAGATCCGTCGGCTGCTCGCGCCGAACGGTTTCCAGGTCAAGAACATCCCGAGCGGCGATGACGCCATGGAGTGGGGCCGTTCCCACAAGCCCGCCGTCATCGTGCTCTCCGTCGAGCCGAAGAAGGTCGGCTACGCCATCTGCAACAAGCTCCGGCGCAGCCCCAGCCTGCGCGAGGTGCCGCTCCTGCTGATCTCTGCGGAGGAGACGCCGGCCACCTTCGAGCAGCACCGGAAGCTGAAGTCGCGCGCCGACGAGTACATGTTGAAGCCGCTCGACGGCCAGGATCTCCTGCTCAAGGTCGGTGGCCTCTTGAAGCTGAATCTTTCGGCCCCGGCCGCCGATGAAGACGAGGTGCACGAACTGGACGCGGATTCGGACATCGTGATGGCCGACGACGACGACGTCGACATCGTCAGCAGCGCTGAGGCCGACGAGGAGGACGGGCAGGAGCAAGGGGAAGGGGAAGAAAAGACGCTCACGGTCGACCCCGACAACTACGGCGTCGTGGCGGAGAGCGCCAACGCGCGCGACACCTCCGAGCAGCATCTCCTGCCGGACGACAGCATCCCCAACACCCCGTTCGAGGGGGAGAAGTTCGATCCGGAGACCCAGGCGGCCTTCGCGGCGCTGGAGGCGGGCTCGCCGGAGAATGCACCGCCGGGCGGCGACATGGTCGATCTGCGGAACCTCTGGTCCGACGATGATCTGCCGCCGAACCTGGCCTGGGAGAAGCCGCCCGGCGAGCCAAACGGGACGACGGCTGCGCCGGCCCCCAGCTCGGAAGCTGTTCCCGAAGCGACCGGTCTCGATCCCGACGTTTACCGCACCGGCGAGACGCTCGGCCCGGAGCCGCTGGTCTCCGACGCGTTGCTCGCCTCGGCGCTGCACGACGCGCCCACCAACGAGCACGACGTGCCCCCGGCCCCCGACGAGATCGCCTTCGAGGACGTCTCGACCGAGGCGAGCGGGCGGGTCATCTCCGAGAGCTTCGGTGCGCCCGCCGTCGACGAGGGGCGCCTGCGCGAGGCCGAGGCGCGCAACACCGAGCTGGAAGCGCGGATTCACTCGCTGGAGAACGAGCGGCAGACGCTGCGCAAGGAGATCGAGGAGGCGCGTGAGCGGTTCACGCAGTCGGCCACCTTCTCCAAGGAGCGCGAGTTCCTCGGCCTGCGCGAGATCATCAACAAGAAAGAGAAGGACATCCTCGATCTGCGCGACGCGCTCGACGCCAAAGAGCGGCAGATGCTCGACCACAAGGACAAGATCCGCGAGCTCGACCGGGCGCGGCGCGATCTCGAGGAGAGCACCATCGGCTTCGAGCGGAGCCTGGTCGCCGCCAACGAGAAGGTCGCCGAGCTGGGACAGGACCGCGAGAAGTCGGCCGAGCGCGAGAAGGGGCTGAAGGCGCGCCTCGACGACGCGCACGTCGAGCTGCGCAAGGCGCACGACGAGGTCGACGCGATCAAGAAGCGTGCGGTGCAGGACGAGGCGCGCGCGCGCGCCGAGGCGGACCGGCTGCGGGGCGAGATGGAGACCCGTCTCGGGGAGCAGGAGGAGGCGCACCGGGCCGAGACGGCGCGTCTGTCCGACGAGCATGGCCAGGCCACAGTCTCCGCGGAAGGGGCGCGGCTGGCCGAGCTGGCCCGCCTCGAGGGTGCACACCGGAGCGAGGTCGAGGGGCTGCAGCGGCGCCTCACCGAGGAGCAGGCGCAGGCCGCTGAGCGGCTCTCCAACGAGGTGGCCAAGCTCCGCAAGGAGCACGAGAAGGCGATCGCCGCCGCGCGTGACGAGCAAGCGATCCAGCTCGCCTCGGAGCGCCAGTCGTACGAGGCGCTGGCCGAGCAGAAGGAGCGCGACCACCGCAACGAGATCCTGGGGATGCGCCGCCGCCACGAAGAGGAGGCGCTGGCCGCCGAAGAGCGCCGGCAGCGCGACATCGCCGAGCAGGAGGCGCGCCGGATCTCCGAGCTGGAGGCCGCCGAGAGCCGGCGGCGGACCGAGTTGACCGCGCGCGACGAGGACCACCACGTGCGGGTCACCGAGATCGAGCGTCGCCACCTGACCGAGAAGACCGACCTGACCGAGAAGCACCGCTCCGAATATGACCAGGCCCTCGGGCGCGCGGCGCGCGCGGAGGGGGAGCTGGCGGCGCGGGTGCAGGAGATCGAGCAGGCCTACCGGCGCCTCTCCGGGCTGGAGGCGGACGTCGATGCGGCGCGCGGGGAGCTCGGCAACCGGGACGTGCGGTTGGCGCAGTCGCGCGATCGCATCGCCGAGCTCGAGGGGAAGGTGGCCGACTACGAGGACCAGATCGTGAGGGCCTTTCAGCGTATCCGCTCGGACGACCGGACAGCGGAGAAGACCCGCCGGGCGCTGTCGGTGGCGCTGGCCCTGCTCGACGAGCGCGCCCCGGCGCCCACCGCCCCGGCCGCCGCCTCGCGATTGCCCGTCGACGAGCCCGAGCTCAAGACCTGACGCGGACCTTCCAAATGCTGGCGGCGGCGCGCTGCTCATGCGCCTCTGCGGTTGACGATCGCCCGCCAGGCCCGTAACGTCGACGACGCGTCATGCGCGTCACGGCGAACCAGGTCACTTCGGCCCGCCTGCTCGCGATGCCGCTGGTCGGCTGGCTGATCTACGGCAGCCCCACGACGCAGGCGATCGGCGTGGCGATCGGCACCCTGATCGGGCTCACCGACACCGTCGATGGATACCTGGCGCGCAAGTACGGGCCCACGGTGTTGGGATCGCTGCTCGATCCGGTGGCCGACAAGATCTTCATCGTCGTCTGCTACGGTTGCTTCGCCGATCGGGGCGGGATCCCCTGGTGGATCGCGGCAACCATCTTCTCCCGCGAGTTCCTGGTGACGGTGCTGCGCTCGAGCTTGGAGCTGGGCGGCCAGCGCCTCCCCAGCACCGGCATCGCCAAGGTGAAGACCTGGGTCCAGATGCTGGCGTTCGGGTTCCTGGTCTTGATTCCGCTCATCGGCTCGGGGCCCGGGCTGCGCGTGTTGTTCGCGGCGCCGTTCGCCTTCGCGCTGCTGGTTCTGGCCACCCGACCGCTGTCGGGGATCTCGGGCGTCTACCGGCGCGGGTTCGAGATCGCCGCGGTCGCGCTGATCCCCTTCGTCGGAGCGTCGTTCATCGGCGCCGGAGCGGTCGAGAAGCTGCTGATCGCCGCGGTCGTCTTCATCACCTGGTTCAGCGCGCTCGACTACCTCAAGCTTGGCTTTCCAGCGGTGGCCCGCGCGCCTTCGCACCGCTTGCTGCACTGGCTGCGGCTGGGGGCCGGCGCGCTCCTGCCGATCGGGGTGATGGCGGCGCTTGCCACCCACCGCCTGCCGACGATCCCGCTCATCATCCTGCTGGCCAGCGACATGGCGCGCGGCGCGCTGGACAACTTTGCCGCCAACCAGGGGATCGCCGATTTCTCCTGGGCGGCGAGCATGGGGGGCGAGCTGGTCTTGCTGGCCGCGGCGCTGGCCTTCCCCCTGGCCGGGAGCCATCTCAGCGTCGTGGCCGCGGTGCTCGCCGTGACGGAGACGTTGCGCAGCCTGGTCAGGTACCTGCGCGCGCCCACCCGGCCGGCGCCCGCGCCGGCGACAACGCCGGCGCCGTTCAGCCCGTCTACTTCTTCCGTCCCTGAAAGGCGCTGACCATGGTCTCCGTCAGCACCCGCAAGCGGTTGTAGGCGAGCGGAAGCCGTGCCGGGGCGCCGGCCCGCAGCTCCGCTTCGATCGCCTGCTCGACGCGCCGGGCGAAGATGCGATCGCGGCAGAAGACGTCGACCTCCTCGTAGCCTCCGTGGGAGAGCCGGGTAAAGTTCGTGGAGCCGAGGTCGACCCACTCGCCGTCGCCGACGATGGCCTTGCCGTGCACCATGCTCGGGTGCAGGACCAGACGCAGGTTGTGCGGGCTGCCGGTGCGGCGCAGGAGCTCGGCGCAGGCCGCCAGGTTCAGGTCGCCGCCCACGTTGGCCCGCGCCGCGGTCAGCAGGGTCACCGAGACGCCGCGCTTGACCGCGTCGCAGAGCGCATCGGTCGCGGTCGGATCACCCAGGTAGGCCATGGCGATCGTCAGCCGCTCGCGCGCGCCGGCCAGGAGGTCGAGCCGCTGCGCCGAGAGCGACTCGCCGGTGCGCGCCGCGCCGCGGAAGGAGTGCAGGAGGTAGTCGAACGAGCGGCCGGCGTCGAAGCGGGCCCGCCCCTCGTAGCGGTCGGCGAGGCGCTCTGCCGCGTCGCCGCCGGTGATCTCGACCATGAAGTCGACGTTCACGTCCCGGAAGTCGTCGCCGATCCCCATCCCGCCCAAGATCACCGTCTCGTCGTCGAACTGGTAGAGCTTGGCGTGGTCGAATCGCTTCTCGCTCACGAAGGTGACCTGGGGGTGCGCCAGCAGCGCGGCGCTGAGCTCGCTGGGGCTCTGCCGCAGCGAGCCCCAGCGGCCATAGAACGTCATCAGGAAAAACAGCTGAACGCGGGCGTGCAGGTTGATCGTCTTGTGGAAGAAGCTCTGCTTGGTCGCCTCCAGGTGCTCGTAGTAGCCGCCGATCCGGTCCTTGAGGATCGAGACCCTGACGCCGCGATCGGCCGCCGCGAGCAGGGCGCGCGCGATCGAGCGGCCGGCGTCGTCGTCGCGCCACTCGAAACAACGAACCATGATGCTGTGACGGGCCTGATCGATCCGGTTCAGGATCCGCTGGTAGGCGACCTTGCCGCCTGCAAGAAGCTCGAAGGTCGTGCCCTCGGCCGGCGACGCGACCGGCAAGCTCGTCAACGACATCGGGCCGCGCACTTTAGCGTAGGCCATGGGGCCTCGCAATCGAGGCCGTGCTCGAGCTTGGGGTGCCGTCCCACGTTTGGCTTCACGCGCGGGTCACCTCGCTGGCCCAGGCTCGGTAGCGGGCATAAAAGGCGCGCTTCTCCTGGGGATAGATCGGAATCCATCCTGTAACCGTGTAGCCGAGCATCCAGAAGAACAGCACGTCGAAGACGTAGTTGCGCGCCAGGAAGACCGCCCCCAGCACCGTGAAGAGGGCCGAAAGGACCAGCAGCCGGACATGGAGCTGCATCTTCCGCTTTCCCCGGTGCGTCATGTAGGGGATGGGGAGCAGGTTGAGCAGAGAGAAGGCGCTGACGAGGACGGCTCCCACCAGATAGCGGGCAGGGTTCATCCCGAAAAAGAAGTGCGACAGCACGTAGGCCATCCCGCCGTACCCGCTCACCGTGCGTGGCAGGCCGCAGTACATCAACGGATCGCCCATCTTGGCGGTGGAGAACAGCGCCTGCCGCACGGTCGCGCAGGTGATGACGACCGACATCAACGCGACCCCCGCCGCGCCGTGCCCCCCCTGGGCATAGACGGCGTAGACGATCACTCCGGGGGCGATGCCCTGGACGAAGTGGTCGGTCGCGGTGTCGAGCTCGCTGCCGAACTGGTTCGAGGTCTTCGTCATCCGCGCCACCGGCCCGTCCAGCGTGTCCCCCAGCAAGTATCCGACCAGCAACGCCGTCCCGGCGGCCAGTGGGTTTCCTTGAACCGCGAAGACGATGGCGAAGACGCCGCCCATGAGGTTGACCAGCGTGAAAAGATCTTTGACCCCGAAAGGCCCGATGTTCCTGCGCATTTTCGAGGCGGAACACTATCAGGTCTCACCGATTGAAGGGGCTCGTCGCTGACTCTCCTCATGATACGGTGGCTCCTCGGAGGCACGCGCAGGATGGCCGGACGGTACGGGATGAGCTTCGCAGCGAAGATGATCCAAGAGGGGAAGTACGCCGAAGCGATCGAGGAGGCCACGCGCGCGGTGGCGCGGGATGAGGAAGACCCGGCGCCGCTGGTCGAGCGGGCGAGCGCCTACGCCTGGCTCGAGCGCTATCCCGAGGCCGTCAAGGATCTCGAGACAGCGATTGCGCTCGACGAGACGGCCGGCGTGCTCGAGACCGACGTGGTCGACGACGCCTACTTCAGCGCGCTCCTCGGCGCAGCGAAGCTCGAGGCGCGCACGTCGCTGGCCGCCGCGACCCGGACGCTGGCGCGCTACGAGACCATTTTGCCGGGCGGGCGCCACCTGGCCGATGCCGCGGCCTGGCCCGACCGCTTGC
Organism: uncultured Pseudomonadota bacterium; assembly: GCA_963847705.1. Taxonomy (GTDB): domain Bacteria; phylum Myxococcota_A; class Polyangia; order Fen-1088; family Fen-1088; genus JADGRB01. The sequence continues at coordinate 6,998 of CAWKBC010000042.1, read as the reverse complement.
GAACGGCGGGCGCCGGGACGTGACCCCGGACCCAAAAATCGACGGCCGGGTGTCGCGCGCGCAGCGGCTGCGCGAGTCGCGGCGCGCCGGCGTGCTGGCGGTGGCGCGGCGGATCTTCTCCCAGAAGGGGTACCACGCCACCAGCATCCACGACATCATCGAGACGGCGGAGATCGCCCGGGGAACGTTCTATCTCTACTTCGAATCCAAGCGCGCCATCTTCGACGAGCTCCTGGACGGTCTGGTGACCACGCTGCAGGCGCAGGTCAAGCGGATCGAGGTGGGGGCCGACGCCCCCCCGCCGGTGGAGCAGATGAACGCCACGGTGGACCGGGTCCTGCAGACGCTGCTGGACAACCGCGAGCTCCCCCGCATCCTGCTGCGCGAGGCGGTGGGGATCGACGTCGACTTCGATCGCAAGCTCTCCGAGTTCTACGGCCGCATCGAGGCGATGCTGATCGGCGCGCTCAACACCGGGCGGCAGCTGGGGGTGGTGCGGCCGTGCGACGCCAAGGTGGTCGCGCGCTGCGTTCTTGGCAGCATCAAGGAGGTCGTGCAGTGGGCCTTCGTCGAGCAGGACACCCCGCCCACGGAGATGAGCCAGATTGGCCGGGAGATGATCGCGTTCACGCTCAAAGGCTGTCTCGTTGACGCCGCCTGATAAACCGGGACCCCTGGGAGGGTTCCCGGACCCTCCCGCGACGTCCTCGCAGGGCAAAGCCCAGCTCCCTCAACGCGAGGAGACCCTCCCGGCAACTTTCACCCGGGTCGCCGCCATGCCGCCCGACGCGGTGCTGGCGATCTTTCGGCGCTACGGCCGGCCGCTCGCGGTTGCGATGCCGCCACCGGCCCCCGACGACCAGCGCGCCGTCCTCGAGTGGCCGGCCGGCGCACCGGCCGGGGGCGGCCGTGCGCCCCTCGCATCGGCCACCGTGCGGGTCCTTCAGGTCATGGGGTATGGGGACGTCATCCCCAACGACTACTTCGTGCTGGAGACGGCCAGCGCGGAGCCCATGGCGGTCGCCGGCCCTTTCTTCGCCGCCGCCCTCGAAGCCCTGGCGCGCGCCTCCGGCATTGCCTAGGCCGCCTTCGGGCGACACGTCGTCGGCCAATGTCCATGGTTCGCTCGCCCACCGTTGCCTTACGGCAACGCCTCTCCTAGCATCCCTTCATCGCCATGGCGCAGCCCGAGATCCCAGACTTCATATCCCTCTTGCCCGACCGGGTCTGGTACCTCACCCAGAGCGGCCAGGACATGTGGTGCCGGCGCCCGCACGGGTTCTTCTTCACCTCGAGCCAGGCCGCCATCGACTTTGCCGCCGCCGTCGGCACCGAGCTGGAGCTGCAACCGATCGGGGTCGCCTCCAAGGAGCTGATCTCGGAGGAGGGAATCGCGGCGATGAATCTGCTCGCCGTGACCCGCATCTTCGTCGACCCCCGGTTCGACCCGCTGACCGGCGATGTTTTCGGGCAGATCCTGCGGATAGCCCCCAAAGCCGCCGGGATCGTGTAGTCCGGAGCCGGGTGCTCCCCGGGCAAGCTTGATCTTCCCGCGGCAGGTGACTAAAGTGTCCCCTGATTCAAAGACTGAAGTGTCAGTCTAGTTTCGCTGAGGGTCAGTCTTTCGTTCTCGGTTTTTTTCAAAGGAGCATGCGTGGCTGCAGATGAGTCGCCGGTGAATCTTCGGGCTGAAGCGGTCGCGGTCGGCATCGACGTCGGCTCGACGACCGTCAAGGCTGTGGTCGTCGACCCGGTCACGAAGGAGATCCTCTGGAGCGACTACCTGCGCCATCAGACCAAGCAGGCTGAGTTCGTTCTCTCCTTCCTGGAACGGATCGCGGCGGCCTTCCCGAACATCCCGAACGACCAGATCCGCACGTTCATCACCGGCTCCGGCGGCGCGCCCATCGGCCCGCACATCGGCTCCAAGTTCGTCCAGGAGGTGAACGCGGTGACCCTGGCGGTCGAGACGCTACACCCCGACGTCGGCTCGGTCTGCGAGCTGGGCGGGCAGGACGCCAAGATCATCATCTTCAAGAAGAACGAGGAGACGGGTGGCAAGACCGCCATCACCTCGATGAACGACAAGTGCGCCTCGGGCACCGGCGCGACCATCGACAAGTGCGTCATCAAGGTCGGTCTGCCCAACGAGGAGGTCGTGAAGATCGGCTTCGACGACTCGAAGCTGCACCACGTGGCGGCCAAGTGCGGCGTCTTCGCCGAGACCGACATCGTCAACCTGGTCAAGAACGGCATCCCGTCGCTCGAGATCATGAACTCGCTGGCCGACGCCATCGTCATGCAGAACCTGTCGGTGCTGACGCGTGGGAACACGCTGCGCCACAAGGTGCTGCTGCTGGGGGGGCCCAACACCTACCTGCCGTTCTTGCGCGACTGCTGGCGGAAGCGCATCCCCGAGACCTGGCGCGACCGCGGCTACGCCTATCCCAAGGACGTCCCGATCGAAGAGCTGATCATCGTCCCCGAGAACGCGCAGTACTACGCCGCCTACGGCGCCGTGGTCTACGGCCTCTACGAGAACGCCAAGGTCGGCGTCTACAAGGGGATGGACGGCCTCAAGGACTTCATCCTCAACGGGCGCGCCGCGCGCCTCGGCGAGACCGCCGGCCCGCCGCTGCTCACCCAGGGCGCCGACCACGGCAAGGCCGAGCTCGACGAGTTCAAGAAGCTCTACACCATCCCCAAGTTCCAGGACGCCACCTTCGCCCCGGGGCAGGTGGTCAAGGTCGTCATCGGCATGGACGGCGGGTCGACCTCGTCGAAGGCCGTCCTCATCGACTACGACTCGGGCGAGCTGCTCAAGAAGTCGTACATGCTCTCCAAGGGCAACCCGATCGCCGACACCAAGGAGATCCTGGCCGGGCCTCAAGAAGTACATCACCGACCAGGGCGCCACCATGGAGGTCATGGGCTTCGGCGCGACCGGCTACGCGGCCGACGTGCTCAAGGAGTCGGTGAAGTCCGACACCTCGATCGTCGAGACCGTGGCCCACATGATGTCGGCGACGCACTACTTCGGCGACATCGACGTGGTCTGCGACATCGGCGGGCAGGACATCAAGGTGCTGTTCATGCAGAACGGCGACATCCGGAACTTCCGGCTGTCGAACCAGTGCTCGGCCGGCAACGGCATGCTGCTGCAGGCGATGGCCGATCAGTTCGGCGTGAAGGTCACCGACTACGCCGACGTCGCCTTCGAGGCCAAGCTGTCGCCCAAGTTCAGCTACGGCTGCGCCGTCTTCCTCGACTCCGACCGGGTGAACTTCCAGAAGGAGGGCTTCTCCAAGGAGGAGCTGCTGGCGGGCCTGGCGCAGGTGCTGCCGAAGAACGTCTGGCAGTACGTCGTGCAGATCCCGCGCATGGCGGAGCTGGGCAAGAAGTTCGTGCTCCAGGGCGGCACCCAGCACAACCTGGCCGCGCTCAAGGCGCAGGTCGACTACATCAAGGCGCGCGTTCCCGGCGCCGAGGTGTTCGTCCACCCGCACACCGGCGAGGCCGGCGCCATCGGCGCCGCCATGGAGACCCGCCGCGTGGTCATGCGCAAGGGGTTCTCGACCTTCATCGGCATCGACGCCGCGATCAACCTGGAGTTCCAGGCGGTCAACGACGAGTCGACGCGCTGCCACTTCTGCCCCAACAACTGCGCCCGCACCTTCATCGACACCAAGACGCCCGACGGGCGGACCTCCCGCTACATCTCGGGCTTCTCCTGCGAGAAGGGGACGGTCGAGTCCGAAGAGGCGATGATCGCGCTCAGCAAGGAGCGCAAGAAGCTGATGAAGGAGTTCCCGAACCTGGTCGACTACGAGTCGAAGCAGGTCTTCCGGCACTTCTACGATCCGGAGCCCATGCCGGAGGCGACGCAGGTGGTCAGCGACGTGGTGGTGGAGAAGACTTTCCTTTCCCTGGGCGTGAAGAAGAAGACCGTCCAGCGCAACTTCAGCCGCTCGACGCCCGAGTCCTGGCAGGCGCGCCGCACGGTGCGGGTCGGGATCCCCAAGGTCCTCAACAACTGGACGCTGGCGCCGTTCTTCCGCACCTACCTGGAGACGCTGGGCCTGCAGAAGCAGAACATCGTCTTCTCCGACGAGACCTCCGAGGAGATGTGGCAGAAGGGCGGCAAGTACGGGTCGATCGATCCCTGCTACCCGTCGAAGGTCGCGCAGGCCCACATCCACAACCTGCTCTTCGATCACCACCAGCAGGAAGAGGGTGGCAAGAAGCTCAAGTACCTGTTCTTCCCCTGCATCACCCACGTCATGCCGGGCCTCAACAAGCTGATGGACACGGCGTCCTGCCCGATCGTCGCGGGCGCGCCCGAGGTCATGAAGGCGGCCTTCACCAAGGAGACCGACTTCTTCGCCGAGCGTGGGATCACCTACGTCGATCCGGCGCTCACCTTCACCGAGCCGTCGCTGCTCAAGAGCCAGCTCTTCGCGTCCTGGGGCCCGCTGCTGGGCGTGACCGAGGACGAGAGCGACTTCGCCTGCCAGCAGGGCTGGAAGGCGATGGACATCGTCGACGCGGATCTTCAGAAGAAGGGTCGCGCGATCCTGGAGACGGTCGAGGAGGAGAACCGCGTGGCGGTGCTCATGATCGGCCGCCCCTATCACTCCGACCCGGGGCTGAACCACGGCGTGCTGGAAGAGTTCCAGGTGCTCGGCTACCCGATCCTCTCGATGCGCTCGATCCCCAAGGATCCGGAGTGGCTGTATCGCTTCTTCGAGAGCGACATCAAGGCGGGGCGGGTCGAAGGCCCGCTCGAGGTGCAGGACGTCTGGCCGGAGAACTACTCGGCCAACTCGGTGCAGAAGGTCTGGGCCGCGAAGTTCGCGGCGCGCCACCCGAACGTGGTGGTGCTGGATCTCTCGTCCTTCAAGTGCGGGCACGACGCGCCGACCTACGGGCTCATCGACTCGATCATCTCGACCTCGGCGACGCCCTACTCGGCGCTGCACGACATCGACGCCAACAAGCCGGGCGGGTCGATCAAGATCCGCGTCAAGACCTACGCCCACTCGCTGAAGCTCCACGAGGAGCGGCTCGAGGACACGGCCAAGCGCACCGACGAGCTGAAGTACCGCATGGAGGAGAAGCGCCTCCAGCTGCTGGAGCTGAAGCGGCAGCAGCTCGAGGCCCGCAAGCAGCAGGACCCGGCGCTGGAGAAGATGATCAACGAGACCAAAGAGAAGGTCTCCGCATATTCGAAGCGGGTCGAGGCCAACAAGCCTGTGAACCCGGCAGCGCAGGCGGCGACGGACGCCGGCCTGATTCGCATGGGCATCAAGAAGCTCGTCAACGATCAAGAAGTTGTAGCGCGCGTCTAAAACGGAGGAATCACAGTGGAAACCATCGACAACACCCAGACCGACACCCGCAAGCGACTCCCCGTTCTCGGCGCCAAGGCCAACGTCGACATCGACGTCGAAGCCGAGCTGAAGAAGTTCGAGCTCGAGCAGATGGCCGCCCTCGGCCTGGAGGCCGGCAAGGAGCACTGGCGCGACGACAACCCGACCACCTTCACCGGCGGCCAGCGCGCGCACACCACGGTCCTCATCTCGGGCCTGACCATGGCGCACGACCTGTTCCTGCAGGGCGCGCTCCGCGGCATCGGGTACAAGGTCAAGGCCATCGACATGCCGGACAACTCGGCGCTGACGTTCGGCAAGGAGTTCGGCAACCGCGGGCAGTGCAACCCGACCTACTTCACCGTCGGTAACCTGGTGAAGTACGTCACCTGGCTGCGCGACGATCAGAAGATCCCGGTCAAGGACATCATCGAGAACTACGTCTTCGTGACGGCCGGCGCCTGCGGCCCCTGCCGCTTCGGCACCTACGTCACCGAGTACCGCAAGGCGCTCCGCGACTCGGGCTTCGAGGGCTTCCGTGTCCTCCTGTTCCAGCAGCAGGGCGGCCTCAAGCAGGCCACCGGCGACGAGCAGGGCCTGAAGATGAACCCCCAGTTCTTCACCTCGCTGCTGAAGGCGATCTTGATCGGCGACGTGCTGAACATGGTCGGCTACCGCATCCGCCCCTACGAGGTGGTGCCGGGATCGACCAACGAGGCGGTCGAGGCTTCGAAGCAGCTGATCCACGACGCCTTCGCCAACCCCAAGGAAAAGTCGCTGCTGTGGGCGATGATCCAGACGCGCCGCAACCTCATGAACGTGAAGGTCGATCGCACCATCGTCAAACCGAAGGTCTCGATCATCGGCGAGTTCTGGGCGATGACCACCGAGGGCGACGGCAACTACGGTCTGCAGAAGTTCCTGGAGCAAGAGGGCGCCGAGTGCGACATCCAGCCGGTCACGGCCTGGATCCTCTTCATGATCTGGGAGCAGACCTGGGACACGCAGCAGCGGATGGTCCTGCGCGGCGAGGACAAGTCGCGCAAGGGTCTGGCCGGCGTCAACGTCCGCAAGAAGCTGCTGATGCTCTGGCTGGCCAAGCACGCCATCAAGGGGACGTTCTACGGCATCGGCCACCTGATGGGCCTGCACGGCGTGCACCTGTCGGACATGGACACCGTCGCCGAGGCGGCGGCGCCCTACTACAACAACCACCTGCGCGGTGGTGAAGGGCACATGGAGGTCGGCAAGCTGATCCTCAACATCGCCAAGGCCAAGGCGACCATGACCCTCTCGGTGAAGCCGTTTGGCTGCATGCCGTCGGCGGGCGTCTCGGACGGCGTTCAATCGATGATCACCGAGAAGTACCCGCAGGGGATCTTCTGCCCGATCGAGACCAACGGCGACGGCGCCGTGAACGTCTACTCGCGCGTGCAGATGATGTTGTTCAAGGCGCGTCTGGCCGCCCGGGCCGAGTACCAGGCCGAGCTGGAGAAGAACGGCCTGACCGTCGCCGAGCTGCGCGCCTACCTGCAGAACAAGAACTGGCGCGGCTCGTCGCTCTTCTACCCGCGCCACGGCTCGGTCGCCAGCACGGCGGCCAACCTGGTGCAGCACGTGGTCGACGAC
>CAWKBC010000041.1:0-80417 GCA_963847705.1 uncultured Pseudomonadota bacterium | reverse complement strand
AGAACTACGTCTTCGTGACGGCCGGCGCCTGCGGCCCCTGCCGCTTCGGCACCTACGTCACCGAGTACCGCAAGGCGCTCCGCGACTCGGGCTTCGAGGGCTTCCGTGTCCTCCTGTTCCAGCAGCAGGGCGGCCTCAAGCAGGCCACCGGCGACGAGCAGGGCCTGAAGATGAACCCCCAGTTCTTCACCTCGCTGCTGAAGGCGATCTTGATCGGCGACGTGCTGAACATGGTCGGCTACCGCATCCGCCCCTACGAGGTGGTGCCGGGATCGACCAACGAGGCGGTCGAGGCTTCGAAGCAGCTGATCCACGACGCCTTCGCCAACCCCAAGGAAAAGTCGCTGCTGTGGGCGATGATCCAGACGCGCCGCAACCTCATGAACGTGAAGGTCGATCGCACCATCGTCAAACCGAAGGTCTCGATCATCGGCGAGTTCTGGGCGATGACCACCGAGGGCGACGGCAACTACGGTCTGCAGAAGTTCCTGGAGCAAGAGGGCGCCGAGTGCGACATCCAGCCGGTCACGGCCTGGATCCTCTTCATGATCTGGGAGCAGACCTGGGACACGCAGCAGCGGATGGTCCTGCGCGGCGAGGACAAGTCGCGCAAGGGTCTGGCCGGCGTCAACGTCCGCAAGAAGCTGCTGATGCTCTGGCTGGCCAAGCACGCCATCAAGGGGACGTTCTACGGCATCGGCCACCTGATGGGCCTGCACGGCGTGCACCTGTCGGACATGGACACCGTCGCCGAGGCGGCGGCGCCCTACTACAACAACCACCTGCGCGGTGGTGAAGGGCACATGGAGGTCGGCAAGCTGATCCTCAACATCGCCAAGGCCAAGGCGACCATGACCCTCTCGGTGAAGCCGTTTGGCTGCATGCCGTCGGCGGGCGTCTCGGACGGCGTTCAATCGATGATCACCGAGAAGTACCCGCAGGGGATCTTCTGCCCGATCGAGACCAACGGCGACGGCGCCGTGAACGTCTACTCGCGCGTGCAGATGATGTTGTTCAAGGCGCGTCTGGCCGCCCGGGCCGAGTACCAGGCCGAGCTGGAGAAGAACGGCCTGACCGTCGCCGAGCTGCGCGCCTACCTGCAGAACAAGAACTGGCGCGGCTCGTCGCTCTTCTACCCGCGCCACGGCTCGGTCGCCAGCACGGCGGCCAACCTGGTGCAGCACGTGGTCGACGACGTGAAGAAGACTCGCACCGCCAAGGTCATCGACTTCACCAAGCGGCTCCTGCAGCGCGGATCGAAGATCGACACGGCCGGCGCCAACGCGACCGTCGCCTCGAGCGACGTCCGCGCCGCGGCGAGCGCGAACTAGGCGCCGCAGTCGAGATGCTGAACGGCGAGATGCTGAGCGGATTGACAGGCAAGCTGCGCTCGCTGGCGCACCAGCAGCTGGAGGCCCGAGAGGCCGACGGCCCGCTGGTGCGGCGGTTGCGCGACGTGGTGAGCACGGTCAACGATCTGCTCGGCAAGCCGATCCGACCGGACGCCGTCGGCGATGCTTCGGCGGCCGGCGCGGGGCCGGTCATCGTCACGCCGGTCGTTCGCGAGCAGGCGCCGGTGATCGTCTACTTCGACGGCAAGGACCAACGAACGAGGATCAAGGTCGAGGAGCTGCTCAACGCGCGTGAGATCAAGTTCCGTATCCTCGACGTCACCAACGACGAGGCCGAGCGCTCCTGGGTCATCACCGCCGCCAAGAGCGAGGAGTTCCCCATCGTGGTCGTCGCCGGAACGCCGGTGGGCGGCTTCCACGAGCTGATGCAGCTCGACGTCACCGGCGACCTCAAAAAGCGCGTCTTCGGCTCCTAGCGCAACTCGATTTTCGTCCGTGGTGGAGGTGCGGTTCGCTCACGGGCGGCCCGCGCCGATCCCGTATTGGGTGTCTCCGCCCACCTTGGGCACGGTCGGATCGTCCTCGGGCTCGGGCTGAGGATTGAGCTCGTAGCGAATCACCAGAAAGGCTCCCGGCGGCGATTCGGAGCGGACGACCCGCGAAGTCGGAGCGGGTGCTTGATTTGTGAGTAAAGAATCATATTCTTTACTTATGAAGAGCAGCATCTCGTCCAAAGGCCAGATCACGGTGCCTATCGAGATACGGGAGAAGCTCGGGCTCCTGCCTGGAACGGCTGTGCGGTTCGAGCTGCGGGACGGCGAGGCAGTGCTCTACAAGGCGACGCACGGTGCACATCCAGTCGACCGTCTGTACGGGCGGTTGAAGCTCGCCCGTCCGGTCGATCGGCTCATTGACGACATGCGGGGCCCCCGACCGCGGCGATTCTTGAAAACCGCGGTCGACTCGTCGGTCCTTCTCGACGTGCTGGGGGCCGACGCCGTGTTCGGGCCCGCTTCACGCGAAGCACTTCGTGCCGCCTTTGACGGCGGCGCGTTGGTGGCGTGCGACGTCGTCTGGGCCGAGGTGAGGGCTCACTTCGAAAGTGAGCAGGAATTTGAAGACGCCGTGCGGGACCTCGGCCTGTCGTTCTCACCACTCTCGCGCGAGGCGGCCCGGTTGGCCGGCTCCTTGTGGCGCCGGCATCACGCCAACCATCGGCGAGCGAGGTCTCGCGTCGTTGCAGACTTCCTGATCGGAGCTCATGCCCAAATCGAGGCGGATGCTCTTCTCACCCGCGACCGAGGTTTCTTCCGCCCGTACTTCAAAGACCTGAAGGTGCTGCAGCCCGGCGCGGATTGATGCTGGCGCTCGTCATAAACCGACCGTCGTCAGTTCACCAGGGCGCGAAGGACGTGCTCTCGAGGTTGACGCCGCCGCGCCAGATCTCGAAGCCGGTGAAGATGTTGGAAATCGTGGCCGGGAGCGGCGTGCTAACCTCCGCCCCCTGAAGACCGTCACCGGCAATATCGTCGGGCTCAAACCGAGCCAGAAGCACGCCCTCGAGCGCGTCTACCGGCGGCGCCTGCAGCCCTCGGAGGTGGCGTCGGCCGAGCTGGCGACCTTCCTGGGGGCCGTGTCGCGCGAGATCGAACGACAGGTCGGGATCCTGGTCGACCGGCGTGGCGAGATCGAGCACGTCTTCGTCGGCGACGCCTCGCGGATCAACCTCCCGGAGATCGGCCGCCTCCGGGCCGGGCGCGGGCGCTTCCGGGGCCTGCGCCTGGTGCACACCCACCTGCGCAACGAGCCGCTGACGCGCGACGATCTCGTCGACCTGGCGCTCTTGCGGCTGGACCTGGTGGCGGCGATTGGCCTCCAGCCCGACGGGCGGCCGGCGGATCTGCACGTCGCGCACCTCTTGCCGCCGCTGCCCGGGCAGCCGCCCTGGCGCATCCTGCCGAGCGAGCCCTTCCATCACAGCACGCTCGATGCGGTGGCGCTGACCGAGGCGCTGGAGGAGGAGTTCGAGCGGGTCGCGCCCTCGGCGGTGGCGACCGACACCCGCACGCGCGCGCTGCTGGTCGTCGTCGACCTGCGCCGCAAGCGTCCCGGCGCTCCCGCGACCGCGGGATCTGACCTGGCCGATCCCGGCGGGCGGGTCGCGGAGCTGCGCGAGCTCTGCCGGACCGCCAACGTCCGCGTGAGCGGCGTGATGGAGCAGCGCCGGCACGAGGCCGACCCGAAGTACCTGGTCGGTCGCGGCAAGCTGGAGGAGATCTTGATCCGCGCCATGCAGGTCGACGCCAACGCGCTGATCTTCGATCCCGATCTGACGCCCGTGCAGGCGCACGCCATCGCCGACTTCACCGACCTGAAGGTGATCGACCGGACGATGCTGATCCTCGACATCTTCGCCCAGCGGGCGAAGAGCCGGGACGGCAAGCTGCAGGTCGAGCTGGCCCAGCTCCGCTATCGCCTGCCGAGGCTGCACGAGAAGAACACCATGATGAGCCGCCTCACCGGCGGGATCGGCGGTCGCGGCCCCGGCGAGACCAAGCTGGAGGAGAACCGCCGCCGGGCGCGCGAGCGGATTCACCGGCTGGAGAAGGAGATCGACCGCTTCGGCGAGCAGCGGGCCGGGCGGCGGGCCGAGCGCGTCCGCCGCGGGCTCCCCATCGTGGCCATCGTCGGCTACACCAACGCCGGCAAGTCGACCCTGCTCAACACGCTGACCGGGAGCGAGGTGCTGGCGGAGGACAAGCTGTTTGCCACGCTCGACCCGACCACGCGCCGGCTGCGCTTCCCGCGCGAGCGGGAGATCATCCTGGCCGACACGGTCGGCTTCATCCGCGATCTGCCGCGCGATCTGGCGCGCGCCTTTCGCGCCACGCTGGAAGAGCTGGACCAGGCCGATCTCCTGTTGCACGTGGTCGACGCGGCCGATCCGGCGCGCGAGCAGCAGATCACCGCGGTGGAGACCATCCTCGGGGACCTCGGCCTCGGCGAGACGCCGCGCCTCTTGGTCCTCAACAAGATCGACCTGGTCCCCGACGAAGAGCGCTCGCAGCTGCCGCGAGGCGAACGAGGACTTCCGGCCGTGCCGATCTCGGCGCAAGATCGGACCACCGTGGCCCCCCTGTTGGAATCGATGGAGACAGCCCTCTGGCGCGAGGGGCGCGTGGCGCGACCCGAGCGTGAGGGCGGCGAGACGGAGGTCGCCACCCACCTCGGGGATGGGGTCCACCCGTCGTGAGCCTGCTGGTCTGGGCCGTCGCGGTCCTGGTGCTCCTCGGCGTGCTGATCCTGGTGCACGAGCTGGGGCACTTCATCTTCGCGCGCCTCTTCGACGTCAAGGTGCTGCGCTTCTCGCTGGGGTTCGGCCCGAAGTTGTTCGGCTTCACGCACCGCGAGACCGAGTACCGGCTGTCGCTGGTGCCGCTCGGGGGCTACGTCCGCCTGCTGGGCGAGGATCCGGGCGAGCCGATCCCACCGATTGACAGGCCCCGCGCGCTGGCCGCCAAGCCGCTCTGGCAGCGCTACACCGTGGTGGTCGCCGGGCCGCTCTTCAACATGTTGCTGCCGCTCCTCATCTACTTCGTTCACTACGCGGGCCAGCGGACGTTGCTGCCGCCCACGATCGGAACGGTCCTGCCCGACCTGCCGGCGGCCACCGCCGGCCTGTTGCCGGGCGACCGCGTGGAGACCGTCGACGGTCGCAGAGTCCGCTACTGGGAAGAGCTGGAGCGGGTCATCTCGAGCTCGGCCGGCAAGACCCTGCGGTTTGCCATTCGCCGCGGGCCCGACGCCGAGGAGCGCGACGTGACGCCGATCGATCTCGAGCGGCTCGGCCCGATGCGCGCGCGCGAGCACGTCGGATGGATCGGGGTCTCCCCCCGCTTCCACCTGCCGGAGATCGGCGTCCTCGATCCTGCATCGCCGGCGGCGCAGGCGGGGTTGAAGACGTTCGACTTCATCACCGCCGTGGGAGGTGTTCAGGTCGGCACCTGGACCGAATTCGCCAACGCCATCGACCACGCCGGCGCGTCGCCGCTGCGGATCAACTATCTGCGCGGCGGCTACTCCGCGGTGCCGTTCGCGCACGTGGAGATCCAGGAGCCAGGGTCGGCGATCGTCATCCCCACCGCCGTCTTCGACGCCGCCGGCCGTCGCCACTACGAGACCGGCATCCTCTCGGCCGAGCTCTTCGTCTTCTCCGTCGAGCCGGGCAGTCCCGCCGACCAGATCGGGTTGCGTCGCGGCGACGAGATCGAATCGCTCGACGGTGCGCCGCTCCCCCACTGGGACGTGTTGCGCGAGCGGCTGGCCGCTCATCCCGAGCGCGTCTTTCGCATCGGATGGGTCTCGCCCGGCGGCGAGAAGCATGAGGCGACCTTCCGCCAGGAGGTCCGCTCCGAGCTCGACGTCTACCGCCAGGACGAGCAGCACCTGATCTTCGGCGCGCTCAATCGGCTGGCCTGGAAGACCGACCCCCCCATCCCCATCACCAACCGCTTCGGCTACGCCGCGAGCCACGCCTTCGAGCGGACCGGCCAGATCATCGTGGCCATGACCTACGGGTTCGCGGAGATCGTCCGCGGGCATGTCCCGCTGACCACGCTGGGCGGGCCGATCATGATCGGCTACGCGGCGGGCGTAGCCGCCGAGCAAGGATTCGATCAGTACCTCTGGCTGATGGCGCTCATCAGCATCAACCTGGGCCTCTTGAACTTCCTGCCGGTCCCCATCCTCGACGGGGGTCTGCTGGTCTTCTTCACGCTGGAGCTGTTCAAGCGACAGCCGCCCTCGCCCCGGGCGCGCGAGATCGCCACCTATGTCGGCCTGGTGGTGGTGGTGACGCTGATGCTGTTCGCCATGCGCAACGACGTCGTCCGGTACCTGCTTCCCAGGTAGCAGCGACGAGCCAAGCGACAGGCAAAACCGACGAGCCAAAGCGACAGGCAAAACCAGATGAGCCAGACGACAAGCCACCCGACCAGCCTGCTTTTTCTCTGCCTGGACACCTCGACGCCGACGGCGCGCGTGGCGATCCTCGACGGCGACCCGCGGTCTGCCGAACCGATCCGATTCGCCGCCGAGGTGACGGCCGAACGCCACGCCGGCCACCTGCTCCCGCTCTGCGCGGAGGCGCTGCGTGCGGTCGGTGTGGCGCCGGCGGCGCTGGCGGGGATCGCTTGCGGCGGCGGTCCAGGCAGCTTCACGGGGCTCCGGGTCGGCCTGTCGGTGGCCAAGGGTCTGGCGATGCCAACCGGCGTCCCGCTCCACGTCGTCTCGTCACTGGAGGCGCTCGCGCTCGATATTCTCGGAATGCCGCGAAACGACGCGCCCCCGTCGCCGATGACCGCGATCCCCTGTCTCGACGCCGGGAAAGGGGAGCTCTACGTCGCCGCCTATGTCCTCGATCCGGAGCGACTGGTCCGCGAGGTGGTGCCCTGTGCCCGCCTGACGCCCGCGGCGTTCACGTCCTGGGCATCGGCGCTCGACAGGCCCCTGGTTGCCGGCAACGGTGCGGCGCGCCACCGGGCCGCGCTCCCCACCGCCGAGATCGTCGAAGTCCCCGGCCCCACCGCCGTCTCCGTGGGGCGTCTGGCGCTCCTGCAGCGCGCGCGGGGCGAAGCTTCAGATCTGGCCGCTGCCGTTCCCTTCTACGGCCGGCCGCCCGACATTACCGTAAAGAAGCAGGCGTAGGAGAGCCGGTCTCACGTATCATGCGCCCGTGGCCGAGCCAATCGCGCCCACTTCCATCGACTGCTCGCTGACGAGGTTCGCGCGCGAGCTGTGCCGTATCGACGACTACGACGCGTTGATCGAGCTCGTGCGCCGCGAGCTCGCGGCGCGCTTCGGCCTGACCAACGCCTGGCTCTATGTCATCGAGCGCGAAGAGGATGAGGAGGCGCTGCTGGTCGCGGTGGCCGGACCCAAGGCCGCCGCCATCCGCGAGGAGCTGCCGGTGGCCCCTACGGCCGGAGACTGGCTCTTCACGGCCCTGCGCCGCGACGAAGGGCCAATCGTCATCCGCGACGCACGCGACGCGGCGGAGGTCCCGGAGGTGGCGCGTCGACTCGACAACCGCACGGTCCTCAATGTGCCCATCGGCATCGTGGACCGCACGCTGGGGATCCTCGGGGGTGGCACCTTCGGCGACGAGGGGGCTGTCCCCGTCGACGAGGGCGCCACCGCTTACCTGCTGCACCTCGGCAACCTGGCGTCGGTGGCGATCGCGCGGTTCGTGCTTCGCGCGCGCGACGAGGCCAAGTCGCGGCAGCAGGCCGAGCGCGCGCAACGCCAGCGGCTCGAGAGCCTGGGGCTCCTGGCAGGTGGGGTGGCCCACGACTTCCGCAACCTGCTGACCGTCATCCGCAACAGCGCTGGCTTCATCGCCAGCGAGCCCCTCAGCGAGACGCAGCGAAAAGACCTGGAGGTCATCGCGGAGGCCGAGCGAAGCGCCAGCGCGCTGACCGGAAAGTTGTTGATGCTGGGTCGCGACCACCCGCCCAACCTGGTGATCGCGGAGGTCAACGAAATCGTCACCGCCTGCCTGCCGCTGCTCCAGCAGGTCCTCCCGCCGGACGTCCGGATCACCTTCACCGGCGCGGAGGGGTTGCCGCCGCTGCGGCTCGATCCCCATCAACTGGAGCAGGTGTTGGTCAACATGGCCCTGAACGCGCGCGACGCGATGTCGGCCGACGGTCACCTGGTCCTGGCGACGCAGGCCGTGACCATCGACGAGGGGGATCTGCGCGGGCATTCCTCGGACAACCGCAGCAGCTACGTCCGGCTGACCGTCTCCGACAATGGCTGTGGGATGTCGCCCGAGGTGGTCGAACGCGCGTTCGAACCGTTCTTCACCACCAAACCCCAGGGCGAAGGGACCGGGCTCGGCCTCGCCGTCAGCTGGGGCGTCGTGCAGCAGCACGGCGGATTCATCCACTGCGCCTCGGAGGTCGGCGCGGGCACCACCTTCGAGATCTACCTGCCGGTCGTGGAGGAGCTCGCTCCTCAGGCCGCACCTCCCGACGAGAGCTCGGCGCCGGGCGGAACCGAGCGGATCCTCTTCGCCGACGATCAGCCCTACCTGCTGGACATCGTCGCGCGCGTGCTGTCGCGCGCCGGCTACAGCGTGGTCGCCGTCGCCAACGGGGCGGCCGCCGTCGCCGCCGCCGCCCGGGAGAACTTCGACCTTCACGTCCTCGACGCCATCATGCCGGTGATGAGCGGACGTGAAGCCTGTGAGCGCATTCGCGCCGCGCGGCCGGAGGCCCAGTTCCTCTTCATCAGTGGCTTCAGCGGCGCCGCCCTGCCGGTCTCCTTCCTGGCCGAGCTTGGAATCAGGGTCCTCCCCAAGCCGTTCGACGCCGCCACCCTCCTGCGCGAGGTGAGGGCGACCCTCGACGCCGCGGCTGGCCGCTCGCCCGACGTCGCCGTCGAAGCGAGCGGGTCGAAGTAGTTCGGGACCCCCAGGGGTCCCGCGCCCCCCGCGATGAGCTCCGCGCGGCGAAGCCGCGCTGCGCTCGACGCGATGCTTTAGACGATCCCCGGGCGCGCGGCTTGGCGGAGCTCGGCCCGGACGGCGGCCAGGCCGCCGTTGGTGTAGAGGATGTAGAGGCGCTCGGCGCTCATGACTCGCTCCCTGGTTGAGCTGTCGCGCGGGTCGGCGACCGTCGCCGGCGCACGCAGCGCCCTTTGCATTACCTGCGTGGCGCCTCAGCGGTCGTCACAGGTCGGCGACGATCGGAAGGCTGCCGTCTGTCACCGCGATTCGAACGGCCCTATCCGATTTTCGAACAGAGGATCAGGCGCCGCTCTGGGCGGCCGCCCGCCGGGTCTCGTCCACGAGGCCGTCGAGAAAGCGGCCCACCGGTTTGGTGCGTTTGAGGGTCGGGCGGCAGGCCAGGCGGACGTCGATGGGCGGGACGTCGGCCGGCTCGACCGCCAGGTGCCGCCGATCGTCGGGTCGGAGCGCCAGCCCGGGGACCAGGCCCATCCCCAGCCCCTGTCGCACGTAGGAGAGCAGCAGCGACACGCTGGGGAGATCGATCGTCGACAGCGGCCGCAGCCGGAGGCGTCCCAGGCACTCGTCGAGCACGCGCCGCCCCTGGCTTCCGGCGCGCAGCCGCAGCAGCGGCGCGCGGGAGAGGCGGCTTCGCAGCGGCTCGGCGGCGGCGCGCTTCGAGCTCGGCGGCGGCGCCACCCAGAAGAACCGCTGGGTGCAGAGCTGCGTCTCGTCGGCCGTCAGCGCGCGATCGGCGCTGACGACGGCGACGTCGACCTGCCCGGCCGCCGCCAGCCGCCCCGCCTCGATCGAATTGGTGGTGGTGATCTCGAAGCGCAACGGCGCCGCCTCGTCGAACAGACGCCGCAGGACCGGCAGCAAGATCGCCTCGCCCAGGTAGTCGCTGGCGGCGATCCGCAAGGTGGTGACCCGCGCGGCGGTCAGCTCGCCGAGCTGCGCCTCCAGCGAGGCCGCCTCGTCGAAGAGGCGCGTCAGGCTCCCCAGGAGCGCCTCGCCCGCCGCGCTCGGCCGGATCCCGCGCCCGACCTTCTCGAACAGAGCGACCCCGAACCGGGCCTCGATCCGGCGGATCTGCTGCGACACGGCCGAGGCGGTTTTGTGCAGGCGGCGCGCGGCCTCCCCGACGGACCCCGTCTGGGCAACCACCAGGGCGTCGTGAAAGGCGGGGATGAGGGAGGGGTCCATCGCTGAGGCGTCTCGACGGTTAAGTATAACTTAACGATCGGGCCGGCCGTTGTCACTGGACGGAACGGGGCTTCCGGGGCCAAGGTGGGGGCATGAATCCCCGCACGATGTTCGAGAAGATCTGGGAGGCGCACCTGGTGCGCCCCGCCGACGCCGACACGCCGGCCATTCTCTACGTCGACCTGCACCTGGTCCACGAAGTGACCTCGCCGCAGGCCTTCACCTGGCTGCGCGAACGCGGCCTCAAGGTGCGGCGGCCTTCGCAGACGGTCGCCACCATGGATCACTCGACGCCGACCACGCCGCGCGGCCGCGATGGAAAGATCCCCATCCTCGACAACGCGGCGGCCATGCAGATCGCGGCGCTGGAGAAGAACTGCGCCGACTTCGGGATCGAGCTGCACGCGCTCGGCAGCGACGGGCAGGGGATCGTGCACGTCATCGGCCCCGAGCTGGGGGTCACCCAGCCGGGCGAGGTGATCGTCTGCGGCGACAGCCACACCAGCACGCACGGCGCGTTCGGCGCGCTGGCGTTCGGGATCGGGACCAGCGAGGTGTCGCACGTCCTCGCCACCCAGAGTCTCCTGCAGCAGCCGCCCAGGACGCTGGCGGTGACCATCGAGGGAACCCTGCGCCCGGGCGTGACCGCCAAGGACCTGGTGCTGGCGGTGATCGCGCGGCTGGGCATCGGCGGCGGGACCGGACACGTCATCGAGTACCGCGGCTCGGCGATCCGCGCCCTCTCGATGGAGGAGCGGATGACCGTCTGCAACATGTCGATCGAGGCCGGCGCCCGCGCCGGGATGATCGCGCCCGACGAGACGACCTTCGCCTACCTGAAGGACCGCCCGCGCGCCCCCAAGGGCGCGGCCTGGGACAAGGCCGTGGCGGCCTGGCGGCAGTTGCCGTCGGACCCGGGCGCCAGCTACGACCGCGAAGAGAAGTTCGACGCCGCCAAGCTGGAGCCGATGATCACCTACGGGACGAACCCCGGCATGGGGATCCCGATCGGCGGTGATATCCCGGCCTCGTTGGGCGCCAGCGACACCAAGGCGCTCGCCTACATGGGGCTCACCGACGACAAGCAGCTGCTCGGGCACAAGGTCGACGTGGTGTTCATCGGCAGCTGCACCAACTCGCGGCTGTCGGACCTGCGCGCGGCGGCGACCATCTTCAAGGGCCGCAAGGTGGCCCCGGGCGTGCGCACGCTGGTGGTGCCGGGCTCGCAGGCCATCAAGAAGGCGGCCGAGGCGGAGGGGCTCGATCGCGTGTTTCTCGACGCCGGCGCCGAGTGGCGCGAGGCCGGCTGCTCGATGTGCATCGCCATGAACGGCGATCAGCTCAAGCCGGGCCAGTACGCGGTCAGCACCAGCAACCGCAACTTCGAAGGGCGCCAGGGGGCAGGCGGTCGCACCTTCCTGGCCAGCCCCCTCACCGCCGCTGCCGCCGCCGTCACCGGCCGCGTCACCGACGCCCGGGAATTGATTTAGGTGGGGGGCCGGCTCGCTGTGGCTCGCGGCACCTCCAATCCACATTTGCCCCCTTCGCTCCGCGTGGCGAAGCCGCGCTGCGCTCACCTGGCTATCGCAGAAAGGATTTGAAGTGGAACCTCTCAAGACATTTACGTCGCGGACCGTGGTTCTCCCGGTGGAGAACGTCGACACCGATCAGATCATCCCGGCGCGCTTCCTCAAGGCGACCAGCAAGGCGGGCCTGGGGTCCAAGCTGTTCGCCGACTGGCGGTTCGACGCCGAGGGGAAGCCCAAGGGCGACTTCGTGCTCAACCGCCCGGAGTCGGCCGGCGCGGCGATCCTGGTGGCGGGCGACAACTTCGGTTGTGGCTCGTCGCGCGAGCACGCCCCCTGGGCGCTGGTCGACTACGGGTTTCGCGCGGTGGTCAGTACGTCGATTGCCGACATCTTTCGAAACAATTCCTTGAAGAACGGCCTGGTGCCGATCGTCGTCGACAAGGGGGCCCACGCCAAGCTTCTGGCGGCACCGGGCGCCAGCCTGACGATCTCGGTCGAGGACCGGACCTTGACGCTGCCCGACGGATCTCGTGCGTCATTCCCCATCGACCCTTTCGCCCGCTATTGCCTGCTGAACGGCGTGGATGAGCTGGAGTTCTTGCTTTCGCACGAGGCAGCCATCACCGCCTTCGAGGCACGCCGCGGCTGAGTTTAAGTGTTTTCCCGAGATTGATCCGCCGCCATCCGGAGCGCTATCATCGAGGACGACGGAGGTTCGACGCATGGAGAAGATCCGCGTGGACACGGGGTCGGCGGCGGTGCAGATGGTGAGGTTGAAGGAACGTCACGGCGAGCTGGAGCGAAGGCTCGCACAGCTGGAGCGGCACCTGTCGCTCACGCCGGACGAACAGGTCGAGCGCAGCCGGTTGAAGAAAGAAAAGCTGCGCACGAAGGACGAGCTGCAACGCCTGGGCGCCGTCCGCGCTCCCTAGGTCAACCCCGCGTGGGGGCGTGGTGACCGAGTCGGCCGAGCACGCCGCCTTCATCGAGCGGCTGCGGCAGTCCGGTATCCGCGTCGATCGCGAGGGGCGGTTCATTCACGAAGGGGCGGAGGTCACCCACGCGGGGCTCCGGCAGGCGCTGTTTCGCTGGCTCGATCGGCTGCCGCCCCCTGATGACCGCTACGTGCTGCGGCTCGACGAGCGACGCTTCGCCTACCTCGACGTCGACGACACGCCGCTGGTCGCGCATGCGGCGCGGATCGGTCCCGCGGGGACGATCTGGCTGGCGCTCTCCGACGGTGCGGAAGAGGCGCTCGATCCCAGGACGCTCACCGTGGACGGCGCGGGTATCCTGCGGGCCTGGGTCCGCGGCGGCCGGCTGGAAGCACGGCTCGCGACGTCGACCATCGCGGCGCTCGGCGAGCTCTTCATGGAGCTGCCCGGCGGACGCCCGGCCTTGCGCGTGGCGGGGCAGACGGTGGAGATCCCGTCGCGTGGCGCGTGGACGGAGCTCGGCTCAGCCGACCGAAGTCCGTCGCGGGGGGGCCAGGGGAACCTCTGAAGGTCCCCTGGAATGAACGACGGGGAGGGTGACGACGAAGCGCGCGCCGCCCAGCGGAGACGGCGTCTCCGCGACCCGCACGTCGCCGCCGTGGTCGAGCATGATCTTGCGGACGATGGCCAGCCCCAGCCCGGTGCCGTGCTCCTTGGTGGTCATGTAGGGGTCGAAGATCCGCTCGCGCGCGTCGCCCGCCACGCCGGGGCCGTTGTCGTCCACGAAGAGGTCCACGAAGAGCGAGGCCGCGCTGTCCCCTTCTGCAAGAGCGATCCTCACCGCCGGCTCGCGCCCGACCGCCTCGGCGGCCTGGACGGCGTTCTCCACCAGGTTGGCCAGCACGCGTCGGATCAACATCCGGTCGCAGAGCGCACCGACCGGGCCGCGCCGCTCGACCTGCAACGCCTTCTGCCACTCGGGGTGCGCGCGGGAGAAGTCGTCGACCACCTGGCCGAGGTCGACCGGGGCCGGCTCGACCTTGGGGAGCTTGGCGAACGCCGAAAAATCGTCGACCAGACGGCGGATGGCGCCCACCTCCTCGGTGAGGATCTCCTGCGCGGTGCCGAGCAGCTTCTCGTACCCGGGATCGCCGCCGCGGTACTTCGAGGCCAGCTCCTGCACGGCCAGCTGGATCGGCGTCAGCGGGTTCTTGATCTCGTGGGCCAGCCGCCGGGCCACCTCCTGCCAGGCGGCCAGCTTCTGCATGTAGCCGAGGCGCGACCGCGCCTCCGACAGCTCGGCGACCATGCGATCGAAGGCGCGCCCGAGATCGTCGAGCTCGTCGGAGCCGCGCGGCGCCACCCGCACGGTGAGATCCCCCTCGCCGACGCGGCGGGCGGCGTCACTGAGCGCGGCGACCCGGCCGGTGGCGCGCCGTGCAATGAAGAGGCCCAGCGCCGCCGCGATCAAGAGCACCACCACCAGCGCCACGCCCAGGCCGTGGAAGATGCGCGGCAACACCACCGGCAGCAGGCGATCGAGCTCGTGCTCCTCCTCCATCGCCGCCCGCAGCGCCAGGAAGTTGGCGTAGATCTCGCGCGGGATCCCGAAGGTCAGCTCCAAGATGCGTGGCTCGCCGCGCGGCTCGCCGCCGGTCACGGGCAGCGCGACCAGGTTGGGCGGCGCCTCGCGCGCGTCGGCGATCACCGCGGGCGGCGCCGACCACTCGTCGACGACGCGCGCGCCCGAGAGAATCCGGGCGTGCAGGAGATCGGACACGTCGGCCAGATCGGCCGCATGGTCGACCGGGCCGGCGGCGATCTCCGCCGCCCGCGCGTGGAAGCTGTCCTTCATCTTCTCGAAGTAGGCCTTGTAGACTTCGACCGCGCCCCCCAGCGACTGGCGGACCGCCTCCTGGTGTTGGTCGGTGATCGCCTCGACGCGGCCGATCGTCACCGACATGAGGTAGGCCGTCGCGCCCAGCGGCAGCGAGGCGACGGTGAAGAGGGCGAGCAGGATCTTCCATTCGAAGCGCCCGGGCAGACGCAACAGCTTCATCAGCGTAACCTCCCTGGTTGCGGCCTCGGCTGCGGCGATGAGGGCGATGGCGAGGGCGATGGTGCCGCGGCGCCCAGCACGAACGGCTGCGAGACGAAACGAACCTGGCGCTCGCTGTCTTCGATGCGCGGGTTGACGAAGATGCTGACGAACGAACCGAAGAAGCTGTCACCGGCCCCGAGGCGGCGCTGCCCGCGCGCCGGCTGAACCAGCCAGCGGCGCACCTCGATCAGCAGGTCCTCGGAGATCGGGTTGAGATCGCCGCGCACGGCCAGCACGTACTCGGCGCCGGGGCGCAGACGGGCCATGTCGACCATCGGGACCTCGAACAGGACGGCGGCGCGCCAGATCGCCTCGTCGGCCGTGGGGGAGACGGCGCGCCGCTCGACGCCCAGACCGTCGGAGGTGCGCACGCCGAACTTCTCATCCCAGATGTCGTACACGATCTCGGCCCGCTGCACGGCGACGGCGACGGGCTCGCCGGTGGCGGCCTCCTCGAGCGCGGCGCGGACCAGGACGCGGGTGGCGAACCCCGACTTCAAGCGCTCTCGCTCGGCCTCGCCGAACAGATCCTGCAGCCCGACCGACACGGTGAGGCGACCGTTCTTGGTGGCGAAGCCGACCACCCGGAGAGGGGCGGGATCGGCGGCCCAGGCGGAGGCCGGGCCGGCCGCCAGCGCGCTGGCGAGGACCACGGCGGCGGCGATCCGGCGGCACCACATCAAAAGGAGCTGCGGCTGAGCACGTTGGCGATCGAGACGGTGAAGACGCCGACGTAGGTGTCGAGGCGAAGCCCGAGATCGCCCGTCAGAGCCAGCGGCGGCGAGGAGAGCATGTCCTCGTCGCTGGCCATCCCCAGCAGGCCGAACGCCACGAAGGCGTCACCGCCGTAGACCCAGCCGTGGTGGCGCCAGACCGGGACCGCGTATTCGACCAGGAACCGGCCCGCGTAGTTGTCGTAGCGTTGGGCGGCGATCGACGTCCCCAGAAAGCTGGAGGCGGGCTGGGTGGAGAAGTTGATCCCCAGCGCGCGTCGGGGCAGCAAGAGGTCGAGATCGCCGATGAAGAACCGGTCGAAGTAGGGGGCATTGCCTTCGATCGAGCCAGCGAACAGGTGAAAGCCGAGCGCGTGCCCGTGCGGCATCTTCAGGTAGACCGACCCGTTGAAGACCGTCTTGACGTAGCTGTAGCTCGAGCCGAGCAGCGCCGTCCCCACCTCACCGGAGAGCGCCAGCCGCATTCCGGAGCGTGGCAGCACGGGGTCCGAGCGGGTGTCGTAATCGAGGCTGGCGGCGAGGGTGCCGACCCGGCTCTGCCCGTCCTGCACCATGAAATCGATGGGGACCTGGCTGCCATCGGGGAGCGTCCGCGACTGCAGCGCGGTGGGCGGCAGCGTGGCGGAGAGCTGCTCCATTCGGAAGGCCGCCGTGACGTGCAGGTTGTGGGGGAACATCTTGCCGGCGGTCAGCACGCCCCCGACCCGACGGACCCGCGTGGCGATGAAGCGACCCGGATCGGCGTCGCTGTCCGGCCCCGACGTCCGGTAAAACTCGCTGCCGTCATTGTAAAGACCGGTCACCGACAGGCCGACGCCGTCGGGGCTGCCGAGCGGCGGAACGCCGATGTGCAGCCGCAACCCCAGACCGGCGTGCGCCTCGGGAACGATTGGCTTGGTCGAGACGACGAACCCGGCCCCCAGGTTGATCCCGCGCCCGAGGAAGTTCATCTCCGAGGCGTCGGCGCCGCCCCAGAACAGGGTGGCTTCACTGGTGGCCGGGAAGAGCTCGTTGATGACCAGCGTGCCGCGTTCCTCGACATCGACGATCAGCACCACCGACCCGCGCTTCGAGCCGCGCGCCACCGAGAGGTGCACGTCGAGAAAGTAGCCGAGCGAGAGCAGTCGGTAGCGCGCCGCCTCGACCCTGGAATCGGAGGCATCGAGGGAGACGCCGGGTCCCAGGCCCAGCACCGCCAGCTCCCCGACGATGAGTGAGGTCGCCGTCTTGCGGTTGCCGGTGATCCGCACCGTCTCGATCACATAGCGGGGGCCGAAGCGCGGATCGGTGAACGCCACGGCGTCGGCCGCGGACGGGCCGGCGGCCCCGGCGAGATCGCCGGGATCGCTCGCCCCCGTGCCGACGGCGCTGGCCGGCGCAGCGACCGCCGCTCGCGCGCCTGCCAACGAGATCGCAACGGCGACGAGGCGGGCGCCGGCCCGGGCGAGCATGCCGCAGCATACCCCGACCGCGGAGCTCCGAGCGTGAGCGAAGCAACGGCAGCCGTCGATTGCCTCCGGCGCGGATCGCCCCCGCCGGCGTCACATCGCGGGACCCTTTTAGGGTCCCGATTACAAACGTCTGGTCAGCTTCAGGTCGGTCAGCGAGTCGTAGGTGCGCACCTGCTCGGGGAGGATCTCGCGCGCCACCAAGCTGCGCGTGTCCCGATCCAGCTTGCAAACGTCGTCGAGGTAGTGCTTGAGACCGCGATCCTCGCTCGCCTCCAGCGCCGTGATCGCAGCGTCCGCCGCGTCGCCCGGGCCAGGCGCGGGGGCCGTCAGCGGGGCGGCGTCGTTTCGTTCGCCGTCTTGTTCCTTTTCTCGCTCGTTCGGATCGCCGCCCAGAAAACGAATTCGCTGTTCCAGGGTGGCGATCCGCCGCTCGTGCGAGGCGAGGCAGGCGCGCAGCTCCTCACCATCGGGCGCCTCCGCAAACCCCGGCAGCGCGCGCCGGTAGCTGGCCACCGTCGCCAGCTCGTCGTGCAGGAACGCGATCAGCGTCCGAATGCTTGCTTCCACTCCCATCGCGTCTTCCCCGCCTCCCGCCCGCCTCCCGGCCCCCACCTCGGCTCTCATCCCGACCCGGATCAAACCTGGCCATCGCCGGCGCTCGGTGAAGTGGGGCCTTGGCCCACCAGCTCTAGCAAGGCGTCGCCGTACAGCTCGAGCTTCTTCGGTCCGATGCCGGAGATCCCGAGCAGCGCGTCAGGCGAGCTCGGCCGTTCCTCGGCGATCCGCATCAGCGTCGCGTCGCTGAAGACGACGTAGGCCGGAACGCTGCGTGCGACCGCCAGAGATCGCCGCAGGGTCTTGAGCCGATCGAAGAGCTCGGCGGTCTCCACCGTCAGCTCCTCGGGCGCGCGCGCCGGCCGGTCGGTGGGGCTCGCCACCGGACGCCGGGGCGTCCGCCGGGCGGTCCGCGCGGCCGCCAGCGGATCGAGGCCGGCGCAGCTGTCGCACGACTCGCCACAGCGCTCCATCTGCTCCCCGAGGTGGCGGACCACCAGCCGGTGGCGGCAGTCGCGCGCCGAGGCGAAGGCGAACATCTCGCGGATCTGATCGCGCTGGCGGGCGAGGGCGGCCGGATCCACGTCGTCGCCGGGTCGCTCACCGAAGCGATCGAAGGCCATCACGTCGGCCCAGGAATAAAACAGGATGCAGTCGCTCGGCATCCCGTCGCGGCCGGCGCGGCCGATCTCCTGATAGTAGGCCTCCATCGAGCGCGGCATGTCCCGGTGGATCACGTAGCGGACGTTCGATTTGTCGATCCCCATCCCGAACGCCACCGTCGCCACCACCACGTCGACCTCGTCGCGCGAGAAGGCATCCTGGACCCGGGTGCGCTCGGACGGGTCCAGCCCGGCGTGGTAGGCCGCCGCCGCGATGCCGCTGTCGCGCAGGTGCTCGGCCAGCGACTCACAGGCCTTGCGGGAGAGCGCGTAGACGATCCCGCTCTGCCCCCGCCGGGCGTGAATCAGGTTGGTGATGGCCGAGCGGACACCCTTCGTCCCGGCGCTGGCAGTCCCGTCGTGCTCGCCCTTCCGGTACATCGAGATGTGCAGGTTCGGGCGGAAGAAGCGCCCGCGGAAGCAGGCCGGATCGATCATCGCCAGCTGCCCGATGATGTCGGCGGTGACGGCGGGGGTGGCGGTGGCGGTCAGCGCCAGCATCGGCACGCCGCCGAACTTGCGCTTGAGGCCGGTGAGGTTCCGGTAAGCCGGCCGGAAGTCATGCCCCCACTGGCTGATGCAATGCGCCTCGTCGACGGCGATGAGACGGAGGTCGAGGCCTCCGAGGACGCGCCCCACGGAGGCTTCAATTCCCTCGGGGGCCGCGTAACAGAGCTCGTACTCTCCCGCGGAGAGCGCCCGGACCCGCCGCTGGCGCTCCTCGGGTGGCAGTGACGCCGAGAGGTAGGTCGCGCGCAACCCGACCTCCGTCATCGCATCGACCTGGTCCTTCATGAGCGCGATGAGGGGCGAGACCACCAGCGTGATCCCGCCCAGGACCCGCGCCGGGATCTGGTAGGTGAGCGACTTCCCCGCGCCGGTCGGCATCACCCCCACGCAGTCCCGTCCAGCGAGCAGCGTCTCGATGATCTCCAGCTGACCGGCCCGGAAGGATCGGTAGCCGAAGACGTCGCGCAGGACCTCCAGGGGCGGGGGTCCGGATGCCGGTGCGGGGACCCTTCTGGGGAGTCGCGTGAGCGTCGACGGGCTCTGCCCGGCGACGCTCGCCCGCGGGGGATCTAAAAGACCCTTCCAGGGTCCTTTACCTGGCTCTCTCGGGCTCGCTTGCGGGGCCGACAAGGCGCGGCCGACCTCCTTCAGCAGGCTGACCGTGGCCGGGCTGAACGCCTCGGGACGCCGCCGGTACGCGCCGCGCAGATCGCTCAGCGCGCCGCCACAGGCCGCCCGCAACGCGAGATCGTCCTGGTCGCCGGCGCGCCACCGCTCCGCCAGCGCGCGTGCCGCGGCGTCGATTTCGCGGACGGTTGTCGCCTCGGACGGACCAGCTTCGCTCTCGATCTCCATGGGGGCCGTTATCGGCACCCACGTTAACGAAGTGGCTTGTTGCCGTCGAGAGCGCGGTTACGTTTCGTGGAGAAGGGGACGGGAGCATGGAAGAACTCTTCTTGGCGGGGCGGCTGTTGGCGGGCGGGTTTTATCTGTTGAGCGCCTTCCACCACTTCAGCGACTTCGATTCGCTGGCCCGCTCCGCCGGGTCGATGGGCGTTCCCCTCCCCGGGGTGGCCGTGGCGGTCGCCGGGCTCCTCCTCGGCGTCGCGGGCGTGACGCTGATCCTCGGCATCTACCCCGACATCGGGATCGCGGCGCTGGTCCTGTTCTTCGTGCCGGTCACGGTCGTCATGCACGCCTTCTGGGCCGACCGGGACCCGGCGATGCGCCAGATGGACCTGGTCAACTTCGGCAAGAACGTGGCGCTCCTGGGGTCGTCGCTGATGTTCGCCGTCGCCCCGCGCCCCTGGGCCTACAGCCTCGAGCGCCGCGCCCACCTCCCCGTCAAAGTGCCAGTTTGAACGTGGGACCCTGAGAGGGTCCCCCCACCCCCCACGAAGGACTCACGCTGCCCCCCGCGGGCGGACCCGCGCCGGGCAAAGCTCGGCTCCGTCCAGGCGATCAGGAGCTGGCCGAGGTGTACATGGCGAGCGCGCGGCGCCACACGCGGCGCGCGATGGCCGCGAAGGCGAGGCCGCCCGCCAGGGCCGCCAGACCCGTCTTGCCGTCGAGCTCGCCCAGGAGCGCCATCGCCGGGTAGGTGGTCAGAAGCGCGATCGGGAAGACGAAGGTGAAGACGATCCGCAGGGCGCCCCGGAAGACGGTGATGGGCCAGCGGGCGGCGTCGAACAGCGATCCGAACAGGTAGGAGAGGTTGTCGACCTTCACCACCCAGAACGACGCGCTCACCACCAGGATCCAGAAGGAATAGAGGATGACCACCGCCAGCGCCAGGAAGGCGAGCCCGGCGCCCACCTCCAGCGTGCGTGGCCAGCGGCCGAGCTTGCTGAAGGCGTAGCAGAAGATGACCACCGCGCCGAACACGTCGACCACGTGCCACGGTTCGATCTTGGCGGTCGAGACCAGGAACTGCGCATCGGCCGGCTTGAGCAGGACGAAGTCGAGCGTGCCGTGGCGGACGTGCTCGACCACGGCCGTGAGGCTGGGGCTGACGGCCCCTTCCAGCACCGCGTGCAGCAGCGTGAACCAGCCGACCACCACCAGCGATTCGGGGAACGACCAGCCGGCGACGGTCTTGCGCACGCCGAAGACGACCAGGAGCGGCGCCAGGGTCACCGCCATCCAGAGGATCGCGATGAGGCCGCGCACCAGGAAGTCGGTGCGGTATTGCATCGCGGTGAGCGCGGAGATCGCCAGCTGCACGCGAAACAGCCCGGCGTAACGGCGCAGCAGCGCGACCGGGCCGTACGGACGGGGGAGGGCGGCGACGGTGGGCACGTCATCCACCGTAAGCCGAGAAGGTCTTCAGGCCGACCCGCCAGACCCAGAGCGCCGCCAGGCCGAAGAGCGCCACATAACCCCACTGGGCGCCCAGGGCCATCAGGGCGTCGTGCCGTCCCAGAAGCCCGACCAGGGTCTCCACCGGAAACCCCAGCATGAACCGAAACGGCAGCACGTTGGCGGCGCCGCGCACCCAGTGGGGCAGCGCCTCCAGCGGGACCAGATAGCCCGAGAAGATGGCGTGAACGCCCAACCAGAGCTCGAAGATCCCGAGTGCGCTCTCGGCGAAGAAGGCCAGCGAGCCCATCAGCACCATCGAGAAGAAGATCAGCAGCCAGGCGCCCACCAGCGAGGCCAGGAGGATCACCAGCAACACCGGGTCGTGGCGCAGCAGGCGATCCCAGCCGCTGTAGAGCATGATGGCGACCACCGGCGAGATGACCGCCGCGCGCATCGGCACCGCGGAGAGGTGCTCGGCCGCCAGCGCCAGGATCGGGTGGATCGGTCGCAGCAGCTTGGCCGACAGCGTCCCGTCGCGGATCTCCATCGACAGCTGCCAGACCGCCCAGTTGCTGGTCAGGAGGCGCACCGCCAGCACGCCCAGGTAGTAGGCGGTGAAGGCGCGCTGATCGAAGCGGCCCACCGGGCCGTCCGCCGCCACCGCGTGCCAGATGGCCAGCATGACGAGCGGCATGTTGGTGGTGAGGATCCAGACCACGAACTCGGCGCGGTAGGCGACCACCTCGGAGACGCCGATGCGCAGGAGGGTGGGAAACGCCTTGGCCGCACGCCCCATCTCGCTGCCGAGCCCGGGGCGCGCCGGGACCGGAGGCGCTGCGCTGGTCATTCGTGGGCGCGCGTCTCGTCGCGCGCCCCCGTGGCGGCCTGGGTCGCCT
Source organism: uncultured Pseudomonadota bacterium (assembly GCA_963847705.1). Classification (GTDB taxonomy): domain Bacteria; phylum Myxococcota_A; class Polyangia; order Fen-1088; family Fen-1088; genus JADGRB01. The sequence continues at coordinate 58,675 of CAWKBC010000041.1, read as the reverse complement.
TTTCCTGCGTCTCTGTGTCCTGCGTCGTCTTGGGCTGGGCGTCCTTGGCCTGGGCGTCCTTGGCCTGGGCCTCCTTGGCCTGTGTCTCCTTGGCCTGCGCCTCCCTGGCGTGAGCCTCTTTGGCCCGGGCGCCGAACAGCTCGCGCATCACCTCCTCGAGCGGCGCCTCCTCGATGGTCAGGTCGACGATCGGCAGCGCGGCCAGAGCGTCGCGCACCACTGCCTGCAACCGCGCCGGAGGGACCGACAGCACGGCGTGCGCCGCGTCCGCCGAGACCACGGTCCCCAGCCTCTCCAGGTCGGCGCGCTCGACCGCGCGCGAGAGGCGCACCGTGAGACGCTTGTCGGGCCGCACCCGCCGCGCCAGCTCCTGCAGGTCGCCGTCGTAGATGAGCCGGCCGTGGTCGATGACCACCACGCGCGGGCAGAGCGCCACCACGTCGTCCATGTAGTGGCTGGTGAGCAGCACCGCCGCGCCGAAGCGCTCGTTGTAGTCGCGGATGAAGTCGCGCATCTTGGCCTGCATCGAGACGTCGAGCCCGATGGTCGGCTCGTCGAGGAAGAGGACGCGCGGCCGGTGGAGCAGCGCCGCCACCAGCTCGCACTTCATCCGTTCGCCGAGCGACAGCTGGCGGGTCGGCTTGTTGACGAGGTCGCCGATCTCCAGGAGCTCGACCAGCGCGCGCACCGTCTCTTCGGCCTGGGCGCGGGGGATGTCGTAGATCGCGCGGTTCATCGCGTAGGTCTCCGCCGGCGGCAGATCCCAGAGGAGCTGCTGCTTCTGCCCCATCACCAGCGTGATGAGCTGCAGGAAGCGCGGGTCGCGATCCTGGGGGATGTACGACCCCACCCGGACGGCGCCGGACGTCGGGTGCAGCAGGCCCGCCAGAACCTTGAGCGTGGTCGTCTTCCCGGCGCCGTTCGGACCGAGAAAACCGACCCGCTCCCCCTCGCCGATCTGGAATGACAGCTCTTCGACGGCCCTCACCAGCTCGTACTTCCTGCTGAGCACCGATCGCAGCGCGGCGCCCAGGCCAGGGGGGCGCTTGTGGACGCGGTAGCTCTTCGAGAGGTTGCGGACGTCTATCAGAGGGGCAGGAGGCATGAGGTGCGGGTGGGAGATGGCTCAGGCAGGCCTTGCAAGGCCTGGGCGGGATGGGGAAGGCTCAATCGTACACAAGTAACCCGACCCAGAGCAGAGTTACGCGGATGTAACCGGATCAGGGACCTTGTAGCGGCGCGGCGTGATCACGGACAGAGTCGTCGAGGGTGGTTCCATTCTTGCTCAATTCACCATCGTGACGAATATCGATGTGGGAAGCGGGGAGGTGGGCCAGCGGCGGGATACAATCTTGATCGTCGACGACGATCGAGACGCACGCGAGCTCATCGGTCAGGTGTTGGCTGAGGCGGGCTACCTGGTCGAGGTGGCGGCAGACGGCTTCGAGGCGATGGCCAAGCTGCCGCGCGCGCTCCCGGACCTGGTATTGACCGACCTGCGCATGCCGGGCATGCACGGCGTCGATCTGGCGCAGCGGATCCGGCGCGAGAGCGACGTGCCGGTGGTGCTCACCACCGGAAACGAGACCTTCGACCTTTGCACCGACTCGGAGGCCTACGGCGCGGTCGCTTGCCTCTTGAAACCGATCAATCTGGACGAGCTGCTCTGGACCATCGACTGCGCGCTGGCCTGCCGGCGGGTCGCCACCGGGACGAGGTCGCTGCTCGCCTAGCGCTTGGGGACGATGAGGATGGGACAGGGGGCGTGCTGGACGACACGCGCGGTGTTGCTGCCCAGGATGATGTGGGCCAGGCCGCTGCGGCCGTGAGTCCCCATGATGATCAGATCGGCGGTCGTCGCGCGCGCGCGCTCCACGAGCTCCAGATCGGCGCGCCCGACCAGCGTCGCGCTCTCGCAGGCGACGCCTGCTTCGCGCACCCGCGCCTCCTCGGCGGCGAGCCCCTCGGCCGCGCGCTCGAGCGCCGGACCGATGTCGATCGGCAGCGAAGCCAGGTCGATCGGCGGCGGCAGAGGGTAGGCGACCTCCACCGCGACGTGCACCAGATCCAGCGTGGCGCCGAACGTCTGCCCGAAGGCGATCGCGGTCTTCAGCGCCTCCTCCGAAGGATCGGAGAAGTCGGTCGGGACCAAGATCCGTTTGAGCGCTTTCAGGTCCACGATCGCGAAGTTATTCACGGATCGGCTGGGCGCAAACCTCGACCGTCGCGCTTGACCTTCCGGCGCGGCGCTGGCAGGAAGGCCCGATGTCCAGCCAGGTCATCGCCGCCCGTATACGCGGGTTCATCTGCCTCAACGCCCACCCGGCCGGTTGTGCCGCCAACGTCGACGCCGAGATCGCGGTTGCCCGGCAGGGGGCACCCGGCACCGGGCTCGGCGCCGCGCTGGTGATCGGCGGCAGCACCGGCTACGGCCTCTCCAGCCTGCTGAGCGCGGTCTTCGGGTATGGCGCGCAGGGGACGGCGGTCTGTCTGGAGCGGCCGCCTCAAGGCGAGAAGACGGCGTCGGCCGGCTGGTACAACCTGGCGGCGGCCCAGCGCCGCGCGGGAGCCGCCGGCCGCGAGATCGCGATCGTCAACGGCGATGCCTTCAGCCGTGAGATCAAGGACCAGACGATCGCCGGTCTCGAACGGGCCGGGCGCAAGCTCGACCTGGTCGTCTACAGCCTGGCGGCGCCGAAGCGGGTCGATCCGGCCGACGGCGTCAGCTACAGCTCCGTCCTGAAGCCGCTCGGCGAGTCGTTCCGCAGCAAGAGCATCAACCTCGGCAACGAGCAGGTGGTGGAGGTCGAGATCGCGCCCGCCTCCGACGCCGAGGTGGAGGCGACCCGCAAGGTGATGGGGGGCGAAGACTTCGCCGCCTGGGTGCGCGCGCTGGCGGACGCCGATCTGCTGGCGCCAGGCTGCCGGGCCGTCGCCTACAGCTACATCGGCCCGGCGCTGACCTTCCCCATCTACCGTTCGGGGACGATCGGGCGGGCCAAGGAAGATTTGGAGAGGACCACCGCGGAGCTGTCGGCGCTGCTGGCCGCCCGCCTGGGCGGCGCGGCCTACGTGAGCGTCAACAAGGCGCTGGTCACCCAGGCCTCGTCGGCGATCCCGGTCGTCCCGCTCTACATCAGCCTGCTTTACAAGGTGATGAAGGCGGCGGGGACGCACGAGGGGACCGACCAGCAGATCTCGCGCCTCTTCCGGGATCACCTGGGACCAGGACAGCAGCCCCGCACCGACGGCGAAGGGCGGATTCGCCTCGACGACCTCGAGCTCGCGCCCGAGATCCAGGCGCAGGTGACCGCGCTCTGGGACCAGGTGACGACCGAGAACCTTTCGGCGCTCTCCGACTACGCCGGGTTCCGGACCGACTTTCGCAAGCTGTTCGGGTTCGAGGTCCCCGGGGTCGACTACGGGCAGCCGGTCGAGACCGATATTCCGATCTCGACCTGACGACCTCCGGCGTTACCTGGGCATCGGCTCGTCGTCGGGAGCGGAGGCCTTCTTCTTCTTGGGGGCCTTGGGCTTCTTCGCCGCGGCGTCGGCGGGCTTGTCGCCCTTGGCCGGCTTCGCTTTGGCACCCTTGGCGTGCTTGCGATCGGGCGAGGGGTTGATGTCCTCGGGCTCGGGCTGGGTCTTGACCGCTTCCTTGGTCGAGAGCAGCCGGAACTCGATGCGCCGGTTCTTCTCGGTCCCTTCCTTGGTGTCGTTGTCGGCGATCGGCTTGTCCGGCCCGTAACCGACGGTGCCGATCCGATTCTCGTCGATGCCGGCGGAGACCAGGTAGTCCTTCACCGCCTCGGCGCGCTTGCGCGAGAGCTTCATGTTGAACTCGCGCTTCCCCTCGTTCGAGGTGTGGCCCGAGATCTCCACCCGCAACGCCGGGTACTGCTTGAAGACGATGACCGCTTGCTTGAGCAGCGGGAAGGACGTCGCCTTGATGTCGGCCGAGTTGCGCCGGAAGTTGATCCCCTTGACCACGCCGCTGAACTGCTTGACCTGCGCCGGCACCTCATCGGGGCAGCCGTCCTCGTCCTGATAGCCGTTCTTGGTCTCCGGCTCGTTCGGGCACTTGTCGTCCTTGTCGAGGATGCCGTCCTTGTCGTTGTCCGGATCCGGGCAGCCGTCGGCGTCCTCGAAGCCGTCCTTGTCCTCGGGATCGTCGGGGCACTTGTCCTTCGAGTCGACGATGCCGTCCTTGTCCTTGTCCTCCTCGGGGCAGCCGTCGCGCTCGGGCGGACCGGCCTTGTCGGGGCACTTGTCCTTGCGGTCGACGATGCCGTCGCCGTCGGTGTCCTTGTCGGGGCAGCCCTTGTTCTCGCGGGGGCCGGCCTCGTTGGGGCAGTTGTCCTCGGTGTCGGGGATGCCGTCGCCGTCGGTGTCCTTGACCAGCGCCACGGGCGCGGGCGGCGGGGGCGGGGCGTGGCCGCCGAGCGTGACGCCGAACCCGGCCGTGAGCTCGTAGTCGGGCGAGAAGCCGTCCTTGGTGGTGTTGGGGGCGGCGAGCACGCGGCCGTCGATGCGGAGGTGAAGCAACCTGTTGAGCGCGAACATGACGCCGGCGCCGGCGTAGAAGTTCGCGTCGGTATCGCCCTTGTGAATGTAAAGCTGGTTGTCCCCCGGCGGATTGCTGGAGAGAACGGTCGAAGCCCCGACGCCTGCCAGGATGAACGGCGTCACCACCCCGTGCGCGATGGCGCCGGGCGCGATGTTGAAGCGGAGGTGGATGCGCTCCGCGCTGATGAGCACGCTTTGGCCCGCATGATTGTCGGACGTCGGTATCAGCAGCGCCTCGCCTTCGATGACGAACATCGGGTTCAGCATGAGGCCGGCGCGGATGCCGAAGGCGGGAGCACTCTTCGGGCTCGAAGAGGCGGAATCGTCGGGCGTGCCGAGCTCGAGATCTTTGGCGAACCAGTGGTAGCCGCCGGTGATCCCGAGCTGGACCCTGACCCCTTCGACCGTATCCTGGTTGTCCTGGGCCACTGCGCGCGACGCGGCAAACGACAAGAAAGCGCCGACCATCAATGCGAGGACGACGCGGGAATCCCTCCGGAAAATCTGTGCCATGGGCGACAACTATAGACCTGTTTGGCCCATTGCGAAAAGACCGCAGCGACGGTGATTTGCGGCTCGGTGGTGGGTGTTTGCTCCACGATGTAGGGGCAGCAACTCCTAGTATGCAAAGGGGTGTTGTCCCCGCGGTCGAGGGCGCGCTATAAGCTCTGCGCCGTCGCCCGTAGGTCCCTTCGCCCTGCAGACCGAGGAGATTTCATGACCCGTTCCATCGCCAAGCTCTCCGTCGCTGCCTTCCTGTTCGCCGCCGTCGCCGCGGGCGCCGTCCGGGCTGACGACGGCAAGTGCACCATCGCCACCAAGCCCGACACCGAGACGGGGAAGGCTTGCGCCAAGGGTGGGCGGGCGGAGGCCAAGAAGGTGATGAAGGAGATGGTGAAGATGGCCAAGGCGAACGGACAGAAGTTCACCTGCGACGGTTGCCACAAGGACCTCGACAATTACGCTCTGACCCAGAACGCCACTGAAGAGTACAAAAAGCTCGAAGCGGCCCAGACCAAGAAGTAAAGGACCGTCCGACGCTGCCCAGGGCGGCGCCGCGCGACGAACGAAGAAACGATGAAAACCGTCACTGAATTCTCCGGGATCTTGCTTCGCGAAGCAGCGCAGGTGCGGCGTACGCACCGACCGGCGCCGCCGCCGAAGCCGGCGGCTGAACCCGTCGCGTCCGAGGGGGCGGAGATCGAGGCAGCGATCGAAGCCACGCCCGTCGCGGAGGCGGCCGGCGCGGAGCCGGGATTCGAAGCGGCGATCGCGGCGACGGCCGAAGCCGAGGATGCTGCACTGACGTCAGAGGGCGTCGAAGCTGGAAGCGAAGCCGAGCCCGCCGAGGGGAGCGCTCCGGCCGAGGCGGCGCCTGTCGAGGGGAGCGCTCCGGCCGAGGCGGCGCCTGTCGAGGCGAGTGCGTCCGCGGAGGCGGCGCCCGTCGAGGCGAGCGCATCCGCGGAGGAGACGCCGGCGGCGCCCGAAGGCGAAGCGCCCGCAGGCGATGCGAACGGCGGCGAGGCGACCGCGCAATCGGCGGACGCCGAGGCGGGTGCGCCCGCGGAGCCTGCCCCGGATCCTGGCGCTGCGCTCGCGGCCGCCGAGATCGAGGAGAAGCTCGGGATCAAAGAGGATCGCCTGGCGCGTCTGATGGAGGCGCTCGAGGTGATCCGCGACCGTGCCGACAACGTCCGGCTGATCCGCGTGATGAGCGGCGAAGATCCGCCTCCCGGCGCGAAGAAGCAGGGCGACTTCTACTACCTGGTCGACCTCATGCCGCGCGGCGAGCCCCGGCGCAACGATCGTGGGCGCGGCGGCTCCGGACGGCACGATTGCGGCGGTGGCGGTGGTGGCGGCGGCGGGAAGCCGGGCGGCGGCTCGGGTGGAATCGGTGGCGCCCACGGCCCCGGCGGCAACAAGCCGGGTCGCTTCGAGTTCGGCTCCGGCCGCGATCGCGATTGTGATCAGGGCGTCCCGGGCGGAAGCCCGGTGGCGGGTCCTGGCTGGATGGTGACCCGGGCGCCCGGCGGTGGTCCTGGCGATGGTCGCCGCGATCACCGGCGAACCGCCGGCGGTCCCCCGCCCGGCGGACGTGGTCCGCGTGGTCCCGGCGGCTTCGGCGGTGGACCGGGCGGTGGGGGCGGTCCCGGCGGCGGACGCGGCCCGCGCGGGCCCGGTGGCTTCGGCGGCGGCCCGGGTGGCGGTCCCGGCGGCGGCGGTCCCCGCGGCCCCGGTGGCTTCGGCGGCGGCCCTGGCGGCGGCGGTCCCCGCGGGCCCGGTGGCTTCGGCGGCGGCCCTGGCGGCGGCGGTCCCCGCGGGCCGGGCGGCTTCGGCGGCGGCCCTGGCGGCGGCGGTCCGGGCGGCTTCGGCTCTGCTCCTGGCGGCGGTCCCGGCGGCGGTGCTCCCCGCGGTCCGGGCGGCTTTGGCGGCGGCCCCGGCGGCGGCCGTGGTCCGGGCGGTGGTCGCGGTCCGGGCGGCGGTGGCGGTGGCCGTGGTCCCGGTGGCGGCGGTGGCCGTGGTCCCGGCGGCGGCGGTGGTGGCCGTGGTCCCGGTTTCGCGCGTGGCAACAACCAGGGTGGGCCAGGTGGTCCGCGCGGGGGTGCGCCCAATCGCGATTCCAAGGGCTGGCCAATCGCCGACACCAGCGCGGTCGATCCCGATTGCGGTGCTCCGGCACCCGTGAAGGCGGCGGCGCCTCCCGCCAACCCGGCGCCCGAAGCGGCGCCGCCAGATACCTCGGCGCCCGACCCGTCCAAGTCGTCGTAGTATCGTCGGCGCGATGGGGCGCGCACAGGGAAGGCGATCGTGGGCGCGGGTCCTGGCCGTCGGGATCTCGTACGCGCTGGGAATCTCGGCCGTCGTCGCCGCGACTGCGGGCGCGCCTGCGCTCGCGCCGCCGAAGCTGCCGGCTGAAGGCGGCGTCGGCTACGACGTGCGCGACACCAAGACCGGCAAGCCGATCCCCTGCAAGCTGACCTTCGTCGGCGTCGACGGGACGCACGATCCGGAGTTCACGCGCGTCGACATCGCCCGGCAGGAAGGGGACGGCGCCATCGCCGCCTTCAACCGGGTGATGTCGCTGACCGGCGTCGGCGTGACGCGCCTGCCGCTCGGGACCTACGACGTGACCGTGAGCCGCGGGCCCGAGTGGGAGATCTCCACGACCAGGAAGCTGAAGCTGACCGCCCGCGGCGCAACCATCACGGCCAGCCTGGCCCACGTCGTGGAGACGCCCGGGTGGCTGTCGGCCGACTTTCACGTGCACGCGGCGCGCTCGTCCGACTCGCGCGTCCCGATGTACGACCGGATCTTCGAGTTCGTCGCCGACGACGTGCAGATGATCGTCGCCACCGACCACAACGTCATCTCCGACTACGAGCCGTACATCAAGGAGCTGGACGCCGGCCGCTACATCACCAGCGCCGTCGGCGACGAGCTGACGACCAACGGCTGGGGACACTTCGGCGCCTTCCCCCTGCCGCGCGACATCGAGCGCGCGGGCGAGGGGGCCATTCTGGTCCACGGCCGCAAGCCCGACGATTTCTTCAAGGACGTGCGGCGCGACGCCCCCGGCGCGGTCATCAACGTGCATCACCCGCGCATCGACAACGAGATCGGCTACTTCGATCTCGGACAGTTCGACGCGCGCAGCGATCGGGCGGGGCGTGCCGGCTTCTCCTGGGACTTCGATGCGCTGGAGGTGATGAACGGCTATCAGGATCCGGTCCGGCGCAGCGTCGATCGCGTCGTCGACGACTGGTTCTCGTTGCTCAACCACGACCACCTGGTGACGGCGACTGGCAACTCCGACACCCACCACCTGACGTTCAACATCGGCGGCTACCCGCGCAACTACGTCAAGGTTCGGGAGGACAAACCCGAGCGCATCGACCCGAAGGAGATCGCCACTGCGATCAAGGGCCACCACGTCTTCTTCACCACCGGCCCGTTCGTCTCGCTACTGGTCAACGGGGGGACCATCGGCGATCTCGTCCCGGCGCGCGGCGGGAAGGCGCACGCCGAGGTGACGGTGCAGGCGGCGCCCTGGGTTTCGGTCAGCCGCGTGACGCTCTACCTGAACGGCGAAGAGGCCAAGCGTTGGACCGTCCCGCCGGGGACCGACGCCGTCCGGTTGAAAGAGACCTTCGATCTCACCACGCCGCGCGACGGCTACGTCGTCGTGCGCGTCGACGGCGATCGGTCGATGTCACCCGTGGTCGGCGACGGCAAGACCTTCACCGCCTATCCCTTCGCCCTGACCAACCCGGTGTTCCTCGACGTGGACGGCGACGGCAAGTACCGCACCGGTTTGCCTCACGGGCACGCGCTCTAGATCCGCCGAAGCCTCGCGGGCGCGTCGAGGGGCCTCAGGGCGTGCTGGCGGTCGCGGTGCTCGCCGGCGCGACGAGGTACTTGGTGATGGAGGCGCTGCGATCGTTCATGAAGTTGGCGACCTGCTGCTGGTACATCGCCACGTCGGCGTCGCTGTTCGGCTTCTTGGTGTCCATCGAGACGTAGGAGGCGATCTGCGCCGACACCCGCGCCGCTTCGGCGGTCCAGTTGAGCTGCTGGGCCTTCCCCAAGATCTCCATCAGCTGGCCGCTGAAGTCCTGGAAGCACGACGGCGTGCGGGCGCAGTCCTTGGCCAGCTTCGACTTCAGCGTGGCGATGAAGTCGAAGTCTCCGGTTCCGAAGGCGTCGTTGATCCCCTGAGGGATGAAGTAGAGCTGCTTGCTGGTCGGGTCGGCGTAGATGCGCGCGTTCGCGCCGACCGGCTCGGGGTCGGGCGCGTAGGGCCAGCCGCCCCAGTGGCCCGTCAGCACCATCAGCGCCCAGTAGCGCGCGAACTCGTGCATGTTGACGGACTGGCCGGCGGCCGCGGTGGCGGCGCTGGCGGGCTGCTGGGTCAACGCGCTCATGGTGTCGGTGATGAGGGTGGTGTCGTCATTGCCGTCCTGGTACTGGAAGTTGGGAAGATACTTGGTGGAGAAATCGGCGTAGTTGATGGTGAAGACGCCGCCGCTCGCGTCGGCGAACGAGTAGGCCATCATCGTGTCCTTGGCCTCCTCGACGGTGGCGTAGAGGCCCAGCGCCGTGCCGTTCATCGTCACCCAGGCGTGGTTCGAACGGGGGGTCGGGACAGAGCCGATCTGGCGACCGATCCAGTAGGCCAGCCGCTCGTGAATCATCGAGGGGTCCTGCACCATGTTGTTGAGCAGGATCTCCTTGAGCCCGAACAGCCGCGCTCCTTTGACGAAGTGGTTGATGTCCACCCGGAACGCCGGCTTCTGGTCGATCGGCTGGAAGGACGAGGTCCCCTTGAGGTTCACGCCGATCGGACCGTAGGCGCGCCCCTGGAAGGTCAGCGTCGCCTGGACCCAGGTGGTCGGTGCCGCGCGCAGCGAGGTGATGCCGTCGTCGGAGATCTGCAGGTCGAACTGCGGTTGCAGGTCGTAGCCGAGGACCTGGTCGCTCAGGTCGCCGGCGGGGGGGATCATCTCGGGCGGATCGCTGGCAGCCTGGGTAAGTGGTTGCCCCATTCCCATCCCCATCGGGTTGGCCGCGCCCGGCGAGGCGTTCCATTCCGTGACCCAGTTGGTCGAGCCGTCGGGCTCGCGCGCCGCGGAGAGATCGACGTCCTGGGCACCGAAGGTCAGCCGGTCGATGAACGAGCCGTCCGGGCCCGCCAGCCCGATCGAACCGCCGGCGGCCGGAAGGAACAGGTTGACGTGCGCCGGGCCCGCTGACGGATTTTGATCGGCCCACAGCAGGAGATTCCCGTTCGCCTTGACGACCAGGCCCGCCGGGAGGATCGCCTTTTGGGGTGTATTGAAGTCGTCGGTCAGCGCGTAGCCGGTCAGATCGACGTCCTGCCCGGTCGGGTTGTGGATCTCGATCCAGGGCGACGCCACGCCGTTCTCATCCTTCGTGGTCAGCACGTTGAGCGACATGATCTCGTTGATGGAGAGACCGGCCGCGCCGGTTTGATTGATGTGCGATCCCCCCTCCGCGTGCGCGCCGCTGCCACTCGATCCGCCGCCGCAGCCCAACGTCCAGACGGCGGCGGCCAGCAGGCCGCCCAGTGCTCCTGAGACAACCCGTCTCCTGGCGCACCTCCCGTCGTTCCCCGTGTCCAGCCTCACGCCCATTTGCCACCGCCCGCCGAAGTCCATCGTCCTCAACACACAAGCAACTCGCCGGCCATCGAGAAGGGCGCCGCCAAGGCGCTCCGGCCGTCGGCGTTCATCGTTGTTCGCTGTCGTTGCTCGTTACCGCGGGGCGACATCATGGTTCCCGTTCTGTCGAATTGCCGGCGATTGGGCGCCGATTTTCGGAGGCAGGTCCGGGCACCGCGCTTGCTCAACATCGGGCCGGACTGGAGATGACGATGCGCGGCGCATACGGGTTTTTCGCAGGGGTGGCGACGGTCTCATTGATCGCGCTCGTCGATTGCGGCAGCTCGCATTCGACGACCGGCGCCGTCGCCAAGGATCAGCCCGACGGGGCGGCGCCGTCGGCCTGTGCCGATCTGTTCGATGAAGGGACGCTGGCGACCTACTCCTTCGACATCAGCGACGCGGACTGGACGGCCATGGAGGCCGAATTCAACAATCTTGCGGCGCTCGAGAGCGGCGCCGACTTCACCGTCTACCATCCGATCGTCTTTCACCTCGGCAACGAGACGGTGAGCGACGCCGCCGTCAAGCTGCACGGCGCCTCGTCCTGGTACCAGACCGTCACGCTCGACGGCCCTCGCGCCAAGATGCAGTTCGACGTCTCGTTCGATCAGACCAACCCGAGCGGCAAGTTCCACGGCGTGACGAAGCTGGTGTTCGACATGCCGCGCTCCGACTGGACGTTCCTGCACGATCGCCTCTCTCAACACTGGTTGCGCCAGGTCGGCGTCCTGGCCCCCTGCTCGGTCAACGGGCGGCTGGAGATCAACGGGGCGTACTACGGCCTCTACTCGGTCGAACAGGGGGTGGGAGACGCGGTGGTGAAGCAGTTCTTCCCCTCGAATGCCGCGGGCGATCTCTGGAAGGGGGCGACGCAGGCAGAGACCAACGAGATGAGCCCCAACTACGGACGGCTCACCACCTTCCTGGCGGCCGAGGACCTGGGCTCGCTCGCTGCCATCGTCGACATTCAAGGCTCGCTGACCTCCTGGGCGGCCGAGGCGCTGCTCAACGACGCCGACGGTTACTACGGCGGCTCGCACAACTTCTACCTCTACGATCAGGGGTCGGCCGGCTACGTCTTTCTCCCCGACGACACCGACTCGACCTTCGACTGGTTGTCCGACTTCGATCTGGTGGGGGCGACCGACCATCCGGTCTATTTTTGGTACGCGCGGGCGAAGCCGGCACCGCTGCCGGGCGACAAGTGGATGATCGTCCTCGGCGACGCCGGGTGGCGCGCCAAGTACGCCGAGGCGATCGCCGGTCTGCTGGCCAGGTGGGACGTCGGTCAGATTCAAGGGTGGATCGACAGCTGGTCGCAGCAGATCGCCGATGCGGCCGGCAGCGATCCCCACGCCTGGGCCACCGCCGCGCAGGTCCAGCAGGCGACCGCGACCGCGCGTGCCGTCGTCGCCCAGCGCGCCAGCTATCTCCAGACGTTCGTCGACTGCGAGCGCGGGGTGCCCGCCGCGGCGACCGACGCCGACGGCGACGGCTACCGATGGTGCGACGAGTGCGACGACACCAACGCGGCCGTGCACCCGGGCGCGGCGGAGATTTGTGGCAACGGGATCGACGACAACTGCAACGGCCAGGTCGACGAAGGGTGCGGGGGCACCGACGGCGGCGGCCAATAGGAAACGACGAAGGGCGGAGCCATGGGGATGAGCGAGAGACGAGGGGGACGGGGTGGTGACGGAGGGGGACGCGGGCAGCGCGCGGCGCTGACGCTGTTGCTCGTCGGTGCTGCCGCCTGCGGCGGCAGCGGCAAGGCGACGGTCGGCGGAAGCGGAGGCAGCTCGGGACCGACGGGAGGGATCGGTTCGTCGCCCGGGGGAGCCGACGACGGTGGCGTCGCGAGCTCTCCCTGGACGGCGCTGACCGCCCAGGTGAGCGTCCAGGGGGGCACGGCGCTTTCGGCCAGCGGTCAGGGGCAAAACGGGGGCGTCGTGCACCTGGTCTCGCAGGGGGACACCTCGTTCGATCCGACCCAGGCGCCCGCCCCGACGACAATCCCCGCCGCACCAGCGGGAGCCACGCCCATCGCCGCATCGGCGCTGGGCGCGGACGTCTCGATCACCGGCGACGCGGTGGTCAGCGCGGACGTGACCACGAGCGGGAGCGACGCCACCCGCAAGATCTCGGTCAGCGGCGATCTCTACGTGGCGGCCACGCTGCAGGCCGGCGATCTCGGCGCCGGGCGCCAGGGGCTCGACCTCGAGGTGGGCGGGACCATCTACGTCAGCGGCGCCGTCGACACGAGCGGCGCCTCCGGATCGGGGGAGGCGGGCGGCGCGCTTCGACTGGCGGCCAAACAGGTGATCGTCACCGGCAAGCTGACGAGCGCCGGCGGCGACGGGACCCAGAGCGGCGGCGCGGCCGGCGCGCTCACCGTGCAGTCGAGCGGCGACGTCGTCCTGGCGGGGACGATCCTCATTCGGGGCGGCGCCGCCAGCGGCAGCGGCGGCAGTGGCGCGCAAGGGGGTGCGGCGGCGGCGCTGACCATCGACGCGACCGGCTCGGTGGCGGTGGGCGGCACCGTCGACGGGCGCGGGGGGGTGGCCAGCACCGCGGCCTCCGGTGGGACGATCGCCGGTGGCGCCGCCGGCGCGGTTCACATCGGCGAAACCACGCCGCCCACGGCGATCACCATCTTCGTGCCGGTGGTCGTCAGCGGGGGCGCCGGCGGCGCCGCGGCGGGCACTGGCGGCACCATCACGCCTGAGCCCGACACCGGGAACGTCAACGTCGCAGGCCCGCTGGAGCTGGACCTGCGGGGCGGCAACTCGGTGACCGCGCCCGGCGCGGGTGGCCTCCTCAACGGTGGGGCCCGCAAGGATCCCGGCAGCGGCGGTGTGCACATCAGCGGGGAGATCGACGCCAGCGGCGGTTCGATCATGGTGGGCGGCAGCGGCAACGGCGCCGACGGCGGGCGCATCGACATGGAGCTGACGCCGACCGACGGCGCCGTCGCCATCGATCAATCGGCGAAGATCACCGTCGAGGGAGGCAACTCAGGGGGCAGCGGCACCGCCGGCGGCGGCGGCCACGTCTGGTTCTGGACCAAGGACGGTGACGAGACCATCGCCGGGAACATCAGCGTGCGGGGCGGCAGCGCGCCCGATCCCGGTGGCATCGGCGGCGGCGGCGGGATGATCTACTTCTTCTCCGACAACAACCACAACGGGGTCCAGGTCTGCAAAGGCAACCTGGACGTGACGCCCTCCGGTCTCCTCGACGCCTCGGGCGGCAGCGGGTCGACCGGGGGCAGCGGCCGCAACAACGGAACGGACGGCGTGGCCGACTTCCCTGCCGACCAGGAAGAGATCGCCATCTTCCTCAACTGCGATGGCGAACATGGCAACACCTGCAACTGGATGAAGAACGACGGGCTGCTGGTGGCCCGGGGTGGGGTGCACAACGGCAACGGCGGCGATGTCGTCTATCACGGCATCCCGCCGGGAGTCCTGGGGACGGGCGGCCCGAGCTCGGGTGACTACCCCGTTCCGCCCGGCATGGTCGACAACGCTGCCGATGGAACCGGAACCACCGGCGACTTCGACGGCGAGTGAGCCCGCTCTGGGCTCGTCTAAAGTGCCGGCGCAATCCGCTGCAGGTGATCGAGGATGGTGCGGACGTTGAGCACCCGGGAGAAAACGTAGAGCGCCGCGGTCTGCGCGTCGTCGAGGAGCGCCTCGCCGACGCGCAGGCTCTTGCTGGCGGCGAAGAGGATCCTCTGCGGCAGGCCGGCCCGCACCAGGTCGATCCGCCGGAACACCGCCTCGCGGCTCCAGAAGCCGAGCAGCTCGAAGTGAACGCGCGCGCCGTCGGCGGTTCGCACGAAGCAGAGATCGGGGACGCAGAGCCCCGCCCCCGGGAGATCGAGGATGGCGGGCGCGCGATCGATCTTCCAGTCGGTCGTCACGCGCGCGAAGGCGGTGATGAAGGCCGCGAGCTCATCGGGAAGCGCGTCGCCCCGCGCCGGGTCGCCCGCCGTCGCGAGCGCGACGCTGGGCTCCTCGCCCGCCAGTCGAAAGCGCAGCGGGCGGCGCTCCGCGCCCCAGCGAACGTCGGCGTCCAGCCTCCAGCGATCGCAGGCGGCGATCGCCGGCAGGGCCAGCGCCAGCGAGAGCCCGTAGCGACCGCCGCCTTGAAACAGGCTGAGCGGGCCGTCCATCTCGACCCGGTAGCCGCCACGTTGTTGGCGTGGACGGAGTCCGGCTTTGCCGGGCGAAGTCTGTCGCGGGGGGGAGCGGGAACCCTCCCAGGGGTCCCGCGCTTGATCGAGACGGGTGATGACCGGCAGGAGGCGCAGGAACTTCAGCGTGCGGAAGAGGCGGCGGTAGAGCGCGGCGTCGCCGGCCTCGATCTCGGCGACGATCTTGGTTGCCCTCAGCAGGACGGCTTGCGCCTCGGAGATCCCGAACCCGGCCGCCACCAGCGCGGGCGCCGGCACCTCGACCGCCAGGAGGCGCTGGGCGCCAGGGCGATCGGCGTAGAGCGCCGCCTCCAGCGCCCGCGCGGTCGTCCCTCGTGCGCGCGCGAAGCTCTCCAGGAACGCCGCGCGATCGAAGGGGGCCGGGCCGGCGCCTCGGCGCGCAGCCGCCGCCTGCGTGAACAGCTCACGCCGCAGCTCGGTCGCGGTCTGGCCGGAGGTCTCCTCGAAGCGGAGCCCGTCGCGCACCAGCTTGCCAACCGCCGCGCCCAACCGGCGATCGCCGCCGTCTTCCAGCGCCGTGGCGGTCTGGCGCAGCGCCTCCTCGACGTCGTCGCGCAGGTTGCCGACCTCCTGGCGCGCCCGCGCGGTCAGCGCCGCCGCCAGCGTGGCGATCCGCTCCCGCCGGGCATCGTCGGTCGGCGCCAGGCGCAGCTCGTCGCCGCGGCGGCGCGCGCTCACCAGGTCAGCGGTAAGCACTGTGATCGCGCCGCCGGGCGCTGGTGAAGGTTTCGGCCGTGTTGGCGGTGACCAGCTCGTAGAGCAGAGCGTGCTTGCCGGCCTGTGCGCGCAGGATGCGCCCGAGACGCTGCACGTGCTCGCGGACCGAGGCGCTCCCCGACACCACGACCGCCACGTTGGCGGTCGGGATGTCGACCCCCTCGTTGAGCACCTTGGAGGTGACGAGAGCGCCGTAGCCATCGCCATTTCGCGCCCCCCGGGCCAGCCCGGCCAGGATCTCGCTCCGCTCGCGCACGCGCGTCTCGTGGGTGATGATCGGGATCAGGAACCGGCGCGACAGCGCATAGGCGGTGGCGTTGTCCTGGGTGAAGAGCAGGACCCTGTCCTCGCGATGACGCTCGAGCAAGAGGCCCACGTAGTCGAGCTTGGCCGGCGCGGCGAAGGCGATCTCGCGCTGCTTGCGGTACGCGGCCATCGCGCGGCGGCCGTCCTCAGAGCGCGACGATCGGATGATGAAGTCCGACCACCCCGACGGGCTCGACATGCGGATGCCGTTCCGGGCGATGAAGTCGCGGTAGACCGCGCGGGCCTCGTCGTGGGCGCGGCGGTCGTCCGGTCCCAATTCGACCGTGAGCCGCACCGTCTCGTACGGCGCCAGGTAGCCGCCCGAGAGATCGACGATGTCCTTGCGGTAGACGATGGGGCCGCACAGCTCGTCGAAATCGGCGTGGCGGCCGTCGGCGCGCTCGGGCGTCGCCGTCAACCCCAGCCGGAACGGCGCCACCGCCGCGCGCGCCGCCAGCGCGTAGGCTGGCCCTGGCAGATGATGGCACTCGTCGAACACCAGGAGACCGAACTTGTTTCCCAGGTGCTCCATGTGAAGGTGCGCCGAGTCGTAGGTCGACACGGTCAGCGCCTCGACGCTGTAGTCGCCGCCGCCGATCACGCCGACCGGAACGCCGAACGTCGCCCGCAGGACGTCGTACCACTGCCGCACCAGATCCAGCGTCGGGGCCAGCACCAGCGTGCTCCGGCGGCGGTCGTCGATCGCCAGGCAGGCGACGTGCGTCTTTCCCGCGCCGGTCGGCAGCACCACCACGCCGCGCCCCCTGGCGGCGCGCCAGGCGGCCAGCGCCTCGTCTTGATAGGGCCGCGACGCTCGTCTGACGAGCGCGCCGGCGGGAAGCTCGCTGTAGCCGCGCGCGCGATCCTCGACCGCATGGCCATCACGCGCCAGCGCCCGCCGCAGCGCCGCGTAGCCGGCGGCCGGCGCACGAAAGCAGGCCGTGCGGGGATCCCACAGGCACCCGGGCGGCGCTGGCGAGCCCTGCGAAAGCCCGCCGAGCTCGATGGTGCCGCCCCGGAAGGTCAGCGTCAGTGAGGAGGTTGCTGCCGTCGTGATGAGACGGTTCTAGCCTTGACTGAACCTGGTGCGGAAGGCCCGAACGGTGAGATCGGCGGCCCCTTCGATCCCCAGTGTCCCGGCGTTGACGACCAGGTCGTAGTGGGACGGGTCTGCGATGTCGGCGCCGTAGTGCTGCTTGTTGAAAGCGATCCGCTCGCCGTCGATGCGCAGGATCTTGGCGTGCGCCTCGTCCGCGCCGACCCCGTCGCGCGCGGCGATGCGTGCCACCCGGGTCGGCAGCGGCGCGATGACCCGCACGCGCAGCGTGGCTTGCGGGTCGAGCAGGAAGTGCGCGCCCCGCCCGACGATCACCCCCTTGCCGTGGCGGCCCAGCGTCAGCACCACCCTGGAGAGGTTTCGCAGATAGTCGCTGGGGGCGAAGACCCCGCGCTTGATGAGGCCCGACACCCAGGTCGAGATGCTGTCCTGCACCCGCTCGTCGAGCGACTCGATCAGCTGGTCCCGCACCTGGGCCTCCTGGGCCACGTCGTGGATCAGCTCCTGGGCGTAGAACCGGAACCCCAGCTCCTCCGCCACCAGCCGCCCGATCTCGGCCCCGCGCGCGCCATACTCCCGCGACAGGCAGATCATCGGCTGCTGGACGGTCTTGCCCTGGATCCCCTTGCGTTCCGCGATCTTCCGCTCTTCCTGCCAGAGCAGAATCTGCTGGCCGACGAAATGATCGACGTTCCCGATCATCGGAGCACCTCGGCGTCGCACCCGCGACGAAGATCGATCAAGCTATCACCGGTGGTTCGACCGTCAAGACGGCGTACAGGCTCAGGCTCGGCGGGCTCGGCGTGCTCGGCGTGCTCGGCAGGCTCGGCAGGCTCGGGACGATGAGTGACGCTCCCGAAGCCCTGGTGCGGGCGACCGCCAACCCGACCCAGGCGGGTGACTGGGCGCTGGTGCTGGCGGCCGCCGGGATCGCCTACCAGCTCGACGAGCGCGAGGGGCGGTTCGTGCTGGCGGTCGACCCCGCCGACGCGCTCGCCGCCGAGACGGCCCTCGGCGGGTTCGACGCCGAAGGTCCGGTCAAGCCGGAATCCCCCGGCGCCCGACACCGGGCCGAGCGCGCTGGGGATTCTCTCCGCGCTCGGGCTCTGCGCGATGTTCTGGGTCGCGGGGCCCTGGGCAGAGCCGGGGGCTGGCTCGCGCTGGTTCCAGGCGGGGGCCGCCTCCGCCGAGCGGATCGCCTCCGGCCAGTGGTGGCGGGCGCTGACCGCGCTCACGCTGCACGCCGATCTGCTCCACCTGGCGGGGAACGTCGTCGCCGCGCTGATCTTCGTGGCGGCGGTTGGACGCTGGCTGGGCGGTGGCCTGGGGGCGCTGGTGATTCTCACCGTTGCCGGGACGGCGAACCTCCTCACCGCGGCGGTGCACCAGACCGCGTTCGTCTCGGTCGGGGCCTCCACGGCGACCTTCGCGGCGCTGGGCCTCTGCGCGGGGCTGCAGGTGGTCCGGCGGCTGCGCGGCGGGGCGCGGCGGAAGTACGCCTGGGTGCCCCTCGGCGCGGGCCTGGGGCTCTACGCCATGCTGGGCGTCGGCCCGGGCGCCGACACCTACGCCCATCTCTTCGGGCTGGGGCTGGGCGCGGCCATCGGCTCGGTCGCGGCGCTCGGCAACATCCGGGCGCCGCGCACGACCGTGCAGCTGCTGCTGGGAGCCGCCGCCTTGGCGGTGATGGCTGGCTCCTGGGGCTTGGCCCTCCACGCGATTCGTTGAGCGAGGGCGGCATAGGGGAGCTCGACGGTGAAGATCGAGCCGGCCCCGGGGCTGCTCTCCACGCCGACGGCGCCGCCGAACACGTTGACGATCTGCTTGACGATCCACAACCCCAGGCCAATCCCCCCGAAGTTCACGCTGTTGGACGCGCGCTCGAATCGGCCGAAGATCCGCTCCTGATCGCGGGGGGCGATGCCGAGCCCCTGATCGCGGACGATCAGCCGCGCCTGCCTCCCCTCCGCCCGGACGGCGACATCGATCGGCTTGCCGTCCCCGTACTTGACCGCGTTCGAGATCAGGTTCGACACGATCTGCTCGAGCCGCTCGCGATCCCAACATCCGATCGCCTGGTCCCGGGCGTCGATGGTCAGCCGGCTGCCGAGACGCGCCGCTTCGTCGATGAACCGCGCGCCGACCTCGCCTGCGACCTCGGCCAGATCGACCTGACCGAGCTGCAGCTCGAGCTGTCCGGCCGCCAGACTGGAGACGTCGAGCAGGTCGTCGATGAGGCCACGCAGGCGCGCCGTCTGCGCGTCGATCTTCTCGACCTTGGCAATCAGGCGCGCCCGCTCCGACCCGGCGTCGAGGCGCGCCAATCGAAGCAGGTTCGAAACCTCCAGCTTGAGCGCGGTCAGCGGCGTGCGCAGCTCGTGCGAGGCGACCGACAGGAAGTCGTCGCGCAGGATCACCGCCTCCCGCAGGAGGTCCTCGGCCTTCTTTTGGTCGTCGATGTCGGTGGCGGTGGCGATCCAGCCCACCACCGTGCCCGCCTCGTCGCGCTCGGCGACGGCGCGGACCAGATGCCAGCGAAAGAGGCCATCGCTGGCGCGTCTCAGCCTCACCTGGCGTTGGAAAGGCGGCTCGCCCCGCAGGCCACGCTCCCAGTGGACGCGCGCCTCGTCGCGATCGTCCACGTGGAGCATCTCCCAGAACGAGCTGTCGGTCAGACTGGCCGCGTCCAGGCCGCAATACTCCAGCCCGGCGCGGTTCCAGTAGTTGACCCGCCCCTCCGCGTCCGCCGCCCAGATGCACTGGGGCATGGTATCGAGCAAACGGCGGTCGCGGTCGCGGCTCGGTCGCATCGACCGACCCTCCAGCTGGTTGGTCATTCCTCCGCGCGGGGCGCCATGGGCTGCTGCCGCGCGCTGAGCGCGTGCGCCACATGGCCCGCACGCTCTATGGCCAGCCGGTCAACGTCGGCGCGTCGGAAGAGGCGCCGTCCTCCGACGGTCCTCATCCCCGGCAGCCGGCCGTTGTCGGACAGAACGCGGACGGAGTCCGCAGAAAGGCCGAGGACGCGGGCTGCGTCGCTCGGCGTGAGCAGGTCATTGGGATCGAGCAGCATGGTGGTCACCTCCGGTTTCCAGGAAACAGCATTCGGGCAGCAAATATGGCAATTAAGCACCCCCCGGATGGGCGCAAGAGGTTGGGGGGATAAATAGGAGGTCCCCCCCATGCCGCGACCCCTCGTTGCGGTATTTCCCTGAGCCTTGGCCGGAGGTTAGGCCGACCGGCCGGTGCCGCCTCCGGCCGGCGCGGACCCGGTTTCCGACCGGTCAAGCGCTAGAAGGATTGTGGAATTTCGTGTTACAAAGGGAGCTCAGCTTGAGCCTTCCTTTTTCCCCCAGAGGCAAGCACCGCATGACCACGTGGCCGCCCGCGTCTTCACTGTTGCGCGGGCTCTGCGCGCTGCTCGTCGTTCTGTCGCTGTCGTCACTGGCCCGCGCCGAGTCGCAGGACGAGACGATCGCGAAGATCACCCAGATGAACAAGGACGCCGTGGCGGCGCTGCAGGCTCAGAAGTTCGACGATGCCCGCAAGATCCTCAAGCAGGCGCTCGACCTGGCGGACTCGACGGGGCTCCAGCAGCACCCCATCACGGCGCGCACCCACATCCACATGGGGATCGTGATCATCACCGGGTTCAAGCAGCGCGATCTCGGCATCAAACAGTTCAGAAAGGCGCTGGAGATCCAGGCGACGATCAACCTCACGAAGGCGCTGGTCACGCCTGAGCTGACCGACGCCTTCAACGAGGCCAAGAGCGGCGCGACCGCCGCCCCCCCGGCGTCCCCCAGCGCGCCGCCGCCCGCGAGCCCCGAGCCCCCGGAGGCGGCGCCCGAGCCAGCGGCGCCGCCGGCCGCCACCCCGCCTCCCGAGCAAAGCGAAGAGCCGTCCGGGATCGTCCACCAGCCGATCACCGACGGAAAGAAGGGGAGCGCCATCTCGGTCACCGTCGCCGTCCAGGCCGACCTGAAGTTCGACAAGATGGTCCTCGCCTACCGCCCGGAGGGCGCCACCGAGTTCCTGGGGCGCGAGATGAAAGCGGTTGCCGAGGGGCGTTATGGCGCCGAGATCCCCACCACGGCCACGCTGGGCGCAACGGTGGCCTACTACGTAGAGGCCGATGACGCGGACGGCAACGCGGTGGCGACCAAGGGGACGGTCGACAGCCCGCTGGTCATCAACCTCGGCGGGGCCAAGGCCGCCGTGCACAAGCCCGAAGGGGAAGGCGAAGAGGAAGAGGACGACGAGCCTGACCACAAGTACTTCGTGGCCTTCATGTTGGGGAGCGGGTTCGGATGGGCCACCGGGGCGGGCGACACCAACCACGACGTGAGCATCTCGCCGCCGGGCGTCGCCCCCGCGTCGCTGCTGCAGATCGCGCCCGAGGTCGGCTACTGGCTGACCTCGTCGCTGATGCTGTCACTCCAGCTGCGCTACCAGATCATCACCGGCACCGTCGATCCGTACTTCAACGGGGTGGACTACAGGACGGCGCACTACGCCTTCGCGGCGTTTGCCAAGGCGACCTGGAAGCTGGGGGGCGACGAGGGGAGCTTTCACCCATTCTTTTCGCTGATGGGCGGCGGCGGCTACATCCGACACGTGGTGACGCTGCACCCCTCCCGCGCCCCCACCGGCTGCGGGCCGATGATGAACCAGTCCTGCGTCGACACCATCCAGGGGGGGCCCATCCTGGTCGGTCCGGGCGGCGGCGTCTTCTACGATCTCACCGACAACCTTTCGCTGGTCGGTCAGGCGAACGCGGCGCTCGGCTTCTGGGACTTCACCTTCAACCTCGACATCAACGTCGGCATCGCCTACGGGTTTTAAGCGCGCCTTCGGCGCCGTGAGGGGGTGTCCCCCCTCCGCGCGCCTTCGGCGCCGTGAGGGGGTGTCCCCCCTCCGCGCGCCTTCGGCGCCGTGAGGGGGTGTCCCCCCTCACGAGCTCCCCCGCGGGCCGTCGATGCCGGCTCGGCAAAGCCGAGCCTCCCGGTGCTTGGACCCGGGCGCGTCGCGCCCTCCGGCATCCAGGTCGCCTTCGGAAACTCCTGAGGCGCCTCTAGTCTAGCTAGAGACCGGCGAGCTCGACGAGGGCGGAGAGGGGGATGGCGACGGTCTCGGCGGTGTGGGCCAGCTCGTCGCCCAGCTCGAAGAGCGCTCTGCGGATGAGGTGGCTGTCGAGGATGAGCCGCTGGTCCTCCGCCGTGGCCAGGAACGGCATTCCGACGGTCGCCTCGAGGTAGGAGCGAAGGAAGGCGCTCGAGACCCAGCGGTACCAGGCGTCCGCCCAGGGCTCGGCGATCGAGCGGTCTTCGGGGCGGACCACGCTCTGCTCCAGGAGCGCCGTGAAGGCGGCGTAGTGGAACGAGCGGATCATCCCGGCCACGTCGCGCAGGCACTCGTGCTTGCGGCGCCGCTCCGCCAGCGTCTCCGCCGGCGGCCCCTCGAAGTCGATGATCACGAAGTCCTTGCCGGTGTAGAGCACCTGCTCGAGGTGCAGATCGCCGTGCGTTCGGATCCGCAAGCCGCTCCACCGGTTGTGCAGGAAGGGCTCGAAGATCTTGAGCATGCGATCGTGCCCGTCGACCAGGGTTTGTCCCAGCTTGGCGGCGGCGGGCGGCAGACGCCCCAGCGCGCCCCGCAGGACCCGGAGCGAGCGCCCGACCAGGTTGCGCATCGACTGATACTTCGAGCGCCGATCGAGCGCGCTGTACGGCTCGGGCGCGAAGCTCGGATCGTCGCTGTTCGAGGCGAGCGCGACGTGCATCTGGGCGATGCGGCGTCCCATCAGCGCCGCCAGGTCGAGGTAGGCGCCGATCGCCTCGCGCGCCGCGGGCGGCGTCTCCGCCTGCGCCAGGTCGAGCAGCGGGAGCGCCGTTCGTTCGGGAGGCGGATCCTGTCGGTGGCGGGTCAGCGTCCGCTCGAAGTAGCGGCGCAGCTCCTCGCGGGCATGGGTCCAGGCGGTCCCCTCGTTGGGGACGAACGCCTGCAGCACCGCCAGCGTGCCGGGGACGGCGCCGCGCCGGCGGTATTCGATCGCGCCGACCACAGCGGGGACCACGCCCGGCGCCCGGGCGTCGATGACGCGCGGGATCTCCAGCTCGGGGTTCACCCCCGCTTCCAGGCGCCGGAACATCTTCAAGAGGTAGCGATCGCCATAGCGGATGGCGGCGGCGGTGTGGGCGGCGCTGATGTTGGTCGGTTCGGCGGCGGGCGCGTCGAGCGGAACGTAGGGGGTCGCTTCGACGACGCCGTGAAGGCCGGTGGCGCGCCGTTTGTCGACGATGGCGGTCAGGATCGCGCGGGCGGCGCCGGGGTCCTCCATCGCGTCGACCAGCACCGCGTCGCCGCCCGGCATCTTCAGCCAGGCGACCATCGCGTGCGGCGAGGGGAGGCGCCCGGCCCCCGTCTCGACGATCGCGTCCACCACCGCCAGCGGGATCACGTACTCGTCGGGATCGCGATCGGCGTACTCGACGCGCGCGATGAGCAGGAACGCGCCCCCCAGCGCGACCGCCTCCTCGATCCGGATGGCGCTGACGCGAAAGGCGCGCCCGGCGAACCAGTGCCGGGTGTCGAGAAACGCGGGGAGGGCGTCCTCCAGCGCGACGCGGTCCTCGCCGAAGAGAAGGCTCTCGGCGCTGCCGCAGGTGATCGTGGGCGGCTGGTAGGCGGCGGCCAGATCGGCCGCCGTCGTCGTCGGTGCTGATTCGATCGAGAACCAGTGAAAATCGTGCCCGCCCAGGGTCATCAGGTAGGGGAGCTCGCCGATCGGCGGAAACTCGGTGTGGCCGAACAGCTCGACCGGCCGCATCCCCTTCCACTTTCCGAGATCGAGCTCCACATACTGCGGGTAGCGCGACAGGTTGGCGACCACCAGGATCGTCTCGTCCTCCAGCTGCCGCATGAAGGCCAGCACCCGGTAGTTGGAGGGGGTGAGCACCTCCATCGTGCCGCGGCCGAACGCCTGGAACTGCTTGCGCAGCGTGATGAGGCGCTTGGTCCACCACAGCAGCGAGTTGGGGTTGTTCTGCTGCGCCTCGACGTTGATCGACTCGTAGTGGTACTCGGGGTCGATGTTGATCGGGAGGATCAGCCGCTGGGGGTTGGCGCGCGAGAAGCCGGCGTTGCGGTCGGCGCTCCACTGCATCGGCGTGCGCACGCCGTTGCGGTCGCCGAGGAAGACGTTGTCCCCCATCCCGATCTCGTCGCCGTAGTAGAGCACCGGCGTTCCGGGCAGCGAGAACAGGAGGCCGTGCAAGAGCTCCATCTTGCGGCGGTCGTTGCCGACGAGGGGCGCCAGCCGGCGGCGGATGCCGAGGTTGATCCGCATCTCGTTGGCGTGCGCGTAGGCGCGGTACATGTAGTCGCGCTCCTCGTCGGTGACCATCTCCAGCGTCAGCTCGTCGTGGTTGCGGAGGAACAGCGCCCACTGGCAGTTGGCGGGGATCTGCGGCGTCTGCGCCAGGATGTCCAGGATCGGGAAGCGATCCTCCATGTGAATGGCCATGAACATCCGCGGCATGATCGGGAAGTGGAAGTTCATGTGGCACTCGTCGCCGGCGCCGAAGTAGGCGGCGGCGTCCTCGGGCCACTGGTTCGCCTCGGCGAGCAACATCCGGTCCTTGAACTTGCCGTCGATGTGCGCGCGCAGCTTGCGCAGGAATCCGTGCGTCTCGGGGAGGTTCTCGCAGTTGGTCCCCTCCGCCTCGAAGAGGTACGGCACGGCGTCGAGCCGCAGACCGTCGACCCCCTTTTCGAACCAGAAGTCGACCACGCTCAAGAGCGCCGCATGCACCGCCGGGTTCTCGAAGTTGAGATCCGGTTGGTGCGAATAAAAGCGGTGCCAGTAGTAGGCGCGCGCCAGCGGATCCCAGGTCCAGTTCGAGGTCTCGAAGTCCTTGAAGATGATGCGCGCTTCGGGGTAGCGCTCGGCCGAGTCGTTCCAGACGTAGAAGTCGCGCTCGGCCGATCCCGCGGGCGCCCGCCTGGCGCGCGTCGGAACCAGGGATGCTGGTCGGAGGTGTGGTTGAGGACCAGCTCGGTGATGATGCGCAGGCCGCGCCGGTGCGCCTCCTCGAGCAGCTGGTCGAAGTCGGCGAGCGTGCCGCAGTCCGGGTTGACGTCGGTGTAGTCGGCGATGTCGTAGCCGTCGTCGCGCAGCGGCGACGGATAGAACGGGAGCAGCCAGATCGCCGTGACGCCCAGGTCCTGGAGGTAGTCGAGCTTGTCCGTGAGGCCCCGGAAGTCCCCCACGCCGTCGTTGTTGCTGTCGAAGAACGACCGGACGCGCACCTCGTAGATGATCGCGTCCTTGTACCAGAGGGGGTTGTCGCCGATCGGCTTCCCTCGACGGGGCGCCGAGATCAGGTGGCGTTTCATTGAGTCCGGGGGGCGTCGGGCGCTGCGCGCCCTTGGTCCCCCCGCTCCCCCGCTCGGTCCGGCGAAGTGAGCTCGCCTGCGCTCGCATCCTGCCTCGCACGTCCGTAGGTCTCGGTGAGGTCGCGCAGCCGGTCGGCGATGGCGGGCGTCAACGCGCCGGGCTCGAGGCGGAATGACCAGTTGCCGGTGGCGGTGCCGGGGTGATTCATGCGCGCCTCCGATCCGAGCCCGAGCAGGTCCTGCACTGGAACAATCGCCATGTCGGCCACCGATCCCATGATGGCCCGAATCATGCGCCAATGGATCTTCTCTCCGGCCTCACCTGCGCCGTCACCGTCGGGCGCGCCCAGGTAGCGGAGCACCGCCTGCCGCTCGGGCGGCGACTGTCCGGGGGCGTGCCTGCCGCTGCCGAGCGCCTGGAACCATCCGACGGTGGTGTCGTTGTCGTGCGTGCCGGTGTAGGCGACCGCCGCGCGCGGGTAGTTGTGGGGCAGGAAGCTGGGCGCCTGCGGATCGGTCCCGAAGGCGAACTGCAGGAGCTTGATCCCCGGGAACCCGAACCGCGCGCGCAACGATTCGACCGCCGGCGTGACCGCCCCGAGATCCTCGGCGATGAGCGGCAGCTCGCCCAGCGCCGCGGCGACCGCCCGAAAGAACCGCGCCCCCGGCCCGGGCCGCCAGCGGCCCTTCACCGCCGTCGGCTCGCGCGCCGGAATCGCCCAGTAGCGGGTGTAGCCGATGAAGTGATCGAGGCGGACGGCGTCGAACAGCGCCAGCGTCGCGCGGAAGCGGGCGATCCACCAGGCGAACCCGGTGGCGCGCATCTCCGCCCAGCGGTAGAGCGGGTTCCCCCAGCGCTGGCCGGTGGCGCTGAAGTAGTCGGGCGGCACGCCGGCCACCAGCGTCGGCTCCCCGGCCCCGTCGAGATAGAACTGGTGGCGGTTCAACCAGACGTCCGCGCTGTCGTGCGCCAGGAAGATCGGCAGGTCGCCGATGAGGCCGAGCCCGCGCACGTGGGCGTAATCGCGCAGGACCTGCCAGTCGCCAAAGAAGCGCCACTGCACGAACCGGGTGAAATCGAGCTCTCTCTGGTGGCCGCGGCAGAAGTGCGCCAGCGCCTCTGGGTCGCGCTCACGCAGGGGCGAGGGCCAGCGTGTCCACTGAACCTCGCCCTGGACGCCCTTGAGCGCGCGATAGACGGCAAAATCGTCCAGCCATCCCTCCGCCTGCCCGGTGAAACGGCGAAAATCGGGGTGATTCACCCCACCACCCTCGGAAAAGGCCAGGAAGGCCCGGCTCAACTGCTCTTCGTGGGTGCGGCGCCGGTCGCCGGCGGCCAGGAGGCCGTCCTCGAGCAGACGCTCTGCATCGACCAGCGCCGGATTGCCCGCGAACGCCGACTGGGCGCTGTAGGGCGAATTGCCGTACCCGGTCGGTCCGACCGGCAGCATCTGCCACCAGCTCTGTCCGGCTGCAGCCAGGAAATCGACCAGCTCGCGCGCCGTCGCGCCCAGATCCCCGCCGGGAAGGCTGGTCGGGTGCAGGAGCACGCCACTGGTCCGATCGGTAAGCCTTGGCAAGCGCAACGATGACTTAAGCTTAACGTCGCGGACGGGGCTCGGCGCGGTTTTCGCCTGCTATAGTTGCCGCATGGGGCGCGTTCTTCTCGGCCTTCTCAAGGGCGGCGTCGTCGGTGCGCTGATTGGCGCAGGCGCTTTCAAGCTCGGGATCGGCGGCGGGTTCCTGGCGACCGTCACCTATGCCGTCGTCGGTGGGCTGGCCGGCATCCTGTGCGGCCGGCCCCCCTGGCGCCAGGACACCGTCTGGACCACCGCGCTCAAGGGGATCTTCGGCGCCGTCGTCGGCGGCGCCCTCTACTGGGGCGCCGGCAAGCTCTTCGGCGGCGCGCACGTCGCCTTCGCCGCCAAGCTGGGTGTCCCCGACCGCCCGCTGGTCGAGCTTCCGGTCCTGATGGGACCGCTCATCGGCGCGGCGTGGGGCGCGTTCGTCGAGCTCGACGACGGCGGCTCATCCGCCGCAGCGGCCAAGGGCAAGCCGAAGCTCAAATCTTCTAAGTAGTTTCGTCGAAGGCGCCGAGCTCGCGCAGGACCTCTTCGTCGCCGGGCGTGTCGTCATCGGCCGCTGCCGCTGCGTCCGCGGCCGCGGCCTTCTCGCGGCGCTGCTGGATGAAGGAGCGCCGCATGAGCAGCAGCGTCTCGGCCAGACCCAGCATGATGTAGGCCATGATCAGGACGAGGAAGATGAGCGCCTTGTCGACCCCGTTCATCGCGACCAGGACCCAGCAGCCGCCGATGAGGACCGCCAGCTGGACGGTCCGTCTGGTCAGCCGCAGATCCTTGAATGACCTGAACTTCACCCGCGAGACCATCAGGTACGACAGCACGAGCACGACCCCCGCCACCACGCCGTCGCTGGCGATGCGGTAGGGGTGGACGTTGTGCGCCACCACCACCATCAACACGAGCACACTGGCCGCGGCGGGGATGGTCAGACCGAGGGTGTATTTTCCAGGGGCGTGGATCCCGGCCGCCGCCTCGCGCCGCGACAGCACGTTGAAGCGCGCCAGCCGCATCACCCCGGCGCAGACGAACAGCCCGGCGAAGAAGATCCCCAGCCGTCCGAAGCTGGTCAGGCCGAATTTGTAGACCATCATGGCGGGCGCCACGCCGAAGGTGATGGCGTCGGCCAGCGAATCGAGGTCGCGGCCGAGGTCGGTCTGGGTCTTGGTCAGCCGGGCCACACGGCCGTCAGCCGTGTCGAAAAAGAAGCCGAAGCAGATGGCCAGCGCGGCCTGGTAGAGATCACTCCCGGTCGTTCCCGAGGAGGCCGACAGCGAGATGGAGATGAACCCGCAGAAGACGCTCGAGAGTGTGAACAGGTTCGGAAGAATGTAGTAGGTCTTCCGGAAGTCCACGGTGGATGAAAAGATAGCACGCCTGGGGGTTCTCCATGGAGTTCCCCCTGACCTTCACAGGACCCTCCCGATGACCCTCCTCGTCCGTTCATGATCCGCGCGGCGCTCTCCCTCGTCTCGTTCGTGGTCGCCACCCTGCTCGGGTCGGTGATCGCGGTGTTGACCCCGCTTTTCGACCGGACCGGCGAGGCGGTGATGGCCATCGCCCGCGTCTGGTCGCGCATCGTCCTCGGCGTGCCGGGGGTGAAGCTGAAGGTCGCGCTGGCCGAAAAGCTCGACCCCAAGCGCCCTTACGTCTTCATGGCCAACCACGCCTCGATGATCGACATCTGGGCGGTCTTCATCGGTGTGCCGCTGTCGTTCCGGTTCATCGCCAAGAAGCAGCTCTCGTTCATCCCGCTGTTCGGCTGGGCCATGGGCGCCGGCCGCTTCATCTTCATCGACCGCCAGAACGCGGTGGCGGCGCGGCGGAGCATCGACGAGGCGGCGCGGCGGATCAAAGCCGGGCAGTCGGTGGTGATCTTCCCGGAAGGGACGCGCACCCGTGACGGGCGGCTGGGGTCGTTCAAGAAGGGGGGCTTCCACCTGGCGATCGATTCGGGCGCTGCCATCGTCCCGATGGCGATCCAGGGGAGCGGCGCGCTGATGCCGCCTGGTTCCCCGATGATCCGGGCCGGTCAGGTCCGATTGACGATCGGCGAGCCGATCTCGACCGCCGGGCTCGGTCCCGCCGACCGCGATCGCATGCTCAAGCTGGTCCACGCCCGCATCGCCCAGATGCTGGGGGAACCAGCCGCGCCGAGCAGGCCGCGGGCTCAGTAAATCACGCGCAGTAACGTCAAGCCCTGCGGGGGGGCGGTCATGCCGCCGATGGTGCGGTCGCCGGTCGCCAGCATGCGGGCGACGGCGTCGGGGGGGACGCGGCCGCGGCCGATATCGATCAAGGTCCCGACCAGGATGCGGACCATGTTCTTGAGGAAGGCCGTCGCCTCGACGTCGAGGGTGAGGACCGCGCCCTGGCGATCGACGTCGATGGCGCGCACGACGCGGCGGGTGGTGCGGCGGTCGCAGTCGGAGGCGCGGAAGGCGCGGAAGTCGTGGTCGCCGACCAGCGCGGCGGCTGCGGTGCGAATCGCCTCGACGTCCAGCGGCTCGCGCACGTGCCAGGCGCGGCGCGCGCCGCAGCGGCGAGCGGACGAAGTGGCTCCAGACGGTGTAGCGGTAGACCTTGCCGCGCGCCGAGAAGCGGGCGTCGAAGTCGGAGGGCCGCCTCCGCGACGTCGACCAGCGCCACGTCGGGCGGGAGCACCGAATTGAGCCCGCGCAAAAGACCGTGGGGAGGGATGTCGACCCCGATGTCGAAGGTCGCCACCTGGCCGTCGGCGTGGACGCCGGCGTCGGTGCGGCCGGCGCCGCGCACGAACACGCTCTCGCCGGTCATCGCCTTGAGGGCGTCCTCCAGGGTCCCCTGGACCGTCCGTTCCTCGACCTGGCGCTGCCAGCCGGAAAAGTCGGTGCCGTCGTACTCGACGACGACGCGGAAGCGCTTAGCCAATCCGACCCTGCCGACCTTGCGACCCCTGGCTCAAAACTCGAGCAGCAGCCCGAGCGTCCAGTTGGTGTCGCCGACGTGGAGCCGATCGGCTTCGCCGAGGCCGGAGATGTCCGCGTGAAAGAACTCGAACGTGAGCGCGGTGTGGTTCACGCCGAGGTCCTGATCGAAGTCGTGCGAGGCGTCCGGATCGAGGAAGTCGAGCACCAGCGCGATGCCACCGGCGACGTGCCACCCCAGCGTCCCGCCGCGCCCGCGTCCGCTGCTGTCGGCGTCGGCGATGTTGCCGTTGCCGTCGGTGTTCTGCCAGTAGGCCCAGTCGAGCCCGAGCTTGCCGAAGGGAACCAGCGGGAAGCCGCGCTCCTGCAGAAGGTAGTCGAATCGGTAGACCGCCGAGAGACTGATGGGAATGATCTTCAGCTGGGACTGATCGCCGCTCGGCAGGCCGGTTCCGTTGGCCACCGGCGCCGTGCCGGTGACCGAGAAGTAGCCGACGCCGAGGCCCGCCGCGAGCGAGCCGTAGCGGTGCCAAAACTGGTAATCGAACTCGACCCGCGTCAGCAGGTTCGCGCCGGAGCCGAAGTAGTCCTTGTAGGGCGTCCGCGCGCCGTTGAACTCGCTGTCGATGTCGGGGATGTACGGACCGAACGTCAGCTCGAAGGCGAACCGCTGCGGCGACTTGTAGCGGTTGTAGGTGTCTCCCTCGACCTGGGCCGCCTCCTGAGCGAAGTCCTGCGCGCGCGATGCGCCCGACGCCGCCACCAGCAAGGTCAACCCGGTGGCCGTGGCCAACGCGCCGTGGGCGAAATATCGTCTCACGGACGTCTCCTTCGCCGGCGGGCCACGACCGAGCCGACCGCGACCACGGCGACCAGCGCCAGTCCGGCGGCCGTGGTCTTTGCTCGCGGCCCCGCGGTCGAGACGGCGCAGAAGCCCCCGGCGGCCTGCCCTTGGGGCGTCTGATCACGGTAGACGTCGTAGAAGCTCAGCGTCTTGATCGGTGTTCCGTAGTTGACCAGCGGAGGGCTGGGATTGCCGCTGTTGTCGATGGCGACCACCGCAACCGCGTACGTGATGCCGTTCTGCAGGATCTCCACCCGATCCGATGTCGCCTGCGCCGAGAGCAGACCCGAGCAGACGAAGGTTGGATCGAGGCCCTCGACGCCCATCCCGGTCTGCGTGGCGGGGCAGGTCTGGAAGGCCGCCCCGAAGGGACCAGAGCTGGTCCCCCCGGCGTCGTTCCCAACCTCGTTGAACACCTGATACTTGTCCGCACGGCTGCAGAGGATCTGATAGCCGAGCAGATCGGTGGTGATGGCTTGATCGACCGACTGCCAGTTGAGCACCAGCGCCTCGTCTCCCCCTTGGACCTTGACGCCGGCAGGCGCCGGGGGTGGGGAGAGATCGATTTGCAACGTCATCGGGACGCTCAGGTCGATCTGGCCGTCGCCGAAGTCAAAGTTGAAGTTGACCGTCGTCGTGAACGCCTGGCCGAGGGGGGAGGTGCAGGCAGTCGCCGTGCCGGTCATGGTGTTGCCGGTCGTCGTGAAGCCGCCGTCGACGGGTACGCCGGTCGCGTTGAAGTAGGTGCTGAGCGTGCGTGCGTCCGTGGGGATTGTGTAGGAGGCCTGGTTCAGGAACGTGAGCACCGGCTCGCTGGCGATCGTGAGACAACCACCGACCGTTATCGAGCCGGCATCGAACGAGGTGCAGCCGTTCCCGAGCACGATGTAGAGCTGCCCGGAGGTGATGCCGGCGGTGGTCCGTTTGGCGATGCCGCTGGCGAGCAGCGCGATGAAGATGTTGACCGGGGTCGAGCAGTCGCAGGCTGCCTGGTTGAAGAAGCGGGAGAGCTCGAACGTGGTCAGGTTGGCTGGAGGGTTGGTCTGCTGCTGAATCGTGGTGAAGAAGTCGCCGGCCGCGAACGCCGTGCTGCCGGTGGTGCCGCCCGTCCCGGTGACGCCCAGCGTGCCGCCCGTGCCGCTGATCTGCGCCTCCGCGCGCCCTGCGGTGGCGATCACGATCAGGCCGGCGATGGAGGCGGCAATGACGAGTGACTTAAGCGACGTGCGGTTAGACATGGCAGTTCCCTTTCCCGGCCCAGCAGGCGCAGTGCAAGGAAGATGCCCTGCGAAGGTCGCAGGATAGGTGGGCTGGGGTGGGCATTGGTGCCGGTCTGGCGGGGGCTTGCCAGGGACTCTGCCATTTTGTCAGGGGGACCGTTAGTTTTGCTGCGATCCGGAGAGAAGATCCCCGATCGTCCGTCCGAGCGCCGCCACCGCCTCATCCGCCGGCTGCCGGCCGCCGAAGCGGGCGGCGGCGTAGCGGGCGGTGAGGCCGTCGAAGGCGTCGTCTCCCGCGAACGGGCCGGTGGTCCGGAGGCGCGCCGCGTATTCGTGCGGCGTCTCGTTGGGGCGTCGCGGCCACCCGAGGCGGGACAGCCGCCCCAGCGTGCGGCGGTAGAGCCGATCGACGGCCCCCTCCGCGCGGGGCGCTCGGGCGCGCGCTCCACCGGCCGCCGCGCTGAGAGGGAGCCCGCGCGCGTGCCGGCGTCGCCTGCGGCGGACGGCGACCCCCAGGGCGGTGAGCGCCGCACCGATGACGAGGGCGATCAGAATCTGACCGAGCGGCGCGCCGGGGCCGAAGTGCCCCAGGCCGTGCCAGGCCTGATGGGCGAGATCGCGCTGGCGGCCGAGGTCGTAGCCGACGACCCAACGGCTCCAGAAGAAGTCCAGCGCGTCGCTGGTCTCGTCCAGCCGGCCGGCCGGCGCCAGCGCATCGGCGGGCGGCGTGGCGTCGACGCGCGTCCAGCCGGCCCCGGCGACGAACGCCTCGGCCCAGGCGTGTGCGCGCTCGCCCCGCACCGCGACGTAGCCGCCGATCGGGTTCCACTCACCGCCGCGGAACCCGGTCACGTAGCGCGCCGGGACGCCGGCGGCGCGCAGGAGCAGCACCGCCGCCGAGGCGAAGAATTCGCAATGGCCAGCTGTTTGGCGGAACAGGAAGTCGTCGACCGGATCGACCCCGGCCGGACGCTCCGGCGGCCGCGTGGTGTAGGCGTGTCCGGACCGGAGCCAGGCGACCACCGCCCCGATCTTTTCGCTGTCGCTTTTTTCGCTGACGCCGCGGCCGCCCAGCCGCGCCCCCAGCTCCTTCAGCTCGGGAAGCCCTTCGGGCAGCGCGAGGGTGTCCAGCTGGGCGCGCGTGTCCAGGGCCGGCGCGGCCAGCGCGCGCGGGCGCGAGTAGGCGACGTAGTGCGCGTGGGCCAGCGTGACGAATCCATCGCCCAGGCCGTTTTGGGCGTCGCCGCCGACCCGCAGCGCCGCCTCGCCCGACCAGCGCGGCACCACGCCGACGACGCCGCCGGCCCCCAGCCGCGTCGACGGCAGCTCGAAGGCCACCGGGCGATCGACGGCGAACAGGACCGCCGCCGGAATGCCGACCGCCTCGATCTCCTGTCGCTCCGCGCCGGCCAGCGTGTCGGTCGTCGCGGCGGAGGATGGCTCGCCGAGCTCGTGAATGAAGGCGCGGCCACCGGCCTCGTCGATCACGGTGCGCAGCTCGGGGCGCCGGCTGCGGAGCCAGCGCCCGCGCTCGTACGTGTCGTAGACCGCGCCGCGGAAGTAGAGCCGTTCGGCGGCCTCCCGCCGGACCGCCTCGCTGCCGAGCGCCCGCAGGCGGGGGAGTGTCGCCCGCAGCACCACCGCGTGGCGCGCCCCCGACGCCGTTCCGTAGCGCCCGAGCACCACCTCGTCGGAGAGCCCGATGAGGTTCGGCTGCGGGCGCGCCCCCAGCACGAACCCGGCGCCGAGGCGAGGGACGAAGGCGAACACGCCGAGCGCGCCGACGAACACCGCCGCCGCGACCACGAAGGTGGCGGCGAAAAACGCCCGCCCGACCACCCGGCGCGACCCGAGAATCCGCCCGATGCCGACCTTCTGGCTGGGGGCCTGCGCCGAGTGCCGGACCAGGTAGTTCTCCTCCATCTCGCGGCGCAGGTGGAACAGGATGAGGGCCCAGGTCGCCAGCACGACGTAGACGGCGAACGCCGCCACGAAGAGGAACGTCGCCGTGATCGTCGAGGCGACCAGCACCAGGATGAACGACAGCGCGTAGATGTGGACGTAGTCGCGGTGGTTGCGGCGGTAGAGCAGCTTGTAGCCGAGCAGCACCAGCACCAGATCGAACGCCGGGGCCAGATCCGCGTCGGGCATGCGCCGCCAGATCCGCCAGACGATTCCCACCAGGAGGAGGCCGGTCGCCGCGCGCACCCCGCCGGCCGCGCGATCGAGCGCGGCGGTCAGTCGAGGTGAGCCGGCGTCGACGCCGAACGAACAGGCGCAGACGATCAGGAAGGCGATCGCGCTCCCCGGGCCGAGCACGCGCGTGGTCCCGAGCGCCGCCAGCGCCGACAGCACCAGCAGGTAGGTCACCAGCTTGTGGGCGGCCTGGAACCTCATGCGGTGGTGAGAACCGGGACCGCGGGCGCGTCTCCGTCTCCTCCCGATGCCGCGCGATCGAGGTGGCCCAGGTGAAGCTCCCCCTCGGGCGAGACGCGGGCGACCGCGCGGCGGCGCAGGCGAGGCAGCGGGCGCGCCTCGGGCGCGATGAAGGCGAGCAGCCGCAGGAGGTGCGCCAGATGTCCCGGACCGGCGGAGGGGGGGACCTCGCACCCGCGGGTGACGAGCCCCACCGCCAGCCCGCGCCGCGCCAGCTCCACGCACAGCGCCGCCGTGCGCGAGACCGCCAGCTCGAAGGCCTCGGCCCCCGACCGCGCGTCGTTGTCGAAGACGATCGTCGCCTCCTGCCCCTCGTCGTCCTCGTGCTCGCGCACCAACAACATTCCGCGCCGCGCGCTGGTCCGCCAGTGGATGCCGCGCGGATCGTCACCTGGGCGAAACGCGCGCAGCCCCGCCAGCTCGCCGTGCCGGCTCGGCCCCTGCTGGCGCGCGGGCGCCGGCGGCGACGGCAGCCCTCGCAGGAGGGCCGGCGGCAGCACGGCCAGCGCCGGGTAGACCACCATCTCCGCCGCGTCCTTCACCTCGCGCGCGCGGGCCATGAGCCCGAACGGGAACTTGGTGGCCAGCCGGAATCCCGACAGCTTGTGGCGCCCGCGGCGGCTGATCGTGTGCCGGTAAGACGTCTCTTGCGAGCGCCCGGCCGGGAGCTTCAAGAAGTAGCAGCGCTTGTCGATCGGGCGTCCCTCGACGAGATCCTCGACCTCGATCGAGAACGACGGCAACCGGCGCTTCCGGTTCTCGAGCGCGATTCCCATGAGGTAGGGCGTGCCGGCGTGAATCACCGGCGGCAGGATCCGGCGCACGCGCAGCCCGCCGAGCCCCAGCGTCGACATCAGCCAGTTCGCCGCCAGGAGGCAGGCCATCATCCCGAAGGTCAGAAAGAAGAGGTTGATCCCCGCGTCGATCGCCACCGCGCCGACGAACAGCGTCGCCAGCAGGAACCACCACCCCTCGCGGGTGGGAGGGAATCGGCGGCGCATCATTCTCATGTGGGGCTACCCCGGGGCCGGGAGGCGATCGAGGATTTCGGCGAGCACCCGCTCGACGTCCTGCCGCGACCGCGCCACCGCCTCGACGGGTGACGCCGGGATCACCCGGTGCGCCAGCACCGGCGCCGCCAGCGACTTCAGATCGTCGGGGAGGACGTAGTCGCGCCCCTCGGCCAGCGCTGCAGCCCGCGCGGCGTTCCGCCAGGCCAGCGCGCCGCGCGGCGAGACACCGACCGTGAGGTGCGGCGAGCGCCGCGTCTCCCGCGCCACCGCGACGACATAGTCGGCGAGCTCGGGCGAGAAGTGCACCCGCTCGGCGGCATCCTGCAGCCGCCGAACCTCGGCCACGCTCAAGACGGCCTGGAGCCGGGCCAGATCCTCGTCGGGTCGCCCCGGCGATTCGAGCAGGATGCGCCGCTCGTCCTCGGGCGCGGGGTAGTCGATCCGCAGCCGCAAGAGGAAGCGATCCATCTGCGACTCGGGGAGCGGGTAGGTCCCGTAGTGCTCCTCGGAGTTCTGCGTCGCCATCACCAGGAACGGCGCCTCCAGCGGGAACGAGCGCCCGTCGACCGACACCTGTCCATCGTTCATCGCCTCGAGGAGCGCGCTCTGCGTGCGCGGCGGCGTTCGGTTGATCTCGTCGGCCAGGACGAGGTTCGCGAACACCGGCCCCGGCTTGAACTCGAACTCGCTGGTCTTGGGATCGAGGACCGAAACGCCCAGCACATCGGACGGCAGGAGGTCGCTGGTGAACTGGATCCGGTGGAACGTCCCGCCGATCGAGCGGGCCAGCGCGCGGGCCAAGGTGGTCTTCCCCACGCCGGGCACGTCCTCGATCAGCAGATGGCCCCGCGCGCAGAGCGCGATCACCGCGTGACGGATCACGCCGGGCTTGCCGCGCAGCACCCGGGCGATGTTCGCCTCTAGCGCCGACAACAGCTCTGCCGGCGCCCGCGACCCGCCCAGGTTCCCGTCGAGCCGAGGCAGAGCTGTGGTGGTCATGGCAGGCCGCTAATTATATCACCCCAACCGCCACTTACCGGCTGGCGTGCCTTTCAAAAACACATAGAATCGGCCGGCCAATTTCTTTACTTCACGCGCAAAAACGCCGATTCGGAGAGTTCATGGGGTACATCCGCGCTCGTTTAGCTTCGTTCTCGTTTTCGCTTCCGTTGCTCGCCGTTGTCGGGCTCACCGTCGGGTGTGGTGACAACGCCCCCGCGCAGACGGGAACCGGTGGCTCCATCGGAGTCGGCGGGAGCGGGGGAGGGAGCGGAGCAGGCGGCACCATCGACGGTGGAAGCGGCGGCGTTGCGGGCAGCCCAACGGACGGCGGCGCGGGCGGTGTCGGCGGCGCCACGGGCGGCGTCGGCGGCGGCGCCGGCGGCAAGGGCGGGGTGGGCGGCGCGACGGGCGGCGTCGGTGGCGGCACCGGCGGCGTCGGCGGCAAGGGCGGCGGAACGGGGGGCCTCGTTGGAACGGGTGGGGTGGGCGGCGCCACGGGCGGCGTAGGTGGCGGCACCGGTGGCGCGGGTGGTGGCACCGGCGGCGCGACGGCCTGCTACACGACCGCGTTCACGGCGCCGACATCAGGTGCGCTCCTGACCGTCGCCGACGACAGCGACCAGACCTGCGCCGACGGATTCCAATACACGGTCACCATCACCTCCGGCGCGCCGGACGGGACCGACGTGACCCTTTATGACGGCACCTCGCTGCTCAAGACCGTCAAGGTCAGCGGCGGCACGGCGTCCTTCGCGGTTCAGCTCGCGACCAGCAGCACGGCTCAGCAGCTGTCGATCCAGTACCCGAGCACGGCGGCCTGCAGTGTCACGGAAAACGTGACGGTGAGCTGCCCGGACAGCCCGCCCACCTGCACGATCAGCGCGCCGGTGATCAGCGCGACGCACCCGGATCTGAACGGCGTCCCCACGCCGCAGGGCGATCGTTCGAGCTCCAGCAGCTCGCCTTACCAGGCGACCTTCGTGGTCAGCACCAGCGCCGAGGACGGCCAGACCGTCACGCTGGCGGTCGACAACGCCGCCGCGCCGGGCACGCCCGTCGACGGCACGCCCAGCGCCATCGTCTCGGGCGGCAGCGCCAGCTTCGGGCTGACCCTGGTTCCCGACGGCACGTACGAAGTGATCGCGACTTGCCTCAACAAAGAGGGGATCACCGGAACCTCGACGAAGAGCAGCTTCACCGTCGACACCACTCCGCCCGCCCTGGCCGTGAACAGCCCCACCGCGGGCCAGTTCGTCGTCGGCGGAACGGTCAACGCCTGCGCCCAGACGAGCTCGAGCGACGCCGCCAGCCTGGCGGGCTCGCTCGGCAGCGGCCGGAACAACCTCTGCGTCACCCTCGGCTCGTCGGCCACACCCTCCTGCGTCGCGGTCTCTGCCGTCAACACCTCGACCTGCGTCAGCCTGGCCTGCCCGGGCGCCGCACCGTTCAGCCTGACCTTCACGCTGAACGACGCCGCTGGCAACCCGACGACCCAGACGATCACGGGCGTCACCTGCGCCTCGTCGTTGCCGGGGGTTCAGATTGTCAGGCCCGCGTCCGACGCGCCCACGTTCACCGATCCCACCAAGCACATCTTGGCGGCCAACGCCCCCGCCGGAGTCCTCGACGAGGACGCCAGCACGCCGGGCGCTCAGGCCGACGTCGTCGCCTGCACCGACACCGCCGGGACGGCCACGCTGTTCGTCGGCCACAAGGGCGACAGCAGCCTGGTCCAGCTGGGGAGCGCGATCCTCACCACCGCCGCCGCCGCCGGCGACAACTGCCCGAACGGGTCCGGCTTCGTGGCCCACTTCGTGGGCGTGACGCTGCCCGAGAGCAATGAGAACGCCGACGGCACGCTGGCCACCGCGACGGAGTTGCAGGTCTCCATCACCTCGGCCACCAACAGCGCCGACACCGGCACCAGCCAGCCCGACGACGTCTGGGTCGACACGGTGGTGCCGAGCCTGGCGTTGGTTTCGCCCGCGGGCCTGTGCGGCAGCTTCACGCAGTCGGCGACCACCGTCACCGAGGACGTCGCCTACACCGCCGACGACAAGCTGGTCGTCGCCGACGTGACCAACAACGGTGTCACCACCACCTACGACACGCCGGCCTACGTCGGCGGTGTCGCCACCTTCGGCAGCGTCGCCTTCGCCGAGGGCCAGAACGCGCTGGTCGCGACCGAAAGCGATCCGGCCGGCAACGCGACCGTGCTGGCCACCTGCACCGTGACCGTCGGGACCGCCCCGGTGGTGACGTTCACGACGCCGACCGCGGGCGCGTTGCTGTGCCCGAACGGTTCGACCACCCCCGGCTGCATCGCCGACACCGACCCGAGCACGCCCGGTTGGCAAGGGAGCCTGGCGGTCACCGTGACGGCCAGCGGCGCGCCGGTGAACGGCAGCCAGATCACCTTCAGTGACGGCGCCACGACGTTCGGCAGCGCCCTGACGGACGCGACCGGCCACGCGCAGCTCAACAGCGTCACCATCCCCGAGGGGACCCAGACGATCCTCGCCACGACGGACAACGTGCCGGGCGCGGGCGTGGGGAGTGGGACCGTGACGGTGACGGTGGATACCGCGACACCGAACGCGCCGGCGGGATTGAATGTATCAATCCCACCAAACCTGCGGCGGCAGACCACGATGCAGCTGACCTGGACGGCGCCCAGCGATGGCAATGGCGGGAACGTCGCCGGCTACCAGGTCCGGTATGCGAAGGTGCCGATCACCGCCAGCAACTTCAATGACAGCACCGTTACGGTCGCGGTTCCCTACAGTGGAACGCCGGCGAACGTGGGCCAGCTCGATGGCATCAACGTCAGCAGCCTCTACATCGAGAACGGGTACTACTTCGCGGTCGAGGCGAGCAATGTCGCGGGGACCACCAGCGCGATGGTGACGACGGCCTCCGCGACGACTGCGCACTTCCTGACCACGGTCCTGACCGGCGTCGGGACGGACGGGGTGGGGCAGGACC
Source organism: uncultured Pseudomonadota bacterium (assembly GCA_963847705.1). GTDB lineage: Bacteria > Myxococcota_A > Polyangia > Fen-1088 > Fen-1088 > JADGRB01. Next base: position 19,245 of record CAWKBC010000041.1, on the reverse strand, counting down.
TGGACGGCTCCGGTGATTTCGGAACCGCGAACGGTCTGGGCTTTGCGGCTGACGGATTCTCCGACCTCATCGTCGGTGCCGACAATGGAACTCACGTCTACGTCTACTTCGGGACCGCGGCCGGCTACTCGGCGACGCCCTCGATTACGATCACCGGATCGGTGGCGGACTTCGGGCAGGCGGTCGTGAATGCCGGAGATCTCGACGGTGATGGTCTGGCGGACATCGCGATCGCCTCGCCCAACGACGGCGGCGGCGGAAAGATCTACATCTTCAGCCGCAAGAATCCGCCCGCCTCTTGGGGGACGACCAACAGCTGGCCAGCAACGTTGTCGGACACCCAGGCGAACTACGTATTGACGGCTGATCCGACCTTCGCCGGGGGCATCAGCTCGATTCAGGCAGCGGGGATGGCGCGGCTCGGCAACTTCGACGGGACGGGCTCGGACGATCTGGCGATCGGGTTCGCTCTCGACAACGGATTGAAGGGGAGCCTGCTCGTCGTGAAGGGGGGCTCGAGCTTCGCTTCGCAGACGATCCCGGGAGCGGGAACGATAGAGATCGACGGGACGGCCGCGGGCGGGTTCTTCGGTCTCGCCACCGTGGGAATCGGGCAGTTCTTCCCGTCACCAAATGGACCGGGACTCGTGACGGCGGCCGCTGGTGCGAGCGCGATCTATGCATTCGCGGGGCAGTCGCCATCCGGTGTCCTGACCGCCGCGGGGGCCAACGACTCGGTGGTTGCGCCGGCCGCGGACTTCTACGGGTTCGACCTGGGTTACCTGGGGTCGGTCGGCGGCTCTGTTGGCGCGGTGACGATCGGGGCACCGTACGCGGCGCCTGCCTACGTCGACGTCCATTTCGGGACCGCCGCGACTGGACCTCTGCTGGGCGTGGCCGGCGGCGCTCCCGCCGCCTCCTTCCGGTTGAGCGATGCGCAGGCTGGAAACTCCTTCGGAGTCGTGAACCTGGGGAGCGGCGTCAAAGGGACCTCCCAGACGTTGTCGCTCGTTGGCGGCGACGCGGCACCCGATCTCGTCGTCGGTGGTCAGTCCGAGACTGGAGCTCCGGTCTACATCGTGAACGGCGCGGCGATGCCCTCACTCTCGGGGAACGTCGATGTCTCGGGCGCGCAACTGCAGCTGGGCCTGGTGCCGACCGTAATCAAGGTCACGGGGCAGATCCCGTCCGATTGGCGCGGCTACGGTGGAGCGGGGCTGATTTCTGACTCGAACGGCGACGGACAACCCGACTTCGCGGTGGGCGAGTTCGCACCTGGCCAGGTCGGAAGGGTGGTCGTCTTTTACTAAAGGTGATAAACGACGACTTGTCGAAGGTGCAACGAACAACCGTCGGCCAAGGGGGGTGCGCTCATGGGAAGGTCGTCGCAGTTTCGATTTCTCTCGCTGGTAGGGATTCTCGTCGTTGGCGGATGCGGCGGTGGGTCTGGTAACGGGGGCTCCGGCGGTCATGCAGGAAGCGCAGGCACGGGCTCCGGCGGTCATGCGGGCAGCGCGGGCAGCGGCGCCGGCGGTCTTGCGGGCAACGCGGGCGGCGGCGCCGGCGGTCTTGCGGGCAGCGCGGGCGGCGGCGCCGGTGGTCTTGCGGGCAGCGCGGGCGGCGCCTCCGGTGGTCCTGCGGGGAGCGCGGGCAGTGGAACCGGCGGTCAGGGCGGCGGCGCTGGGAAATCCGAAACCGACGGCGGCACCGACGCGGCGGTTCCTCTCGAACTGACCGCCGTCGTTCTGGATCGGCGTCAAACCTCCTTCAGCCTCACCTGGCCCGCACCGGCGACCGGCACGGGCGGGACGGTCGCCGGCTACGACATTCGGGTGGCCAAGGTTCCCATCACGACCGCCAATTTCGACGACACCACCGTGACCTTGACGGTCGCATACACGGGCGTGCCCGCGGCGCCTGGCAAGCTCGATGGAATGGTCGTCAAGAACCTCAACATCGAGCAGGGCTACTACTTTGCCATCGTGGGCAAGGACGGCTCCGGGACGCGTGGGACCATCATGGCCACCGCCGTCGCCGTCGAGGCGCAGTTCTTGACGACCACGCTCTCTGGAACCGGCACCGACGGAATCGGGCAGGATCTCGACGGCTCCGGGGACTTCGGAACGGCGGGAAGCCTGAGCTTCACGGCGGACGGGTTCTCCGATCTGATTGTCGGCGCTGACGGCGGCAATCATGCCTACATCTACTTCGGCACCGCGGCTGGATATGCCTCGACACCTTCGATCACGATCACGGGGACGGTCGCTGACTTTGGCCAGGCCGTCGTCAACGCGGGTGACCTGGATGGAGACGGGCTTGCCGATATCGCGATCGCGTCGCCGAACGACGGCGGCGGCGGGAAGATCTACATCTTCAGCCGCAAGAACCCGCCCTCCTCCTGGGGAACGACGAACAGCTGGCCCGCGACGCTGACAGACACGCAGGCGAACTACATTCTGACCGCCGACGGGACGTTTGCCGGCGGAGTGGGGTCGATCCAGCCGGCGGGAATGGCGCGGCTCGGGAACTTCGACGGAAGCGGGTCCGACGATCTGGCGATTGGCTTCGCCCTGGCCAAGACGAACGCCGGGAGTCTCCTCATCGTGAAGGGCAGCAGCGCGTTTGCGTCAGGGACGATCCCCGGCGCCGGGACCATCGAAGTCGACGGGACGGTCGCGGGCGGGTTCTTGGGCCTGACGACCATCGGCATCGGCCAGTTCTTCCCCAGCCCGGCCGGGGCCTCGCTGGTCACGTCGGCGCCCGGCGCGAGCGCAATCTACGCGTTCGCGGGACAGGCCCCGACGGGTGTGTTGACCGCGAGCGGGGCGAACGACTCGACGGTCACGACCGCCGCCGACTTCTACGGATTCGATCTTGGATTCCTGGGGTCGATCGGAGGTCCGGGCGCCGTATCGGTCGCTGCGACCTCCGCAACTCCGCCGTTCGTGGACGTCAACTTGGGTACTGCGTCGATGGGACCGCTCCTGGGCGCATCCGGAAGCGCGCCGGCTCCCACCGTACGGTTGGAGGACACCACGGCGGGCAACTCGTTCGGCGTCGTGAATCTTGGCGGAGGCGTCAAAGGGACTTCGCAAGGTGTCTCGTTCATCGGAGGCGACACGGTTCCGGATCTCGTGGTGGCCGGACAGTCCGAAACGGGCACGCCGATCTACATCGTGAACGGGAACGCCCTCGCCTCGATGTCGGGAATCGTAGACGTGGCGGCCGCTCAAGCCGCTGTGGTCCCCTCGATCGTCAAGGCCCCGAATCACTTCCCGGGCAACTGGGAGGGCTACGGAGGGATGAGCCTCATTGTCGACTCCAACGAGGATGGATACGCCGACTTCGCCATCGGCGAGTTTGCGCCCGGCAAGGTGGGGCGAGTCGTCGTATTCTACTGAGAGCCCTGGCCCCTTCCGGGCTGGCGCCGGCTTGAGAAACCGGGCGCGCTGGCGATTGTGTTTGTCTTTGGACTAGCGGCAGCTTTCGTCGACGGCCCGCCGGTGAGGGCAACTGCCCGGCGCCTTTTCGAGGCGCCTCCACTGGATCCGTCCGAGGGCACCAGGTTCGCCGAGTCGCCTCACGGCGCCGCCGGTCTGAGCCGATGGGCCGTGGTCCGGCGCGATGAGCAGGCGGCGCCCTCCTGGGATGCCGCCCGCGGGCTCTTGTTCTGCGGCGACGTGCGTCTTTACAACCGTCCCGAGCTGCTCGCCGAGCTGGGGATAGCCGCGTCACAAGGAGAGTGCGCGGATCTCGAGCTGGCAAGGCAGGCCTACCTGCGCTGGGGCCCGGAGAGTCCACGCCATCTGGTCGGCGACTTTGCCTTCGCGGCCTGGGACGACGATCGGCGAATCCTGTTCGCCGCACGGGACCATCTGGGGACGAGACCCCTGTTCTTTCGAAAGGCGTCCGAGGGGATCGTCGTGGCCTCTCGGCTGCATCAGCTCATGCCGCTGCTGAACGATCCGCTGGACGAGCTCGCCGCCCCTCAGATTCTGGATCTGCTGAGCGAGCATGTGTCCGATCCAAGACGGACACTCTTTCGAGGTTTCGTTCGCCTTCGGCCAGGCCACCGTTTGATCGCGACCGCGCGTGAGGTGGTGGAGAGTCGGTACTGGATGCCGCCGGCGACGCCCGATACCTCTCTGTCGTACGACGAGAACTGTGAACGCCTGCGGAGTGTGTTTCGGAGAGCGGTGCGCGATCGACTCGAGTCCGACCATCCGATCGTGGCCCATTCGAGTGGCGGCTTCGATTCGAGCACCATCCTCATGGCCGCAGAGGAGGTCTACCGATCCGAACCCGGCCGCGCGCCGCTGATCATGGTCTCGGCCTTGGCGCCTGGGTTCGCCTGCGACGAGTCGAACTACATGGACGCGGTCGCGTCGCGTGTCTCGTTCGAAGGGCTTCGCTGGAACATCATCGAGGAGACCTCCTCGTCGTTCCCTGGTGTCTTCCGGGGTGCGCCCACTGTCCGGATCGGGTTGGCCGGGGGCCCTCGGCGTGATCTGGAGATTGCACGGCAGAAGGGCGCCCGCGTCCTCGTCTCGGGGTTCATGGGAGACGAGGTCTGGTACGCCGGAGGCGTCCTGCGCGACTTCGTCCGCCGTGCGCGGCTGGACATCGTGCTTCGCCACGTGCGTCGCGCGGGGCTCGGCTTCTCGGCGCTTCGACACACCATCGACTGGGGGCTCGGCATCCTCAATCCGGCCCTGGCCCCAACGATCGCGCATCGGCTCGAGGGTGGTTTCGCGCCCCCTCCCGAGTGGATGGGCCCTCGCCTGCGAGAGATCTATCCCCCTTCAGCGGAGCTGCTCGAGCTCCCCTCGGTCGATTGGTCCTCACACCTGCTGGCGGATCTCTGGGCGCGGCTCACACGCCCCCGCACGGGAGCGCAGATCGAAGGGATGACCGACTACGGAAGCGAGGACGGTCTCGAGGTTCGCCTGCCGCACGCGGACGTTCGACTGATCGAATGCGTCATGGCCCTCCCCTGGGCGCAACGGGATCCGCGGGGGCATCACCGACGCACCGGACGGGACGCCCTCGGTCCGCTCCTTCCGCCCGAGTTCGCGGGTCGCAGGGGCCAGAAACCGTGGACCGACGTCTGGAAGGCCACGGCGCGACGCACCGTTCCGAGCCTGGCTCCTTTCTTTCGGACGGGTGCGTGGGTGAGCTCCCCATTCGTGGATCGCGGGATCGCGCGCGCAATGTTCGAGACCGCGCTGAATGGTGGCGCCACACTCCCGGCACAGAGCCTCTCCACGGTCCTGGCGCTTGGCGGTCTTGAGGCTTGGCTTCGCGGGGTTTTCAATTACAATAGTGGCCGGAGCTGACCAGATGAGCGATCCCAAGAGTGGAAATGGCGAAGTCCCGGCAGGTTCGATGGGCGAGCGTGTGGGTTCGCCCGTTTCGCGATATGAAGCGCCGACGTTGACTCTGGTGGGGAACGCGAGAGATCTGCTCGCCGGCAGCACCGGGACCTCTCCGGACGCGAATCCGACGATCAAACCGAACCAAGCTGGCTGAGGCCTCGGGAGGTTTGTTCGGGGCCATGTCCTCGTCTGGTTTGAGAGGCGCTCCCGGGCTGGCCCGGGATCTTTGGGGGGTGGTACGGCTCATCCCCCTGGTCGATCGATGGAGACGGGAGCTGAGCCTCCATCGGGCGGTGGCCGTGGCCCGGTGCGGCGGTGTCGCGCGCGGGGCACGCTCTCCGGCTGCGCGCAGACGACTGAAGCGGCTGATTGGCGCGGTCGACCGGCGGTTGCCGGGCGGCCAGAACTGCGTGCGGCGGGCGCTGATCGAGATTGCGCTCGACGGAGGCGCTGCGCGCGAGCGGTTCTTCGCCGGTCTGCAGCTGGGCGGCCGACCGGGGTCCGGCCACGCCTGGCTGGAGTCCGATCCGGCGACCGAGCGCTACGACGCAGTCATCGCGATCTGAGCGATCCCCGCCGCGCCAGATTCGCCGCCGCCGCCGGCAGCCGCTCCGTCCCGGCCGGCATCGTGAGCTCGTAGGTGGCGACTCGGTGGGCGATCTCCCCGGCCAGGTGGAGCTGTCGCGCCCAGTCGCCTGAGACGTCGGAGCCGTAGAAGGTGTTACGAAAGACACCGGCAGCGCCTGCCAGCGGGGTCAGCGGGACGGCCGCGATCTCTCCACCCTTGCGGCGCGTCGCATCGATGAACCCGATCTCGCGCAGGGCAAGAGGCTGGCGGCCGTCCGAGTGATCGAGATCGGGGCAAGGGGCCGCCGTGCCAGTCAGCAGGGTCTCTGCCGCCGCCTGCGACCAGCGCAACAGCATCGCCTCGATGCCGGTCACCGCTTCGACGCAATCGCCTCGCCTCTGGATCACCAGCTTGTCTTCGCAAACGAGGCTGGCGCCTGCCTGCGCCAGCGCTCGCGCGGTCGTCGTCTTTCCCGCGCCGCTCTCGCCACAGAATGCCAAGACCTCGCTCCCCAGCAGCACCGCGGAGGCGTGCAGCACGCAGTGACCGCGCAGCGCCAGGAGCTTGGGCGAGATCGCCAGCAACACGTTGCGGAGGTCATCGACCGCGATCGGCGAGGATTCGGCGAGCGCGATCGCGCCGCCCCGATCGTCGACGGTCAGAATCGACTCGGCCCCGCGGGAAAACAGGTACCGGTTCGCCCAACGCTCGTAGACGAACTCGGTGGGTGGCGGAGCCGCGATCGCCTTGCTCGCCAGCGCCGCCGCGACGTGCTCACCGGCGGTCTCGAGGGGGAGTCTGTAAGTCTGGGCGAGCGCCGATGCGATCTCCCCGGTGGTCATCTCCCCCAGCCAGTGTTCCCAGACGAAGGTCGCCGATTCGTTCAGCTGGAAAAGACCGCCCGATCGCAGATCCAGTAGCAGGGCTGCGGCGTCGAACTTCAGCAGCGCGTGATGCGCGATTCTGGTCATCGGTCCCGAAGGTCGAGGAGACCATGTCGCGCCAGATCGGCGACCAGGGTCTGCACGTCGGCCGCGACCGTCATCTCGGGGACCTCATATCTGAGGGCCAGCTTGGTCGCGATCTGCGAGGACGAATCACCTGCTGCCAGGAGGCTCCAAATCTCGGCGCCGAGTCGGTTGAGCTCGAAGCAGTCGCCCGTCACCGGGTCCATCAGAACCGCACCGCTCTCGGTGGGCTGCATGACGACCGCCGGAGGGGCCAGCGGGGCTCGGGGATCATCCTTCATGGAACAGACAGTGTTTGGAAGGCTCCCGGCCGTGTCAAGTTCAGCGGGCCGGCGAATCTGCTGTCTCGACGGCGAAGGCCGCCGAGGTGAGACGCCGCAACCGCAGCCCGTCACGACGGACGGCTTCGCCAGGTTTGAGGGTGGCCAGGTCCGAGAGGGACCAGACCGAGAGATCCCGATTGTATGACGGCGGCTTGAAAAGGTAGTCCACGCCGCGCGCCTTGAGATATCCGATATGGTCGATTGCGCCGGCGTGAACGAACGCCAGCAGGGCGCGGTCGACGCGCCCGTCGAGCGACCGAATCGTGATCCGGCCGTCCAGCTCGTATCGGGCCTGAACGGCCTCCAACGCCAGAACGACGGGGCGCTTCGATGGTTGGTCCAGCTCGTTCAGGAGAGCATCAGTCTGCGCCCGGCGCTCTCGAGGGGCTGTCATGGCGCTGCTGAGGAGATCCTGTGAGTAGTGCCCTCGACGGTACCAGAGCTCGGCGACATTGGTGACGCCGAATACCAGGGCCGCGACTGCCAGCAGCTGCCGCTGGTTGCGCTCTCCGCTCTCCCAAAGAGCACGCGCACCGTGCGCCGCGCCGATGGCGAAGATTGGCATCAAGAAGATCACGTAGCGGCTGAGCTGGGCGGAACCGGTGACGCACGTGTAGAAAACGAAGAAGAGGGCCAGCAACGTCAGAAGGAACTTCTCCAGCTCGGAACCAGGGCTCTGCCGTCGGCAAACACCCCAGACGAAGCAGGCCGTCAAAGGGAAATAGAGGAGCAGGCGCCCCGCAAACGTGGGGTCGATGGCCAGCGGCCCCAGGGACAGAGATCTCGACATCGTCAGAACACGGCGGGAGAGGATGGAGGTCGCGACCCAGTCACCGGTGCAGGCGAACTGGAAGACGACGCTCGCCAGCCCGATGACGACGACCAGGGACAGTCCGGCCAGCCAGCGCCGCGCTCGAGGCCGCGCCGTCCAATATCGAGAGGCGTGGGCCGCACCGGCGAGCACGAATCCCTCGGGGCGCAGCCAGCACGAGACGCCCAGCAAGGTGGCCAGCGCGAGCTCTCGGCCGAGCGGCCCTTCCTCCGCCCGAGGCTCCGCGGGGCGGAACCAGCTCCATCGATCGGCGAGCTCGATCCACCACCAAACAACCGCCGCGAACAGACCATTTTCCATCCCGACGTTTGCGTTGTAGACGGACCCGGGAATGAGCGCGGCCGTCACCGCGGCGACCGCTGGCCAGGCGCGGCGTTCCTCGCCGTCGGCAGCGAAGATGCTCGTGGCGACGCGGTAGACCAGCCAGCAGAGCAGGTACCACGCCCCGAGTCCGAGCAACTTCAACGCGACAGGGACCCAGTGGGCGGGCATCACGTGGAACAGAGCCGCGCCCAGCAACATGTAGCCTGGGCTCGTCTCGCCGGAGACGCGCTCTCCCGGGTTGAACTCGAAGAACCTCCCGTGGGAGGCGCTCTCGGCAAAGACGAGATGAACCTCGGCGTCACCAGCGAACGATCCGGCGAACAGGAAGGGCTCGAAGACGATCGCTCCCATCGCGACCATCAGGAGGACGCGCCGAGTCTTGAGACTCACAGGACGAGTCTACGTGAATAAGCTGAAGCGCGGGGCTTCGGGGACCGGCCCGTTCACTTTGCGTACAGCCCCATCACCCGGATCACCTGAGAGAGCGCCTCGTCCACGGACGAGAGGCTGTTCGCTCCAGCGGCGGCGATGGCTTCGGCGATCGCTCGCGCCGACGTCTCACCGTCGACGGCGTTCAGAATCTGGCGGACCAGGACACCCTCGGTCGACAATGCGGGAGATCGGGTCCCCTCCATCAATGACAGACGGTTGAGGCCCAAGGCTTCGCCTCGGAACGTGGAGTGGCTCTCTTCCCAGCGGGGGTCGGTCTCTGCTCCGATGCGCCAGTTCCAGATTGTATTGGACGATATCCGATGTGCCGCCAGATCGACCACGATGACCTCGCCCTTGCGCGCGGGCCTCGGTCTGCTCAATGGAAAGAACGCCTGGCCGTAGATCATGGTCCCCGACCCGGGCGAGGTGTCGAACCAGACACCCTCTGCGAGCGTCGCCGAGAACCAGGCGGCCAATCCGGTGATGGTGACGTCGCCGTTCACCTCGAATCGAAGCTCGCGCTGGAACTTTCTCGGGTTCTCCTGCGTGTAGCGGACAGAGCAGAATTTCTGCGCCGCCGAGACGACCTCTCCCGGATCGAATCTCGCGGATGACGTCATGTCCGAGGCGAACTGACGAACGACGTCGTAGTGGGCCTCAGGGCGTGGCTCGCCCCAGTCGACGACGCGCGCGTGTGCTTTCGGCGCGGCGACCACGGCAACGAACATGTCGTCGCTCACCGGAATGGTCTTCCCCTCTGGACGCAACCATCGGCGGCGCACCCGCTCCCAGAGGTCGAGATTGTCGCCCAGGATCGGCAGGGCGCCGCGCACGTCGCCGATCAGGCAGTCGACCTGTTCCGGTGGCTCGACGGTCTGGGCGTCGGCCTGAATGAAGGCGATGCGCTCCGCCAACCCGTTGGCGGCGGCGACCTCCTGGGCGATCTCGATGATCGGATGGGGGTCGACGGCGTAGACCCGTCCGGCGCCCGCGCGCACGGCCATGAAGGAGAGCACCCCGGTCCCCGCCCCGAGGTCGAGCACCACGTCGCCAGGTTTGACCACGCGCCGCACGGCCTCAGCGTGGGCCTCGATCCGGCGGCGATCGCGCATCATGCCGAGATAGTGGTCGAGCTTGTACATGTGTTGGAGCTACCGGGTTGTATAGTCCGGAGGTGGCTGCGGGGGTTCGCTACCGAGTTTGCCCGAACGTGGTCTCGAGGAACACGTCCCAGGGTGGATTGCTCCTGGTGGACCTGGCTACGGGCACCACGTGGAGAGTGAACCAAGTCGGTGCTGATGTCTTTCGCCTGTTGGTCCGCCCTCTGATGCTGACCGAGCTGGTGGAAGAGCTGCGCGGGAAGTACGAGGTCGATGCGGCGGTCCTGACACGGGACATTGGAGGGCTGCTTGCCGAGCTGAGTGGTCAGGGCCTGGTGGCGTCAGTGCCGGATCCGGTCCGTTGAGATCGGGCCCTTGCTGGGGGCCAGAAGCCTCGTGAGCTGGATCGAACCCTGGCTCGACCGGCACCTGACCTGTCCCTACGACGGTCTTCGTCTCGCCACCAGAGACCAGACCTTGGATTGCCCTGCCCGGCACTCCTTCCCCCTCGTGGCGGGCGTGCCGGTTCTCCTGCGCGAGGATCGGCCTCGGACCCACCACACGTGGTGGACCACCACCCAGGATGTCGCAGCTCATCGAGAACAGGTGACCGCCGCCGCCGCGGGGAGTCCCGTCGTCGATCCCGTCGTCGATCCCGTCGTCGATCCCGTCGTCGATCCCTTCGTCGATCCCTTCGTCGAGCGCTGGCTGACGGCGACCTGTGGCCAGCTCTACCGCCACTACCGGCGACCACTGCTTCGCTATCCGATTCCCGAGATTCGCCTTCTCCCCAGGTCGGGCGACGTCCTCTTGGACGTCGGTTCCAACTGGGGCCGCTGGGCGCTCGCTGCCAGTCGGGCGGGGTTCAAGGCAGTCGCCGTCGACCCCTCGCTGACCGCAGCTCTTGCCGGAAGACGCGTCGCTCGGCAGCTGGGGCTCGAGGTCGCCTATGTGGTGGCCGATGCCCGCCACCTTCCCTTCGACACGGACAGCATCGACGTGACGTTTTCCTACTCCGTCTTGCAGCATCTGGACAAGGCCGTCGTCACGGAGATCGTCCGCGAGATGTCCCGCGTGACCCGTCCTGGAGGGAAGGTTCGCGTGCAACTGGCGAACGTTCTCGGCGCTCGACAACTCTACAATCAGACGACGGCACTGCTGGAGCGCGCCCGCGACTCGCTCCGTCGCGTGCACCGGCCGCCGTACGGTTTCCGCGTGCGGGCCTGGACACCGGGAGAGATGCGACGCCTGTTCTCGGCGCTCGTCGGCCCGACCTCGCTCTCTCCCGACGGCTTCCTTTCGCTGAACGCTCAGCCCAGCGACATCGACCTGCTGGAGCCTCTGTCGGCCACCGTCGTCAGAGCCTCACAGGTACTCTGCCATCTCGCCCGCTGGACCCCGGGCCTGGCTGGCCTCGCCGACAGCCTGTTCGTCGATGCTCTCAACGAAAAGCCACGACCACCGGCATAGCAGAAGCGTGGGCACCGAATCTTTCTCCGCCCAAAGGCTCCTCGCGACGAGAATCTCGATACGCGAAGACGGAAGCCACCCACTCCCGCGAAGATCCGACTGCCCACGCTGTTTTTTAGAACGCACACCGGGTGGGGCCTCGCCTACCTCGACCAACCTCTTCCCCGTTCGGCTCCACCGGGTGCTACGTTTTTCTACCCTCGACATTAAACGCAGTTGCGTCGAGGGGAAGTTAACTCTTCGTCACGATCGCGTAGCGCTCACCCAAGCCAGGTCTCCCAGATCTCCGGCACGTACCCCACGGTCGCGCGCCCTTCCGAGCGGACGATCGGCGTGCGGAGCAGCAGCGGATCGTCGACCAGCGCCTGCTCGATGCGCGGCCCGGTCGGCGCGGCGTACTTGAGGCCCTTGTCGAGGTAGCGCTTCCCGCCGCGATCGATCAGCGCCTCCCAGCCGCCGGCGCGCGCGGCGACGTTGCGCAGCTCGCCGGGCGCCATCCCTTTTTGCGCGAGGTCGACGACGTGCAACGTGACCCGGCGCTCCTTGAACCAACGCTCGGCCTTGCGCGTCTCCGCGCACTTCTTGGTCCCGAACAGCTGAACGTTCACGCAGGCAGCTTAGCGCGCACCGAGCCGAAGGTGCCCTACGCGACGCGCTTGCGGCGGAGCTTTTCGACCAACGTCGTTCGGTTCAATCCCAGCAGCTCGGCGGCGCGGTTCTTGTTGCCGCCGGTGCGCTCCAGCGCCTCGCCGATCATGCGGTCCTCGACCGCCTCCAGCATGGCGCGCAGATCCGTCCCGTCCTCGGGCAGGCCGGGGATCGGCGTTCCCTTGCTGGGCGTCAGGGAGCGGGGGGTGCGGACCGCCTGCGGCAGATCGGTCATCGCGATCGTCCCTTTGCCTTTGACGATCACCAGCCGCTCGACCAGGTTCTCCAGCTCGCGGATGTTGCCGGGCCACTGATAGGCCTCGAGCGCGCCCACCGCGGTGGGCTCGAAGCCGACGACGGCTCGCTTGTGCCGCTCGTTCGAGCGGCGCAGGAAGTGCTCGGCCAGGGGCGCGATGTCGCCCGGGCGCTCGCGCAGCGACGGCATCTCGACCGGGATGACGTTGAGGCGCCAGTAGAGATCGGCGCGGAACTTTCCGGCGGCCACCTCGCGTTCGAGGTTGCGGTTGGTGGCGGCCAGGATGCGGACGTCGATGCGGGTGGGGGTCTCTTCGCCGACGGGGTAGAGCTCGCCGTCCTGAATGAGGCGCAGCAGCTTGGCCTGGACGCCAATCTCCATCTCGCCGATCTCGTCGAGGAAGATCGTGCCGGTGTCGGCCTGCGCGAACCGGCCGGTCCGCGCGCTCGAGGCGCCGGTGAACGAGCCCTTGGCGTGACCGAACAGTTCCGACTCGACCAGGTTCGCCGGGATGGCGGCGCAATTCACCGCCACGAACGGCTTGTTCTTGCGCGCCGAGCCGGCGTGCAGTGAGCGCGCGACCAGCTCCTTGCCGGTTCCTGACGCGCCCGTGATGAGGACGGTGCAGCTGGTGTCGGCCACCTGGGCCAGCAAACCCAGCGCGGGAAGCAGGCTGGCGTCGTTGCCGAGCAGCCAGGGGGCGTGCTTGTCGCGCCAGGCGAGCGCGTCGGGCTCCGGCTCGGGCGGCGTGGGCTTCAGCAGCGCTGCCACTGACTCCTCCAGCGTGCGCGTCTCGAACGGCTTGATCAGGAAGTCGCGCGCGCCGGCGTGCATCGCCCGCACGGCGTCCGGGATCTCGGCGCTGCCGCTCATGGCAATGACCGGGGTGCCGGGCGCGTGCAAACGCGCGGCGGCCAGGATGTCGAACCCGCTGACATCCGGCATGCGGATGTCGGTCAGGATGAGGTCGAACCGCTCCTGGCGCAGGCGGGCCAGACCCTGCTCGCCGTTCTGCGTGACAACTTCATGACCCGCCGAGCGCAGAATGCGCCCCAGGCTCCGGCACAGAGACTCTTCGTCGTCGCATAGAAGGATTCTTCCCATGGTGGCCGCGGCGAAAACCTACTCAAGTTTCTCACGGTGCGACCGACTTGAGCGAGCTTTTTTTTTGGATGATGGGCTACAAACAACTACGCCTGTTTTTTCAGGGCGGCTCGAAGGCCCAGATCTGCGGGCTCGCCAGGCGGTTGGCTGGTCGGCCGAAGACGCACTGGGCCAATTGACGGTTCGGGTGCCGCATTTTGCCTGGTCGTCAGCCGGTCTTCGGAACGGTCCTTGGTCGGTCCGGGTCAGTCTTGGGCCAGTCTCGGCGCGTGGGGCCTGGCCGGGCTTGCTTGTCAGGAGATGGCGGACTAAACCGTCGGCATGAAGGAGCCCGCCCGTACGCTGATCGGCGAAATAGAACGGGTGGTCTCCGCGCTGCCGGACGCGGTCCTGTTCCGGGGCGTCGCGCCTGACGGGCTGGCCCGGTTCCAGTCGGTCATGGGGATGGCGCCGCCGCCCGGGCTGGCGGCTTTTCTCGCCGCCCACGACGGTGGCCTGCTTGGTCCTGAGACGCGGCTCCTCACGATGGACGAGGCGGTGGCGCGGGTCTCGGGCGCACGCCGGACGCCGGGGATCTCGCACTGGCCGGCCGGGCTGTGGCCGATCGTCGATCGGGCGGGGCGCCGGTACGCGCTCGACGCCGAAGAGGCGAGCGGCGACGGCGAATGGCCGGTGGTCGAGGTGACCGAGCAGGGGGTCGATCGGGTCGGGACCTCGTGCCTGCGCTTCCTGCACGTGCTTTGCGCCGAGCTGGCCTCGGTCGGTGTGCCGGGCGAATCAGCCATCTCTCTTTGTGAGGCGCGCTGCCACCGCGATCCCGGCCTTGCCGACCACTGGCTCGACTTCGCCGAGCTGCTCGAGCCCGAAGGGCGCGCGGCGGAGATCGACGCGACGCTGGCGGCGGCCCTGCGCGCCGCGACGCCCCCCACGCCGGCTCTGATGCTGGCGATCGGGATGCGCGCGGTGCGCGTCGGAGATCAAGAGGGGGCGCTGCGGGCGTTCAGTGACGCGATCGCGCTCGAGCCGATCGGCGCGCGCGACGACGACGCGCGGCTCGACGCGGCGGCGCTGGTCTCGGTGCTGGCGGCCGAGCGGGGCGACACGGCCGCGGTGGCGGCGGCGCGGGCACTCCTTGGCGAGGCGACGGTGGCCACGGCGGCGTTCTGGCGCGGCGAAGCGCTGGCCGCGCTGGCCGAGCCGTCGGAGACGGAGCAGGACGGCCAGAAAGTCGGCGAGAAAGCCGGCAAGGAGACCGACAAGGCGTCGGGCAAGGGCTCCGGCAAGTCCTTCACCGGTCCGATCTCGAACGTCGGGGCGCTGGCGGTCCGCATCGTGGCGGCGCTCGATCCGCTGGATCGCGATCTGGCCAAGCTGCGGGCGCCGACGCCGGCCCTGCGCGAGGGGCTGGCCCGGTTGCAGGCCGCGCGCGAGGAGCTCGAGGCGGGGCGTGCCGCCCAGGCCGCGCGCGATGCGCGGGCGGTCGCCGCTCTCCCGGCCCTGGTCGATCTGGGCGCCGCACAGGCATTTCTCGCCGAGGCGCTCAACGCCGTGCGCGCCCCCGACGCGGCGGCCGTCGCCAAGCGCGCGATCGAGCTCAACCCGGCGCTGGTCGACGGATGGCGCGAGCTCGGCGACGCCGAGCTGGAGGCGGGACACCTCAAGGAGGGCGAGGCGGCGTTTCGCCAGGTGGTGGCGATGGACGCGACCTACGGGCTCGGCTACGCCAAGCTGGCGCAGGTCCTGCTCGAGCAGGGCCGCACCCTGGAGGCGCTCGAAGCAATAGGGGAGGCCGGCAGTCGCGGAGGCGATCCCTTCTTCATCGCGGCGATCCGCGGCGACATCTACGCCGAGATGGAGCGCCACACCGACGCGGCCGACGCCTACGACCTGGCGCTGGCGTTCGAGCCCGACGATCACTGGGCGCTGCACCAGGCGGCGCTGGAGCATGGCTTCGCCGGCAACACCTCGCGCGCGTCGGAGCTGTTTCAGGCGGCGCTGCAGCACGATCGGGAGGGCTGCCATCAGACGCTGGTCGACTACGGCGATCATCTGCGGCGGCTCGGGCGGATCGGCGACGCGGTGAGGCTCTACCGGAAGGCCGTGGCGGCCGTTCCTGGAGATCCTGAGTGGAAGCAGACGCTGCGCGAAGCGGAGCGTGAGCTCCTGGCAGCTCCGAACTGAGCTGACGCGCCGTCCAGCCGTCCCTGTGGCAAGATAAGCGGTTCATGGATCACCTGGAGCAACTCGAACAGCAGAGCGTTTACATCTTCCGGGAAGCGTTCCGTCACTTCGAGCGCCTTTGCATGTTGTGGTCGATCGGGAAGGACTCGACGGTTCTCCTCTGGCTGGCGCGCAAGGCGTTCTTCGGCCACATCCCCTTCCCGCTGGTCCACATCGACACCAGCTACAAGCTCCCCGAGATGATCGCCTACCGCGACCGTCTGGCCATGGAGTACAAGCTGCAGATGATCGTCGGCCAGAACAAAGCGGCGCTGGCGGCCAAGGACACCTTCCCCGAGAAGCTGAAGGCGAACCCCAAGATGACCGCCGAGGAGCAAGCGTCGGCGCGCACCGAGTGCTGCGGCAAGCTCAAGAGCGGGGCGCTGGCCGCCACGCTGCACGGCACGGGCGAGCGGATGCGGATGAACCTCAAGACTGGCAAGTACGAGGTCGATCCGGACCACGCCCCCTACACCGGCGTCATCGTGGGCGCGCGCGCCGATGAAGAGGGGAGCCGCTCGAAGGAGCGCTACTTCTCGCCGCGTGACAAGAACGACGACTGGGACGTGGGCGATCAGCCGCCCGAGTTCTGGAACCAGTTCAAGACCGACTTCGCGCCGGGGACGCACGTGCGCATCCACCCGCTCCTCGACTGGACGGAGCTGAACATCTGGGAGTACATCAAGCGGGAGAGCATCCCCACGGTGTCGCTCTACTACGACCAGGGGAGTGGAACGCGCTACCGCAGCCTCGGCTGCGGCCCCTGTCAGTCGCCCATCAAGAGCACCTCGAAGAACGTGGACGACATCATCACCGAGCTCAAGAGCGGCTCGCTGCGGAACATCGCCGAGCGCTCCGGCCGCCTGCAGGACGGCAAGCACGGCCTCGAGGAGCTGCGCCGCAAGGGGTACATGTGACCAGGGGCGGGGGGACCAGTCCCCCCACCAGCCGGTTCCTTGTTGCCCGTGTCGTTGGCCGGGCGAGCAAAGCTCGCCCTTCCGGTGCTTGGACAGAGGTCGATATGATAGGAGTTCGACGAGTATGAGCGAGGCCCAGCGCGATACTTTCAACGTCGTCATCGTCGGGCACGTCGATCACGGCAAGAGCACGGTGGTCGGGCGGTTGCTGGCCGACACGGGGGCGTTGCCGCAGGGGAAGCTGGAGTCGGTGCGGCGCGAGTGCGAGCGGACCGGCAAGCCGTTCGAGTACGCGTTCTTGCTGGACGCGCTCTCCGACGAGCAGGACCAGGGGATCACCATCGACACCGCGCGCTGCTTCTTCAAGAGCAAGACGCGCGACTACATCATCATCGACGCCCCCGGGCACATCGAGTTTCTGAAGAACATGATCTCGGGCGCCGCGCGCGCCGAGGCGGCGGTGCTGGTGATCGACGCCAAGGAGGGCGTGCGCGAGAACAGCCGGCGCCACGGCTACATCCTCTCGATGCTGGGCATCCGGCAGGTGGTGGTCTGCGTGAACAAGATGGACCTGGTCAAGTACGACCAGGACCACTTCAAGAAGATCGAGGCCGAGTACCGGGCGTTTCTCGAGGGGATCGGCGCGGTCAGCCCCCGGCAGTTCGTGCCGGTGGCCGCCGTCGCCGGCGTGAACCTGGCCACGCGCGGCAAGGAGACCCCCTGGTACGACGGGCCGACCCTGCTCGAGCTGCTCGACACACTCCCCAAGGCGCCGTCCAAGAGCGACCAGCCGCTGCGGATGCCGCTGCAGGCGGTCTACAAGTTCACCGAGCACGGCGACGATCGCCGGATCTTCGCCGGGCGGATCGAGGCCGGGAAGGTGGCGGTCGGCGACAAGGTGGTCTTCTCGCCGTCCAACAAGATCTCGACCATCAAGAGCATCGAGGGGTTCAACACCGCCCCGCGCACCAGCATCGACGCCGGCTGGTCGACCGGGTTCGCCCTCTCCGAGGAGATCTACGTGACCCGCGGCGAGGTGATGAGCCACGTCGACAAGCCGCCCCAGGTCTCCACGCGGATCCGCACCAACTTGATTTGGCTCGGCAAGAAGCCGCTGGTCCGCGGGCGCGACTACAAGATCAAGCTCGGCACGGCGGCGCTGCCGGTGCAACTGCAGAAGATCAACAAGGTCATCGACGCCAGCCAGCTCGATCATCGGCTGGAGAAGGACGAAGTCGGCCGCAACGACGTGGCCGACGTGGTCCTCGAGCTGCGCCAGCCGGTGGCCTTCGATCTGACCGCCGACTGCGAGGCGACGGGACGGTTCGTGATCGTCGACGGCTACGACGTGGCGGGGGGCGGGATCATCACCGCCGCCGTCTCCGACGAGCTCGGCGACCTGCGCGCCGAGGCGCGCGTGCGGGACTTCAACTGGGTTCCCGGGGGCGTCACCAGCGCCGACCGCGCCGCGCGCCACGGCCACCGCTCGGCGCTGATCATGTTCGTGGGGAAGGCCGGCACCGGCAAGCACACCCACGCGCGCGCGCTGGAAAAGGCGCTGTTCGAGGCGGGGCGCAACGTCTACATGCTCGACGGCCAGAACGTGCTCCTCGGCGTCGATCACGACCTGTGGGTCGACGCCGCGCAGTCCGAGCTGGTCCGCAGGTTCGGCGAGGTCGCCCACCTGTTGTTGAACGCCGGCCTCATCGTGGTGTCGACCACCAACGCCATCGGCCTCGCGGACGCGACCGCCGTGCAGGCGCTGGCCCCCGACGCGCCGATGCTGCTCATCGACGTCGACCCCAGCGGCTCGAGCACCATGGCCTGCGACCTGCGCATCACCGGCACCGAGCCCGAGCACGAGGTGATCGCCCAGATCGCCGACCTGCTGCGCCACCGCGGCATCACCAGCCGGGCGTCGTAACCAGCCCGCGGCGCCAACCGCGAAATCCGAAATGGGGATCGCCTCGCGCGCCCCGATTTGACAGAGTAAGCGCGGATGGAAGCAGCCCCCGCCGCGCCTGAGCCGACCGAGCAGCGCCCCGCGCCGTTTTCGCCCGAGGTGCTGGCGCGGGAGCTGAACCCGGCGCAGCTGGAGGCGGTGCTGCGGCCGCCCGGGCCGATGGTGGTGGTGGCCGGTGCGGGCTCGGGCAAGACGCGGGTCATCACCTACCGGCTGGCGCGCCTGGTGGCGACCGGCGCCGACCCACGCCGCATCGTCGCCGTCACCTTCACCAACAAGGCGGCCGGCGAGCTGCGCGAGCGGGTCGACAAGCTGCTCTGGGAGCGGATGAAGGTCGGCAGCCGCGGCCTGTGGGTGGGGACGTTTCACGCCATCTCGGCCCGCATCCTGCGCACGTGGGGCGAGGCGGTCGGGCTGCGCAAGGACTTCGTCATCTACGACGACGACGACCAGAAGCGACTCCTCGGCCGGGTGCTGACCGACCTCAAGGTCCCGGAGCGGATGTTCCCGGTGCGGCAGGTCCTCTCGGCGATCGACCGCGCCAAGAACAACGGGACGACGGCGGACGCGTTCAACTCGGACGACTACTTCGACGACGTGATCGGCAAGGCCTACAAGCTTTACGAGGAGCGGCTGGCGGCGGCCAACGCCACCGACTTCGGCGGGTTGTTGATGAAGACGCTGCAGCTCGTCGCCGGCCAGACGCCCGCCGCGCTGGAGATCGCCCAGCGCTTCGACCACGTGC
>CAWKBC010000040.1:0-172002 GCA_963847705.1 uncultured Pseudomonadota bacterium | reverse complement strand
TGACCGTGACCTTCGGCTGGTTGCCGCCGCGGGTCGGCGCGTCGCCCACGGCGACCTTGTAGACCTCGGTGCCGGCGCCCGGAGCCTTGCCCGCCGCGGGGGCGGGGGGGTCGCGCTGGCGCCCTTCATGAAGGCGGCGTAGACCATCGCGGGGGCCGTCCCCGCGGCGATCAGCTTGTCGGCGCGCGAGATCTCGTCGTCGATGACCTTCTTGAACTCCTCGTACGGCTGCGCGCCCGTCACGTTGCGGCCGTCGATGTAGAAGTTCGGCGTTCCCTGCACGCCGATCTGCTTGCCGGCCGCCAGGTCGGCGTCCACGCGCGCCTTACCCGAATGGGTGTCGAGGGCGGTCTTGAACTTGTTCATGTCGAGACCGATCTCTTGCGCGTCCTTCTCCAGGCCTGCCCGGTCCAGCGCCTGCTGGTTGCCGAACATCTTGTCGTGCATCTCCCAGAACTTCCCCTGCGCCTCCGCGGCGACGCCGGCCTCGGCAGCCAGCGGCGCCTTGTCGTGGAACGGAAGCGGGTTGTGGCGGAAGAAGAGCCGGACCTGCTTCGGGTAGTCCTTCAAGATCTTGTCGACCGTGGGGACGACGCGGCTGCAGAACGGGCACTGAAAGTCGGAGAACTCGACGATGGTGACCTTGGCGTCCGCCGGTCCCCTCATCGGCCCTTCGAGCGCCACCCGGGTGCGCGGGATGCCGTCGCTCGGCCCTTTGGCGGTCGGCATCGCGGTCGCCGCCGCCGGGCTCGAAGTGTCCTTGTCACGCGTCGCCAGGCGCCCGAGGCCGTATCCGCCTCCCAGCACCACCAGCAACAATGCCAATACGGTTCCTTTGTTCATGATCAGCTCCATTTACGAGAAAGACGAAAAGCGCCGCGCGACGATAAAACAGGCACCTGCGGGGGCGCGGCCCTCCCCACACGCGCGTCAAACCAGAGACCTCGAGCCGGGCTCAGGCGCGAGGCGGCCGATCCGGCGGCGCGAGCGCGCGGGCCGGGATCGTTCGACTCGAGACGTCCGAATGAGTGCGCGCGCCGGTGGAAACGAAACCGGGCAGGGCGAACAGCGCCAGCGGTTGCAGGTCGGGCGCCGACCAATGGCCGACGTCCTGCGCGCCACCCGAGCTCATGCCGCGATTGCCGCGGGCGTGTCGGGGGGCGGGGACGAGCGATTCGGGCGGCCGCTCGCTGTCGGGATAACGCGAGACCCGGTACCACAGATTGAGCGGCGGCTCGCTGCACTCGCCGCTCGCCACGGGGGGAAGTGCCGGGGCCTCGGGCGGCGTCGGGCAATCGATCTCCGCCGGCGTCGCGTAGTCGCGAGGGCCGTCGTCTGTCGCCGGCTGCGCGGGCGCGTCGGCCGAATCATCGACGGTCAAGGCGCCCCAGGCGCCGTCGCAGCTCGCCGGCCACCCCGGACAGGTGACGCTCGCGGACGGCATCGACGGCACGGCCGACGGCGTAGCCGCGACAACCGACGGCATAGCCGGGACGACCGTGACGGCGAGGGTGAAGACGAGTCCAAACAAGGGGGCGAATCCTAAAAATGCTGCAGAAAGCGCCTGAAAGCTACTCCACCCCGGGGGGGCCAGCAAGCCGGCGCCATGTCACAAGTCACCCCGACCTCTGCCGGGCGACCACCTCGAACGGGCGCATCATCTCATTGGCGGCGTGCTCGAGCAGGTGGCAGTGCCAGACGTAGCGTCCCGGGTAACCCTCGAATTTCATGATGATTCGAGTGATCGTCCCGGGGTCGACGCGGACGGTGTCCTTCCAGCCGGCCTCGTTGGCGGCCGGCGGCATCGGCTTCCGTTCGAGCAGCAGCTTCCCCGAGGTGCGGTACTCGTCCGCGTCGAACAGCTGGCGGTCGAGGATCTGAAACCGCACCAGATGTAGGTGAATGGGGTGGCTGTCCTCGGTGAGGTTCATGAGGCGCCAGATCTCGACGCTGTCGAGCTCCGGCTTCTCCGTCACCGGCTCGTGCCAGTGTTTGCCATCGAGCAGCATCAGCATCCGGTGGGTCTGGGGGTCGTGGTACTCGTTGAGCGTCAGGGTCCGGGTGTGAACCGCTGCCGACGCGGGAATCTTCCGCACCGGGCGCAGCTTCGCCGGCAGCGCCGCCGAGCGCGCCCCTGAGCCCGCCGCGACGCGAAACTGCATCAGCTCGAACGCCTGGCTCTTGAGCAGGAGCCTCTGACCGGCCTCGCCGCTGAAATCGACGAGCAGATCGGCTCGCTCCGCGGGCGCCAGCGTGAGCGTGGTGAGTGGAACCGGCGCCGGCAGCAACCCCTGGTCGGTCCCGATCTGGTGAAACGTTGCGCCGGTCGAGAGCGACAGGTCGTAAAAGCGCGAGTTCGAGGCGTTGACGACGCGAAACCGGTAGCGGCGCGGCTCGACGTCCAGGTAGGGGAACAGCTTCCCGTTCACCAGGTGGGCATCGCAGTAGATCTCCGGGATCCAGGGGGCGTCGGGCGCGCCGGAGGTCGAGTACCGAAGCTGACCGTCTTGCCCGAACAGCCGGTCGCAGAGGACCAGCGGCAGCTCGTGAGGGGCGCGGGGCAGATCGAGCGCGTCTTCGGCCGCATCGCGAAGCAGGTAGACGCCGAGCAGGCCGGCGTACTGGTTGAGGCGCTCGATTCCCATCGCGTGGTCGTGGTACCAGAGCGTCGCCGCCTCCTGCTGGTTCGGGTAGTGAAACAGCGAGGAATGTCCGGCCGTGGTCCAATCTTCGGGGTAGCCATCGCTCTCCGGAGGCGCCTTGGCCCCGTGCACGTGGGTGACGGCGCGGACGTCCGGGCGATCCTTGCCGGCGCCACAAAGCGTGTGATCGATGGGAAGGAAGTGCCGAGCAGGCAGCTGGTTCACCCACTCGACGAGGACGCCCTGGCCGCTCCGGGTCTCGAACGTCGGGCCGGGAAAGCTGCCGCCGTAACCCCAGAAGCGGGTCGCCGGGACGTCGCGGTGGATCTTGGCGAGCACCTCGGCCATGGCGACCTTGTAAAAGGGGATCTGCCTGGTGGGATCGCGCGGGTCGGGGCGGGTCCCCTCGGGCGCCAGCGTGCGCGGGATCGGCAGCGGATCGACGAAACGTGCCAGCGCGTCCGGATGAAGCGGCGGCCCCTCGGTGGGCGGCGCCGCAGGCGGCGGTTCGGCGCGCGGCGCCGGGGCGATTGCGCTCCGGCGGCAAGCCCAGGCTGGGAGCAAGGTGGTAGCGAGAGCCAGGAATTTCCGGCGACGAATCAAACGCCCAAGATATTTCGGAACCGCGCCAGTCGATAGTGACGAATGAATCACAGGATCGACACCAGATCGCCTTCGCCTTTGGCATGCGCGCGGCGGTCTTCGTGAGAGATGATCGTGGCGTGGACGAGGCGCCAACGTCTCTGGGGGAACTGGCGGCGCTCTTTTTGAGATTGGGCGCCACCGCCTTCGGAGGCCCGGCCGCGCACATCGCGATGATGCGGGACGAGGTGGTCCGACGACGCGGCTGGCTGACCGACGAGCGCTTCCTCGATCTCCTCGGCGCCACGAACCTGATCCCCGGGCCGAACTCGACGGAGATGGCCATTCACATCGGCTGGGCGCGCCGCAGCTGGGCTGGTCTCCTGGTGGCGGGCGTCTGCTTCATCGTTCCAGCGATGCTCATCACCGCCGTGCTCGGGTGGGCGTACGTTCGGTTCGGCAAGCGGCCGCAGGTTGGCTGGCTGCTCTGGGGCGTCAAGCCTGTCGTCGTCGCCGTGGTCCTGCAGGCGCTGTGGAATTTGACGCCGGCGGCGGCCCGCAGCTGGACGTTGCGGGCCGTGGGTGCGCTGGCGGTGGTGGCAGCCTCGCTGGGGGTCAATGAGCTGGTGACCCTGTTCGGAGCGGCGGCGCTCGTCGCCGCGATCCGAGCAAGGCGGCTGGCGGGTGAAGGGCCGCTCAGACAGCTCCTTCCGGGCTGGCCACCCGCCGCCACTGGCGCGGCCGCTCTCGGCGCGGTCAGTCTTTCAGGGCTCTTCGGGGTGTTCTTGAAGATTGGCTCTGTTCTGTTCGGCAGCGGATACGTCCTGGTGGCCTTGCTCCGCTCCGATCTCGTTCAGCGGTTGCACTGGCTCACCGAGGGACAGCTCATCGACGCCGTGGCGGCCGGTCAGGTGACGCCGGGGCCGGTCTTCACCACGGCGACCTTCATCGGCTATCTGCTGGCCGGGCCCCGGGGCGCGCTGGTGGCCACGGCCGGAATCTTCCTTCCCGCTTTTGTTTTCGTGGCGGCGAGCGGGCCCCTGGTCTCGAAGCTGCGCGCCTCTCCTGTCGCCGGCGCGTTCCTCGACGGGTTGAACGTCGCCTCGCTCGCCCTCATGGCGGTGGTCACCGCGCAGCTGGCGCGGGCGGCGATCGTCGACCTGCCGACCGCGGTCCTGGGACTGGCGGCCGCGGTCCTTTTGCTGCGGTACAAGATCAACGCCACCTGGCTGATGCTGGGCGGGGCGGCGATCGGAATGGGGCTGCGCCTCCTGGGCGTCCCCCGCTGACAGCGCTGGGGAATAAGGAAACGGCGGCAGACCCCGAGGGGACTGCCGCCGTGAATCGAGGCAGAAGCTACAGCCGAATCAGAAGCTGAACATGTTCTGGATTGAGCCGGCGATGGTGTCGAACGACCCACCGGTCTGGATCCGCTGTCCGCCGAGCCAGTTGTCCTCGACGAACTTCAGGATCGAGCTCTGGTCGGTCAGCGTGTGGTCGACGAAGCCCTTCTTGGCGTAGGGCGAGGCGACCAGCAGCGGGACGCGCGTCCCGTAGCCGCAGCGGCCCATGGCCGGCTTGCCGTCGGCGCCGAGGAGCGGCGTCGCCGGTGCGGGACCGGTCTGCTGCGCGCCGTGGGTGCAGACACCCGGGCCGTTGAGCTGATCGATCGCGGCGGTCGAGGGGTTCACGATCGGGGGCGCCTGGTGATCATACCAGCCGTCCGAGTCGTCGTAGGCGAAGATGACCGCGGTGGATGCCCACTCCTGGCTGCCCTGGAGAGTCGTCATCACCTTGGTGACGAAGTTCATCTCGTCGACCGGGTCGGAGTAGCCGGCGTGGCCGTCCTGGAAGGCCGGGGCCTTCAGGTAGACCACCGACGGCAGGTTCCCCGCCGCGAGCGCGGCGAAGAAGTCCGTGGAGTCGTAGTTGTGGTTGGCCACGTCGGTGGTGCCGATCGCGGCGACCGAGCTCGGGCGCGCGTGGGTGGGGTTGGCGGTCGACGGGTAGTACTGGAAGGGCGCGTGGTGCGGGATGTAGTCCGCCGAGACCTCGCCGGCCGGGAAGGGCACCGTCGGATTGGTCTCGCGGTTGCAGCCGGTCGTCCCGTTGGCGTTGGTCGCGGTGATGTCGAAGCCGCCCTCGAACCAGCCCCAGCTGAGGCTCTTGGCGTTGAGCAGATCACCGATGTTCTGCCCGACGAAGAGGTTCTGCTCCGAGGAGGTGGAGCAGACGTCGTGCAGCGGGTCGGTGTCGCCGATCAGCGTCCAGCCGCCGTTGCCGTCGGGCGAGACGTGGTTGGTGGAGAACGTCGACGGATCCTTGTTGGTGGCGCCGAAGCCGTTGGTCTGGCCCGAGATGAGGTTGATGGCGCCCGGCGTGGAGGGGCCGAACATCGTGGTCCAGGAGTTGTCGCTCATCGCGAAGTTCTGCGCGATGCTCCAGTACTCGCCGACGGTGCTGCCGTCGAAGTACGCCATCACCAACCCCTTGGTCGTGGCGGCGGGCGGCGCTCCCGGCGGCGGTCCCGCGGTGCCCGTGAATGAAGGGAAGAGGTCCATCGCGCCATTGTCCGAGGCCTGCTGCTCGGGCTTGTAGTTGTGCCCCTGATCCGACGTGAAGGCCTGCGCCGGTCCGGAGAGCAGGAACGGATTGACCGCCCCCGTGCCGTTCGCCGCGTTGTTCTTGACCGGGTTGTTGTTGAGGAGGTCGAGGCCCGCCAGCGGCGCGAAGTTGTTGGTGGTGTCGAGCGGGGTGAGCAGGTTGTTGGTCCCCGGGTAGGTGCCGAAGTAGTGGTCGAACGAGATGTTCTCGCCGAACACCACCACCACGTGCTTGATTGGGGTGGCGGTCGGGACGAGCAAGGCGGCGTCGTTGTGGCCGCTGCAGGTCACCTGCACCGAGCCCTGCGCCGCGCAGCTCGCCTGCGGGTCGCCGTCGGAGACCGTCACCGAGACGGTGGCGGGGCCGGTGGTGAGGCACTTGAAGCT
This sequence comes from uncultured Pseudomonadota bacterium, assembly GCA_963847705.1. Taxonomy (GTDB): domain Bacteria; phylum Myxococcota_A; class Polyangia; order Fen-1088; family Fen-1088; genus JADGRB01. The sequence goes on along the minus strand of CAWKBC010000040.1, from coordinate 165,788 downwards.
GGGGCTGGCGGTGTTGGCGCCGGTGAGCGTGCCGCTGCTGGCCGTCCAGCTGTAGGCGAGCGGCGACGGACCGTTGTCGGGATTGTCGGCGACGGCCGACAGCGACAGGCTGGAGCCGACAGCCACTTCAGCCGGGCTGGCCGAGAGCGCGTCCAGGTTCGGGCAGACGTTGATCGTGCCATTGACCGCGATGCTGCCGGTCTTGGCCGGCTGGTGGCAGTCGAGCCCGACGCTGACGGCGGTGACGGTCCCCGCGGTCACGGTGAACGGCGCGCTGCCGGCGCAGGCGGTGCCGTCGGTGCCGGTCCCGGTGAGCGCAATCGTGTAGCCGGTGCCGGCCGGCAGGCCGCCGATGACCGCCGAGACTGTGTTGCTCGACGCCACGTTGATCGAGCCCGTCTTGGAAAATCCGCCGGGGCCGCTGATGGAATAGTTGACGGTCGTGAGTGTCACGCCGCCTTGAACCAGCGCGATGTCGACGGAGCCGAGCCCCGCGTTGTTGGTGGTGGAAGTCGAGCGTTCGGCGCCGCAGCTGCCGACGACGAACGCGGTGGACGAGAGAATTGTCAGAATCGTTGCTCTGCGTAGTGTTCGAAACACGGTGCCCTCCGAGGTAGTGGAACCGGGCAGCACCCTTTCAAACATCGCGCCAGCGCACCGACAGGTGGGTGCGCGTGGGAAAGCAGCGTGATCTCAAGGAACACGTTCGGTGAGCGGGCGCACGAACGCGATCGCGGTCTCCGAAGTTCGAACACCGACCTTCCGAATTTCGGTGAGCGGGCTTCTGGCCGCGCGCGACTGAGCCGCGACTAAGCCTTCGACTAAGCCGGCCCGGGCGCCTGCGGAATGCCGAAAACGTCACGCAGCCGCGGGTAGCGCACCTTCGGCTGATCGAGGCCGTGCAGGCCGACCCGCAAGGTCACCGTCGTCCCATCGCCCCACGGCCACCACAGACCGAACGCGCCGGCGCCGTCGGCGCCGCCGCCCCAGAGCAGCTCCTGCGAGGCGCGCAACCCGCCGCAGGTCTCGGCCAGCGCCTGCACGCTCGCCGGCGCGCCGGACAGCGTCCCGGTCGACCAGGAGGTCGGGAACACCTCGGCGAACGCCGCGCGCGCGTCGGCCGCGCCCGCGAGCGGGATTGACGAGGCCACGCAGCGCAGCCGTCGGTCGTAGCTCCAATCGGTCGAGGGCCAGCGCTCGCGCAGCCGGGCCAGTGCGCCGAAGACCGTTTCCCAAGCTGCTTCGATTGCCTCGTCGGGGGTCGCCATCCGACGATGATATCCCCGATCAGTGGGGCGTCGCCAGCAGGTGCGCCTTGTACGGGATCCCCGAGCAGGCCGCGGTGCCGTTGAGGCTCGAGATGAGGACCGGCGTGTCGTCGGTGCTCCAGGACCAGGCGACGTAGCTTTGAGGTGGGGAGAGGCTGTCGAGGTAGCTCATCGCCATGGTGATGAACGAGCCGTCGTCCGAGCCGCCGGTGGCGGTGCAAGAGCCGTCGAGGGCGCCGCCGATCTCCGTCGCCACGATGGGCACCATCCCGGCGACCCCCATCGCATCCATCGTCAGGGTGTGGCTGCTGGTGTAGTTGCTGTTCGGGTAGACGTGCCACGAAGCCGCGAAGTTGTTGGCGGGATCGGTCGGCTTGTAGGCCAGCCACTGCGACAGATCGTTGGCGTACTCGATCCCTGCCAGGAGGACGAGATTGTTCGCCCCCGCGTTGCGCACGGCGGTGAGCATGGATTGCATGCCGGCGGCCGGGTACGACATCCCGGCGCAGGTTCCGCCGTCCCGCCAGCAGCTCCAGGCGGCGTTGGCCTCCGTGTTGTTGTCGGGGTAGGGCTCGTTGAACAGATCGAAGATGACCTTGGGCGAATCCTTGTAGGCCGCCGCGACCTGACCCCAGAACGTTGGGGCGTGCGCCATGTCGGGCATCGGCTGCTGGCCGGTCGCCTCGGCGCCGTTGTTCTCCGTCCAGTGCAGGTCGAGGATCGGATAGATGCCGTTCTGCAGCAGCAGATTGACCCAGGTCTGGATCGTGCTCTGGTAGGCCGTGCCGCCGGTCTTCACCCCGTTGAGCGACAGCCAGCAATCTTCGTTGAGCGGAATCCGGACCGCGTTGATCTTCCAGGCCAGCATCGCGGTGATCGTCGCCTGGTTGTTGCCCGATCCGTCGGCGGGATCCCAGACGTTGCCGCTCACGCAGCCGTATTCACCGCCGGGGCGATTGACGCCCATCAGGCGAATCGCCGTCGCGCCGTCGTAGATCTGGTTGCCGACGACGTGAACGCTCGAGGCCGCTCCGCCGCTTCCGCCCGTTCCGAGCGCCCCGGCCGTACCTCCGTTGCCGGCCGCGCCGCCGGTCCCCTTCGCGCCGGCCATGCCGCCGGTGCCGGTGGTGCCGCCGGTTGCCGCGCCGCCGGTCCCCTTCGCACCGGCCATGCCGCCGGTGCCGGTGGTGCCGCCGGTTCCGATCGCTCCACCGGTGGCGGGGGCTCCCCCAGTGGCGGTGGCGCCTCCGGTTCCCGTTGTGCCGCCGGTGCCAGTCAGGCCGCCGGTGCCGGTGGCGCCTCCCGTGCCCTTCGCACCGCCCGACCCGGTCTTGCCGCCAGATCCGGGGGAGGCTCCGCCAGTGCCGCCGCTGTTCGGATCGGAGCTGGCGCAGGCGCCGATTGTCAGGCTGACAATCAGAAAGAGGGTCTGGCGAGTCGTCGTCATGTCACTCCAAAAGAGAACGAGGGAATAGGCACGGAGCTCAAACAGGAAAAATCGGCCAAGCCCGCAAAACGATAGAGGGGATGTCGGCGAAAAACCTTCAATGAATCAGCCGCGTCCAGAAGCTCCGCGTTTCCCGATGTTGACTGATCTCGATCATTCCGGATACAAATGAGCAGGGCAGAGTGCGAGCCACGTTCGGCCGTGAGGAGACGGGACCATGACCAGGCCTGCAAGCGTTCGGAAGGTTGGGATTCGCAAATGGGCGGGCACGTTGACGGTCGTCGCCCTGGTTTCGGGCGCGCTGATTGTCTCCCCTCTTTGGGAGCACCCGGTCCAGGCGCAGCAGAGCTGGGCGCCGCAGCAGCAACAGTCCTGGGGGCCGCCACAAGGGGGGCCCGGCTACGGCCCTCCGCCGGTCGACACCGCCCGCGCCGTCATGGAGGCGACGCAGGACGCCCAGGCGGACGAGAACGGCACGCTCTGGTTCTTTGCCGGCTGCATCCTCGGTCTCATCGGCGTGGTGATCGCGGCGGTGGCGGAGCCGTCACCGCCCCCCGCGCGTTTGATGGGCAAGTCGCCCGAGTACCTGGCGATCTACACGCAGACCTACAAATCCGAGGGGAAGTCGGCGCAGCTGCGGTCGTCGCTGTGGGGCATCGGGACGACGGTCGTGGTCTTCGTCGTCATCTACGTGATCCTCATCGTCACGGTCTTGAAGAGCGAGCCGACCACCACGTACAACTGACGGCCGAGAAGATCGGACGATCGGCAGATGGGAGCCTGGGCCGTGTCGGTCGTCGTCGTTTCGACGTTCGTCTCGGCGGCGATGGCCGGTGCGCCCGCCGCTCCCGCCGTCTCCCTGTCGGCGAGCTTCGTGCTGAAGACGATCGACGCGCAGGGGACCGACACCGTGTCGGGTGCCATCAGCTTCATCCCGGGGGGCGAGGTCTGCGTGGCGGTCAAGCTCCCCACCGTTCAGGAGATGCGCCTGTCGCCGCGTGAGCTGGTCATCTACTACCCGGAGCGGGATCTCGCCTTCGTGGCCCACTTCGATCCCACGCAGCCGCCGCCCATGCTCGACGCGCTGGCCGCTGGGATTGTCGACCCGGGGAGCACGCTCCCCAGCGAATCGAAGCTGCTCGAGCGGAAGCGGGAGAACGGGAATCTGGTGACGCGCTGGCGCGTCGTCGCCGGCGGCACCGAGACCGGGGAGATGCGAACGGTGGAATCGCGCGCCGGCGCGCTCTCGATCGAGCTCAGCGAGAAATCGGGCAAGCCGCAGCGCCGGTTCACCTTCGGCGATCGGATCCGCGTCGGCACCCACAGCGTCCCGCGCACGATCGTCGCCGACTACTTCGCGGCGGGCGGCGTCCAGAAGCGCGAGGAGCAGTGGTCGCTCGCCGACGTGACCAAGCCCGATCCGCGCCACCCCGCGCAGATCGGTTGCGCTCGCCTGCGGCCAGAGACGAAGATTCAGGCCTTGCAATGGTGACGCGGGAAGCGAGGCGCGCGGGGTCTGGTGCGCGGCGGGCCGCCGGCGCCGGCGCCCTGGCCGCTGCCGCCGTGCTGGCCCTGGTCTGGGGGGCTCCGGAGCGGGCGAGGGCGGGCGAGCGCGAGACGAACGATGACTCGAAGGACGAGACGCCGCAGCTCTGGGAGCCGGAGCAGGCGGTCGCTTTTCTGCTCGGCGGCCCGGGCCCGGCGCACGAGGCGGGTGAGGAGGGAGCGCGCCCCTGGACCGGGGCGCTCGGTGCTGGCATCAGTCGGGCCCTCTTCGGGACCTATCGGGTGGTTCTGTCGTCGCAGGATCTGCCGGTCTGCGGCTTCACGCCCTCCTGCTCGCGTTTCTCCGAGCGCGTGATCGACCGCTGCGGGCCGCTCCAGGGGGCGCTGCTGTCGCTCGATCGGCTGCTGCGCGACCACCCGCTGGCCCTCCCTTTTTATCCGCGCGCTGCTGACGGCCACCTGAAGGACGACCCAGATCGTTACTGTTTGACGGCGCCCGAGTGAGCGCGGCGGCACCAAGGGCCGCGCGTCCGTGCGCGCCCGCCGCGTCCGTGCCCTCCGCGGTCGTCATGTCGCTGATGCTGGTCGGGCTGGCGCCGCTGGCCCGGGCCGAGACGGCCATGCCGGCGAAGTCGGCGGCGGAAGCGCCCGCGGGGACGTCCTCCGCGCCGACGACCGAGATGCCGTCGGGCACGCCGTCATTTTTGGAGCTGGCAGAGCGGTTGCGAGGTGTGGGCAGCTTCAGCGAATGCGCGGTGGAGGCGCTGCGCTACGCCTACGATCGTCCGGCCGATCGCGCGCGGGGGTTCGAGCGGGCGGCCCTCTGCCTGTCGCTCGCCGGCCGCTACGACGATGCCCGACGGCTGATGCTGGCGCTTCCCTCGGAGGGGACGCCCCTCGACGGCCCGGGTCGCTTGCGTCTCTGCCTCGCCGAGGTGTTCCTTGCTGATCTCGGTCTGCCGGCCTGCGCACCGCTCGAGAGCTCCGCCCCGCGCGATCGGTTCTACGACCTCGCCCAGCAGACGTTGCGGATGCGCGAGATCCGGGCCCGACACTGGCGCCAGGCGCGGCTCGAGCTCACCGCAGGCGCCACGTCGCCGACCCCGCCCGACCCGGCGGTGTCGGTCTGGCAGCAGCAGGATCGGGAGCTCCTGCGCCGCTACGACGCGCTGCCGAGAAAGTCACCGCTCCTGGCGGCGGCGCTCTCCATGGTCGTCCCCGGCCTCGGCCGCGTCTACCTCGGTCGCTGGCCGGACGGCCTGCTCAGCTTCCTGCTGGTCGGCACGACCGCGGCGCTGGCGGCGCAGGGTTTCCATGAGGACGGCCAGGGCTCGGTGCGCGGCTGGATCCTCGGTGGGGTGGCGGCGCTCCTCTACGCGGGGAACGTCTACGGCTCGGCCGTCGGCGCGGTGGTCCAGCGCCGCGACGCCGAGGACGCGCTGATGCAGGAGGTGGATCGTGCCTTCCAGAGCCGGCTCGAATCCTTAGACGCTGGAGCCTGGTGTTCGCCGGCGCCTGGCTGGCGCAGGGCGCGGTCCGGCCGGCGCTGGCGGCGGAGCCGGCGCCGCCCGGGGACCTGTTCGTGGGACGCCTGCTGCGGCTCGGGCTCAGCGACGAGGCGGGGAGCGAGGCGCGGCGTTTGATGCTGGAGAACGGATCCGACGCGCTGGCCCCCGAGACGACCTACCGGGTCGGGATGGCGCTGGCGATCGACGGAAAGCCGAGCCAGGCGGTGCCGTTCCTGGAGCAGGCGGCCGCGGCGACCGAGGATCCGAAGCGCGCCGACCAGATCCAGCTCGCCACCGGTGTCGTCCTGCTGCGGGCCAGGGAGTTTCCCCATGCGCTGCATGTCTTCGCGCGCGTCGAGGCGTTCGGCGCCGACGAGCCGACGCGCGCGTTCGCCACCCGCCTGCGTTGCGTCGCCGAGGTGATGGCGCATGACGGTGCGGCCGCGCGCGCCTGCATCGCCGCCCTGCCCGCCAGCGCGCTGCCCCGCGACGCCCGGCCCGACGAGCTGGTGCGGGCGCTCGAGGTCAACGTGCGCGCCCGCGCCGTCGTGGGCGGGATCTTGTCGGCGCTGCTCCCCGGGCTCGGACAGGCGACCGCCGGAGATCCCGGTGACGGCCTGTTGGCGCTGGCGGTGAACGGTGGATTCGCGACCGCCGTCTATTTCCTGATCGCCGACGGCTCCTACGCGGGCGCCAGTCTGGTCGGCCTGGGAATCGGCCTGCGTTACTATTTCGGCAACGTCCACAACGGCGCCGAGGCCTGGCGCGCGACGGCCGAGCGCAAGCGCGACCAGGCCTCGAAAAAGCTGATCCGGATGCTCGGGCCCGCTCCCTAGCCGCACCTCCCTCGGAAGCACGCAGGTTCCTGCCCTCCCGCGCGTTCAGGCGCTAACATCGGCCGGTGCGCGCGCCGGGCTCCGACCACCACGCCGATCTCTATGCCGTCCTCGGCGTCGCCCGCGCGGCGACCGGCGCGGAGATCCGGCGTGCCTACCGGCGGCTGGCGCTGGCCCATCACCCCGATCGCGCCGGGCCGGCCAGCGCCGAGACCTTCGCGCGGATCGCCGAGGCGTACCACATGCTCTCCGATCCGACGGCGCGGACGGCGTACGACGCGCACCTGTTCGAGCGCGAGCGCGCCTTCGCGCCGGCCGCCGGGCAGGCGGACGCCCGTGCCTGGAGCGTCTCCGCCGTCGGGTGGAGCGCCTCCTGGCAAAAGCCGATCGCCAACCTCCTGCCGCGCCTCAGCGGCCCGATCGAGCGCTTGAAGGAGTCGGGCGCCGCGCAGATCGCCGTCGACGGCGTGCTGGAGCTTCACCTCAATGCGGCCGAGGCGGCGCGCGGCGGGACGGCTCTCGTCGAGCTGCCGCTGCCGATCCTCTGTCCCACCTGCGGCGGCGTGGCCAGGCCGGGTGGTGTCTGGTGCCGGCGCTGCGAGCACGCCGGCCGGGTCACCGAGAAGGTGGCGGTGGTGGTGGCGATCCCACCCGCGACCCGCGACGGGCTGATGGTCACCGCAACGCCGCGGCAGGCGGGCGGCTCGCCGCAGCGGGCGCGGCTGCGGGTCGGTTCGTGAAGAGCCCGATGCGCATCCTGTTGCTGACGGCGCCGATGGTGCAGCTCAACACGCCCTATCCGGCGACGGCCTACCTGGCGGGCTTCCTGCGGCTGCACGCAGACGAGCTCGGCCTGCAGATCGCCCAGGCCGACCCCGCGCTGGAGCTGTTCTTGCGGCTTTATTGCCGCGACGGGCTCGGGCGCGTGCTGGCCGCCCTGCCGAGGCGCGCCTCTCCCCCGGTGGCGTCGCTCCGCCAGAACGGCGGTCGTTATCTCGAGACCGTCGACGCCGTGGTGGGGTTTCTGCAGGGGCGCGCTCCCGCGCTGGCGGCGCGCATCGTCCGCCGAAGGTTCCTGCCCGAAGGGCCCCGCTTCGCGCCGCTTGCCCGCGCGCTCGGCGGGGCGGCGGCGGGAGACCCCCTGGCCGCGGCCTACCGCGAGCTGCCGGTCGCCGATCGCGCCAAGCACCTCGCCAGCCTGTATGTCGACGACGTCGCCGACGCGATCCGCGAGGGGATCGATCCGCGCTTCGAGCTGTCACGCTACGCCGAGAAGCTGGCCACCAGCGCCGCCAGCTTCGATCCGCTGGCGGCGGCGCTGGAAGGGCCGCCCACGCTGGTCGACGCGCTCACCGACGCGATCGGGGCGGAGCTCGCGGCGCGCCATCGCCCCGACGTGGTCGGGATCAGCGCGCCCTTTCCCGGCAACGTCTACGGCGCCTTCCGCCTCGCCCGCGCCATCAGGCGGGCGCAGCCGGCGGCCCGGCTGATCCTGGGCGGCGGCTACGTCAACACCGAGCTGCGTGAGCTCCGCGAGCCGCGGGTGTTCGACAGCTTCGACTACGTGACGCTCGACGACGGCGAGCGCCCGCTCTTGAGTCTGCTCCGGCACCTCCGCCAGCTCGGGGAGGACGGGACGACGGCGACCCCGTCGCCGCTGCATCGGACGTTCGTGCGCGAAAACGGCCGCGTGGTCTTCAAGACCGATCCGTCGGCGCGCGATGTCCCGCACACCGAGACCGGGACGCCGACCTACGCCGGCCTGCCGCTCGATCGCTACGTCTCGCTGTTCGAGATGCTGAACCCGATGCACCGCCTCTGGTCGGACGGCCGCTGGAACAAGCTGACGCTGGCGCACGGCTGCTACTGGAAGAAGTGCACCTTCTGCGACGTCTCGCTCCCCTACATTGGCCGCTACGAGGCCGCCTCCGCCGACCTGATCGTCGACCGCGTCGAGCAACTGGTGGCCGAGACCGGCGAGACCGGCTTCCATTTCGTCGACGAGGCGGCCCCGCCCGCCATGCTGCGCGCACTGTCCCAGCGGCTGCTCGAGCGGGGCGTGGCGATCACCTGGTGGGGAAACATCCGCTTCGAGAAGACCTTCACCCCGGCGCTGTGCGACCTGATGGCGCGCGCCGGCTGCATCGCCGTCACCGGTGGCCTGGAGGTCGCCTCCAACCGGCTGCTGGCCTTGATGCAGAAGGGGGTCACCGTCGAGCAGGTGGCGCGCGTGACCCGGGCCTTCACCGACGCCGGCGTCATGGTCCACGCCTATCTGATGTACGGTTTTCCGACGGAGACGGAGCAGGAGACCGTCGACGCGCTCGAGCGCGTGCGGCAGCTGTTCGACGCGGGGTGCATCCAGTCGGCGTTCTGGCACCGCTTCGCCGCCACCGTGCACAGCCCGATCGGCCTACAGCCGAGGAAGTACGGGCTCCGCGTCTTCAACGCGCCGGCGGCCTTCGCGCGCAACGAGCTCCCCTTCGAGGATCCGACCGGCACCGACCACGACCTTCTGGGGGAGGGGCTTCGCAAGGCGCTCTACAACTACATGCACGGCGTGGGGCTGGACCTGGACGTCCGATCCTGGTTTTCTGGCGCGCGCTCGCGGGGGGCGGCGGGGGCGCGCCCACGACCCCGTCCCAGAAAGGTCCCGACCACGCGAGTGCCCGCCGATCTGATCGCCAACGCTTTGCGAGATTCCTGACCGAGCCGAAGCGCCACCTTCCATGCCGATCAAACCCTGGTTCCCGACCTTCATTTACGACTCCCCCTTGCAGCCGCGGGGCAACGACGCCTTCGCGCGGGCGCTGCTCGAGGACTGCCACAAGATCCGTGCCCACGATCGCGCCGGCCAGCGCTGGTGCCGCAAGAACTATCCCGCGGGATACACCTCTTACGGGACGATGACCAACCTCCACCGGACGTTCTCGACCTTCATCGAGCTGGAAGCGAAGCTCCGCCGCCACGTGAACCGGTTCGCGCGGCGGCTGGACATGAACCTGCAGGGCGCGCGGCTGGCCATGACCGACTGCTGGGTGAACGTGATGTCACGGCACGCGGTCCACTCGCTGCACCTGCACCCGCTGGCGGTGGTCAGCGGGACCTACTACGTGGCGACGCCGCCGGGGTCCTCCCGCCTGCGGTTCGAGGACCCGCGGCTCGACAAGCTCATGGGCGCGCCACCGAAGCGCGACCCCTGTCGGCCCGAAAACCGCCAGCAGGTCTCCTACGACGTCGCCGCGGGGAAGCTGATCCTGTTCGAGAGCTGGCTGCGGCACGAGGTCGCCTCCAACCCCACGCGCGGCGAGCGCGTCAGCATCAGCTTCAACTACAACTGGGTCTGACTCACCGCACGGTGTCTGGAAACCGTACGACTGTCTGTACGAAGGACACTCTGGCCCTCCGCGCAGCACGAGCAGCGAGCCGCTCGTCAGACGGCGGGCGCTTCGTAGAACAGAGTGATCGTCAGACAGTGGAACTCGGCGTCCGAGCTCTGAGTCACCGTCTTATCCACGATCTGCAGCTGGGGATGATCGACCAGCCACCTCGTCACGTTCTCGCCGAGAGCCTCACGGTCTCGCGCCTTCGTCGCCGAAAACACCTTCACGCCTCTGAACATGATCTTACCAAGATGCAAATAATGTACTCGACTCCACCCCACCGCAAAAGAGGCAGTTTCTGCGGAGGGGGGGTCGCCTCCTCGTCGCTCGCTGCATCGTGGCCACGAAATTTGGCGGGCCCACCACGAACGTTCGTGGGTGCCGGCTGCGGGCGCACCAGCCCAGCCTAGCCCGGAGCGGCCAGCCGATTTCTTTTGCAGTGCCCGTCGGCGTCCGCGCGGCTGAGCGCGGCCTCGAGCGCACCGACCGCCGCCTGGTCGAGCGCCAACCCGACGTGGACGATCGACCCTTCTCCGTCGACCACCAGAGTGGTCGGGACCCGGCTCTGCCGGAGCGCGTCCGCCAGGTGAAAGCCCTCGTCGACGACCTGCGGATAGACCAGCCCATGCTGATGCACGAAGGCTGCCGTGTGGGGCGCGTCCTCCCCCACCGCCACCCCGACGATGACGCCGCAGCCTTCGAGCCGTCGCGACAGGCGGTCGAGATCCGGGAGCTCGGTCTTGCAGCGCTCGCACCAAGGGGCCCACAGGTTCACCAGCGCGGGGCGGCCTGCCAGCACCTTGGCCAGCGTGACCGGGCGGCTGTCGAGGTCGGCGAGCGTGATCTGTTGCCAACCCGATTCGCTGGCCGCGGGTGCGCTCACCGGCGCGCTCGCCCCGCGCCAGCCGGGATTTCCGCAGCCGGTGAGACCGACCGCGAACGTCACGACGAGCAGTCCGGGCCGGCTCATTGCTGCCATCCTACCGCGCCGCTGACGAAGTCGACGTGCAGATCATTGGAGCGGACGTAGCGCTCGCCGGTCAGCGCGAAATACATCTGCTGTCCGCGGCGGCCGATCGGCTGATCCCAGCGTGCGCCCGCCGAGATGGCGTGGGCGTTGAAGGCAGCCAGATCGCTGTCGGCCGTGCGAAACCCGGTGCCGGCGGGATCGAACGCGATGCCGAAGAAGTCGACCGCCGACTGCCGGTGGTAGCGCGCGCCGAGGTCGAGCGTCAGCCGCCCCACCCGCTGCGAGACGTTGGCGTCCACGGTGTGCGCGACCGAGCCCCAGCTGTCGGCGTAGAAGCGGTAGCCGAGCCTGAGCGCCCCTTGCCAGGGGAGCCACTGCACGAGACGCCCCGAGAGGGCGTGCCTGTCGCGCCGGCGCGGGACGAGCTCCGTGCCGCGCGTCCCGTCGGTGAGGGGCACGCTGTTCCAGGTGTTGGTCAGCGTCCCGCCCTGCGTGGTGAAGCCGTAGCTGGCGAGGGCGATCGTCGTCGGCGTCAGCAGCTGGGTGATGCCGAGATTGACGTTGCTGGTGGTGCGCACGTCGCGGCCGTAGCGTTTGCCGTCGAGGTTGAAATAGTCGAACCAGTCGATGAGCTGGAACAGGCTGGCCGACAAGACGGTGTTGTCGTCGGCGAACGAGTGCGTGGCGAACATGCCGAGCCCCCAGGACTCGAGCGGCTCCTCCAGGTGATAGTCGGCGTGAACGCCGAGGTTGGTGGTGCGGCTCCAGGCGTAGGTGGTGTCGGAGTCGATCTGCCCCGCTTCGTTGATCCGCGACGGCGAGCTGATCGCGTCGACCGGGGTCCCCACGGGAAGCCCGTAGAGCTTGTGGTTGGGCGACGCGGCGGTGATGACGTCGACGGAGGTGACGATCCGCTCGGTCAGGCGATCGCCGAGCGTCGCCACCACCTCGTTCTGCGGCTGGGCGATGGTGGTGCGCTCCGAGCCGGGTCCGGAGGCCGGGCCGGCCGCCGATTGGTAGCCGAGGCCGTCCTGATCGAAGTAGGTGAAGCGCAGCGCGATCAACCGGATCTCATACGCGGGTGCGTGGACGATCACCGGCTCGTCGATCGGGGGCGGGAGCGGGGGCGCCGCGAGCATCGGCGCGCCGCGCGTGGGTGAGGGGCAGACGAAGCCGAGCGTGGCGGCGGCTGCAATTACTGACAGCCGCATCCGCCCCCGGCCGGCGCCGCGTCGCCGCCTCCCGCCGACTCGCGCGAGGTGTAGAGCTTCCGCCTGCTGGCGTTCAGCAGCGGGTCGCCGTCGGCGCTCATCAAGGGGTCCGCCAGGTGCTTGCGCCGGTTCTGGGGGACCATGGCGCACCCGCCGGCCACGAGCGCGATCACCAGCGACGCGGTCACCAGGACGCCAGGCAGCGAGCGGCCCCTCCCGGTCCACCCGCGCTTCAAAGCGGCGCGCTCCAGCCGAGCCCGGTCGCGAACCCCCCTCCGGCGGGCGCCAGCCACAATGAGAGCCGCGGGGGCGGCTCGGCCAGGTCGTGGTCGAACAGGCTCATCACGACGCCCAGCATCGCGCTCCCCATCGCCAGCGGCAGGAGGATCTTGGTCGGGATTCGCTGCTTGTTGCCCACGCGGCGCTCGAAGGCGGCGCTCGCCTCCATCTCCGCCACCGCGCCGGCCGAGAGCGCCAGCGAGAGGCCGCCATAGATCGCGGCGCGTCTCCATGACCCCTCGAGGCCGTGCGCGACCCAGGGCGCGAGCGCGAACCCCGAGGCCATCACGATGAACCCGGCCGCCTCGAGCCTGGGCGACTGGTCCTCGGCCATCAGCGAACCGCCGACAATCAGCGGCACGATGGCGGTGGCCGCGCCCGCGATGAAGCCGACCGGTGCCGGGTCACGGGGCGGCGCCTCGGCGGCGGGGGCCGGAAGCTCCGTCGCCAAAACCATCGCCAAGATCGGTGCCCACATCGCCGCGCAGGATTTTCTTATCACGGGCGGCGCGCGCCCGTCCCACCAGCACCGGCCTCTCGGTGCAGATGGCCCCCACGCCGATGACCAGGAGCACCTCGAACGCCGTGCGCAGGCAAGGGTGCGCCGGGCGAGGCACCGGAGCGTCGGGGATCGGCGACAGAGGAACCACGGGCACGGCTTCCATCGTTCACAGGGCGAGCGGGGCACCGGCAGGGATCACAGAAGCCGAAGGTGCGGATGCGAACAGGGCGGGCAACGTCAGGCCCGTTGCGTGCGTCACCAATGCGCCCGGCGCTTGCCGGTCGGAGTGCGCCCGGCGCTTGCGGGTCGGCTGAGAAAACCACGCTGGCCGAGCTTGCAGCACAAGAGTGCGTCTCGAACAATCAGACGCCGCCTCACGGATCGGGTCGATTCAGGCGGTGAAGTCGGAATGGCAAGAACGGATCAGCTCACGCGTCGCGCAGCATTGAAGCTGGGGCTCGGCGCGGGAGCGTTCGCTCTCGGGCTGGACGCTTGTGGGACGGGCGCCGATCGCTGCCCGCCCGGTCCAATCGCCGCCGGGGCCGCGCCGGGGCTGCTCTCGGGGATCGACACCATCGTCGTCGTGATGATGGAGAACCGCTCGTTCGATCATCTGTTCGGCGCGCTGGCCACCGATCCCAGCTATCCGGGGGCCAAGCTCGTGGACGGGCTGACCGGAACCGAGACCAACCTCGACAGTGCTGGTCTGCCGGTGACGGTCAACCTGGCGCCGGCCGAAGTCTCCAAGCTCGACCCCAAGCACGACTGGGACTCCTCGCATCGGGCGTTCAACGGCGGCCGCAACGACGGCTTCGCCATCGTCAACCCCGGCCCCAACCAGGCCGAGGTGATGAGCTTCCACCAGCGCGCCACGGTGCCGTTTCTCTACAGCCTGTGTGACCAGTACGCCGTTTGTGACCGCTGGTTCTCTTCGGTGATGGGACCGACCTGGCCCAACCGTTATTACCTTCACGCCGCCACGGCCGCGGGCCACAAGACCAACCTGCCGATGGGGCTCAACCCGCCGCCGACGGTCTGGCAGCGGCTGGCCGAGCGCTGCGTCCCGGCCAGCTACTACTACGCGGGGAGCGTCCCCTGGTACAGCGTCACCTTCCCGGCCAACAGCTTCTCGGGCAACGACGCGGTCGCACCGCAGACGATCGATCATTTCTTCACCGACGCCGCGCGCGGCGCGCTCCCCAGCTTCTCGATCATCGATCCCGACTTCAACGTCAACGACGGCCATCCCCCCTTCGATTTCAGCCTGGCCGAGGCCTTTCTGAGCAGCATTCACCGCGCGCTGGTGGCCAGCGTCCACTGGCCGCGCGCGCTCCTGGTCATCATGTTCGACGAGCACGGCGGCTATTACGATCACGTTCCGCCGCCGACGGTCCCCGACGACGATCCCGACTTCCGTCAGATCGGCTTTCGCGTGCCGGCGCTGGTGGTGGGGCCGCAGGTGCGCCAGGGGGCGGTCGTCTCGACTCCCTACGAGCACGTCTCCATCCTGGCGACGCTGGCGACGCGATTCGGGATCGCCAGCCTCGGCCCGCGCATGGACGCCGCCGCCGATCTCTCGGCCTGCATCGATCCCGATCGCGCCTCGGTGATGACGCCTGTCGCCGCGCTGCCGCCGACGATCGAGATCCCCGCCTCGGTGATCCAGAGCGCTCCCTTCCGGTCGACCAGCCAGCCGGAGCTCGAGGCGCTGGCGCGGGCGGGCGGCCTGCCGTCCCATCACGTCGATCCGCGCGGGCCCGACGAGCGGCTGCAGGCCTGGCTGCGCCACGCGCAAGCCCTGGAAGCGGTTCGCGTCGTCGGATGAGGGGATGACCGGATGACGGGGACGCTCACACTCTCTCTCCTGGCGGCCTTGGTCTCGACGACCGCGGTCGACGTCGACGCAACGTCCGACGGAGCGCCCGGTGGTGTGCAAGCAATTGCCCGCGTGGCCCCGCCTCCGCCGACGCCGGCCTCCACGGAGCTGAACCGGTTCGAGCTGAAGGTCCAGCCGTTCCTCGGGCTGACCAGCAACAGCTGGGGCGGCCTGGGCGAGGCCCGGTTCGAGCACGACTTCCGGTTCCCGCTGACGCTGGGGATCGAGTTGACGCCGGTGGCGCTGGTCTCCAGCGGCGACGGCACGGGCGCGCTGGCCCAGGCGCGCCTCACCGCCGCGCTGAACCTCCGCTACCTGGCGGTTGGGCTGGGCGTCGGCGGCCAGCTCCAGCGCTTCGGGCGCAACGGCCTCTCGATCGCGCCCACGCTGCGCCTCGGACGGCGCGACGGTCTCAGCCTGTCGGTCGAGTACGCCTACTCGGTCGCCGCCAACCAGTACACCGGCCAGCGGACGATCGGCTTTTCGAACATCATCGGAACGCTGCGGATTCCGCTGACCGAGCGCCTGTCGCTGCAGATCGACGGCGGCCTCAACCTGCAGGCCTGGGCGTTCACCACCGTCGGGCTTCGCGATCGGGTGCGCGGCGACGGAGGTCCCGGCACCTGGTTCATCAGCGCGGGCCTCGGCGCCGCCTGGGTCAGCGACCAGGGGGGCTGCAACTACGAGGCGGTGATTCCGTGCGGCCCCTCGGCGATGTCCTTCGGGCCGACCATCGACTTCGGGCTCGAACGCCGGTTCTGAAGCGGCGCGCGGCGCGTATCGACCAGCGCCCGGTAGCCGAGCCCCCCCAGCGCGCCACCGACGATGGGCGCCAGCCAGAACAGCCAGAGCTGCCCGACCGCCCAGGACCCCGCGTAGAGCGCCACGCCGGTGCTGCGCGCCGGGTTCACCGAGGTGTTGGTCACCGGGATGCTGATGAGGTGGATCAGCGTCAGCGCCAAGCCGATGATGATCGGGGCGAACCCGGCGATCGACCGGGACGGATCGGTCGCGCCCATGACCACCAGGACGAACCCGGCGGTCAGCACGGTCTCGCAGAGCGCCGCTGCGGGGAGCGCGTAGTGCCCGGGCGAGTGCGCGCCGTACCCATTGGCGGCGAAACCTCCGGCCAAGCTGAAGCCCGGCGCACCGGAGGCGATGAGGTAGAGGACCGCGCCGGCGACGATCCCACCCGCCACCTGCGCGACGATGTAGGCCGGCAGATCACGGCTCGGGAACCGACCGCCCGCCCAGAGGCCCACCGAGATCGCCGGGTTGAAGTGCCCCCCCGAGATCGGGCCCAGCGCGCCGACCATGGTCAGCACGGTCAGGCCGAACGCCAGCGCCACGCCGGCGAAACCGATCCCCAGACCGGGAAAGGCCGCGGCCAGGACCGCGCTGCCGCAGCCGCCAAACACCAACCAGAACGTCCCCACGAACTCGGCCGTCGATCGCCGCAACAGTGACATGCTGTCAACGTAGGCAGCCGCGCGCGTCGACGGGGGCCCGGTCCGGGCGAATCCGCCGTCGCCTCACTTTGTCGCGACAGCGGCGATCGAACTGAGCGGCTCGACCGTCGGAGGCGGTCTCCTCGATCGTCTGGCGTCTGGCGTCTAGGCGTCGGCTTCGCGGTCGTCGGTGTGCGCCGCGGCCCGTGACGATCGCGCGGAGTGGAGCATCCCCAGGTTGGCCGCCAGCCGAACGAGCTCCGCCATGTTGCGCAGCCCCAGCTTGCGGTTGATCCGGTTGAGATGGCTGTCGACCGTCTTGCGGGCGATGCAGAGCTCCTTGGCCATGTCGCGCGCAATCACGCACTCGGAGGCCAGTCGAAAGACCTCCCGCTCGCGGGGCGAGAGGATTCCGAGGACATCGCTGGCGTTGCGCCGGCGCGCCTCGAACGCCGCCAGGCGGGGCGCCAGCGTGGGCGCCACGTAGCGATGCCCCTTGCTGACCGCGTGAATCGCCTCCACCAGCGTCTCCGGGCCGTCGCTCTTGAGCGCGTAACCTGCAGCTCCCGCATCGAGCGCGTCGAGGACGTCATTGACCTGATCATGCGCGCTCACGATCAGCACGCGCGCCCGGGGAGCGCGCCGGCCGATCTCGCGGGTGGCGAGGACCCCGTCCATCCCTGGCAGGGCGATGTCCATCAGCACCAGATCAGGGACCATGGCGTCGATGAGACGAAACGCACCACGTGCGGTGCTTGCCTCTCCAATTACCTCGAAGCCGGGCGGCGTGGCGAGGACATGGCGCACGCCCACGCGGAACAGCGTGTGATCGTCGACCAGGACAATTTTCATGTTCGGAAAGGCTCCAGGGGAGAAATGCAGACAGTTTTGGGGAACGCAATTTATAGCCAAGTCATGGGTGCTTTGGGGCCTCGCAATCAAAGATCAGGCATTTCCCTACACCCGGGGCTTCGTAACAAATTTGACATAATCGATCGCCATTGAGCCGGACGCGGAAAGGCGGGGTCGGTCACGGAGGCAGAGGCCGGCCAATCGGTGGCGGCCCGTCAGAGTGACAGCGCCTCGAGCGGCCTTCGGGCCCTCGAGGGGACATTGGTGGTCAAGCCCCCGGCCAGCGACGGAGACGTCGCCGTCGAGGCCCTGGGGTGCTCGTCACTCGCCCGGCGGGCCAGCAACGGGGTCTTCCTGTGGGGCCGTGCGTCCCGCGCTTGCCAGTTGGTCCCCCGCAACCGAACGCCCGTCCCCAGGCCCGCATCGGTCCCCGTCTGGGTCAAAGACCGCTGCGTCCGCAAAAACACGGTGAAGGTCGACCCCCGGCCTTTCCGGCTCTCCAGGGTCACCCATCCCCCGTGCGCCGAGGCGAGCTCGCGAACGAGCCAGAGCCCGAGACCGAGCCCACCCCCTTCCTCGGGCGTGGCGTGCCTGTTGCGCTCGAAGATCCATTCCTGGTCGGCGGCGGCCACGCCGATCCCCTGATCGCGAACCGAGATGTGAACGCCATACTCCGCCGGTTTGACGTCGATTCGAATCGGGCGCCCGAGGCCGAACTTCAAGGCATTCGAGAGAAGATTGCCGACGATCTGCTCGACCATCGATCGATCCCACCACCCCTGCAGATCGCCGAGTGTGACCACCCTGACTCTCGCCGTGTCGCGAACGGCAACCAATCGTTGAACGGTCGCTCGAACGGCCTCCCCGACATTGATTGAGCGCGGCCGGGGGGTTGCGTAACCGACACATTCGAGCTCGGTCACGGTGTCGAGCAATGTTTTGAGCCGCTGGACCTCCGCGCGCGCCACCCGTAAGGCAGAGTGCACAACTCCCCCCGGGAGTGCCGCGGCGGAGCCCTCGGCGATCCCGAGATAGAGCAGCGCGGTGGCCAGCGGCGTGTTCAGCTCGTGGCGGATCAGCTTCACGATGTTGTCGCGCCGCAAGCTCCCGCTTTGTCGGGCGATTCCCCCCTGCCCGGCGATTCCTGCCATCCCCCCATGCCCGCCCTCGTTGCGCATCTATGCTCCCTCCATCCCCTCACTGACGAGCGCCTGCGGCGCGTCGCCGACCAGAGAATCCCGGGCGCCGCCGCGCCGGACGAGGCCCAGGTTGCAAGCCAGTCTGACCAACTCTGCCGAAGTGCGCAGCCCCAGCTTTCGGTGAATCCGATAGAGGTGCGTGTCGACCGTTTTTCGCGAAATGCACAGCTCACGCGCGATCTCTCGGGTCAGCAGGCAGTCGGCGGCCAGCCGAAACACCTCTCGCTCCCGCAGGGAGAGGATCGAGAGTGTGTCGAGCGGCTTCTTCCGTCTCGATTCGTAGCTGCCGAGCAGCGCGGCCAGGCTGGGCGCGACGTAGCGATCGTTCCGGATGATCGTCCGGAGCGCCGCCACCAGGGCCTCCGTCCCTTCCGTCTTGAGAGCGTATCCGGCTGCGCCAGCGTCGAGGGCCTCGAGGACGTCGCTGATCTGGTCGTGGACCGAGAGCAGCAAGACCCGTGTCTTCGGGGCGCGCCTCCGGATTTCGCGTGTCGCGATGACGCCATCCATTCCCGGGAGCTGGACGTCCATGACCACGATGTCGGGGGGATGCGCATCGATGGCCACGAACGCATCGCGCGCGTTGCCGGCCTCACCGATGACCGAGAACTCGGCGTAGGTGGCCAGGCTCTGACGGACCCCCATCCGGAACAGCGGGTGATCCTCGACCAGGAAGATCTTCGTCACGGCCGGTCTTTCTGCGGCGCCGGCTCCGGCGCTCGCTCCGACCCACGGCGGAGTGATCGTTCGGCCGACCGAACCCGCCACCAACGACTCGCCTCCGCTGAGATTCGTTTCACGTCTTCCGCTGTTCCGCCCCTCCCGCCCCTGCGAACCCCGAGAGACGCGACCCCGTCAAACAAGGTTGTACAACGGGGAGAGGCCTGTTGTCTAATTTCGCCAAACGTTGTCCGTCGCGAAACAGGCCGGTAAGGGATCGCCCCAAACAACGGAAGGCGCGGACGGCGCTCCGTTTCTAGGCTAGCGATCGACGGTGCGATCTGGCATGTAGCCGAGTGAGGATCGGAGGCGACGGAGGGACAATGCGAACCGCTCAAAGGATATCGGCGAGCCGAAACGTAACGACACATGCGGCGTTTCTCGCCAACGTAAGTCGGCATTTCGTTTCCCTGGAGATCGAGCCGATGATCGAGGCTGTCGGTCGCTCGTCGCTGGGGGTGCTGGGTGACGTCTGCACAGTGGATCGCATCTCCGAGGGGCTTCCAACCCGGATTCTGGAGGTCCGCACCTCGCCCGACGCCTGGTTGGAGACGCCCGCCGAGCTGGTCTCGACGGTTCGGGGCGAAATCTTCCTGGACGGAGATCGCTCGCGGCTCAGCGTGCCGATCGGGATGCGGAGAGACCGTTTCGGTGTGCTCAGTTTCGCCAGGAACGACGGGGTGGCTCACACTGCGGCCGACCTGTCGCTCGCTCAGGAGCTGGGGGATCGGTTGTCGCTGGCCATCTGCAATGCGCGGGAACACATGAGCATGGCAGCGGCGCTGGGGGACCGCGAGCGGCTGATTTCGATCGCCGCCCACGAGCTCCGCAATCCGCTTTGCTCGGTTCGCTTCTGCCTCCAAACGCTGGAACGGAACGGCGGCGCGATGGCCCCGCAAGCGGTCCGCATGCTGGAGATCATGTCCAGGGGCGAGCGCAAGATCACGAGGTTGATCGACGACCTGCTCGATCTCGGACGGATCCGCACAGGGCAGCTGGCGCTCGACCTGTCGTCCTTCGATCTGTGCGACGTCATACGTGACGTGAGCACGCTGATGGAGGCGCAAACGATCGACACAGGCTCGACCCTGAACGTCGAGCTCGACGGACCGGTCGTTGGACGTTGGGACCGCGGTCGACTCGATCAGGTCGTCTCGAACCTGTTGGCGAACGCGGTCAAATACGGACAGGGTCGCCCCGTGGTGATCCGGGCGGGCGCCGACGCTCAGCGCGAGGTGGCCTGGATGGCGGTCAGCGACCAAGGGGTGGGGATCGAGCCGGACCTCCGAGAGAGCATCTTCGAACCGTTCAAGCGCGGGACCTTGATCGGTCAGCGCGACGGGCTGGGCCTCGGTCTCTTCATCGTGCGCGGCATCGTCGAGCAGCTGGGCGGCGCCGTCCGCGTGGACAGTCTTCCCGGATCGGGTGCAACGTTTGTCGTGGAGCTTCCCCTCCAGATCACCTGCTGACGCCATTTCATCCACAGGGGCGATAGTAAGGCGGACCCGCAGAGCGTCTGTACAGGCAATAGCTGATTCTCCTCGCGGTCGATAGGTTCACCACCGACGGGAGGAGCAGTCATCTGGGATGCCGACAGGGAGGATCGGGCTAGTCTGGATCGACGACCGACTCCACCTGGTCGAGGAGCTCGTCGAGAGTGAACGGCTTCAACAGAAGCGGCCCGGCGGCCGTCGGATCGCGTCGGGCTTCGCGGCTGGCGGTCATGATGACGACCGGGATGTTTCGGGTCCGTTGGTCGCGGAGTTGTCGCTCGCGGAACTGCCATCCCGTCATCTCGGGCATCATCAGGTCGAGCAGGATGAGGCAGGGCGGCGGCCCGTGGCGGGACAGGCGCCAGGCGCGGCGGCCGTCGTGCGCGGTCACCGCCTCGTACCCCGCATCGGTCAGCGCGTCCGCCATGCTCTCGCACAGCTCGACGTCGTCATCGACGATGAGGAGGCGCGGGCGCTCGTTCACGAGGCCCTCGGGAGCTCGACGCTGAAGGTCGACCCCTGGCCCGGCTCGCTGGCCACGGTGATCGTTCCGTGGCAGGCGTCGACGATCTGCTTGCAGATCCAGAGCCCCAGGCCGAGGCCGGGGTGGCGCCTGACCGTGGTCGCCCGTTCGAACCGCTCGAAGATGCGATCCTGCTCCTGCGTCGGGATTCCCTCGCCGGAGTCCTTGACCTCGAGCCGCGCGAAGGCGGAGTCCGCGTCCAGCTCGACCTCGATGGGGCGGCCGCACCCGAACTTGATGGCGTTGGAGAGCAGGTTGGTGACCACCTGACCGAGCCGGAGCCGGTCCCAGTGCCCGACCACCTCGTTGCGCATCCGGAACAGCACCGGCGAGCCGGCGCTGACCGCGGAGTCGCGCATCAGCTCGATCGCCTCGATCACCAGCGACTGCAGATCGATCTCCTCCGGGCGCAGGTCGAGCCGCCCTTCCACGAACTGAGAAACATCCAGCAGCTGATCGACGAGCTGGTTGAGGCGCACCACCTGCCGGCGGATCGCCGAGAGCCGGCGCCGCAGACGATCGTTGACCGGCGAGCTGTGCCCGTTGGTTGACTCGGCCGAGGCCAGCAAGCCGTCGGTCTGCAGGCTCAAGGTGGTGATCGGCGTCCGCAGCTCGTGCGAGGCGGCGGAGAGGAACTCGTCCCGCACGCGGAGCGTCCGCTGGAGGCTGGCGAGCGCCTCCTCCTGCTGCGCGTTTCGCCGGCGCATGGAGGTCAGCTCGAGCCGCGTCTGAACCCGCACCAGCAGCTCCCGGCCGGAGAACGGTTTGACCAGGAAGTCGTCGGCCCCGGCCTCGAGACCGGCGATCGTCTCGCGTTGCCCTGCGGTGCGGGACATCAGGATGAGCGGCACGTCCTGCGTCGCCCGTTCGGCGCGCAGCTGCCGCGCCAGCTCGATGCCGCTCAGACCAGGCATCTGCACGTTGGCGATCACCAGATCGAAGGCCGAGCCGAGCGCCCGATCCCGCCCCTGGTCGCCCCGCTCGGCGAGTGTCACGGTCCAACGCGTACCCAGCAGCAGATCGAACGTGGCGCGCGCCTCGGGATCGTCCTCGACCACCAAGATGCGTGCCGCCGGTTCCTGTTCCGTCGACACGCACCACAACGTGAATCCGTCGGACCGTCGCCGCAACGTCCGTCGCTGTAAGTGCGCAACGCATTCAGGGCGAGGCGGGCGCGACCATCGGTTGCCGCGCCTGCCCGCGGCGTCAGCTTCACTGCCGAGGAGGCGCCACCAGATGACGGCAGAGGAGAGGCGATTGTCGGGCGCGACGGGCGCGGCAGCCTGGAAGAAATGGGGACCCTATCTGAGTGAGCGCCAGTGGGGGACTGTGCGCGAGGACTACGGCGCGAAGGGGGACGCCTGGACCTACCTCAGTCACGAGCTCTCCCGCTCCTTTGCCTACCGATGGGGTGAGGACGGCCTGGCCGGCATCTCCGACGACCAGCAGACGCTCTGCTTCGCGCTCGCGCTCTGGAACGGGCGCGATCCGATCCTCAAGGAACGTCTGTTCGGCCTCACCAACCCGGAGGGGAACCACGGCGAGGACGTCAAGGAGTACTACTACTACCTCGACAGCACGCCGACACACTCCTACATGCGGTACCTCTACAAGTACCCCCAGCTGCCGTTCCCCTACCGCGAGCTGGTCGAGACCAACGCCCATCGCTCGCGCCACGACTTCGAGTACGAGCTCATCGACACCGGCATCTTCCGCGATGACCGGTATTTCGACCTCTTCGTCGAGTACGCCAAGGCCGGGCCAGAGGATATCCTGATCGAAATCACCGCGCACAACAGAGGCCCCGAGGCCGCGACGCTGCACCTGCTCCCGACTCTCTGGTTTCGAAACAACTGGCGGCAGCAGGAGATCGAGCGGCCGCAGATCCGTGTTGCCCGCGGCGAGCCGTCGGTGCTGTCGGCCACCAGCGCCGCGCTCGGTGAATACCTGCTCCACTGCGAACCGGGCGCGTCGTTCCTCTTCGCCGACAATGAAACCAATCCTCAGCGCTGGCAGGGGCCGGCGGATTCCCACGACGGGCAGCTCACGCGCTACTTCAAAGATGGCATCAACGACTACGTCGTCGACGGGGCCAGGGAAGCGATCAACCCGCGGCAGGTGGGGACCAAGGCGGCGGCGCACTACACCTTCGAGATCCCGGCGCAGGGCCGGCAGACGCTTCGGTTGCGCCTGGCGAGCGCCAGCCTCGAACACGACGACGGCGCCCTGGGGCGGCGATTCTCGCGGGTGCTGGAGACGCGCAAGCGCGAGGCGGACGAGTTTTACGCCGCGGTGATTCCCGCCTCGCTCTCTGTCGATCGGCGCGCCGTCGTGCGCCAGTCCCTGGCGGGGATGCTCTGGAGCAAGCAGTTCTATGACTATGACGTCGACGCCTGGCTGACGGCGCACGCCAGTGCGCCCTCTGAGGGGAGGCAGGGCGGCGGCCACCGCAACGCCGACTGGGGGCACATGGTGAACGCCGACGTCATCTCGATGCCGGACAAGTGGGAGTATCCCTGGTACGCCGCCTGGGATCTGGCCTTCCACGCGGTGCCGCTCGCCCTGGTCGATCCGGCCTACGCCAAGAAGCAGCTCTCGCTGCTGTTGAAAGAGAGCTACCTGCGCCCGAACGGTCAGGTGCCCGCCTACGAATGGAACTTCGGCGACGTCAATCCTCCGGTCCATGCCTGGTGCGCCTACTTCCTCTATCAGCTGGACAAGCAGCGTTCAGGGCACGGCGATCTCGAGTTTCTGAAGAGCATCTACAACAAGCTGCTGCTCAACTTCACCTGGTGGGTGAACCGCAAGGATCAACAGGGGCGCAACGTCTTCGAGGGGGGATTTCTGGGGCTCGACAACGTCGGTGTGTTCGATTGCAGCACGCCGCTGCCGAAGGGGGGCCATCTCGAACAGACCGACGGCACCGCCTGGATGGCCTTCTACGCCCAGGCGATGCTGCAGATCTCGCTGGAGCTCGCCATCGAGGACCGGTCCTACGTCGACATGGCGCTGAAGTTCTTCGACCACTTCGTCTGGATCGCGTCGTCCATGATCCAGATCGGCGGGCAAGGAGAGATGTGGAACGAGGAGGACGGGTTCTTCTACGACGTCCTGCGCACCCCCGACGGGAAGGCCCGGCAGCTCAAGGTGCGCTCGATCGTCGGCCTGCTTCCCCTCTGCACCGCCGCGGCGATCGATGAGCAGGTGGTGGCCGGACTGCCCGAGCTCCAGCAGCGCGCCCGCTGGTTCGCCAACCATCGACCGCACCTGGTCAGCAACATTCATGATCCGCGACGTCCTGGGTATCGCGACCGCCGGTTGCTCTCCTTGCTGAGCGAGGAGCGGCTCCGTCGGGTGCTCGGGCACGTCCTCGATGAGAACGAGTTCTTGAGCCCGTTCGGGATCCGATCGCTCTCCCGGTATCACCTCGAGCACCCCTACACGCTCGACCTCGACGGCCAGGAGATCAAGGTCGGCTACCTTCCGGCCGAGTCGGACAGTGGCCTCTTCGGCGGAAACTCGAACTGGCGTGGCCCGATCTGGATGCCGGTCAACGCGCTGCTGATCAAGGCCCTCATCAACTACTACGCCTACTACGGCCCCAGCTTTCGGGTGGAATACCCGACCGGCTCGGGGCACCGGGCGTCGCTCTATGAGGTTGCCAAGGGGCTGACGGAGCGGCTGGCCCGAATCTTTCTCCGTGACAAGAGCGGACACCGCCCGCTCTACGGCAGCACGCCGAAGCTGTCAGACGATCCGCTCTGGCGCGATCACCTGCTCTTCTATGAGTACTTCCATGGCGACAACGGCGCCGGCATCGGCGCCAGCCATCAGACCGGATGGACTGGACTCATCGCCTCTCTGCTTCACTACTTCGCGACCGTCTCGGCGAGCGAAGCGCTCAATCTCTGGTCGCCGGACACGCCGCGGGCGGCAGTGGCCGCGACCGGGTCACGCCGCAAGAGCTCCCGAAGCGATCGCAACACCTGAGACAGATGGAAGAGAGCCGAGGCTCCGGGCGCCGCGTGAGGGAGCAGTTCCGCGCGGCGCCCGTCGCCCCGGCATCGGGCTAGAACTCGAAGCCGACGCGACCGATCGCGCCCCAGTTCTGCATCGAGTTGTTGCTGTTGGTGATGCGATCGAACATCGTGTCGTTGAAGACGGCCCGGTAGGTTCCGCGCACGTCGATGAGGAACGCCTTGGTGGGCCGGATCGAGATGCCGGCGCCGAGCGGGACCGTCCCCACGTCATCCGTGCTGAGGACGCTCGAGGTGTTGGTGGCGGTGTTGGTGATCTGGTAGTGGGTGAAGCCCGCCCCGCCGAAGACGTACGGCTGCACCATGTAGTTCGTGAAGTTCAGCCGCAGATCACCCTCGACGCCGTTTCCGATGAGGCGGCTGTTGGTCGACAACCCCAGCGCCTCGATGGTCTGGGCCGAGCCGACGTAGGCCCCCTCGATGGCGATGGGGAGGCGCGACCCGAAGGTGAGGCGGGCATCCCAGGTTCCACCGGTGTTGACCGTGTTCCGCACCGCGCTGTCGATGAAGCCGACGGCGCCACCGCCGACCAACGCCTCGATGCCGATCCTCGAGGACGGCCCGCCATGATGGGCCTCCGGCGCGGGCGGTGGCACCGGCTCGTACATCGGCGCGGGCGGCGGCGCCGGGGCCACCGGCGGCACGATGACGACCGCCGACGGGGGCGGTGCGACCGGCTCCGGCGGCGGGACCGGCTCCGGCGGCGCGATCGGCTCCGGCTCCGGAGGCGGGGTCGCTTCGGCCACCTGCTTGGGGACGTCGCAGGTCTTGACCTTCACGACCCGCGCGTCCGCGTTGGTGACCGGCGCGGTGTCCTCGCCGTGGCCGATCACGCTGATGCGATCCGTCGGCACCCCCTTCTCGACCAGGAAGTCCTCGGCCGCCTGCGCGCGGCGTTCGCTCAGGCGCTGGTTGGCCGTCGCGCCGCCGGTCTTGGAGGTGAATCCCTCGAGGTGCACCGTGCGTTGATCGCCGTTTTGGACCCAGGTGGCGACGCCGCTCAGCGCGCCCTTCCCGTTCCTGTCAATCTCCGACGAGCCGTTGCCGAAGTTGACCGTGACGCCCGAGTCCTTGCAGACGGGCGCTGCCGCGGTCTCTCCGGAGCTCGCTCCTTCCATCGGCTCAGCCATTGCCAAGCCGCCCACCATCAAGACTGAAAGCGGAGCGGCGGCTATCACCCCTCGCCACACTCTGTTGACGTTGTTGCGCATGGTGCTCGTACCTCCCTGATCCCGAATCTGGGACCGAACGGGCCGAGGTCGAACCGAATACGAAAACGCCGCACAGGGACCGCCGTGCGCCGCGCCCGTCCTGGGTGGCGATTACATGGTTTTCTCAGGGCCATCCCAGGACGTCGAGCCCACCATTCATGTTGATGGAACCTCGATTCGGGACTGTCCGGCCGGCGCAGGCGGACGACGCGGTGAAGTGCGGATGAAATCGAATCGCTCTCCTGGGATCGCGTGGGGGTCGGTGGCCACGCTCGTTCTGCTGGCGAACGCCTGCGCACATCAGATGGGAAAGAACGCCGCCATGGGCGCCGCCCAGCAGGTGGCCACCAGTCAGGAAGCGACCGCCGACGATCCGAGCAGGCAAGTCAGTCGCGTCTTCGCCGAGCGGGTGACGGAAGGCGCGCTGGCCACCCTCGACGCACCCCAGCAGCGCGAGCGCCTCCAGCACCTCGTCAACATGGTGGCGGAGCAGGCGATCGAAGGAAGCGTGGCCGCCCTCGACGCACCCGCCCAGCGGGAGAGGATTCAGCAGGTCGTCAACGGTGCGGTCGCGGAAGCGGTCACCAGCGCACTTCGAGTCGCCACCACGGGCCCGGGCGGTGAAGGGGCCGGCGTCGCGGGCCAACCCGGCGTCGGCCCGATCGCGCTGCTCGTGGGGCAGGTCGCGCGGACGGCGGTCGACGACGCCGTCCGCGGCCTGGTCGCCGATCTGGGCCGGCACGGCGAGGGGCCGCTGGCAGCCAGCCTCACCGGCACGGGCAAGAACGTTTCGGCCGCGATGGTGGGGAGCGCCCTCGACCAGCTGCATGACCTCTTCCCAGGCTGCCGCGGTCCCGATGCCGTCGCCTGCGTCAACCGTCAGATCGCCAGCATGAGCCAGTCGGCCGCGATCGGTTTTTCGGCGGGGCTCCGTCAGACGATTGGCTGGGCGCTGCTCATCTTCGCCGGACTGATCGGTCTGCTGATGGGCCTCCTCAGTCACTGGCTCTGGTCTCAACGCGGGCATGCCCAAGTGCTGCGCACCCGCACCACCTGAGCGTCCGGGCAGAGCGGCTAGCTCGGCTTTGCCCCCTCGGCCGGCGTGCGGCGTCGTCGAAACAGGAGGTCGGCCACCAGCAGGCCGATCCCGAGCTGCAGGGCGATCACGAAGATCTGCAGGAAACCGTCGGCCGCGCCCACGGCCGACTCGTGCGGCCTCAGCAGATGCAGGATGACCCGCGTGCCCAGGAATCCGGGCGCCAGCTGCAACCGCCCCACGGAAACAGTGGTGCCCCCGTCGGCGTGGAGCTCCATCGCCACGAAGCTCTGGAGCGTGAAGAACTCCCCCTCCATGCCGAGGCGCCGGGCGACGGCCGCCAGCCGTTCTTCCACGACGTCGGCCGGCAGGGTCGCCTGATGAAGCGCGCTCGCCAGCTCGCCGAGGAGGGCGACGTCGTCCTCGGGGAGGCCCATCCCGTTCGGGCGGCTACCGAGCTGACGGGGTCGGCTTGATCGACGCCGCGATCGCCTCCCGGTAGACGATCTGCACCATCTGGCCGGGTTGGAGGTCGGTCAGCTTCTTCTGCATCGCTGGATCGAAGACGGTCACCGTCCGGACGTTCCCCTTGGGGCCCTTGAAGGTCAGGCGGTTCATCACCTCGTCGACGCCGACCACCTCGACGGTCGCGGTGATCTGACGCCCGACCGCCGCGCCGCCGGGCTCAGCGGTGCGCCCGCCGGTGGTGGTCTCGCTCATGCTCGCCTTCGACCCGGCTGGCATCAGCGCGAGGCCGATCGACTCGTAGTAGTCGACGTCCACGTGATCGCCGACCTTGAGGGTGTCGAATGAGCTCAGGTCGGGTGGCACCCCCACCGT
The DNA here is from genome assembly GCA_963847705.1 of uncultured Pseudomonadota bacterium. Lineage (GTDB taxonomy): Bacteria > Myxococcota_A > Polyangia > Fen-1088 > Fen-1088 > JADGRB01. The sequence goes on along the minus strand of CAWKBC010000040.1, from coordinate 137,643 downwards.
CCGCGCGTCACCGTCGGCGTTCACCAGCGTCACCGTCCGGAGGGTGCGATCGATGCCACTCACCACCACCGTCTCGTGCAGCCGGCGCGCCCTCGACGGCGGCATGGCCGATTGGGCCCGCGACAGGTGGCTCCAAACTGCGAGCGTCAGCAGTCCGCCCGCGAGCGCGATGCTCATCCCGAGTCTTCTCGTCCGGCTGGTCATGTCACACCTCTCGAACAAACTAACTCCCGCGGCCCACACCGCGCGCGGCGCGCCCGTGAGTCGAACGCTGAAAGGCGAGGCGCGGTCGCTCGCTCGCTCGATCGGCGGCCCAGGCACGGCTGCGGTCAGTCGGCCGCGCGCGCACGGCCGAAGGCGTCCATGCGCCCCCAGCAGCCGGGGATGTCGAGCAGCTCGATCCGCCCCAGCGGTTCGGGGATGGCCGGGTCGACGATCAGGTGGGTGCCGTCGGACTCCAGGCCGAGGAGCGTGCGGATGAGCAGCAGCGGTGCACCGGTCGCCCAGGCCTGCGGGCTGCACGCCGTCGGGTACTCGACCGGGTAGTGGGTGTCCGCACGGGGATAGCCGCCGAACGCCTCCGGGAGTCGGCCTCCGAACAGATTGGCCGCCTCCAGCATGGCGCGCGAGATGCGGGCCGCCTCGGCGCGGTAGCCCATCTGGCGCAGCCCCCAGGCGATGAACGAGTTGTCGTGCGGCCAGACCGTGCCGACGTGGTACCCGATCGGGTTGTAAGAGTTCTCGCTGCTGGCCATGGTGCGGATCCCCCAGCCGGAGAACAGCGCGTCGCTCATCAGGTGTTTGACGCAGCTGGCGGCCTTCTCGTCGTCGGCGATGCCGCTCCAGAGCAGGTGGCCGATGTTCGAGGTGAGGGAGTCGACCTTGCGCTTCTGTCCGTCGAGCGCCAGCGCGAAGAAGTTCCGCTCGGGAATCCAGAACTCCTGGTTGAACCGCTTCTTGAGCTCGAGGGCCTGCGTCTCCAGTTGCTTGGCCCAGGCCGGATCGTTCCACACCTCACGCGCCAGCCGGGCCGTCCGAAGCTTGGCGTCGTAGACGTAGCCCTGCAGCTCGCAGGTGGCGCGTGGCAGCGGCGCGATCGTCCCGTCGGCGAAGGCGATCGAATCCCAGGAGTCCTTCCAGCACTGGTTGTCGAGGCCGGTCTGGTCGTTGCCGCGCTTGTATTCCACGAAGCCGTCGTGGTCGCGATCGCCGTAGCGATCGATCCAGGCGACCGCGGCGCGCGCCTCGCGCTCGAGCTCCTTGGCGAGAGCGCGATCTCCCGTCCAGCGGACGTACTCCTCGAGCACGATGAGGAACAGCATCGTGCTGTCGGCCGCGCCGTAGTAGGGCGACTGCGGGCGCTCCTCGAAGGCGGTCATCTCGCCGAGGCGCAGCTCGTGCAGGATCTTCCCGGGCTCCTCGTCGCGGAACGGATCCTCCACCCGCCCCTGGAAGAGGGCCAGGGTGCGCAACGTCGACGATGCCAGCTCGGGCGCGAAAGGGATGGCCTGAAAGCTGGTGATCAGGCTGTCGCGCCCGAACACCGCCATGAACCAGGGGAGCCCCGCCGCCGGCAGCGCGCCGGGGGTGATTCCGGTCCGGAACCGCAAGGCCGCCATGTCCACCAGGCTGCGCCGGTAGATCTGCTGCAGCGGCTCCCAGGAACAGACCAGCCGGGGAGCGGCGCTCACCCAGGCGTCGACGTTGGCCTTGGTGCGCATCGGCACGTCGCCGGTGGCGCGCGCGGAGGCCGTCACGTCGACGGAGACGGTCCAGGAGGTGCGCGGCGGCAGGTGAACGTGAAAACGGAGACCGTCCTCGGAGAAATCGGCCTTCTGGCTGGCCGAGATGTACGTCTCGCGCACGAAGCCTTCCCGCTTGTACCCCAGGGTCAGCCGATCGTTGGTGGCCTTGGTGTAGAGCTGTCCCTTCTTGGCCAGCTTGTCCTTCACCTCGAACAGATCGGCGAAGTCGCAGCCCGCGTCCAGCCTGATGTCGAGGTCGATCGCCTCCTTGTCGTGGTTCTCCAGCAGGATCTCCTCATGAAACCCCTTGCTCACGGCGCGCTTGCGGGCGACCGAGAGATGAGAGTCGACGTAGATGGTGCCGGTGGTGACCGCCTCGAAGAACTGCACCTGAAAGTACTCCTGCTCGTCGACCGACAGCACCGAAGGGCGAAGTCCGTTGACGGTCAGGACCCAGCGGGAGAGGAAGCGGGTGTCGTCGAGAAACAGCCCCTGGGTGTCGACCGGGCTGGCCTCGATGTCGCCGCGCCGATCGCTCACCACGAAGGAGTTGCCGTCCAGGATGCTGACCGAGTTGAGGGACATCGCTATTGGTCCTTTCCGTTCAAGGGAACCTGCAGGAAGGGGTTCTGGCCGCGCAACCCGTAGAGGATCTTCACCCCGAGCTCGCGATCGCCGTGCAGCCGGCCTTCGGCCTGGAGCGCCATCAGGACCGGGTTGCGCTGCCCGCGCAGAATGCCGACCAGAAGGTCACGCGTGTTGCAGACCGCGGTCACGTCGACCGGAGGCCCATCGGGCGCCAGCTTCACGCGACCGTTGTCGACGACCAGGACGCCGAGCGCCTGGTCTCCCACCATCAGGCGCATCCGGCCGACGATGCCCGCCAGCCCCGGAACCTCTCCTGCGAACGTTTCCTCGGTTACCAGAGTGTCGTTGTTCTGGTTCTCCACGGGGGCCTCCTTCGGAGTTAACGCGGCGGATTGACGACGACGTAGGTCACCTGCGAGCCGGCATAACGCGGCTGGTACCAGGTGCTGCCGCACTGCTGGTAGGCGACGTTGCCCACCATCACCGAGGTGCAGGAGGGGGGGATCGAGCGCACCACGGTGCCGACCGCCACCGCCGTGGCGACCGCCGCCGTGGTGACCACCGCCGCTCGCGCGACGGGGTGGTAATTGACGCTCCGCCGGACGACCACCACCGCGTTGGCGGTGCTGGGCGCCAGGCCGGCCGCCGCCAGAAATGCGGCCAACACCAATCCACCTGATCCAAACCTGTCCCTGATTCGGCGCATGACGTGTCTCCTTCGTCGTTGATTGTTCGAGGCTCGCCGGGAGCTCTGCTACTGGTGCGAGCTCACGCTGCGGCCCATGGACGTGTCGAACTCGACCTTGTGTGCCTCGGGCGGCGGAGCGAACGTGAACAGCTCGTCGGCGAGCTTCGGCGACAGGTCCCAGTTCAGGACCATCCCGTGTTGCGGGCGTGACTTCTCCGAGGTCGTGGTGATCACCAGCTTGCGCGGCAGCGGGTGGGCCCCCTGCTCGATCCAGAGCTCCCAGTCGACGTCCTTCTGCCGGAAGGCGTAGTGGTCGCAGGCGGTGCCTTCGACGGTCGAGACGCCGACCTTGGTGGCCGCAGTGATGTCGCTGGTCCCGTCGTGCTCCGTTCCCCAGTAGAAGAGGTCGGCCAGCGGCAGGTCGATTCCGTAGCGCTTCTCGGTGACCTCCTTCAGCTCGGCCAGCGTGGCCGGGGCCTGAAAGGAGGCGTAGTAGCCGAGCTTCTCGCCGAAGATGGTGAAGGTCTTGCCGTCGTAATAGATGTGCTCGTCGCTGCGATCGCCGCGGACGTCGGCGCGCATCCGGTCCGGCCGGCGCACCATCAGCTCGATGGTTCCGCCGAACTGAACCTTCTGCCCCGACGCCAGCAGGTCGTCGGTGGTGACGTTGGCCCGCACCGAGAACTTCTGCTGATCGCGCAGGAAGGCGCCCATCTTTTGAAGCGCGGCGATCGCGTCCGGGTCGACCGCAGGTTTGGCCGAGGCAGGCTTCGCCTCTGCGTTCGACCGGCTGCCTGCTCCCAGCGCCAGGCCAGCCGCGAGCGCGACGGCCACCAGATGTGATCTCATGTGTGCCTCCGGGCCAACCGCCCGCAAGGAACATGGCCATCGGTTGATTGCGACCGTTGTAAGCCGGCAACGTATTTCCGGTCGAGCATACGGCGACGACTGATCCGTACGGCGACGCCCTAATTGATGTCCCGCAGTCTTGTGCCTGGTTCTGCGGATCGCATGCTCGCCGGGCGGGAATACGCACCGCCGAGGAGCTCACGATGCCTACACAGACGCAACCGAACGTCGAGCGCGCACGCCGGCTGGGCATGGAATGGATCCCGGGCGGCGAGTTCACCATGGGCTCCGATCACCACTACCGCGAGGAGGCGCCGTCTCATCGAGCGACGGTCGATGGGTTCTGGCTCGATCGTTGGCCGGTCACCAATGCGCACTTCCGCCGGTTCGTCGAGGAGACCGGGTACGTCACCCAGGCGGAGATCGCGCCCGACGCGACCCAGTACCCGGGCGCCGATCCTGCGTTGCTGGTCCCCGCTTCGGTGGTGTTCGTCAAACCGGCAGGCCGGGTCGACATGCGCAACTTTCTCAACTGGTGGGCGTTCGTCCCGGGCGCCGACTGGCGCCACCCGCAAGGTCCTCAGAGCTCCATCGAGGGGATGGATCACCACCCCGTGGTTCACGTGGGGCTCGACGACGCCACGGCGTACGCCAGATGGGCGGGCAAGGAGCTGCCGACGGAGGCCGAGTGGGAGTTCGCCGCGCGCGGCGGGCTCAATCACACGGAGTACGCCTGGGGCGACGACCTCGAGCCCGACGGCAAGCCGATGGCCAACACCTGGCAAGGCGAGTTTCCCCACCAGAACTTGCTGACGGACGGCTACGAGACCACCTCGCCGGTCGGAGTGTTCCCCCCCAACGGCTGGGGCCTCTACGACATGATCGGCAACGTCTGGGAATGGACGACCGACTGGTATGCCCCCGGGCACCCCAGACCGGACGAGCAGGGTGCCTGCTGCGGCAGCGGCGACAAGCGGACCGCGCGCGAGCGGAGCTACGATCCCACGGTGTCCCTCCCCATCCCGCGCAAGGTGATCAAGGGAGGTTCGTTCCTCTGCGCGCCAAACTACTGCCGGCGCTACCGCCCGGCCGCCCGCATGGCGCAGGCGATCGACACCTCGACCTGCCACCTCGGCTTCCGCTGCATCGTCCGCGAGCCCTGAGCGCGCGCCTACAGCCGTCTGGCGATGGTGTCGATCAGGTCGCGGACGTCGTCCGGGGTCTGATGCAGGGTGAGGGCAACGCGCAGGCCCCCGTGGCGCTTCGACACCGCCGGGAAGACGGCGGTGTTGGTGTAGAAGCCGTCGCTCATCAGCTCGCCGGCCAGCCGGTAGGTCGTTTCCTCGTCGCCCGTCTGGACGAAGCGGATCGGCGTCGCGGCCGGTGAACCGAGCGGAATGCCGCGCGCCTCGGCCAGCGCGTTGAACAGCTGGATCCGCTCCCTGAGCCTCTCCTGCCGCTCGGAGAGCTCCTTCGACAGATGGACGCGCGCCGACGCGATGGCCGCGCCGAGCAGGGCGGGCTGCAGCGGGCCCGAAAAGATCATCGTGCTTCCGCAGGTCCGAATGAGACGGGCGGTCTCCGCGTCCGGGAGCGCCAGGACCGCGCCTCCCGCCGAGAACGCCTTGGCCAGCGAGCCGACCATCACCGTGCGGGGCGGCAGGGGGCCCTCGCCGAGCAGGGTCCCCCGCCCATGCCTCCCCGACCAGCTGACGCCGTGGGAATCATCGAGGTAGAGACGGAGCTGCTCGTTTCGCGACATCAGGTCCTGCAGCGCGGTCAGCGGCGCCAGATCGCCGTGCATGCTGTAGACCCCGTCGGCCAGATACCAGACCCGGCGGTGGCGCTCGCCGAGCGCGCGAAGGATCTCCTCGAGACGATCGATCCGGCTGTGTCGGACGAAACGGCAGAAGGTCCCCGCCGCCTGGAGCGTCGGCAACACCGCCTGCACGCTGTTGTGGACCAGCTGATCGCAGACGACCGCGTCCGCCTTGCCGATCAAGAGCGGCAACGCCGCGAAGTGCGCCAGCGTGGTGGTTTGTGCCACCACCAGCGGGGTCTCGAACATCGCGGCCAGCAGGCGCTCGAGCTCGGCGTACGGGGGGCAGGAGACGTAGGCGCGTGACGACGCGAACTGAACGCCGTACCGGGCGATCGCGTCGCAGGCCGCATTCTTGAGCCGCAGATCGGTCTCGAGACCGAGGTACGAGCAGGAGCCGAAGTTGATCTGCCGGCGGCCGCGCAGGGTCACGAACCGACCGCCCAGCTGCTCGTCCTCCGCGGTCAGATGCCCGAGACCGCGCAGGATCCCTTCGGCCACGGAAACGTCGACCGAGCGCAACCGCGGGTCGATCGCCGGGTCCTCCTCGATTGCTGCCCCGCTTGACGGAAGTCCACCGCGGGCGAGCCTGGTGCTGCGAGCTCGCAACTCGACCACCAGTATGGCCGAGCCCACTTCCCGGAACAGCCAGAAACCCGCCTGGCCAATCTTCTCTGACGCGGATGAGGCGAAGCTCAACCACGCGAACGAATCAGGGCTCCCCGGCCCTCGACGCTATCCCGGCGCGCTCATTGAGCTTCCTGCCGGGCTGGCCGCACAGGGGAGATCGACGATGAATCGCGAGCCATGTCCCAGCTCGGTGTCGACCGCGATTCGACCGCCGTGCCCTTCCACGATCATCTTCACCACGTAGAGACCCAGGCCCATCCCGGGGATCGGCTCCATGGATGTGGCGCGCTGAAAGGGCTCGAAGATCTTCTCCGTCATCCCCGGATCGATGCCCGGGCCTCCGTCGATGACCTCGAGATGAGCGGCATCGGCCGCGCGATCGTGACTGAGACGCACCTCGATCGGCTTGCCGGCGCCGTACTTGACGGCGTTCGAGAGCAGGTTGGTCACGACCTGATCGAAGCGCAGCGGGTCGAGCTTGGCGGTGAAGTGCTCCTCGGTGCGGAGCGCGATCGGGGCTCGGCCGCCGTTTCGATTGACGTCGAATCCGCTGACCACGCTGCGCACCGCTTCCACCACGTCCGTGTCGCGCACGTCCAGAGTGAGTCGCCCGCGATGAACCTGGGCGACGTCGAGCAGCGCGTGAATGAGCCCGGCCATGCGGGCGGCCGCCGACTCACAGCGGACGACCTGCGCACGCAGCGGCGAGCTGGGGGGCGTCTCCTTGTCCAGTCGCGCGCTCAAGAGGCGCAGGTTGAGCAAAAGAGCGGTGAGCGGCGTCTTCAGCTCGTGAGAGGCGATGGAATTGAACAGATCGCGGAGGCGCAGCTCTTCCCGGCTGTCATGCAGCATCGCCCGCTGCGCCTCCAGGTGCTTCTGCGCCGTCAGATCGAGGATGAAACCGACGACCTCGTCGTTGTTGTCGTCGCTCTCGTCGAGGCGCGCGATGCCGACCAGGGCCGGGACCGTCGTGCCGTCCTTGCGCCGGCAGATGAGCTCATACACCGAGGTCGGGCCCCTCTGCGGCAGCTCGGCGAGGAGCGAGCCCGACGAGGCAATCATGCCGAGATCGAGGGCTCCGGCGACCAGGTCCTGACGGGTGTAGCCGAGCAGGGAGAGGAACGTATCGTTGGCATCCTCGATACGGCCGCAGAGGCGCCCGCGGACGACGCCGATGAGGTCGGCGTCGATGACCCGTTTGAGCTTCCATTGGCCAATCCGCTGTAACGACGCTTCCGCCCTGACGTTCGAACGAAAGAAGAAGAATGGAACCAGGAACGCGAGACCGAATGTCGTCGCGGCGTTGGCCGCGAAGTACCAGGGGGGAGCCGCCCTCGGCTGGACGGAGAACAGATGCGCGGCCAAGCCGGTCTTGGCAGCGGCCAGCAAGAGCGCAGGGAGCGCCGCGCCCAGCGTCGCCAGCAGCCATTCGTCGGGCCCGAACAACAGGAGTGGCAGGGCCGCCATGGCGAAGAAAGGGAGAATGCCGCCCGATGATTCGGTGAACAAAAGAGCGCCGGCGAATACGCAAATATTCGCGGTGACGATGAGCAGAAGACGGGCCACCCGGTGGGCGCCGATCGCGCTCAGCCCCAGCACCGCCAGGAAGCCGGCCAGGAATCGCAGCTCCCAGAGCAGGTTGCCGCGATCGCCCATCACGGCTTCCACGAGGGCCCAGGTCGCCATGATGATGGCGCCGCCAAACGCATTGATGTTGCACAGCCGCAGACGTTTGACAGCGTCGACGGACATGGTGCTGTCGACGCCGAGCCCGAGAATCCGCTCGACCGCGCGCCGGACGGTCCTCGTCCGCTGCTCTCCTTGACCCACACTCGCCATCGCCCGACCCTTCTAGCGAAGCACCTGCAGCTTGGTTGTCAATCCGGAGCGGGAGCTTTTGTTGCGGTTCGCGCGTCATTACTCATCCGCCGGACAACAAAAGCTCGAGCGAGAAGTCGGCGCTGTTGCGTCCGCTCGTCAAGCGGGCGATCCCGATCACATTCACGCTGAGCCGGCCGCGCGTTGACGAAGGCCAACGTCATCGCGAGATCACTGGCGCAACGTTGGCGTCACCTCGACGGTCTCCCTCTTCAGGTCACGGATGATGGTCAGGGTGGCGCCGACGCCCGCCTGCTCTTCGGTCAGCAGGCGATGCAGGTCGTCGATGCCGGCGATCGGCTTGTCCCCGTAAGCGACGATCAGGTCGCCATCGCGCAGGCCGCCGCGCGCCGCGGGGCTGTTCGGCTCGACCGACGCCACGAAGACGCCGCTCTCCGTAGGCAGACCATGAAACCGGACCAGGCGCCGATGCAGCGGCACGGTCTGCCCGCCGACGCCCAAATAGGAGCGCCGGATGCGACCTTCGTGGATCAGCTTGCTCATGACGAAGCTGACCGTGTTCGCGGCGATCGCGAAGCAGATGCCTTGCGCCGGCATGATCATCGCCGTGTTCACGCCGATGACCTGCCCCCGCGAATCGACCAGCGGACCGCCCGAATTGCCCGGGTTCAGCGCGGCGTCGGTCTGGATGACGTCGTCGATGAGGTGCCCCGTGCTGGTCCTGAGCGACCGCCCGAGCGCGCTGACCACCCCGGCGGTGACGGTGCAATCGAAGCCGTAGGGGTTGCCGACCGCGATCGCCAGCTGGCCCACCCGCAACGACGACGAGTCCCCGAAGCTGAGCGCCGCCAGGTTGGGCCCCTCGATCCGGACCAGCGCGATATCGGTCTGGGGGTCGTCGCCCACCAGCTGGGCCGGCGCGCGCTGGCCATCCTGAAAGATGGCGCTGATGCGCTTCGCGCCGTGCACGACGTGGCTGTTCGTCAGCACGTAACCGTCCGGCGTCATCACGAACCCCGAACCGCTGCCCGAGGACTCGCCCGGCTGTCGGGGCGGTCCCGGTCGTGAGCGTGCAGGGCCGGATGGGGGCTCGGACCCCTGCACCGCGATCTTCACCACCGAAGGGCTCACCTGCTCGGCGACGGCCGCCACCGTCTGCGAGTAGGTGTCCAGCAACTCTCGATCATCCCTGTCGGAACGCGCTTGAGCCAGCATTACACTCTCCTTCTCCACGCGCCGAGGCCATCAGCTCCCGGCGGCCTTGCCGTGGGCGTTGTGCCTCACGGACTGACCTGGAGAGTAAGCGCCGAGCGCCGAGCGTCAACCCGAGCGTCCAGCGGCCCTCTCAGCCGAAGCGGCCGGTGATGTAACGCTCGGTCCGCTCGTCGCTGGGGTTGGAGAAGATCTTCTCGGTCGCGTCGTGCTCGACCAGCGTGCCGGTGCGCAGGCCGAACTTGGCGTCGACCTCGGTGGTGAAGAAGGCCGTCTTGTCGCTGACCCGCGCCGCCTGCTGCATGTTGTGGGTGACGATCACGATGGTGAAGTTCTGCTTGAGCTCGCGCATCAGCTCCTCGATGTGCGCCGTCGCCACCGGATCGAGCGCGCTGCAGGGCTCGTCCATCAGCACGACCTCGGGGCCGACCGCGATGGTGCGGGCGATGCACAGCCGCTGCTGCTGCCCGCCCGAGAGGCCCAGGGCGGAGGCCCGCAGCCGGTCCTTGACCTCGTCCCAGAGCGCCGCGCCGCGCAGCGACTTTTCGACCTGGGCGTCGATCTCGCTCTTCGAGCGAATGCCCTTGGAGCGCAGGCCGAAGGCCACGTTGTCGTAGATGCTCTTGGGAAAAGGGTTCGGCTTCTGGAACACCATGCCGATGCGCCGGCGAACCTCGGTGGCCGACACGTTGGGTCCGTACAGATCGGCCGTGTGGTAGCGAAGGCCGCCCGCCACCCGGGCCCCGGGGGTCACGTCGTGCATCCGGTTGAAGCAGCGCAAGACGGTGGTCTTGCCGCAACCGGACGGGCCGATGAAGGCGGTGATCTCGTTCTTGAAGATCTGCATGCTGACGTTGCGGACGGCCCGGAACGCGCCGTAGAAGACCTCGAGCTTGTCCAGATTGAAGACCACGCTCGGCTGGACGGCAGCGCTCGGCGCCGGCCCCTCGGGCTTGACGGCCGCCTGGGGGGGGAGCCGGATCATGGGCCGGCCATCGGTCTTCTTGTTCTTTACGTCTTCCAAGGGCATTTCCTCTTACCTCCGGCGGGCAAAGCGCGCCGTGACAAATCGGGCAATCAACGTGATGACAAATGTCAGCATGACCAGGGTCAGCGCGGCACCCCAGGCCCGGTCCTGAGCCGCGGCGAACGACGAGGTGGCGTTGCCGAAGATCTGGAGCGAGAGCGCCGTGTTCGCCTCGACGAACAGGTTCGGGTTGTATTCCGTCGCCGCGCCCGTGGCGAACAGCAACGGCGCGGTCTCCCCGGCGGCGCGCGCGACCGCCAGCAGGGAGCCCGAGATGATGCCCGGCATGGCGGCGGGCAGCACCACCGTGAGGATCGTTCGGCTCTTGGAGGTGCCGACCGCGTACGACGCCTCCCGCAGATGGTTCGGCACCAGCTTCAGCATCTGCTCGGTCGAACCGATGACGACCGGAAGCATGAGGCAGGCGAGGGCCAGCGAACCGCCGAACGCGGAGTAGCCGAACCGGAGCGTCCAGGTGACGTAGACGAAGAGGCCCATGACGATCGACGGAACCCCGGTCATCACGTTGGACATGAACCGCACCAGCCGAGAAAAGCGGTTCTTCACCCCGTACTCGTGAAGGTAGACCGCGCCGGCCACGCCGAGCGGCACGGCGATCAGCGTCGCCGCACCGGTGGCCAGCAGCGTTCCCAGGATGGCCGGGCCCATCCCCGGTCCAGCCTTTCGCGCGATCACCGGGATCTCGTCGACGAAGAAGTGCGGGAATCCACGAAACGCGACGGCCATCCCGCGCGAGAAGATCGCCCAGACGACGGCCACCAGCGGCAAGGCGACGGCCACCACCGAGGCGATCATGAGCCCGGTCATGATCGCGCTCTTGACCGACCGCCAGCTCCGCTTCGCCGTCAGGTCCGGCGGGACGACGATCTCCGCCGTGAAGTTCGCGGCGCTCACGTTCCTTGCCCCCGCTTCATCGAGCGCTGAACGATCCCGGTCGCCACCAGGTTGACCAGGATGGTGATGACGAACAACGTCACCGCCAGGGCGATCAGCGCCGACTTGTGGAGATCCTGGGCCTCCCCCCACTCGTTGGCGATGACCGCGGGCATCGAATTGCCGGGGGCGAACGCCCGCAGCGTGATCTGACCCAGCGCCGAGCCGATGACCAGCGCGGCGGCGATGGTCTCGCCCATCGCGCGTCCGAGACCGAGCATCACCGCGCCCACCAGCCCCCCGGCGCTGTGGGGGAGGACGGTCTCGGTGATCATCTCCCAGCGGGTCGTCCCCATCGCCAGCGCCCCCTCCTTGTCGCCGGGGGGGGTGGTATCGATGACCTCGCGCGCCAGCGAGGTGATGATGGGGATGATCATGATCGCCAGGATGATGCCGGCGGTCAGGAACGAACGGCCCAGGTCGAAGAGCTGCGAGAGCACCAGAACTCCCCACAGGCCGAACACGACCGAAGGAACCCCGGCCAGAAGGTCCATGAGATAGACGAGCGGCCGCGCCAGACCGGGGCGCGCAACCTGGGTCATGAACAGCGCCACGCCTAGGCTGATCGGCACCGCGATGACGATCGCGATGGCCGCGGTGAAGGCCGTCCCCCAGATGAAGGGGAGCGCCCCGAACAGGTCGTCTGGTGGAGACCAGCGCGTCGAGGTGAAGAACTTCGCCCCCATCGCGCCGAACACGGGCAGTGCCCGGCGAGTCATGGTGATGGCGATGAGTCCGAGGATCAACAATACGAGGCCCGCGGCGCCCGCCGTGATCTTGGCGAAGGCGCGGTCGCTGTACTCCCGCTGTCCCCGTAAGTCGATCCTCTCCTCACTCACGGCAGGATGACCTTCTCGACCTGCTTGAGCGCCTTGTCCCGCAATCCCTGGGGCAGCGGTGCATAGTCGATATCGGTGAGCAGGCTCTGACCATCGCTGACGAGAAAGGTGAGATAGGCCTTCAGGGCTTCTCCCTTGGCGTGGTCCGGCTGCTTGGCGTAAACGATGACCCAGGTCTGCGCGGTGATCGGATAGGCCTTGTCGCCCTTGGCGTCGAGCGCGCTGAACAGCAGGTTGTCCTTGACCTCGATCCCCTCGCCCGCGGCCGAGGCGCCGGCCGGGGTGGCCTCGATGTATTTGCCGGCCTTGTTCTTGATGCTGGCGTACTTGACCGCGGAGGCCTTGGCGTCGGAGAGGTCGACGTAGCCGATGGCGCCCTTGGTCGACTTGACGATCTGGGCGACGCCGGAGCTCCCCTGTCCCGCCTGCGTGTCGCTCGGCCACTCGACGGTCGAGCCGCTCTTCAGCTTCCAGACCCCCTTGGCCGCGCCGTTCAGGAACTCGGTGAAGTTCTGGGTGGTGCCCGAGCCGTCGGCGCGGTGCGCGACCACGATCGCGGCGTCGGGCAGCTTCGCGCCCGGGTTGTCGGCGGCGATCGCCTTGTCGTTCCACCTGGTGATCTCACGCTGGAAGATCTTGGCGATCACCGGGGCGGAGAGCTGCAGCTTGTCCACGCCGTCCACGTTGTAGATGACGGCGATCGGGGACAGGAGAATGGGGAAGTAGAGCATCGCTCCGCCCTTGGCCTTGGCCGCGTCATCTGGCTTGAAGGGGGAGTCGGATCCGGCGAAGTTGACCACGCTGTCGGCCAGATCCTGCCGCCCCTTGCCGCTGCCGCCTCCACCGTAGTTGATGGTGACGCCCTTGTGCGTCTTCTTGAACTGGTCGATGGCCACCTCCTGATAAGGCTTGGAGAGGGTCGAGCCGCTTCCGTTCAGGGTGACGCCGCCGCCGAAGGCGACACCGATCGTCGCGCAGCTGAGCCCGAGCAGGGTGCCGAGAGAAGCCAGTTTCTTGATCATCGTTGCGGTCTCCTGAAGTCAGTTTGAGGGTGTCGTCGTGAAATTGATGGCGATCGCGTCGGTGTCAGTTGGAGGGACTTCGTCCCAGGTGCCGCACGTCGGTGGCAGACACCATGAAGATGACCTCCTCGGCCAGGTTCTTGACGTGGTCCCCGATCCGCTCGAGGTAGCGGCTGACCGAGGTGAGGGGCAGAACCCGGGTGACGGTGGCCGGGTCGGCGGCGACGTTGGCGATGAGCTCCGCGAACAGGCTGGAGTTGAGCCGGTCGATCTCGGCGTCCGCGTTGATGACCACCTTGGCCTCGTCGAGGTTCCCGTGCACGAAGCTCTCGATGGCGAGGTGCAGGTTTCGTTGCACCAGCGTGGCCAGGCGGGTGAGATCGACGCGCCCGTCCAGGCTGGAGAGGCGGTTGAGCTCCAGCGCGCGCTTGGCGATGCCGGCCGCCAGGTCGCCGATCCGCTCGACGTCGACCACGAACTTGAGGGCCATGGTCACGAAGCGAAGGTCGGACGCCAGCGGGTGGCGCGACATCAGGATGTGCATCGCGAGCTTGTCGATCTCGTTCTCGTCGGTGTCGATGAGCTGGTCGCCATCGATCACCTGTCGGGCGAGGGCGTCGTCCTGACTGGTCAGAGCCTCCATGGCCAGAGCGATCTGCTCGGCCGCACGCGCCGCCATCGCCGAGAGGCGATCCTTGAGCGTCCTCAGCTCGTGGGCGAATTCCCGGTCAGTCGGCTCAATCATGGAGCGGGAACGTACAATCCTTGAGGGCCGTCACGGCGCCCGAAACCAAAAAATTGCACGTTGTCACCAAACTGTAAGGAAGGGCCGATCCCGCTCAGTGGAAGGGTGGGGCCCGGCCCAATCGCAGTTTCATGAGTAATTCCGCGGTACTACCCCATCTTTCGGGGCGTGATTGTTGTCACAATGCCGGATCGTGACCGGGCGGTCGAGTCGGCGCTACCTGGCGGCGGCGGCGGTCACCTGGGCGAGGTGGCCGATGATCGTGTCGAGCGCCGGGCGATTGTCGCCCCCTTCAGGGATGATGAGATCCGCGAACCGCTTGGACGGCTCCACGAACGCCAGGTGCATCGGGCGCACGGTCGCGTCGTACTGTTCGCGCACCTGGGCGAAGGTGCGGCCGCGTTGCTCGATGTCGCGCTCCAGCCGGCGCATCAGGCGGATGTCAGCGTCCGTGTCGACGAAGATCTTCAGGTCCATCTGGGCACGAAGGCGCTCGTCCGCCAGCACCAGGATCCCTTCCACGATGACGACGGGGGCCGGCTCGACCCGGCGGGTCTCGGGGCGGCGCACGTGCTGGCGGAAGTCGTACTGGGGGATGTCGACCGCCCGACCGGCGCGCAGATCGGCGAGCTGCGCGACCAGCAGCTCGGTCTCGATCGCGGACGGGTGGTCGTAGTTGACGAGCAGCCGCTCGGCGGCAGGCATCGCCGAGCGATCGCGGTAGTAGGCGTCGTGATCGATGACCACCAGCGGGCTCCCGGCCAGCCCCGCCACAAGTCGCTCGGCGACGGTGGTCTTGCCGGACCCGGTCCCGCCGGCGATTCCCAACACGAACATGCCCCAAGACTACACGCCCGGAGCCGCTCCGGGCGTCTGCTCCGGCGGCCTACTGGCAGGTCACCGAGATGTAGAGCCTCTTGACCGTCCCGACGCAGGGGTCTCCGAACTGTCCGTTGTTCGCCCCGATGCTGCAGCTGTTCAGGCCCAGGCAAGCGGTGCTGACGTCCGGCGTGCTGGTCGTGGCGTTGCAAGTCGGGTCGACGGTGAAGGAGCCGCAGGTCCCGTTCGGGGTGCCGTAGCTGGCGAAGTTGACCGCCGAGATCTTCTGGCCGACCGGGCAGGAGAGCGCGGCCGTTCCGTTTTCTGCGGCGGTGCTGCAGACGACGATGTTGGTGCAGACGATGTTGACGTTGTTCACCGGCCCACTGGAGATGGTTCCGCTGCCGTTGGTGATCGCGCAGCTCTGGGCCGGCGAGGAGGGTGCGGTCGCCACCGTGACGGCGTAGGGGCTGCCGCTCTGCACGCTGGTGGCGAAGGTGTAGGTGCCGTTGGCCCCGACCGCCAGGTTGTCGCCGCCGTTGTCTTGCAGCACGAGCCCGCTGCCGTTCAACCCGGAGACGTTGACGCTGACGGTGTAGGGATTGTCGACGCAGTTGACGGCCAGGGTGACCCCGCCGCCGGCGATCGTGCCGGCCGGCGCGGTGACGGTGCAGGTCTGCCAAAGGTTGGTGGGCTGCGACAGGACCGTCACGGCGTAGGTCAATCCGCTGCGGACCGGCGCGGCGAAGGTGAAGGTGCTGTTGCCGGTGATCGCCAGGTTGTCGCCAGCGTTGTCCTGCAGAACCAGGCCGCTCCCCGCCAGGCCCGTCACCGCCACGGAGACGGGGTAGGGGTTGGCGGTGCAGTTGAGCTGCGCCGAGATGTCGGCGTTGGTGACCGTGCCACTGCCGCCGGTCACGGTGCAGGTCTGCCAGGGATTGGTCGGCGAGGTCTTGACGGTCACCGCATAGGGTTGACCGCTGGCGACCGGCGCGGCGAAGGCGAAGGTGCCCGAGCCCGAGATGGAGAGATCGCCACCGCCGTTGTTCTGGATCACCAGGCCGCTGCCGGTCAGCCCGGTGACCGTGCCGCCGACGATGTACGAGTTGGTCGAGCAGTTGACGGTCACGCTGGAGACCGCGGAGGCCCCGATGGAGCCGGTCGCGCCGCCCAGGGTGCAGGTCTGGGTGGGGGCAGAGGGCTGCGTCTTGATCGTGACTTTGTAGCTGCCACCGCTCGGCACCGGCGTCGCGAAGGTGAACACCCCGTCGGCGCTCACCAGGAGATCGTCACCGTTGTTGTCCTGGAGCGTGAGGCCGCTCCCGAGAATCCCGGAGGCCATGCCGCCGACCGCATAGGTGTTGGTCGTGCAGGAGACGGTGATGTCGGCGATCGCGCCCCCGGCCACCGTGCCCGATCCACTGGTGACCGTGCAGGTCTGGGTCGGGTTGGTCGGCTGGCTGGTGACGGTGACGGCATAGCTGCCGCCGCTCGACAGGCTGGTGGGGAACGCGAACGCGCCGTTCGAGCTCAGGACCAGGGAGTCGGTTCCGTCGTTGAGCGTGACCGCCGACGCCAGGCCGCTGATGCTGCCACCGACCTGAAAGATGTCGGTGGTGCAGGCGACCGTCACGCTGGTGATGTCGCTGCTGGTGACGCCGCCCGAGCCATTGGACACGACGCAGGTCTGCCAGGGGTTGGTGGGATTCGCGGACACCGTCACGCTGTACCCCTGGCCGCTGGCGATGTCGGTCGGGAAGACGAAGGTGCCGTCGGCCGTGAGCGCCAGATCGTCGCCGTTGTTGTCCTCGAGGGTGAGCCCCATCCCGATGATGCCGGTGACGGTGCCGCCGATGGCGTGCATGTCGGTGGTGCAGTCGACGGCGACCGACGTGATGTTCGAGCTGACGATCGTGCCGGAGCCGGCAGTCACGTTGCAGGTCTGCGAGGGGCTGGTCGGTTGGCTGGCGATCGACACGGTGTAGGTCATTCCGCTGGGGAGCGTGCTGGGGAACGAGAACGATCCGCTGTTCCCCACCACCAGGGTCGAGGCGCCCCCGTTCAGCGACAGCGTGAGCCCGCTGCCGGCCAGGTTGGTGACGTTGCCGCCCACCGTGAACTGATCGGTGGCGCAGTTGACGGTCACCGTGGTGACCGCGGCGGCGCCCACGGTCCCGGTCCCGCCCGAGACAGAGCAGCTCTGCGCCGGGGCGCTCGGCTGCGTGGTGATGGCGACCGAGAAAGCGCCGCCGCTGAGGATTGGGGTCGCGAACTGGAAGTTCCCGTTGGCGCTGATGACCAGGTCGTCGCCCCCTTCGTTTTGAAGCGTCAGCCCGGTCCCGATCAGACCGACCACCGTGCCACCGACCGCGAACGAGTTGGTCGTGCAGGCGACGCTCACGTTGGAGACCGCTGCCGCGGCGATGGTGCCGCTGCCGTTGGTCACCGTGCAGGTCTGGCTGGGGGAGGTGGGCGGCGTCAGGACCGTCACCTTGTAGACGGAGCCGTCGGCCACCGGGGTGGCGAAGGTGAACGTGCCCGCCGCAGACACCGAGAGGTTGTCGCCGTTGTTGTCTTGCAGAACCAGTCCCGATCCGACGAGGCCGGTCACGGTGCCGCCGACCGCGTAGCTGTCGGTCGAGCAGATGACGATGACGGAGGTGACGTTGCTGGAGGCGACGGTGCCGTTCCCCTGGCTGACCGAGCAGACCTGCTTGGGCGACGAAGGCTGCGTCTTGACCGTGACGGCGAAGGGGGCGCCGCTCAACGCCGACGTCGGGAACGCGAAGGAGCCGTTCCCGGTCAGCGAGAGATCGTCGCCGGCTTCATTCTGCAACACCAACCCGGTGCCCGCCAATCCGCTCACGGTTCCCCCGACGGTGTACTTGTTGACGGCGCAGTTGATCGACACGCTGGTCACGTTGGCGGCACCGACGGTGCCCGAGCCGCCCGACACCAGGCAGGTTTGCACCGGGGCCGCCGGCTGCGTCTTGACGGAGACGGTGTAGGTCTTTCCACTCGAGACGGGCGTCGCGAAGACGAACGACCCGCTGGCGCTCACGGCCAGGTCGTCCCCCGCGTTGTCCTGCAGGATCAGACCGGAGCCGGTGAGCCCGGCGACCGTCCCGCCGATGGTGTAGCTGGCCGTCGTGCAGGCGACCGAGACGCCGGTCAGGTCCGCGCTCAGGGCGGCGATCGTTCCGCCCGACACCAGGCAGGTCTGGGTCGGCGCCGACGGCTGATGCGCGACCGTCACGCTCACGCTCGTTCCCGCGGCCAGCTTGGTGGCGAAGGTGAATGCGCCGTTGGCGGTGACCGAGAGCTGGTTCCCGGCGCCGTCTTGCAAGGTGAGACCACTGCCGGCCAGGCCCGTCACGGTGCCCCCGACGGCGAAGGTGGTCACCCCTCCGCCGTCCGCAGCACCGGCGTCATTTCCCGCGGTGGCGCCCGCTGCGCCACCGGTGTTCTGTCCCCCCGAGCCGCCCTTGGCGCCCACCCCGGCCGAGCCACCTGGACCGGTCGAGCCGCCCGTGCCGGCTGAGCCGCCCGACGAACCGCCACAACCACCCAAAGCCAGGAGTGCACAAAAGACGAGAGGGAGCCTGAATCGCATGGCCCTATACTCGTGACATCTCACGCGGATCTTGAACCGAGCCTCAGGCCGTCCAGGCGACGCCACCGGCGGCCCGCAGACCTACAATTGACGACGAGAGGACACCGCATGCCAAGACCGAACATCGGTGACCGCGCCCCTGATTTCACCTTGCCCGACGCCGAGGGGAGGCCCGTCCACCTGGGGGAGCTCCTGTCGAAGAAGGCGGTGGTGCTCTACTTCTACCCGAAGGACGAGACCCCCGGCTGCACCGCGGAGTCCTGTGCCTTCCGCGACGCCTACGACGACTTCACGGCGGCCGGCGCCGAGGTGGTCGGGGTGAGCCGCGACGACAGTGTCTCGCACGGACGCTTCGCTGCACACCACAAGCTCCCCTTCGTCTTGCTCGCCGACCCGCAGGGCAGCGTTCACGATCTCTATGGGATCCGCAGCCGGCTGGGATTCCTGCGCGACAGGGTCACCTTCGTGATCGACCGCGGAGGGATCGTCCGGCACGTCTTCACGTCGATGATCGACATGAAGGGGCACGTCAACAGAGCGCTGCCCATCGTGCGCGAGCTGGTCGCGGGCGTCGTCCCCATTAAATAGGTGTCCATTCGCGCTCCGCGGGGTCTGTTGGCAAATCGCCAAACCACCAACAATCCAGGTTGGCCAGCAGGGCCGAACAGGGCCTGCGGGCGACGCCAATTCGGTCAGCCTGCGTTGCGGGAAGCGTGGGTTCATGTGCGAGCGCGTAGGACGGACGCCGCTTTAACCGAGGAGACCACCCGTTCGGGGCTGTCCTTGGCATGCCGTTCGGCGTTATTGTTGAAGCGTGCGAACCTGCGCTCATGACGGCAAGCCGTCGGTAAGAGGCGTCTCGCGCGGTGCGCGTTGGCTGATCGCCGGCGCCCTCGCCGTCATGCTGTTTCCGAGGCCCGTTCAGGCGGAAGATCGCGACAGCGCGACGGTCGGCAAGATCACTCTGCTCAACCGCAAGGCCGTCGATGCGTACCAACATCTGGAGTTCGAGACGGCGGTGAAGCTCCTCAACGAGGCGCTCGACGTTTCGGAGCGGGCGGGCCTCACGCTGCATCCGATCCGGGCGCGCACGTTCGTCACGCTGGGGATCGTGACCCTCGGTGGCTTCAAGCAGCGCGACCAGGCCATCACGTACTTCCACAAGGCGCTCCAGATCCAGCCCGAGGTGCGGCTCAGCGCCGGGCTCGCCAATCCGGAGATCCAGGCGGCGTTCGACGAAGCGATCGCCAGTCTCGGCGCCAACGACGAGCTCTCCCCGGAAAAGGCGCTCGTGCACGAGCCGGTGCACCTCGGACAGGTCGGCCGGCCGGTCCCGATCTCGGTCCTGCCCGACAAGGATCTGGGCGCGAGCGCGCTCGTCCTGCGTTACCGCGCGGCGTCCGCCCCCGGCTTCACGGACCTGGCCCTGCGGAAGGGGCCGGCGGGCGCCTTCGAGGCGGCCATCCCGGTGTCGGCGACGACAGGGCAGCAGGTGGTCTATTTCATCGAGGCGCGGCGCGCCGATGGTTCGGTGATCGTCCGGCGCGGCTCCGCCGCGGATCCGATGGTGGTGGCGCTGGTGGAGACGGCCAAGCCGGCGGCCGTGACCGTCCAGCCAGCGCAGCCGGCGAGGGCGCCCCGGCGGTTCTACTTCGCGCTCCTCGGCGGGACCGGGGTCGGCACCGTGAGCGGAACGGGCGAGGAGACGCAAAACAGCGTGACCTCGTCGGGGGTCGCCTGGACCCGCGCCGGCCAGCTGGCGCCAGAGATTGGCTACTTCGTCACGCCGCGGTTGCGCCTCGGGGTGCAGGCCCGGCTGCAGCTGGTCACCGGCGCCACGCCCTATCACGTCCCCAATCCCGCTCCCGGCGAGTGCGGCAGCGACAACGTCTGCGCGTCGTCGACCGGGGCCTTCGCGGGGCTGCTGAAGGCGACATGGTTGCTGGTCGAGCCGGAGAGCGCGTTTCAACCGTACGTCTCGCTCGCCGCGGGCGTCGGCAACATCCGTCACGTCGCCAAGGTTTCGTCGCCTCCGACCTGCGGCTCGTCGGGAGCCGAGGCCTGCATGGATACGGTCGCCGCCGGATTGGGGCTGTTCGGCCCCGGGGTCGGCTTTCAGTATCGCGTCTCGGACGGGGTCGGGCTGGTCGTCGAGCTCGACGGGCTGGTGGGCGCGCCCCACTTCACCGCCAACGCGGACCTGAACGTCGGCGTCGCCTTCCAGCTCTGACGGCGCGCCTCTGACAGCGCCCTCTTTGACAGTGCCGCCGCGCCGAGAGCGCGAGGCGCGCCCAGCTCACTCCGCGTAGTCGTCGCCGAGGTCGTAGTGCTGTTTGAGCTCGTGGCCGGGGGCGACCATGATCTGCTCGGCGCGATCGAGCTTGAGATCGTGCCGCTTGAGCGCGAGCTTGTGGCTGCCGCAGGAGACCGGGTAATGGACCACCGGTGTCCGCTGGCCGGTGTCCCGGCCGTCGATCCACAGATCCGCCCAGGGGAAGGAGGCGATCGACAGCAGGCAGTCGCGCGCCTGGTCGGCGGCAGGCGCACTCTCGATCGGGGCGGCCGGTCGCGCCTCGTGCGGCGCTGGGGCGTGGGCGTGTGGCGGCGCCGGCCGGTGCTGCTGCGAAGCGATCGCGCGCCTGGGGTCCGGCGTCGGCTGGGCGATGAGCTCCGCGCGCACCGGCTTGGCGAGATCGGGGATCACCTTGTAGCTCGTCGGCGCGAAGCCGGGCTTCTCGAACCGGAAGGAGACCACCTCTTGTCCCTGGGGCAGCGTGATGGTCAGCGGCGTGCGACCGACCACCTCGCCGGAGTCTTCGCGGATCACCTGCGCGTCCTGGGGGCTCGAATCGAGTGAGATCTCCACGACGGCGGCCCTGGCGACGGGCGGGGGCGGCGCCGGTTCAGAAGGGGGTGCGGGCGCCGGCACCGGTTGAGCGGCCGACGGCGCCGATTGAGCGCCCGCCGGCGACACGGTCACCGCCTGCTGCGAGCCTTTCCGAGGAGATTGCGCGAGCAGCACCAGCGCCACCACCGCGCCACCGAGCGCGCCCAGCGCCAGCCACTTGCGCCGTCCCCGGCGGCGACGGCTGGCGACGACCGGCCCCGAGGCGGCCAGATCCCCGAGATCGATCTCCAGCGGCCCCTCCGGCATCGGCCGGGTGACCTTGTTCGGCGAGGCTCGTGCGGCGCTGCGCGAGGGGGTCCCGTGGCCGTCCTGTCCTTCATGCCCCGAGGCCCGGGACGGGGTGAAGGGGAGCTGGATCTCGCCCGAGCGCGAGGGGCCCTTGGGAAACAGCGAGAGGATCAGGTTCCGCGGCTCGTGCGGCGAGGCCCGCATCTCGAACAGCGCCTTCTCCAGATCCTCCGCCATCTCGCCCGCGGTCTGGTAGCGGTCCTCGAGCTTTCGCTCGAGCGCGCGCATGACGATCGGATCGACGGACGCCGGCACCTCCGGGTTCAACGAGGAGGGGAGCGGCACCACCGCCTCGAGCACCTTCTTGGCGCCAGTGAACTCGTTGGCCGATTTGAACAGCCGGCGTCCGGTCAACATCTCGTGCAGCACGATGCCGGTGGCGAAGATGTCCGACCGGTTGTCGGTCTGCTCCATCCGCACCTGCTCCGGGGACATGTACGCGACCTTCCCCTTCATCGTGCCGGCCTGGGTCTTGGTCTCGCGCAGCTCCTCGGTGACGCGGGCGATCCCGAAGTCGAGGATCTTCATGCCGCCGTGGAACGAGAGCATGAGGTTCGACGGCGAGACGTCGCGGTGGACGATGCCGATCGGCTGACCGCTCGCCGACTGCAGCCCGTGCGCGTAGTTCAGCCCGAGGCAGACCTGACGAATGATCTCCAGGCTGGCGCCGACGGGCGCGATGCGCCCCTGCTCGGCGAGCTTGGCTTGCACGGTGAGCAACGTCTCACCCTGGACGTGCTCCATCGCGATGAAGAAGCTCTCGTCGATCTGACCGAACTCGAAGATCTGAACCAGGTTCGGGTGGGAGAGGAGGCCGGAGAGTTTCGCCTCGTCGATGAACATCTTGACGAAGGCGCTGTCCTGCGAGAGGTGCGCGAGCATCCGCTTGATCACCAGCGTGCGCTGGAATCCCTGCAGCCCGAAGGCGACGGCCAGGAACACCTCCGCCATCCCTCCCACTCCGATCCGATCGAGGAGATAGTACTTCCCGAACGGCTTCGCTCCCGGGAGAGGACACGGCTGACCGCTGACCTCCACGGGGATCATCGTAAGCCGATCTCGTGCGAAGAGCCACGCCGTCGCCAATCGAAACGCGGCGTTGTGGGAGTTCCTCCGACCCGGTCGCACCTCGACCGCCGGGGCTCCTCGTGTTCATTCGTCGAGGGCCGCGCCTTCCAGCTCGTACTCACGTTTGAACTCCCGCCCCTCATTGACCGTCACGTTCTCCTCCTGATCGACCCTCAGGTCCCGTCGCTTGAGCCCCAACCGGTGGGGACCGCAGGTCACGGGCAATCCGACAACCGGCGTTTGCTGCCCGGTGTTTGCGCCGTCGATCCAGAGGTCGGCCCAGGGGTACGAGCCGATCGTGAGGCGGCAGTCCGCCGCGGCGGTCCGCGCCTCCGGATGGTCGAGCGCGGGCGGTGGGTTCGCTTTGAGGGGGCCGGCCGCGCGCGCACGTCCCCGGGGCAACGGTTTTCCATTGGCCACCGCTTCGCCGCCCGCCGCCGCGCGGACCAACGCCGTCGCCGCGGCTCCCGGAGGACCCGGCGCCTGCCCCGAGGCTGTTGTTTCACGGGGCGCGGCCGGCGCTCGCGGTGCGGGCGCAGGCGAGGGGAGAGCGACCGGGGCGCTGGTGGCCGGCGCCGGCGCGGCCGGCGGCGAGGGTGCCCTGGCGGCATCACCGGTCGGTCGGGCGCCTCCGCGCAACGCGACCGCGGCACCGACGATGAGAAGCAGGCCTGCCAGCGCGACGAAGGGACGCAGGCGCCCTCTGCGCTCTCTCGCCACCGTCAGGATCGTCTCGGCGTGGGGGGCCCTCGTCACCAGCGACGGATCGTCCGCCGCCAGCAGCGACGTGGCCACCACCGTCGGTTCGTTGTTGGCGAACGTGGAGGGGCGCACGACGGTCGCCTCGTCGAACGTTGATTCTGCCCCCGGTGGTCGTTGCATCGCGCTCGCCGCGGGCGCGTCGCCGCGCGGGGAGAGCCCGGAGGTCTGCCGCAAGACCTCGGCCATCCCCGAGGGGAGCGCCGAGACCGCCGTCGTCTCCTCGGTGTCGGCTTCGAGCGCGGGCGCGCCGGCGGCCGCAACGCGCGAGCGCCGTTGGGCTTCGTTCACCGGCAAGCTGGCCGTCCAGCGAAAATGCAGCGCGAACTCCGAGACCGAGGGGAATCGGGCCTTCTGGTTCTTGGCCAGGGCGCGCGAGAGCACCTGATCCAGCTCGCCCGGGAGCTCGGGACGGACATCTCGAATCGGAGCCGCGGCGGCGTGCACGACCTGGTAAGCGACCGAGGCCAGCGTCTCGCCGGAGAACGCCGGCCGCCCGGTGAGCATTTCGTACACGATCGCGGCCAGCGAGAACTGATCCGACGCGGCGTCGAGCTGGTCGATCTTACCCTCGGCCTGCTCCGGCGACATGTACTGGGGCGTCCCCAGCACCGCCGCCATGCCGGTGATCTTCTGGGAGATCGAGGCGATCTTCGAGATGCCGAAGTCGAGAATCTTCACCCGCTCGCCCTGGCCGCCCGTGGCGGGCATCACGAAGACGTTCTGCGGGTGCATGTCGCGATGGACCACCCCTTCGAGGTGCGCGGCCGTGAGCGCCGAGCTCAGTTGATCGGTGATGTCGACGACGCGGGGGAGCGGCAAGGGACCGGTTCGAGAGAGGACCTTCCCGAGCGGCTCGCCTTCCAGGTACTCCATCACCAGGTAGGCCACGCCGTCGGCAAGCGTGTTGAAGTCGACGACCGACACGATCCCGGGATGTCGCAGCCGCGAGGTCACCTGCGCCTCACGCATGAACCGTGGCAGCGCCTCGGGGTGGTCGCGCATGCCCGGGTGGAGGAACTTCACGGCGTAGCGGTGGGCCAGGCGGGCGTGGGTCGCCTCGTAGACCTCACCCATGCCGCCGCTCCCGATCCGGCGCACGATGCGGTACGTGCCTCCCAGCAACGTACCTGGCTCTACATTGGGTATCACGGCGGCGAGGGAATTCTAATGGGGCCGCGCGCCGGGATACAACGACCACGGTGCATGTCGGGGCAGGTGAGTTCTCTGTTGCGCTGTACGTAAAAGCATACGTATCGGAGCGCCCGCGAATTTTGCAACACTGATCTCCCCCTTTTCGCGCACGCCGCCGACCAACCTCCTTCAAGGGGCCTTCGGTTGATATGAACCCCGCCGCGCGTCGCTTTTCGAAACGCCTTCCCAATCGTTGCGTTCAGCGTCGCTGCGTGCCGGCGCTCCGCACGTTCGCCAGTCTCATGATCCTGAGCGCCGCCGCGTGCCGCCGCGACGACGCCGTCGTCGGCGGGACCGGTGGGGGCGTGGCGGGCGGCGCAGGAGGTGGTCGACTGGATGGCGGCAGCGGTGGTGCGGGGCGTGAGGGCGGTGTGGACGCCGGCAGCGGAGGCCGTGCAGGCAGCGCGGGCGGCGGAGGCCGAGCGGGCGGCGTGGACGCGGGCGGCGTGGACGCGGGCGGCGGAGGCTCCGCAGGCAGCGCGGGCGGCGGAGGCCGTGCAGGCGCTGCAGGCAGTGCAGGAGGCAGAGGCAGTGCAGGCGCTTCAGGCGGAGCCGACGCCGCCGCCGGCGATGGATTCGATCGACGCGGGCCAGGCGATGACGCTCAAGACTGCCGCCGCGCGGACTGGACGTCTGATTGGTGCTGCCATCGGGGCGTCTCATCTGTCGGAGGCGGCCTACGCCGCGACCGCCGCCGCCGCGTTCGACTTCGCCACCCCCGAGAACGAGATGAAGTGGGACGCCACCGAACCCACCCAGAACGTGTTCACGTTCGGAGGCGGCGACGCGATCACCGCCTTCGCCCAGCAGAACGGGATGAAGGTGAAGGGACACACGCTGGTCTGGCACTCCCAGCTGCCGGACTGGGTCTCTGCCATCACGGATGCGACCGCGCTTCACGCGGCGATGATCAACCACGTGACCCAGGTCGTCTCGCACTACCGTGGGCAGGTGATTGCCTGGGATGTCGTCAACGAGGCAGTGGCGGATGACGGCCAGTCGCTCCGCAACTCGATCTTTTACCAATACCTTGGCGCCGGTTACATCGACGATGCTTTCAACGCGGCCCACGCGGCCGACCCGGGCGCGCTGCTTCTCTATAATGACTACGGCGCCGAAGGGGCCGGGGCGAAGTCCGATTACGTCTACAACATGGTGAAGGGGATGCTGGCGCGCGGCGTTCCCATCAACGGCGTCGGGCTTCAGATGCACACCGGACCCGCCGATACATCGCCGTCGGCCGCTCAGGTCGCGGCCAACATGGAGCGGCTGGAGGCCATCGGGCTCAATGTCGTGATCAGCGAGATGGATGTACAGCTGTGCGCGGGCGACGTGAACACCCAGAAAACGAGGTTTCACGACCTCGTGGCCGTGTGTGCGGCCGAGCCGCTCTGCCTGGCGGTGACGGTCTGGGGCGTGCCGGACAAGTATTCGTGGCTCAATGGTGTTAGCTGCGCCGCTCCTCAACCTTTGCTGTTCGACGATAATTACGTTCCCAAGCCTGCTTACGCGGGCGTTCTGGAGGCATTTCTAGGTCTTTAGGAGAATGTTGGCGGGTCGTTGACAACGTTTTGGCGCCGGTCGCCAAGGAGGACGAGAATGGAAGGCATGGCCAATCTCAGCTTTCAAGCGCGGGGGGTCCGTCTCTTGGCCCTGGCGTCCATCTTCGTCATGGTGGCTTGCGGCGGTGGCGGTAGCGGGGGCACCGGTGAGGGGGGGGCCGGCGAAGCCGGCAAGCTCGGCACCGGCGGCACGGGCGGCGGCGCCGTCGGCACGGGGGGAACCGGCGCCGGTGGCGCGGTGGGAGCCGGCGGCGCGGCCGGAGCGGTCGCCACCGGCGGCACGGGCGGTGTCTCGGGGGCGGGCGGCGCGGCGGGCCTGACCGGCAGCGGCGGCGCGGGCGGCATCGCCGGCGTGGGCGGCGCGGCGGGCCTGGATGCCGCGGCCGACTCTGGCCCGACGGACGCGGGGAGCGACGGTCGTCCGGACGGCGGCAACGGCGGCCTCTGCAACGCGGCCACGGATTGTCTCAGTGGTTTTTGTGTCGACGGCGTCTGCTGTGAGACGGCCTGCGCGGGCCTCTGCAACGCCTGCGCGAGCGCCAAGACCGGCGCGGCCGACGGTCTCTGCCGTCCTGTCACCGCCGGGAGCGATCCCGACAACGAGTGCGCGGCGGAGACGCAAACCAGCTGCGGATTCGACGGCATGTGCGACGGGGCCGGGGCCTGCCGCAAGTGGATCATCGGCACGACCTGCGGCACCTCCGAATCGTGCAGCGGCGCGACGGACACGTCGGCCCAGACCTGCGACGGCACGGGGACCTGCCGAGCGGCGACCACCGCATCGTGCGGCAACTACGTCTGCGGGGCCACCTCCTGCAAGACCTCCTGCCTCTCGAACGCCGACTGCTCGAGCAGCACCTTCTGCTCGTCGGCGGGCCACTGCATCGCTCCGCAGGCCAACGGCGCCACCTGCTCCGCGGCGAGCCAGTGCGCGAGCGGCGACTGCGTCGACGGCGTCTGCTGCGAATCGGCCTGCGGGAGCCTCTGCAACGCCTGCGCGAGCGCCAAGACCGGCGCGGCCGACGGCCTCTGTCGTCCGATCACCGCGGGGACGGATCCCGACAGCGAATGCGCGACGGATCCCACCACCTCCTGCGGCCACGACGGCACCTGTGACGGCGCCGGTGCCTGTCGGCTCTACGCGGCCGGCACCGGTTGCAGCAACGAATCCTGCAGCGGTTCGACCGACACGCAGCCCCGGCTCTGTGACGGCGCCGGCACCTGCCTGACGGCCACCACCGCGTCCTGCGCCCCGTACATGTGCGGCACGACGTCCTGCGCGACGACTTGCACCGCAGACACCGACTGCACGACCGGGTACTTCTGCTCGGCCGGTGTCTGCACGGCGCAAGAGGCGAACGGCACCGCCTGCGGTGGGGCCGATGCTTGCCAGAGCGGCTTCTGCGTCGACGGGGTCTGCTGCGACAGTATCTGCAACGGGACCTGCGTGACCTGCGGCGGTGTGGGGACCCTCGGGCAGTGCACCCCCGCCGTCTCCGGGACCGACGTGCACAACGACTGCACGGCCGACCCGGCCACCTCCTGCGGTCACGACGGCTTCTGCGACGGCGCCGGTGCCTGCCGCAAGTGGGCCGCCGGGACCACCTGCGGCGTGGCCGCCTGCACGGGCGCCACGCTGCTTCCGGTGCCCACCTGCGACGGCGCGGGGACCTGCGCCGCCGGCGTGCCCAGCTCCTGCGGCACCTACCAGTGCAGCGCCAGCGGCCCGACTTGCAAGACCAGCTGCACCCTCGACACCGATTGCAACAGCGGGTTCTGCAGCGCCGGGGTCTGCGTCGCCAACAACAGCGTCACGCCCGTGAACCTGGCGGGCAACGGCGACCTCGAGTACAACGCCACCACGGGTTGGTCGACGAACGGCGGCGGCACGCTGGCGATCGAGACCGGCGCGGGCCTCGTCCACGGCGGCACGTACAGCCTGGCCGACACCACGCGAACCTTGAATTACCAGGGGCCGGCCTACGCGCTCCCGACCGGGGCTGGGAAGTACAACATCACCGCCTGGGCCATGCAGAACACCGACCCGACCTTCGCGTCGGGGGTGATCCAGCTCGGCCTCAACTGCGGGTCGCCCGGCGTTGCAAACTACCCCGCGGTCGGGGGCTACGGCGTCTCGCTCCCCTCAGGGACGTGGACCAAGATCACCGGAACCGTCGACCTCACGACGATCACGGGGTGCGACCCAACCAAGACGGGGGGCGTGGTCGACTCCGTGATGGCCTATCTCAATCAGACGGGAACCGAGGCGCCGACGGCCTTCCCCAATCTGTTCATCGACGACCTGGTCGTGACGGTCACCGACGGGCACAACCTGATCGGCAACCCGAACTTCGAGGCCGGCACGACGGCTGGCTGGTCGCAAACCGGCGGCTCGCTGGCGATCACCACGGCTCAGGCCCATGGTGGGACCAACAGCATGGTCGATACGACCAGGACGCAGACCTACCAGGGCCCCAAGTGGAACTTGCCGATCGGCGTCGCCAAGTACAACGTCTCCTTCTACGCCTTGCACACCGGCTCGGTGCCGCGAGATCTGATTCTGCAGCCGGTGTACACCTGCCAGGGCGGGTCGCAGCAGTTCCCCGGTCAGATCGCCATCGCGTCGCAGGTCACCGGGGGCACCTGGAACCTGCTCTCCGGCAGCGTCACCTTCCCGCCCGCGAACGCGCCGGCGGGCTGCCAGCTGGCCGCCGCGGGCGTCTACATCCAGCAGGACGGTTCAACCTGCGGAACCGGGGCGGGGCAGGTCGAGTGCCCGGATATCTACGTCGACGATGCCTCCATCACGCTCGCTCCTTGATTGACTGACCCACCGGTCGCCCCGCCCCGATTCGTCTCGGGGGGCGGGGCTGCTGGTATTGGCGTCGCTCGTCGCGCTCGCCGCCGTCGGGTGCAAGGGCGAGGAAGCGTTCCATGCGCGCGACGCGGCGGCGGGTCTCGGGGGCAACGGCCTCGTGACCGGCAGCGGCGGAATGGGGAACGGTGGCAACGGAACCGGGATCGGTGGCCGGGGGGGGAGCGTGGGGACCGGCGGCTTGGGTGGCGCCGGCAACCAGGGGAGCGGCGGCATGGCCGGTGGCGCGGCGGGGCAGAGCGGGGCCGGGGGACAGGCGCCGACGGGCATGTACGGCGACCGCTGCCAGAGCGGCGCGGACTGCAAACAGGGCAGCTGCATGAGCGGGTTCTGTTGCAACATGGATTGCTCAGGGACCTGCCAGACCTGCGACAGCACCGGCAACAGCTGCATCCCCGTTGCCAGCCAGCTGGATCCGCGCGGCGACTGCCCCGCGACGGACAAGAGTACGTGCGGTGTCAGTGGCGCGGGGTGCAACGGCAGCGGGGCGTGCCTGCTCTGGCCGGCTCTCACGTCCTGCTCTCAGGCCACGACCTGCTCGAGCACGGCGGATTCCGTGATCAACGGTTCCGTTTGCAATGGAACGGGCCGATGCAATCCGAGCTCCCCGGTGAGCTGCAACGGTTTCCTCTGTCAGTCGAACGCTTGCCTGACCAGTTGCACCGACGGCACGGCTTGCATTACAGGCGGATTCTGCGCTGCGGGGACCTGCGTCGGGACGAACCCCAACCTGGCGGGCAACGGCGATCTCGAGTACGGCACCTCCGACGGATGGTCCACGATTCCCAGCGGCGGCGGGCTTTCCGTGACCTCCACGCCTGTCCACGCTGGCCTGTACTCAGCCGAGCAGACGAGCCGGTCGGCGAGCTACATCGGCCCTGGCTACTACGTCCCGACGGGAATCGGGACCTACAACATCAGCTTGTGGGCCATGCAAGACCAGGCGGGCACGCCCCCGAGCGCCCTTCTCCAGCTCCGCCTCATGTGTGCGCAGGGTGTCAACTATTACTACGCTGGCAGCACTGCGGCGCTGATGCCCTCGGGGACCTGGGTGAACTTCACCGCGACCATCGACCTCACCATGGACCCGGCCGTGATGTCGGACTGCTTCGCGATGCCGAAGACCAGTGGAATCCTGCCCGGTCTGGTGAGGAACGCCGTGGTCTTCCTCAACGAGGATGCGGGTGACAACCCGGTCGCCGGCACGACGGCATTTCCCAATTTATACGTCGACGACCTGGTCGTGACGGTCACCGACGGTCACAACCTCGTCGGCAATCCGAACTTCGAGGCCACGGGGGGGTATGTCGACGGGTGGAGCACGAACAGTATGGGCTCGGCGACGCTCAGCGTGAGCACGGCCCAACACAACGGCGGCAAGAACAGCCTTTGGGAGCACAATCGGTCGCTCTCGATCACGGCGATGAGGTATGCGTTGCCGATCGGCGCCGCGGACTACGCCGTCACCTTCTACGTCATGCAATCGGGGGTGACGTCCCATGCCATCCAGCTGTGGGCGGCCTACAGCTGCAAGGGTGATCCTTCCGGCAGCGTCCGCACGAAAGCGATCACCCAAACCGCGGCCCTCCCGACCGGAAGTTGGGCGCCACTGAGCAGCGGCGCTGTCGCCTTCCCGCCCTCCGACGCGCCCAAAGGCTGTCAGATGACCGGAGCGGCGCTCTGGGTGACCCAGGCGGACCAAGGGACTTGCGGCACCGGGTCGGGACAAATCGAGTGTCCGGACCTGTTCCTCGACGACGCGACGATCGCGCTCACGAACACGCCGCCGACCGACTGAGTACGACGCTTGCCCCCGTCGAGTGCGCCACCCCGTGCGTCGATCCGGGCGCCACAGTAGGAGCCGATGGCGGGTTGAACCACGAACGAGAGACGATCGCGCCCGAGGGTGCGATCGGTAGTAGTGTCCGCGCGGATGGCTCTGTCGGCGACGGTCTATCACCTCCAAATTGAGCTCTCGGACGTCGACCGTGGCGTCTACGAGGCGCTCGACCTGCGGGTGGCGCGGCATCCGTCCGAGACGATGCGGTACCTGCTGACCCGCGTGATCGGGTACTGCCTCTGCCACGAGCCGGGGATCGCGTTCTCGAAGGGCCTCTCCAGCACCGATGAGCCCGCGGTCTGGGCGAGGGACATGCAAGGCAGTCTTCGCCTGTGGCTGGAGGTGGGGACCCCCTCGCCCGAGCGCCTGCACAAGGCGAGCAAGGCGTCGCCCCGGGTGGTGGTGTTCACGCACGGCGACGTCGCGGCGCTGCAGAAGGGGGCGCGCGCGAAGCCGATTCACAAGGCGGAGAGCATCGAGGTCTACCCGCTGGAGGGCGCCTTTCTCGACGCGCTCGACGCGGCCACCGACCGCAACGCGCGCTGGTCACTGTCGCGCAACGACGGGACGCTGTACGTGACGAGCGGTGACGTCAGTCTCGAGACGCCGATCGTCCGGCACAGCCTCGGGGAATGAGCGGCGGGCGCTGATGCGCAACCCCGGCAACCGGATGGTCGAGGGGCTGGTGGGACACCGCTGTCCGGGCTGCCGGCTGCTGGTCACCGCTTGCCTCTGCGATCTGGTCCCCCGCGTCGAGACGCGCACCCGGGTCCTGGTCGTGCTCCACCACGCCGAGACGCAGAAGCCCAGCAACACCGGTCGGCTCGCGCTGCGATGCCTCCCCAACAGCGACGCCGTCATCCGTGGGGCGCCTGACCAGCCGCAGGCGGTGCCGGCCTGGGCCGAGCACGGCGACCCCGTCGTGTTGTTCCCCCATCCGGACGCGCGCCCGCTGGCGGACTTCTGTGGCGGCCCGAGGCCGGTGACCTTGATCGTTCCCGACGGGACCTGGAGGCAGGCGCAGCGCGTGCGGCGGCGCCTCGCGGGTCTGAGCGACGTGCCTTGCGCGTTCGTCACGCGCGACGCGCCGTCCGAGTACCGGCTCCGCAGGACGCTGGATGCCCGGCGCCTCTCCACGATGGAGGCGATCGCGGAGGCGCTCGGCCTGCTCGAAGGTGCGCAGGGGCCCGCCGCGCGCGAGGCGCTGCTGGGCATCTTCCAGGTCATGGTCGACCGATCGTTGCGGGGGCGGGCGCTGCAAAGGGGGCCCGAGGGCCCGCAGATTCGCCCCTAGCCCGAGCTTGGCCCCGGCGTGGCCCCAGCGTGGCACGAGCGTGGCGATGACGGCTGCGCTTCAGATCGCGAAAGGCCGTGACCTTTCGCGCGTCCTGGTATCCAACGTGAAGCAGCCATGAGCGACCGAATCGAACCCACCCGCGTGCGCCAGCCGGTCGTGTACGTCCCGCACGGGGGCGGCCCGTGGCCCTTCGTCGACATGGGTGGCTTCATGCCCGCCCGAGACGTCGCGGCCTTGCGCGATTACTTCGTGAAGCTGCCGGAGCAGCTTCCGGCGCCGCCGAAGGCCCTGCTCGTCGTCTCGGCCCACTGGGAGGCGAGCGCGCCGACCGTCATGACGTCGCCGCAGCCGCCGATGTACTACGACTACGGCGGCTTTCCGCCCGAGGCGTACACGATCACCTGGCCCGCGCCCGGGAGCCCGGCGCTCGCCGAACGTGTGGTGCAGCTTCTCGGCGACGCGGGCATCCCCGCGAAGACCGACGCGCGCCGGGGGTTCGACCACGGCTGTTTCGTGCCGTTCAAGCTCTCCTGGCCCGAGGCCGACGTGCCGACGATCCAGCTCTCGCTGAAGGCGGGGCTCGATCCGCGCGAGCACCTGGAGATCGGGCGGGCGCTGGCGCCGCTGCGCGACGAGGGGGTGCTCATCCTCGGCAGCGGGATGAGCTACCACAACATGCGCGACTTCGGAACGACGACGGCGCATCAGGCCTCGCTGATCTTCGACGCCTGGCTCAAGGAGGCGGCCACGGCCGCCCCCGAGACCCGCGCGCGCCGGCTGGCGGATTGGACCTCGGCGCCGGGCGCCCGGCACGCACACCCGCGCGAAGAGCACCTCATCCCCCTGATGGTCGTGGCGGGCGCCGCGGGCGACGACACCGGACGCATCACCTTCAACGAAGACCTGATGAGCGCGCGCGTCTCGGCGGTCCAGTACGGCTGACGGCCGGCGATTGAATCAGGCGGCTCCGATCCGGTGACGACCGATCGCGAGTTCACGCTGGCATCACCGACGAGGGCCAGGATCAGCCGCTGATGACCTCCAGCAGCTCCCTGAGGCCCACCGGCTTGACCAGGTGGGCGGCGAAACCGGCCCGCCGGCTCGCCTCACGATCGGACGGCTGGCCGTAGCCCGTGATGGCGACGAGCTTCAGCGTGGCGTTTCGCAGCCGCAGCTCCTCGCCCAGATCGTGGCCGCTCATACCGGCCAGCCCGACGTCGAGCAAGGCCACGTCGGGCGTGAAGCGCTCGACGCGGAGCAACGCCTCGTCCGCCTGGTAGGCGAGCGCCACCTCATGCCCCGAGAGCCTCAGGGCCTCACCGATGAGGTTGGCCGCCTCGCGGTTGTCGTCGACGATGAGGATTCTGCGTCTCCGCACCGCGGGCGGTGGCCTGGGGGGGACCGGCTCTGCCCGCACCGGCGCGGCGAAGGTCTTCAGGCGAACCTCGAACGTCGCGCCCTTCCCGGGTCCGTCGCTCTGGGCCGTCGCAGTTCCGCCGTGGAGCTCCATCAAGTTGTGCACGATGGTCAGCCCGAGGCCGAGCCCGGAGCCCCCCGGAGGGCGCGCCTTCCCGAACGAATCGAAGATGTGCGGCAGCCTCTCGGCCTCGATCCCCTGACCGTTGTCGCGGACCTGCAGGACCGCCTCCTCGCCGTCCCGCCAGGCCGCGATGGTGATCGCGCCGCCCGTCTCGGTGTAACGCACAGAATTAATCAGAAGGTTGGTCACGACCTGGGTCAGCCGCGCCTCGTCGCCGTCCACGACCAGGCCCTCCTCGGGGACCTCGACGCGAAGAAGATGCCCTCGCTGCAACACCGCTGGACGGATCGCCCCCACCGCATTGCGAACGACCAGAGCCAGCTCGAGAGGACGCTTCTCCAGCACCAGCCCGCCGCGCGCCACGCGAGCGATGTCGAGCAGATCGTCGACCAGACGCAGGACCTGCCGGACCGGGCGCTCGATGTCTCGGGCTTCGATGGTCGGGATACCCTTGACCTTCGCCAGATCGAGCGTGGTCACGATCGGCGCCAGCGGGTTCCGCAGCTCATGGCCCAGCATGGCCAGGAATTCGTCCTTCGCCCGGCTGGCCTCCGCGCTCTGCTCCGCCGCCCGTCCAAGCGCCTCCAGCGCGGCGGCGAGCTCGGCGTTCGCATCGAGAATCTCCTGCGACGAGAGCTCGAAGGCTCTCTCCATCATCATCCGCTCGTCGTCGGCCTGGAAGTAAGCCTCATTCACCGCTTCGATGAACGACCGCATCGACTCCAGCGGTTCTGCGCTCCCGAAGTGCTTGCGAAGCTGTCTGCGCAGCAGCGCGTGGAAATCCGCCACCATCTACACTTCGGCCAGGGTAACCAGGGTCATGGTTTGATTGTGCAGCTCGCAGCTCGCCCCCCGAGAGCTGGGCGCGAATTCACCGTACGAATAGAATCCCGAAATCGTCGTGCTGGGGCCCAGCACCTCGCGCACGGCCTCGATCTCGTCCTCGACGCGCTGACGGAGGACCAGGCGTCGCCCCGAGCAGCTGATCAGCATCGCCAGGCTCGGCTGCTGGGCGCCCCCTTCCTGGGTGGCGTGGGCCGCCGCCAGAGCGCCGTCCACCAGCCGGTCGACGTTGGCGCGCATGAGCTGCGCGTATCCTCCTTCGGGGATGTCGCCTCCGAACGACATCGTCTGGGCCTCCTCGTCGATCGAGATCACCGTGCGCACCACGGCCCGCCCGTCGCGCGTCCGGCTCACCGAGAGCGGGAAGAAGAAGGCGGAGCCCGGCAAGCCCGCCGCGTGCTCGCCGAGATACCGCTTGTAGAGGGCCAGCGCCGATTTTCCGTCGAGCTCGTGCAGCACATTTCCCGTGGCCCGCGTCACGCGACGAAAGGGGCCGAAGGGATCCCACCCGCCGCCCGTGCCATGTCCGACCTGGAGGCGCGTTCCGTAGAACCCCACCGCGACCACCGTGTTGTTCTCGACACCCTGCCCCGACAGAACCAGGGTCCGACAAAACTCGGAGCCGTCCGCGGCCATCCCACCCGTGACCACGACGCCCGGCGGAAAGGCCTCGGTGAGGCCGGCCAGGAGATCTGGCCCGTGAACGTTGAGGCCGTCGCTGAGAACGAACACGCTCACCAGCTCTTGGTGGTCGAGCGCCTTGGCGATCGCGCGCGCCGCCGAGCCCGCTTGCGATCGATCCGACACCACCTCCCGCGCGAAACGAAGCTGCGTGTGATCGAATCGCACCGCCGTCACGGAGAGGGTGCCGTCTTGCACCGTCGTCCCGCAGATCTCGCCGGCCGTCGAACATCCGAGGAGCGGGACCTCGGGAAAGGCCGCGCGCAGGGCGTCCATGCACCCGGCGTCGTTGAGGACGTTGCGGGACCCGAAGGCGAAGACCACGTCGGGCTTCCACTTCGCATCCAAAAAATCAGTTGGCCTCCATCCGACTCGCGGAAGCCATTGCATCTGCGCCGTTTGCATCCGTGCCTCCTCCCCCTGGACCTGAAGCTCCGCAGTGTTGCCCAGCGCAGGAGCCGAGTAAAGCCGCCGGGGCTGCCGTGACAATGAGACGCGCCGAAGGGGCCTGGCGGCCTCAAGCCGGCACGCAATCCCGCCGACAGTGGGTCTGTCGACCATACGTGTCGGGGAGGAGAGCTCCGTGAAGGCGAATCGCTCTGTCTGGTCACGAGGTTCGGGCTGGACGCACGAAGCGGGCGGTCCCGCCTCCGGCGAGATCGATCTGGCGCTGGTGTTCGGTTCCACCGGGCCGATGATCGCCGCGCGCCTCTCCGAGATTCGCGCCCGCTATCCCAACGCCTACGTCTGCGGCGGCTCCACCGCGGGCGAGATCGTCGGCAAGGAGGTCAGAGATGATTCGGTGGTGGTCACGGCGATCAAGCTGGAGAAGAGCGAGCTGCGGGCCGCCGAGGTCACCATCGACAGCGGCGGCGACAGCCTGGCGGCCGGACGGCAGCTGGCCAACGCCATTCCCCACGCTGGGTTGGTGCACACCTTCGTCCTGTCGGACGGCCTCGGCGTCAACGGCACCGATCTGGTTCACGGCCTGTCGTCCGCCCTTCCTGCAGGGGTGGCCACCACCGGAGGGCGGTCGGGCGACGGCGAGCGCTTCGGCCACACCTTTGTCTGCGCTGGCGACTCGGTCGCCGAGCGCCGCAGCGTGGTGGTCGGTTTCTACGGCGATCGTCTGCGGGTCGGCTGGAGCTCGATGGGCGGGTGGGACCCGTTCGGGCCCGAACGGCTGGTCACCCGCGCCTCCGGCAACGTGCTCTACGAGCTGGACGGGCGGAGCGCGCTGGAGCTTTACAAAAAGTACCTGGGCGAGCACGCCAAGAACCTGCCGGCCAGCGGCCTGTTGTTCCCGCTGACGGTGCGCGATCCGATCAGCGGCGAGAGCGTGACGCGCGCGGTGGTGGGGATCGACGACGGCGCGCAGAGCATGATCTTCGCGGGAGACGTGCCGGAAGGGTCCTTCGTCCGGCTCATGCACGCGAACTTCGATCGCCTGGTCGACGGCGCCTGCGCCGCGGGCCGCGCCAGCCAGCAGATGCTCGGCGTCCCCGCGGAGCTGGGCATCTTGATCAGCTGCGTCGGGCGCAAGCAGCTCCTCAAGCAGCGCGTCGAGGAAGAGGTGGAAGGTGTGATCGAGGCGCTGGCTCCGGAGACCCACACCGCCGGCTTCTACGCCTATGGCGAGCTCTCGCCGGCGGCGCCGGGGGCGCCGTGCACGCTGCAGAACCAGTCGATGTCCGTCACCCTCTTCAGCGAGATCTAGGCGCGGCCGCCGCGCGCAACACCGGAGCCCAGGAGCATGCCGAACATGCACAGACTGCTGGAGCGTCAGCTGCGGAAACATTTCCGCGGCGAGGCGGGGCCCGAGCTCCAGCGTCTCTTGCAGGCGGTGAGCGAGGCCTACCAGCAACAGGACCAGGACCGGCAGCTCGTCGAGCGCGCCATGGAGCTGTCGTCGCACGAGCTGTTCGAGCGCAACCGCACGCTGGCGGCGACGCAGGAGCGCCTCCTGGCCGAGGTGGAGCAGCGCAAGCGCACCGAGTACCGCTACACGCTCGCCGCTCAGGGGGCCAACGACGGGCTGTGGGACTGGGACGTCGAGACCGGCCGCGTCTACTACTCGACCCGCTGGAAGGCGATGCTGGGTTACGACGAGGCGGAGATCGGCGACGGGCTCGGCGAATGGCTCGATCGCGTCCACGCCGACGATCTGCCGCGGCTGCGCGCCGACATCGACGTGCACCTCCGTCAGGACAAGGAGAACCTGTCGTCGGAGTTTCGCATCCGCCACCGCGACGGCCAGTACCGCTGGGTGCTCTGCCGGGGCATCGCCGTCAAGGACCCCGAGCGCGACACCCTGCGGGCCGCCGGCTCGCTCACCAACATCACCGACCGCAAGCTGGCCGAGGAGCAGCTGCGCTTCGAGGCGCTGCACGATTCGCTCACTGGCCTGGCCAACCGCAGCCTGCTGGCGGACCGCCTGACCCACAGCCTGGCCCGCAGCAACCGGGATCCCGACAACCGGTTCGCGCTCCTCTACATCGATCTCGACGAGTTCAAGGTCATCAACGACAGCCTGGGCCACCAGATCGGCGACAAGCTGCTCATCGAGGTGGCGCGGCGACTCTCGGCCTGCGCCCGCAAGGTCGACACCATCGCCCGCATCCCGGGCGATCACGTGGCCCGGATCGGCGGCGACGAGTTCGTGATGCTGCTGGAGGATCTGGCCGCGCCCGAGGACGCCTTGCGGGTGGCCGAGCGCATCCACAGCGCGCTGGCGGAGCCGTTCAACCTGGGCGCTCACGATCTGGTGGCCCGCGGGAGCATCGGCGTCGCCACCAGCGACGGCGGCTACGCCCGGCCGGAGGAGGTGCTGCGCGACGCGGACATCGCGCTCTACCAGGCGAAGCAGGCGGGCAAGAGCTGCACCTGCGTGTTCGACCCGCAGATGCACCAGCGCGCCATGACCCGCTGGTCGACGGAGACGGAGCTCCGGCGGGCCATCGAGCGCGACGAGTTCGAGCTTCACTACCAGCCGATTGTCGACGGCGCCGGGCGGCTGGCGGCGCTGGAGGCGCTGGTGCGCTGGCGCCACCCGGTGCGCGGGCTGGTGATGCCCGACGCGTTCATCTCCGTCGCCGAGGAGACCGGCCTCATCGTGCCGCTGGGCAAGCTGGTGCTGGCCAACGCCTGCCTGCAGCTGCGCCGGTGGCAGCGCGAGATCCCGGCGCTGGCGCAGATGGCGGTGGGGGTCAACATCTCCCACCGGCAGTTCGTGTCGCCGGCCGTGGTGGACGACGTCGCCCAGATCCTCGAGGAGACCGGCCTGGCGCCGCACAGCCTGCGCCTGGAGGTCACCGAGACGGCGGCCATGCAGAACGCCGCCCAGACCATCGAGACCATGGCGCGGCTGCGCGCGATGGGCATCCTCATCTACATGGACGACTTCGGCACCGGCTATTCGTCGCTCAGCCAGCTGCAGCGCATGCCGCTCGACGCGCTCAAGATCGATCGCGAGTTCGTGAAGGACATGAATCGCGACGAGACCAGCCGCTCCATCGTCGACTCCATCATCGCGCTGGCGCACACCATGAGCCTGCGGGTGATCGCCGAGGGGGTGGAGACGGCGGAGCAGGCCGCGCGGCTGGCCGACTCGGGCTGCGACTACCTGCAGGGTTACTACTTCGGTCGGCCGATGCCGGTCGAGCAGGTCGCGCTCTTCGTCGAACGACGTGAGGCGCGCGAGGCCCCGCGCGCCATCGCGCTCTGAGGTCTGGCGGACGCCGGCAGATGCGATAGCGTCCCTGGTCGCGGAGCGATCAACGATGAACGTTCGAGGCCAACCGACACGCACGATCTGGGTGACCGATGACGTCGTCGAGATCATCGATCAGACGGCGCTGCCCCACGATTTCACGGTGCGCCCGTTGCGAACCGCTGCCGAGGTGGCGCGCGCCATCGCCACCATGCAGGTGCGGGGCGCGCCTCTCATCGGAGCGGCGGCGGCGTACGGCGTCTGGTTGGCCATGCGGGTCGATCCCTCTGATGACGGATTGCAGGCCGCCTGCGCGGCGCTGCTGGCCACCCGGCCGACCGCCGTGAACCTGCGCTGGGCGCTCGAAACCATGGCCGCCACGCTGGCACCCTTGCCGCAAGCGGCGCGCGCCGCCGCCGCCCGCGCCCGCGCCGACGCGCTGGCCGACGAGGACGTGGCGGTGAACCGGGCGATCGGCGACCACGCGCTGGCGGTCATTCGCCGCCTGGCCGCGGCGCGCGCGCCCCGGACGCCGGTCAACGTGCTCACGCACTGCAACGCGGGCTGGCTGGCGACCGTCGATCGCGGGACGGCGCTGGCGGGCGTCTACGCGGCCCACGACGCGGGCCTGCCGGTGCACGTCTGGGTCGACGAGACGCGGCCGCGCAACCAGGGCGCGGCGCTGACCGCCTGGGAGCTCGGGCAACACGGCGTCCCCCACACGCTGATCGTCGACAACGCCGGCGGCCACCTGATGCAGCGCAGGCAGGTCGACCTGGTCCTGGTCGGCACCGATCGCACCACCGCCACCGGGGACGTCGTCAACAAGATCGGGACCTACCTGAAGGCGCTGGCGGCGCGCGACTGCGGGGTGCCGTTCTACGTCGCGGCGCCGTCGTCGTCGATCGACTGGACGGTGGCCGACGGGCACGAGGTGGTGATCGAGGAGCGCGCGGCGGCGGAGGTCGTCGAGCTCTCCGGGCGTGGCACGGCAGGCGCGATCGCGACCGTGCGGTTGGCGCCCGAGGGGACGCCGGTCGCGAACCCCGGCTTCGACGTGACGCCCGCGCGGCTGGTCACCGGCATCATCACCGAGCGGGGCCTCGCGCCTGCCACCCGCGCGGGGCTGGCGGCGCTGTTTCCGGAGCACGCGGCGAGGTCGCGCGCGTGAGCTCGACCAAGCGTCGCCGCCAGATCCTGGAGACGGTGCGCTGGCTGGCCGAGCGCCGCCTCTACGCCGGCACCTCGGGAAACGTCTCCTGCCGCGCCTCGGACGGATTCCTGGTGACGCCGACCGGGATCGCCTGCGACGAGCTGCGCGCGGCCGACATGGTGGAGGTCGGGCTCGACGGCCGGACGCGCGGCGACCTGCTGCCGTCCAGCGAATGGCGCCTGCATCGCGACATCTACCGGCATCGGCCGGGCGTGGGGGCGATCGTCCACACCCACTCGACCGTGGCGACGGCGCTCTCCTGCCTGCGCCGTCCGATTCCCGCGTTCCACTACATGCTCGCCAAGACAGGCGGCCGCGAGCTTCGCTGCGCGCGCTACGCCACCTACGGAACGGACGCCCTGTCGAAGAACGCGCTGGCGGCGCTGACCGGCCGCCGCGCCTGCCTGCTCGCCAACCACGGGCTGGTGGTGGTGGCCGCCGACCTCCCCGGCGCGCGTCTCCTGGCCGAGGAGGTCGAGGCGCTCTGCACGCAATACGTCGTGGCCCGCTCGATCGGCGCGCCGGTTCTTCTCTCGGCGCGCGAGATGGAAGCGGTGGCGCAGAAATTCGCCGGCTACGGCCAGAAGCCCAAGCGGGCCATGAGCGCGACGCGCTGACGCCGCTCCGGGCCGACTACTCGGCGAGCGCCGCGGTGGTGAGCGCGATGAGGTCCGCGCTGCCGACGGCGACCGAGGTGCCGCTCGGCACCCGGCGCAACTTCCAGCGCACGGTCCAGACCAGCGCTCCGCCCGGCGGGACGTTGGTGTAGGCCCCCTGCGTCTCCATCTCCTGGTAGTCGGCTTCGGGTCCGGTGAAGACCTCGACCTCTGCTTCGCCGGGCGCGGCCTCGGCCGGCTGGATGTCTGGATACGCCAGCAGGTAGAGAAGGCCCCCCGCCGTCACGTGCGCCATCCAGCCCGAGCCGTCGGCCAGCGCTTTCGAGTCGGTGGCGACGGCGGACGACTGGTACCAGAGATTACCGCCCGCGTCGGCCAACATGAAGGCCGGGTCACTGCCGTCGGCGTAGGTGGCCGAACCGTCGGGTGACGCGAAGAACGTCAGGCCGCCGGTCTCCTGCACGCGGCTCACCTGCCAGGGGGCGACCGAGATGGCCACGCTCGACGAGACGTTGCTGAGCGTGTAGGTGACGTCGACCGCGCCGCTGGCGGGGACGGGCGTGAATTGCTTGGTCACGGTGACGGCCGAGTCCGGGAACGCGACGATCAACGCCGTGCCGCTGGTCAGCTGGATGACGTTGGTGGTCGGGTCGAAGCTGCCGGTGTACATCCGGCTGTCGAGAGGGCCGATCGGGGGCCAGCAACCGGTGCCCGATTGGCACCAGCTCGATTGTGGGCTCGGCCAGTACGTTCCGCCGTAGTTCTCCGGGTCGACGTCGGGGCCGGTCAGGACGTTGGTCCCGTCCAGCGAAAACTCCGTGATGCGGGCGCCCATCGAGGCGTCGACCACCATCTTCAACGCGCCCATGTCGAGCGTGTAGAGCGTCCCGGTGGCGTCGGTTGTCACCGACACCGGCGTGTACGGCGCGCTGCCGCTTCCCCCACAGGCCCCGCCGCAGGCCACCAGCAGACCGACCATCAGTCTCCGAGACCACCCCATCACCCGGCAGGCGTATCACTGTCCTTCGGACAGATCAATTCGAGAGGCGAGAGCGTCCACCGGGGATCGCGCTGACCGTCCGGAAACGTGACCGGCCGTTCCCAGGTCGGCGCTCGGCGAGTTACAGTGGCGACAGACGCCATGAGCCAGCTCGAACTGCCCACCCGAGCCCCAGACCCCAACGTCCGGGCGCTGTCGGTCGACGCGAAATGGGTCGCCGACAAGCTTTCGGAGTACGGGTTCAAGATGGCCGACCTGGAGACACTGTACCCGGCGGCCGAGAGCGTCGCCCTGGAGTGGGCGGCCCGCGGCGACGAGCTGATCTCCATCGACCTCGTGACCGGCGAGATGCGGCGCCGGTATCACCTCAGGTTCAGCAACACCGTCCGCCCCTTCCTGGCCCGCATGCTGCGCGACCGCCGGCCCGGCCTGCGCCCCAAGATCGAGGTGACGACGACCTCGCGCGGGCGCAACCGCAACATCAAGGTCGCCATCGACCACCTCGACGTCGTCGCGGTCATCCACCGCACACCCGAGGGCGCTGAACAGCGCATCGACCTCGCCGACATCCCGGCGGTGGTCGAGCGCCTCAAGGCCGCCCAGAAGCCCCCCAAACGTCGAAGCGCCGCCACGGCCGCCGAGCGCGAGCCGCCGTTCTAGCGCGCCAAACCAGCGGCTGGTGCAGTCGGAGGCCCCCGCGCGGATGGCGCGCGGTCAGCCCCCTGAAGCGCCGAACGCGCAGGTGAAAAAGGGATCGCAAGACGCAGTGACCAGGTTGCTGGTGTCGCAGGTCGCGGCGTAGGTGTCGGCGACGCAGGCCTTGAGCTGACCGACCGTCAAGGTCCCGCAACTTGCGGGGAGAGCCTTGAAGAGGGCCTCGCACGATGTCTGGTCAGTCCCGATCTGAAAACTGACGGAGGAAGAGCCACCTTCGCAGGCGAGGTCATGGAGCTTGCTGTACCCGCCCTCGACCGACGCCAGCTCCGCGCAGAACGCCCCGAGCTCTCCGTCCCCCAAGCTCGCAATCGTGCTCGAATCCGCGGGAGGACTGCTCGCCGACGTTCCGCTGCCGCCGCAACCAACGCCGAGCGCCATCCATGCCAGCAGTGCCGCCGTTCCCGATGCCTTCGTCATTGCGACCCATCTTCCAGGGTGACGAGAAGCTCGTCCAGTTGCTGGAACGTCTCGCGCAGCCCCTCCCCGAAGCCGATGGCCTCGTCGAGAGCTTCCTTCGAGGGATGGAGCTCGTGCAGAACCAACAGCGTCTTGCCGCCCTTTTCCTCGAAGGTCACCGTGGTGACGGCTTGACCGCCATCACCTTCCTCATTGGTCCAGACGAGGCGCGCGTGCGGTGTCACTTCGAGGTATCTGCCGAAGAACGCCGTGGTCTTCGAGGCGTCGATCGTCGAGGCTTGCTGGCCGAACACGAGGCGGTACCCGCCCCCGACGCGAACGTCCATCTCGCAGGAAAGGAGGGAGATGCCGATCGACTTCGGCACCCACCACCGCTTGAACAGCTCGGGCTCGGTCCACGCCTCGAACACCAGGCGCGCCGGGCCGTTGAAGGTTCGCGTCACGACGAGCTCACGCTCGGACTTCCGTTCCACCGTCGTGCGGCTCTTCACGGGGGTGGTCTCACCTGCTCTTCCTGCGTCCATTGGTCTTCTCCTTCTGTTTCAGCTCCTCGACGACCTGGTCCAGCTCGTCGAAGCGTGAGCCCCAGAGCTGGCGGTGCCTCTCGATTCAGGCCGTCTCCTCCTCCAGTCGGTGTGGGCCGAGCTTGCACGTCCGCACCCGCCCGACCTTCTCCGTCATCGCCGTCGAGTGACCGGCGGGTGGAGGCGATGCCACACCGCCAGGCGCAGGGCATCGGCTCGATCGGCGGCCCGGCGCCAGCCGGCGTCGTGCCTGGCCGAGAGCGCCGTTGCTCGGCCCATCCGCTCAATCTCGAAGTCCACCGCGTCGACGGCCTCCTCGATCCGCCCGAAGCGCGCCATCGGCCGGTCGTCCATGACGGCCTCCCACACCTTCCCGCGGCCGGGGCGCCGCAGGACCAGCACCTCGGTCACGCGGCCGGCGCCCGGCTGAAAATGCAGCCCCAGGCCGTGGCGGCCCAGCGAGAACCAGGCGTTGATCGAGATCGCGCGGATCTCCTCGTCGGGCCGCAGCGTCAGCGGATCAAAGCTGGCGGCGCGGTCCTGAATCTCCGCCAGCGTGACCGCGCCCGCCTCCAGCTCGAAGCCCGGCCGATCGAACTCGATGCGCTGCCACAGGCGCCGCGCCTCGTTCGCATCTCCCCCGCGCAGATCCAGATCCCGCGGCGCGCCGAACAGCGACGGCAACGTGCAGAGGCTCAGCGTCGTCAGATCGACGAAGTCCAGGATCAGGCAGTCGGTCTTGCCGGGGAAG
This sequence comes from uncultured Pseudomonadota bacterium, assembly GCA_963847705.1. Lineage (GTDB taxonomy): Bacteria > Myxococcota_A > Polyangia > Fen-1088 > Fen-1088 > JADGRB01. Next base: position 93,451 of record CAWKBC010000040.1, on the reverse strand, counting down.
AGGCGCGTCCCGCGCCCCACGCACTGGGCGTAGAGGCCCTCCGAGCGCGTGGGCCGCGCCATCGCGACGCACGACACCTCCGGATCGTCGAAGCCTTCGGTCAAGACGCCCACGTTGGTGAGGACCTGCGTGCGCCCTTCGCGAAAGTCGCGCAGGGTCTGCGCGCGGGTGGGTCCGGGCATGGCGCCGTGAACGATGCCCGTGGGCACGCCCAGCGCGTTCAGGGCGTGCGCCAGATGCCGCGCGTGATTGACCGTCACGCAGAAGGCGATGGTGCGCCGGTCGCGCGCCAGCTCCTGGATCGACCGCGCGACCAGGGCGTTGCGCTCCTCGATGTCGATCGCTTCGGCCAGCTCCTCCTCGTCGTAGTCGAGGCCCCCGGGCGACAGCTTGCGGAGATCCGCCGTCGTCGAGATCCGGAAGCCGCGCAATGGCGCCAGGTAGCCATCGTCGATCAGCTCGGGCAGGGCGCGTGTGTAGACGACCTCCTCGAACACCCGGTCGAGCCCCTGACCGTCGCCGCGCGCGGTGGTGGCCGTGAAGCCGAGCAGCGTGCCGTCGAAGGCGGGCTCGAACACGCCCAGCTGCCGCAGGACGCGCAGGTTGTCCTCGGCCGCCGCGTGGTGGCACTCGTCATAGACGATGAGCCCCACGTCGCGGCCCCGCAGGACGCGCGCCAGCCGCTCCTCGTGCAGCGAGCGGATCGAGCAGACGAGCACCTTCGCCCCGGCCGACGCCCGGAGCGCGCCGCGCTCGATCTCGACGACGGCGTCGCCCCCGAGCGCCCGGACCAGCTTCTCCCGCGCCTGGGTCAGCAGCTCCTCGCGATGAGCGAGCACCAGCACCTGGCGTCGCGCCAGCCTGGCCAGGTGTGAGAAGATCACCGTCTTGCCGGCGCCCGTGGGCAGGTGGACCAGCAGGCGACGCCGGCCCGCGCGGCGCGCCGCCAGCACGGCCTCGATCGCGGCGCGCTGGTAGGGACGCAGTTCGCTGGGCGGGTGGGGCGCCAATGCCGTAGTCATACGCCGACATCGGCTGCGCCGACGAAAGATTGCCGCATGGGCGAGCCTCCCTGCTTTCAACACCGGCGCCGGAATCGCCGCGATCCAATCTCCCGAAGGCGGCCGGTGCCCGGTAGTCTCCTGGCCCGGCGCACCGTCCCCGAGGAGCCAATGAGCACGCAACCGCACAACCCGCTTCACGGCATCACGCTCGAGCAGATTCTCAAGGAGCTGGTGGCGCACTTCGGTTGGCCGGAGCTCGGCCGGCAGGTGAACATCCGCTGCTTCACCACGGAGCCCAGCATCCCCTCCAGCTTGAAGTTCCTCCGGCGCACGCCGTGGGCGCGCGAGAAGGTCGAGAGCCTCTATCTCTTCATGCTGCGCGAGCAGAAGCGGCGCGACCGATAGCCGTGCCGCCACGTCGCCCCGCGGGCCGCGCGCACGCGCGGGTAGAAAGGCGGCGGGGGTTCGCCTGCATGGTGCCCAACCTCGGACAGTGCGCGGCCGCCAACAACCCACTCGGTTGTTACTGGTCGGTGACGTCGCGAAATGCCGCCCGCAGCCGCTTCGTCGCGGTCTTCAGCTCGTCGACGTCCAGGCTGGCGAAGCCCAGACGCAGAGCATCGACCGTGGCGCCATTGGAGGCGAACGCTTGCGGCGACTGGAAGTGCACGCGCCGCGCGTGGCTGCGCTCGAGCAGGCGGCCGAGATCGACGCCCTTGAAGCGCACCCAGAACGCCAGGCCACCAGGGGGAACCGAGACCGAGATGTCGTCGCCGAAGTGGTCGGCGAGTAGCTCGGCGAATCGCTGCCGGCGCTCAGCGTAAAGCCGCATCATCTTGCGGGTGTGACGCTGGAGCTCTCCCGCTTCGATGAACTCTGCGATCGCGGCCTCCATCGCAGGATCTCCCTGGCGGTCCACCACCATGACCTCTGCGCCGAGGCGCTGGGCCAGGGCCTTGGGCGCCGACACGTAGCCAATGCGCAGGCTGGGGCTCAGCAGCTTCGACAGAGAGCCGACATAGACGACCCGCCCTTCGCCGTCGAAGGCGGCCAGGGGGAGCATCGGCTGGTGCGTGAAGTGAAAATCGTGGTCGTAGTCGTCCTCGACGACCGCGAAGCCAAACTGCGAGGCCAGCAGCATCAGGCGCATGCGCCGTTCCGGCGTCATCAGCACCGTCGTGGGGAAGTGGTGGTGCGGCGTCACGTAGACGGCGCGCACGCGCTTGCGCCGGCAGATGCGCTCCAGATCGGCGGGGACCAGACCCCGCTCGTCGACGCCCACCGTCGAAATGTCCGCCCCCGCGCGCCGGAAGGCCTCGCGCGCGGGCGGGTAGGTCAACGACTCCACCACCACCGTATCGCCGCCTGAGACCAGCGTCTGGGCGACCACGAAGATGGCCATCTGGCTGCCGCGCGTGAGACAGAGGTTCTCGGCCGTGACCGCCAGGCCGCGCTCGGCGCTGAGCATGGCGGCGATCGACGTCCGCAGCGCTTCGGAGCCGCGCGGATCGCCGTAGCCCAGCCGGCGCCGCTGCAGCGTGCTTCGCAGAGCGTCGCGATAGCCGCGCGCAAGCAGGTCGATCGGCACGTAGCGGAGGTCCGGCGCGCCGTCGTCGAAGGACAGCATGTCGCGGGGCGGGAGATCGGCGAGGAGGCCTGCCGCGGCGCGCGCCGGCCGGAACAAAGGTTGCTCGGGCATCCCCGCGGCCCCGCCGCCGGCGGCGTCCATCAGAGGCAAATTCTCCGCGACGAAGGTCCCGCGCCGCTTCTCGCTGGCCAGCCATCCCTGAGCCTGCAGCTCCTCGAAGGCGACGATGACCGTCTTCCGGTTCACGCCGAGGCTGTCGGCCAGCTCCCGGCTTCCAGGAAGCGGCGCCCCCGGCTTGAGCCGCCCCCGGCGCACCTCCTCGATGATGGCGTGCACGATCTGCTGGCCCACCGGCGTGTCGCTTCGCCGGTCGAGCACGATCCTCAGGGGCCAAGGGCGCAACATCTCTGGACCATCCGGTTTTTTGAATCTGGGTGATCTACTGGTCCAGTAACTATCATAGCGTCCTCAATCGCTGCAATGAACGTCGACCGGTGTCGGTACGGGAGCCCACGAAAGTCCGCGCTGAACGGCGTGTCGGCTTTCCCAGGGGGGGACCGGCGCCGCAGCCGAGGAGCGGTGATGCACGAACGATTCTCGACAAAGCGCTACCAGGTGACGCTCTCGGCGCTGCGTCGCGCTTCCCGTCGGACCCTGATCCTGAAGCTGAAGCTCCAGGACAGAGAGGACTTCAGCTATCGGCCCGGGCAGTTCATCGGCCTGGAAGCCGATGACGGGCGGCCACGCTTCTTCTCCATCGCCAACGCCGAGCCCATCGGCGACGAGCTGGAGCTGCATGTGAGCCGCGCGGCCGGGGGCGTCTTCACCAGCGCCCTGTTCGAGACAGCGCAGGTCGGCGACCGCTTCTGGCTGGTAGGACCCTACGGAGAGTTTTTGATCCCGCCTGACGCCTCGCCGCGCACGATCATCGTGGCGGGCGGCACCGGCTTCGCTCCCATCAAGGCTTGCCTCGAGCGGATGGCCACCGTGCGCGCCGGCCGCCACAGGGACCGCCCCCTCCACTTCTACTGGGGCGCACGTTCGCTCGAGGACCTCTACGACATCGGCGCTGTGGTCGCGCTGGTCGAACGGCTGCCCGGCGTGCGCTTCACCCCGGTGTTGAGCCAGGGCCATCCTGATCTTGCGACACGCACGGGCCACGTTCATCGCGCGGTCGTCGAAGACTTCGACGACCTTTCGGACTACGACATCTACGCCTGTGGGGCGCCCGCCATGATCGAGGCGCTCGCCCGCGATTGCGCCGCCGAGCGGGGGTTCGACCCCAGGCGCATGGTCGCCGACGTGTTCTCGGTTGGTCCTGTCCCGGAAGGCCTCGCACTGCCGACCCGCGGCGAGCCGGTCAACCTGTTCCTCGACCGGAAGGTCCGCCCGTGCGCCATCCCGGGCGTCACGGGCGAGGCGCTGCTGTTCGCCCTCAAGCGGGCGGGCGTTCCCCTTCAGGCGGTCTGCGGCGGACAAGGGGCCTGCGGCACCTGCCTCGTTCACGTCGCGCCGTCCTGGAGAGGGAGGACCGGACAGCCCGCGAGGCGCGAGGAGCGCCTGCTGCAATACCTGGGGGCCGGTGAAGGCGACCGACTGTCGTGCCAGATCCCGCTCACGGCCGGCCTCGACGGCCTCGAGCTGCATACCTGTGTCGAAAACCAAGGAGACTCACCATGACCACGACCGCACTGGAAACGACGACCGTGCTGGAGACGTCACCGCTCGAAAAGGTCGGTAAGGACTACGCGATCGACAAGATGTTCAAGGTTCGCGGCATGACGCGAGCGGCGATCAACGAGATCGCCGCCCGCGTGAAGCCCGGCATGGTCGAGGAGGACGCCGTCCAGATGGCCCAGGACATCCTCGCCGAGAGCGGCATGATCCGCGGCTGGCACGCGGTCTACGTCCGCTTCGGGAGCAACACGACCAAGACGTTCGGCGCGGCGTCGGATCCGGGCGTCGTCTTGGGTGCCGACGACATCTTCCTGATCGACATCGGTCCAGTGTTCGAGAAGTGGGAGGGCGATGGCGGCGACACCTTCGTCACCGGAGCCGACCCCGACAAGGCGCGCTGCGCCGCTGACGCGCGCACGCTGTTTCACGTGGTGCGCAGGAAGTGGGAGACCGAGCGGAGCTCGGGGCGAGCGCTCTACGACTTTGCGGTCGCCGAGGCGCGGCGCATGGGCTGGGAGCTCAACATGGACCTGTCGGGCCACCGGATCTCTGAATTTCCGCACGAGGCCCACTACGCCGGCTCCATGGCCGATCTCGACTTTACGCCCTCCGCCGGTCCGCTCTGGGTGCTGGAGATTCACATCCGGCATCCGACCGAGAAGTACGGCGCCTTCTACGAAGACATGCTGCTCCAGGACAGTTACTTTCCCGGTTTCAAGGCGTAGCCGGCCAGCGTTCGCTCCCATGCGAGGAGCGGCGGTCGTTTGCCAGGCTCACAAACATTTGCAACGAGGCGCTCGCATCACGTTTACGACAGGCATCGCTAAATGAAACGACATGCATGCAAAGAGCGGGTCGACGTCGTTTTTCGGGACGACAACATCGTGGCCCCGAGCGAGGTGCGCCTGGTGCGCCCCGACATTTGCGATGCGTGCAATCGTGTTGTGACGAATCGCTCGTGTCCTGTTTACGCAAGTCATTTGCAAATGAAACAACACGCTTGCCAATCCAAGGTCAGTATCGTTGCTTAGAAAGCCATGTCGTCGACCTCCAATACTGTCCGCGTCGCGCGCATCGACGTCTTTCCGATCAAGTCGTTGGCCGGAGTTTCGCTCGACGAGGCTCGCATCACCGAAGGCGGAATCCTCGAGCACGATCGTGTCTGGGCCATGGTCGACGCGGAGGGCGTCTTCCTGAATGGCAAGCGCACCCCGCGCGTGCACGATCTGCGCTGCCACTACGAACCTTCGCTGACGGAGGTCACGCTGTGGGAAAGAGGCGACACCTCGCGGCCCCAGTTCAGTCTCGAGGATCGGGCCCCGCTCGAACGGTGGTTGAGCGACTTCTTCGAGATGCCGGTGACGCTCAAGCACGACTCCCGCCGCGGCTTCCCGGACGACGGGGAGGCTTCGGGTCCCACGGTCAGCAGCGAGGCCAGCCTGCTCGAGGTACAGGATTGGTACCCGCAGATCTCGCTGGCCAGCCTCCGGCGGCGCTTTCGCAGCAACATCGAGCTCGAAGGGAACGTGGCTTTCGCCGAGGACCGCCTCTTCGGCGCGCCCGGCGAGCGCAAGCCGTTCCACCTGGGAGAGGTGGCGCTGCTGGGTCACAACCCGTGCCAGCGTTGTGTCGTGCCCACGCGCGATCCCGACACGGGTGAAGTGATCCCGGGATTTCAGAAGAGCTTCGCCCAGCGGCGACAGCGGCGCTTGCCCCCGTGGTCCGATGTCCGCCGCTTCAATCACTACTATCGCTTCGCCGTGAACACCTCCATCTCAGCCGTCGAAGTCGGCAAGCGGCTGAGAATAGGAGATCCGCTCGTCGAGAGCTGACGCGCGCGTTCACGGTCTCCCCGCCCCCGGGTCACGACGTCAACGAGCCGAACAACGTCCACATCCGGAGGAATTCGACATGAACACCGCAACAAGCGAACCGAAGCTGAGGGCCAACCGGCTGAATTTCATCGAGCTGCTGGCGCAGAACATCGCGCTCATCTCGCCCACCATGACGGCGGCGCTGATCGTGCCGCTCATGTTTTCGAACTGCGGCAACCTGAGCTGGGTGGCCTACGCGGTGGGCACGCTCATGCTGCTCTTCGTGACCTTCAACCTGAACCAGTTTGCCAAGCGATCGACCAACGCCGGCTCGATGTACGGCTACGCGTCCGTGGGCCTCGGCTTCGGGGGCGGCGCGCTGTGCGGCTGGTGCCTGGTCTGGGCCTACTGCTTCATCGGTCTGGCCGGAACGACGGGCTTCGCGATCTTCTCGGGCAAGCTGCTGGAGATGATCCACGTCGAAGCACCACCTGTGCTGCTGTTCGTCGTCTGCCTGGGCGCGAGCTTCCTGCTGGCCTACAAGGACATCAAGATCTCGACGCTGGTGATGCTGGGACTCGAGGCGTTCTCGTGCTTCTTCATCCTCGCGCTCTGCGTCGTGGTGTTCGTCCACCATCCCGCGCCCGACGGCGCGCAGTTTCACCTCAACGAGCTGTCCCTTCCCAAGCTGGGCATGGGGGTCGTCGTCGCCATTTTCAGCCTGGTCGGCTTCGAGAGCTCGACGGCGTTCGGCGAGGAGTCGATCAACCCGCTCAAGACCATCCCGCGCTCCATCATCTGGAGCCTGATCCTGACGGGCGGCTTCTTCATCGTCGTCAGCTACTTCGAGGTGCTGGGCACGCGCGGCTACAGCGACACGCTCGACAAGATCGACGCGCCCCTCAACGTGCTGGCGACGATTTACAAGGTGCCCTTCCTGTCGCCGCTGCTGTCGGCAGGCGCCATGTTCAGCTTCTTCGCGCTGGCCTCGTCGTGCATGAACGCCGGCGCGCGCGTGATGTTCGCCATGGGTCGCCACCAGTTCTTCCACAAGGCGACCAGCGCCGCCCACGAGAAGCACGGGACGCCGCACGTCGCGCTGGGCGCGATGGCCGTCATCATGTTCGTCGTGGTGAGCGCCTGCCGCTACGTCTTCAAGCTGCAGGTGCTCGACGAGTTCAATGACGCCGGGACGATGGGGGCCTTCGGCTTCCTGGGCGCCTACTTCCTGGTGACGATCGCGGCGCCGCTCTTCGTGAAGAAGCTCGGCGAGCGGAGGCCCAAGGACGTCGCTCTGTGCGCAGCGGCCGTTCTCCTCATGTTGATCCCCGCCATCGGCAGCGTTTACCCGGTGCCCGATCCGCCAGTGCGCTATTTCCCCTACATCTTCCTGGCCTACCTGCTCATGGGCGTCGGCCGGGTCCTCTGGATGCGGACGCGGGTGCCCGAGCGCCTGCGCGAGATTCAAAACGAGGTCATCGCGCAGCACATCTGAGCTGAGCACAATCACGGGGGTTCTTGGGAAGGCGTCGGAAGTCGAACCTCCCGGCGGTTGACCAAGAACCCGAGCCGGTCCCTCCCTCCAACAAGGTGGGTGGAATCGAGACTCGGCTGACTATCCGTACTTGAGCGCGGAGGATGTCGAATTCGCTCCACGGTACGTGCGCGCCTATCCTCGCGTCGGCCGGCCCCGTGTCTCCTCCAAAGCTTCTGCTGGATGAGACCGGATCGTCTGCAACCTGGACGACGACGGACGGCTGCTCTGGATCACCGACGCGAAGACGTCGACCAGTCAGACGAAGTGCGAGCGAAAGAGGTTAGTTAACCGTGCGCGGGTGTTGTACCCGCCTGTACCCGCCGCCGTCAGCCGCTTCTCTTTCGGTTTCAGACTCAGTCGTTGAGTGAAAAGACCGTGTCCGCTCGGCTTCTTGGGAAGCGTTAGTTCGGGCCGTCGTTGTCTCGCTGCTGCGGTGCCGCCGGAGCGCTGGGAACGGTGACGGACGGCGCGGGTAGCGGTGCCGCCTCCTCGGGAGCACCGGCCGGGGGCGGCGGGCCCGGCGGAGCCAGCCGCGGAGGCGGAGCCGGCTGCCCCCAGCCGGGCGCCGGCGGTCGCGCGCGCCGGTAAGGACGATAGGTAGCCTGCGCATCGGCCTGGGCGTCGGAACATTCGCTGGTGTGCCGGTACCCGTAGATCGCCGACGACCCCCAGATGATGATCCCCAGCGTCGCGCCCAGGAGCACGGAGTCCTTGTTCTGCACATTCGAGCTGCTGCCGCCGATCGCGATCAGCTCCACCGTGTCCAGGACGGTGAAGATGGTGTCGATCACCGGCGCGGCGACGTTCGATGTGCAGTTGATGGCCGGATCGCCTCTCTCGTAGGTGGGCGCCAGCGGCTGCACAAAGAGCCAGGAACACCCGCCCGATCCCAGAGCCAACGCGACCGACAGGACGACGACAGCGACCGATTTGTTCAAGGTCGCTTCAGACTAACATTTTGCAACTTACCCTGCGAGTGTTCTGGCAACGACCACCTCCGGGGTGATGTCTTCGGGGCCGCCCTCGCGCTTCTTCCAAGAAGAGTTGTCCACGGCGAGCCGGCCGGGACGTTACCGAGCTGAAGGGGGCGGAGAGTCCCCGGGCCCAGCAAGGAGTGGCACCATGGAGCTCGTCCGATGTGTGCCCACTGATCGACAAACAAGGACAGCTGGAGAAATGAAGCCATGAGCGAGTTCATCTTTCTGTACCGCCGGCCGCAGACGCCCGACCTCTCACCGAAACAGCTCGAGGAACGGATGCACCGATGGCGGGCGTGGTTCGACAAGCTCGAAAAGGGCGGCCACCTGCTGAGCATCGGCCAGCCGCTGGCAGACAAGGGCGGCGGGGTCGTCCGCGACGCCAAGGGGACGATGACCGACGGCCCGTATGCGGAGACGAAAGACATCGTAATCGGCTACTCGGTGATCGCCGCGACCGACTTCGCGGAGGCGGTCCGGCTCACCGAGGGCTGGCCCGCCTTCGCCGAGGGCGGAGTGCTCGAGGTGCGGCCGGTCCAGAAGATGTAACGGATGGACGACCAACCAGACTGGGAGAATCGAGATGCCAGAGTCGACGGCCGTTTCAATCGCGCTCGCCCACATTGACGCCTGGACCCATCACGACTGGGACAAGACACGGAACATGTTGGCGCCAGACGTCCACGCGCTGGTCACCAGCACCCATCGACAGTTTCGGGGGGGCGAATTCACCGGCGTCGACGCCTACATGGAGCGCAAGACGAAGGCCGCGCGGCTGATCGAGCCAGGAAGCGTCCAGGTGCTCTCGACGATCGGCGATGAGGTCAACGCACTGGTCCTGGTCACCTTTCGAATCGGCCTGGGCGCCGGCGGGACGATGGTGACGATGGCGAGGTCTTGCCTCTATGCGCTGGACGACGACAAGAAGATCAAAGAAGAAAGGGACGCATTCTTCATCCTTGCCGACAGCGACGACACATCAAAGGAGAAATGAGACCATGAGCGAGTTCATCTTCCTCTATCGGCAGCCGCGGAGGCCGGCTCAGAACCTCTCACCGAAGCAGATCGAGGAACGGACGGAGCGATTCAAGGCCTGGGTCGACAAGCTCCAGAAGGGGGGACACCTGGTGAACCTCGGGCAGCCATTCGCAGAGACCGGGGGCGGCGTCGTCCGCGACGCCAAGGGGACCGTCACCGACGGCCCCTACGCCGAGACGAAGGACATCGTGATCGGCTACTCGGTGATCGCTGCGAGGGACTTCGCGGAGGCGGTCCGGCTCACCGAGGGCCTGCCGATCCTCGACGACGAGGGCGGGATGGTCGAGGTGCGGCCGATCCTGAAGATGTAGTGCAGCCGGACGGCCCCTTCTCACGGCGCGAGTCTGCACGACTCGTCTCCGTCCTGACCCGCGTCTTCGGCGTCGAGAACCTCGCGCTCGCCGAGGACGTCGTGCAGGAGACGCTGGCCAGCGCCTTCGAGGCGTGGAGCTACAGCGGCGTGCCCGAGCACTACGCGGCGCTGTTGACCACCGCGGCCAAGAACCGCGCGATCGACGTGTTTCGCCGCGAACGGACGGCGCGGAAGTTCGCCCCCGAGCTCGCGCGGTTCGTCGAGTGTGAATGGACGCTGCGGCCGGCCGTCGACGACATGTTTCAACCAGCTGCGCTCGAGGACGACGAGCTGCGGATGATGTTCTCGTGCTGTCATCCCCGCCTCCCGGAGGAGGCGCAGGTGGCGCTGATCTTGAACATCCTGTGCGGCTTCGGCGTCGGCGAGATCGCGGCGGCGTTCCTGGCCAGCGTGGCGGCCATCCACAAGCGCCTGCAACGGAGCAAGAAGCTCCTGGCGGGGTCACGGCGCCTGTTCGATCTGGGCGCTGACGATTTCGCGGAGCGCCTGTCCGCCGTCCAGCGCGCGCTCTACCTCCTGTTCAACGAGGGTTATCACGGCGCATCCCCGGAGGCGGTCGTGCGCACGGACCTGTGCCGACAGGCGATGCGTCTGGTGACGATGCTCGTCGAGCACGCGCCCTCGGCGACCCCCTCGACGAAGGCGCTGGCGTCGCTCATGTGCCTGCTCGCGGCGCGCTTGGCCGCGCGCACCGACGACGCCGGCGACCTGAAAGGCCTGTTCGACCAGGATCGCGGGCGCTGGGACGCGCGCCTCATCGCCGAAGGGGTGCAGCTGCTGGCCGATTCGGCGACGGGGGACGCGCTCAGCCCCTATCACCTCGAGGCTCGAATCGCCGCCCTGCACGCCATGGCTCCCGCGGCCAGCGAGACCCCTTGGGCCGAGATCGTCGGCCTCTACCACGTGCTGATGCGGATCGCTCCGTCGCCGGTCGTCGCCCTCAATCGAGCGATGGCGATCTCCCAGCACGAGGGCGCGGCGGCGGGGCTGGCGGCGCTCCACGCCCTGCAGGGCAAGGAGCGCCTGGCGGGCTATCCGTTCTATGCGGCGGCGCTCGGCGAGCTCGAGCTCAGGCTCGGCAACGCCGACGGCGCGCTCCGTCACCTCGAGGAGGCGCATCGACTGGCGCGCAACGACGCCGAGCGCCGCTTCATCGAGCGACGAATCGCTGCCTGCGACTGCAACGCGCTCGTCGCCTTCACGCTCTCATCATGAAACAGGCCGTGGAGTGAGCGAATACGTGCGCAGGTGCATGAGCGTCACTCTGGGGCCTTGATTGGCTGCACCGGCGCGTGCGGCGGATCGACCAAGATGTCGTCTTGCCTGTTGGTCATCGCGCTGGTTCGCTGACGATCATTGCGGCCGGCAGGTTGCGGGACAGCTTTCCGGGGACGCGAAGGGGGCAATCCTTCACACGCGGGAATGGAGATCGGGTGCAGGCCGCCACGACGCAGCCCGCACCCGACGTGAGCGCGCGCCCCGCTACGGGCGCGCTTCGAGCACCAGGTTGAACGGCGTCTCGGTGGCGCGCCGGAAGCGGGTGAAGCCCCCCTCCCCGACCACCACCTCCCGCAGCCGGGCCTCGCCGGCCTGTGCGCCGAGCGCGGGCCCGTGTCCCGCCAGCGAACACGGGACGCACAGCATGGTCGACGCGCCGTAGAACACGCGGCCGACCGGGTTCAGGTTGTCCTCGACCTTGTCTTGCGCGAACGGCTCGACCAGCAGCCAGGTGCCGTCGGACGCCAGCGCCCGCCGGATGTGGCGGACCGCGCCGCTCGGATCAGCCATGTCGTGCAGGCAGTCGAAGCAGGCCACGAGGTCGTAGCCCGTCCCCGAGAAGTCCTGCGCGCCGGCCACCTCGAATTTGACGCGGTCCGTGACGCCGGCGTCCCGGGCCCGCCTGCGCGCCGTCTCGATCGAGCCGGCGTGCGTGTCGATCCCGAGGAAGGTCGAGTGGGGATAGGCGAGCGCCATCTGGATGGTCGATGCGCCGTGGCCGCAGCCGACGTCGGCGACGCGCGCGCCCCGTTTCAACTTGGCCTCGACGCCGTCGAGCGCCGGGATCCAGCTGGTGATCAGGTTGCCGAGGTACCCCGAACGAAAGAAGCGCTCGGTGCCGACGAACAGGATCGGATCCTGATCCCCCCAGTCGAGGCCGCCGCCGCTGCGGAAGGCCTGCGCGATCTTCGGCGCCCCCTTCATCACCGCCGCGATCACCTGGAACGCGCCGGGAATGAAGGCCGGGCTCGCCTCGTCGGCCAGGGCGGCAGCCTGCTCGGGCGGCAGACTGTACCGAGCGGTGCTCGGGTCGTAGGTGACGTAGCCGCCAGCCGCCTGGTTGTTCAGCCACTCGCGCACGTAGCGTTCGGTGGTCTCGGTCCGCTTGGCCAGCTCCGCCGGCGTGAGCGGCCCGGCGGCCGCCATTGCCTTGTAGAGGCCGAGCTCGTCGCCGATCAGCACCAGCGCCGCGCTCATGGCGGCGCCGATGTCGCCGACGGCGCGCCCCATGAACGCGTTCAGCTTGTCTTGGTCGATTGCCGTGGTGGTCATGACTCTCCTCGCTCTCTTTCTGTGTGCCTGGTCGAGGTTAGTTACGGGAGATGGTCTTCATGACCTCGTCCGCCGACCTGTACGTTCCGTCGGGCAGCCAATCCGCGAACCAGCGCTTTTCGCCGGCCGAGAACTCCATCAGGTTGTGGCACGACGCGAGCAGCTCGGCGCGCGTGGCCGGGTAGGTCTGGTGCGCGACGAGGTGCTGCTTGACCCGCGCGAGGTCGGGTTTCACGGCGGCCGGCTGGGCCGCCTCGACCTCGGCACGCGCGACGGTCGTGAACGCGGGGACGAGGGCGGGGATCGAGAGGAAGGCGAGAGCCGTGACGTTCTTGATGAGGTTGCGCATGGTCGTTCTCCTGTTTCGGGTCTGTTGGCGAAGGGCGAAATGCCCTCCGACTTGCAAACCCAAACTGCGACCTGGGCGTTGGAGCCTGCGTTGGGACCAGCGTTGAAATTCGTGGGATAGTCACCGCTCGGGGGGAAACGTGAGCCGGAAGGGGTCATCGGCGGCGGTCGAAGTGAGGTTGCTCGGCGAGCTGGAGGTCTGGCACGACGGACATCCGCAACCGCTCCCCGCGTCGAAAAAGACGCGCGCGCTGCTGGCGTATCTGGCTGCGACCAACAACCGCTCGCACTTGCGCGAACGGCTGTGCGCGCTCCTGTGGGACGGTCCGGATGATCCGCGGGCGGCGCTGCGCTGGAGCTTGACCAAGCTCCGCCCGCTGCTCGGGTACGCCGGTGCTGCGCTGGTCGCCGATCGCGAGCGCGTCGGGTTCGTGGGCGCCGGCGACACACGGATCGACGTCGAGCTCGGGCGGGGGCTGCTCGCCGCCGGCGTCGGCGGGGCCACGACCGACACCCTGCGCGAGGCGGTGGCGCTCTACCGCGGCGAGTTCCTGGAGGGGCTCGAGCTGCCAGGCTGCTACCGGTATCACCAATGGTGCGTGGGCGAACGCGAGACCCTGCGCGGGCTGCGGACAGCGGCGCTCACCGAGTTGGTGGCGCGCGCCGGCGCCGACGGCGATTGGGAGACGGCGCTGCGGTACGCGCGGGATCGGGTGGCGGTCGATCCGCTGACCGAAGCGGCCCACGTCGATGTGGTCCGCATCCTCGGGAGACTCGGACGCACCCGCGAGGCACTCTCCCAATACGAGACCTGCCGCCGGATCGTCGAGACGGAGCTCGGCTCGCGGATCTCGACGGCGCTCGAGCAAGCGCGGCGCGAGCTGGGCGCGCGGGGCGGCGCGCCCGAGACAGCGGGCGAGGCCACGCGCGGGACACCGGCCCCGGCCGGGACGCCCGCCGCTCCTTCGCCCACGATCCTACCGACCTCCGCGGCGGTCGCGCAGGACGCGATTCCCGCGGCGATCGTGCGCGAGGCGCTGCCTCTGGTGGGCCGCGACGTCGTGCGCGGGGCGATCGAGCAGGCGGTCGCGGACCTCGTCGCCGGGAGAGGCGGCGCGACACCGGTGCTGCTTTTCGTGGGCGATGCAGGGATCGGCAAGACGCGGCTCATGGACCTCGTCGCCGACGAGGTCGAGACCAGCTCGGGAACCGTGCTGCGCGGGCGCGCGTTCGAGGCCGAAATGATCCGCCCGTACGGGCCCTGGCTGGACGCGCTGCCCGCTGGGTGGCTGGCGGGGGACGCCGCCGCGGATCGGACGCGGCTGTTCGAGACGGTCGCCGATTCGCTGCGGGCGCTGGCGGCTGCTGGACCGGTGGCCATCCTGCTCGACGACGTGCAATGGCTCGACGAAGCCTCGGCGGCGCTGCTCCACTTCATCGGGCGCGCGCCGCTGGGCGGACGGGTGCTGCTGGCCTGCGCGGCACGGCCCGGCGAGCTCGGCGACAATCCGGCCGCGCTGCGGGTGGTGCGCACGCTCGGCCGCGAGCGCCGCCTGGCCCAGCATCGGCTCGAACCGCTCGGACCGGCCGAGACAGCGGCGCTGGTGCGCACCGTGGACGCCGCCGTCGACGTGGCGGAGGTGTTCACGGCGAGCGAGGGGAATCCGCTCTATGCGCTCGAGCTGGCGCGCGCCGCCGCCGCCGGATCGCCCGGGCTCGACGGATCGCTGGAGGCTCTGCTCGACGAGCGGCTCGGGCGCCTCGATCCGGCCGCGCGGGATCTCTTGCCGTGGGCGGCGGCGCTCGGGCGATCATTCGCCCCCGAGGTGCTCGGGGCAGTGACCGGGCTCTCCTCGACCGATCTGCTGCGCGCGCTCGAGCACCTGGAGGCGCGCGGCGTGGTCCGCCCGGGAGCGACCGGCTACGACTTCGCCCACGATCTGATCCGCCAGGCAGCTTACCGGCGGCTGTCCGAGCCCCGCCGCCGGCTCGTCCACATGCAGATCGCCCGCGCTCTCGACCGGTCCCGGGCCGGCGACGACACGCGCGCCGGCGAGATCGCGCACCACGCCGCGATCGGCGGCGACGCGACGCTGGCGGCCGAGGCGTCGGCGGCGGCCGCCCGGCGCAGCCTGCGGCTCTTCGCGCCGGCCGAAGCGGCCGAACTGGCGACGCGCGGCCTGGCGCACCTCGCGCGCGTGGAGCGCCTGACGCGCGTCCGACTCCAGATCGAGCTTTACACCGTGCTGGTCCAGACCGGGCAGGCGGGATGGCGCCGGGTCACCGATCTGGAAGCCAGCCTCGCGCGCGCGATCGTCGAGGCGCAAGAGGTCGGCTTGCACAGCGAGGCGGCCCGCGGGTTCCACGCACGCTCCATCCTGAATTTCACCGACCAGAACTTCGAAGGCGCCCGAGAGGCCTCCTTGCGCGCGATCGAAGAGGTCGGCGGCACCGGTCCCGATGTGCGCGGGCGGCAGCTGGCCGATTCCGCCCGCTGCTTCCTGCTGCTGGAGCGGGAGGTGCCGCGGGCGCAGGCGCTCATCGGCGAGGCGTGCGCGCTGCTGGGGGCCGACGCCGCGCGGGTCGTGAACGTGGCCTGGGCGGTGGGGCTCATCAACCGTTACATCGGGGATCGCGCGACCGCGGCGCAGGCGCTGGCCGAGGCGGTCGACGGGTTCGCTCGCGAAGAGACGCACTGGGAGCGCTGTCAGGCGATGGCGCAGCGGGTGATGCTGGAGCTCGAGCATGGGAATCCCGCGGCGGCGCGCCAGCTGTGCGCCCCGCTGCGCGAGATCGCGGCCAAGATGACCGGCGGAAGCGAACCGTCAGTCGCTGCGGCGCTGGATGCGCTGGCGGCCCGGGCCCTCGGGGAGCGCGCCGCCGACGCGGCGCTGGCGACCGCGATCGACGAGTTGCGCACACTGGACGCGAACGCCGCCCTCGCGTACGTGCTCAACACAGCGGCCGCGCAAGATCTGGCCGCCGGCAACTCGGCCGACGCCGAACGGCGCGCGACCGCCGCGCTGGCGGCAGCCGGCGTGTTGGATCGCCGCAGTGAAGCGGCGCTGGCGCGCGCGACGCTCGGTCGGCTGGCTCTGGCCCGCGGCGATCGAGCCGCTGCCGAGGCCGAGCTCGAAGCCACCCACGCAGATCGCGCCACGCCCTTGCGGCTGTCGGCGCGCGCGACGAAGGCTGTCGACGAGCTGGCCGATGCGCTCGGCGCTGGATCCGGTTCGGGTCGGCGCGCCCTGACCGGGCGCGCGCGCCGCTCTGCCCCACCCTCATGACCCACGAAAAGGAGATGCCATGTCGTACATCATCGTCAACTACGTCTACAACCCGCCGCTGACGGACGAGGCGCTCAACTCGTCGAGCGCGGCGCTCAACCCCTGCCTCGAGATGCGAGGGGTCCGACGCCTGCGCACCTACCTTTCAAAGGACCGCAAGCGCGGTTTCTGCGAGTTCGTGGCGGCCGACGCCGAGACCGTGCGCGAGGCCTTTCACTCCGCCAAGGTCCCCTACGACAGCCTCTGGTCCGCCGATCTCTACGGCCCACCCTAGCGGCGGGCAGAAAGCCGCTCGATCGAACGAGCCCGCGATCTTTCTGTCGTCGCCTCCGGAGAGCCAGCTTTCGGCCCGCCAGCCGGGCGGGGACGTCAGTTGGAGGTGCAGGTTCCGAGCACGGCCGCCGTCCCGCCCCCGGCGCCAGCGCCTCCGGGTCCCGGGCTCCGTGGCGTCGCGGCGGGGAGCGTGCAACTCGCCGGTGCGGCCACGCAGGCGATGTTGCAGATAGGGCCCCCGCATCCCTGGCTCATGTACTGCGCCTTGATCGCGTTGAGCGTGGTGGTGTCATTGACATACACTTCGCAGCCGCAGGTCAGCGAGCTCCCGACCAACTGCTGGCATTGGCCCGTCACGCCGTAGGTGCAGTCCTTCGCCGCCGGAAGTGCGTTGACGTAATCCATACCGAGCTGCTGGCAGCTCTCGCCGCCGGTTCCTTTGTTGCCGCCGATTCCGGTCTGACCGCCAGTGGAGCTGCCCCCCGTACCCGTGTCGCCGCCCGTCCCGATCTGGCCGCCGGTGGCACTTCCGCCGGTGCCGATCTGCCCGCCGGTGGTGCTGCCGCCTGTCCCTGTCTGGCCGCCGGTTTCACCTCCGGCGCCGATCTGGCCGCCGGTGCCGATCTGCCCGCCGGTGGCGCTGCCGCCTGTCGCTGTCTGACCGCCGGTTTCACCCCCAGCGCTGATCTGGCCGCCCGTCGCGCTGCCGCCGCCGCCGACCTGGCCGCCGGTGGCACTGCCGCCATCGCCGCGCTGGCCACCTGTCGAGATGGTTCCGCCGGTGCCGACGGCGCCGCCGGTCCCTCCGCCTCCATTGAGGTTCCTAGTGTCGAGCGAGCAGGAGAGGATCACGAGTGAGCTTGCGAACCAGACGATGCGGCGCACAGGACTCCTAACCAGCAAGGGGGCGTACCTACTTCTGCTCTTGATTGGTGCCCCGAGAAGGCCGGCGGTCATCAAACCGCAGACAATGCGCCGCGCCATCCGCTCGAACTTTCGAGATCTGCGGAGATTAGCGCGGCGTGATGAGCGCCGCACAGCGCAGCCTCGGGCGCTGTCCGCGCGCGCCGATCGGCCGCGCTAAAGGTCGAGTGATGTGCGAGGCGGGCCGAGGGACGATCTTGGCCTTCGGGATGCGCGCCTCCGTATCTGCACGGCCGCCTTCACCGACTGTGCGGGTCCGGCTGAGCCCTCGCGTTCTCACCGAGCTGTCGTGTGTCCCGATGGCGATCGCGGTCACGGTCCAAGGGCCGCCGCTCAAGTGGAGCCCGCTGCCGTCGATGCCGGAAGTCATCAAGTCAAATGTTTCCCGACCTGGAAGCGCCCCTTGATCGTGGCGCTCCATCGCCGCAGGGAGGTTCGCTATGAACGGAAGCAAGAGTCCTGTTCTGAAATGGGCACTCGTCGTGGCCATGTTCTCCGGCGCGTTGGCCGGCCGGTCGCGCTCGTTCGCCCACTCCAACGGCCACGAGTCCCGTACTCCCGCGCAGTGCGAGCGCTTACCGGGAACTGAGAGGGAAGGCGAGCGGGCGCAATGTCTGCGTTGCGTGTCGCGTCCGAAACCGCACCACTACCATCCGGACTATCCGCAGGGAGAGCGCTGTCGCCCCGACGACGGCAAGCCATAACAACCACCCATCCCGCGACGAGCGTGGTCGATGCGTTCGAGCGGCAGCCGTCGTCACGGCTGTCGCGAGTCGCGCATCGTTCAGCACGGATCAGACTCGCGGCGAAGCGGGAAGGCCCCGCACGTCTATTCTCGGAAGGAACCGGTTCCCGAGGAGGGTGTCCGTTAGAATTGTGCGGGCGGGGAGAGTCGAACTCCCACAATCTTACGATCACCAGAACCTGAATCGGAAAAGGCCCGGTAGGGCATCAACCCAACTCGTGTCGTGGCGGGCACTTAACGTCACACGGGGTCACGGAGCGCCACGCTCCGCCACGACCGAGTGGGGGATCAAGTGGGGGATGGCGGCGTCTTCTGGGATCGGTGGGATCGTCTGCGAGCTGCATGCCCGGGGAGCAGAAATCCCTGCACCTGTCCTTTCCTCGCCACCGCTTGGCGGGCTCGCAGCGCGGCCCGCCCATTCACTCGCAGACGGAGCTGGCGCCGGCCCGGCTGAGAACCAGTTGGGCAGCATCCCACCGAAGGATGTAGAGTTCGTCGGCGGACGCCGCGAGAACAGGGCACTCGTCCCTCGGGGATATCCCCGGGATGGCGAGCGGGCCGCTCCACGTAAGACCGCCGTCATCCGAGTAGCGCAGGTCGACGCCCGTCGGGGGCATGCCCGGATCGCCGAAGGTGCTGGTGACGAATTGTCGGCCGCTCGCCGTGCGGGCGGCATCGAAGCAGAGCACCTTGCCTTCCTCGACGATGACCGTGGCGCCGAACTGGTTCGCCGACACGTCAAACGGCCTAGCGATGGTCCGTGCCGGTGAGTTGAGCGCGGATCCCACACTGGTGATTGCCAGCAGCTGGCCGCTCGGCAGTTCGTAGAGCTTCGGACACCCGATCTGGCCTGCCGACGCGCCCCCAGAGACCGGATCGGAGAACGTCGCCCCATTGTCGGACGACCAGCGCATCTCCATAAAGGAGTTGCCGCTGACGTCCTGGAGCACATACGCGATGAACAAGCTTCCGTTCGAGTGGTAGATGCCCCCGGCGCACACGGCTGGCCAGAAGAGCAGGTGCGGATCGCCAAACGAAGCGTCGCTCGAGGCGGTGGAGATGTATTCGCCCTCAGTGGGGGCGGTGTCCACCGTTCCGTTCTGCAGCAGCAGCGCGACGCGCCCGTCGCCTGCGGTCACCGGCGTCCCCATGTACGTCCCCTCGGGGCCGAACTGGATGACCTCGAAGCTCGATGGATCGATTAGCGAATCGAGCTGTCCGTCCCATAGGACCGTCGAGGCGGAGAGCGTGAACAACGCGGACGTGAGGTACACGTGATTGGGACCGAGCGCGATCTGCACGTTGTCGGGCCCGAAGTTGCCGAGCTGCATGGCCGGGCGGAACGTCCGGCCGCCGTCCAACGAGTCGACATAGAAGACGCCGGGGCCACCCGCCGAGTCCGCCGCCACCGCGAGCTGCCGATCGACGCCGGCGGCCATCCGGAATCCGCGGTTCCCCCCGACAACGGGCAACGCTTGTGGCGGCGAGAACCAGAGGCCGCCGCTCGATACACAACGAGGCGGCTCCGCGTCGCTCGCCGCGCCGTCGGCCCCTCCTTTCGTGTCCACGCCGCTGTCGACCGCTGCATCGGCACCGGTCGCGCCTTCATCCGACGGCCGATCCACAAATCCGTGCACGTCGCCCGCTCGACTGCCGTCGAACGAGCCCGCGGCCTCCGTCCAGGCGTCCGCGCTGGTCCAGCCCGGCGCACCGTCCGTCCTGGCGGCACCGCCGAGGTTGCGACCGCACCCCGCCGCAGCCGCGAGCCACATCGCGCCCGCAATCGCCGTGGAGGATCGCATAGCTCTCGGATTGTACCGGCGGCCAGGGAGTCCTTGGAAGGCTCCAGTGAGGATAGGTAGAACAAGCAGGCTTTGGTCTGATACTGGGGCCCTACGTCAACACCCTCCCCGTGTTTCCCCTGGCGCTGCGGGCCCTGCCGGGACGCAGACGATCAAGGCCGAGAAACGCCGAAGCACCCGCCCTCTTACCGAACTTCCGGACATCCTGGCCTCGCACGTCGAACCAGATCCCCCAGGTTATTGGGACGTCCTGTCGCGGCGGGCACAGTGTCCGTTGGCGCTGGCGCCAACTCGGTTGGTCACGACCGTTCCCGACGCGGCCCGCTCCGTGCCCTTTGCCGTGGCGCGAAGATTGCTCCGGGTGTTCGGCATGAGCACTCGCTCGCGTGCCGATTCGCATCGTCTGCGCAGCTGGCGCGGGCTTCGTTGGGCGGCGTTGGCAGCCGGGGTGCCGGGCCTCTGGGCGTGCAGCGCCCCCCTCCAGCCG
Source organism: uncultured Pseudomonadota bacterium (assembly GCA_963847705.1). Classification (GTDB taxonomy): domain Bacteria; phylum Myxococcota_A; class Polyangia; order Fen-1088; family Fen-1088; genus JADGRB01. The sequence continues at coordinate 73,027 of CAWKBC010000040.1, read as the reverse complement.
CAGCCCAAGGCGTGTGCGACGGCGACCCTCCAGACAAACTTCACGCAGAAAATCAACAACGAGATGGATCTCTTGTTCATGATCGACGACTCACCGTCGATGGCGTCGATGCAGCAGAAGCTGCTCGCGCAACTCCCGACGTTTATGCAGGTGCTTGAGAACATGCCGATGGGGCCCCCGAGCCTGCACGTCGCCGTGGTCTCCTCCGATATGGGCGCTCATAGCGACGCCAGCATCGGATGCACGGAGCTGGGTGACGACGGTGCATTTCACTACGCGCCAGAGGGAATGTGTACGGAAACGACGCTCATGGCGGGCAGCACCTACATCGCCGAAGCCGACGGCGTGGCGAACTTCACCGACCCGATCGCCACCGTCTTCCAGTGCATCGCTCTCCTTGGCACTTCAGGGTGCGGCTTCGGGCATCAGCTCGCGTCGATTGATCGGGCGCTCGGCGCCGACGGAAAGTCGCCGCCGCCGGCGGCGACCGGCGCCTTTCTTCGGCCGGAGGCGTATCTCGACATCGTCATGCTCACGAACGAGGACGACGCCTCGGCGCCCGAGAAAACCACGATCTTTTCGCTCAACGGCTATCCGCAGAACATCACGAACCCGGATGGACCTCTCGCTGATTACCGCCGGACCGGTGGTCCTCGCAGCCCACACCTTTGTCAGGATCCCGCAAGCGGGAACCCGACGGCGTTCGAGACGCCGCCCCTCCTCGTCCCTGCGGACGCACAAGGGACAGCGGCCGCTCCCACCCTCAATCTTGTGAACTGCAAGGATAACGACAGCGGCTCGAGCGCCTTCATTCCTGTGAGCAAGCTCGTCAGCGACATCAGGGCCCTCAAGCCCGATCCTGACAATCAGATTCTGGTCTCGGGCATCATTGCTCCCGTCACACCCGTCGAGATCGGATGGTACCCCCCGACGGATGGACAGGACCTGGCGCCGGGCGAGCTCTGGCCCGATGCAATGCACTCCTGCGGCGCCCAAGGGGGCGACAAGGTCAGCCCAAACGCCAGCGAGTTCACCACGGACGGGAGCTTCGGCGATCCGGGCATCCGCTTGGCCCAGTTCCTGGAAGCTTTCCCCAACAGCGTGACGGCGTCGATCTGCGATCCCGACTACGCGGCGTCGATGACCAACATCGCCACCAAGCTAGCCACACTCATCACGCCTCCTTGCATCACGGGCAACATTCAGAACGACTCGCAAGGGAATCCGATGTGCTCGGTCATCGAACACATCGTCGACTCGCAGGGCAACAGGACGGACGTCGCTCTCCAGCACTGCGCCGAGAATGGCAACGCCCCCCCCTGCTGGTCGCTGACGCCGGGGAACATGAACTGCGCGGGCCTGCAGCTCAGCATCACCAATAGCCCGGCTGACATGCAGGCCGAATCCCTCAGCGAGACGATCGAGTGTGCGCTTCAGCTGCCGACGGGACCCGACGGCGGTTGCGAAAGCCCGTCGGCGTAGATGGTACTCGACTGACCCGGGGTCCACGACGCTGACGGCCTCCATGTCAGCGTCAGCCAGGTGAAGACCTACCTCCGGTGCCCATGGCAGGTGCTCACGAAGACCAGGGTGCCAGCGGTCTACCTCGATGACCTGAGGATGAGATCGAGGCGCTGCAGACCGTCATCGGTGTTCTGCGGGCCGTCGACGCGGGCATCTTCTTCCCGGTCCGCGGGTTCCAGTGCCGATCGTGCCCGTATGCCGGACCGTGCGGGAGAGAGTCGTGAGCGGCAGGAAGGTGGTGGCCAATCGGGTGCCTTTCTTCCAGATCGGCGGCGAGTGGTTCGCCGATTTGCTCTGGAGCTACGGTTCCCCGCTGGCGGTGTACCCGCGACGCCTCTCCCGCTTCCTGGCGATGGCGCCGCCGTCGACCTTCGTCGTCGGTCGCCGGCTCGAGGCTCGTCAGGGGGGTGAGCACCTTGACCGGCGAGAGCCGGTCTTTAGCTATGGCTTGGTGCCTGGCGGCGAAAGGCGGCGACCAGAGCAGTAGTATGCAACTGCTTATGAGAATCATCTTCTTAGAGGTGGTTGCGCACCCCTAGTCCAACGTGGTGACATGATTGGGCTTCACGCCACGGGTTTCCGGGCCACCCCCTCCGCGTCAACGTCTATACCCTGTCCGGCGGCTGGAGGCGTGGCCAGGTCCGTCCGTTGTCCAGGCGCGCCGCTCGAACGACGAGCAAGCCCTCTGGGGCGGCGCCGTCGATCGGCGGCTCGGGGGCCGGAGCGACGTCCCTTACTGCGATTTCAGATCCTCCACTTGTTTCAGGATCTCGCGGACGGCTACTTCGGTGTCGGCGGAGGTCTGCTCGAAAGCGTCGGCGTCTTGGACGCCGAGTGCCGCGGACATTCGCGTCCAACCGTCCTCCCGCGTCGCGACCAACTGTTCCAGGAGATCGAGCAGGCGGCCCTGCGCCGGCGTGGGCTTCCGCCTCCTTTCCCAGTCCTGGCGTTGTCGCTTGACCGCGGCGCCGAGCGTCTGCCAGGCAGGGACGGTCGTGTGATCGATCTCGTGGGCGACCTCGCGCATGCCGATCTTTCCGGCGCTCAGCCGGCGAACCATGTCGTTGTATTGGGCGAGGATGGTGTCCTCGCCATTCTGGTAGGTCTTGAGGATCGTCTCGAACGCCACGGGCTTTGGCAGCGCGAATGTCACCCCGGCCGCCAAAATGCACGCCGCGGCGGCGACCAGCGCGGGCAGGCGCGGGGCGCTCGGCCGCGCCGGCACCAGCGGACGAATAAGGAACGCACCGGCCGCCGCACCGCCCAGCAGGCCACCGAGATGCGCGGCATTGTCGATCGCGGCGTGCGCCGCGCCGTACATGATGTTGTAAGCGATAAAGGTGCCTGCCACGCTACCCAGCTTAGAGAAGACGACGCGCGGGATCGTGCCTCGCTGGCGCAGCGCGAACACCCCCAGCGCACCGTAAACGCCGAAGATCGCCCCCGAGGCGCCGGCCGAAACCACCACCGGGTGCGCACCGACGCTGAGGAGACTGCCGGCGATCCCCGCCGCGAAGTAGATCGCCGCGAACGCCAGCGGCCCGAACAACCGCTCGACGATGGGCCCCGCGCTCAGAAGCGCAACCATGTTCGCCAACAGATGGACGACCCCGAAGTGGACGAAGACGTTCGTCAGGACGCGCCAGGGCTGTCCCCCCAACGTGACCGGCCCATAATCGGCCCCCCAGCGAAGCACTTGCTCGGTCGTCGGACTGAGGACGTTGGCCCCAGCGGCGACCATGATCCCGAACACCAAGACGTTGAGCGTGACCAGCACCGGCACCACGCGGAGGCGTGGCGTGATCTCGCGCAGGTGGAGCTGAAATTCGGCGAACGCGATCTTGGGATCGCTGCTCCCCGGCGCCCATGCGACGGTCTCATTCGCCATGGCGACGATTGTCGGCGCATTCGCCGTCGACCGCCACGATCGTCTTGAGGCAGGTGCCCGTAGAGCCCGGCAGCCTACTTCGCCGCGAGCTGTCGGGCGCGAGAGCAACTCGTCGACGGACTTCGTGGGAGGTCGCGCGTCGGGGCGAAGGCGTAGCACCTCCAAGGGCCGGCGGGTGGTAGTCCGGGCGGGAGTGGTAAAAGCGAGCCGTGGTGCGATTCGACGCTGACCTCCGACGGGCAATATTTTCGCCCAGCGACAGGGACGCGCTTGCGGCGTTCTGCGTCGCGCATGTAAGCCCGTTCGACCGGAGGCTACTTGGGCGGCTGCTCGGCGAGCTGACCAGCGATTTGGCGGGCGTGGTGGTCTTGGCCGACGGGGCGGGGACGGCGGCTGTGGCGACGGTCGTCGACAGGACCAGCAACGCCGCCGACGCCGCCAACCTCGAGATCCTCGGGACGCGGGCCCGGCTCGGGGCCGAGGCGCTGCTCACGCAGGTGGTCGCACCGGCGGCGGCGTTCGCGCGCGCGGGCGTAAGGCGAGTGCTGCACCTCGCGCTCCGCGAGGCGCTGGTCGAGGTCGAGGCCGCTGAGCGGGCGCTGTTGGCCGCGGGGTGGAGCCACGCCTACGACACGTTTCACATGCGGCGGGGGGCCGGGGCACCCGCGCCGCCGGCGCCGGTTGCGCTCGCCGATGGGTGGCGATGGGCGAAGCTCGACGACGGGCGAGCGGCGGACGCGCACGCCGCGATCGCCGAAGCGTTCTACGGACAGGCATCGCTGGGTTTGCCGCCGCTCGACGAATTCCGGCGGGCGATCGCGACCGGACACCGGGTCTCGCGGCTCCTGCTCGACGGCGAGGCAATCGCCGGGTTCGTCCAGGTGGCTCCCCACGGCCCGCGCGGCGACCTGGAGGTGGTTGGCCGGCTTCCCCGCTACCGGGGGCGCGGCCTCGGCGCCCTCTTGGTTGGCGAGGGGTTGCGCCTGCTCGCCGATCGGGAGGCCAACGAGGTAGAGCTCACTGTCGAGGCGCAGAACGATCGGGCGCTGGCTCTCTACCGTAGCTTTGACTTCGAGGTGGTCAGCCGGACGCCGGTGTTCGCGCTAGCGTTACGGAGGTAAGGCCCGAGAGACCTACGTCACGACGAGCTGCCGGGCACGCGACAGCAGTTCGTCGACGCATTTCGCGGGAGGTCCCGCGTCACCGCAAAGAGCTGCTTACGGGTCGACGCGCCCAACACCGAGTCCGCCATGGTGACTTCCAGGGCCTCGGCGACACGGGCGAGAGCGGTGACCGACGGCTCGACCAGCCCGCGTTCGAGTTCGGACAGATAGCCCCTGCCCATGCCGAGCTCCTCGGTGAACGCGTCGAAAGTGAACTTCTTCTCGCCGCGGAGGGCCTTGATACGCGCGCCGATCTGCGCCGCCAGGGGGGGCTGGCTCCTTGCGGTGGTGTGCGCTTGGGCGCCTGGCCGGCATGCGCTGGCGACGCTACTGGCCTTAGTGGAGGGGCTGGTTCCCGGTTTGCTGACCAGTGGGCCACTCATCGGCGCCGAGAATCGATTTCTCGCCGGCTCCCCCCCGGTCAGTTCAACGAGCGTCGATAGACAAGGGACAACAGCGCCACCAGATCGAGGAATCCACGCGCGTAGTTCCCAAGCTCCTGCTCCTGCCAGGGACCGACTAGCTCGGGTGGCCTGCCTTCGGGCCGGTTGACGAATGAGACCGTTGCCTGAGTGAAGTCGAACTCCGTCTGAACGTGCCCTTCAGAGTTTCGTACGATCTCTATCCGATCATAGAGGATGCCGACGGGCCCTCCGGTTCGCTGCCAGGCATCCCGGCATTGTTCGAGCAGGGCTCCCACGGTGCTCGGAACCTGGCTGCGGGGTGCTGGTGACGCGCGCGTTGGCGTCAGCTTCAAAGCAACCTGGAGGAGGGGCTTGTATGCGGTCTCCGCGGCTCGGTGAAGAACTGCGGCGATGGAACGAACGCGTTCTTCGAAGGTCGACCCAGTTGGCGAGAAATTGCGGTCTACGCCAGGCACGATGAGATCCGCCCAGCCACCGACGTCGATCAGGGGCGAAACCAAGGCCTTGAAGGTGCTGTCGCCGACGGCCGTGCGTGCGCCCTCCAGGAACTCAGCGAACGACTGGCCGGTAGCGCTTTCGATCAGAGCCTGGTCGAATTCGCTGGGCGCGGCAAGCTTGCGTTTCAGCTCCTCGTAAAGAGGTTGAGCCCTCGCCAGTTCGGCAGAAGTCAGAGGGCGGCTCCTCACGAGGTTCTCGACAGCGGCTTTCACGCTCGCCTGCCAAGTGAGTGGTGCCGTCACCGCTGCGGGAAGCGTGGCGTGCCGACGGAATCATGCCGCCTCGTCGGCGCCGTAAAGGAGCACCTATTTCCCAAGCTCCTGAGTCCGTATGGCGGGAGGTGATGAGCATCGCTCGCGAACGACAGCAGGCTGCGAACTGGCTCATTGGGGAAGAAGAGATCTATTCGAAAGTCACCTGCGACACCTGAGCTGTGTAGCCCGGCGTTCGAGGAGACTTGCGGCTCTCAGTGGGCCGTCTGAGGCCCGGCTCCGAATTAGAGAATCGAGCTCGTCCGCGCGCGCCAAGCCGCAACCCGACCGGCCTTCGCCCGAGTGCTCGAAGCAGCGACGTGAATTCACCGTACCTCACCACACTCGAGGCGGCCGCCTACCTACGCTATCGCTCGGCCTCGGCGGTTCGGAATCTCGTCTGCTCGGGTGCGCTGCTCCCCGCCGGTCGTCGCGGCCGGATATGGCTCTTTAGACGCGAAGATCTCGACGCTATAATCCTGGGTCATGGCACTCCTGTGGCCCCGGATGGAGATGCTGAACATGTCGAAGAGTCGATATCCGGGAATCACTACGTTGTCCGACGGACGGAAGCGAATCCGGCTCCGCGCCGTCGACCCAAGGACCGGCCGGATGAAGGAGGTGGATCGCGTCGTCGAGGGGACCGTGCAGGAAGCGGCGTCCTTTCGAACGGAGCTCCAGAAGCAAATCAGGAACGACGCACGTGGGGACGTCCAGGTGCCCCGGCTCGGCGACTACGCGACCTCGTGGTTGGCGTCGCGCATAGTCGGGCTCAAGGCGTCGTCGAGTAGCCGGTACGCGGAGGTGCTCGACACCTACGTGTTGCCGTATCTCGGCGATTTCTTCGTCGATCGAATCATGGAATCGGATGTTCGGGGGTGGCAGGCGCGGCTCGCGCGCAAGAAGTCCGGAGCAACGGTGAACGGGGCGCTGGTGATGTTGCGGATGGTGCTGGAAGACGCGGTGCAGGAATTCGATCTGCCGAGGAACCCGTCACGTCGGGTTCGCCGTCTTCCGGTTCGCAGGCCAACCGACGAAGAGCCGAACCTTCTCACGGGGGCCGAGCTGGGTTGCGTTCTGACCTGGCTCGCCGCAAAGGAGCCGGACCATCATCCGCTCGCCGCGACGCTGGCCCTCACGGGTCTGCGCTACGGTGAGGCGACCGCACTGAAGTGGGCCGATCTGGACGCGGATGCCGGGATCATTCGGGTCCGTCGGGCGCAGTGGCACGGGGTGGTGTCGACGACGAAGACAGGGACCAGCCGCACGGTGCCGCTGGTGGGTGAGCTGGCGGACACGCTTCAGAAGCATCGGGTGCGTCTTCTGGCTCGGCAGGCGGTAGGGCTTGGGGAAGGGTGGGTGTTCCCGGAACCGGACGGTGGGTTGTTGCGGCCGAACGCTCTTCGGTTCCCGCTCCGTCGGGCGCTCAAGGGCTGCGGCATCACGAAGCGGGTGAGCGTGCACGGCCTGCGCCGGACGTTCAACAACCTGGCTCGTCAGGTGGCGGGCGAGATCGTGACGAGGTCGATCACCGGCCACGTCACGGCGGCGATGACCGAGCACTACTCCCACGTAGACGCTCGGGAGAAGCTGGCGGCGGCGTCTAAGATCCTCCTCCTACTGGCTCCGGCCAGCCAAGTGGGGGATCAGGTGGGGGATCGAGCCAAACCACCCATCTCACCAGAATCCGAACCAGCTACAACCCTGCGAATTTCTTGAGTGCGGTCGGGGAGAGTCGAACTCCCACAATCTTACGATCACCAGAACCTGAATTCCGCATGGTGAGGAATCGCTTAGCAGTCTGGCTTAGTTAGCGTTCTCAGAAAGTTCCGAAAGTTCCGCAACCGCGTCGCCGGATTCGAAGGCTGTTTCGTCAAGGATTTCGGGCGTCTGGCCTGGAGGGACGGTTCGCGAAGGGGGACTTAAGTGATCGGACGAGGTTCGATAGGCTAGGCTGATAGAGCACGGCCAGAGCGCGCACACGATCGCCGCTCTGGCGCGTAAGTCCGGTCAGGTCGCGGCTCCCGTCTCGGAGATGATCGCGCGTGTTCGCGGCAGGCGACACGAAAGCATCGCCGATTGGGTCACGGTGGGTCCAGAATTCTGGACGTGGATCGGGACCCTCTGACCTGGCAGCCACAGCCGATCTGCGCCCGCCGATCACCCACCCGAAAAACCCCTCTGCGGCGCGCCGGCCTTCACCACGTTGTTCACGAACGAACGGAGGTAGGTCTCGTGCTCGGGCTGCCTCGCCGAGATCGCCCGCCGCCTGGCCGATCCGACCCGGCGGGAGCCGGTCGCTCCCCACGCCAGTGTGCGTAGCGGCTGGGCCCGCTAGCAGGCGTTCGGGGGGCGGTGATGAAACCAATCGTGAGGGCCGACGATGCGTCAGATTTCGTCGGGAGAGGGGAAGTCTTCGTAGCCCGCGTACATCGCGTAGCCCGCGTAGCTGGCGTATCGGGAGTATGGTGCGTTCCGAGCGTACGGAGTGAACGCACCCTGTCGACGCGCGCTCTTCGACCGAGATGTGATCAGTCGATTGTCACTCTTCAGCTCGCCTAGATACCGGCCATCGGTTCCGTAGACCTCATCCCCGTGGAACCTTCCAACATGACGTCCGTCGTGCGTCCGGAGGTCATCGTCCACGCGGTATCCGAATGAGGTTCCGCCCCATGTCCAGAGCCACTTCATGGTCGAGATGATGCACCCGACCTGGCACAAGAGGTCACGCTCAATGTGTGACCTCCTTCGTCACCCGGTGCCAGAGCTGGGCGGCGGTTGGGCCGCTACTGTGAGCTACCGCTCAAGTGCCCGAGCGCACCGGCTCCGACGACGGAACGTGTCTAAATTTGGAGTCGCGATCCGCGGGTCTGCTAAAGTGCGAGCACCCGACCAGACGAGGTTCTGAGAAAGCCCGTTGACGACTGACCAAGTGTTCAGTACACTAAAAAACAGGAGGCAGCCATGAGCAAGACGTTTGATGAAACGCTCGCGGAGGCTGCCGCTGCTCTGAGCGTGGTGGGCACGGGGAAGTTGCGAAAGGCGACCATCATTAGCGAGGGTCCGCGTTCGTTCCCGGCGGTCACCACGCAAAATCAGGATCAGAAGCCTGCGTCGTCGAGGACGGCCGGCAGCGACAGCAGCAGTTCCAGTCCTCGTTGATGAGTGACCGGCAGGCAGGCCGGGCTGTTTGGGCGGCGTCGAAATGGATTTGGAAAGCCCTGAAGGCGCTGTGGAGGGCGCTGAAGTGGCTGTGGTCCAGTCCGGTCCTCGGCGCGGTCGAAGCTGCCCTGGCGATCCTCGCGGGCCTTGTCGGCGCTGTCTTCGCAGATGAGCTGAAGAGCTGGGCGAGTGGGCTGACTATCTGGCGTCACGGAGACGCCGCGTTCCCCACGCTTCCTGGTGGGGCGCGACTGTTTTGGGAGCTTCTCGCGATCACTTCGGTCCTGCACATTGCTCGGGCCGCTGCGTCGCAGTTTCACCAACGGAAGACGCAAAGGAAGTTTGAACTCGCCGCGGCGAAGATCGAAGACGCAGTCGCGACGAACGCTTCTCCGGACTATCTATCCGAGTTTGGCCTTACGTTTGAAAAGAGCCACACCGTTTTCAGCGCAGCCAGCAACCCTGAGCAATGCAGACGAGCCATTCAGTTAATACTGAAGGCAATCGCAAAGCTAGCCAGCGTCTACGACAGTCGTAAGGATCCGACCGCGAAGCCCGACTTTGTAGCGAACGTGATGTGGTACATCCCAAGCGAGAAGGCACAGCAGTGGGATCAGCACGTGGCGTTCAGAGCTACCGGCACGACCCTCGAAGGTGTTCGAGGCGTTCTGGCAATGCCCAGTGCCTTCTCCGTGGCTACAAGCCGGGAGGATAACAAACACGGGCTGCCGAATTTTGCCCTAGATGTTCCTCTCAAGATCGGATCTCAGGATGGTGGATGGAGCGTTCTCCCCGGTGCGCCGTTCTGTTTCGTCAAAAAAGACTTCGAGCACTTTCATCCTGCCAAAGATATTGAGGGATGGATGGTCAAGTACGGCGACTTTTCCCCGTCTGTCGCGAAGGCTGTAGGCGCGTATTTTCGAGGCGATCCATCCATTGCAGGCTTCATGTCGTTGCCAGTCTTGATCCCTACCTCGGACTTCAAAGAGCAAGCAGATCGAGAAGCGATTGGAGTTCTAAACGTTCATTGGTCCGCTGCTGACATTCTCGACCATGCTAGGGCGGCGCAGAAGTTTGGCCACACCATCTATCCCCTGCGGGTGTTGCTTTCCAAGCTGATGCTCAAGGTGAACGAGGAAGGACATCCGTCGCCGTCCCCAGCCCCGGCGCCGGCATAGCCGTCAGATGTCGCGGCTGATCGTCTTCGATATCGACGACACCATCTTCGACTGGCTGAAGATGTGGAGTTCGTCCTTTTCTGAGTTCTTGAGCACCCTCGGACGCGTCACCGGTCTAGACGATCTGAACGTCCGAAGGACTATTCGAAGCTTTCATCAGAGCGTCGGCACGTCAGAGTTTCCGTTCTCCTCCGACGATCTGAAGGCGCTGTTTCCCGGGCTCGGTGAACAGGAGGCGCATGGGCTCGCCGACGGTCTTAGCGCCTCTCGAAGGGCCGGACATCACCTCTTCTCTGGAATTAAGGATCTTTGGGCTGCTCTCCAGAGGAACGGCGACACCGTCGTCCTTCATACCGATGCTCCCTCAGCGCTTGCTGCGGCTCGGTGCGAAGCGCTTGGCATTGATACCACCTTGGTGAAGCGAGTCTATGCCACGGCGAACGAGCGGTTCCCGAATCGAATGCCCGTATCAACCGCACGCGATGTGGTCACAATCCAAGAGCGGAAGCCCGATCCGAAGGCACTTCAATTCGTGATCGCGCACAACGGCTCAGCCGCCGAAGAGACCGTGTACGTCGGAGACAGTCTGTTTCGGGACATCGCGATGGCGAAGAAGTGCGCCGTGAGCGACGTGTACGCGAAGTACGGCTGTGACCGCGACGGCGATGCCTACAACCTGCTGCGTGACGTCAGCCACTGGACGCAGGGAGACGTAGAGGCAGAGAAGGCTATGCGGCGAGAGAACGTGTTGCCGTCGTCAACGGCCGGGAACGTGGCCGACTTGCTGAAGATCCTTGTGAGTTCGGGCTAAGCTCCACGAACTCCACGCCACAGTGCCTCCTGCTGTTCATCGGGGGGCGTAGCCGCTGGCCCCGACGCTCAGCGTTCGTCGGCGTCGTCGGCCTGGGCGCCGACCGCGGTGGCGAACGCCCCTCAGAGCGCGCGCCAGGGGCCTTTCGCCCAGGAGCGCTCACTGGCGCTCACGGGATTGGTGCAGGATGGCGCCCATGAGCGAAACGTGCCCCCTCTGCAGGCAGCCGGTTACGACCGATTTTGGCCGTCGGTCAGATTCGTACATCTACCCGGTCGAGTGCCGCCGGTGTGGCTCGTTCAACGTCACGACCGGCGTCTGGTACGCGGGCAGGGGAATGAACGCGTTTCCTGGCGATCGCGATCTCTTGAGCGCCCTCACTCGAACAGCTCCGGTCCGCCAGGTGCCTCCCGTGCTCGTCAATGAAGACCTGTTCAAGGCGCTGATGAGGGGGGAGATCCGCGAGCGCACCTTCACCGAGAAGCGAGATGCGCTCCTGGACTGGCTCGCTTACGAGTCGAGAAAATCGCGGAGGCCACACGGGGCGCTGGTGGACTACGACCCGTCTCGCGACTATCCGGTCGCCTACTGCCACTCCGTCGACGATGGCAACTGGGACGAGTGGAACTTCGTCTTCCAGCCCCTCGTGCGAGACGGGCTGATCAGCGAGATCGGCAACGGCAAGGTCCGCCTCACCGACAAGGGCTGGGAGCTGCTCGAGGCGCGCCCCAGAGCCGCTGGCGACCAGGGCTTCATCGCGATGTGGTTCAAGGACTCGGACCGCCTTTTCAACGCGATCGCGGCGGGGATCGAAAGGGCCGGGTTCCGACCAAGCCGGATCGATCGCGAGGAATTCATCGGCGGCGTGACGGACGAGATCATCGCCAAGATCCGAGAGAGCCGGTTCGTGGTGGCCGATTTTTGGGGAAACCGGGGCGGCGTGTACTACGAGGCGGGGGTTGCCTTCGGCCTCAACCTCCCTGTCTTTATGCTGTGCAACCAGGATCAGGTGCGGCCGGAGAGCGAAACCCGCGTCCACTTCGACGTGCAGCACATGAACCTCCTCACGTGGGAGGACGGCAAGCTGGAGGAGCTGACCAAACGACTGACGGATCGGATCGTCGCGGTGCTCGGCCGCGGACCGCGGCTTCCGTCCAGGGCCTAGGGGCGTCGGAGCCGGGGCGTCATGCTCGGTTGTCGGCTGCGCGGCCCGATGGGCTGCGCGGACCGGCGGTCCTCCGGCCTTTGTCGCCGACGCTCCTACGGGCATGGGTACCAAAACCGGTGCAGCTTGTCTTCGGCGCCGGCGGCGCGGAGTGCGAGGAACTCGGACTCGGTGATCGACATCTTGACCCGGCCGCGGCGCGCGCTCGCCCCGTGTGTGTAGCCAGCTACCAGTTGCGTAAGGACCTCGACCACCACCAAATTGGCCGCCGGGACGCCTAGAAAGGCCAAAATCTTCGACAGGGAGCGGGGCGCGTGCGCCTCGGCGGGCCTCGCCGGTTCCGTCCCCGCGGCGGCGCGCGCTTTCGCACGCGCCTTCGCCGCAGCCATCAGCTGGCGGGCCTGATCACCGAACTGTTTCTCAGCCCACGCTCGCCGGGCGATAGCCCCGCACAGGAGCACCTCCGGGCCGATCTTCGCTTTGATCGCCTCTCGCAGCACGCGCTCGCCGACCCAGAGAAGCCAGCCGGCATAGACCGACAGCGGGCGCTCGGGCGGCGCTTCGTAGGTCCAGGTCGTCAGCCGCCCCTCGTGAATGACGGCGTTCCTCGCGTCGGCGAGTGCCATGAACCAGTGCTCGATCTCGCTGAACGCCTCAATCTGTCGCTCCCCATCGATCCAGCACCAGCGCCAGAGGTACCTCTTTTCCCTCGGAGACCAAAGCAGCCCATCCCAGGGAAGGAGGTCGAGGTGTTTCCGCGCCCGCGTCCTGCTCTCGAACAGAGACCGCAGCTTCCGCGCAGCAACGCGGGAGTTGCTCGTGCGGAACAGCGCCTCGAAGCCGGTCTTCAGGACAATGAGCCGCTGGCCCATCGTGACGGCCTCGGGATTCGACAGGGCCACTCGGTGCCACTCCGCCGCCGTCGCGATGGCCCGTCCCCGCCGGTTCTCGGTGCGGACGGTGTCGTAGACCGCGCGCGCGAGGAAGGCCGACACCGGGACAGGCCTGTCGATCTTCTCAACCGCGTCCGCAAGCGGTGGGGGGGCGCCGCCGATCTTCATGTTGCCCACCAGCATCCCCCTCAGGAGGCCGCCCCGCCGATGAGTGATCCCGCCGTTGTCGTCGGTGATCGGCTGTATGAACAGGTCCGCGTTCTCCGTCGTCGCCATCTCGCGGGCTTGGTTCGCGTGGTCAGGCTCGGTCAACCGGAGACGGTCGTTTGTGTCGAGCACCGCGAAGGTCACGGCGGCGCGGATCGCGCCGATCTCCTCGTTAGTCGGCTTCGACCCGTCGAAGCCACGGTCCCGGTGCCAGAGCATCGCGCCCCCCTCGAAATCTCGCTTCTTGAACGAGCGGATCAAGGATTCCGAGAGCTCGCGAAACCTATCCGACGCCCAAGGCGTGGCGGCCGGTGGAGTGCCGACAACCCACTCGCCAAGCTCGAGGTTCTTGTCGAGCGGGAGGGCCGGAAAGAACCCGACGTATCTCGTCTCGGACTGCGTCGGGCTGCCGTCGTCCGACTCGGCGAATATCTTGTCGTTGAAGAACCGCGTCGGTCTCTTCGTGTGAGTGGCGTGCCGGTGGCGGAGCTCGTCGTAGAACGCGATCCTATCCAGCTCACCTCGCGCCCGCTCGATCTCTTCGCGGGCTCCTAGCACGATAGCGTCGACCAGGTCAGGGACCACGTCGGCAGCGTCCGGGTTGTTCGTCTCTCGATAGTCGTCCTTGCGCTGGCATCCGACCATGCTGAGGTCGTTCATCAGCTGCTCGGCGTACCTGATGGCGTCCCGGAGTTCCCCGAAATCAAGCATCTTCACGCTGCCTACCTGCGGGTCCCGGTCGAACGGTCGGACGCGGTTGGAGGCGTCCTCGACGACGGGTTTCATCCGCGCGACGAACGCGTCGCGGAGTTGGTCGAACTGCTGGTCGCCCGGGTACGCCCCCGGCATTCCCGGAAACAGCCGGGCCAACGCGTCAGCGTGTTCACGATCTCGGCCCGCGCGCCAAGAGGGATCGTCGTCGAGCGGTCCCGGTGGCCGCTTGGTCGGCAGATCATGAGCGTGATAGGCCCGCAGTCGGTCGATCAGGCCGTCCGGCTGGTAGACGGAGCGTGCCCAGCTCGCCAGGCTGACGACGTGGGCGTCGCGCGTGTCGAGGAACATCCGCCACAGGACCTCGTTTCGGTACCTGAATGGCTCACCCCGCGTCACCTTGTCGAGGTCGGCCTGGAATGCGTCGATCAGGAACTGACGTCGCGTGAGGCCCAAGAGTTGATGCTCAAACGTGTCCAGCAGGGCTGACAGAGCGTCATTCACGGTCGGATTCTAGCCGCGTGGCGCCACCCGGCGATTCGCAAAGTCGCAACTCCGCGCGAGGTGCCGCGTTCTTCCGGCCTACGTTCCCGGTAGAGGGAATGCTGGCCAGTCCTGCGCTCGCTTCAGTCGTTTCGACTCCGACCACATTGGACTGCGCATCCGCCCCCATCGCCAGCCTCGTTGTAGTCGGACCATTTCGCTGCGTCCCGCCCAGGAGCCGATATAGTGGAGGGGAACCGTCCGTGGATGGTGCCGTCAGGAGAGCCGCATGGTTGATGACGAAGCGACGCTCAGGTTTGGTCCAAGCGATCCGTCCAACTCCGGACCGCTGTTCGCCTTCCCGGCGTTGACAATCGTCTGGCACCCAAACCTCGAGCGCGTCGGCCAGATCGCGCTGTTAGAGACGCTGATCGTGGGCTCGGGAGTTGTGCACCTCAGCAGATCCGAGCCGGATTTTCTCGTGCCGGGACTGGACGAGGGGCAACCGCTCGCCCACCCTGCAATCGGTCGCCGTGAGGCTCCTGCTCTCGCCATCCGCTATGAGAAGGGATTCAAACTTGAACGGTGCGACCCGGGGATCGAAGTCCAGGTAAACCTCGAGCCTCTCGCAGGTTCCCGCAATCTGTCACCCGAAGAGGTGCGCGCCGGAGTGGTGATCACGGTCGGGCGGCATTTCGTGTTCTGCTTGCACTTAGTTCACCCACCGATCACTCGGTCCGCGGTGTCTGGTCTCCTCGGGACCAGCGACGCTATTGAGGAGCTTCGGCGATCGGTCCTGCGCGCTGCGAGAAACGACACGTTTGTTCTCCTGCAGGGGGAGAGTGGAACCGGAAAGGAGCTTGCCGCCCGCGCCCTGCACGAGGCCGGACCTCGGGCCAAGGGACCGTTCGTTCCCGTCAACATGGCCACTTTGGAAGCCGGACAGGCCCGTGCTGAGTTGTTCGGTCACAGGAAGGGGGCATTCACAGGAGCGACCGCGGACGTACCCGGCCATTTTCGCTCGGCTGCCGGTGGGACGATCTTCCTCGATGAAATCGGCCATTTGACCAGTGAAGTTCAACCCATGCTGCTCCGGGTCCTCGACGATCACGAGATACTGCCGCTGGGAACTTCCAAGCCTGAAAGGGTCGACGTTCGTGTCGTAGCCGCCACCGACCGCAAGCTGAAAGAGTGGGTCAAAGAAGAGCGATTCGAGCGCACGCTCAACAACCGGCTCGAAAGCGCCGTTTCTATAGCTCTTGCGCCACTACGGGAGCGACGGGAAGATGTCGGCTGCCTGCTCGTGCACTTCCTGCGAAATGAGGCGGGAGACGCCGCGGAATTTCAACGCTTCCTTGATGATCGCCCGTTGTCCCGCCCATGGCTTTTGGCGCGCGACGTCGCGGCCGTGGCTTTATCCCCGCTCCCCGCGAATGCTCGGGACCTCCTCGGTCTGGCGCGAAACCTTCTCCACAAGGCGACCGATCCCCCGTACGACACCCACCGAGTTGTGAAGAAGTTTCTGGCTGGCCACGCTTCTGGTTCTAGTCAGAATGATGCATCGATCGTCAGGGGCAGGTCGACGGCCCACACCAAACTCACGGACGAACAGATCCTGGCATTGTTCGAAAGGTTCCACGGCAACCGCGGCGACGTCGCTGCGTATTCACGAACAACGCGTGTCACCCTCTGGCGTCGGGTCCGCAAGAGCCCCGGACTAAAGCGCACCATCGAACAGCGCTGGCCGGGTCGTCAGCGCAAGTCGTAGAGATAGAGTAGCGCGGCCCAGCCACTTGGCAGCAGGTTCGGCGGTGACTCCAGTCCCTCGCCGTATCGGACCGCCATCTCGAGGAAGAAGCGGGCATGGAAGAAGGCCTCCAGGATCGGACGCGTCGTTTCCAGCCAGACCGCGTTGTGCTCGAGCGCGAACGCCTTCCCGGTGCCTTCTCGAACGATCCGCATGAACTCGTCGTGGAGCTCCCGCCCTGGCGCCAGGGTCTGGAGTGCCTTTACGATCTCGGCCGTGGTCTCCTAGAGACGATAGACCTTGAAGCTGTGGTGATAGAATCGATACACAGGATCCTCGTAGCCCCAGTGGCTGCCGCACTTCTCGAGGAGCGCCTTTAGGTCGGGCAGCGCGCCTTTCAGATTCGCGAACAACTCCTGAGCGGCTGGACGCTGATCGACATCTGATTCTGAGTCCGACATATCCATGTCCTCGCGAAGAGTATATCAAATGTTATGTCGACATGATTTGACATAGCCTTGCCGAAGCAAAGGTTCGACGGTATCTTGATCCAGCGATGCCGACGCTCGTGAAGCGCCACTGGCGGGCGGACCTGGAGGCGTTCGGAGGTCGAAAGTCGCGAAGCGGCTTCTACTACGAGGCCTTCGTCCCTGACGAAATCGGCGAGCTAGACCTGGCGATTCCGGCGGATGTCGCCGAAGCGGCCGAGGCCGCGACGACGGCTGTGCGGCAGCTCGGAGCTCAACCACCCGGCGGAGTCTCTTGGGAAGCGCTTGGGCGGCAGCTTCTTCGCGCCGAATCGGTTGCCTCGTCACGGATCGAGGGTCTCGAGATCTCACACCGGCGCCTCGCCCGGGCCGACTTTGGCCGGACCCACAAGGACCTGACGGCTGACTCTGTTTTGGGAAACGTCGCGGCGATGGAAGCAGCTGTCGCGCTCGGAAGTCGAAGCAAACCGCTCGCGACTCGCGACGTCCTAAACGTCCACCGGATACTGCTCGAGGCCACGCCCGATCGGCACCTTGGCGGAAAGCTTCGGACGGCCCAGGGCTGGATCGGAGGCGGGAGTACGCCGGAACACGCAGACTTCATCCCGCCGCCAGAGGATCGAGTCCCTAGCTTGGTGGCCGATCTCTGCATCTTCGCGTCCCGAGACGACCTGCCCGCGGTCATCCAGGCGGCGATCGTCCACGCCCAGTTCGAGACGATCCATCCGTTCGCGGACGGAAACGGTCGTGTGGGTCGCTGCCTCATCCACGCCGTCCTGCGCCGCCGAGGTCTGACTCCTGGGTTCGTCCCGCCGGTGAGCCTGGTGCTCGGGGCTAACGCGAAGGCCTATGTTCGGGGACTGGTGGCCTTCCGGGCGGGAAAAGTGGCTGAGTGGTGCGGAGTATTTTCGGCGGCAGTCCGAACGGCGGCTGACGAGGCGGGCAGACTGGCGTCGGCGATCGACCGATTACGCACGCAGTGGCGAGAAGCGGTCGGTCGGCCCCGCTCGGGTTCAGCCGCCGACAAGCTCATCGAGGCCTTACCAGGACACCCAATCCTCGACGTCGGAGCCGCGGAGAAAATCGCCAGTGTCTCGAACCAGGCGGCCCGTCTGGCCATGATTCAGCTTGAGGAAGCCGGCGTGATCAAGCGAGTCAACGCAGGAAAGCGTAACCGCGCCTGGGAAGCCGTCGGATTGTTCGAGGTGGTGGAGACCTCGGAAAGGCGACTCCGTGCGAGGTGAAGGGTTCCGAGACGCTGTCGTCCAGGTGCGCCTTGATGAACGCCGCCCCCGAATACTGTCGCTTCCGCTCCGGCGCCGGCTCGATACCATGCTCGGGCAGCACTCAATTACTTGGATTAGATAACGTAGGCGCAAAGGCAGACACGATTTCACGCGCATATCGACGATCGGCAGGCTGCAGCCAGGCGCCCTTTTCGAGCAGCTGCCAGAATGAAACATTCAGTTGGGTTGCCAGAGAATCGAGGTCGTCCTGATCTTTGCTTGACAGGCCAGGCTCTCCATCGCTCTTTGCCGACAGATGTTGGACGAGGCTAAACAGACGTCGATTGAGAGGGTGCGCGCTGGCAGTACCGGAGAACGACACCACGGCGATCGCCGCCCCTTGGGGCTTGACTTGGATCGGAATTGCTAAAATCCACTCACAGTTCGTTCGGACGGCCTGTTCGTAAACGCACGAGCCGATTCCTTCGTCGCCGAGATACCAAAAGGCGGCCTTCGCAAATCGAAACGCGTGCCCGGCGACGCCATTCCCTGCACGGAAGGTTCTTCCCCACGCGCGCGGGCTGAACTGCCCAAAGATCGGATATAGCGTACGATCTCTGTGGTCCCAGACGTGAGCAATCCAGCCGTCCTCCTCCCCAAGCAAGAGCTCGGCGGCCCCATTCTCTGGGACAACGTCCGAGAAAACTCCGCTGAAGACGTCTCGAACTGCAGATTGAAGAGCTGACGAAAGGGAACGGTTAGCGTCGCTTCGAACCCGCAACCGGCACTGCTCAATCAGACGGCCACCTAATTGCAATACAGCGCGCCTCAGCGGCTCACCCACGGTCGGCGGTATGTAGATGATGCTGTATCGATAGCCGACGACCGGGTAGCTAACTGCCAACTCTAGAACCTCTTTCGTGGTTTCAATCGTACATCGGCGTTCTTCGGACGGCACCCGCTCCCAATGGATTTCGTCAGCGACGGTAATCTGCTTCTCGACCTGCACTCCAACCTTCTCGACGGCTGAATAGGGACTCGGAAGGACGATCCTCAAGATGAGGCGTTCGGTCTCCATCTTTACGGTGTGTCCTCGAGTCTCGAATCGCTGCGGGAGATTCGGAAACAGCGACGGCCGATTGGGCACAATAGACAGGTCTGCTTGGGTCAGGGCGATCGCGTTCGAAACGGAGTACTGCCAGGAGAGATCGTCGTAGGATGTCGCCGGCGGCGATACTGTGTAACGAATCTTTCCATCGGCCATTACGGTCTCACTAACCGGTAGATATCCCCGGTCGACGACGGCTTGCTTGTCGAAAAGCGTATTGCAGAAAGGAGGACACAATTGAGCGAGAACAACGCGGTCATCCGTTCGCACAGTGGTCAGCTTGACCGACACCTGGGAAATTCCATCTTCGCGGACCGTCCAAGTTCGTTCGTGAGTGGCGACAGCAACTTCAGAAATGCGAATCCGGTCGCGCGGCGAAATCGAGAACGATCTGTGATGTCCGCCAGAGTACTGTTTGTTTTGGTCATCCAGTGAGAAGACGTCAGAGCGAATTCTGCCCGGCTTTAAAGTCACAATAGAAAACTGATTGCCGACCGCTCCGGGTCGTTCGCTCGCACCGGCGCCAAGAGACCCGGTGGAAATGATTGCAATTCGAGTCCGGAGCAGGTCGACGATCTGCTGGTCAGCTTTGTGGGTATGCCCATGGAAGCCCGCGACGAAGCCTGCATTGAGGAGGTCGCCGATGTCTTCCAGCGTCAGGCGGTCAGGCCTTCCCCTTTCGGAGACAAATCCATGATGCCAAACCGCAACGAATTGCATGTCTTTGTGGAGACGTTTCAACGAGGCAACACGCGATGTCACGTTCGCAAGCGCTTCCGGGTTAAAGTGCGCGCCGTGCCAGTACGTATCGTTTAGATGGCAGGAATTAAGTCCGAAAAACGCCACATTGGAACTTGGAAACACGTGAGCGGACCAATCCTTCCCTTCGATGGGATCGGCCATGAGTTCAAAATGCTTTGACACACCTGTCGGCTTCGTTAATGAGCCATCATAGAAGGCATCTAGGAACGCCTGGGCCGTTGTTAACCGGTTCCTGTAGGCAGTTGGATCAATCTTGAGAAGTTCAAGGTGTCCGAACCGGCTGAGCGCAACGCGGTGACCACAGTCCTGAGGCGACTTGCTGACCGCCTTGAAGGTCTTCTCGAGTTGCTCTAGGTCTGCCCGATCCTTGATATGGGACATCTGAACCGGCTCGGCGAACTCTGCGGTCCAGTCCACATCGTGATTTCCTGGGACGAAGACAACACGGGTCACTTCATTCGAGACCAGTGGCACCAGGTAGTCCCGAGAGAACTTCAGAAGGGCATCGTACTCGCTCTTCTGGGCCTGCTGACTGAGGTCACCGCTTACGACCACGAAATCAAAGGATTCGTGGCCTCCCCGCGAGAGCTCCGCTGCCGCGGGTGACCAGACCTGACGTAGACTCTTGTTCGGTGGTGTTACGTGCAGGTCAGAGATATGGAGGATCTTCACGGGCGAGGGCTAAGCGCCTACTCGTCCGTGGATGCTGCTATTCGGGCCAGTACACGTTCGACAACTCGGCTTGCGGCGATCGCGGCGTCTGCGCGGTATGTGATGCTTCGGCCAAGGACAACTCGCTCCACAGTTGGTTCGCGAAACGCCTCGTCGGTAGCTCTCTGCCCGGAAGTCGGGGGCAGCGGCCTCGTCTCGTCAGCTTTCTCGGCCATCTTTGCCCTCCTCGGGCGCCTCACGCCTGCTGTCGAACGACGCACGGTAGCAACCTAGCGACGCTCTCCAAAATCGCCTACACCCATCCTGCACGCCCCAGAGAGTACATCCGGTGCAGCTGGACGGTTCAAGTTTTTGAACGACAACTCGTGGCACTTTATTCCCTAGCATGCCGTTGCATCCCCGGTGCCACTCTTGGAAGGCGGGACTGCGAGTCTGACCAGCGGCTTTGTAGACGTCGAAGCAACACTGATGCGTCGCTCGCCAACATAACTCGGCGCGTTATCGCATCGGCTTGCCGGTCCGGGGTCGAGGTGTCCGGATTTCGACCCCCTAGATCACGGATGGGAGCCGGTTACCGGAGCCTCGACCTGAACCGCGCCAAATAGGCGCATCCAGACTGCCGCCAAGCCGCGTCCCGGTAGATTGGTAGTCGAGGTGCAGCTCCTGAGTCGTCGGACTCAAGCACTGTGCGAAGCGAGTACGCCAAGAGCTGCGCGTCAGGCAGGACGGAACCATCGGCTTTCGAATCTGAGACCCGGCCGCGCGCCGGTGCGATCTAGACCCGCCATGGCCCGCGGCACTCCGTTAGCGTTCGGGTCCAGAGCGGGAGAATGGATCGCCAGGCGGTAGGCGTTCGGGCTCTTCGCGATGGCGCTCTTGGAGGCGGCGGAATCGGTCGTGCTGCCGTCTGAGGTGCTCAGATAGGCGGTCCCCAGGAATACCGAAGGCGACTGCCACCGTGCGCTTCGCGTAAACATCCCAATCGCGCGTCTCGCCGCGCCGATCTGCCGGTACGGCCTCTCTGATCGCTCGCTCGATTTCGCCCCGGCGATGGCCCGCAAGACGCATGCGAACAGCGATCTCGGTATCGACCCGCGAGGGGTCGACGGGCTGACCCGGGCGCTCCCGGGTGACATCCGCCAGGTGACGCCGATAGACGTCCGCTGGCGTCCGAGTCGCCACGATCTCGACCGCGCGGCGCACAGGCGCCGTCGTGCGCTCTCTTCCACGTGTCCGAATCCGTTTCCGCTCGGCGACGATGGCTTGCTGGAGCTCCGGGTTCGCGATCTTGAAGCCGTGCTCTGCTGCCAACTCGACGCACATGCTCCGGAACCGCTCGTTTCCGCGAATGGTGAACGCGCCCCACTTCTGGGCGCTCAACTGGAGGGCGGCGAGGACGCTTTCCCGTCGGTTGCTGTCGTAGATGTCGATCTCCTTACCCCGGTCTGTGAAGGCAGGGGAGCCGCGCTCGCCGACGCGACGATAGTGGACGTGCCAACCTTCGACGACCGGGGCGAACGCGCGGATATCTTGGGGCGCGGGCCGCACGAACGTCGGCCCCTCTATGCCAGGCGGCCGTCGTTCTCGATGTCGCCACCCCTGCGCGAGCCCGTGATCCCTTTGGTGAAGCCATTCTTCGTAGCTCGGGAACCGTCCCCGGTCCTTGTCCGGTACCCCGCGCTCCAGCCTTTGGCGATCAAGCTGCTCGGCCTTTTCCTGCGCTTGACGACCGGCGAGCAGATTCCTGGTCGCGTTGAGGAGAGCGCCCCGTCCCTTCCAGGATCCGCGAAAGATGTCTGCTCGCTCTTGCCGATGACGAGCGGCCATGCGTTCCCGACCCTTCCTCTGCTGCTCCATCTGCCGTTCCCGTCTGCGGGAACGCTCCAGGTAGTGCTGTCGTCGTGCGTCGGTGTACTGCTTCCAGCCGGGGGCGCTGGGCATGATCGGCTCGGGGGCTCGGGTGCGTGTCATCACGCGCGCGGTATCCCTCGCAGGTTGAAACTCGCCCAGACGCTTCTGGAGCGCCGACATGGAACAGTCGCGGCCGGCGCTGCTCGCCTTCACCGGTTGATCGCCGATCCACAGAATCGCGCCTGAGCCCTTCCTCTCGAGGCGCATCCCCTTCTCGGCCAGGGCCTCGTGCATTTCCCGCCAACTCCCGGCCGCGCGGATGGCGGGCGCTCCGTCCTCGATGGCCACACGCTCGGCGCTCCGGGCGCCCACCCGCTCTTCGAAATCGCGGGCTCGAACGGATGGCTTGCGTTCTTGCTCGTCGCGCGGACGTGCGCGCTCAACGCGCCCGTCCTCCCGCATCTGGAACAGGCCGCGCTCCTCCCTCTGCCACCCCTGCGCGTGCTCGATGCGAGCGATCGCCCGGTGGGCGACCTCGTGGTCGAAGCCGTTGTTGACGGTGACGAGCTTCTCCGTCTCGGGGTGGACGCGGTTGACGGCCAGGTGGAGGTGCCAGTTCTCCGTGTCGCGGTGCAATCCATAGAGCGCCTGGTGGCCGGCCAAGCCCATCTCGTCCAGGAACATCCTGGCCGCCTGATCGGCCTGGGCCGACGTCGGCTGCTCCCCCTCCCGCCAGCTCATGATCCAGTGCTGCACCGGCTGCGGGCTGCGCTTGGCCGTCTCGGCGAGGTCGATCATCTCCTGCACCTGTCCCTCGTGATCGAGGTTGAGGAGGTTCAGAGCCCCGCGGTGCTCCACCTTCTCACCGGCGCCGCCGGCCTTGGGGCCGGCGATGTAGTCGGCGAGGGCGCGCACGTTGTGGGCCTTGCTCTTGGCCGGGGCGTGCTTGGACGTGGGGACCTTCTTGACGATCATCGTCCCTGCCTCCCTACTGCCCGCCCGCCAGCTTGCCGACCGCGGCGCGCAGCATCGTGAGCAGCTCGGCCGTCTGCTGGCGGTAGGCGCCGCCGCTCTCGACGTGGACCATCTTGAGCAGGCCCCCGAGGCGCCGTAGCTCCCGGATGGTCGTGGCGTCCGTGCGGGACACGACCGGCCGCCCGAGCGCGCGCAGGCGCACCAGCTCGGCGACGGGGAGGCCCGCTTCGCGAGCGATGCCCCCAAGCTGCTTCTTCTCGGCGGGCGAGACGCGCACGTCGAGGCGGGCCGTGAGACCCGCTTTTCCCTTCCTACGAAACGGCATCGCTGTCGCCTCCGACCGACCGACTGCGAGAAGCGGTAGCGCCGAGCAGCTCCGAGTCTGGCGCAGCCCTGTCCGTGAGAAGCGGAGCGCCGAACGGGCGGGGCGGAGCGGGGCTTGGGAGGGCACGTGCGGCGGAAGCCGCATGTGTCCGGACAAGCCCCCATCCTGCTATCCGTCCATCGACACTCGATGAAGGCATTCGCGTAGGCACGGTCGGCACGTTCTTCCAGTCGGCCGGACGCCTCGCGATGTTTCCGCCGGCACCGTCACGTGGACGGAGCCACGGCACCTGGGCGGTAGGAAAGGAGAGCGCCGCAGCGGGAACTATTTTCGCTTCGCAGCTCGAAGCAGGAAACAACGCCGGAGAACTGGCCGACTGGAATAGCGGAGAGCTCGACAGACAAAGCGCTCGTTCCCCGTGAGGGCGGAGCGCGCATCCGGGAGAAAGCAGATGGCATACACGTTGGAACAATCCGACCTGATGGCGAGCGCACTGCGCGGGCTTCCTCCGATGGACAGCTCGAAACGCAAGCTGACCAAACAGGCGGTGGTACGACGGCTCGCTCGGGAGATCGCCGCCCTGCAGGCACGCGGATACACGATCGAGCAGGTCGTCGAGAGCCTGCACGGTGTCGGGCTCGACATCACCACCCCGACGCTGAAGAGCTACCTGCAGAGAGCCAAGCGGCGACGGGGCAAGGACGCGGTCGCAACGCGAACGCGATCCGCCGCGCCACCCCCACAAGCGAAGGCGGAGACGCCTTCGCGGGCAAAACCGGCAACGGATGAAGGCGTCAAGCGGGCAGGCAAAGAGGCATTTCTCGTGACGGACAAGGACAGCTACTAACCAGGAGGACGAACATGTCGAAGTCAGTTTTTCTCGTCGGAGGTGGCAAGGGCGGAGTCGGTAAGTCGCTCTTCTCAATCGCGCTCATCGACTACCTCGAAGGCAGCGGCGAGGGGCCATTCCTCGTCGAGACGGACACATCGGTTCCCGACGTCTACAAGACCTACAGGGACACGATCGGAGGCGAGCTGGTGAACCTGGACGAACGCGAGGGCTGGATCGACCTCGTGAACCTGATCGAGAGCAAGGCCGAGAGCGCGATCGTCATCAACACGGGGGCACGGAATCAGACCGGCATCAGCAATTTCGGCAAGACCCTGGGGATGGCGCTTCCAGAGCTCAAAAGGAAGCTGGTCGTCTTCTGGCTGATCGATCGAAAGCGGGAAAGTCTCGAGCTGCTCAAGGACTTCGCCGGGGCCATCCCTGAAGCAGAGATGCACGTCGTCCGGAATACCTATCTCGGGACCGAGGGGAAGTTCGAGCTCTACAACGGCTCGAAGATGAAGGTGTCCATCGAGGATGCCGGCGGCAGGTCGCTCAACTTCCCCGAGCTGGCAGATCGAGTGACAGACGCGATGAACAAAGGACGGCTCACGATCACCAAGGCGTCGACGGAGTTGTCGCTGGGCGATCGAATGGAGCTCGAGCGGTGGCGGGAAGAATGTCGCCTGATGCTGGCGGAGGTCGTCCATGGCTAATATCGAGGAGAGCTTTGCGCTTCTCCTCGGACGTCAGGCGACCGAGAAGGAGAGGCAAAATCTGTACAGAGTCAGGGACGCGCTGAAGCTGAAAGGCAACGACTCCCTCTGGCTCTTGCTCATGGTGCTCGAGCACTACAGGACGCTTTACGAACGCATCCCGGCGCTGATCACGGAGGCTGCAAGAGCTGCGACGCGGGACGTTCAGGCGACCGCAGCGGCGCAGATCAGCGCCGCCCTGGAAACGGCGAAGGCGGCCGTCTCTCGCGCGGCGGCCGAGGCGTCAGCCGCAGTCACTAAGCGGGACAGCCAGCGGATGAACCCTTTGAAATGGGCTACCGCCTGCGTTGGGGCGGCGACTGGGTGCCTCACGCTTGTCGCCTGGTTCGCCTACTCGCACGGCCAAATCGCAGGCTTCGCAAACGGGAGCGAGCTGACGCGACGCCAATACGCGAGCGCGGCGGCCCTGGCCTCGTGGGCCAACACGCCGGAGGGAGAGCTCGGCTACGCCCTCGCCAAAGCCGGAAGCCTGCGCGACCTCGCGACCTGTTCGGGTCGAGGATGGGTGGCGCGAGACGAAGTCTGCTACGCGACGTCGAAGGCTCAGGGATGGCGCTTGCGCGGTGTCCCTGACGCTGCCTTGAAAAACTAACCTTCGCGAATCTCCGACGCTCGAGTGTTCGTCGGCGATCCGGCCCTGCCCCAGACCGCGACCGATCTTCGGGCTCCAGACGAAAGAGAGGATCATGATCATGAACGCCACAGACATCCTGCGCGCTGCTCTGACCGCTGCTGGTTGCTTCGGAGCCGTCTATCTGGCCCTCCGGTATCGGGTACCGGGGCGGGGGACGGGGACAAGAAACGCACGAGTCACCGTGCCTCCCGACGGTACCTCTGACGCCCTTCAGCGAATTCAAAGTCAGATAGACGCCGACCTAAGTACCGGACGGGGGCCCGTTCGGATCGAGCTGATAATCGATCGGGCTCTCATCGGCAGAAGCACCATTCACATCAACTGCCACGGGAATTCGAGTGTTCGCTTAGAAGCACAGAAAGAAATCGGGCAGCCCGTGCCAAGCGTCCCATCTCAGTCGGTGGAGGGCGGGTACCTCGATGATCTTCCCCTCTAGCATGAGGAACCAAGACACAGACTGCTGTTCCGGCCCGGCGACCATACGGATCTGCTTGCGAAGTGCGGCAGGTCGCATCCTAGGTGGCGCAACAGGTGCTAGGGTTGTTTCGCGATGATGGGCTCAGATCAAGAGGCTCAGCCCGAGGAATGGACGGCCTCCCTGCGCGCACGATTTCCGATTGCGGGGTCTGCTGCGTTTACCTGCTTCGAGGGGTGGAAGCCTATCCTCGTTCGCCTCCTCGAACGCCTCTCGACCATCGTCAAGGAGCTACCTTCCGACGAGCGGCGGATGTTCACGGTCGTCGAGCTCCGGCAAAAGTTCGGCACGTTGACCGTCTATCTGTCGGAGGCCCCCACGCCAGCGATGTGGGCTGCGATCGGCGAGGCTAGCGAAGCCTCTATGGTGACGTGCGAAGTGTGCGGCTCCGCGGGCGTCTTGGCGGAGAGAAACGGCTGGATATCGGTTAGGTGCGCCGCACACGAAAACTGGTCGCGGTTCGATCGAATCGCTGGGTAGTCGCGTAGCGAGGAGCCAGCTTCTCTCGCTAGGCTCGTGGGCATGGGTTCTCGGCTGGATATTGCAGTCCCCGTCGGACGGCTGATACAGTATGTCGGTAGTTATTTATAAATGCCGACGAAACGTACACAGCCTGGCCCAAGGCATCAAGCTGACCTGAGCCGCCGGCGCAGGCTCATGCGTAGCCGTGACCTGGAAGCCAAAGGGACGTCGCGTCCCGCCATCCGCAGACTGGTCGAGGCTGGCAAGCTGGAACGGCTGGGGCGAGGCCTCTACCCGGCGGCGGGATTCCAGGCCACGGAGCACCACGGCCTCGCTGCCGCTGCCCTCCGCGTACCGAATGGTGTGGTCTGCCTTCTGTCGGCCCTGCAGTTTCACGGCCTCGGGACCCAGGCTCCCTTCGAGACCTGGCTTGCCATCGGGGTCAAGGATCGCAAGCCGACCGTTCATGATCTTCCGCTCCGGATCGTCCGGTTCTCCGGAGCCGCGCTCAAGCACGGTGTCGAGGTTCACGTCATCGAGGGCGTACCCGTCAGGGTCACGACCGTCGCCCGCACCGTCGCCGACTGCTTCAAGTACCGCAACAAGATCGGGCTCGACGTGGCGCTAGAGGCCCTCCGCGAGCACCGTCGTTCGCGCCGGCCCATGGACGACCTCACCGAGGCCGCGTCCGTCGTGCGCGTAGTGAACGTGATGAGGCCCTATCTGGAAGCGGTCGTCTCGTGAAGGCACGGCCCCCGCGCGATCTGGTCGCGTCCGTTCGCCAGCGGCTTCTCAAGCTGGCCCAAAGAGCGCGGCGAGGAGTTCAACTCCGGGGGCATCTTCGCGCACGGACCATGGCTTACGAGGCCGCCACCTCGGCGAGGCCGCTCACCGCGGTTTCGAGATTGGTCCACTCGACCACGTTCGAGCTGGACATCGGGACAGTGACTCGCCGTCGTCCCACAACTTTCGCGTTCGTCGGGCAATAGCCGAGAAGGGTCACGCGAAACGGGGCTCGCTCGTCGACATCCCGCACGCCGAGATGGCGCTTCATCTTCGCGACCGATTGCCGGTTCCTAGGATCGACGATGCGCGCACGAACGATGCTCACTGTGTCGCCAGTCCGATGCGTGTCGAGGCCGCGCAAGATTGTCGGAGATGGGTCGGCTTTCTGGTGCCAGTCGAGCACCTCGCAGACGATCGCGGGCAACTTCGAACGGGTTGTGACATCGACCACGACCAACCATATCGGTGAGCCGTTGGAGGCGACACGGAGGATGGATCCTCGGGGCCAGGGCAGATTGAATCCCCTGAAGAGGAATCCATCGAGGCCGTTCCAGCGAGTGCCAATCGCTTCGACCTTGGTCGCAGGAAACCGGCGAGCGGGTGAGGACGGCTTCATTCTGTGGACACGGCGGGCGCTGTAGGTCTCGGGCTCGAGGACTCCAATCTTGAATCGGGCTCCCTTCCAACGGCGCCCACTGGTTAGGTTGAGGCCGTGCGCCACCGGGCGAGCATTGGCGTTCATGATGTCGACGAGGGCCGGCCGATATCCGGGACCTCCCGAGTCCACCAACTCGCACACCGGGGATCCGCCACCACCCCATCGGGGGTCGAAGCTCACCACGCGGAGGACCGCCGATCCGCCGTCGGCCATCCGCCAGACGATGTACTCGCCGCGTTTCCAGTCGCACGGGTGACGGGGTCGGATCGGTCGAGGCGATGGCATCCGCGAAAGCAGCCTTTGTTCGAGTTGCTCCAGCGCTCTTTCGCGCGCGCGACGATGGGCATCGTCCCAGCGCTGCAGGTCGACGCCGTCTCGGATGATTCGCAGAGCGCGTCGTCGCACGTCGGAAGCAAGTTGTAGACGGCCATCTCGATCCGAGGAGATCTGACCTTCGGGTCGTGGCCGAAATCGGCGCGGCAGCAAAAGTCGCGACAGCCGCGGGCCCGGCGTAAACGGCAGCGGCGGGCAGAAGGATGAGGACCCAGGGTTGCCGCCCTGGGCCCTCTGTCAGGCGGATGAAAGTCTGACGAGCAGGGACGATAAGGCTGAGAGGATCGATCGTCCAGTTCCTTCCGCCCGCGGCGGATGGAAGACGAAGAGCCTCTATTTCAGCTGGGTTGCGCGTTGTGCCGACGCGTCTTCTTCGTGTGCCGGCGAGATTTCCGCGGGCAGATCTATTGCCCGAGCTGTCGTGACGTAGGTCGAGCGCGCGCCCGACGCGCAGCCAATGCGCGCCACCGACGGAGCGAAGAAGGACGGCTCGATCACCGTGATCACGTTCGGGCATGGCGGCGGCGACTTGCCGTCACCAGGCGCGCGCCGGTGACGGATATGGGTACCGAGAAAGTTGCGTTTCGCTCGAAATCGCAGGGGCCGAGTGGTCCGACCCCGCCGATCTCCGTCGGGCCCGAGATCACCGGCGGGAGCGATGACGATGAGCGAGTACACGGTGACCATGTCCTTCTCGACGGCGCGCAGCCGGATCCTGGTGACGGCGGGGGCGGACGAGCTGATGCGCGCGGTGCTGCCACCGCCGGGGCAGGTCCGAAACGACCGGGCAGTCCTCTCGCTCTTGGAAGCGTTGGCCCTGTGGCTCGATCGCTGCCCGCGCGTTGTTGTGTCTGCGGCCGAAGCGGACGCTACATATTCATTCGGGCTCACCGACGAGATAGGCAATCCCCAGCGCAGCGTCTACTACACCGTCGAGGTCGTGGAGCGACCGACCCGCCGCCGCCGCAGGCGCATCGCCGGCATCGGCGACTTTCGTGATCTGCGGCAGCTCAGTCTCGTTCACGGAGAGCGCCGATGACCGTCGCCGCCGAAGTCGAGGCGGAGATCGCGCGCCTTCATCACGCCGAGCACTGGAAGGTGGGCACCATCGCCGCCCAACTCGGCGTCCACGAGGATGTCGTCCGCCGCGTTCTGGGGCTGCTACGGCCCCGAACCGATCGGGTCGAGCGGAGATCTCTCCTCGTCGTGCCGTACGTCGCTTTCATCAATGAGACGCTGCTCAAGTATCCGCGCCTGCGATCGACGCGGCTGCTCGACATGCTCAAGGAGCGCGGCTTTCGCGGCAGCGCCCGTACCCTGCGCCGCTTCGTCATGACGGCGCGTCCCACGCCCAAGCGCGAGGCCTTCCTGCGTCTCGATCCCCTCATCGGCGAGCAGGCTCAGATCGACTGGGCTCACGTCGGGCAGATTCCGGTGCCGGGCGGGGGCAGCCGCTCACTGTGGCTCTTCGTGATGGTGCTGGCCTGGTCGCGCGCCATGTGGGGTGAATTCTGCTTCGACACCACCGTGCACTCGCTCTTGCGCTCGCTGGCGCGTGCGTCGACCTACTTCGGCGGCTCGACCCGCCAGTGGCTCTTCGACAATCCGAAGATTGTCGTGCTCGAACGGCACGGCGACGCGGCCCGCTTCCATCCCTTGCTCCTCGACCTCGGCAGCGCCATGCACGTCCAGCTGCGGCTGTGCGCCCCGTACCGGGGGAACGAGAAGGGACGCGTGGAGCGAAAGATTCGCTTCCTTCGGGAGCGCTTCCTCGCTGGCCGCGACATCTACGACGTCGAGCACGGCAACCGGGAGCTGCTCGCCTTCATCGACACCATCGCGCACCAGCAGCGACATCCCAATTTCCCGCAACGCACGATCGCCGACTGCCTGGTCGAGGAGAAGCAGCGCTTGCTCCCGCTGCCCGACCCGATGCCCGCCACTGACGTGGTACAGCCCGTGCTCGTCGACAAGACCGCCTTCGCCCGCTTCGACACCAACGTCTATTCGGTGCCGCCGGACCACGTCGAGCGCACCCTCACCATCGTCGCCGACGATCGCTCCGTCCGTCTGCTCGACGGCGCCGCCGTCGTCGCCCAGCACCCCCGCTCGTGGGGCCACCGCCAGAAGATCGAGCATCCCGATCACCGTGCCGAGATCCTGCGTCGCAAGCGCGGCGCCGCGCCCTCCGCCGGCCGCGATCGACTGCGCACCGTCGCGCCACAAGTCGATGTCCTCATCGAGCGCTGGGTCGAGGCGGGCCGCAACATCGGAAGCATGGTGGCCCAGACCGGCAAGCTGCTCGACCTTTACGGCGCCGACATCTTCGGGAAGGCCGTCGCGGAAACCGTCGAGCGCGGCACGCACGACCCCGGCGAAGTGGGCGTGCTGTGCGAGAAGCACCGCCGCGCCGCCGAGCATCCCGTCCCCATCGATATCCCGCTCGGGGATGGCATCCCCGACCGCGACGTCATCCCGCACGATCTCGGGGGCTACGATGCCAAGCGATGACATCGCCACCCAGCTGCGCCAGCTCGGCTTCCGCGTCTCGCTGGCCGCGCTCCGCGCTCTCTTCGAGCACGCCACCCACAGTCGCATCGGCCCCGTCGAGGCCTGCGAGAAGCTGGTCGAGATGGAGCGCCGCGAACGCGAGAGCCGCAATCTCGCCGCGCGCACCCGCCTCGCAACCCTCGGCAAATTCACCACCCTCGACCGCTTCGACTGGAACCATCCCCGCTCCATCGACCGCAACCTCTATGAGAGCCTGCACACCAACCTCGATTTCCTTGAGCGCGGCGACAACGTGCTCCTGCGCGGGCCGAGCGGCGTCGGCAAAACCACGCTCGCGCAGAATCTCGGCTTCGCCGCCCTCACCCGCGGCCACTCCGTCCGCTTTTCTAGCCTCGCCGCGCTACTGACCGATCTCCTTCGTCGCGAGTCGCTGCCCGCTCTCGAACGCGCTCTGCGCCACAGGTACCTCGCGCCGAAGCTCTTGATTGTCGATGAGCTCGGCTACCTCCCCTGCGACAGCCGCTCCGCCGATCTCCTCTACAACATCGTCAGCCGCAGGCACGAGACCAGGTCCGTCGTCATCACCACGAATTTGCCCTTCAAGCAGTGGGGCACGGTCTTTCCCGGTGCCGCCTGCGTCGCCGCCCTCGTCGACCGCTTCGTCCAGCACTGCCACGTCATCGACATCGACGCCGACTCCTGGCGCCAGAAGTCTCAGCCGCCCACGCCTAAAAAGGCCAAGTGATGGCCACGGCCCGACGGTCAGATTTCCTCGGATCTTCGTGGCCGTCTACAGCAAGTCGTCCCGAGCGCCACAGCAGATCGGCGAGGGCGAGCCACGACGGCGAATGATCGGCGTCGTCTTTCAGGTCGAGTTCGCCGAGCAGGCGCCGACCGACCTCCTTGGCGTCGAAGCCGGCGCCCAGGAGGTCACGCCAGCGATCACGCAGGTCCAGCGCATCGTCGTTCTGGTAGATGCCGGGACCCCAGGCTCCCACGCAACGAGATTACACTGGATGTGCGCAGCGACAGGGGGGGCCAACGCGACGTACCTCATTTCAGGATGCAGAACGCTCGCGTCACCTTCTCCTCTCTCCTTGGCTCGATATCGTCGCTCCGTAGAGCCGGCCCAGGTATCATCGACGCTGGCCGCGCTGGCATGGTTTCCAAGAAGAGCTCCGCTTACCTGCTCGTCCTTACCGCCGGAACAGTGGGGGTGTTGCTTTCGCTGCGGTGGCTGGAAGCAAAGATCGGCACAGGGGGTTTCCTGTCTGGCGTCGTGGTGGGCGTGGTGTTGAGTTTGGCTGCTCTATTCGGCTTCGTCGCATCCACGCAACGGAAGGTTGAGACAATTCGGATGGAGAGGCTTCGTGTAAAGCTGCCGGAGGCGCCCGTACCGGGTGGTGAGCGGGCCATCTATCACTGGAAGGTCCGCAAGCTCGATGGAACGTCGGTCACCATCGACGATTTCATGCACAGGGTGCTGTTCTTGAATTTTTGGTCGACCATGTGCGCCCCCTGCGTTGTTGAGCTGGCCGCCATCGAGCGACTGCACACCATCCTGGCTCCCGAGGGCGTCGTGTTCATGTGCATCGCGAGCGACGGAGACCTCGAATATTTGCGCAACTGGGTTGCTGACAAAGCTGTCTCGGTTCCCGTGTTCGCGCTGATGGACGATCAGATGCCCAGGATGTTCGATTCCGAATTCATCCCGGCAACCTACGTCATCGCCGCCGATTCTCGGGTCGCGTTCAAGCATGAGGGCGCAGCCGAATGGGATCATCCTCGGGTCGTGGCCTACTTACGTGGTCTGCTCATGGAAGGCGACATCCTCGGTCTGACGACCGAGCCTCCAAAACCTTCTTCCGCCGCTTAGCGTTGGATCGAGACCAACGAAGAGGCCTCATTCGACGTTTCCGCGTCGTCTAGTTTGCCAGCGATGTCGGGGACTTCGTGCGGGGAATTCGGGCGCCGAGCGCCGGAATCGGGCGTGGCTTCCGCCGGTCGGGCCCGAACGTGCCGAGCACCGGTTCGAAGGTTGTAGAATGCCCCCTGTGTGGTCGGTCGCCTTGATCCTGCTCGCGGCGGTCCCGGCGACAAAGGACGGTGGCTCTCCGCCCTCGGTTGCTCCACCTGTGTCAGCCGCATCCCCGACGTCGGCAGGGTCCGTCCCTTCACCGCACCTTTGCGTGCAGAGGTCCGGAGGGAGCCGGGTGACGAAAGCGCGTCCGACGTACGTCACGGTCGGCTACGGGGGACGACCCCAGGAGGAGATCGGATTGGTGGTCGCGAAGGAGCTCAAGTGCTTCGAGCTGGCCGGCGGTACCTTCACGGTCCAACTCAACAGCAACAGCGTGGCGAGCGCTTCCGTAGCCGAGCCGGCGCGGGAAGCCTGCGGAGACCGGATTGACGTCTCCGGACTGAGGACTGGATGGATTGAGGTTTCGCTGAATGGCCGACCGGGAACGCCGGTCGGATGTCCTTGGACCGTCACGTCGAAGCGCGGGTACGGACCGCTGCCGACCATCCCTCCCCGTCCCGCCGAGATGGCCGAAAAGGACTTCGTCGTCTTGCCGGCCATTGCGTCGTACGCAGAAGCCCGACGGGTCGCGAGCTCCGCCGCGCGGCGGTTGGGCCTCAAGCTCGACCTGCGACGTGCCCGTCCGGACGGCCACGGGGGACTGACCTTTTCCCCCGTCGACTGCAAGGCCAACGACTGGGAGCACCCCTGCTACGTGTCCCGCGGCCGCGACGACGACGGCGCTTACGTCAGCGTCGACGAGGCTCGCAGGTTCTTCGACGCCGAGGAGCAAGGCTACCTGGTCATTCTGGGCAGCGGCCCAAAGAATGATCCGTCGACCCGCGCGGTGGGGGAAAAGGCGCGGGCGCTGTTTCCGTCGGCCGAGGTCAGGACGGACGACGTTTGGCAGGGGTGCATTCACTGACGGCCCGTCGGCGACGGGAAGGTACTGGCGGGGAAGGCCGTCGGACGCTGTAGTACTTTTGACGCGTGGGCAATGTGATCGACCTCTACGGCGGAAAGGACCCCCGCACGGTGCCGCGTTACGCGGTCGGCGAGGCGGCTCTGTACCTGCGCCTGCCCCGTGCCACCTTGAAGACCTGGGTTCATGGTCGCGTCGACCAGGACGGACGTCAGGCTGAAGCGGTCATCAAGCTTCCCGCGAGCAGCGGCCTACTGTCCTTTCAGAATCTCGTGGAGGCGCACGTCCTGGGGGCCATCCGTTGTCAGCACGGGGTCTCCTTGCAGCGGGTTCGCAAGGCCCTCCGATTCGTGCAGCGCAAGATCCAGCAGCCACATCCCCTGATCACGGTGGAGTTTGAGACCGATGGGGTCGATCTCTTCGTCAAGGAGCTCGGGAGGCTGATCAACGCCTCCGGCGCAGGCCAGACGGAAATAGACGAGGCGATTCGAAAGTCGCTCGCCCGTATCGACCGCGACGAAGAGGGTGTGGCCTCTCGCCTGTTCCCGTTCGTCCGGGGCACCGAGGGAGGGCCGAAGGTGATCTTGATGGACCCGAAGCTCTCGTTCGGGAAGCCCGTCATCTTCGAGACCGGCATCCCCGTCAGCGTCATCGTTGGCCGGTACCGGGCGGGGGAAGATCCGAGCGAGATCGCCCGCGACTACCGCATCCCCACGGACCACGTGAACGATGCCATCAGGACCGCGATCCCGGCTGCTGCCTGAACCCTGGATCTTCTTCATCGATCACTCGCTGGGCGGGCAGTTAGTCGCGGAGGAGAGCTCGCGCACCCCCTTGGTTTGACGCTGACACCCGAGCAGCACGGCCCGGGCCCCCCGGCACTGGTCGGCCCGAGTGGTGAGACTGTCCTCGAACTCTATCGGGACGCGAGCGGTTCGACGCGTGGTCTCCGGTTGGGACTGCGACTCGTCGATCTCTCAGCGGTGCTTTCGGCGCTGGTGGAGATCGGCGCTGTGCCTCGTCCGGGCTCGCCGGTGACGATCGACGACCCGGATGGACATCGTGTCGAGCTACATTTTCCATCGGCTGGCTGACATGCCTGGGGCCCTACTCGTCCTCGCGACCCGAATCCGCCTCGACCACACGCGTCTCCCCGTCGACCTTCTCGAGGTGGACGGCGGGCCTGCCCGTGAGGCGGGCGATGGTGGTGGCCAGCTGCTCCGCGTGCGTGGTGAGACAGATCTGCGACGTCTTCCCAGCGCGCGCGACGAGGTGGGCCAACGGTTCAAGGAGATCGGGGTGCAGGCTGGTTTCGGGCTCGTTGAGCGCGAGGAACGTTGGTGGTCGTGGGCTTAGCAGCGCGGCCAGCAAGCAGAGGTACCGGAGCGTACCGTCGGACAGCTCGGCGGCGCGAAGCGGGCGCGTTATTCCAGGCATCGTCATCTGGACGGCGAACCGTGCTTCGCCCTCGCGGACGTCAATCTCCAGCTTTGCCCCTGGGAACGCGCGTTCCAGCTCTTCATTCAGCGCTTGGCTGTCGCCGATCTGGAAGATCGTTTCGAGCGCCGCTGCGAGGTCGGTTCCGTCGGAGGATAGAACAGGAGTTTGAATGCCTACCTGCGGCTGGCGCAGGGGCGACTCGTGGTCAGTACGGAAGTGGTGATAGAAGCGCCATGAGCGCAGCTCGCTAGCCAGGCTCGCGACGACTGGATAGCGCTGCGGGTCTTGAAGCTGGGAAAGGACCGACTCAGCGTCTCGTAGCGCGATCGGATAGCTGACGCGAACCCCGTCGGCGTCGCGGAGCCAGGTTGTGGCGTTCTCCCTCTGAAGCAGCGGGGTGGAGCGCTTGCCGTCGAAGAAGGCCGCGCTCTCTTCCTTTACGCGTGGATCGAGCGTGAAGCGACCCATGCCGACGGCCTGGGGCAGTCCGCACGCCAGTTCGTACGTGAACGCATCGATCGTGGCACCGAAGACCATCCTGACCGGTCCTTTCCGACGGGTGCCTGCCCAGAGAGCCGAGGGCATGCCCCCCTCGTCGGCGAGCGCGCGGGCGAACCGCCCATGGGCGGCCTCCGCCAGGAGGTAGAGAGCGCGATAGAGATTGGTCTTGCCGCTCCCGTTCGGTCCCAAGACGACGTTGACCGCTCCGAGATCCAGGCGGAGTTTGCGGATCGAGCGGTAACCTTCGACGTGAAGGTGACTGATCATCAGTCGTCGTCGCCGCCGAAATCTGGGA
Source organism: uncultured Pseudomonadota bacterium (assembly GCA_963847705.1). Taxonomy (GTDB): domain Bacteria; phylum Myxococcota_A; class Polyangia; order Fen-1088; family Fen-1088; genus JADGRB01. The sequence goes on along the minus strand of CAWKBC010000040.1, from coordinate 36,872 downwards.
CGTAGCCGTACGGATTCTCCGGAATGTGCGGGCGGCTGCGGATTCGGGCCTCGGCTTCGGCGTAGCGCTTCTTGTTCTCGCGGACCGTCGCGATAGCCTGGACGAAGTAATCCGTCACTGGCTTCAGGGGAAGCTTGCGGGAGCGGTCGTAGGCGAAGAGAACCTTGCCGTCCTCGATCAGGCGCTTGACGTCGGCACCCGTCATATCGTTGGTCTCGTCGGCCAGCTTCTCGAGATCGGCCTCTGGAAACGGCGGCGGCACGTCGCGCATCAGATCCTGCAGGATCTGCAGGCGCGCACCACGATCCGGCAGCCGCGTCTCGAGCCACAGCTCGACGCGTCCCGAGCGCACCAACGCCGCCGGGAGGGCGCCCACGTCCATGGCGGTCATCATCACGCACACGCGACCGGCGCTCTCGCTCTCGAGCCCGTCGAGCGCCGTGAGGAGGTAACGGTACAGACCATGCTCCTTGCCGTTCTCGAAGATGACGTCGCTGTCGTCGATGAAGATAACGGCTGGGGCGTTCTGCTTCGCGCCTTCGAAGACCTGATGGATGCGCTGGTAGAAGTTGCGCGACCCGCTGATGAACGTTCCGTCGATTAGGAAGAACTTGCCACGCAGGCGCCGGGCGAGCGCCCGGCCGATGGTGGTCTTTCCGGTTCCGGGCGGACCCGCGATCAAGACGCCGCGCTTGGGTTTGATCTTGAGCTCGGTCGCCAGCACGTCGTCCTCGAGCGGCAAGATGATGTTCGCCTCGAGCGCAGCGACGATATCGTCGACTCCGCGCAGCGACGAGAGGTCGACATCCTGGACCTCGCCGATGTCGACGTTGCTGATCATCTGCGACGTGCGCAGGTAGTCGATCATGCCGTCGGTGGTTGGCTTCCCCTTGCGCCGCAGCTCCAGGCTGGCGAGTCGGATCTGGTGCAGATTCAACTTGGGCGCAAAGCGATGAATCTTCGCGACGTCCAGATCCCCACCGTCGGCGCCGAGGTAGAGGTCGAAGAAGAACCGAAAGTCGGCGGGCTGGAGCCGCTTGTATCCCTGGAAGTGGGCGCGCCCGGCGATGGGCTGCGGCATCCCGCTCGGCATCGTGAAGACCAGCTTGCGACCCTTTTCGCGTGCGAACGCCGCGGCCACCTCGAGTGGCGCGTTGAGAAAGTCCTTTTTCGGATAGAAGCTGTTGCAGCAGACGACGCTGTTCAACAGGTGAAGATCGTCGACGAGGACGACCTCATTCTCCCGCAGAGCGCCGAACAGCATTTGGTGCAAGGTCTCTTCGAGTGCCAAAGGCTCTGCCTCGGTGAGGCGTTCCAGATACGACGCCATGTCGAGGACGATTCCGCCGCGCTCCTTTTGCACGGCGCGCAGCATCGTGGACCGCCCCAGACCGTACGGTGCCCACAGCACGAACGACTCGGTATCCGGCCAATCGGGCCGGAGCGCCGCGACGGCACGTTCCTGAGATGGGCTGAGGTTCATCGTGCTCATTGTTACACGCGGCGGAGAGCGGCTCGCAGACTGCTATGTGCCCATATGATGAAAGAAGGGGACGTCGCGTCACGCCTACCGACTCTCAGCCTCGCCGTGGGCGGCGCCCGCGCCTACGCAGGGACAGCGTCACGAGGAAGTCTGGCGGGCTGACGATCTGCACAGGGCGGTGAGCACGACCGAGAATGACTTTTAGAGCGAGGAGATCGTGTTCATCCAAGGTCACGAGGTGGTCGGCCTCCCCTTCTAGAGCGGTCGCGACAACAGGGTTGTCCTGGGGATCCGTCGGAACGGCATCCAGGTCGCGATACGCCCCAGGGACGGTCTCGGCGAATTGCTGGAGACCGACGCGGATCCTCGCGACGTCCTCGAAAGTGAGTCGGGCCTGCGCGCGAAGCTTGGGCCGGGTCAGTACGTCGACCAGCTCGTCGAGAATCGCCGGCGACGCGATCATCACGAACCTACCTCGTCGCGCAGCGCTCAGCACGGCGCCAGACGGACCGTCGGGACGCAGTATCGCGCTGACGAGCACGCTCGTGTCGAGGACGGCCCGTGGAGCGGGCACGCCTTATCCGCGGGACTTGCGCGCGCGATCCCGGCGGACCTGGCGGACGGTGCTGACGATGTCGCGGTCAAGCTTCTCGCCGCGGAGCCCGATTCGGCGGACGCGACTCTGCACCCGCTGAACGGCGGACCAGGGGACCTTCGTCCCCTCGGCCTGCATCACCTGAGCGAGGATCTTCGCCCGATCGGCGTCGGCCAGCGCTTGGATACGCTCTGCAAGTGCCTGCACTTCGGCTTGGATGCGCGCCATGGTGAACCCGTTAGACACCTAAAACGTAGCACGGCTAGGTGGAGAGGCTGACCGTTTCACGCGCGTTTCATGAAACAGCGTGAAACGCCGGGTTGAAACAACCGCTACGTCGTATCGCTGTCGAGATCCCGATATTCTGGCCTTTTCTGGGCCGGTCAGTGCTGACTGCGCCAGGCACGGCAGTTGCCATTCGTTCCTACCGCCCGCCATCGGCGAGCGAAAGAGGGACGAAAGATGCCAAGGCCCAAGGGACCCAGCAAGAGCCACGGTCGGCCTACTGCCGCGGTCGACCTGGTCGCGCGCAACCGACTCGTCGAAGCTCACATGGATCTCGTCCATGAGATCGCCAAGGGCATCGCGGCAACATCTGCCGGCAGCAATATCGACCTCGCGGATCTTTTCGGCGAGGGGGCTTTCGGGCTGCTCCAGGCCGCCCAAACCTTCGAGTCCGAAAGAGGGGTTCCTTTCGAGGCCTTCGCTCGGCGTCGGATCAAGGGAGCGATATTCGACGGAATCCGCAAACATCACTGGGTCCCAAAGCGCACCTACAAGCGACTGCAGGGCACGCCAAAGGGGTCGGAGGCTGGGCCCTACACTCAACGGACTGGACCGGCGGCCGGGGCGTCCCTCGATGTCGCCGAGGTCGATGAAACGGAGCGCAACGCCTGGTGGAACGGGCGGCGGTTCGTGCAGCCGGCGGCGGTCCAGGACGACCAGCTCGAAGCGCTCACAAAGGTGGAGATCGAGCGTCTTCCCGAGCGCGATCGGCGACTGCTCCACCTCTGCTACCGCGAGGACCGGAGCCTGAGTGACGCGGCCCAGAAGCTGCGCTTCGGTCGGTCATGGGCCTGCCGTAGGCACACGCTTGTTCTGACCACCATTCGAAAGGTCCTGGAGAAAAGGGCGCCCGAGGCCGTGCGGGTCCGTCGGAAGGCGGCGACGAGGGCGGCTGAAAGCGCCCACGCTTCGCGCCGTCGAAGGGCGAAGCGATCATGAGCACCAGTGACCTCCGGCTCAGGCTCCGCGCGCCTGTCCGAAGGTTGTGCGCCTAGCCATGCCGACGACGGCGCTCACCCCCGATCAGATCGCTGCGCTGCGGGCGCTGCTGGCCGAGGTTGACAGCGAATCCGCGCAGGATCAGGGTGAAGGCCAGCTCTCTGAGAACGGAATAGCCGACGAATCCGGCGACGCATCAACCCTGTCGAAAGGGAAACCGATGCGTCGCATTCATGGACCATATCAAGAGAGAAAAGGTTGGAGGGTGAAGGTCGTCGACCGCGTCACCGGCAAGTCGACCAACACGATGTTTCCGACCGAGATAGAAGCAAGAAGCGCCATCAACAGACTCCGCCGTAAAGCTGAGAGGGAAATCGGTATCAGCATCGACGGGGCTCTGATGACCTACGAAAAGCACCTGACCGAGAAGGGGAACAAGCCCCTCTCGATCTGCAGCACGCTGGAGCGGCTTCGGTCGCTGTTCAAGGACCAGACCCACTACGTCGTGGCACTCACCTGCGACGACGCCGTCAGAATCTGGAACGGGTACGTCTCGCGACCGACCCGCACGGGGAAGCCGCCGGCCGTCGATACCCGGATCAACGTCCTTCACGAAGCGAAGACGTTCATGCGCTGGTGCCTGAAGCAGCGCTGGACGAAGGTCCCAGAGCCCTTCGATGGCATCGAGATACTCGGGGAGCGCTCCAGAGGTAAGGAACAGCTCGACCGGGTGGACGATGCCCGCCGATGGTTGGCGACAGCGTTGGAGCTGGCGACCGACGACGTGGGCGCGCTGGCAGCAGCGACGGCGCTGCTCATGGGGATGAGGGCCTCAGAGGTGACGGACCGTTTGGTCCGCGACCTCGACGACGACGGGCGTGTCTTGGTGATTCCTCGCGCCAAGACGAGGGCGGGCATTCGACGCCTCCGGCTCCCGGCGGTGCTTCAGCCGCTGCTGGCACGGCTGGCGGCGGGCAAGGAACCGACCGAGCGTCTGTTCGGGCCCGATGCCGACCGATGGTGGCTCCGTTCGGCCGTGCAGCGTATCTGCCGTTTGGCCAAAACTCCGATCGTGAGCCCACACGGCCTTCGTGGGACGCACGCGACGCTCGCCGTTCAAGCGGGCGTCACCGGGGATGCCGTGGCGCGGGCGCTCGGTCACGAGTCGTTCGCGGTGACGGCGGATCACTACGCGAAACCGGAGGCCGTCATCGACGCAAGAACCGATCTGGTGATGACTTCTTTGCGGAACTTCCGCAAGAGTTCCGCACCCGATTGGGACGCCGCATAAATCGCCTAAGTACTTGAATTTGTGCGGTCGGGGAGAGTCGAACTCCCACAATGTTACCATCACCAGAACCTGAATCTGGCGCGTCTACCAGTTCCGCCACGACCGCGAATTTCGTGAGGCCGGGAACCTAGCATTTCAGGCGGCGTGGGCGCCACTGGAAACGGGAAGGGGGCCGACGGGCCAGGACAGCCTAGTAGGGCGGCTGGCCGTAGAGCGACTCGCGGAACTCGGAGTAGCCGAACGAGCTGGAGGTGAACTTGGCGACCAGGGCGCCGGACGGGCTGATCTCGTGGATCTGGCCCGAGGTCGAGAAGGTGACCAGGTAGTTGCCGTTGGGGAGCTGCTGGACGTCGCCCAGGACCATGCTGCTGGCGCCGCTGGCGGTGTAGGTCAGGGTCTTGCTCGCCGTCATGTTCGTGGTGTTGAGCTTGTAGACCCAGGCCTCGTTCGGGGTGTTGTTGAAGAAGATGAAGGTCCCGTCACCGAGCAGCTGGTGGCCATGGTTGACCGACCAGGTCGGCACGCCGGTGAAGAACTTGCTCTGGTCCTTGGGGTTGCTGCCGCCGAACTGCCAGATCAGCGACCCGGTGCGCGACAGCTTCACGTAAAGGCTCGGGTTGCGATCGCCGACGGTGTACGTGTTGTCCGACGGATAGTAGTGGACCGCGTTGCTGTGGAACGTGTTCGAGGTGTAGACGGTCGACATGTCGGCCACGACGGTGGTGAAGGTCCCGGTGGCGTCGGCGCGCTCGATCAGCGAACACGGGGCGTCCGTCCCTGACTTGTTCCAGAGCATGGTGGCGAGGCCGCCCGGGATGGCGGTCAGGTCGTGGTGCGAGGTGGTCACCCCGGAGAGCGTCGTGTTGCCGGTGCCGTCCATCGCCACCGACTGGATGTTGCCGGCGTTCGTGTTCATGACGTTGAGCGCCATCATGTACATGTGGGTGCCGTCCCAGCTCATGTGAGATCGGCTGGGCATCGACGGTCCCGTGGCCGACCAGACGACCGCGCCGTCGGGGTCGATGATGAACGTCGTGTTGCCGGCCAGCCCCGTGCTGGTGACGATGAACCCCTTGTCGTGCGCCGCGGCGTTCATGATCGTCGCCGTCACCTTGGGCGCCGAGCTGGGCAGAGCGCCCGTCATGATCGTGTAGCTGTTGCTGGTGCAGGAGCCGCTCGCGTTGGTGGCGACGATCTTGTAGGCGTAGCTGGTGCTCGGCTTCATCCCCAGCAGCAGCGTGCGGTAGCTGGCCTGGGTGAGATCGACGGGGGCCACCAGCGTGGTTCCGCCCGAGGCGGGGGCGAAGTCGATCTCCGCCTTGGTGAGGGTCGAGAGCGTCGTCGTCCAGGTCACCGCCGCCACCGTCGGGATCGCGGTGCTGAAGGAGGACGTCGCGGTGATCGTACAGGAGGTGCTTCCGGTGCTCCCGGCGTTGCCGGTCGCCCCGGCCGCCGCGGTCGTGCCGCCGGTCCCCTTCGCGCCGGCCGCTCCGCCGGTCCCCTTCGCGCCGGCCGCTCCGCCGGTCCCCTTCGCGCCGGCTGCTCCACCGGTCCCCTTCGCGCCGGCTGCTCCGGTCATGCCCCCGGTGGCGGTCGTGCCGCCGGTCCCTCTCACGCCGCCGGTGCTGGTTCCACCGCCGGTGCCGGTCGTGTCGCCTCCTCCCGTGCCGGGGTTACCGCCCGAGCCGGTGCCCGTCGCGCCGCCTGAATGGGTCTCGCCGTTATCGCCGCCCATGGCGGTGCTGCCACCGGTGCCGGAGACGTCGACCGACTGCGCGCAGCCGAAAAGGCAAAGGAAGACCAGGCAGGCCCCGAAGCGAATGGACGTCATCGTCCCAATCAGTGACGTTCGGCACGCGATCAGGGCCAAACAATCGGCAGACCTGGTGCGAATTTTCTCACTGCTTCAATTTCGCGGGTTCCAGAAATATCAGGCCACTGCGGAAACCAACCGCTTGCTGGGCGGCCAGTTACCGCAGTGGGACCGTGACGATTAGAAGTGTGAGCAGGTGGCGAGGTAGCAGCTCGGATCGCCGCCCGACTCCTGGTAGCAGCGGTCGAGCGCGTCGTCCTCGACGGCGGTCATGTTGGCCAGACCGAACCCGGCGAAGGTCTCCTCGGTCACCGGGTACTGATCGCCGTAGGAATCCTCGGCGGTGCAAGAGACGCTGTGAACCACGTTCCAGTCCCAGTAATAGGCGGGGCGGGCGAACTCCGGATGCTCCCAGTGGCGGAAGGGGTGGGCGCCGTAGTGAGCGACGGTCGGGCGCATGACGCGAACCTGGTGCGGTCGCACCATGGGGCCGTGCGGGTGAACGCCCGGCGGGTGGGCCTGGAACTTCGGCGGCGCGGCGCGCGGGGGCGGCGCCGGGCGTGCGCCTCCGTGCCCTTCGTGGTGCTCCTCCGCGTGGTGCTCTTCGGCATGCGCGACGGTGGCGAATTGCAGCCAGGCGAATGACAACGAGAGGGCGAACGGCAGTGCCAGCTTCGGGGCGAGCTTCATGGAGATCTCCGGCGAGAGGGTTGAGTGTTCGAGCTGCCTGAGAATGTAAGCATCTTACCGAAAAAGGACCCATCGTTCTCGACGCGGGTTAGGCCAGGCTGAGGCGGACCTAGCGGTCGTCTTCCTCGATGGCGTCTTCGCCGCCGCGCTCGAGCGCCCGGTACAGGGTCCGGCGATCGATGCCCAGCTTCTCGGCGGCCTTCTTCTTGTTGCCCGCGCACTCGCCGAGGACCAGCTGGATGTAGCGACGCTCGAGCTCGCCCAGGGTGGGGCGGTCGGCGATGATCCCCCCTCGGCGATGCTCACCCCGCCCGGGACGCCGACCGCGGCGCTGCCGCCGACTTCGGGCGGGAGATCGGATGGCAGCACGACGTTCCCTTTGGCGACGGCCACGGCGCGCTCGATGGCGTTCTCCAGCTCGCGGACGTTGCCGGGCCAGGCATAGGCCGTCAGCAGGCGCAGCGCCTCGGGCGACATGGCCGCCACGTCGTGACGCTTCTCGCGCCGGGCGGTCTTGTTCAGGAAGTGGGCCACCAGGCTGGGGATGTCCTCGGGCCGGTCGCGCAGCGGCGGCAGGTGGATGGTGACCACGTTGATGCGAAAGTAGAGATCCTCCCGGAAGCGCCCGGCCTTCACCTCGTCCTCGAGATCCTTGTTGGTCGCGCAGACCAGCCGGACGTCGACGCGGATCGATTCGCTCCCGCCGACCGGGCGGACCTCCCCGTCTTGCAACGTCCGCAGCAGCTGGGCTTGCATCTTGGGCCCCATGTCGCCGATCTCGTCGAGGAACAGCGTGCCGCCGCTGGCCGTCTCGAACAGTCCCCGCTTGGCGCCGACGGCGCCGGTGAAGGCGCCGCGCGCGTGACCGAAGAGCTCCGACTCCAGCAGCGACTCGGTCAGCGCGGTGCAGTTGACCGGCAGGAACGGCTGGCCGGCGCGCGGCGAATGGGTGTGGATCGAGCGCGCCACCAGCTCCTTGCCGGTCCCCGACTCACCCTCGACCAGCACCGTCGCCGTCGACCCGGCCACGCGCGCCACCAGCTTGTAGACGTCGAGCATGACGCCGCTCTTGCCGACGATGTCCTGCAGCTGCGGCGGCTTCCCCTCGCTGGGGACCGTCTTGTGCTCGGCGACCAGGCGGCGGCGCTCGATGGCGCGGGCGACCGTCAGGCGCAGCTCTTCGATGTTGAAGGGCTTGGAGACGTAGTCGTAGGCGCCGCGCTGGATCGCCTCCATGGCGCCCGAGACGTCGCCGAAGGCGGTGATCAGGATGACCGGCGTGGCCGGCGCCTTGTCGGTGAAGGCGGCCAGGACGTCGAGCCCACCCGAGCGCTCCATCCGCACGTCGGAGACGACCAGGTCGTACCGTCCGTCGCCTGCCTGCGCGCGCTCGATGGCGCCGGCGCCGTCGTCGACCGCTTCGACCTCGTACCCTTCGCCGCGCAGGATCTCGCAGAGCAGATCGCGGGCGACGCGATCGTCCTCGGCCACCAGCACGCGCGGCGGCGAGGTCGTCACGCCCGTCCTCCGGCTGCGCGCGGCCGAAATTCGCCGGTGTTCCCCGTCGAGGCGGGGGGTGGCCCCTGCATCGGGAGGCGGACGGTGAAGGTCGACCCCTGGCCGGGCGCGCTCTCGACGGAGATGGCGCCGCCCAGCGCCGCGGTGAGCTGGCGGCAGATCGCCAGGCCCAGGCCGGTCCCCTTGCCGCGCCCCTTGGTGGTGTAGAACGGCTCGAAGATGCGGCGCAGATCGTCGGGCGGGATGCCGTGTCCGGTGTCGCGCACGCTGATGAGGACGTCGTCGGCGATCGGGCGGGCGGCGATCTCGATGCGCCCGTTCTTGTCGACGGCGTCGAGCGCGTTGGCGACGAGGTTGACCACGATCTGGCGCAGCAGGCCGGGGTCGGTCACCAGCTCGCCGAGCGAGGCATCGACCTTCCAGGTGACCGCCACCCGCTTGCCGGGCGCCACGCCTTGCACCAGCTCGACCGCCTCCTCCAGCAGCTTGGGGATCTTCGTCGGGCTGCGTTCGGGCTCGAGCGGGCGCGTCGAATCGAGGTAGTCGCGCACGATCTTGCTGATCCGCTCGATCTCGCGGGCCGAGACGTCGAGCCGCTCGCGCAGCACGGTCGGCAGATCCCGCTGCAGGAGCGCCAGCTGGATGTGCCCCGACACCGACGACAGCGGGGTGCCGATCTCGTGCGCCAGCTGGGCGGCCAGCTGCCCGAGGGTGGCCAGGCGGACCTTGGAGGCGTTGTCGAGCCGGGTGTCGTTGAGCAGCCGGTTGAGCTGCCCGAGCGCCACGTTCTTCTCGGACAGATCGTGGGTCGCCTTTTCGATCTCGGCGCCGAGGCGCTGGTTGAAAGCGCGGATCTGCGCATCTGCCTTGGAGAGTCGTTCGAGCATCCGGTTGAATCCTTCCGACAAGCGGCCCACTTCGTCCAGCGTCTCGACGGGGATGCGGCGCGAAAGATCGCCCCCCTCGACGTCCCGCATCGCCGCCGCCAGCACCTCCAGCGGCTTGCCGATCACCCGCTGGGTGATGAGCCCGGAGACCAGCGTGAGGCCGATGACGAACACGACCGCGAAGATGATCGAGATCTGCTCCTCGGTCTTCAGCATCGACTCGACCGGGCCCAGGGTCCACCGCATGTCGAGCGTCGCTTTCCAAGGACCCTGCAGATCGACGTCCAGCTCGATCGGCTCCTCCTGCGATTCGCCGGGCGTGGGCTGGCGGGTGAGGGCGAGCGGCTGGCGGACGAAAGGCGCGAAGCGGGTGATCTCCGGACGATCGCCGCGCGGCGCGACGATGCGGCTCGAGGGGGTGTTCGCCTCGCGATAGACGTAGAGGTCGAGCCGCACGATCCGCGTGTGGCGGTTGAGGTAGCCGAGCAGCTTCTCTTCCAGGGCGCCGTCATCGGCGTCGGGAGGGAGGCTCTTCAGATCCTCGGCGATGTCATGCGCCAGCTCCGTGGCGCTCGACTGGGCGTCCATGATGATCCGGTTGCGGGTGAGGAACATGCGCCCCCACGAGGCCACGCCGACGGTGACCGCCACGCTGACGGCGATCAGCCAGATTTTCGTCCGAATCGTCACGCTGCCCGGTTAATTTACCCCGTATTCTCCGGGAATGAGCACGCCGATCCCCGACGCCTTCCTGTTCGACCTCGACGGGACGTTGGTCGACAGCGAGCGGGCCAACGTCGAGTCGGTGGTGCTGGCGGTGCGGCACCACGGCGCCGAGCTGACCGAAGAGGAGCGCGGCTTCGTCATCGGCCACTCCTGGAACGAGATCTACAAGATGATCGCCCGCAACCACGCGCTCACTGTCCCGATGCGGGAGCTCATCGACCTGGCCGTCGAGGAGAAGGACGGGCTCCTGGCCAAGACCGGACACCGCGCGCTGCCGGGGGCGGTGGCGCTGGTGCAGCGCCTGGCGCGCCGGTCGAAGCTGGCGCTGGTGTCGGGCGCCAGCGGCAAGGAGGTGCGCGACGCGCTCTCCGGCATCGGCGTCCGTGAGCTGTTCCCGGTCATCGTCGCCGCCGAGGACTACGCCAACGGCAAGCCGTCACCTGAGCCGTACCTGACCGGGCTGGCGCAGCTCGGCGTGGCCGCGGCGCGGTCGATCGTCATCGAGGACGCCACCCCCGGCATCCTCTCGGCGCGCGCCGCGGGGATCCGCGTCATCGCCGTGCAGGCCGGCAATTTCGCCGGCTACGACCTCTCGCCGGCCGACGTCGTGGTCGACACGCTCGACGACGTGACCGACGCGCTGTGCGCGCGCCTCCTCGCCTGAGAAGGCCAATTCGACACGCGTGGTAAAATCAGGCGTTGTTCGATCACCTTCCACCTGAAGTCACGCTCTACGAGGTCGGCCCGCGCGACGGCCTGCAGAACGAGTCGCGCATGGTCCCGACCGAGGACAAGGTTCGTCTGATCGACGCGCTCTCGGAGACGGGCCTGCCGGCCATCGAGATCACCAGCTTCGTCAACCCCAAGTGGATCCCGCAGCTGGCCGACGGCGGCGAGGTGGCGCGGCGGATCGCGCGCAAGCCAGGGGTCATCTATTCGGCGCTGGTGCCGAACCGTCAGGGGCTCGAGGCGGCCCAGGCGGCCGGCATGCGCGAGGTGGCGGTCTTCATGTCGGCGTCGGAGACGCACAACAAGAAGAACGTGAACAAGACGATCGCCCAGACGCTGGCGGCGTTCCGCGACACGGTGCCGCCCGCGCTGGCGGCGGGGATGCGCGTTCGCGCCTATGTCTCGACCGTCTACGGCTGTCCGTATGAAGGGGCCGTCGATCCGGCCAAGGCGGTGGAGCTGTCGCGCGCGCTGCGCGAGCTCGGCTGCTACCAGATCTCGCTCGGCGACACCATCGGCGTCGCCAACCCGCGCCAGGTGCGCGACGTCCTCGGGCGGGTGCTGGCGGAGATCCCGGCGCCCGAGGTGGCGGTGCACTTTCACGACACGCGCGGCACCGCGCTGGCCAACATCCTGGTGGCGGTCGAAATGGGGATCACCACCGTCGACGCCGCGCTGGGCGGCCTGGGCGGCTGCCCCTACGCGCCCGGCGCCTCCGGCAACGTCTCGACCGAAGACGTGGTCTACATGCTGGAGGGGATGGGCGTCCGCACCGGCATCGACCTCGACAAGCTGGTCGACTGCGGCCGGATGGCCTCGGCCTTCGTCGGTCACGAGGTGCCGTCGAAGTACTACCGCGCCGCCGTCGGCGCCCGCTCGCGCTCGGCGGGATGAGCGCGCGCCGGCTCTTCACCGAAGCGCGATGGAAGCCGTGCTACCGTTGACGAGATGAGCACCCCGGCCGGCGCGTCGCCGATCCTACGGGTCGAACGTCGCGATCGCGCGCTGTTCGTGACGCTCAACCGGCCCACGGCGGCGAATGCGCTGTCGCGCGCGCTGGTCGCGGAGCTGACGAAGCTCTGTGGCGAGCTGGCGCGTGAGATCGCCGGGGGCGCCGACCTCCGCGTGCTGGTGCTGACGGGCGAGGGGGACAAGGCGTTCTCCTCCGGCGCCGATCTGAAAGAGCGGCGGACCTGGACGCTCGACGACACGCGCGTCTTTCTCGGGGAGATCAACGCGCTCATGGACACGCTGGCGGCGTTCCCGCGGCCGACGATCGCGGCGATGAACGGCGTGGCGTTCGGCGGAGGGTTGGAGCTGGCGCTGGCCTGCGACCTCCGGATTGCCGCCGACAGCGCCGAGATGGGACTGACCGAGGTGCGGCTGGGGATCATTCCCGGTGCCGGCGGCACCCAGCGGCTGGCGCGGATCGCCGGCGTCGCGGCGGCGAAGGAGCTGATCCTGACCGGACGGCGCATCGGCGCGGTGCGGGCGCGCGAGCTGGGGATCGTCAGCGAGGTGGTGCCTTCGGCAGAATTGCCGGCCGCCGCCGCGCGCTGGGCGACGGAGATCGCGGCGGCGGCGCCGCTGGCGCTCGGCGCGGCGAAGCGGGCAGTCGACGAAGGAATCTCGCACTCGCTGGCCGACGGGCTCAAGATCGAGCGGAGCCGTTACGAAGAGGTCCTGGTCACCGACGATCGCAACGAGGGATTGGCGGCCTTCATCGAGAAGCGCCCGCCGGTCTACAAAGGACGATAGACGATGTCACGCAGCGACGAATTCAAGGCGCTCGGCGCCACGATCAAGAAGGGCGGCGCGCCCAAGTATCACCAGGCCAACGCCGCCGCCGGCAAGCTCTTCTGCCGCGAGCGGATCGCGCTCCTCTGCGACGACGACGGCAAGGACTTCGTCGAGGACGGCCTCTTCGCCAACGCCACCGCCACGGATCTCCCCGCCGACGGTGTGGTCACCGGCATCGGGCGCGTGCACGGGCGCCCGGTGGCGATCATGGCCAATGACTCGACGGTGAAGGCCGGGTCCTGGGGGGCGCGCACCGTCGAGAAGATCATCCGCCTGCAGGAGACCGCCGCGCGGCTGCGGCTGCCGGTCTTCTATCTGGTCGACTCGGCGGGCGCGCGCATCACCGATCAGATCGACATGTTCCCGGGGCGCCGCCACGCGGGGCGCATCTTCCACAACCAGGTGCGCCTCTCCGGCGCGGTGCCGCAGATCTGCCTCCTGTTCGGCCCCTCGGCGGCCGGCGGCGCTTACATCCCGGCGTTCTGCGACGTGGTGTTCATGGTCGAGAAGAACGCCTCCATGTACCTCGGCTCGCCGCGCATGGCGGAGATGGTGATCGGCGAGAAGGTGACGCTGGAGGAGATGGGCGGCGCGCGCATGCACTGCGAGGTCTCCGGCTGCGGCGATCTGCTGGCCAAGGACGAGCAGAGCTGCATCGCCGCCGGGCGCGCCTACCTGGCCTACCTGCCGCAGCGTTCGGGCGAGCCGGCACCCGAGGTCGCGCCGCGCCCGCCGCGCGCCGAGGCCAAGCGGATCGACGACCTCCTCCCCGCCAACCAGAATCAGGCCTACGACATCGCGGCGGTGATCGACGCGCTCGTCGATGAGGGGAGCTTCTTCGAGCTCAAGAAGCTCTATGCCCGTGAGCTGGTGACCGGCTTCGCCCGGCTCGGTGGGCGTGCGGTGGGAATCGTCGCCAGCCAGCCCAAATGGAAAGGGGGCGTGCTGTTCGTCGACTCGGCCGACAAGGCGACGCGCTTCATCTGGCTGTGCGACGCCTTCGGGCTGCCGCTGGTCTTTCTGGCCGACGTGCCAGGCTTCATGATCGGCAAGGCGGTCGAGCGGCAGGGGATCATCCGCCACGGCGCCAAGATGGTCTCGGCGGTGGCCGACGCGACCGTCCCCAAGTTCTGCGTGGTGCTGCGCAAGGCCTACGGCGCGGGGCTCTACGCCATGTGCGGACCCGGCTTCGAGCCCGACGCCACCATCGCGCTGCCGCAGGCGATGATCGCGGTCATGGGGGCCGAGGCGGCGGTGAACGCCGTGTTCGCCAACAAGATCGCCGAGAAGCCAGAGGCCGAGCGCCCCGCCTACGTCGAGGAGCTGCGGGCGCAGTACCGGGCAGACATCGACATCTTGAAGCTGGCCGCCAATCTCCACGTCGACGCGGTCGTTCCGGGCGACGAGCTGCGCGCCGAGCTGCTCCGGCGTCTCGCCATCACTGGCTCCAAGAGCGTTCCGGCGATGCCGCGCCGCCGGCCCGTGCTGCCGGTCTGATCGCCATGTCCATCGCGCGCTGGCTGACGTTGATCCCCGCCGACGAGGCGCGCCAGATCCTGGCCGAGACGCCGCCGGTCGGTCACGAGCACGTTCCGCTCGCCGCCGCCGAGGGGCGCGTCCTCGCCCACGCCTTCGCGGCGCCGGACAATCTTCCTTCCGAGCGGCGCTCCGTCATGGACGGCTTCGCGGTGCGCGCGGCGGACGTTCACACCGCCTCCGAGCTGTTCTCGATCGTCCTCAACGTCGTTGGGTCGGTGCCGATGGGCGACGTCTTCCACGGGCGGATGGCCGCGGGCGAGGCGGTGGAGATCCCCACCGGCGGTTTTCTCCCCGCCGACGCCGACGCCGTGGTGATGGTCGAGCAGACCGCGCCGCTCGGCGGCAGCGGCGACGGCAGCAGCCGCGGCGCCCGGATCGAGGTCTCGCGCGCCGTGGCGCCCGGCGCCAACGTCGTGCAGCCGGGTGAGGATCTGGCCCGCGGCGAGGCCGTACTTCCGGCGGGCCGTCGGCTGCGCGCGGCGGATCTCGCGCTCTTGGCCACGTTTGGCGTCGTCACCGTGGAGGTCTTTCGCCGGCCGCGCGTCGCCGTGCTGTCGACCGGGAACGAGCTCTGCGCGCCGGAGGCCGCCCCGCGCCCTGGCCAGGTGCGCGACGCCAATCAGCTCGCGCTCGCCGCGCAGAGCGCCGCGGCGGGCTGCGACGTGACCCGCGCCGGGATCGTCCCCGACGACGCGGCGGCGCTGCGCGCGGCCGTTCACCGCCTGCTCGCCGACCACGACGCCGTGATCCTCTCGGGCGGCTCCTCGATCGGGACCAAGGATCTCTCCGCCGAGGCGCTCGGCGATCTCCCGCCGCCGGGCATCCTGTTTCACGGCATCGACATCCGCCCCGGGAAGCCGACGCTCTTCGCCCGCGCCGGTGGGAAGCCGGTCATCGGCATGCCGGGGTTTCCGACCTCGTCGCTGGTGGTGTTCGACGCCTTCATCCGTCCGATGCTCTGGCGGCTGGGGGGCGAGCCCGCGCGCGAGCCCTGGCCCGCCCGCCGCGCCGCGCGCCTCGGCGCCGCGCATCGCTCCGTCGTCGGGCGCGAGGACTACCTGCGCGTCGCGCTCGACGAGCGCGACGGCGCGCTCTGGGCCGATCCGCTTCGCGGCGGCTCGTCCACGCTCTCCAACGTCGTGCGCGCCGACGCCCTCGTCTGTGTCCCCGCCGCCGTCGAGCAGCTGGACGCCGGCGCGCCGGTCGAAGCGTTGCTCTATCTCTAGAGCGGGAACGCCCAGGTCAGCCCCGCGCGGATTCTCGAGCTCCTGCGCGCTCCCCTGGTAGGCGAGCCGGAACGCGCTGTCGAACGAGAGGTGCGGCGTCGCCCGCCAGATGGCGCCCGCCAGCCCCGACACCGTCGCGGGGAGGTCGCTCTGGTGCGACACGAAGAATTCGCTCACCGGGCGGACCGTCCAGGCGTCGGGTCCCTCGAGGATGAAGCCGCCGATGAAGGCGAACGTGCCGTCGCGGGTGTAGTCCCCTTCGACGTTGAGGTGAAGCGCCATCGCCGGCCACCGCTCGGAGGCGATCGCGGTGACCGCCGCCCCGGCGCCGCCCGCCAGCGGCACCGTGGGCAGGAGCGCGCCCATCTCCATCGCTATGCTCGGGCCGGGGCGGTCCTGCAGCACCCCTTCGCGCACCACCACCTTGGCCGACAGCTCGGAGTCGAGCTGGCGGCGGCGCACCTCGACGTCGGGCCCGCCGAACAGGAAGGCGTGGTGCGCGTCGAACACCAGCTCCACGCGGTGAACGACGCCGTAGTTCAGGATGAAGCCGGGGATGAAGGTGCTTCCGGTCGGATCGTGGAGGTAGCCAATCGGCCCCAGCTCCAGCTCGACGTAGTGGGTCTCGGCGACGTCGGCGTCGGTCTGGTCGAAGGGCCGATAGGCCCGCGCGGCCTGCAACCGAGACAACGACGTCAACACCACGACGACCGCGAACAGAACCGACCGGCGCGGCGACACGACTGTGGCTGCGAATATACGCCGGCGGATGCGCCGCCCAGGAGTGTGAATGCACAGGGGCGTAATCGCGTGAGGTCGGGCAAGCTCCGCTCGGCCGAGCTCTTCGCGGGAGGTTTCAGGAACCCTCCCGGGTTCCTGTGTTGTAGTGCGGGAGGTCGCAGGAACCCTCTCAGGGTTCCTGTGTTGTAGATTGACCTCGGGGGCGCTCAGCCGTTACCCTGCGACTGCGCATGGCACGTCCCTCGTTGGTCCCCGCGCTGCTGGTGTTCGGCGCGGCGCTGAGTGGAGCCGCCCCAGGCTTCGAGCTCCTCACGGCCCAGGCCCAGCAGGCCGCCCCGCAGGCCCCGGCCATCCGGCCGCGGATCAAGGGGCGGACGCATCGGCTGAAGATCGACAGCTCGCCGCAGCAGGGGACGGTCTACTGGGACTCGGGCCTCGCGCCCAACCCGAAGAGTTACGGCGTGGCTGGATACACACCCATGACGCTCAAGGTGCCCCGGGGTCCGGTGAAGGTGATCGTCGAGGTCGCCGGCTTCAAGTCGCAGGAGCAGACGCTGGACGTCCGCAGGAGCCAGCCGCTCATGTTCACCTTGGAGCGCGCCCCTTCGCTCGCCCGCCTCGACCTGCAGACCAGCCCCGACGGCGGCGCCGCGGGTGGCGAGGTCTTCATCGACGGCGCCGACCGTGGAACGGCGCCCAACGTCTTCGAGCTGCCGGCCGGCCGCCACCAGGTGGAGGTGCGCAAGCCCGGCTACAAGCCCTTCTCCGACTGGTTCGATCTCGCCGAGGGTGAGCACCGGACGCGCGACGTGTCGCTGGTGCGCGCCGAGGCGCCGTCCGGGACGCTGCTGGTGACCTCCGACGCGGGAGGCGACGTCTATCTCGACGGC
This sequence comes from uncultured Pseudomonadota bacterium, assembly GCA_963847705.1. GTDB lineage: Bacteria > Myxococcota_A > Polyangia > Fen-1088 > Fen-1088 > JADGRB01. The sequence continues at coordinate 19,720 of CAWKBC010000040.1, read as the reverse complement.
ACCCGCAAGGACGTGGCGCCGGCGATCATTCCGAACGTCACCGCCGGCGACCACGTGATCGAGGTGCGCAAGGAGGGGATTCCCCCCTGGCGCCAGACCGTCACCGTGCTGGCGGGGCAGCAGGTGAAGGTCGCGGCCAGCTTCGGCGCCGCGGCCAGCGGCAATGGCAGCCTGCGCGTCATCGCCAACGAGCCCGACGTCGAGGTCTTCATCGACGGTGAGGACAAAGGAAAGGCGCCGGTCACGATGACCGACACCCGGCCGGGCGAGCACATCGTCGGCGGGCGGAAGAAGGGGTTCAAGCCCCAGGAACAGACGGTGCGGGTGGCGACCAACGAGAACGCCATCGTCAGCTTCCGGATGGAGGTGGCGCCGCCCGATCGGCCCCACGGTGGCCTCAAGGTGCAGTCGACCATCCCCAACGCCGAGGTGTTCCTGGACGGCTCGAGCCTGGGGCGCGCCCCGGTCGACCGCAACGATCTCGATCCCGGCAAGCACTACGTCTCGGTCCACCGCGACGGCTACACCGACTTCAAGCGCGAGATCATGCTGGTCGAGAACCAGGCGGTGACGCTGGTGGCCGACCTCTCGGCGACCGGCTCGCTGCGCATCCTCTCGACGCCGGAGGGGGCGGAGGTCCGGCTCGACGGGGAGCTCATCGGCCACACGCCGGTGGTTCACGACGCCTCCGCCGGCGATCACGTGGTCGAGTTCCGCCTCAAGGGCTACTTCGACCACAAGGAGACGATGAAGGCCGACGGCGGCCGCGAGAAGGTCTTCTCGGTCGACCTGAAGCTGATTCCGACCGGGCCGTCACCCGAGCAGGTGGCGCGGCGGCGGACCCAGATGTCCTCGTTCGGCGCGCGGGCCAATCCGGTCGGCGGCGTCACGGTCGACTTCGGCCTCGGCTATCCCTGGTATCTCACGACGCGGGTGATGGTGGGCGCGCTGAGTTACAAGAACCTCGGCCTCGACGTCGGCGTCCAGGCCCAGACGATGTTCGACATCACCGACTTCGCGCTGCGCGGCCGGCTGCAGTTCCTCGACGTGGGCCCCTTCTCGATGGCCACCGACGCGAACATCGGGGGCGGCACCGGCGTCAACGGCCGCAGCTCGTTCTTCTTCGACTGGGATGCGACCGCGTCGCTCTCCTTCGCCGACGTGGCGATGGTCTCCGCCTTCCTTCACTTCTCGGCCTGGGACGATCACTTCTGCCCGACCCAGGGGCAGCTGAACAACGGCACCACGGCGGACGCCTACTGTGGCTACCCGCCCGCCAACGCCCCGGTCGACCCGACGATGTTCCCGGGCGGCGACGTCTCGCAGGGGTTCACCGGGCACCGCTTCTACGTGGGCTTTTCGGCGACGGCCGCCATCGACCGGCTGACCTCCCTGTTCTTCCAGTTCGAGTTCGTGCCGCTGACCCAGAGCTACGGCCTGACCCCGCGGGAAGAGTTCGAGGGGAAGTACAACCAGGCCCTGATCGGCACCGGCGACCCGAACTTCTATTTCGTCGGCGGCATGTCCCTGAAATTCTGACGGGTCTGGACGGGCGGCCGCTCGAAATGGGCCCCGGCGGCTCCGGTGAAGGGCTCGGCCCACAGAAGCGCCGTACGGCACCGAATTTTCACTGGAATCTCCCCCGAAAGTTCTTCAACGTAGGCCCAACATGAGCAGCGCAGGGGGGATTCCCCGCAAATGGAACGTCGCCGACTCGGCCGAGGTCTACGGCGTCAAGTACTGGGGGAACAGCTACTTCTCGATCAACGACGCCGGCAACGTGCAGTCGCACCCCAACGGCGCCGACGGTTCGAAGATCGATCTGAAAGAGCTGGTGGACGAGGTGGCGCGGCGCGGAATCGGCCTGCCGCTCCTGATTCGATTTTCGGACGTGCTCAAGAGCCGGATCGTCGAGCTGAACGAGACGTTCAAGCGGGCGATCGCCGAGTATGGCTACAAGGGGGACTACAAGGGCGTCTACCCGATCAAGGTCAACCAGCACCGGTTCGTGGTCGAGGAGATCGTGGCGTTCGGGCGCCCCTACCACTACGGCCTGGAGGCGGGCTCGAAGCCGGAGCTCTTGGCCGTCATGGCCATGCTCGACGACGAAGAGGCGCTGATCGTCTGCAACGGCTACAAGGACGAGGAGTACATCGAGACGGCGCTCATGGCCTCGAAGCTGGGGCGGACGGTGCTGATCGTCGTCGAGAAGTACTCCGAGCTGTCGCTCATCGCCGAGGTGGCCAAGAAGGTCGGGGTGCGGCCGCGCATCGGCATCCGGGTCAAGCTGGCGGCCAAGGGCTCCGGGCGCTGGGAGGCCTCGGGCGGTGACCGCTCGAAGTTTGGCCTCTCCACCCGCGAGGTGGTGGAGGCGATCAATTTCCTGCGCGCCAACGATCTGCTGAGCTGCTTCGAGCTGGTGCACTTCCACCTGGGCAGCCAGATCTCGGCGATCCGCGCGGTGAAGAACGCGCTCCGCGAGGCGGGGCGGTTCTACGTGGAGATCTGCCGGCTGGGCGCGCCGCTCAAGTACTTCGACGCCGGCGGCGGCCTGGGCGTCGACTATGACGGCTCGCAGACCAACTTCGCCTCGTCGATGAACTACACCACGCAGGAGTACGCCAACGACATCGTGTTCTCGCTGCAGGAGATCTGCGACGCCGGCGGGGTGCCGCACCCGACCATCGTCACCGAGTCGGGGCGGGCGGTGGTGGCGCACCACTCGATGCTGGTGGTCGACATCCTGGGCGTGGGCGAGTTCGACGTCGGCAAGGCGCCCGAGCAGGTCGGCAACGAGGCCTCCCGCGTGGTGAAGAACCTGTTCGAGACCTTCCGCGAGGTCTCGCGCAAGAACGTGCTCGAGTCGTACCACGACGCGCTCGAATACAAGGAAGAGGCGCTGCAGCTTTTCAATCTGGGGAACCTGTCGCTGTCGGAGCGGGTGGTCGCGGAGGACATCTTCTGGGGGGTCTGCCAGAAGCTGCTCAAGATGGTGCGCGACATGCGCGAGGTCCCCGAGGAGCTCGAGGGGCTGGAGCGCGCGCTCAGCGACACCTACTTCTGCAATTTTTCGATGTTCCAGTCGCTCCCCGACATCTGGGCCATCGACCAGCTGTTCCCCATCATGCCGATTCACCGACTCGGCGAGGAGCCGACCCGGCGCGCGGTGCTGGCCGACATCACCTGCGACTCCGACGGCAAGATCGATCACTTCATCGATCGCCGCGACGTGAAATCGGTGCTGGAGCTGCACCCCATCAACAACGGCCAGGACTACTACCTGGGCATCTTCTTGATCGGCGCCTACCAGGAGATCCTGGGCGACTTGCACAACCTGTTCGGCAACACCAACACCGTGCACGTCTCGCTGGCGGCCGGCGGCGGCTACCAGATCGAGCACGTCGTCACCGGTGACACGGTCACCGATGTCCTCAAGTACGTCAGCTACTCGCGCGAGGAGCTGGTCGCCCGCGTCCGCCGCTTCGCCGAGCTGGCCGTCCGCGCCAACCGCATGAGCCTGGAAGAGACCCGCTCGATGCTCCGCATGTACGAAGAGGGGCTGGCCGGCTACACCTACCTCGAGCGCGCGTAGCGCCGGCGCGCTTGTTTTCGCGCACGCGATGAAGGTCCTCACCGGTTGGGCAGGCGGGATTGGCGCCGTCGTGTTGGCCGTCGCGCTGACCGCTTCGTGCGCCAGCTCGGAGGTCGCACCCTACGGTCCGCGCCGGCCGCCCCTTCCGGAGAACTGTGCGGTTCAGCTCTTTCCGACCACACCCCCGACGTACCCCTCCATCGATCTGGCGTCGGTGCGCGCCGTCTGCAACCGAGCCCTGGGGCGCGCCGCCTGCCTCGGTAAATTGCGCCTCAAGACCTGTGCGGCGGGAGGCGACACGGCCTACGGATTCAAGGAGGGGATCAACCCCGACGGCGCCGGGATGTTCATCTCGGCGACGGTGGCGCTGCGCAACGACCTGCCGCCGGCCAGCCCGAGCGCCGTGACCGCAGCGCCCGCCGCGATCGCGCCCGTTGCCGACGCTCCTGACGCGAGCTGCGTGCCGATCTGCTCGCCGGGGTTCTCCTGCACCGCTGGGCAATGCCTTCCGCAGTGCAACCCCGCCTGCGAGCCGACGGAGATCTGCAACCGCCACCGCACCTGCGAGCCGGCCGCGGCCGTTCCCGTCCCGGCGAAGTAACGGGCTCTCCACCGGTGCGGCGGCGCTCCGGATCGCCGGTCCACGTGCGATACTCCGGGCATGGATCTCGTGGGCAAGCTCGGCGATGCAGCCACCACCGACGCGTCGTTGTCGGACCTCGCGCGCGGCGTGGTCGGGTCGGAGATCTTGCGCATCGCCGCCCAGATTCGCGCGCTCAAGGCCAAGGGGGCCGAGATCTGCAACCTCACCGTCGGGGACTTCGATCCGGCGCAGTTTCCGGCGCCCACCGCGCTGCTCGACGGGATGCGGGCGGCGCTGGCGGCCGGCCAGACGAACTACCCGCCCTCCGACGGCGTGCTCGGGCTCCGCGAGGCGGTGGCGCGCTATTACGCCAAGCGGCTCGACCTGTCGTACCCGGTCGAGTCGGTGCTGATCACCGGCGGCGCGCGCCCGCTGCTCTACGGGTCGTACCGCACGGTGCTCGATCCCGGTGACGTGGCGGTCTATCCGGTGCCGTCCTGGAACAACAACCACTACGCCTACCTGTGCGGCGCGCGGGCCATCGAGATCCCCGTCCGGGCCGAGTCGAACTTCTTCCCCACCGTCGACGATCTGCGCCCGCACCTGTCGTACGCGCGGCTCATCCTCCTCAACTCGCCGCTCAACCCGACCGGCACGGCGATCGATCCGGAGGTGCTGCGGGCGATCTGCGAGGCGATCGTCGAGGAGAACCACCGCCGCGAGCGGGCCGGCGCCAAGGCTGCCTGGCTCTGCTACGACCAGGTCTACTGGCAGCTGGTGTTCGGGGGCGCCAAGCACGTCACGCCGCCGGAGGTCTGCGCCGAGGTGGCCCCCTACACGATCATCCTCGACGCGGCGTCGAAGAGCTTCGCCGCCACCGGCCTGCGCGTCGGCTGGGCGGTGATGCCGCCGGCGGCGCGGCAGCGGATGGCCGACATCCTCGGTCACGTCGGAGCCTGGGCGCCGCGTCCCGAGCAGGTGGCGATGGCGGCGCTGCTCGATGACGACGCCGCGGTCGACGCCTACCTCGGGGAGATGCGCCCGCGCGTGGCCGAGCGGCTCGATCGCCTGGCGGTCGGGTTCGCGGCGATGCGCAAGGAGGGGCTGCCGGTCGAGGTGATCGCGCCGCAAGGGGCGATCTATCTGTCGGTCCGCTTCGCCTTTCCGGGGCGGACGAACGAGGAGACGCGGAAGCTGCTGCTCGATCATGCCGGCCTAGCGCTGGTGCCGTTTCAGGCGTTCGGCCTGCGCGAGGACAGCGGCTGGTTCCGGATCTCGGTCGGCGCCGTCTCGCTGGCGGAGATCGACGCCGCGCTGCCCCGGGTCCGCGCGGCGCTCGCCGGAAATTGACCTCACCTTCATTGACCTTGCCTTCGTCGACCTTGCCTTCGTCGACCCTGCCTTCGTCGACCCTGCCTTCGTCGACCCTGTCTTCGTCGACCCTGTCTTCGTCGACCTCGCCTTCGTCGACCTCGGCGACGGGGACCGCGGCGACGGGCCAGCGCTCCGGCGTGCTCCTCATCTTCGCGCTGGCGGTCGTGCTGCGGGTCGGCCTCTTCCCGTTCGCGGAGAACAAGCACGGCGACGCCTCGATGCGCGCGCTCATCGCCGAGCGGATGGTGCTCGAGCCCGCCAGCGCGGCCGTGCCGCGCACCTACTGCCAGTTCGGACCGCTCCACACGACCCTGATGCGCCCGTTCATTGCGCTCGACCGCTACGCGCCGCGCTCGTCGCGCTATCTGTCGTTGCTCTGCGGGCTGGCAGTCTTCTTCCCGTTTCTCGCCTTCGCCCGGCGGTTGGTCGGCGAGGCGCGCGCGCCGCTGGCCGCCTTCGCATTGGCGGTCTCGCCGCTTCATCTGCAGGCCTCGACCACCGCGTCGAGCGAGGCGCTCTATCTTCTTCTCTGGGTCGGCGCGCTCGAGCGCCTCCTGGCCGCGCTGGAATCGCGGAAGCTGGGCACGTTCGCCGCCGCCGGCCTGCTGGCGTCGCTGGCGGCGGTCACCCGCTATGACGCCTGGCTGGCCCTGCCGATGGTGGCCGTCGCCGCCTGGTGGTTCGCCCGCAAGCCCGATCCGGCGTCGGTGACGCGCGGCCTGGTGGTCTTCGCGCTGGCGGCGTCGATCTTTCCGATCGCCTGGCTCGCCTGGGGGGCGGCGTCGGGCGGCGATCCGCTCTTCTTCGCCCACTACATCTCCAGCGACCACGCCGGCCTGGGCGCGTCGGCGGCGGCGCGCTACGGGGCCTGGCTGGGGCGGGCGCGCCAGCTCGGCGTCTGGTCGCTGGCCTTTGTCGCCGCCATGACGCCGCCCGGCGCCGTGCTGGCCGCCGTGGCGCTCAAGCGCGGCGCGCGCGCGCTGTCGCCGGCGATGCGCCTGGTGGTGGTGGCCGCGCTGGGGCCGCCGGCGATCTACCTCGCCGAGGGGCTCATCGCGCAGAGCTTCGAGCCGCTGGCGCGCTTCGCGCTGATCCCCGGGGCTTTGCTCCTGCCGCTGGCGGTCACCGCCGTGCCGATCGAGCGAGCGCGCGCCTTCCGGGCCGCGGCGTTCGCCTCGGCGGCCGCGTTTTCCGTCGTCGTCTGGCTGGTCGCCACCGTAGGGCGCGAGCGGATCTGGGCGGGCGCCGAATCGATGGGGGCGCTCACCCGGCTCGACGGCGAGGATCGGGCGCTGGCCGCCCACCTGCGCGCCGTCCGCCGCCCCGGCGAGCGCGTCATGATCGAGCCGTTTTCTTTCGCCGAGATCGGGATCGCCCACGCCGCCGGGATCCCCTGGACCGAGTCGGTCACCCTGATCGTCACCCGCGAGCCGCGCGCCACCGCGCGCGACAGCCTGCTGTCGACCGGCGCCGAATACCTGGTCGGCTACGCTCGCCCCGGCGGTTGGCCCACGCGCCTGCCCGACTGGCCGCGGGGTGGGGCGCAGTTCGGCCACTGGATCGTGATAGGGCGGGGGACTCCCGGCGCGATATAAAGGCCCCTTGGGGCTGCTGCTGACCGCGCTGGCGCTCGCCGTGCGCCTGCTCTGGGTGCTGGTCGTCCCCACGCGCCCGGTGGGCGACTTCGCGATGTACCTCGAGTCGGCGCGCTACCTCGTCGAGCGCCACGGGCTCGATCCCGAGTTCATCTACATGCCGGGCTACGTCTACCTGGCGGCCGGCGTCTACGCCTTCGGCGGCGGCCTCCTGGCCGTGAAGATGATCGGTGTCGCCTCCGGCGCGCTCGCCACGGCGGCGGTTTACGGCACGGCGCGTGCCATCTTCGGCCGCGGCGCCGCGTTCACGGCGGGCCTCCTCTGCGCGCTCTGGCCGGCGGGGATCGCGGTCTCCAGCGTGACCGGCACCGACATGCCGGCGGCGGCGCTGCTGGGGCTGGCGGTCTGGCTGCTGGCGCGCAACGCCGCGCGACGGCCGCTGGGGGCGCCGGCGGCGTTCGGCCTGGCGATGGGGCTCGCCGCCTACGTGCGGGCGGTCGCGCTGCCGCTGGTGCTGCTGGCGGCGTTCCACTTTCGTGCCCGGGGCGCCAGCTGGCTGCACGTCGTCACCCGCACCCTCGCCGCCGCGGTCGTCGCCTTCCTGGTGCTGCTCCCTTGGGGGCTGCGCAACCACCACGTCTACGGCGAGCTCTTCTTCACCGACAGCCACGGCGGCCACACGGCGCTGGTCGGCGCGAACCCCAACTCCGACGGGAGCTACAGCCGCTCGCTCAATCGGCTGTTCTCCGAGGGGACCGGCTACGCGCTCTTCGCGCCCCCACACCGGGAATCCGATCGCGTCGCCTACGCGCTGGCCAAGCAGTGGACCGCCTTCTCGCCGCGCTACGCGCTCGGTCTGCTCGTGGCCAAGGCCGATCGTCTCCTGGGGGCCGAGCGCCCGCTGCTTTACTGGCCCCTCTACCGCCAGAGCGTGCTGCCGCCCGGCAGCTGGTTCGACGCCCACCGGGCCGGCATCGAGCGGTTGGTCGACGACAGCTATTATCTGATGATCGCGGCGATGGTGATCGGGATCGTGGCCGCGGCCGCGCGGCGCAACTGGCCGGCACTGACCCTGCTGCCGCTGCCGCTGGCGCTGCTGGTCCTCTACACGCTGTTTTTTGCCGAGGCCCGCTACCACCTGGCGATCGTGGTCCTCCTGCTGCCGTTCGCCGGGAACGGGCTGGCCTGGGTCGTGACCGCCGCGAGAGATCTCTTTCGTCGCGACGAGACGGCCCGCCGCGGGGCCCGCCGCCGGGTGGCGCGCGAGGGGCTGGTCGCCGGGGGAATCCTGGCGCTGCTCTTCGTCGGCTGGCCTCGGGTCATCAGCGCCGGGACCGCCCTGCGCGACAGGAACCGCTGGGCGGTCTGCGTCTGCCAGGTGGCCGGCGGCAAGCGTCTCTGTGACGTGCGCGCGACCGAGCCCGCGCCGGGGGCGGCCCCCTCGCCGGTGCGGGGCGTCTGGGACGGCTTCGGGCTGCGGCTCTCCGGGCCCCGGGCGGCTGCCGCCTTCGATCTCGACCTGCCTGTGGGGCGCTATCGCGTCTCCATGCGTGCGGAGGCGACGGGCCCAGCGGTTCGCGCGACGGTTGACTTGGCGGCCGACGGGGCCACTTTGGCACAGGCCGGCTGGCCGGCCGAGGCGACTCCCATCACACTCAGCGGGGTCGTCCCGCACGCTGGCGGAAAGTTGCACGTGGATGTCGGAACTTCGCGCGGAATTCCAACTAGCCCCGACGACGAGAGCCCCCTATGGATATCGGCGATCAAAGTTGAGCCTGATCCACCTTGATGCATAATCCCCCGATGCTCTCCCCGAGGCTGGCCTGTTTGGCAGTTGTCGCAGCCGCCCTCTCGATTGTGGTCAGCGGCTGCAATGGCAGCAGCGACGATCGTCCCGCCAGCTGGGCGTTCATCTCCGCCACCATCACGGAGCCGAGCTGCGCCACCGTGAACTGCCACTCCGCGATCACGCACCAGGGCGGCGTCGATCTCTCCGCGCGCGGGATCGGTTACGAGACGCTGGTCGGCAAGAGCGGCGACGGCGGCTTCCAGACCTTTTACGTCTATCCCGGCTACCCACAGTACTCGCCGGTCGTGAACCTGATGAACGCCGAGGGATCGATCCGCATGCCCCCCGACAACCCGCTGCCCCAGGCCGACATCCAGCTGATCGAGAACTGGATCTCGCAGGGCGCGCAAGACAACTGACCTCCCCACGTTCGAGATGCACATGCGAAGACTCATCTTCTGCGCGCTGACCGCGGGCCTCGTCTTGCTCTCCCTCGGCGGCGCGGCCTCCGCCTACCCGCAGTTTCAGTTCTCCTCGGGGACCACCCGCTGCAGCCAGTGCCACTACGATCCCGCGGGGGGCGGCCTCATCACCTCCTGGGGGCGCGACGAGGCGGGCGACACCATCAGCCTCGGCGGCGACGGCGCATTCCTTCACGGTCTGTGGGCGCCGCCCTCCTGGCTGGCGCTGGGGGCCGACGTCCGGCTGGCAGCCCTCATCAACTCGTCGGGTGGGGCGGAGTCGCCCGAGTATTCGTTTTTCCCGATGCAGGCCGACGGCTACGCGCGGTTCGCCTTCGGCGATCAGTTCTCGCTCTACCTCGAAGGCGGGATCCGGGGCGACGTCGGCCGCGACCAGACCTTCGACAACCGGATCGACTCCGTCACCGATCGGTTGATCTCGAATGAGCACTATCTGATGTGGCGGCCCAGCCCGACCGGGCCCTATCTGCGGATCGGCAAGTTCTTCGCCCCCTATGGCTTGCGCTTCGTCGAGCACATCTTCTTCGTGCAGCGCTACACCGGCTTCGACATCTACAACGAGACCTACAACATCTCCGGAGGATACGTCGCTGACGACTGGGAGCTGCACCTGACGCTGTTCGCGCCGCCGCCGGAGAGCTTCCCCGACGCGCTCCAATCGGTCGGCGTGCGGGAGAGCGGGGGCGCGGCCTACGGCGAGAAGCGGTTCAAGAGCATCGCCGCGCTCGGCCTGCAAACACGCATCGGCGTGGCCACCGAGGCGACCCGCTACGAATTCGGCGCCGTCGGCAAGCTCTGGGTCGAGCAGTCGAAGTTCTTGCTCCTCGGCGAGGCGAACTTCATTCGGCAGGTGGTGAGCACGGGTTCAGTCGGGGAGAACCAGTTCGTCTCCTACCTGGGTGCCACGTTCTTCCCGACCCGCGGCCTCATGGCCGGGCTCGCCTACGAGCGCTATCAGGAGGACCTGTCGGTGGCCGGCACCGGACGCAACGCCGTCGACCTCGAGGTCAACTTCTTCCCCTGGGCGCACTTCGAGCTGGTCGGCCTCGGTCGGTACCAGTTCATCGGGCCGAGCACGACCAACGAGGCGAGCGCGTCGCTCTTCATGCTGCAACTGCACTACTATTTGTGAGCATCACGATGACGATCGCCCGCCCCATCAGGTTGCTTCTGGTCGGTCTTCTCGGGGGCCTGGCCGCCGCGCTGGCGCTGGGTGGGGTGGGCTGCGTGTCCTACCCGTCGCCGCCCTCTCAGCCGGCCTTCGACACCGACGTGCTGCCGATCTTCCAGGCCCACTGCACCCGGTGCCACGGCAACGGTCCAGACGGCGGCGCGCTGAACGCCGCAGGCGTGCCGGGCGTGACCTACAACGCCGCCGGGCCTCCCCAGCCGACCGACCCCTTTCTCACCCGGTTCGGCGACGCCTGCCCCCCGCTGGCCGACGGCGGCGCTGGAACCTGCTTCAACAGCCCCCCGTCGAAGTGTGAATGCGGCGCGCTCGTCTATGCCCCCATGATCAAGATGTACATCGACCCCAACTACTCGGAGCGCATGCCGCCCCCGCCGGCGCCGCCCCTGAACGACTGGGAGCTGAACGTCGTGAACGCCTGGACGGCCAACCCCGTCTGCTCGAACTCCCCCAACCCCGATCCGACGATCTGTCCCGGCCCGTAGGCCCGACGCCGAGACGGCGGAGCCAAGGGAACCGGGTTCACCATGACGAACACCCGCCCACCCAGGTTGCTTCTCGTCGGTCTTTTCGGGGGCCTGGTCGCCGCGTTGGCGCTGGGAGGGGTGGGCTGCGTGGCCTACCCGTCGCCGCCCGCCCAGCCGGCCTTCGACACCGACGTGCTCCCGATCTTCCAGGCCCACTGTACCCGCTGCCACGGCAACGGTCCGGACGGCGGCGCGTTCAACGCCGCAGGCGTGCCGGGGATGACTTACAAGGCCGCCGGTCCTACACGGCCGACCGGGCCGTTTCTCACCCAGTTCGGTGACACTTGCCCTCCGCTGGCCGACGGCGGCGCTGGAACCTGCTTCAACACCCCCCAAACGAAGTGTATCTGCGGCGCGCTCGTCTGGGCCCAGTCGATCGCCACGTACATCGGCCCGAGCTCTCCGGATCCCATGCCACCTCCGCCGGCGCCGCCTCTGAACGACTGGGAGATGAAGGTGGTGAACGCGTGGGTGCAACACCCCATCTGCTCGAACTCCGCCAACCCCGATCCGACGATCTGCCCCCCGTAGCCGGACTGCCGGGGAGACAAGGCGAGGGGAACCCGTCGGCAGGGTCCCAATCTAGAACGCGAGGGAGAGACGGGTTTGCCGGCTCGAGCTCATCGCGGGGGGCGCGGGACCCGTTGAGGGTCCCGATCTAGAACGCGCGAGGGAGAGACGGGTTTGCCGGCTCGAGCTCATCGCGGGGGGGCGCGGGACCCGTTGAGGGTCCTGAGCTAGATAACGCTACAGCTCGCCGTGGCGTTCGCCGTCGTGGTTGCCGTGGTCTTCGCCGCGGGCCTCGTGCTCGCGCTGGTGCTCGCGGCGCCGTTCGTGGTGGCGGTGGCGGTGACGGCGCCCCTGCGCGCTGTGGACGCCCGCCAGGGCGGGGCGCGCCACCGCGGGGACCACGACGGAGATCGCGAGGAGAAGGAGGGTCTTGGAGAGCGCTCGGGTGATCATGTGCGACCCTCAGTTTTTCACAGCGGCGCCAATCCCGCAACGCCGACGGAGCCGCTCGCGTGCGCCAGCGCGACGTCGGCCAGGACCAGCTCGTACTGGGCGCGCGTCAGGTTGAGGCGCGCCTGGCTGAGCGCCGACTGCGACTCGAGCAGGTCGGTGGTGGTGGCGGTGCCCGCCTTGAGCGCCGCGTCGGTGACCCGGTAGGCCTCCTCGGCGCTGGCCACCGCCGTCTCGGCCGTACCGACCGCGCCCCGCGCGGCGTCACCCTGCGCCAGGCTGGTGCTGAGCTCGGCTTCGATTTGACGCGCCAGCATCTCCTGGTCACGGCGCGCGGCGTCGGCCTGAACCGCCGCGGCCTTGCGCTGGAGATCTGACGCGCCCCACTCCCAGATGGCCCAGTTCGCCTTGATCCCCAGGAAGGCGGAGTTCGGCGGAGCGAACAGCTGACCGTCGGTGCGGATGTAGGCACCCTCGAGGTCGATGTCCGGAAGGAGCGCGTACGTCCTGGCGCCGACCTGGCGATCGGCGGCCAGGATCAGGTGCGCCTGACGGGCGATCTCGGGGCGGTGATCCCGGGCCAGCGGCATCAGCGCCGCCAGCGAGGGCGAGGACCCCTTGGCGCGCACGGCCGCCAGGCGCGCCTCGGGGGCGATCAGCGTCAGCTCGGCCGCGTCGGCCGGTGAGAGGCCGATCGCCGCGAAGAGCTGCGCGCGCGACGTCACACCCTGGCTGTGGGCCTCGAGCGCCTGCTGCTCGGCGTTCGCCACGGCCACCTCGATGCGCAGCAGATCGGCGTTGGTGATGACGCCGCTGGCCAGGCGCGCCTTGGCCACGGTGACCTGGTCACCGAGCTCGTGGACCGAAGAGCTGGCGATCTGCTCCAGCGCCTGGGCCTCGAAGACGCGGAGGAACTGCGTCTCGACGTTGGCGCGGAGGTCTGCTTCGCCGGCCGCGATCTGCGCACGGTCGCCGGCGCTCTGTTCCGTCAGCGTCTCGCGCTCGTCGTTGGCCCGAAACAGCCCCATCAGAGGCTGATCGAACGCGGCGGTGAAAGTGTTGGTCTCCTGATTGCGGACCACGAAGGCCATCGGCGCCATGGCCGCGCCCGTCGACGGGCCGGTCGACGGGAAGGCGATGGCGAACGGTGCGTTCCAGAGCTGGGCCTCGTCGCTGACGTGGATCGCGGGCAGCATGCGGCGGCCGACGGAGACGGCGGTGATGTCACCCGCCTCCGCGCGGGCGCGCGCCGAGGCGAGCTGGGGGTTGGTCCGCAGCGCCAGCGCGACCGCGTCGTCGATGGTCAGCGCGCGCGGCGCGGCGTGAGCGAACGAGGCGGCTGACAGAGTTGTGGCCAGGGTGACGGAGAGAGCGAGCTGTCGGCGCATGGTTACTGCCTCACGTCGACGGTGACGTCGGCCGAGAGGCCGGCGCGCAGGTCCACGTCGCCCGGGAGGTTCACCCAGGCGACCCGCACCGGGACACGCTGCACGACCTTGACGAAGTTGCCGGTGGCGTTGTCGGCCGGCAGGAGTGAGAAGCTGGCGCCGGTGCCGCCCGAGAGGCTGTCGACCTTCCCCGCGAACGAGCGGCCCGGAAGGGCATCGACGGTGACCTCGACCGGCTGACCGACGCGCATGCGGCCGACCTGCGTCTCCTTGAAGTTGGCGACGAGGTAGGTCGCGTTCGGGACCAGCTGGATGAGCGGTTGGCCCATGGAGACCAGCTGCCCCTCGTGGACGGTCAGCTTGGAGGCGAAGCCGTCGGCGGGGGCGGAGATCTTGGTGTAGCCGAGCTGCAGCTTGGCCAGCGCCAGCGAGGCCTCGGCGCTGCGGACGCGGGCGTTGGCCAGATCGGCGTTGGCGCGGGCCGCGGCGATCTGGGGCGCGATGGGGGCGCTCTGGCTGACCTTGCCGCGCGCCTCGCCCACCCGGCTCTCGGCGCTGCGGCGGGCGTCCTCGGCCAGCGCGACCTGCGCGTCGGCCTGGGCCTTGGCGGCCTGCGCCGAGTCGAAGGCGATCTGCACGCTGTCGAGCCGCTCCTGCGGCACGGCGTTGGCCTGGCGGAGCGTGCGGGCGCGATCGAGATCGATCTGCGCCTTCTTGAGATCGGCGTCGGCGCGGGCGGCTTCAGCGTGCGCGGCGGCGATCTGCGCGCTGGCGCTCTGGACGCCGGCGTTGGAGCCGGAGAGCGCGGCCTTCGCGGAGGCGAGGCCACCCTTGGAGGTCGCGTCGACGATCTCCACCTGCGCCTGGGCGCCGTCGGCCTGCGCCTTCGCGGTGGCGAGCTCGGCCTCGGCCTGCTGCACGCGCGCGTCGTAGTCGCTGGGGTCGATCTCGATCAGGAGGTCGCCCCGCTTGACCTGCTGGTTCTCCTTGACGTGGACGCGTGCGATCGCGCCCGCCACCCGGGTGCCGATCGGCACCACGTCGGCGGCGATCTGGGCGTCATCGGTGTTCTCCCGCCCCGAGGTCATCATCGTGTAGACGCCGATGAAGGCCAGGGCGAGGACGGCGATGACGCCCAGGATGACGAACGGCTTGCGCTTGCGCTTGGCCGGGGCGTCCGCCACGACGACGGCGGGTGCGGCCGCGGTGAGCGGCGTGGCCACCACGGGCTGCGGTCGATCGTTGATGGCCGGGGTGGATTGTGAGGGTTGTGCGGCGCTTTCCATGCTGTTTCTCTCGCTTGTTAGTGAAGGTCGACGCGCTTGCCGCGCATGTTGGCGGGCGCTTTGAGCAGGAACGAAATCGGGATGACGATCAGGAAGGCGATGCCGGCCAGGATGAACATCCGCTCGAACGCCAGCAGCATCGCCTGGCGGGTGATCATGCCGTCGAGGACACGGCGGGTGGTGGCGGTGGCGGTGGCGGGATCGAGCCCGCGGGCGACGAGACCGGCCTGAATCCCGCCGATCCGCTGCATCACCTCGGGGCGGCCGGCCACCAGGTGCGAGACCAGGCCGGCGCGCGCGGTCTGCACGAAGTGCGGCAGCAGCGTGGCGAAGGCCGCCAGCCCGAGCGAGCCGCCAATCTGGCGCAAGAGCGAGTTGAGCCCGGTGGCGTCGGTCATGCGGAAGCGCGGGATGCTGGCCAGCGCCACCGTGGTGAGCGGCACGAAGATCAGGGCGAAGCCGAACCCTTGCAGGATGATCGCGGCGACCACCGAGTGGCTGCTGGTGTCGAGCGTGTAGCGCGACATCTCGTAGGCGCTGAGCGCCACCAGCACGACGCCGATCATCACCAGGATGCGCGGCTGGACGTAGTTGTAGAGCCGCCCCGCCAGCGGGATGGCGATCATCATGGCCAGCGCCCGGGGCATGAGCGCCAGGCCGGCCTGGACCGCCGAGAACCCCAGCAGCTCCTGCATGAAGAGCGGCAGCAGGAAGGTGATCGACATCAGGACCGAGAACATGATCGACCCGATGATCGTCCCGGAGAGGAACACCTTGTCCTTGAACAGGGACAGGTCGACCGCCGGCACCGGCGCGGTGAGCTCCCGGATGACGAAGGCGGCCAGCAGGAAGAAGGCCAGGAAGGTGCAGACCGCGACTGGCATCGAGGAGAACCAGTCGTTGCGGCTCCCTTCCTCGAGGACGTACTGCAGCGAGGCGAGCCCGAAGGTCATGAGGAGGACGCCCTGCCAGTCGAGGTTCTTGCGCTGCTCGGCGGCGCGCTCGCGGTTGGCGCGACGGATGTCCTCCGGCTCGTGCACGAAGCGGGTCACCATGAAGATGCCGAGCAGACCGACCGGGATGTTGATGTAGAAAATCCAGGGCCAGTTCATGTTGTCGATGATGTAGCCGCCCAGGACCGGGCCGGCCGCCGGACCGACGACCACCGCCAGCCCGAACAGCGCCATCGCCATCCCCTGCTCCTCGGGCGGGAAGGTCTGGCGCAGGATCGCCTGCTCGGTCGGTTGCAGCGCGCCGGCGCCCAGGCCCTGCAGCGCGCGGCAAAACACCATCATCGGCAGCGAGCGGGCCAGGCCGCAGAGGGCCGAGCCGACCAGAAACAGACCGAGGGAGAAGAGATAGACGCGCTTCTGGCCGAAGAACCGGCCCAGAAAGGCGGTGAGCGGCATGACCACCACCGTGGCGATGACGAACCCGGTGGTCACCCAGGTCATCTCCTCGACGGTGGCGCCGAGCGAGCCCGACAGGTGGGGCGTGGCGACGGCGACGATCGAGGTGTCGATGGCCCCCATCAGCGTCCCGAAGGTCACCGAGAGGGTGACCAGCCATTTGTTGACGGGCGCGCGCGCGGGCGCGAGCGGGAAGCTCCCGGCGACGGCGCTCATGACGGGACCCCCATGCCGCCCAGGAAGGCGCTCAGCAGGCGATCGGCCTCGACCGTGAGACCGTCGCCGATCTCGTGGATCACGTCGCGCATGAGGAGCGAGCGCATCATGCCCATGAGAAAGAAGGGGGCCAGGTCGGCCAGGTCGGAGCGGAGCGCCTTCTCGCGCACCCCCTGGGTGGTGAGCTTCTCGACGCGTGTGTAGATCTCTTTCATCTTCGTTCGCATGTGGGCGCAGAGGGTGGGGAAGGTCCGCTGGTACCGCCCGGTCTCGTTCTGCAGGACGATCTGGACGAACTTTCGGTGGCGCTCCCAGTAGCTGAGCATCGCCACCACCAGGGCCCGCAGGCGCTCGCGAAACGGGCGGCCGACGCTGGCCTTGAGGGCGGCGTCCACCTGCGCCAGCATCTCGGCGTAGCGCGCGTCAGAGAGCCCCGCCAGCAGCGCCTCGCGATCGGCGAAGTGGTTGTAGAGGGTCCCCACCGCCACCCCGGCGCGCTCGGCGATCTCCCCCATGTGCCCGGCGTGCAGGCCAGCGTCGGCGAACACATCCTCGGCGGCGGTCAGCACCGCCTGCAGGGTGGTCTCCCGGAACCGCTCGCGCAGGCTCTGAGCTGGGGGCTGTCGTTCATCGGGTGAACGGCGGTTCATGGTCTGAATAAGTTCCGCCTTTCCAGCTCCGCTGTCAAGCGCCCAGATGTGAAGAAGCATGAAGACGGCCCGGGCGCGCCAGGACCGCCCGCTCGCCGCCCTGGAAGATGCTCAGCCGGCCTCGAGGTTCCAGGCGACGCCGACGAAAGTCGGCTCCGGGACCAGCGTGACGCCGAACCGCCGCCGGACCGCCTCCCGGATCTCCCGGGCCAGCGCGATCAGCTCAGCCGTCGTGCCGCCGCCGTGGTGGACCAGGGCCAGCGCGTGCGCGCTGGAGACGCCGACGGGACCGCGACGCAGCCCCTTGGCGACGCCGCTCCGCTCGATGAGCCAGCCGGCGGAGAGCTTGACCCGGCCCGCTCCGTCGCCGGCCGGCCAGCGCGGCATGCTGGCGCCGTCGGCGCCGGCGCGCAGGGCCACGGCCGCGGCCTCGGCCGCCTCGACGATGGGGTTGGTGAAGAAGGATCCGACGCTGCGCCGGTTGGGATCGCCCGCGGCCACCAGCATCGACTTTCCGGCCCGCAGCGCCAGCACGGCGGCGCGCGCCTCGGCCAGCGTGGGAGCCGCCTGGCCGGCGCCGGCCAGGCTCTCGGCCAGCTCACGGTAGCGAACCACCGGGGCGGCGCCCGGGACCAACCCGAAGGTGACGGCCAGGACCACGAACCGGGTGGGCTCGTGCTTGAAGGTGCTGTCCCGGTAGCCGAACCCGCACGCCTCGGGCGAAAGCTGGCGCGTCTGCCAGGTACCGCGTTCCAGCACCCGCACCGAGCGGATCGTCTCGGCCACCTCTTGCCCGTAGGCGCCGACATTCTGGATGGGCGTGGCGCCCACCAGCCCCGGAATCCCGGAGAGGCATTCGAGGCCGCCCAGCCCGCGCCCGACGGATTCGGCCACCAGCGCGTCCCAGGGCTCGCCGGCCGCGGCGGTCACTTCCGCGCCGCCTCCCGACAGCTCGAACCGAACCCCGCGCGTGGCGATCCGGACGACCAGACCGTCGAATCCCGCATCGGAGACGACCATGTTCGAACCACCTCCCAGGATCGCCACCGGCAACCTGCGGCCGTCGGCCCAGCGCAGCGCCTCGGTGACGGCGGCCTCGTCCGGCGCCTCGACGAAGTGCCGCGCCGGTCCGCCCAGCTCCAGCGTCGTGAACGGCGCCAGCGGGACGCCGTCGCGGATCACGATGGCCACCTGGGCAGAATACGCCGTTCTCACCGGCTTCGTCGTTCGCTTTGCGCGCCTCTGGCGTCGGGCGGGCGCTGTCGGGCTACGTCTCCTCCGGTTCCCACAGCGGCTCGGGCTCGCCGTAGAGGCGCGCGGCGTGACGGCTCATCACGAAGAGCGCGTCCGACAGGCGATTGACGTAGGGGATCACGGCGGCCCCGATCGGCTCGGCGTCGCCGAGCCGGACGATGAGGCGCTCGGCGCGGCGACAGACGGTGCGCGCCAGGTGAAGGTGGGCGGCGACCATCCCCCCGCCTGGCAGGACGAAGCTGCGCAGCTCGGGGAGCGTGCTGTTCCAGTCGTCGATCTCGTTTTCGAGCTTCGTGGCGTGCCGCTCCTCGATCACCGGTTGCTGGGGGCGGCGATCGGCGGCCAGCGTGGCGAGATCGCTGCCCAGGTTGAAGAGCTCGTTCTGGACGCGCAGGAGGATGGCGGCCAGCGCCCCGGCACCCGCGGGCGCGCCGGGCGCCGCCAGCGCCGTGCGCGCCAGGCCGATGCAGGCCGACAGCTCGTCGATGGTGCCGTAGGCCTCGATCCGCAGGGCATCCTTGCGGACCTTTTGACCGCCCACCAGGCGGGTGTCGCCGCCGTCGCCGGCTTTGGTGTAGATCCGGTTCAACCTGACCATGTCCGCCTCATACCAGGAAGCTGCGGCGCTGTTCAAACCGACCCCCCGCGCCATCCTCTTCGACGCCGGGTTCACGCTGACCTTCCACGACGGCGTGCGGCTGGCCGCCTACGCCGCCCAGGCTGGCGTGACCGTCGACGCGGCGGCGCTGGAGCAGGCCGAACGTGCGCTGCGCTCCGAGTTTCGCGAGACGGAAGGGGTCATCATGCGCACGCACGCGGACGGAGGTTTCAGCTGGCACCAGCACCTCTACCGCCGGCTGCTCGCCCTGGCGGAGGCGCCCGGCGAACCCGCCTCACTCGATCACGCGGCGTCCGTCATCCTGCGCGAGCACCGCGCCAGCAACGCCTGGCGCCGCATCGGCACCGGTGTCCGCGAGTCGCTCGAGCGGCTCCGCGCCGCCGGCTTCAAGCTGGCCGTCGTCTCCAACAGCGAGGGGACGATCGAACAGATGCTGATCGAGATCGACCTGCACGCTCTCTTCGCGACGGTCATCGACTCCTCGGTCGTGGGGTTCACGAAACCCGACCCTCGCATCTTCGCGCTGGCACTCGAACGGCTCGGCGTCGATGCCAGCGAGGCCCTCATGGTCGGCGACTCACCGTCGGCCGACGTCGACGGCGCCCACGCCGTCGGGATCCGCGCGGCGATGATCGACCCTTACGACTTCTATCCGTGGGCCCGCGCCCCGCGCTTTCGTGACGTCCCCGAATTCACCGAAGCTCTCTTGGCCTCGACATTCGCGGCGTAGAGCGCGCGAAGCGCAGCGTCTTTTCCAACGGGAGGCTCGGCTCCGCCGAGCCGGCGTCGCGCTGAAGAGGGGGAGCC
>CAWKBC010000039.1:0-19009 GCA_963847705.1 uncultured Pseudomonadota bacterium | reverse complement strand
GTGAGGGGGACCCGTCCCCCTCACGCAGCGAGCGCAGCGAGCGTCGGGAGCCCGTGAGGGGGACGTAGTCCCCCTCGCGCCGCGAGCGCAGCGAGCGTTAGGCGAGCGAGTCTTTCGCGGCCTTGACCGGGCGGGCCTTCAGCACCTTGCGGGCCGGCTTGGCCTTGATCGTGATCGGCTCCTTGGTGAAGGGATTGATCCCCTGGCGCTCCTTGGTGGCCGGCTTCTTCACGACGACGAACTTGGCGAACCCTGGCAGGACGAAGATCCCGTTCTTCTTGAGCTCCTTGTGTCCGACCGTGGTGAGCGACTCGAGGAGGCGGGCGACATCCTTGCGCGCCAGCTTGTCCTTGTGAGCATCAGCGATCGTCTGGATGATCTGGGACTTCGTCAGAACCTTCGCCATGTCGGTCTCCTTTTCCTGGCTTGTCGGAGCGGGGGACGCTGCGCGGCCCGCTGTTTCAGGCCCAAGACTCTAAAGAGAAAGATCGTGCGACGGAACAAAAAACAGCAGAAAAGACGGTAAAAACTGGGTGACGCACGCAACGGCGAGGACGACTTGGACTACGATTCGAGATCCGAGGATCAGTGACGATCCCTTTTGCTTGCACGCCGCCAGCGATTCACGCTACGCAAGAACGCAACATGCATGATGGTGCGCCGCCAGCGCCGTTCCTCAAGTGGGCGGGCGGCAAGCGTCAGTTGTTGCCGCGCATTCTGGCTCTCGCACCCGCGCGCATCGACACCTACTGCGAGCCCTTCGTGGGCGGCGGCGCGGTGTTCTTCGCCCTGGCGGCCGAGAAGCGCTTCACTCGCGCCGTGCTCGGCGACGCCAACCCCGAGCTGGTCAACTGTTACCAGACGGTGCGCGACGACGTGGAGGCGGTGATCGCGGAGCTGCGCAAGCACCGCAACACCCCAGTGGACTACTATAGAATTCGGGCCAAGGATCCGGCACGGCTCTCCAGCGCCGCGCGCGCCGCCCGCGTCATCTATCTCAATCGCTGCGGCTACAACGGGCTCTATCGGGTGAACAGCGGCGGGCAGTTCAACGTGCCCTTCGGCCGCTACGCACGGCCGACGATTTGCGATGTTCCGCGTTTGACGGCGGCCTCGCGGGCGCTGCAACAGAATGTGGAGATCGTCCTGGGCGATTTTCGCCAGATGCTCGAAGGGTGCCAGCCGGGCGCGAACGACTTCGTCTACCTCGATCCCCCCTACGTGCCGCTGTCGCGCACCTCCTCGTTCACCGCCTACGCGCAGCGCGCGTTCGGACAGGAGGATCAACAACGATTGGCCGACGCGCTCGGTGAGCTCTCTCGAAACAGCGTCCCGGCCGTCCTGTCGAACTCGTACTGTCGCACCACGCTGCAGCTCTACGCGGGGCTCAAGCACCAGAAGGTCCCCGCGCGTCGCGCGATCAATTCGGTCGGGCGCAGCCGCGGACCGGTCAGCGAGATCTTGGTCCGGACCGCTGCCATCGGTTGAACGACCGCGCGCGTGTTGGCCACCCCGGGCGGCGTGCTATGGTGCCGCGCCAAATGACGAAGCTGGTTGGACCTCTGATGGCTCTCGCCGTGGCGCTCTCCGGGGGCTGCCTGCACAAGGCGGGCGGTTCAGGCGCCTCGGCCGACTCCAAGGACGGCAAGAAGAGCGCCGCCGCCGCGGGCGGTCTGGTCGTCGACGAGGTGAAGCCCGGGGAGGGCGCGCTGGCGACCAAGGGGAAGACGGTCTCCGTTCACTACACCGGGCGCCTCACCGACGGGACCAAGTTCGACAGCTCCTACGATCGCGGCCAGCCGATCGACTTCCCGCTCGGCGGGGGCGTGGTCATCAAAGGCTGGGATCAAGGGATCGAGGGGATGAAGGTGGGCGGCAAGCGCAAGCTGACCATTCCGCCCGATCTCGCCTACGGCGCGCGCGGCACGCCGGGCGGGCCGATTCCCCCCAACGCCACCCTCGTGTTCGACGTGGAGCTGGTCGGCGTGCGGTAACGCGCGCCAGACCCCTGGCATCCTAGACGGTGGTTTTCGCGCTAGCGAAAGCCCCAAACTTCACTAAACTCCGCGCCCTTACCACCGCACCCCGAAGGAACAATTCGTCATGGCCATCTCTCTCGACAAGGTCCGCAACATCGGAATCTCCGCCCACATCGACTCGGGGAAGACCACGCTCTCCGAGCGCATCCTCTTCTACACGGGCAAGATCCATAAGATCGAAGAGGTCCGCGGAAAGTCGGGCGTCGGCGCCAAGATGGACTCGATGGATCTCGAGCGCGAGAAGGGGATCACCATCCAGTCGGCCGCCACCTACTGCGAGTGGAAGGGCTACAACATCAACCTCATCGACACCCCCGGCCACGTCGACTTCACCATCGAGGTCGAGCGCGCGCTGCGCGTCCTCGACGGCGCCGTGCTGGTCCTCTGCGGCACCTCGGGCGTGCAATCGCAGTCGTACACCGTCGATCGTCAGATGCGCCGCTACAACGTGCCGCGCCTGGCCTTCATCAACAAGCTCGACCGCGCGGGCGCCGACCCGGCGCGCGTCACCGCCCAGCTCAAGGACAAGCTGCGCCACAACACCATCACCACCCAGCTGCCCATCGGCGCCGAGGCCGACTTCGAGGCGATCATCGATCTCATCCAGATGAAGGCCTTCTACTTCGACGGCGACGACGGTGAGGACATCCGCGAGGAGGAGATCCCGGCCGACCGCCTGGAAGAGGCCAAGACCGCCCGGCACGACATGATCGCCTCCATCGCCGATCACGACGACGCCATCGCCGACAAGTTCCTGGCCGAGCAGGACCCGTCCGTCGAGGAGCTCCGGGCCGCCATCCGGCGCGTCACCATCGCGCTCAAGATGACGCCGGTCTTCATCGGCTCGGCCTACAAGAACAAGGGCGTCCAGCTCCTGCTCGACGGCGTCAACATGTACCTCCCCAACCCCAAGGAGGTCACCAACGTCGCGCTCGACCAGAACAAGGACGAGGAGAAGGTGATTCTCGAGTCGGACGCCAAGAAGCCCTTCGTCGGCCTGGCGTTCAAGCTGGAGGACGGCCGCTACGGACAGCTCACCTACATGCGCATCTACCAGGGGACGCTGACCAAGGGCGACTTCATCGTCAACAACAGCGCCAACCAGAAGCGGGTCAAGGTGCCGCGGCTCGTCCGCATGCACTCGAACGAGATGAACGACATCGAGACCACCTCGGCGGGCGACATCGTGGCGCTCTTCGGCGTGGAGTGCGCCTCGGGCGACACGTTCACCAACGAGTCGATCAACTACACCATGACGTCGATGCACGTCCCCGACGCGGTCATCTCGCTGGCCGTGGCCCCCAAGGACAAGGGGAACGCCACCAACTTCTCGAAGGCGCTCAACCGCTTCACCAAGGAAGACCCGACCTTCCGCGTCCACCGCGACGAGGAGTCGGCCCAGACCATCATCAGCGGCATGGGCGAGCTTCACCTCGAGATCTACATCGAGCGGATGAAGCGCGAGTACGCCTGCGAGGTGATCTCGGGCAAGCCGCAGGTCGCCTACCGCGAGGCGATCGGCCTGCACGCCGAGTTCAACTACACCCACAAGAAGCAGACCGGCGGCTCGGGCCAGTACGGCAAGGTCGGCGGCTACATCGAGCCGCTGCCGGCCGATCACCCGACCGGCTTCGAGTTCGAGGACGACATCGTCGGCGGCGTCGATCCCGCGCGAGTTCATCCCCGCCTGCGAGAAGGGCTTCCGCGAGGCGATCAAGAAGGGTCCGCTCATCGGGTTCCCCATCGTGGGCGTGAAGTGCGTCATCAACGACGGCGCTTCCCACCCGGTCGACTCGTCGGAAATCGCCTTCCGCACGGCGGCGCTCATGGGCTTCCGCGAGGCCTACGCCATCGCCAAGCCGACCATCCTCGAGCCGATCATGCGGGTCGAGGTGCAGTTCCCCGAGGAGTTCCAGGGGGCGGTCATGGGCGGGCTCAACCAGCGCCGCGGCACCATCATCTCCTCGGAGAAGCAGGAAGGCTTCGTCCAGGCGATGGCCGAGGTTCCGCTGAACGACATGTTCGGCTACTCGACCGATCTGCGCTCCGTCACCCAGGGCAAGGGTGAGTTCACCATGGAGTTCCAGAAGTACGCCGAGGTCCCCAAGCAGGCGCGCGAGGTCATGATGGCCGAGTACCGCGCCAAGCAGAACAAGTAGCCGCGGCCCGGGCCCGCAACGCGGTACTCTGGCGGGACGTGCTCGTTCCGCTCTTCGCGACGACGCTGTTCCTCACGTCGTCGCTGCTGTTCGCCGTCGAACCGCTCGTCGCCAAGGGGTTGCTCCCCGCGCTTGGCGGCGGGGCGGTGGTCTGGACCACGTCGGTCGCGTTCTTTCAGCTCGCGCTGGTGGTCGGTTACCTCTACGCCCACCTCCTCGCCGCGCGCTTGCCGGCCCGGGCCAGCGCCGCGCTCCACGTCGCGGTGCTGGCCGCCGTCGCCTGGCTGCTCCCGCTCGCGGCGCTCGGGGGTTGGGCGCCGCCGCCCGCGCATCAGGCGCTCTGGCTGTTCGCGCGTCTGGCGCTGACGATCGGCCCGCCCTTCGTCCTGCTGGCCGCCACGGCCCCCTTGCTGCAGGCCTGGGTCGCCTCGACGCGGCACGGCCACGCCGGCGACCCCTACTTTCTGTACGCCGCCAGCAACACGGGCAGCCTGGTGGCGCTTTGCGCCTACCCGGTGGTGATCGAACCCCTCATCGGTCTGGCTCGCCAGCGGCATCTCTGGAACGGGGGCCTGGGGCTGGCGGTCGGGTTCGTCGGGGCCTGCGCGATGGTGACGGTGCGCCAGCTGTCGCGCCCGGGTGAGCGGGCGCCGCTGCCGGTGGCCGAGCCCCTGCGCGACGGCGTCGGCCTCGACCGCCCGCGCTGGAGCGAACGGGCGCGCTGGCTGGCCCTGGCGATGGTCCCCTCGAGCCTCCTGCTCTCGGTCACCACCTACGTGACCACCGATCTCCTCGCGCTGCCGCTCCTCTGGGTGATCCCCCTGGCCCTCTACCTGGCGACGTTCATCCTCGCCTTCAGCCGGCGGGAGCTGCTCTCCCCGCGGCGGATGCTCTGGCTGCAACCTCTCTTGCTGGTGCCGCTGGCCGCGGAGATGTTCCTGACGACGGTGGGGGGAGCGCTGGTCCTCATCCCCGTTCATCTGGCGACCTTCTTCGTGACGGCGCTCTGCTGCCATCAGACGCTGGCCGCCAGCCGTCCCTCCGCCGCGCGGTCGACCGAGTTCTACCTCTGGGTCGCCTTTGGCGGGGCCCTGGGCGGACTCTTCAACGTGTTCCTGGCGCCGGTGCTGTTTCGCTCGGTCGTGGAGTATCCGCTCGGCTTCGTGGCGGCGGCGCTGCTTCGGCCCGCGCCCGCGTCTGCGGTCGACGGGCCGGTCGAGCGACGCCGCGATTTGACGCTCCCGGCGGTCCTGGCCGTGCTCTTGACGGGCGCCGTCTGGGTGCTCGGGCGAGCGTCCGCTCACCTCGGCCCGCGGGCCGAGAGCGTGGCGCTCGCTTTCTTGCTGGCCGCGGCCGGCTGCGCCGTCTACGCCTTTCGCGGGCGGCCCCGTCGGTTCGGCCTGGGCCTGGCGGCGATGATGGCCTCGGGCGCCTTCTACGTGCAGGGGGCGGCGCACATCGTGTTCGAGGCCCGCAGCTTCTACGCCGTCCACAAGGTGGTGCGGGTCGGACCTTCGATGCTGAGGCTGGCCAACGGAAACACCGTTCACGGCGCGCAGGATCTGGCGCCGGGCCGGCGCCGAGAGCCCCTCACCTACTACAGCCGCGGCGGACCGATCGGCGACGTCATGAAGGCGCTCGCCGGCCGACCTCAGCGCCAGCGCGTCGGTCTCGTCGGGCTCGGCGTCGGCACGCTCGCCGCCTACGCAGCGCCTGGCGAGCACTGGACCTACTTCGAGATCGATCCGGCCATCGTGGACATCGCGCGCGATCGTGGCCTCTTCAGCTATCTCGCCGACACGCGCGGGCAGGTGGACGTCGTGCTCGGTGACGGTCGGCTGTCGCTGGGCGGCGTCCCTGACGGGACGTTCGGGCTCCTGGTGCTCGACGCCTTCAGCTCGGACGCCGTGCCGGCCCACCTGCTGACCCGCGAGGCCCTCGCGCTCTACGCGCGGAAGCTCGGGCCCGGGGGCCTGCTGGCGTTTCACCTGTCGAACCAGTACCTGTCACTCGTGCCGGTCGTCGCGGGCGCCGCGGCCGCGGAGGGGCTGATTGGTATCAAGCGGTTCGGCGGCGTGACGGAGGCCGAGGTGAATGCGGGGATCTCCCCGTCGGCCTGGGTGGTGCTCGCGCGCGAGGCGCGAGACCTACAGGCGCTCGGCCACGACGCGCGCTGGCGCCCCTTGCCGCCCGGGGGGCGAGGGTGGAGCGACGACGCCTCCAGCCTCTGGTCGGCGTTCGATCTCGGCGACGCTATCCGACGCTGATGGTGGCGCAGCCGAGGACGATGTCGACGTGTCCGCTGACGTCCGCGTTGAACTGGGTGCAGGTCGAAGGGCAGGCGATGATCTTCGTCGGCGTCCCGGCCGCCGGATCGACGTCGTAGTACCAGCCCCCCTTGTCGCAAGCCGACGACGAGCCGGTGTGCCCGATGGTGGTCGAGCCGGCACTGCCGGTGAACTGGACGTTGACCTTGTTGAAGTCGACGCCGGTCCCCCCCGTCGACGGCGGGATGGAGTACGAGCACGCGATCGCCTTGCTCTGCGCCTTGGCGAGCGCATCGTGCAGCTGTTGCGTGACGGTGTTCCCCGTGACGTCGATGATGACCGCGCTGTCGGTCCCGCCGGCCTGAGCCAGCGACATCAGGTTGGACGGTGCCATCATCCCTTCGGCCGAGTTGAGGTTAAAGATCCCGACGACGAAGGTGAGGATCGGGGTCGTTCCGGTGGCCGCTCCGCTGAGAATCGCGGAGATCCCCGGAATATCACTTGGTGCGCACTCTGCAGGCGGGAATCCCGGGATGAATCCCCCGGGCAGCCCGTCGGTCACCAACACGATCGCCACCTTGTGGTCTGGATTGTTGGTTTGTTGCTGCTTCGCCCAGGTGATGGCGCCGGTCAGGGCGGGTCCAGTCGGCGTGTAGCCGTCGGGGGTGTGACCCGAGAGCGATGAGGCGAGCCCGGAGGCTGCGCCCGGCAGCGTCCCGATGGCGACGTTCGGGGTGGCGTACTCGCTGCTCGTGCAGATATCTCGCAGGTGGCAGTACCCCGCGAAGTCGCTGCAGCCGGTGCAGGCGGTCGTGGGCGCCGTCGGTCCCGCGGCGCAGTAGCTCCCGTCGGTGCAGCTCTTGATCCGAGAGCAGGTCTGCGTGCCGCACGTGCTGGCGTCGATACACAGAGGGGAAACGGCAGTGGTTGATGCGCCGCTGCTGACGCAGGTGTCCCGGAAGTCGCAGGCGCCGTAGCTGGTGCCGCCGACCGTGCAGTCCGACGCCATCGCGCAGGAGGCCGGGGCTTTCGACTGCTCGTCCGGGAAGTACTTGAGCGCCACACCGAGCCCGGCGGAGCCGGAGTCGGTGAAGAAGGTGTTCAGCGCCGAGCTGACGGCGGCCCACTTGGTCGTCCCGGCGCCCGTCTGGTCGTTCATCGACTTCGAGCTGTCCATCAAGAAGTAGAGATCGAGCGGGACCGGCTGGGCGCCCACCGTGGAGGCCGCGCAGGCGCCGTCCAGGCTGGCGTCGGTGCCGCTGGAGCTGCCGCCGGTGCCGTTGGAGCCGCCGGTCGAGGAGCTGCCGCCGCGTCCGCCGCTGGCGGTGGAGCCGCCGCTGGCGGTGGAGCCGCCGCTGCCACCGGTGCCGGTGCCGGTGGAGCCGCCGCTGCCGGTCTTCCCGCTCACGCCGGCGCTGCAGCCGAACGCCAGCGTCGCCGCGCACAACAAGGAGAGTCGATGGTCATTCATGGGTTCACTCGAAGATGATGGTGCCGCAAGGGAAGGCGAAGCTGATGTCGTTGTTGTTCGGCATCCGCCAGTTGGTGCAGGCGGTCCCGTTGAAAAGCAGCGTGTTCGAAGAGGTCGCGTCGATGCTCCAGCCGTTGGTTGCGTCCTGAGGAACGGTGACCCCTTCGACCTTCACGCTCGCCTTCGCCAGCTGGGTGGTGTCGACCTTGATTGACTTGCCGTCGACGTCGCTCAGATCGAACGAGCAGCTCTTCACCCCGGCCAGCGCTGCCGAAAGTTGCGTTGTCAGCATGCTCTCGTCGGAGGCCATCGGCTGGTAGGGCTTCGTCGGCCCCATCGTCGTCGAGTAGGTACCGAGCGACGTCCCCCGCGCCTTCGGCTTGCCGGAGGCGGCGAGGTCGGCCAACCAGCCGGCGATGTTGCCGTTGCCGCACTGGTCGTAGAAGGCGTTGACGTCCTGCCCTGACCCGACCGGCGCGATCGTCGGCTCGCCGGCCCCGGCGTTGGCGAATGCCTGGAGCGTGCCCGCCGGTAGATCGAACTGCGTCGTGAGAACGCCGAAGACGATCGTGTCGATGCCGGCCATCTGGGCCACCTGCAGGTGATAGACGACCGAGTCGATGGCGCAGAGCGCGAGCGAGTCGTCGCAGTAATCCGGCTGCCCGTCGGTGAGGAAGATGATGTACTTCGGCCCGGGATCGGTGTCGGCCATGAGCGCCTTCGCGACGTTGCCGATCGACTCACTGGCGGGAGACTCGAACTTCATGCCCGGCGTACTGCTTCCGCCGGCGGTCGGCCAGGGGAGGCCGTCGTACTTGGCGGTGATCGTCGCGGCGTTGTTCAGCGCGGGCGCAACGCTGTCCGTCAGCATCCCTTGCAGCGACGGGCACATCCCGCCGGATCCGGCCGGGTTGGTCCCCCAGACCGTGGTGAAGCCGAAGCGCACCTGCGAATCGAGCGTCTTTATCACTGACTCGATCGCCGTCTTCAACGTGTACCAGGAGGTGTCCATCTGGTTGTCGCAGACGGGATTCGAGGAGTCGAGGCAATGGAACATGCTGCCCGAGCGATCGACGAGCAGATAGACCGTCGGGATCTGCTGGACGAACTGGTAGTCGGCCGTCTGGCAGGCGGCGTCGGTGCCCGCGTCGCTGACCGTCGATGTCCCACCGGTGCCGGGCGAGCCGCCCGTCGCTGGTGTGCCGCCGGTGCCGGGGCTGCCGCCCGTCGCGGGGTTGCCGCCGGTGCCGGGGCTGCCGCCGGTGCCGACGATTCCGCCGGTCGATCCAACGCTGCCAGCCGTGGCCGGGTTGCCGCCGGTGCCGGGGCCACCGCCGGTCGCGGGCGAGCCGCCGGAGCCTTTCGATCCACCGCCACCGCTGGCACCGCTGCCGCCGGTGGCGGTGGTGCCGCCTTTGCCGGCGCAGCCGACGAGGGTCAAGAGGGGCACGAGAGCCACATAAGTGAAGATCGAACGGAGCGCTGTCGCTCGGGGGGATGCGACCAGGCGGTGGTCCAAGGGGAACCTCCCAAGGCAAGAAGAGGGGGACGGCCCGCGAGAATATGCCGAAACGCCGCCCAGCACACCCCCGGCCAGGTTCGAGCCGGCGTGGCCTAGGGTTTCGTCGCAGGTTCCGGCGCGTCGGTGGGCGGCGCCGGGGTGGAGGCGGGCTCGGCCGGCGCGGCCGCCGGCTGGTCGGGGCGCTCGGCGGCGTCGAGGTAACAGCGCGAGATCTCGGCCTCATCGAGCAGCCCGACGACCTGTCCTTCCGTGTCGGTCACCTGGATCTCGCGCAGCTTGTTGTCCAGCATCATCTTGGCCGCCGTGCGCAGATCGACGTCGGAACGGACGGAGAACCCGCGCGCCGTGATGGGGATGCCGCTGACCGAGATCATCCGCATGATCGCGCCGACCCGGGTGGTGGTCAGCACGTCGAGGGTGGCGGCCGTCTTGTGCGCGGGCGATTCGCGCTGGCTCTTGACCTGGGCGGTGTAGAGCGACCGATTGCGGAGGGCGACGAAGGCGATCCCCTCGGCCAGCATGAGCGGCACGAGGAGGTCGTAGCTGCCGGCCAGCTCGCAGACCAGGACCAGTGACGACAGCGGCGTGTGGGAGATGCCGCCGTAGAAGGTCCCCATCGCCACCAGCGCGAAGGCGCCGGGATCGATGCGCGGGTCGTGCAGCAGCATCTGGGCGACGCGACCGAAGGCGCCGCCAAACAGGCCCCCGATCACCAGCGCCGGGGCGAAGTCGCCGGCGCTGCCGCCCGAGCCGATGGTCAGCGAGGACGACATGATCTTGGCCAGACAGAGAAACAGCAGCAGCAGAGCGCCGGTCCACCCGAGCGGCAGCCAGCTGGCGCCCGTGATCGCCACCTGCACGGCGCCGTAGCCGCCGCCCAGGAGGCCGAGCCCCTGACCCGGCTGCCCCAGCTTCCAGCCGACGACGACGATGATGGGGACGCAGAAGACGCCCATGGCGAGCCCGCCCAGCGCCGGCCGGGCCCAGATCGGGATGGAGACCCCGGCCGTGATCTTCTGGACGCCCCGCAAGGTGGAGACGAACACCACCGCCAGCACGGACACCAAGAGCGCCAGCAGACCGTAGAGCGGCAGGTGCTTGATGACGAAGGGGAAGCGCCCCGGGTGGGCGAACAGCGTGGACTCGCCGAAGATCGAGATGACGACGGAGTAGGCCGTGACGCTGGCCAGGACGGCCGGGACCAGCGCGTCGGACTCGAAGTCGTCGCGGTAGAGCACCTCGACGGCCAGCAGCGCGGCGCCGAGCGGCGTGCGGAAGACGGCGGCGATCCCGCCCGCCACGCCGGCCACCATCAAGATGCGCCGTTCGGCGACGTCGACGCGCAGCAGGCGCGCGCAGAGCGAGCCCAGCGCGCCGCCGATCTGCATGGTCGGCCCCTCGCGTCCCCCGGAGCCGCCCGTGCCGAGCGTGAAGATCGACGCGATGGCCTTCACCCAGGAGACCCGCTTGCGGATCACGCCGCCATGGTGGTGAAAGGCGTCGATCATCGCGTCGCCGCCGCCGCCGTAGGTCTCGGGCGCCAGCTGCGAGAAGATGCCGGCCGCCAGCGCGCCCGCCGCCGGCAGCAGCACCAGCAGCCAGGGGCGGAAGTGGGCCAGGTGGCCGAGCTCGGGCAGGAAGGTCTCGCCGCTGGCCCGCAGCGGCCGGTAGCCGCCGAGATCCTCCAGCACCAGCCGCTGGACCAGCTCGAGCGTGGCGAAGAAGGCCGCCCCCATCAGCCCTGCCGCGGCGCCCACGATGGCGGCGTGGGTGAGCGTGCGCCCGACGATCCGCAGATCGGGCGGTGTCGCCTCCCTGAGGATGGTGGTCAAGAGCTCGCGGCCAACGACCTTCTTCATCGAAAAAGCCTGTCGATTATGCCTGTGGTATACGGGGCCTTCCCGAATTTCGATGGCCGCCGCAGCTTTCTACGATCTGGACGGGACCCTCGTCCGCACGAACCTCGTCCATGCGTTCGCCTTCAGCGCGCGCAACCAGCAGGGGATCCTGAAGAGCATCACCAAGACGGCGGCGACCATGTTGAGCGTTCCGCTGTTTCTCGCCACCGATTTCTTCAACCGGCGCCTCTTCAACGACATCTTCTTCATCCGCTACAAGGGCGAGTCGGAGGATCGGCTGCGGGCGCTGGCCGACGAGCTGTTCGACACCGTGCTGCGCCCCTCGATCTTCCCGGGTGCCTACGAGCTCATCGACAAATCGCGTCAGCTCGGGCTGCGGCAGGTGCTGGTGACGGGCGCGCTGGATCTGACCGTCGGGCCGCTCGCCAAGCACCTCAAGATCGACGACTATGTGACCAATCGACTGGAATTCGTGGACGGATACGCCACCGGCCGGCTGCTGCCGCCCATGATGGCCTCCGCGACGAAGGCGAGCTGGATGCGGATCTACGCCGAGAAAGAGAAGCTGAATCTGTCCGACTGTTACGGCTACAGCGACAGCATGAGCGACCTGCCGATGCTGTCGGTCGTCGGCCACCCGACGGCGGTCAATCCCGACCTCCGCCTGCGCAACACGGCCATGCAGCACGACTGGCCAATCTTGGACTTGAGATGACCTGCGGTCATCTTTGGGATTTACCATGACCCTGCGGTCATCTTTGGGACTTGCGATGACCCTCCGGTCATCTTTGGGACCTACGCTAAAGGTGAAATGAGAGAACGCGCTCCAAAGGTTCTGCGCGGGCCTGTCCCCCGCAACAAGGAAGACGATCAGGTCGTCTACATCGACGGGGATTCCGCGCCGCGCATTCTATTTTCCGGCGAGGATCTGCTGCTGGAGGACCTGCCCATCGGGACGCGGGTCATCTACCCGAAGCCGCCCATCGAGGGGCTGGCCAACCCGGGCGCGGCGATCCGCTACGCGCTCAACCACCCGCTCGAGGCCGATCCGCTCTACGCGCAGCTGGCGCCCGGGATGCGGGTGACCATCGCGGTCGACGACATCAGCGTGCCCTTGCCGCCCATGGCCACCCCGGACATCCGGCAGACCATCATCGAGATCCTGCTGGAGATGCTGGACGCCAACGGCGTCGACGACGTTCACATCATCGTCGCCACCTGCCTGCACCGGAAGATGACCGAGCCCGAGATGAAGCGGATGGTGGGCGCGAAGATCCACGACGCCTTCTATCCCGACCGGTACTACTGCAACGACGTCGAGGACCCCGATGGCTTCGTTCACCTGGGGACGACCGAGCACAAGGAGGTGGTCAACATCCACCGGCGCGCGGTGGAGAGCGACCTCGTCATCTACGTCAACATCAACTTCGTCCCCATGGACGGTGGCCACAAGTCGGTGACCATCGGCCTGGGCGACTACGAGGTGACCCGGCCGCACCACGAGCCGACCACGATGCGCTCGTCGGGCTACATGGACCCCAAGCACTCGACGATGAACACCAAGATCGAGCGGCAGGGGGCCATCGTCCAGCAGCACCTGAACGTCTTTCACATCGAGACGGTGCTGAACAACCGGATGTTCGCCGGACCCACCGCCTTCCTGTCGAAGAACGAGGACGAGTTCACCGAGATCGATCGGCTGAAGTTCGAGGCGATGCGCTGGAGCCTGAGCAAGCTGCCCGCCGGCGCGAAACGGAAGCTGTTTCAGGCGATCCCGTCGCAGTATCAGATGATCGCCGTCCACGCCGGCAAGACGGAGCCGGTGCACGCCAAGACGCTGGTCCGCTGCTTCGAGCAGTACGCCGTGCACGTTCGGGGGCAGGCCGACATCCTCATCTGCGGCGTGCCGTTCATCAGCCCCTACAACGTCAATTCGATCCTGAACCCCATCCTGGTTCAGACCATGGGGCTCGGGTACTTCCACAACATGTTCCGCGGCAAGCCGGTGCTGAAGAAGGGCGGGGTGATGATCCTGACCCATCCCGTCTACGACGAGTTCGACCACGTCCAGCACCCGAGCTACATCGAGTTCTTCAACCGGATCCTCCCCGAGACGCGCGATGCGATGATCATGCACCGCAAGTACGAGGAGGAGTTCGCCAAGAACCCCAGCTACATCGAGATGTACCGGCGCGGCAACGCCTACCACGGCGTTCACCCCTTCAACATGTGGTACTGGGGCGAGCACGGTCGCCAGCACGTCGGCAAGGTGATCGTGGCCGGCGCCCAGAACGCCCACGTGCCGAAGATGCTCGGCTGGGAGCGCGCCGAGTCGCTCTCCGAGGCGATCGCCATGGCCAAGAGCGCCGTCGGCCCCTCGCCCGAGATCACCATGATGCACCACCCGCCGATCGTCATGGCCGACATGGAGTAGGAGGTGCGACCTCGACCTGCGTGACCGCGCTCGCGCTGTCACCCCGTCAAATGAGGTCAATCGGGCGATGAGTTGGGGTACTCTGGCGCCCCGTGAACGTTCGCCGGTTGGCTGTGTTGCGTCCGAAGGTGGTGGCGGTGGTGACCTGTTTGGCGCTCGCGCTCCTGTGCGCGCGCGCCGGGGCCACGACCGACCCGCGCGAGATCAAGGCGCGGGAAGATTTCGTTGGCGGTCGTTATCAAGAGGCATTGGATCTGTTCGCCAAGCTCTACGCCGAGACGTTGCACCCCAATTACCTCCGCAACATCGGCCGCTGCTATCAGAACCTGGGCGAGCCCGAGCGCGCGATCAGCACCTTTCGCGACTACCTGCGCAAGGGGAAGGACATCTCCCCCTCGGAGCACGCCGAGATCGACGGCTACATCGCCGAGATGGAGGCGCTGAAGCGCCAGCGCGCGGAGGCGAGTGAATCGCCGCCGGCGGCCGAGCACCCCGCGCCGGTGGTGCCGCTCCCGTCGGGCGGAAACTCGGCCTCGGCCGCGCCGGTCGTGATCGTGGAGCCCGCACCCGCGCCCGCGCCGCCGACCGAGGCGTCGACGCCGGTGTACGGGCGCTGGTGGTTCTGGGCTCTGATTGCCGGGGTGGTGGCGGCCGGTGTCGGCGTGGCAGCGGCGGCCGGGGCGTTCACCAAGACTCAGGACGCTTCCTGCCCGGCGGGGTTTTCATGTCCTTAGCGAGGTCTCGAGGTGTGCGGGGCGGTCGTTGGGCGGTCCCTCTGCTCTGGGCGGCGGCCGTCGTCGCGTCGGCGGCGAGCTGCACGGAAAAAGGCCGCTCCGTGGTTCCGGTGCACATCACGGCCGATCAGACGGTGCCGTCGAGCCTCGATCATGTTCGAGTGGTCGTCGCGCAGGTCGGAGCCTCACTGGGTGGAACCGACGTCAGCTGGCCGGCATCGGCCCTCGTCGAGGTCGGCGTCTACGTCTCGAAGTCGGTGAGCGGCAGCGTCGACGTGGTCGCTTGCGGCTTCGACGCGAGCGGAGATTCCGTCGCGGCGGCCGCTCCGCAATCGACGATCGTGGCTGGTGCCGGTACGACGGCGCCGCAGGTCAACCTGGTCCTGTCGGCGGGGACGCCCTCGGCGCTCTGCGCGAGCGCTCTTGGTACGGGCGGCACCGGCGGGACCGGAGGCTCCGGAACCGGAGGCTCCGGAACCGGAGGCGCGGCGGGCGCGGCCGCCAGCGGCGGCACCGGCGGAAGCACGGGCGGCAACGGCGGCCTGGCAGGCAACGGAGGTGGTGGCCTGGCAGGCAGCGGCGGCACCGCGGGGACCGGCAGCGGCGGCACCGCGGGCAAGGGAAGCGGTGGCGTCAGCGGCTCCACAGGCGGTTCGGGCCCCGGTTCGGGCGGCTCGCCGGGGACCGGCGGGGCGGGCGGTGGGGCGGTCGTCCGGTCGTGGCAGAGTGCGGTGGGCATCGCCGGGGCTGCGCTGGCCTCGCAGCTGCGTCCGTCGGTTGCGGTCGACGCGCTGGGAAACGCGGTGGTCGCGTACGCGCAGGGAAATCAGATCTGGGCCAACCGCTATGACGCGCAGTCGAATGTCTGGGGCACGCCCGGTGCGATCGACTCGCGCAACGTCGCCCAGTACCAACCCCAGGTTGCCGTCGACAAGAACGGAATCTATACGGTGGTCTGGTATCTCCCCAACGATGCCACCAACATGGGGCTGTGGCAGAGCACCTCCAGCGACGGCATTCACTGGTCCGCCTCGGCGGCGATTACGAAGCTGAACACCGTCTCCGCGGCGCTTTCGGTGAACTCGAAGGGCGCTGCCATCGTCGCCTGGACGCAGGTGGTGAATGACCTCTACACGCCGGCGGCCGCCATTCGATCGACCGCAAGCGGGGCCTGGTCGACGGCGCAGATCCTGCGGCCTGGTGATGACAGCGCGGACCGCAATCCGGTGGTGGCGATGTCGGAGACCGGTGACGCGTTCGTGGGGTGGGTACAGAGTGAAGGCGGTACCGCCGACTACATCAGCGTCTGGGAGAGGTCCTATCTCTCGGGCGCCTGGCAGCCCGCCGCCCTGCTCGAGACCTTGGACACGGGGCCGTCGTACGACGTCGCTGTCTCCGCGAACGCGTCGGGGGACGCCATCGTGACCTGGCTCGACGTCATCGGAAATCCGGCGACGATGGAGATCTGGTCGCGGCGCTACACGCACGGAGGGAGCTTCGCGCCGCAGCTGTCCGTCTCACAGGCGACGAACTTCGACTACCAGATCGCCCCCTCGGTCACCCTGGACGACAGCGGCGTCGCGACGGCTGCGTTCGGCGTGATGGTCGGGTCGAACTATGAGGTGTTCACCAGCCAGTTGAAGCAAACCGACGCCGCCTGGCAGACGCCGACCCAGATGGAGACGGACGACATCGCCGCCGACAATGACCCAAACAGCACGCTCGGCGCCGAGACCATGCCGATCGTCCAGCACGATCCCGCCGGGAACGTGACGCTCATCTGGCGCAAGCGAATGACTGGCACCCGCTTCGATCTCTGGACCCGTCGGCTGCCCGTCGGGGGCACCTGGGGGGCGCCCGAGCTGCTCGAGACCAACACCACCGACAGCGTGGACTTCCCCGCGCTGGCCGTCGGCACCGACGGCACCGCCGCGGCCACCTGGTGGTACGACAGCGCCGAGACCGTCTGGGCCAACGTCTACCATTAGGCGACCACCCGCCCGGGGTTATGGCCCTTGCCGACGAGCGCTACAGCGGTGTGTTTCGACGCCTCGCCAAGTGAGATCCTGACGCCGATCCCGACGAGCTCTACCGGATCTGCATCGCGGTCGCCGCCGGAGAGGCCAGCAAAGCGGACGCCTCGGTGTTCTTCGCCAAGCACGTTCGGGCCCTGACCTCTCGCCCCCAGCGGACGGCTTCTTCGGAATTTGGCTCCCAACTACCAGTCGTTTCGTTACACGTCCTTGACCGAGCGACCTCTAGGGTCGGGGCATGGAGAAGAGCACCGCCTCGCCGCGCTGGATTCGCGACTGGAACCCTGAAGACGAGACCTACTGGCAGTCGACCGGGAAGCGGATCGCCCGCCGCAATCTCTTCTGGTCGATCCTGGCCGAGAACATCGGGTTTTCGGTCTGGCTGATCTGGAGCGTGGTGGCGACGCGCCTCAACAAGATCGGCTTTCACTACACGACCGATCAGCTGTTCCAGCTGGTCGCCCTGCCGGGGCTGGTCGGCTCGCTGATGCGCTTCCCTTACACCTTCGCGGTGCCGCGCTTCGGCGGGCGGAACTGGACCATCGTGAGCGCGCTTCTGGTCCTGATCCCCGCCTCGGCGCTGGCGCTCCTGGTGGGGCGGCCCGAGACGCCCTTCTGGCTGATGGCGGCGGCGGCGGCGACCGCGGGCCTGGGCGGCGGGAACTTCGCCTCCAGCATGGCCAACATCTCGTTCTTCTTCCCCGACCGCGAGAAGGGCTGGGCGCTCGGGCTCAACGCCGCCGGCGGGAACATCGGCGTCAGCACGGTGCAGCTGCTGGTGCCGATCCTGATCGGATACGGGTTCATCAACCTCGGGCTCTGCGCCCCGCGCGGAAAGCCGCCGGTCTACCTGCAGAACGCCGGCCTGATGTGGATTCCGCTCATCCTCATCGCCGCGATCGGCGCGGCGCTCTACATGAACAACCTCACCAGCGCCCGCTCCACCTTCCGCGATCAGCTGGCGGTGGTCCGCCAGAAGCACACCTGGATCATGGCCTGGCTCTACATCGGGACGTTCGGCTCGTTCATCGGCTACTCGGCGGCATTCCCGCTGCTGATCAAGACCCAGTTCCCGACGGTGACGGCCAACCTGGCCTTTCTCGGGCCGCTGGTCGGCTCGATCGCGCGGCCGCTGGGCGGGCGTCTGGCCGATCGGATCGGCGGCGCGCGGGTGACGTTCTGGAACTTCCTGGTGATGGGCGTGGCCGCCTTCGGTGTGCTCTACGCCCTCGACGCGCACTCGTTCGGGGCCTTCCTGATGATGTTCCTGATCCTCTTCGTCACCACCGGTCTCGGCAATGGATCGACCTTCCGGATGATCCCGGTCATCTTCCGCCGCCAGGCCCAGCGCGCCGTCGAGGGGCTGCCCGAGGCCGCGCAGGTGGTCGAGCTCGATCGCGCCCGGCGCACCAGCGCGGCGGTGCTGGGGTTCACCAGCGCCATCGGCGCCTGCGGCGGCTACCTCATCCCGCGGGGACTCGGCGCCTCGATCAAGGCCACCGGCGGCGCCACCACGGCGCTCGGCTGCTTCGTGGCCTTCTACGCGAGCTGTCTGGCGCTGACCTGGTGGCACTACACCCGCACGACCTTCCTGGTCCGCACCGCGCCCAGCCTGGCGGAGGCCGAGATCTAACCGGCGTCGAATTCCGGTGCAGCGGGCCGTACTCTAACAAACGATCAATCGTTACGGGTTACGTCGTCGTGACTTGAGCTGCTCGAAGGCCGCGACGCGGACCTTGGGATCGGCGTCGCGGAGCTGGCGGACGAGAGCGTCGTGTTCGAGGCGCATGCCGCTGCGCCGCTCGGTTGGGCCTTCGACTTTCCCCTCGGCCGACCCTGCCGGGCCATCGCCCGGCCCTTCGTGCGCCAGCCAGAACCGGTAGACGCGCTCGGCCCGGGAGATCGAGATCCCGGCGTCGACCACCAAGTCGACCACCGAGCGGGGCTTTTCGCGCAAGAGCGCGATGAGCGCGTCGTCGGGCCAGCGGAGGCGCGGGGCAGTCGGCGAGAGCGGCCGGGCGGCCTTCCCGCGCAGCGCGTCGACCTGGGCGGGGGGGTACCAGGCCGAGCCCATGGCGCCCCGGATCGGGCGCAGCCGACCCTCTTTCTCGAGCTGCCGGACCTTGAACTCACTGGCGAAGCCGAGCAGGGCCGCGGCGTCGCGCCGGCAGAGGTGATCCTCGAAGCCTGATGGCGGCCTGAGCAGCTTCCGGGGCATTGTCTGCGGGAGCACCGACGGTCATCAAACCCCGATGCTGCTCATCAGGCAAATTTTTGCTCGGGCTTCTCATCGTGGTTCATCGCGGTTTCATCGGGCTTTCATCGGTCTTTGTCCGGCGATTGGTCAGCCATTCGACGGGCATTCCTGGGGCCCCGGCACCGGCCGGCGCCGTTCCATTGGCAATGAGGGGGGGCTCGGGATAAAACCCCCGGTTCGTATGGCGCTTTCGAGCGATCTAGAAGCTACGCTCCCCGGCCTTTCGGCGACCGA
>CAWKBC010000038.1:0-46870 GCA_963847705.1 uncultured Pseudomonadota bacterium | reverse complement strand
CCGTCGGGAGAGCGCCATGCCGCCCACCCAGCTCCCGCGGGTCGAGCTGCCGGCCGAGGCGCGCGCGCTGCCGCTGCGCGAGTTCCGCGACCACATGGAGCGCGAGTACATCCGGATCAAGCTGGACGAAAACGGCTGGAACATCTCACGGACAGCCGCGCTGCTCGGGATCGAGCGGACCAACCTGCACAAGAAGATGCGCGCGCTCGGCCTGTCGCGCGACAGTCAGGGGCAGCCGCAGTCGTGAGGCGTGGCGGGCTGGGCCTGGCCGGCGCGCTCGGCTTCACCGCGGTGGCCTTCGGCGCTTTCGGCGCGCACGGCCTGCGCGCCCGCCTGTCGCCCGCGATGCTCGAGATTTACCGGACCGGCGCGCTCTACCACCTGGTCCACGCCGTGGCGGCGCTGGCGGTGGCGCTGGCCGGCGACAAGCTGCGCCGCGGGCGCCTGATCCTGACCCTGTTCGCCGCCGGGATCGCCGTCTTCGCCGGCAGCCTCTACGCCCTGGCCATCACCGGGGTCACGGTCCTCGGCGCCGTCACCCCGCTCGGCGGCCTCTTGCTGCTGGCCGCCTGGGCCTTCGTCGCGCTGGAAGCGGCGCCCCTCTCCAAGACCTGACGGCGACGCCGCCATGGCGGCGTCGGCAGGGGATCGATCAAGATTGGGCTCAGGAGAAGGCGATGACCACGATCTCGAAAGACGCTGACCTGACGACGCTCATCAATATTTTTACCGTCGACCCAGCCAATCAGTCACGGCTCGTCGACCTTCTCATCACGGTGACCGACGGCTACGTTCGCGCCGCACCTGGCTTCCTCTCCGCGAGCCTCCACCGGAGCCTGGATGGCACGAAGGTCACGATGTACTCACAGTGGCGAAGCCTGGGCGACTACGAAGCGATGCGGAGGGATCCGGGGCCCGCTCCTTACCTGCAGGAGATCCTCACGATCGCCAAGTTCGACCCCGGGAGCTACGAGGTGGTCGAGTCGTTCGCGCCGGCGGCTCTGGACGAGGGGAGACGCACTACCTGAGCACGGCCCAGAGCGCGGCCGCGGTGGCGATGAGCATGCTGGTCAGCAGGCCCACGCCGGTCAGCAGCTTGCGCTGGTCGTAGTGGGCCTGCATCTGTTCGATGGCGGCGATCTGGGCGCCGCGATCGGCGATCGTTTCGGTGAGGCGATCGATGTTCTGGTAGGAGGAGAGCAGGACGCCGTGGGGCGCCCGGATCTCGGCGGCGGTCCGTCCGAGCTGCTCGGTCAGGTCCACCGCCTCCTTCTCGGCGGCGGCCCGATCGCGCTGTCGGCCGGCGATGCTGGCGCCCATCGCGGAGGCGGCGTCGCGGCGCGCGGCCGTGGCGGCCTCCAGCTTGGCCTTGGCCGCCGCTGCCGCCGTCCGCAGGGCCGCCGAGTTGTCGCGGAGATCAGCCAGCTGGCGATCGAGCCTCTCGGTCAGCTCCTCCAGCGCGCGCTGCTCGTCGGCCAGGCCGATGGCGTCATGCGCCAGCTGCGCGGCGCGCGCGTCGCCGGCGTTGCTCCCCATCTCGCGCACCAGTCGGGCCCGCTCGTCTTTCACCCGCCCAAGACGCACCCCGGCGGTGTCGCGATCCTCCGCGGCGCCCCGCAGGATCTCGTCCGCCTCGCGGCTGGTGCGGTCGTTGGCCATCCATTCCCCCTCGGCGGCCTCGACCAGCGCCCCCAGGCGGGTCGCCTCGTTCTGTTGCAGCGTCTCGGCGGCCTCCAGGTCGGCGGCCGCCGCCTCGCGGCGGGCGTGGGCGCGCCCGATCGCCTCCAGGAGCCCGGTGAAGTCGGGGTGCTGCACCCCTTCGCGCAGGACCGCCGCGGCCAGCTCGTTGAGGGCGCCGGAGAGCAGCGCCTCGGCGCCGGTCCGCTCCTCGGCCAGGCGACGCCGTCGGGCGCCGGCGTCGACCTTGTCGCGCAGGTAGACGTAGATGTAGCCGATGGCGTCGCCGGCCCAGGAGAGCCCCCGCTTGGGTCTGTCGGCCAGCGTCCGCTCGGTGCTGGTCTCCCCTCGCAACGGCGCGGTCGACCGCCCGGTCGAGCGTCCCGTGACGGGGCCCCGGGGTGCTGCCACCATCGTGCGCGAGAAGGCCGCCGTGCCCCGGACCCGGCCGGTCCCATTTCCGGTTGCGCTCCCGCCCATTCCACCGAACGCCGACATCCGGGAGGTCGGGGACCCCAGCCAGTGCCCGCACGCTGCACAAAATGCCAGGTGGTCGGCGCTGTTGTGCGCGCAGTGCTTACAGGTGCGCATCGCGGTGGTGAGTTTACTTTATCCGTGGTACCGATTTGGATATGAACGCCGCCGCCAAGACGAGCTGCCAGCTCATCGAAAAGACCTTGCGCAAGAGCCCTGCGTTCAAGAAGGTCGATGAGGGCCTCTACGTCGTCAAGCAGGGATCATCCATCGTGATGATCAACGTCATCGCCTGGAACCCTGACCGCGCCGTGGTCCGCTGCGTCGCTCAGCTGGTCAAGGGCGTCACGATGGAGGTGCCGCTGGCGCTGCAGCTCCTGGAGATGAACGCGCTCTTGCGCTTCGGCGCCTTCGCCTATGTCCCGGCGGGCGACGTGATTATCTTCTCTCACACGCTGCTCGGCGGCGACACGCTGGACCACGAAGAGCTGACCACCACCATTCGAGATGTCGCGATCATCGCCGACGAATATGACGACCGCATCGCCGCGCGCTACGGCGGTCAGACGATGCAGGAGCTGCTGGAAGAGAGCGTGGTCGAGCACTTCCGGACCTCACACGGGCGCGACCACTTCAAGGCCTAGACCGTGAGCGCGTCGTGACGGGCGCCAAGAACAACATCCTGGAGGCGGTCGGCGGCACGCCGATCGTCAAGCTCCAGAAGCTGGCGCGCCACGTCGCCGCCGACATTTACGTCAAGTGCGAGTACCTCAACCCGGGCGGTTCGATGAAGGACCGGGTGGCGCGCAACATCGTCACCGACGCCGAGCGCCGGGGGCTGCTGGGACCCGGCGGCACGATCGTCGAGGCGACCAGCGGCAACACCGGGATGGGCCTGGCCCTGGTGGCGGCGCTGCGCGGCTACAGCTGCGTGTTCGTCATGCCCGACAAGATGTCGCCCGAAAAGGTGGCCGGGCTCCGGGCCTTCGGGGCGCGCGTGGTGATCTGCCCGACCGCCGTCGAGCCCGAGGACCCGCGCAGCTACTATCAGACGGCCAAGCGGATCGTGGCCGAAACACCGGGCGCCTTCTACGCCAACCAGTACCACAACCCCGCCAACCCCGACGCGCACTACAGCTCGACGGCGCCCGAGATCTGGGGGCAGACCAACGGCGAGGTCGACGTCTTCGTCGCCGGCATGGGGACCGGCGGGACGATCTCCGGCTGCGGGCGCTTCTTCAAGGAGAAGAAGCCCGGCTTCCGGCTGGTCGGCGTCGACCCGATCGGGTCGCTCTACTACGAGTTCGTGAAGACGGGACGGATGACCCGGCCCTTCGCCTACTACGTCGAGGGGATCGGCGAGGACTTTCTGCCGAGCACGATGAACCTCAAGCTGGTCGACGAGATCGTGCGCGTCGACGACAAGGAGTGCTTTTTGATGACGCGCGAGCTGGTGCGCCAGGAGGGGCTGTTCGTGGGCGGCAGCTCGGGCGCGGCGGTGGCGGGGGCGATCAAGTACGCCGAGGCCTCGAAGCGGAAGGAGAACATCCTGGTGCTGCTCCCCGACGGCGCGTCCAAGTACCTGTCGAAGATCTTCGACGACAAGTGGATGCGCGAGAACGGCTTCCTCGACGAGCCCGATCCGTTGGGGACGGTGGCCGAGCTCCTGCGCCACAAGAAGCAACGCCCGCTCATCACCGCCAAGAAGGGGGATTCGGTCCGCAACGTGATCGCCTCCATGCGCGACGGAGGCGTCTCGCAGATGCCGGTGCTGGAGCAGGAGGGGGGCCAGCTCGCCGGCCTGGTCACCGAGGTCGATCTGCTGGGGTTCCTGGTGCAAGGGGAAGGCGGGCTGGACGCGCCGATCGATCCGCTGGTCGAATCGGACTATGCGACGGTGACGTCGTCGACGCGCATCCACCTCCTGCGCAACATCTTCAACGACGCCCAGATGGTGGTGGTCCAGACCGGCGACGCCATCGTCGGGGTGATCACCAAGATCGATCTCATCGAGTTCCTGGCCGAGCGGCGCGCATGAAGCGCCCGCGCCCCGCGGGGCCAAACGGAAAAGCCCGACGGACGAAGCGCCCAGCGAGGTTCGAGACGCAGGCGGTGCACGCCGGCCAGAGCCCGGAGCCGATCACCGGCGCGGTGATGACGCCCGTCTTCCTGACCTCGACCTATGCGCAAAAAGGGCCGGGCGAGCACACCGGTTTCGAGTATTCGCGCACCCAGAACCCGACCCGCTTCGCGCTGGAGGGGAACCTGGCGGCGCTGGAGGGGGGCGACTGGGGGCTGGCGTTCAACGCCGGCGTCGCCGCCACGACCGCCGTGCTGGCCACGCTGGAGGCGGGCGATCACGTGGTCGCCGGCGACGACATCTACGGCGGCAGCTTTCGCCTCTTCGACAAGGTCTTCCGCCGGTTCGGACTCAGCTTCACCTTCGTCGACGCGCGCGACGCCGGCGCGGTCGCCGCCGCGATCGGCCCGCGCACCAAGCTCTGCTGGCTGGAGACGCCCACCAACCCGCTGCTGCGCCTGGCCGACATCCGGGCCATCGGACGGATCTGTGCCGCGCGCCGGGTCCGCCTGGCCGTCGACAACACCTTCATGACCCCCTACTTCCAGCGCCCGCTGGAGCTGGGCGCCGACCTGGTCGTTCACTCGACGACCAAGTACCTGAACGGCCACTCCGACGTCGTCGGCGGCGCCGTGATCGGCCATGACCCCGAGCTGCGTGCCCGGATCGCCTTCGTCCAGAACTCGATGGGCGGCAGCCAGCCCGCCTTCGACAGCTTCCTGGTGCTGCGCGGAACGAAGACGCTGGCCGTCCGCATGGAACGCCACCAGGAGAACGCCCTGCGG
The DNA here is from genome assembly GCA_963847705.1 of uncultured Pseudomonadota bacterium. Classification (GTDB taxonomy): domain Bacteria; phylum Myxococcota_A; class Polyangia; order Fen-1088; family Fen-1088; genus JADGRB01. Next base: position 41,854 of record CAWKBC010000038.1, on the reverse strand, counting down.
GTCGCCCGCTGGCTGGAATCGCGCCGCGAGATCGCGCAGGTGATCTACCCCGGCCTGCGCTCGCACCCGCAACATGCGCTGGCGAAGCGGCAGATGTCCGGCTTCGGCGGCATGGTGAGCTTCGCGTTTCACGAAGGGCGGGGGGCGCTCGGCAAGGCGCGCGCCTTCTTGCGGCGCCTGCGGCTCTTCACCTGCGCCGAATCGCTGGGTGGCGTCGAGTCGCTGGCGGAGCACCCGGCCATCATGACCCACGCCTCGATCCCCCCGGAGCGCCGCCGCGCCCTCGGCATCACCGACGGCCTCTGCCGCCTCTCCGTCGGCATCGAGCACGTCGACGATCTGATCGCGGACCTCGACGCTGCCTTGGGCTGACCGCGGGGGCCGGCGGGCCAGGCGCCCGCGCTTCAGGGATTGGGGAAGTGATCCGAGACGCAACCGTCGGAGATCTGCAGGCCAAAGGGATAGTTCTGGATGAAGCTCTGGCAGGCGCTGCCGTGCAGGGTGAGGCGCGGCGTGCCGCCGCCGTCGTCGAAGGACCAGCCGTTCTTGAAGTCCGGCAGGACCGGCGTCCCCTGGAACTGAACCGCCAGCTGGCTCGCCGAGATGGTCCCCGACGACAGCGTCAAGCGGCAGGCTGATGCGGCGATGCTGCCGGTGATTGCTTCGAGCGCGCTGACGAGATCGTTGGGCGTGCTCGCCGCACTGTAGAACTGCGCCGACCCCTCGTCGTTGGCCATCGCCTGCAGGCAGCTGTCGTTCGTCTGGTCACCCATTCCGACGATGTAGGTCGTCACGTCGAGCTTCTTGAAGAGGGAGTCGACCTCGTTGATGGCGCTCTGACAGTCGCCGAGGGTCAAGCATTGGCCGCTGGGCGGACCTCCGGTCACCAGCAGCACGAACCGCTGGCCGGACTGCGGGCCGCTCGCCTGGTTGAAAGCGTCGTAGGCGGTGGTGAGCGCCGCGGCGATCGGGCGGTTGTTCGACGATACGCAGGCGTTGGGTGCGCCGCAGGCGTAGTAGACCGCGTTCTGGAAAGCCTGGCTGTTGGGTGTCGACATGACGTCGCTCGCGCAGCAGCCGACCGCGGCGTTGCAGTCGGAGGCGCTGTCGGGGAAGTCCAGGAACGAAAAGCTGATCGGCGGCTTGGTGGCGCGCCCTTGCCCGTTGCTCGCCTGGTAACTCGAGACCTCGGCGCTGAGGTCCGCCGCAGCCGCGGTGAATTCGGTGTCCTGGGATCCGAACGGCATCTGGGTCGTCATCGAGGAGCGATCGAGGACCACAATCACCTGTGGGGTGTCGGGCGTGAAGCTGACGGGGGGCACCTGGCAGTGCGCGTCGCTCGAACCGGCGTCGGTCGGACTGCCGCCGGTTCCGCCGGTTCCTCCGGTTCCGCCGGTTCCGCCGGTTCCGCCGGTTCCTCCGGTGCCGCGTCGCCCGGCGTCGGCGAGGTCGTCGAGCACCAGTGTCTGCTGGCAGGCGCCCAGGAAGATGGCCAGCAGCGCGCAGGCGAGCGAGATCCGCCGCGTCACGGCCGCCTACGGATGCAGCGCGGAACCGCCGCCCGCCAGCGCCGCCGCCTCGCCACGGAACTTTCCGCTCGGGTAGGCGCGCAGGTAGGCCCGCGCGGCGTCGGCGCCGCCCGCATCGCCGAGATGGACCAGGCAAGCCGCGCGATGGAAGGTGGCGGCCTCGACGGCGTCGCGGGGGCGCGAAGCCCCCAGCGTGATCTGGTAAGCCGCGAGGGCGCGGTGACAGTCGCCCCGCGCTCGGTAGAGATCGCCGGCCAGCCGCGCGATCTCGGCGCGCCGCTCGCTGTCGGGGCGGCGCCGCAGGAAGTCGTTCGCCTCCGACAGCGCCTCGTCGGTGTCGCCGGTGCGGGCGAGCGTCTCGATGATCGACACGTCCGCCTCGGCGCGCAGAAGCCCGTCGGGGTTTGCCGTCCGGTAGTGCCGCCAGGCGGCCACCGCGTTGGCAGGCTGCCCGAGCTTCTCGTTCAGAACCTTCCCGATTTCGTAGGAGGCGTTCTCGGCCGAAGGGCCGGTCCCCTGCGCCAGCGCGCGGTAAAGCTGCAGCGCGCGCGGCGCGTCCCCCGAAGCGAGCGCTGCGCGGGCGGCCGCCGACTCGGCGGTGGGCGCTTCGGCCGGGTTCGGCAGGCGGTCGCTGGTCGTCGTGGTCTCACCCGGTGAGGCGAGCGCCAAGCTGCGGGCTCCCGGATGCTTGCCCGAGTGTCGAAGAGTGCGCGGCGGCGTCGAGAGCGTCGGCGCCGGCCAGCCGGACGCGGGCGTCGGCTCGACCTCGGCAGGCCCGGACGGCGCCCGGGCGGCGACCTCGGGGCTCTGCCAGCTCTCGCCGGGGGTGAGCCGCGCCAGACGGCGCTGGGTGGCCGCGTCCCAGACCTCGACGATCCCTTCGTCGACGTCGACCGCCACCGCCTTGGTCCCCTCCGGCTTGCTGTCGGCCTTGCCGTCGCTCCTGCCGTCGCTTTTGCCATCGACGCTGTCGCTCTTGCCGTCGACGTTGATGCCGAACCGGGTGCCGACGACGACCACGCGATAGCCCTCGGCGCGGACGACGAACGGGTGCCCAGGCTGGCGGTGCGGCACGCTGAACCGGACCTCGCCCACCTCGATCCGCGGCGCGCCGTCCTCCAGCCGCATGACGCTCGATCGGCCGAGCACCGCCTCGACGCCCCCTTCGAGCGTCAGCCGGCGCGCTCCCGGCGCGATGGGGCTCTCGCTCCTGGCGGGCGCCTTCAGGTGTCCCCCTGCGGCCAGCTCCGTCGGGTGCGGCCAGAGCCAGAACGATCCGGCCAGCACCAGCGCGGCGGTCGTCGCCACGCCGCCGGCAAACCAGAACCCGCGCCGCGTGCGCGCAGGCTGCACCGGCACGGCGACCGCGCTCCACCCCCGCCGCAGGGTCATGTCGTCGGGGCCGCGCAGCGCTGCCTCGTCCAGGGCGCGCCGCAGCTCGGCCGAGACCTCGTCCGGGCCGTCGGGCCAGCGGTGCTGCGGCGTCACCGCACCCTCTTCTTGGCCATCGCCACCAGCTCGGCGCGCGCGTAGTGCAGCCGCGACCAGGCGGTGTTCTCCGGGCAGCCCGCGATCTTGGCGACCTCCTCGATGGGGACCCCCTCGATCTCGAACAGGACCAGCACCAGCCGCTTCTTGGGCGACAGCTTGCTCACCAGCTCGTCGAGGAGCTGCAGCCGCTCGCTGCGCTCCGAAGGATCCGGCGCCGGAGGGGGCGGCGGCTCCCGCAGGAGCAGCGTCGACAGGAGGCCCCGCACGCGGCGGCGGCGAGAGATGCGGCCGGCGTGGCGGGCCGCGATCCGATAGATCCAGGTCGAGAGCCGCGCCTCACCCCGGAAGCGGGCCAGGCTCCGGTAGATGGCGACGAACACCTCCTGACAGGCGTCCTCCCGATCCTCGTTCGGCACGCCGAAGGCCGAAAGGAACCGATAGACGATCGGCGCGTAGCGGTCATAGAGACCGCGCCACGCGACCCCATCGCCACGGCGGCACCGCGCCACCATGTCCAGGTCGGCGGTCAAGCTTCCACCGCTCGGAGCGGCGCGCATCAGGCCAGGCGTGTTCACGGGACCCTCTGCCATGATTAGTGACCCACTCGGTTTCGCTTCATCAGGGAAACCAAACGCCCAATTCTATCCCAAGCACGAAGCGGAAACTGGGAGTAGTGAAGATTGCCGTGTCGTTAGAGGCAGTTACGACGTGGTAGGGGACCTCCGTCACGGCCTGAGCCAATGCCCGAATATAAATATGATGCGGCAGCGGCAGCGCCCAGCCGAGGGCGGCGTCGATTCCGCGGGTGACGCCGAGGTGCGTCTGGGAGGTCGATCCGTGCCGGTAGGTGACCTCGATGGCGCCGAGGTCGACGCCGATTCCGGGCTCGAGCTGGCCGACCCCGAGCGAGATCGGCAGGTAGGCACCCATCCGCGCCGGGAACCGGAGCACGTCGGCGCTGCACGCCTTTGGTTGTGCACATCCGCCGCTCGTAACCGGAACCGAGACGCCGGTCTCGGCGCCCGCCGACAGCCGGAGTCCCAGGCGTCGCCCGAAGGCGAGGCCTTCGAGGGTGATCGCCAGGACGGCCGCGCCGGCGCGATCTCCCGAAGCGGTCAGGAGGCCCTCCGCGCCGCCGCCGATCCACCACCGTGGCGGCGGCAAGGGTTCGGCCGGAGGCTGCGGCCGACGAGCTTGGGGCTCCGGCGGTGGGCTCACCTTCTCGGCCACCGGCGGAGGGGCCGGCGGCGGCGCAGGTCTGGGCGGCGGAGGTGGGGCGGCCTTCGGTGGCGGAGGTGGAGGCGGAGCTGGGGGTGGAGGCGCTGTCGCCTTCGGCTGCGGTGGTTTGGGTGGGGCGTTCGGGGTTTCGAGCGGGACGTCGTAACCGACCTCGTGCCAGTAGCGCTCCACGATCAGCGCGGCCGTCTCGGCCAGGGCCGGGCAGTCACCCGCGTGCGTGCGATCGCTCGGCGGGAGCCAGCGATGGAGGAGCGGTCCCCCCTCCGGGTCATAAAGATCGAGCCGCATCGCCCCGGCCGCGTCGATCGCGACCCCGAGGCGCAGCGTGGTCGGGCCGGTGGCGTGGCCAAACGGCAGCACCATCCCGGGCAAATGCGCCGAGAGGGCGTCGGCCAGCTGGCGCGGCGAAGGGCAGCCGTCGTCGGGCCCCGCGGTCATCAAGATCGCGATTGCGTAGGCAGGTGCGAGGGCCACGGCCACGGCTCAGTATCTCAGCACCGACTCGACATGCGCGACAAGTTGCGCGATCGCAGCGGCGAAGAGGTCAGACGACGGGAGCAAGCTGAGAACCAAAAAGGTTCCGCCCCGCAGATCGAAGAAGTAACCGGGCTGCACCAGCACGCCGGCTTCGGTCGCCAGCGCCGCCGCCCAGGCTTCGTCGCTGCGGCTGGCGGGGACGCGCAGGATGGCCGACCACCCCCCCTCGGTGGGGAGCAGCGTGCAACCGGACTCGGGCGGCAGCGCGGCGCGCAGTCGCGCCCGGTTTTCCGCGATGCGAACCCCGATCGCCGCGCGCACCTCGGCGCCCAGCGCCAGCAGCTCGGCGAGCGCTGCCTGCACCGGCGTGGCCACCGAGAGATAGGTGTCGGCGATGAGCTCCAGCGCGGCGACCGCTCGCCTGGCGTCGCGACCGCCGGCGACGATCCAGCCGAGCTTGAGCTGCGGCAGCCCGCAGGCCTTGGACAGGCCTCCCAGGCTGAAGACGGAAGCGCCGTCATCGAGCGCGGCGTCGACGGCGGCGGCGGTGACGCGCGTCGGGTCGGGCGCGAAGGGATAGCCGGCGAACACCTCGTCCGAGATGAGGGCCAGCTCCTCCTTCGCCGCGATCGCCGACAGCCGCGCCAGCTCGTCGCGCTTGAGAAACGAGCCCGTCGGGTTGTTCGGGTTGACGACGATGATGGCGCGCGGGGGGTGGCCTTGGCGGCGCGCGCTCGTGACCGCCTCGGTCACGCTGCTGAAGTCGACGTGCCAGACGCCGTCGAACGCCAGCCGGTAGCCGACGGGGACGACCCCCTCGAGCCGCGTCAGGTATTCGAACAGCGGGTAGCTCGGCTCCGGCACCAGGACGGCGTCCCCGGGGTTGCAGCAGAGCTTGAAGAGGAACCCGTAGGACTCGCTGGAGCTGGCGGTGAGCACCACGCGCTCCGGATCGACCGCGACGCCGGCGCGGGCGTAGTCCGCCGCCACGGCGTCGCGCGCCTCGGGCCGCCCCAGCGGCGCCGGGTCGTAAGTGGCGATGGGGGCGCGCGCCAGCGCGGCGGCGATTGCCTGGTGCGGATAGGGGAGCCCGACGCGGGTTGGGTTCGTCTCGGTCAGGTCGAGCGCACCGCGCGCCGAAGCGGCGCGCGTGAGGGCCGCCAGAGCGTTTTCGGCCGGATCCCACTCGAGCCGCCGGGAGGGCACGGTCGCCAGTATGCCCCCCCCGCGCGAGGGGCGCGCGGTGCTTTTGGCGTCCCGTAAAGTACTTCGCTAGGCGCCGCGCGCCCGCCGACGTAAAATCGGGCGCTTATGGCGCTCGACCTGCGCGACCTTTTGAGATTCGAGATGCGCGTTCACCCGCGCCTCGCGCAGCAGGGACTGTTCGAGGGGGCGGAGGCAAGGGCGCAGATCGCGGCCACGATTCCCCCGCTGGTTCCGTTTGGCGAGGCCGACTACGCCGGGGCGCTCTGGGTGATCGACTGGGATCACAAGCTCCCCTCGCGCCACGCGGCGCTGCGGCTTTACGCCTACTACACGGCTGACCGGCGGCGCGAGCTCGAGGAGGCGGTCGCGGCGCGCGAAAAGGAGATCGCCGCCGAGGATCTCTTCCCCGAGTTCGACGTCTCCGACTTCGCGGGATTGCCCGCCGACGAGGCCTACGAGGCGGAGACCGACCTCGGGGGCAGCCCGGCGCGGCTGCGGCTCGTCAGCGAATGGCGGCGGCAGATCCAGCCCGTGGCGGCCTCGAACGCCGTCGAGATCGTGCGGGCGTCGACGCCGTTCCGCGAGCTGCGCGTGAACGGCCGCGTCCGACCGCCAGGGCTCGGCGATCTCGAACCGACCGAGTGGTCGCCGCCCTGCGAGAGCGGCCACGTCCGCTGGGCGGTGGACGTCTGGTACCTGCTCACCTTCAACGGGATGATCGGCGAGGGGCGCGCCTTCCTGGTCGACCTCGTCGAACGGCAGGTCGTGCGCGAACGCGACTTTCAGTTCCGCGCGGGGTGAAGCTCCCGACCACCTGGCCGACCGAGCGGACGGCTACTTGGCGACCGTGCCGCCCTTGGCCTTGCAATCCTTCTCGGACATCTCGATCCACCCCTTGCCCTTGCAGCTGTTCTGACCGGAGCAGCCGCTGGTGGCGGTCGAGCAGGCGCTCTTCCCCTTGCATGCGTTCACGCCCTGGCAGTGGACCTTGGCCGCGTCAGCGGCTGAAGCGGCCAGCGGGGCCCCCGCGCTGAAGAGTCCTGCCGCCATTGCCGCGATGATTGCGCCCTTGTTCGTCATGGGAGTCTCCTTTGAGCTGCGCCCTTTTACCGCGAAATCGGGGACCAGCCCACCTTTCGCGACCTCTGGGGCATGGCCATGTTCCGCCTCGGGTCGACGCGAGGAGGTTGGCGATGTCCGACAAGAAAACGAACACAAAGGCCGAGCTGGCGAGAGAGAAGGCCGCCGCGAACGACCTGGAAGTCGACGAGTCGTCCGATGAGTCGTTTCCCGCCAGCGATCCGCCGAGCTGGACGCTGGGCCGGAACGCCCAGCCTCCCGAAGTCGCCCACCGTCAGGCGGATGCAGCGTCCGCTCGGCCTCCCGCTCGACCGCGGCGCTAGCAGGGCTTCGCGGCAAGGCGCAAGGGCGCCGAACTCGACCGCGGCGCTAGCAGGGCTTCGCGGCAAGGCGCAAGGGCGCTGAACTAGACCGACGGTCCGCCGTGTATACGGTGTCGCCGTGGGAACCATCATTCAGCAAAAGTCATCCGTGGCGAACAATGCCCGTCCGAGCGTGGAGCTCGACGTCGGCGGCGGCGATTTTCTGCTTCGCGGCAAGTTCGCCGACTGGGAATCGGGCCTGGCCTTCGGGCCGGATCTCGACCGTGTGAGCGTGCGGTTGGCCATCGACGCAACCAGCGGCGTCAGCAGCGGCAGCGACCTGTTTTCGTTTTACAGCCGCGAGGTCGAGCCGTTTGGGCACGGCGCCTACCGCGCCGTCGGAACCTTCACCGGCGCCGAGGGGGCGCGACCGGGCGAGATGCTCATCGAGAGCCCTCTGGGACACACCGCGCTCGTGGCCGTGACCTTCGACGCGCGCAAGGGGGACTTCGGCGACGGCTGGCACGACCTCATCCAGAACGCCGTCCCGTTCGGCGAGAAACCGGAAAGCGGCCCGGTCCGCTCGGCCCGGGCGTGGCTGGTGGCGCCGCAACTCGCCGCGGCGTAACCGGGCTCGCTGTGACGGGCTTCGGCTCGTGCGGCAATCGGCGCCCTTCGCTTGTCGGAACGCGGCAGCATCGGGGGCCGATTTCGTGCACGAGCTGGTGCCGTCACATATATTAACGTCGTCGTGCGACCGTCCAGCGAGCGCAGTCGATGCAAGGGCACCTTGAGGGTCGTCCCGCTGCTGTCTGGAGCCAAGGTGGCCCTCTGCCCCTACTGCCAGCGGACGGTCGAGGTCATGCGCCAGGTTCGTGACGGGGAGGCGGCCATGCTCAAGAGTCACCCGAGCCGCCGATACTGAATGGTGACGAAATGTGCCAGCCCCTTGCACACGCACCGAACGTGCGCATGAGTACGGAGCTGGGGTTTTTAAAACAGGGGGTTTTTCTTAGTCGTGGTTTCCGGATTGAAAGAACTGAAAGAGAAGAAGCGGACAATCTTCGCGTTGCTGGCGGCTTCGGTCATCTCGCTGGTCGTCTGGGGCCTGGTCGTCGCGCTGAACGTTCGATAGATTCGACAAATCGTTTGGGGTAAGCTGCCATCCGCACCTCTCGCAAGGAGCGATGGCGGCCATGACGAACGGTCAGTCGAGTGTCGGCAGCGATAGCGACCGCAGTGGCAGCGGGACGCTCACTCCTTACGCGCTGGAGAAGTTGCGCGAGCGGGTCGTCGCTCGCCGCCGCCTGGAGCAACTGGAGAATGCGAAGAGGGTCGGTAGCCGCTCGCGTCGGGAGAAGGTGCGCACGGTGAGCGTTTGCATTGGAGCGCTCTTGCTGATGGCGCTGGGGCTGTATTTCGGCCTGGCCCGCCAGGAAGCGCCCGCGCCCGTCGAAGGAGCCGCGCCGGCTGGTCCAGCACGCCCCGTCGGCATCGTCTAGGGCGCCTGACCAGTCGGCTTGGTCGCGGCCGGTGGCTGCAGGAGCGGCTCGCCGGGCGTCGGGGGATGTCCCAGCGTTTCGATCAGGCGGCGCACCATCTCCTGGAAGGTCTCTGCGAGCTTTGCCTCCGAAGGGATCTGCGCGAAGAGCCGCGCGCCGGCCATGGTTCCATGGCCCCCGGCCGCGCCGTCGTGCGCCACGATGTGCCGCATGATGGCGCCGGCGCGCGCGTTGTCCGCCTCGGTTCGCAACGACAGATAGACGTTCTCTCGGTACTCACCCAGGCAGAGGACCATCTTCGCGCTGTCGTAGGCCAGCAGCAGATCAGCGATCTCGGCGACCAGATCGGGGTAGCCGAGCGTCCCCAGGTTCACCGCCACGACGTCGCCGAACAGCAGCGCCGAACGCAGCGCGCGGTCGAGCGCCGCGAAGTGCTCGCGGGGCACCTTGGGGTGGCTCATCCGGTAGAGGAGCCCGTGGTCGACCAGCGGGACCAGCGCCAGATACGCGGTGCGTTCGGCGCCGGTCGACTCGCGGCCGAGGTCGCGCGTCTCCGTCCGCAGCGCGAAGAAGAACGCGGTCGCCAGCTTGACGTCGAGGGTGATGCCCCGCGCGCGAAGGTACTCGAACACGATCGTCGAGGTGGCGCCGAAGTCGGGGCGGATGTCGCACCAGGGGGCGCGCGCGCTGGCCGGCCGGACCGGGTGGTGATCGACCACCACGTCGATTCTGTGTCCCGGCGGCAGCGAGTTGTTTCCAGTCTCCGGCTGGCTGTCGACGATGGCGATGAGGTCGAAGGCGTCGGGATTGATCTGCTCCACCGGCGCGAGCGGCATCCCCAGCGTGTCGACCATGGCGCGATTCTGGGCGCGCCCGACGATCCCGCCATGCCCCAGCGTCACGGCCACGCCCAGCTCGTGCTCGAAGAGCCGCTTGAGGCCGAGCGCAGCCGCCAGCGCGTCGGGATCGGGATTGTCGTGCATGTAGATGAGCGCCGACTTGCGCCCAGCCAGCGCCGCCAAGGCGCGGCCCACATCGAAACGGGGACTGGGCGGAGGTTCGTCCATCGTCGTCGTCAAGGGGCCGGTCGAATGTGGAGGTTGTCGAACGTCACGTCGGCCTCCCAGTCGTTGACGGCGAAGTATTCGTGCGTCGGGCCGGCCAGGGGTTCGGGATCGGTCCAGGCGAGAAACGGGCGTCCGTCGATGGACCAGTCGATGGCGCCGTCCTTTCGGGTGATCGTGAAGTGATAGTGCTGGCCGGGGGTCACCTTGACGTCGTCGCGTTCGGCTTTGCGACCGGCCCCATGCTCCTCCAGCCTGCAGATGACCGAGAGCGTGTTGTGCCAGCCGCCGAAGATGACCACGTAGCCGGTCGAGTCGTAGCTCCCCTTGTCGGGATCGAACGACTCGCCGTCACCATAAAGCTCGACCTTGATGTCGCCGGAGGGGCTCTTGGAGATGACGTCGAAGTCGATGACCGCATTGGGTGGGAGGCGGCGGCGCAGCCAGGCCGGGTGGTTGTAGGCGTTGGAGACCTCGAGCTTGCCGCCATCGATGCGGTAGGCGGTCGAGGTGGGGTTCCATTCGGCGCCCAGCTCCGCGCGCTCGAAGTCGTCGGCGAACGGGGCCTGGATGGGGGCCGACCGCGAGTGACAGCCGGCCACCGTCATGCACGCCAGGCCCGAGATCCAAGGGAGCCAGGCGCTGCGCATGGTCCACAAAATACCGTCGGAGCCCGGCCGTATCAAGCGACGCCCTGCACCGAAAACTTCCGTGCCAGCTCGTGCATGAGCCCCCAGCGGATCCCGCGGTCGCTCACCTCGATCTCCTTCACCCTCGCCGCCGCGGCGATTCGCTCCAAGATGAGGGCTCCCGCCAGGATGACGTCGGCCCGTCTCGGATCGAGGCCGATGATCCGTTCGCGGGCGGCCTGCGTCCCCAGGCGCAGGCGGGCGATTTGCCCGGCCAGCGCTTCCTGGGACAGCCGATACCCATGCACACGGGCAGGGTCGTAGCTGACCAGCGCCTCGGCCATGGCGGCCAGCGAGGTCACTGTCCCCGCCACGCCGACCAGGGTCACCGGGACGGCGGTGCCCGGCGGAGGGAAGGGGATGCCCGCCAGCGCAGCGTCGACGGCGGCGGTGAGGGCGGCGATCTCGTCGAGGCGGGGCGGATCGTGGTGAACGAAGGCTTCGGTCAGCCGGACCGACCCCAGCGGCAAGCTCACGTTGAACGTGACCTGGCCGCCGGTGGCGATCACGATCTCCGTCGAGCCGCCGCCGATGTCCACCACCGTGAGCGCCCCAGCCATGGCGGCGGGAAAGGCGTTCGCCACCGCCTGAAACGTGAGCGCGGCTTCGCGCGCACCGTCGATGACTTCGATCGGGGTCCCCAGAATCTCGGCGGCCGGGTCGAGAAACGCGGCCGAGTTCGGGGCTCGCCGCAACGCCTCTGTTCCGATGGCGGCGATCTTTGCGTGGTGGCGGCGCGCAACGGTCGTGTACTCCCGCAGCGCCGCCAGCGTTCGAGCGATCCCCTCGGCCCCCAGGGCGCCACCCGCGCCGATACCGCGCCCCAGGCGGGTGATCTCTGCCCGCTCGTCCACCAGCTCGAGCGTACCGTCCGCCGACAGACGCGCCACCAAAAGCAGCGTGGTGTTGGTGCCGATGTCGATCGTCGCCAGGTTCATCCGGCGGCGAGCTTGCGCCACCGGCGCCCGGAGGTAAAGCGCGCGCTAGGGTGACGCCGCGGCGCCCGCGTTGGCGCCCAGCGCGTACTGTTCGGGGCTGGCTTCGAACTCCTCGCGGCAGGCATCGGAGCAGAAGTAGTAGGTCTTCCCCTCGAAATCCGCGGACGCCTTGGCCTGCGACTCTTCGAGGTCCATTCCGCAAACAGGATCTGTTGTCATGCCAGAGAACCTAGGGTTCGCTCCCTAGGCCGCAAGCAGATCCTTGATATTCATCCGCTCCAGCTTGACAGGCGGAGGGCGGACCCACGCCGCCTCCGGGCTCTACCTCGCCGGGCCACGTGGTCGTTCAGTGCGCTGACCGTTGCTTACCGGCAACGCCCTGCCGGCGGACTCTAGCGGGTGCTGGGCGCGGGACCCCAGGAGGGGGACGAGGCGCTTCCCCGCCAGACCTCGACCTCGTGGTGGGTCTCGGGGTTGTTCACGAAGAGGCCGCCCCGGCTCGACACATAGGCCAAAAGGCGTCCGTCCGGCGACCAGGTCGGGTCGAGGTTGGAGCCCTTTCCCTGCGTCACGCGGTCAACCCTCCCGCTCTTCACGTCGAGGATGAAGACGTCGAACACGCCTCGCTCGTCGCGTCCGGTGAAGGCGATCTGCGGCTTGTCCGCGCGCGGGTTCCAGCGCGGCGTCTGGTTGTACTTCCCCTGGAAGGTGACCCGCTTGGCGCCGCCGCCTGACGCCGACATGATGAAGATCTGCGGCGAGCCCTGTCGGTTCGAGACGAAGGCGATCTGCGATCCGTCGGGCGAGAAGGCGGGCGAGCTGTCGATGGCGGGGTTGTTGGTCAGGCGCGCCTCCACCCGGCCATCGCCGGGATCGATCTTGTAGAGCTCGGAGTTCCCCTCGTACGACAGGGTGAGCGCCAGACTGTGCCCGCCCGGCGCCCAGGCGGCGCCGGTGTTGAGCCCCGGCTGCTTCGAGACGCGGCGAGCGCGTCCGCCCCCCGCCGAGACGATGTAGAGGTCTGGGTTGTTGCGCAAATACGAGGTGAAGGCGATCTCGGCCCCCGTCGGTGAGAACGCCGGCAGCAGGCTGTCCGAGCCCATCTTGGTGACCACCGCCGTCCGCCCGCCGTCCATGTCGACGACAGCGATCTCGTGCGGGCCGTGCCCGGTGAGCGCCAGCGCGATGCGCGAGCCGAACACCCCCGGTTGGCCGGTGAAGGCGTTGACCACGTCGTTGGCGAACTGGTGGACGGCGTCGCGCGGATCGGCCGCGCGGTAGCTCTTGGAGAGGACCGGGCTATCGCCGCGCGCGACGATGAAGAGACGCCCCTCGAGCACGCCGCCGGCGAGCTTCATCTTGATGACCGCCTGCGCGCCGACCTGCGACCAGAGCGCCGACGAGAACCCGAGCCCTTCGGCCTGCAGCTGCGCGGGGAACGACGCCGGATCGAGCAACTGGAAGAGGCCGGTGATGTCCATGTCCTTGGACAGCAGTTCGCCGGCGGCGGGGTCTCCCTCGGAGCGGGGGAGCGCCAGCTTCAGCATCTCGACGCCGGCGCCGGAGAGCTGCACCGCGGGGAGATCGTCGTCGCCGCCGGGGGGCTGGGCGCGCGCCGGAGCGGCCACCGCCGCCATCGCCAGCAGCGACACGAGCGCGAGGCGAGCAAGCGCGAGACGCCCGAAGCGCCGACGCGGGGAAGTGCCGACCAGCCGCCGGGTCACTTGACGCACTGGACTCTCATACCATGCATGGTCGGAGGAGGCGGAGGAACCTTGCCAGTCAGCTTGGCGGCGTCGACGCAGGCGTCGTCGACGAAGCTGTTGGTGGACGACTTGGCGAGCTTGACGTCGCCGATCGTTCCATCGGGCGCGATCCGGAAGGTGATCTCCGGAAGGACCGGAACCTGATCGGGCGTGAGGCCGGCCGGAAAGTTGAAGTTGGCCCGCAAGAGGCCGAGGACCTGCGCCTGGTACTGGTCTCCCACGGCGCGGTTCGACGCCCCCAGCTTCGAGCCGGTGAGCGAGCCCTCGTCGTCGTCGTCGTCCGCGGCCAGCGCTTCCAGCTTCTTGGCGCGATCGAGCGCGTTCTTCAGCTCCTTGGAGATCTTCGGATCCTCGGGGCGCGGCGCTTCCTTGGGCGCCGCCTTGGCGTCGGGATCCTCGGAGACCTTGAGCTGGTTGGGTGGGGCGGTCGGTTTCGGAGGCTGGGTGATTCGTGGAAGCCAGAACGGATCCCGGGGCTTGCCCAGCTTCACCAATTCGGCGCGCACGAAGTCGTGCGGCATGATGAGCGGCGGCTCCGGCTTGTTGTGCGCGGCCGCCACGGCCAGCAGCACCCCGCCGTGCAGAGCCACCGTGAACAGGATCCCGGCCAGGTTTCGCCGCGACCCGCGCCGTATGATCTCGCGCGCCATCTACTGAAGGGGGTCGGTGACCATGCCGAGCTTGTCGACGCCGGCCTGCTTCACCGCCGCCATCACCTTGACCACGTCGCCGTAGCTGAGGGCTCGGTCGGCGTGCAGGTAGAGCTCATGGTCGGCGTTCAGCTTGGCGTTGTTCTTCAGCGTCTTCTCGACGTCGTCCCAGGGGATCTGCAGCTTGCCCAGGAAGACCCGCTTGTCCTTGGTGACGGTGAGGATCAATTTCCCCTCGTCGTCGGGGATGGTCTGCGCCTTGGCCTCCGGCAGGTTCACGTCGACCCCGGTCTGCAGCATGGGGGCCGTGACCATGAAGATGATCAGCAGCACCAGCATGACGTCGACCAGCGGGGTGACGTTGATCTCCGTCAGCGTCCCGCCCGGGCCGCTGCCCGACGACATCGACATGGCTAGAAGAACCTCCGGCGCACGATGTTCAGGAAGTCGCTGGAAAAGGTCTCCATCTCGGAGGTGATGACCCGGATCCGCCGCGACAGGTAGTTGTAGGCCATGACGGCCGGGATGGCGGCCATGAGGCCGATGGCGGTGGCGACCAGCGCCTCCGCGATGCCGGGCGCCACGGTGGCCAGGTTGGCCGCCCCCTTGGCGCCGATGTTGCGGAAGGAGTTCATGATGCCCCACACCGTGCCGAAGAGGCCGATGAACGGGCCGGCGCTGGCGGTGGTGCCGAGCAGCGGCACGCGCGACTCCATCTCGGTGATGGCCGTCGTCCGCGCCCGATCGAGCGCCCGCTCGACGCTCTCGATGTCGCCGAGAAAAGCCTCGCCCGCCGGGTCCGCGTTGTCCTGTCGCCGCTTCTGCAGCTTGGCGAGCTCGGTGTAGCCGGCGCGAAAGACCTCGCCCACCGGCGACGGCGGCGCGGCCTCGCTCATGCGCCAGATCTCGTCGAGGCGTCCGGTCTTCCAGAATGCATCCTGGAACTTCGCCGAGCGCGAGGCGGCGGCCGACAGGTAGAGCGTCTTCGATCCGATCACGAACCAGGAGGCGGCTGACATCAGGATGAGCAGCCCCAGCACCCCCTTCACCACCGGGGAGGCGTTCAAGATGAGCGAGATGATGTCGAGCCGCGCTTCTCCAGCGCCGGCTTGCAGGATGAGCGGTAACATCAGGCGTTGACCTCCATCGATGAGAGGGCGCTCGGGAGCGAGCGATCCGGGTTGCAGTTTGACACGACTCTCACCCATTCCTACCCCCGACTTTTCGAAGCTTTTTCCGCTCCGTCGTCCGGGCGGGCCCGCGCGTGCCTCATGAGAAACGTTCTGGCAGCCATGGCGATCGTTGCCTCCCTCCTTTCCGGCTGCGTGAAGATCAGCGGCGGCGCGGTCGAGATCAGCTGGGTGGTGATCTCACCGAGCGGCAGCGGAATCACCGACTGCAGCTGCGCCGATCCCGCGATCGCCAAGGTTCGGTTGGTGCTGAACGGCGTGGGCGGAACCATCGACGGCGCCACACCCTGTGCCGGACAGGCACAGTGCGACTTTTCCTGTCAGAACCAGACCGGGGCGACGCAGTTCGACATCCCGCCGACCGGGCCGGGAGAATCGTACGCAGCCTCGGTGGTGGCGGTCGGCACCGACGGCGTCGAGATCCCCCAGACCGAGATCATGACCCCTTCGACGCCGGACCAGGTCTTGCTTCAGGTGACCAACGGACAGCCTACAGAGGTCGACGCGTTTACGCTGGTGGCGCCTTGTTCTCTGGCCTGCAGTGGGAACGTTTGTGCTCCACACTGATGATTTCACAGTGATGAAAATGACGAGTGACCAGGAGACTCCCATGAACACCAAGAGCTTCCGCACCCTCGCGCTCGGCCCCTTTCTTCTTGCGTCGGTCGTCGGGCTAGGTCTGGCCCTTTCCGGCTGCGTGGTCGACACGACCCCGGACGGAGGCTACGGCTACGGATGCCAGTCCGATCTCGACGTCGACTGGCAGATCCAGAACCCGGCGGGCGGCGCGGTCACCTGCGCGGCGGCCGGCGCGGCGACCGTGGTCATCAACATCGACGGGGTCAACTATCCGCAGATCTGCTCGCCGAACAGCTCGTACGGCGACAAGGACATTCTCCTGCAGCAGAACTACGCCTCCTACAACGTCACCGTCAACCTGGAGGACGCCAGCGGGAACGCGCTGGCCGTTCCTCAGACGACGTCGATCGACGTCACGGTCTGCGGTTCTTACCGGACCCCGGGCCCGGCCCTCCTGGTCGTGACGCCGCCCGCGCAATAGCGCCGCGGGAAGTGTTATAAGCCCGCGCGATGTGGATGAAGCGTTCGCAGCCGTGTTCGGTGGCGCTCGGGCTCTGCGCGGCGGCTCTGCTGGCTGTCGCCGGTTGTGGCCAGAACGGGAGTTACCGCCTCAGCTGGATCTTCGTGGACCAGACCGGGACCGCGCAGACTGCGGCCACTGGATGTGGCCAGTTCTACGTCGACTCGATCATGGCGACCGGCAGCGATGAGGGCGGAGATGCCCAGCAGATCGTGGCGCTCTGCACGGCCGGTTGGGTGACCGCGGACGCCACTCCGGGCACCTGGTCGTTCTCGGTTCAGATGCTCGACTCACAAGGAGCGCTCATCAAGTCGAACCCGCCGCCCAACATGACGATGACGACCACCCCCGCACCGATCGAATCTGACGGCCCGCCGACGCAGTTCTCGGTCGTGCTCTGGCCGCTGTGAACCCTTCGGCCGGCGCCCAGCGCGCAAGTGCGCTAAGGTTGACGTGATGCCGGACCTACCGTCCAGGCGATCGGCTCGACCCACCGGATCCCGCCCGATCACCGCAGGCCTGACCTCGACGGTCAGGGCGTTGCTGATCGCCAACGCGGTGCTCTTCGGCGCCTTCATCCTGGTGCGCCCGCTGCGGGCGGCGATGCTCGCCCACCTGGCGGTGGGGCCGGGGCTGTTCGCCGGCGAGGTCTGGCAGCCGATCACCGCGCTGTTCGTGCACTTCGAGATCTGGTCGTTCGTCTTCACCATGCTCGGGATCTGGTGGGTGGGGGCCTCGTTCGAGCGGACGCAAGGGACGCGCCGGTTCCTGGGCGTCTACTTGACCGCGGGCATCCTGGCCAACCTCGCCTTCGGCCTCGTCGTTCACCTTGGCTATGTCCGCACGGGCGGGATCTTCGCCGGCGGCTCGCTGGCCGTCCTGGCGCTGTTCGTGGCGTTCGGCCGGATCTTCGGGAAGGCGCCGATGCAGATCATCGGAGGTCTCACGCTGCAGGCGCGCACCATCGCGATGATCTATGTGGCCTGGAGCGTGGTGGTCTGCCTGTCGGGCAGCGAGACCGCGGTGCCGGAGCTGGCGGCGACCGCCGTGGCGACCGCGATCGGCTACTTCGGCGCGGCGCCCGGCGGGTTCGACGCGTTCCGTGACGCGCTCAAGATCCGCCGCCTCCGCCGGCGCTACCGGGTCATCGACGGCGGGGCAGGGCGCCCGCCCAAGAACTACGTGAACTGACGCGCCTTCGGCGTTCGCGGGGGGCCGCGGACGGCCCCCCGCGGGCCCCCCTTCGGAGCTGGTCGCCGCTGCCGGCTCGGCGAAGCCGAGCCTCCTGGTGCTTGGACTCGGGCGCGTTGCGCCCTCTGGCGGGGTGGTCGCCAGAGGGCTGGGCAGGCGAAGCCGAGCCTCCCGGTGCTTGGACTCGGGCGCGTTGCGCCCTCTGGCGGGGTGGTCGCCAGAGGGCTGGGCAGGCGAAGCCGAGCCTCCCGGTGCTTGGACTCGGGCGCGTTGCGCCCTCTGGCGGGGTGGTCGCCAGAGGGCTGGGCAGGCGAAGCCGAGCCTCCCGGTGCTTGGACTCGGGCGCGTTGCGCCCCGTGGCGGGGTGGTTGTGGGAGACTCGACCAACGCCCTTTGCATTCGGGGGCGGGCGACGCTAACTTCGTCGTCCTTCACGGGATTTGCACCAAAAGCTGGGGGAGCCGACCGAAAGGCTGAGAGGCGCCGTCCGAACGGGCAGGCGCGACCCCTGAACCTGCTCCGGGTAATGCCGGCGAAGGAAAGCGAGACACGATGAAAAACGGAAGCGATACGAACGCGAGCGGTGGCCGACGCGTCCTGCCGACCATTGACGACGATCCGGTCGAGGGGCTCAAGCCGCTGGCCGAGCTGCCTGGATCGACACGGACGTTCTTGACCGACGGCGACATCAAGGTGCCCGTGCGCCGCATCGAGATCGCCGGCGAGCCGGCCATCGACGTCTACGATCCGGCGGGCCCGCGCGGCGTCGATCCGCACGTCGGCCTACCCAAGCTGCGCCAGCCCTGGATCGAGAAGCGTCAGGCGCGCGGAGACACCAACTTCAGCCAGATGCACTACGCCCGCCGCGGCGAGATCACCGAGGAGATGCGCTACGTCGCTCTGCGCGAGGGGGTGAGCACCGACTTCGTGCGCGACGAGGTGGCGCGCGGGCGGGCCATCATTCCGGCCAACATCAAGCACCCCGAGGCCGAGCCGATGATCATCGGCCGCAACTTCCTGGTGAAGATCAACGCCAACATCGGCAACTCGGCCGTCTCCTCGTCGATCGGCGAGGAGGTCGACAAGCTGCGCTGGTCGGTCCGCTGGGGCGCCGACACGGTCATGGATCTCTCGACCGGCAAGGACATTCACGAGACGCGCGAGTGGATCGTGCGCAACTCGCCGGTCCCCATTGGAACCGTCCCGATCTACCAGGCGCTGGAGAAGGTCAAGGGCAAGGCCGAGGACCTCAACATCGAGATCTTCCTGCAGACGCTGCGCGAGCAGGCGGAGCAGGGGGTCGACTACTTCACGATTCACGCCGGCGTCCTCTTGCGCTACGTGCCGCTCACCGCCAAGCGGGTCACCGGCATCGTCTCGCGCGGCGGGTCGATCATGGCCAAGTGGTGCCTGTCGCACCATCAAGAGAACTTCCTCTACACGCACTTCGAAGAGATCTGCGCGCTGATGAAGGAGTACGACGTCTCCTTCAGCCTGGGCGACGGGCTGCGGCCCGGTTGCATCGCCGACGCCAACGACGAGGCCCAGTTCGCCGAGCTGGAGACGCTGGGCGAGCTGACGCAGATCGCCTGGAAGCACGACGTGCAGGTGATGATCGAGGGGCCGGGCCACGTCCCGATCCACAAGATCAAGGAGAACGTCGACCGGCAGCTGGCCGTCTGCCACGAGGCGCCGTTCTACACGCTGGGGCCTCTGGTGACCGACATCGCGCCCGGTTACGACCACATCACCTCGGCGATCGGCGCCGCGATGATCGGCTGGTACGGCACCGCGATGCTCTGCTACGTCACGCCCAAGGAGCACCTGGGGCTGCCGGATCGCAAGGACGTCAAGGACGGCGTCATCGCCTACAAGATCGCCGCGCACGCGGCCGACCTGGCCAAGGGGCACCCGGGGGCACAGAAGCGCGACGACGCGCTCTCGCGGGCGCGCTTCGAGTTCCGCTGGGAGGACCAGTTCAACCTCTCGCTCGATCCAGAGACGGCGCGCGAGTTCCACGACGAGACGCTGCCGGCGCCGGCGGCCAAGGGGGCGCACTTCTGCTCGATGTGCGGGCCGCACTTCTGCTCGATGAAGATCACCCAGGACGTGCGCGACTACGCCGCCGCGCAGGGGATCGCCGCCAACCAGGCGCTGACCGCCGGCCTGCAAGAGAAGGCCGAGGCGTTCCGCGAGGCCGGGCAGAAGCTGTACGTCAGCGACGCCCCCGGCGGGGAGTGAGCATCATTCGGCTGCCCGTCGTCGTCGGTCTGGCTGCGCTCGTCGCGGCCGGCTGCACGACCGGCGACGATCCGGGGCCGGCGGTGCCGGTCGACCCGTCGGTGATCTACGCGCAGATGTGCTCGCGTTGCCACGGCGTCGACGGGCGCGGCGACCCCGAGATCCGGAAGACGTTGCCGACCGTGCGTGACTTTCACGATCCCGAGTTCCAGGCGCGCGCCACCAACGATTCGATCGCGCGCACCATCATGGCCGGCAAGGGCCAGATGCCGGCGTTCGGCACCGCCCTCTCCGTCCCCAAGATTCAGGAGCTCTCCGGCTACGTGCGGCGGCTCGGCGTCGCCAAGGGGACGCTGTGAAGACCGGCGCCGTCGCACTGGCGGTGTCGCTCCTGCTGGCGGCCGGTGGCGCCGCGCGGGCGGCGTCCCCCTCCGAGCACGCGATCTCCGAGGGGCGCTACCACCTGCGCAAGGCAAATGATCTGGCCGGCGACGACCACTGCCCGGCGGCGATCCATGAGTACACGCTGGCTCTCAAGAAGCTCGGCGATCCGGTGGTGCTCTTCAACCGGGCGGAGTGTTACCGGCGCATCGGGCAGGACGAGAAGGCGGTCACCGACTACCGCGCATTTCTGGAGGCCGTTCCAGCCGCCCCCAACCGCGCCCAGATCGAGGCCAAGATATCGACACTGAGCGCGACGCCGCTCGCCGCGACGGACCCGCCCGTCGCGGGTGCCGCGCCCAGCCGACCGAACAGCCGGGGGCCCGAGCGCCCGACCTCGCCACCGCCCCTTCGCCCGATCACCACGCCGTCTCCCTATCTGTCGGCCGAGCGCCCGCCACTGGTCGACGACTCACCGCCCCCCGCGCCGGTGGCGCCGCCGCCCGCGGCGACGCTCGTTCAGCCGGCGCCGGTGGCGTTGGCCCCGTCCGCGGGCGAAAGCCACCACGGCAAGACCTGGCTCTGGTTGGCCGTCGGCGCCGCCGTCGCCGGTGGTGCGGTGGGGGCCTATCTCGCGCTGCGGACGCCGGCCACCGTCCCTCCCTCCACCGACCTCGGCAACTACAAGTTTTGATGCGCTCCCATCGCCATCGCGTCTTCATCCCGGCTGCGGCCGTCGCCGCGTCGACGGTGTTCGCTGCCTGCCACCGCGGCGATTCGATCCTGCTCGTCGAGGTGGCGGGCGATCTGTCGATCATGCCTGCGTCCCTGAGCGTGACGGTCGATCCCTCGCAGATGCAGCAGCGTACGTTCCAGATCGCGCCGAAGGACGGCGCCGCCATCACCCTTCCGGCCAGCCTGAGCGTGGAGCTGGCGCCCGACTTGACGGGGCCGGTGACGGTCGCGGTCGCGGCGATCAACAGCGCCGGGTCCCTGGTCGCCGAGGGGATGACCACGCAGCAGGACATCAACGTCGGGGGGCAGACCATCGTCGTCGTCACGTTGGTTTCGGGATCGCCACCCCCGGTCGACGGCGGCAGCGACGCGATTCCAGGGACCGGCGGGGGCGGTGGAACCGGGGGCGAGCTCGGCTCGGGCGGAATGGGCGGCAGGGGCGGGACGGGCGGCCCCGGCACCGGCGGGAACGGCACCGGGGGGAACGGGACGGGCGGCAGCGGGACCGGCGGCAGCGGGACAGGCGGCAAAGGGACCGGCGGCAGCGGAACCGGCGGTGCGGCGGGGACGGGCGGCGGGGGCGGCATGAGCGGCGCGGGCGGCAAAGGGGCGGGCGGCGGGAACGGAACGGGCGGCAGCGGCGCCGGCGGCAGCGGATCCGGCGGCGCGGGCGGCAAGTCGGACGCAGGAGGTGCCGCGTGAGCTTCGCGCTCCCCATCATCGACGAATCGACGGGCGCTGGCTTCGACGACTGGCACTGGCAGCTGCGCCACCGGATCACCAGCAAGGACGAGATCGCGGCGCTCATGCCGCTGACCGACGAGGAGTCGGCCGGACTCGAGGCGGCGCCAGGGCAGTTCCGGGTGGCCGTGACCCCCTACTATTTTTCGCTGATCGATCGCGACAACCCGGCCTGCCCGGTGCGCATGCAGGTCATCCCGCGGGCGCGCGAGCTGGTGAACGAGCCGGGCGACCTGGTCGATCCGCTGGGCGAGGACAGCCACTCGCCGGCCACCGGGATCTTCCACCGCTACCCCGACCGGTGCCTGCTGCTGGCCCTCGATCGCTGCGCGATCTACTGCCGCCACTGCAACCGCCGGCGGCTGGTGGGGCGCGAGGAGTCACCGATCTCGCGCGGCGATCTCGACAGCGCGCTCGACTACATCCGCCGCACGCCGGCCATCCGCGACGTGCTCATCTCGGGCGGCGATCCGCTGACGCTGTCGACGGCGCGCCTCGAGGAGATCATCAAGGCGCTGCGGGCGATCCCACACGTCGAGATCGTCCGCATCGGCACCCGGGTCCCGGTCGTGCTGCCGATGCGCATCGACGACGAGCTCTGCGCGATGCTGAAGAAGTACCACCCGCTCTACATCAACACACACTTCAACCACCCCAAGGAGCTGACACCGCTGGCGCGCGCCGCGTGCGAGAGGCTGGCCGACGCCGGCATCCCGCTCGGCAACCAGACGGTCCTCCTGCGCGGGGTGAACTCCTCGGTGCGGGTGCTGCGCAAGCTCTTCACCGAGCTCCTCCGCTGCCGCGTTCGCCCCTACTACCTCTTCCAGGGCGACGTCGCCGCCGGCACCTCGCACCTGCGGACTTCGGTGGAGACGGGCATCGCGCTCATGCAGGAGCTGCGCGGTCACATCTCGGGGCTGGCCATCCCCCACCTGGTGATCGACACGCCGGGCGGCATGGGCAAGGTGTCGATCGGCCCCGACTACGTCGTCGCGCGCGGCCCCGACAAGTGGACGCTGCGGAACTACGAAGGGAAGCTGGTCGACTACCCGCAGCCCGCCGAGAAAGACGCGACCTGCGCCTACGACGAAGTGTATTTCGCTCACCCGTGAGCACGCTGCGCGAGGTCGCCAAGCGGCCCCGGGTTGGCGGCCGACTGATTGGCGCTGGGCCGTCGCCTCAGATTTCCAGGCCAGCCGACGGACAGAACGGCGCCAGCGTGCACCCGGGGCAGTTCGGCTTGCGCGCGAAGCAGACCCGCCGCCCGTGCCAGATGATCTGGTGACCGGCCCGAATCCAGCTTTCTTGCGGCAGCACCTTCATCAGGTCCTGCTCGATCCCTCTGGGTTCGAGGGAGCGGGTGAGCCCCAGCCGCATGGCCAGGCGCTGGATGTGCGTGTCGACCACGACCCCCTCGGCCAGCCCGAACGCCGTTCCCAGGACGACGTTGGCGGTCTTGCGCGCGACCCCCGGCAGCGTGGTCAGCTCCGCGATGGTCCTGGGGATCTCCCCTCCGAAGCGGGTCAGGATCCCCTCGGCCGTCCCCTTGAGGCTCTTGGCCTTCTGCTTGTAGAAGCCGGTCGAGCGGATGATCTTCTCCAGAGTCGGCAGCGGCGCGCGCGCCATCGCCTCGGGCGTGGGGAAGCGCCGAAACAGCTCGGGCGTCACCTTGTTCACCCGGTCGTCGGTGCACTGGGCCGAAAGGATGGTCGCGCAGACCAGCTGGAAGGGCGTTTCGCGGTCGAGCTCGCAGTCGACGTCGGGATAGAGCTCTTCGAGGGCTTCGAGGATGGAGCGGACCCGGGCCGGGTCCGGCGGCCACTTGCCGCGCGTGGGCCGGCGGTTCGCCTTGGTGATCAGTTTCGCGCGCCGCATGCGCGGCGGTTATAACATCGGGCGGAGCACGTCATGGACGAGACACCCGAAGAGATGGAGCAGATCCGGCGCGAGGCCGATCAGATCGACGTGCACCAGTACAAGAAGCGCTTTCGCGCCATGGCCGCCATCGGCCTGGGCAGCCTGGCGGCGGGCGCCGTCTGGCTGGTCCTCATCATGGTGGACAGCCGCCGGAACCCCTGCGAGCGGGTGCGCAACCACTTCTGCAACAAGGACCCCGCCGGCCTGCAGTGCCAGACCTACGCCGGCATCCTCGACGAGTCGCTGCACGACGACAGCCCCTCCATGCGCTCCAACATCAAGTCCCAGTGCCAGTCGAAGATCGACCGGCTGAAAGAAGAAGACGGCGTCGAGGTGAAGTAGCTCCGCAGCACGCGGTCAGCGGTCCACTAGAACGGAATCGACGTTCGTGGCTAGGATGCCACGCAACCCCTAGGCGCCCCGGTCGATAAGAGCCGCACGATGAATCTCACCAAAGTGACGACGATCTTCATGGCACTTCCCCTGGCACTGACATCGTTGGCCTGTCCGACACGAACGAGGCTCGATGACGCCAGCGAGCCATCGACTGGCGGCGTTGGCGGGTCGGCGACTGGGACGGCGGGAAGCGTCGGAGTTGGAGGAGGTGCAGGAGTGCGAGGAAGCGGCGGAGTCGGGGGAGGCCAGCGAAACGACGGAGGAAGCAAGGACGTTTCGCCAATTGACGCCTCGATCGACGACTCACATCCAATGGTATCGCCGGGCACGATTCTGTGGGCAAGGTCGGCCTCCTCAGTATTCCTTTATGGCGTCGCGGAGGGGTCGGCCGGCGTCGTGGTATCCGGGAGTCTGAGTGGCCCAGCCAACTTGGGGGGATCACTCTTGGCTCCGGTCGGAGCCACCGACGTGGCGATTGCCGAGTATTCGTCATCCGACGGAACTCATCTCTTCTCGACCAGGTTTGGGGGTGGCTCACCGTCGGGGACTGGAATCGTCTACGGACACATGGACGTCCTCGATTCCTCGGGCGCCCCGGTCATCGAGGGGACGTCTAAATGTGACCCGAATGGAGCGCCGATTTGTAATGACGTCGACGTAGGTCTCGGTCTTCTGCCTCCGGCGGGCGGTCCCAATAGTGATGGATTTGTTGGCCGATATTCTGCCAGCACGGGCCAGCCGACGTGGGTTGATCGCCTGATCGGCCAGGGTGACGACTTCATGGCAGTTTCAGCCCGCGGACCGAACGACACGATCTTTACTGCGGGATGGTTCGACCAAAGCACCAGCTTGATTGTCGGAGAAAATACCCAGATGGCTCAGGCGTTCGCCGGCGCTGGCGATCGCGATATCTTCATCGCGCAGCTCAGCGTCGTCACTGGTGCGGTTAACATGACGAAGACGTTTGCCGATTCGGCCTTCGAGCAGGCGACCGGGATAGCGTGGACTGGGACCAACATCATCGCGTCGGGATTTTTTAATGGGGCGATGACCGCATTCGGCGGCTCGATGATCTCCAGTGATTTCGACATCTGGGTGGCCAAGCTCATGCCAAATGGCACGCCAGAGTGGGCCGTTGCGCTCGGAGGCCCCGGGCCGGACAAATATCCCTACCTGACAACCGATGCCGCTGGAGAAATCTATATTGCTGGCACGGTGTCGGGCTCTGCAATGTTCGGGTCCTACCCGGTCGGCGGCTTCGGAGGGCTCGACGTCTTCGTTGCTAAGTTGCACAACTCCGATGGGAGCGTCGCATGGGCAAAATCGTTCGGTTCGGCGGGCGACGACACGGCGGCCGACATCGCGATCAACGATTCCGGGCAGCTCATCGTTTCGGCGAACATTGCCGGCCCTATCCTGACAGGTGGCCCCTCGTTCGGGGACGGAGACGCCGCTTTTGTCTCGTACGACAAGAATGGGTCTCGCCTCTGGTCCAAGGTCGTCGGAACGAGTGGCACGGACGTTGGCTCTGGTGTCGCGGTCAGTTCCGATGGCTCGTTTTATGCCGAGGTCAACCTGGGCGCGAACATTGGTCCGAGTGTGGAGGGCGTCGGGATCTTGGGCGCAGCCAATCCGAGCGGGCTACTGTTAAAGATTGCACCCTGACGGCGGGTGAGTAGGTGATCATGGTGAACAGTGACAAACATTGGGCACGGCTGGGACAGATTGATCCCTATCTCAGCACTGTCAAAACGCTGGATCCATACAAGCTCGATTCCACGCTAGGCCGCGACATCGGCGCTTACTTTCAATCCGGGGAGCGCTATCTCTCAGATCTCTTCGATGCGATCAGGCTCCGCATCGTGCCCGATTTCAGACCGCGGCTGGCCGTGGATTTCGGCTGCTCGGTGGGTCGAGTGGCAATTCCATTGGCGAGTCGGTGTCAGTCGCTGATCGGGCTGGACGTGTCGACCGATGCTCTGAGTGAAGCGGGAAGAAATGCCACCCGTCTCGGGGCGACCAACGTGCGCTGGCTTCCGAGCGACGACGATCTTTCGAGGATCACCGAGCCCGTCGACCTCTTTCATAGCTATAACGTCCTCCAACACATGCCAGTCGCGCGCGGATTGCACGTCGTTCGCCGGGCTCTGGATCGGTTGGCTCCGGGGGGAGTCATTGCCGTTCACGTTCCTTACGACGATCGTGCGTCTCACCTTCGCCACGCGATCAACTGGGCGCAGGCGAATGTTCCTGGCGTGCATTGGCTCGCTAACCTCGCCCGCAGTCGTCCCATGCGTTACCCCCACATGTTGATGAATCCCTATAATCTCGGCGACCTACTATCGCTCATGCGCGATCGCGGATGCGACGGCGCGTACTGCAAGTTCGTCGATCAGGGGCGCTATCCGGGCGCGATCGTCATCGCCGCCGCACCAGTAGTCTGAGCCGGTCCGCTCACGGGCGCGAGGAGAGCCGCCCGGGTTCGAATGGTGGAGTGAGCTCAAAACTGTCGATCCACCGTGGGACGAGAAAGCGCCTGACTGCCAAGAGCAACCCGAGGTGCAGCCTCGCTATCCGGCGAAGATCTTGCCCGGGTTCAGCAGCTCCTGCGGATCCCACAGGCGTTTGAGGCGCTTCTGCCAGCCGATCACTTCGGCTGACTGCTCCCAGGCCATGTACTTCGCTTTCGCGATTCCGATGCCGTGCTCGCCGGAGAGGGTGCCGCCCAGGTCGAGGGCGGCACGGAAGATGTCGGCGAGTGCGGCGTCGATGCGTTTGGCGACGGAGGGCTCGCGGTGGTTTTCGTCGGTGAGGACGTTGACGTGGAGGTTGCCGTCGCCCGCGTGACCGAAGGTCGCCATCAGGAGGCGGTGCCGGCCACCGATCGCGTCACAGCGGCGAAGCATCTCGGCGATGGAACCCGGTGGCACGACGATGTCTTCGGAGACTTTGAAGGCGTGCGCCTCTCTCAGCGAGCGCGAGACCAGCCGCCGCGTCTGCCAGAGACGCTCGCGGTCAGCGTCGTCGCGCGCCACGATCACCTCGCGCGCGCCTTCATCCTCGCAGACAGAGCCGCAGCGAAGGATGGCCGCCTCCATCCCGTCGGGGTCGCCGTCGAGCTCGACGAGGACGATCGCGCCGGCCTCCGCGGGGAACGTGAAAGCCGACTTCGGGCGGACGTGGTCGATGGCGGCCTTGTCGAGCAGCTCCAGGGCACGCGGGCGATAGCCCTTACGAATGATCGCGCTCACCGCGCGCCCAGCCGAGATGGCGTCGGGCATGACGGCGATGAAAGTGCCCACACCATCGGGCTTTCCGATCAGCTTCACCGTGATTTCACTGGTCACGCCGAAGGTCCCCTCGCTGCCGACGAACAGAGCGGTCAGGTCGTAACCCGTCACCCCTTTGGGCGTGCGGCGACCGAGGCGCATCGTCTCGCCGCCCATCAGCGTCACTGTCAGACCCAGCGTCCAATCGCGCGTGACGCCGTACTTGAATGCCCGCGGGCCACCTGCGTTCTCGGCGACGTTGCCTCCCATCGAGCAGAAGCCGAGGCTGGCCGGATCCGGCGCGTAGAACATGTCCTGCGCTTCCGCAGCCGCCTGCAGGTCAGCGTTGATGACGCCCGGTTCGACGACCGCGATGCGATCGTCGACGCTGACCTCGAGGATCTTTTTCATGCGCTCGGTCGAGAGCACGATCCCTCCGCGCACTGGCAACGCGCCACCGGTCATCCCGCTGCCGGCTCCCCGCGGCGTCACGGGAATCTTGTGCTCTGCCGCCAGCCGCAGCACGAGCTCGATCTCCGCGCGCGATTCGCACAGCACCGCTGCATCGGGCGGATAGAAACCACGCCCAGACTCGTCACGCCCGTAGGTCTCAATAGCCTCCGGCGTACGAAGAACGCGCGAGCTTCCCAGCTCACGCGTCAACAGCTCATACGGATCCACTCGTTCCTTATAGCGGATCGCCTACAGCGGGTCGCGGGCGGGCTCTGCCCGCTCTCGCGCTAGGTGCTGAAGGAGCTGCCGCAGCCGCAGGTCGACTTGACGTTCGGGTTGTTGAACTTGAACCCGGCGCCATGCAGACCCTCGACGTAGTCGATCTCGGTTCCGAGGAGGTACATCAGGCTCATCTCATCACAGATGAGCTTGACCCCTTTGATCTCGAACGGACGATCGCCCTCGGCCGGCTGGTCGAAGTAGAGGTCGTAGGAGAAGCCCGAGCAGCCACCGCCCTGAACCTTCAGACGGAGAGCGTAGCCCTCTTCGATGCTCTCTTCACCGCGGATTTCTTTGACCTTTTCGGCGGCCTTGTCGCTCAGCGACACCATCGGCGCGTCCTCTTGCGCGGTCGGGGCGGCGGCTTCTTTGGTCTCGGTCTCGGTAGCTGCGACAGACATCGGTTCTCCTTGTCGGTGCAAAGTATAGTCGGCTGACCGGGGGTTGCCAACCATTCGATTCGTCGCGGGTCAGCCCTGGCAAAGCCCGGGCCATCGAAGCACGATTCCGGACCGGATTTGCAAAAAATCGCTGGTTGGGCTAGTCATCTTGCCCGATCGGCACTAAAGCCCATCCACGGCGTTGGTTCCCGGCGCCACCTCCCCCATCTTTATTATCGGAGAAAATGAACATGACGGATTTTAGAAAGTTGGCGTTTGTGGGGCTCATGAGCCTCGGTCTGGCGACGGTCGGCTCTGCCGGTTGCAGCAGCAGCAGCTCGGGCGGCACCGGCGGCTCCACGGGCACCGGCGGAACCGGAACTGGCACCGGCGGAACCCACACGGGCGGCTCGACGGGCACCGGCGGAACGGCCGGCAACAGCGGCGCGGCTGGCGCGACGCTGGGATGCGCGACGTCCGATGCACCCGCGGGTACTGAAATCGCGTCCTTCGCGGCCGGCGACGGCGGCATTTCGTCCCTCTTCGGCACCTTCACTTACGGCGACACCCCCAAGCCGACCTTCACCCAACTGACGGCCGGCGGGGTGAACGTGACGGACACGGTTCAGATCGACGCAAACAATCACTATCAGGGCTTCGGGCTCTACTTCAACGGCAACACCGCCGGGACCGACTGCGTCGACGGACACACCTACACCGGGGTTCAGTTCGATATCAGCGGATCGCTGACGGGCGCGGGCTGCACTATGCAGTTCTCGATTCTCGACAGCGAGCATGCCGATATCACCAAGTCGACGGATGTGAAGTCCGCGGGCCCGGCGGGCTCATATGCGCCCCAGCTCCAAATCACGAGCGCGCAGCTGACAAGCACGGCGACCACGATTCAGGTTCCGTACACCGCTCCGGCGGGCGGGAGCCCCTCGACCGCGCTCGATACGACCAAGCTCACGGGTGTCCAGTGGCAGCTCAGCACCCCGAAGGCGTCCGACGGCGGCGCCACAGAGTGTGACTGGAACTTCACTCTCTCGAACGTGAAATTCTACTAGACCTCACGCAAGCCTGACGAAGGGCCCGGCCGATCAACCGATCGGACCGGGCCTTTTTCTGTGTTTCACGGCAGCGCTTGCCTCCCACATGCACTTCTAGGTAAATAACGGATATTCTGTTCTGCTGGACATGTCACCGGCGAGCCGCGGGTGGCATCCCACTCGCACAGCAACAAGCGAAGGAGTACTTTCGGGCATGAGCTTTGGGAACCTGCTGAAGGACGTCAAATCGCAGATTCGCGAGACCGACGTCGAGACGCTGCGCAAGACGGTCGAGGCCCAGAAGGGCAAGGCGGGCGACGGCAACGGCGCCGGGCCGATCTTGATCGACGTGCGCGAGAAGGACGAGTGGGTCGAAGGGTCGATCCCCGGCGCGCGCTGGATTCCGCGTGGCTTCCTCGAGCTGCGGATCGAGGATCAGGTTCCCGAAAAGTCGTCGGAGATTGTGCTCTATTGTGCCGGTGGGACGCGGTCGGCCCTGGCGGCGCGCGCGCTCGGCGAGCTCGGCTACACCAACGTCAAGTCGCTGGCCGGCGGGTTCTCTGCCTGGAAGCGGGCCGGGCTGCCCTTCGATCGGCCGATCGTGATGACGCAGGAGCAGAGCCTGCGCTACGCGCGTCACACGATGCTCCCCGAGATGGGGGAGGCGGGGCAGATCAAGCTGCTCAGCTCCAAGGTGCTCTTGCTCGGCGCTGGCGGGCTGGGGTCGCCGGTGGGGCTCTATCTGGCGGCGGCGGGGGTCGGCACGATCGGCTTCGTCGACGACGACGTGGTCGACGCGTCGAACCTGCAGCGGCAGATCATCCACTCGACCGACCGCATCGGGATGCCCAAGGTCGAATCGGCGGCCATCGCCATCTCCAAGCTGAACCCCGACGTGAAGGTCATCAAGCACCAGGTGCGGCTCGACTCGGACAACGTCCTCGACATCATCAAGGACTACGACCTCATCGTCGACGGGGTCGACAACTTCCCGACCCGCTACCTGATCAACGACGCGGCGCTGAAGCTGAAGAAGCCGGTGGTCGACGGCAGCATCTACCGGTTCGACGGGACGGTCACCACCTTCCTGCCCTTCAACGGTCCCTGCTACCGCTGCTTCTATCCGGAGCCGCCGCCGCCGGACATGGCCCCCTCCTGCCAGGAGGCGGGCGTTCTCGGCGTTCTCTGCGGCGTGATCGGCTCCTTGCAGGCGGTCGAGGCGATCAAGGTGCTGCTGGGCATCGGCAAGACGCTCTCCGGGCGGCAGCTGGTGTTCGACGCGCTGGCCATGAAGTTCCGCGAGTTCAAGCGGCCGCACGACCCGACCTGCCCGGTCTGCGGCGACGGGAAGAAGCCCGAAGACATCGAGCTGATTGACTACCAGCAGTTCTGTAACGTAAGAGTCTGACGCTCTGAACGACAACCCATTCGCGTTCGCAAGCGGCGCCGGAAGCGCGCCGCGCGACCCTGCGCGCAACTTCGCGCTCGGCATCGACGGCTTCCGCTACGGAGATCTCTACGAGCCCGAACGGCTCGCTGCGCTCGATGCGCTGTTTCGCGTCGAGCTGGCGGCGGGCAACGCGGGGCTGGCGGCGCGGTTCGAGGCCTACCGCGCGGGCGGGACCGTGACGGCGCCCCAGGAGTCGGAGCTGCTCATCGACGTGGCGCGGCCGCTGGGGGCGTTCGTCGCGCGCCTGTTCCAGGTCGATTCGGCGCGGCAGGCCCAGCTCGACGTCGCGGCGCGCGAGGCGGCGATCTTCCGGATGAAGCACTTCATCGTCCGGCGGGCCTGCAAGCGCTACCCCGAGGACAAGCTGCTGACCGACGATCCGGCGGAGCTGCGGGTGGCCGTGGCCGAGCTCTGCGCGACGTTCCCCGATCTCGTGGTCGACGGCGACGAGGAGCTGACGCTGGCGGCGGTGATCGACGCGCTCCTGGCCAAGGAGAAGGCGGGGGCGTCGCAACCGGAGCTCGATCTCCTCGAGCGCTGGGCGTCGGTGCACCGGTTCGTGCCCGAGGCGGCCAAGGCGGTCGCCAGCTGGGTTTCATTTCGCCACGCGCACGCGGTCGACTTCGAAGATCTCGTCCCGCTGCGGCGCCCGGAACCGAAGCTGACGAACATCACCGAGGGGCCGGCCGAGCACCGGCGGCGGCGCGACGGGTTCGGCCTCACCGACGGGCGGATGTCCCGGCGCGAGGTGGCGTCGGAGTCCGACTACTGCATGTACTGCCACGAGCGGGAGAAGGACTCCTGCTCGAAGGGGATGCACGACAAGCAGGGGGGGATGAAGAAGAACCCCATCGGCGTCACGCTGCGCGGCTGCCCGCTCAAGGAGAAGATCGGCGAGATGCACGTCCTGCGGCGCGACGGCGACTCGATCGCCGCGCTGGCCATGGTGGTCATCGACAACCCGATGTTGCCCGGCACCGGCCATCGCATCTGCAACGACTGCATGAAGGCCTGCATCTTCCAGAAGCAGGAGCCGGTCAACATCCCGCAGGCCGAGACGGGGGTCCTCACCGACGTGCTCGGCATGCGCTGGGGCTACGAGATCTATGGCCTCTTGACCCGCTGGAATCCGCTCAACCGCGCGCGCCCAGTGGCGCGGCCGTACATCGGCAAGAACGTGCTGGTGGTGGGGATGGGGCCGGCCGGCTCGACGCTGTCGCAGCACCTGCTCAACGCCGGTTTTGGCGTGGTGGGGATCGACGGGCTCAAGATCGAGCCGTTGCCGGCTGATTTGATAGGCGCCGACGTCTGGCCTCCCCGCGCCGTCGAGCGCTGGGACGAGCTGGCGGCTCCGCTCGACCAGCGGCGCCTCTCCGGCTTCGGGGGCGTCGCCGAGTACGGCATCACCGTCCGCTGGGACAAGAGCTTCCTCACCGCGCTTCACCTCAACCTGGCGCGCCGCCCGACCTTTCGGGTGTACGGCGGCATCCGCTTCGGCGGCACGGTCGACGCCGACGAGGCGTTCGCGATGGGGTTCGACCACGTCGGCATCGCCGCGGGGGCCGGCAAGCCGACCATCATCAACGTCAAGAACAACCTCATTCGTGGCGTGCGCAAGGCGTCCGACTTCCTGATGGCGCTGCAGCTGTCGGGGGCGTTCAAGCGCGATTCGCTGGCCAGCCTCCAGGTCCGGCTGCCGGCGCTGGTGATCGGCGGCGGGCTGACCGGCATCGACACCACCACCGAGGCCGCCGCCTACTACCCGGTCCAGGTCGAGAAGTTCCTGGAGCGCTGGGAGGCACTGGGGCACGAGGCCGCGGCGACGCTGGAGCTCACCTACGACCACGAGGAGCGGGAGGTCGCCCTCGAGTTCCTGGAGCACGGGCGCGCGGTGCGGGCCGAGCGGACGCGCGCGGTGGCCGCCGGCGAGGTGCCGAACTTCGCGCCGCTGGTGGAGAAGTGGGGCGGCGTCTCGTTGGTCTACCGGCGCGACATGTCCGACAGCCCGGCCTATCGCCTCAACCACGAGGAGATCACCAAGTTCTTCGAGGAAGGGGTCCGCTTCGTCGAGAAGCTGGCCCCGCTCGCCTGCGTTCCCGACGAGCGCGGCGCGCTGAAGGCGGTGGAGTTCGAGCGGCTCGCGCTGGTCGACGGCGAGCTCAAGGGGACGGGCGAGCAGGTGACGCTGCCGGCGCGCAGCCTGTTCGTCGCCGCCGGCACCTCGCCCAACGTCACCTACGAGCGCGAGCGCCCCGGCTCGTTCGAGATCGATCACCGCGCCAAGGCCTTCAAGAGCTTCAAGGCCGTGCGCGGCGACGACGGCGCTCTCAAGCTGGAAGACGCCGGCAGCGGCGTCGGCTTCTTCACCAGTTACCTCCGCGACGGGCACACGGTCAGCTACTACGGCGACAACCACCCGGTGTACGCCGGGTCGGTGGTGCGCGCGATGGCCTCGGCCAAGGACGGCGCGCCGCACGTCGAGGCGCTGTTCGCCGACGAGATCGCCGGGCTCGACGCCGCCGCGCAGCCGGCGCGCGATGCGGCCTGGAACGCGTTCGCGGCGCGCCTCGACGACGAGTGGCGCGCCACGGTCGTTCGTGTCGATCGCCTGACGCCGACCATCGTCGAGGTGATCGTGCGCGCGCCCGCCGCCGCCCGTCACTTCGAGCCGGGGCAGTTCTTCCGCCTGCAGAACTACGAGGCGCTGGCCAAGATGGCCGGCAGCCACACCTCACGCCTCCTCATGGAGGGGCTGGCGCTCACCGGCGCCTGGGTCGACAAGCCAGCCGGGCTGCTGTCGTTGATCGTCCTGGAGATGGGCGGCAGCTCGCGCCTCTGCATGAGCCTTCAGCCGGGCGAGCCGGTGGTCGTCATGGGCCCCACCGGCACGCCCACCGAGACGCCGGCCGGCGAATCGGTCGTCCTGGCCGGCGGCGGCCTGGGCAACGCCGTGCTGTTCTCGATCGGCCGCGCGCTGCGGGCGCAGGGGAGCCGCGTCCTCTACTTCGCCGCTTACCGCCAGCGCGAGGACATCTACAAGATCGACGAGATCGAGGCGGCCGCCGATCAGATCATCTGGAGCGTCGACGGCGGCGAGCTGCCCGACCCGCGCCGCCCGCAGGATCGCGCCTTCTCCGGCAACGTCGTCCAGGCCATGGGCGCCTACGCACGCGGCGAGCTGGGCGAGATTCTGGTGCCGCTGCCCGAGTGCCACCGGGTCATCGCCATCGGCAGCGATCGCATGATGAAGGCGGTCAAGGACGCGCGCCACGGCGTGCTGGCGCAGCACTTCCGTCCAGGGCACGTGGCCATCGCGTCGATCAATTCGCCCATGCAGTGCATGATGAAGGAGATCTGCGCGCAGTGCCTGCAGCGCCACATCGATCCCGCCACTGGCAAGGAGACGATCGTCTTCTCCTGCTCGAACCAGGACCAGCCGCAGGACTTCGTCGACTGGAAGAACCTGGCCGACCGCCTCCGCCAGAACACCGTCCAGGAAAAGCTGACCGACCTCTGGGTGCGGCGGCTGCTCACGCACCCAGAGGCGTAGCGCGCCCCGCTCGGCGGTCGCGAGGCGGTCGCTACTGCTTGGTCAGGTGGACGGTGATGCGCTGACCGCCGAGCGCCAGCGTTCCGGTCAGGATTTTTCCGGTGGTATCGAGCGCTCCGTCGAGCTCGATCGGGTACTGGGCGGCAGTCGCGTCGGCCGGCATCGGGGGGATGGTGCATCCGCTGGCGGTGCAGGTGCAGGCGAACGCCATGGTGCACAGATAGAACTTGTCGCAATCGACCGGAGCGCTCGAACCGTCGGGCTCGTTGACCGTGCAATTCGTCGGGGTCCCGGTGGCCGGGTTGATCTGCTCCATCCCCCCCAGATTGGGCACGCAACTGTACGAAGTGGAAACAGTTCCGGCGTCGCTCGCCGCGGTGACCGTGTACGAGCTACCGGCATCGTTGACCGTGGTGGTCTCATAGTACGGAATGGGTGTCTGCAGAGGGCACCAGGCCGCGAAGAGATCCTCTGTGTTGATTCCGAGTTGAATCCGGGACTCTTGAACGTTCGCCGCGTGAATTGGGTACAGAAAGTCCTCTCTCGGCCCGTCATTCGCGCCGAGCGCCGAAATTCCGGGCGGATATCCGACGTTCGGATCGGTCGGGGGTGACAGCAGCGTCGTCGCATTTCCCACCCGGAACGTCCCCTGTCCGCTCGCATCGATCGCCAGACGAACCCGGTCTGAGCCGTCTGGCCTGAAAGTGTAAGCCTCGGCGTAACCGTCCCAGCTGGCCGCATAGTCGGAGAGCTGGGCCCCGGCCACGTTCGTGTTGCCGATGTTGACGGCCCCGCCGCCCGAGCAGGCCAGCGGCGCTCCGGCGCCGCAGAGCAGAGCCACCAGAGTCAGCGTTCGTTCGTTTCTCATCGATCTGACCTCCTCGGGGATGAGTCTCCGAGGCGGGGCGAATCCGTCTCGGTACAGGCCTGCTCGACGCGGGCGCGGTAGACGCTCCCTGGGTGGTGTTCGGTGAACTCCGCCGCCAGGTCGACGCCGAAGGGGTGATCGCCGCGGGCGCAGCGGGCGAGCGTGCTGGCCGCGTCGCGCTCCTCGGCCAGCTTGCCGTTCGGGACCTGACGATCCAGCTCCTGCAGGAAGGCCAGCGCCAGCCCTGGAGTTCCATCGCGAAGCGCCCGCTCGGCGTTGCGCAGCGCGCGGACCTCGATGGCCAGGGATTCGGTCTGGGTGGGTGTTTGGCTCTCCGAGCCGCGTCGTGCGCCATGGGCGTCGTGACGGGAGGGGACGACCGACGGCATCGCCAGCGGCGGGCTCTCCGCAACGGGTGACGGCGCGAGCGCCGGCCTCGGCGCGGGAGCCACCGCCTTCGGAGCCTCAAGCGAGAGCATCGAAGTGGTCGGCCGTCCCTCGCGCCTACCCGCACGATGACCGGCCCAGTACCCGGCGCCTCCGCTCGCGGCCGCGATCGCGCCCGCGACCAAGAACCTCGAAGTCCAACTCGACGCCGACGCCGACTCGGGCGGGCGGGCGGGCGCTGCGCCCCCGCCCGAAGAAGGGTCGGCAGCCAGCGCCGCGCCGAGCGCACGCCGCACGCGCGCGGCGTCGGCTTGGCCGGGCGACCAGGCGCGCCGCGCCCGCGCCAGCACCTCGGACGGATCGCGCTCGTCGCCGGTCATGACCTTCGGCTCCCGAGCGCGCGCTCGAAGTCGGCCCGCACGCTGCGGAGGCGCGTGTAGGCGGTGTTGAGCGGAATCGCCAGCGCGGCGGCCACCTCGGGGATGGTCATCTCTTCCAGCACCGCGAGGATGAAGAGATCTCGCTTCTTGTCGTCGAGGCCTGCCACGAAGGCCGCCACGAACGCTGCGGCTTCCGCGTCTTCGGCCCGTTCGAGCGGCCCGGGCTCGGGGTGCGCGGGCTCGGACACCAGAGGCTCGAGCGGCGCCTGTTTGCGCTGGTCTCGCCGCTGGTGGTTGGAGGCCACGTGCCGGGCGATCCCGTACAGCCAGGTCTGGGCGCTCGATTCGCCCCGGAAGCCGCCCAGCTGGCGGTGCACGACCAGGAAGACATCCTGGGCAGCGTCGTCCAGGGCGGCTGGGCCGAGGCCCATCCCGCGCAGGCAGCGCCAGACGAAGGGAAAGTAACGGTCGTAGATCTCATCGAAGCTCTGTGGGGCTTCAGGCTGCGCGCGCGGCCCTGGGGGCGGCTTGCCGGGGGTGAGCGGGACCGATTTCAAGACAGCGCGCCTCCCGGTGGGTCTCCGGGCGGGGGCAAATCCGTTTCGGAAAAATGAGGCTGGCTCAAAATCCGTCTCAAAATCCGATCTGGAGGCCGGCCGTGAACCGACCCGCCAGGCGACTCGGCCGGTAGACCAGCTCACTTCCGTCGAGCACGAAGGCCGGGCGCGCCAGCGGGACCGCCACTCCGCCGGTCAGCAAGAGCCCCGTATTGCCGCCGAGCGCCATCGTCACGCCCAGATTGGCGCGCAGGGCTCTCCAGAGGGCCTCTCCCGTCTCCGGGCGCGCGACGCCCTGTCCGGTCCCGCTCAGGCGTCCGAGCTCGAACCCGCCGCAGGCAAGCGGCGTCCAGCGCCCCCTGCGCGGGGCGAAACAGGCGCGCGCGCCGCCGACCGCGAGCTGAAAGGTGCCGCCCGTGTGGTCCGCGCCGGTGGCGTCCTCCGACCCGAACCAGGTGGCCAGCAACCCGAGCTGCAGCGATCGGTGTTGGACGCTCCCGGCCAGTCCGACGCCGATGCTGGTGCTGGGGAGGGCGCCGGTGTCTGTGGTCAGCGCCAGCGCGACGGCGGGACGCCAGGAGGGTGTCCCTTCTCCGCTGCGTTCCAAAGAGGGCGGCGCCCCGACCGGCGGTGAGGGCGGCGGCAGGATCGCCGGCGCTGGCTGCGGCTGCGGCTCGATCGGGCCGGCCTCGCCGGCGATCGATCGCACCGAGACCGCGATGGCCACGGACGCCGCCTCGGCCAGCTCGGCGCAGGTCGCCCCTTCGATTTCGCGGCTGCCCCGGACCGCCGGCTCGCCCACCCCTGCGGTGCGCAGCCCAATCGTCTCCAGCTTCAGGCGCCACCGCTGGCGCGTCGTCTTGGCGATCTGAATCCGAAAGTCGACCTCGGCGACCGAGGCCAGCGGCTTGCCGATCAGGTCGCTCACCTCGTCGGCCAGCGCCGCCGGATCGACACACGAGTCCGGTGCGTCGACGGACAGCGCGGCGCCGTGTGCTGGCTGGCCCGACGCGGTGAACAAGAGCACGAGCGTGAGAGCGGAAAGGCTGGCGCGTGCACGTCGCAGGTTCGTCAGACGCATTTAACCCGCGCCGTCGAGGGTACCATGCGAGCGCGCGGGGGTTGCGGGAGCGCCGTGGCGGGGGCGAACGCTTTGCAACGAGAGGTGCCCCGGGGCTGACGTATCATTCGGGTGTGCTCGCGGCGCTGGTTCGTTGGTTGGGCGAGGCGCTGGTGCGGCTCTACTATCCGGCGCGGACCCTCGACGGCGACCAGCGGATTCCGCGCGGCAAGCCGCTGGTGTTCGTCCTCAACCACCCGAACGGCCTTCTCGATCCCATCGTCTTGCGGGTGGCGACGGGGCGGCCGTCGCGCTTCTTGGCCAAGAGCACGCTCTTCGGCAATCCGCTCGGCCGGTTGGCGATGAACGCCTTCGGCAGCATCCCCGTCTATCGCGCCCACGAGTCGGGGGCGCGCGGGCAGGACGCCTCTCGCAACGACGCCAGCTTCGCGCGCTGCCGGGCCGAGCTGGCGGCGGGCGGCGTGCTGGCGCTGTTCCCGGAGGGGGTCTCCCACTCCGATCCCGAGATGCGGCCGCTCAAGACGGGCGCGGCGCGCATCGCGCTCTCGGCGGAGGCGGAGCATGACGGCGGGCTCGGGGTCGTCGTCGTTCCGGTCGGTCTCAGCTATGAGCGCAAGACCACCTTTCGATCCTCGGTGCTGCTGGTGGTGGGAGAGCCGATCGAGGTCGCGCCTCGCCTCCCGGCCTACCGCCAGGACGAGCGCGCCGCGGTCACGGCGCTCACCGAGGAGATCGGCGCGCGCCTCGACGAGGTCGTGCTGCAGGCCGAATCGCGCGAGCTCCTGGCGGGGATCGCGCGGGTGGCGCGCTGGACCAGCGATCCGAAGAGCGGCGACGATCCGAACGACCCGGCGGCGGGCCACCGGCGGGCCCGCGAGCTGGCGGCCGCCTACGCGCGGATGCGAGCCAGAGATCCGGCGCGCCTCGAGACGATCGTGGCCGAGGTGCGCGGCTACTGGCAGACGCTCCGACGGCTCGGGGTTCGCGATCCCTGGGCGCTGGAGCTGACCGCACCGCGTGTCGGCACGCTCGCCGCGGCCGTCGCCAAGCTGGTCGTCGCCGCGCCGCTGGCGGCGCTGGGCGCGGTCATGGGCTGGATTCCCTACCGCTTCGCGGGGTGGATCGCGCCCCGGGTGACCCAGGACGAGGACATCCTCAGCACGGTCAAGCTGTTCGCCGGGACGTTGTTCCTCATCGTCGGCTGGACGGCGGAGGCGCTCGTCGCCGGCCGGCTCTGGGGCGCGCTCTGGGCGCTGCCGACGTTCGCGCTCGGCGTCGCCGGCGGCTACGTGGCGCTCCGCTTCGAGGAGCTGGTGCGAGACGGCGTGGCCGGCTGGCGCGCCGTCTCGTTGCGGGCGCTGCACTTCAAGACGGCGCAGCGGCTGGCCGACCGCCGCCGCACGCTGGCCGACGCGGTGGCGCGCGCGCTCGCCGAAGAAACGCCGGCAGAGCCCGCCACTCAGTGAGAATCGCGCAAGAACGCCAGCAGCGTCGCTTCGAGGATCTGACTCGAGAAGCTGCCGGGGACGAAGTCGAAGGCGTGCTGGGCGTAGGGGATGAAGAGCGTCTCGTGCGGCACGCCGAGGGCGGCCAGGCGCGCCGCGAGCCGCTCCATCTGATCGGGCGCCACGAACTGATCGCGGCCCCCCTGCGCCAGCAGCGTGCGCGGCGCGGTCGCGGTCGCACGTTCGATCGGGGACATTGCCCGGTAGCGCTCGGGCTCTCGCTCGGGCGCATCGCCCAGGAACGCCCGCAGCCTCGCGGGACTGTCGGCGGCGTGGAGGTTGGCCGGGTGGGCGTAAGCCCAGGCGAGGTCCGTCGGACCGTAGAGGGAAACGACCGACTCGACGGAGCTGTCCACGGAGCTGCCCAGGCCGGATGCGCCGGCCACCCCAACGGGCGGGCAGCTGGAGGGGAGATCCTCCGCGGTCGCCGTGTAGGCCGCCATCAGCGCCAGGTGCGCGCCGGCGGAGCGGCCGAGCAGCGCGACCTTCTTCGGATCGACGTTCCAGTCGTCGGTGCTGGCGTGCTGCTTGACCCAGCGGATGGCGCACTTGACGTCGCCGAGCGCGGTCTGCCAGTTGGGTTGCGGCGCGATCCGGTACTCCACGTCGAACACGGTGAACCCATGCTCGGCCAGCCCGCGGCTGGTGAGCGAGGCTTCGCCGCGCTGGCCGGCCGCCCAGAACCCGCCGTGCACCACCAGCAGCGGGCGGCTTGGCGTGGCCGGCCGGGGCGAGGGCAGGTAGACGTCGAGCGACAGCACGCGGCCGCCGTCGACGGTGGCAAAGGGGACGGTCCGATCGGGGTGCCCGGTCGCGTCGCGGTCGGTCTGGGCGTGCAGGTAGCGCTTGAGATCGAGCGGCACCCCGCGCGCCTGCGCGATCTGCCGCGCCTGCACCAGCGGGATGAGGCCGAGCGCGATGGCCGAGACCGACGAGAGGGCGATCACCGAGGCGATGAAGGGCGAGCCGATGCCGCGCAGGACCAGCGCGATCCCCAGCGCGACCACCGCCGCGGCGACCAGGAAGGCGCTCCGCTCGGAGGCGACGATGGCCGCCAGCGCCAGCGTCTTGCCGGGCGCTGGCAGCACGATGAGCGCGCCCGCGGCCGCGGCCCCGAGCGCGAGCAGCAGGCCGAGCAGACAGAGGATCGACCGCAAGCTCTCCCCCGCTTCGTCGCCGACGTCAGCCCGGCCGGGTGTTTTCGGCGCGGTATTCGCGGTTGCGCAGGCCGACGGCGTTGTAGACGCGGAGCTCGTCCGCCTTGCCCTTCACGCGGACCGGCGGGAGCGGCACCGCCGCCACCGCGTCCTGCACCTTGCGGTAGGTGGCCTCCGACAAGATGACCTGCCCGGGCTGCGCGATGTTGCAGAGGCGCGAGGTGGTGTTCACCGCGTCGCCGATGGCGGTGTACTGGAGCGCGCGCGAGCTGCCGATGGCGCCCGTGACCACGATGCCGGTGTTGATCCCGATGCCGATGTTGATCTCGTTCTGACCCTCGGCGGCGCGCGTGCGGTTCCACTCGGAGAGGACGCGCATCATGTCGAGCGCGCACTGCACCGCCTTGAACTCGGCGTTCTCCATGGCCACCGGCGCGCCGAAGAGGGCGATCACCTCGTCGCCGACGAACTTGTCCAGCGTCCCTTCGTACTTGAAGATCACGTCCACCATCAGCTCGAAGTACTCGTTGAGCATGCGGACGATCTCCTGCGGCTCGCGCGACTCGCTCATCGAGGTGAAGCCGCGGATGTCCGAGAAGAGCAGGGTGATCTCGGAGAGCGCGCCGCCTTTTTCGAGCTGCAGCTTCCCCTGCACCACCTGATCGACCAGGTTGGGCGACAGCAGGCGCTGGAACTGCGCGCGCGTCTTGGCCTCGTGCTCGATCTTGCGCGCCAGCTCCGAGTTGTGGATGGCGACCGCCGCCTGGCTGGCGATTCCGCCGAAGATCTGCAGGTCCTTCTCGGTGAAGGCGTTGGTGGCGATCATCGAGTCGAGGTGCATGATCCCCAGCAGCTCGTCGCGGTGCAGCAGCGGCACCGTCATCGTCGAGCGGATCCCCTGCATGATGACCGAGTGGGCGGCCGAGAAGCGGCTGTCCATGGTGGCGTCCGACGACAGCACCGAGGCCTTGTTGGTCACCACCTCGGCCAGGATCGACTTCGACAGCACGATCTGCTCGTTCTTGCCGTCGCGGGTCTTGGCGATCTTCGGCTGCGGGACGCCGTCCTCCAGCAGCAAGATCACGCCCCGGTCGGCGGGGATCAGCTCGAACGCCTTCATGATGATCTGCTCGAGCAAGAGCTCGAGGTTCACCTCGAGGCCGATCGAGCGTCCGAGCTCGTTGGCCAGGCGCAGCTTCTCGTAGTCGCGCCGCAGCACCTCGACGTCGAAGATCTCCCGCTCGGGGAGGAACTCGCGTCGACGCGCGACGGCGCCTGGATCTTCTGGCGGATGAGCGCCTCGGTCACCGACGGCGCGATGGTCACCTTCTGCAGCAGCGAGTCCTGCGGCCGACCTCTCCTGGAAGGTCAGCGAGGTCGAGCCCAGCATGATCTCGTCCCCCTCGCGCAGGATGTGCTCGTGCACCCGCTCGCCGTGAAGGAACGAGCCGTTCAGGCTGCCGAGGTCCCGGAAGAGGTACCGGCCATCCGGCTGGCGCAGCACCTGCGCGTGCTCCTTGGAGACGATCCGATCGAGAATCTGCAGCGTGTTGTCGGGGTGGCGGCCGATGGTGTTGACCGGGGCGAGGTCGTACTCGCGCCGCTGGTCGTTTCCGCTGACGATGATTTTGGCCATGCCGGGCGACGCCTTGCCGGCATCATAAC
>CAWKBC010000037.1:0-19425 GCA_963847705.1 uncultured Pseudomonadota bacterium | reverse complement strand
TGCCGCAGGCTCCCCATCGGAAGTAAAGAGCGTCCAGTTTCCGGAGGGCCGTTTGGGTGCACCCGCGCGGACCCCGCGGCCAAGCGGCGGCAAAAGAGTAGTAAAGTGCGACGAGAGATCGCCCCATGTCGGCCCTCACGCCCACGCCGTTGCCAAAGCTTCGTCCCGACGAGGCCACGCAGCCGAACCTGACGCCGGGGATGATGCCCCCCGACGACGCGCGGCGCGGTCTGGCGCGCTCGCCGGCGCAGTGGGAGGCCGAGGCGCTGGCGCTGGTCGAGGAGGCCGACGCGCGAGACGGCGCCCCGGCCGGCGCCCTGCGCTACGCGGCCGCGCGGCTCTTCGAAGAAGGGGTCGGGGACGTCGCCGCGGCGATGGATCATCTGCGGCTGGCGCTCGAGGAGCCGGCCGAGACGACGTTCGGGTTGGTGTTGCGCGCGCTGCGGCTGCACGCCATCGAAGCGGGGAGCTACTGGACGGCGCTCGATCTGCTCGACGTCGAACAGAAGGCGGCGGGGGACGCCGGGGCGCGCGCCGACCTGGCGGTCGAGAAGGCCTACCTGCTCGAGCACCGGCTCGACGCTCCGGCGCCGGCCCGCGCGCTGCTCGAGACCGCGCTCGCCGAGCAGCCGGGCCACGCGGCGGCCCTGCTGGCGCTCGAGGAGAGCGCGCTGCGCGGCGTGGGGCGCGGCGAGGCGGCCGACGCCGCGCTTCTGCAATCGGTGCTCGAACGGCGGCTGGCGGCGGCGCGTTCGGCCGGCGCGCGCGGGCGGCTGCTCTGCCGGCTGGCGCTGATCGCGGAGGGCGATCCGGCGCGCGCGCCGGAGGCGCTCGGTCTGTGGCTCCGCGCGCTCGACGAGGAGGCGGGGCGGGGCGCCGCGGCGCTGGCGCGGGCGGGCGCACGGCGGGTGGCTGCCGCGCTGGGGAAGTTCGCCGAGCTCGACCGCGTCGTGGCGATGGAGGCCGACGCCTCGTCGGGCGTCGAACGGGCCGGCTGGCTGACGCTGGGCGCGGCGCTCTCCCGCCACCGGCTGGGGGCGCCTGCCCGAGCCCTGGAGCTCGTCGAGGCGGCGCGGCTGGCCGACCCCGACGATCCGGCGCTGCTCTTCGCCGCCGTCTCGGGCGCCCTCGTCGCCGGCGAATGGAAGAAGGCGCGGGAGGCGCTCGATCGCCAGGCCGAGCTCTCGGGCAATCGCGACTGGGCGGCGACGTTGATGGGCCTCGGCGCGCACCTGGCCGAGCTGCACGAAGGGAACGACGACGCGGCGGCCGGCCGTTACCGCCGGCTGCTGGAGGCGCGCCCCGGCGATCCGGTCGCGCTCGCCGCGCTGGAGCGGATCGCCTCGCGCACCGGCGATGCGGCGGCGCAGGTGACGTTGGCCGAGGGGGCCGTCGACCGCAGCGCCGATCCGGCCGAGCGCGCGGCGCTGGCGATGCGCGCCGCCGAGCTGGCCGAGACGGCGGCGCACGATCTGCCACGCGCGGCGGCCCTGGCCAAACGGGCGCTCGAAGCGGTGCCCGCCTACGCGCCGGCGGCGCACCTGCTCGAGCGGCTGCTGCCGGCGCTCGGCCGCTGGGACGAGATGGCCAAGGTCGTCGACGTGACCGCCGCGCCGGGCGCGCTCGGCGAGGCGGGGACCGAGGCCGACACCGGCGCGCGGGCGATCCGGCTCGAGCGGCTGGGGGCGCTGCACGAGGATCGTCTGAACGATCCGGGCAAGGCGCTCGGGTTCTACAGCGAGTGGGTCGCGCTGGGGACGCGGCGGGGCGCGGCGCTGGCGGCCCTCTTGCGCGCGGCCGAGAAGGCGGGCGACGCGCTGGTCGCCGCGGAGGCCGCCCTGAAGCTGGGGACCGAGATCTCCGCCTTTGACAAGGCGACGCGGTTTGCTTGGTGCTACCGCGCGGGGACCATCTTCGAGGAGCGCGCGGCGGCCGACGACGAGGCGATCCGCGCCTACGAAGCGGCGCTGGCGCTGGCGCCCGATTCGCGGCCGGTGCTGGCCGGTCTCGGGCGGGCCCATCACCGGCGCGGGCGCTTCGACGCGCTCTGCGGCGTGCTCTCCCGACAGGCCGCCGGTGAGCCGAACCCGGCCAGCGCCAGCAGCTTCGAGGTGGAATCGGCGCGTCTCTGCGCGCTTCGTCTGGGGCGCCCCGACGACGCGCTGGCGGCGACGGCGCGCGCGCTCACCTTCGATCCGGCCAATGTCGAAGCCATCGCGGAGCACGTGCGTCTGCTCGATCGGCTCGGCCGCGGCGAAGAGCTCGCCGTCGCGCTGGGAAGCCTGGGGCAGA
This sequence comes from uncultured Pseudomonadota bacterium, assembly GCA_963847705.1. GTDB lineage: Bacteria > Myxococcota_A > Polyangia > Fen-1088 > Fen-1088 > JADGRB01. Next base: position 17,133 of record CAWKBC010000037.1, on the reverse strand, counting down.
CGCTGGCCGATCCGGCCGACAAGGGGGCCGCCTACCGGGCGCAGGCGGAGGTCCTCGAGTGGCAGCTCGGGCGGCGGCGCGAGGCGCTGACCGCGATCGAGCGGGCCAACGCCAGCGGTGGCGAGGCCCGGACGGCGGTCGCCGAGGAGCGGCTCTCGCGGCTGGTGGGTCGGGCGTCCGAGCTGGCGGGGCTGCAGCTCAAACGTCTCGCCGATGGAAAGGCGAACGGAGGCGGCGAGCTGGGGCTGCAGCTCGATCTCGCCTGGCGGCTCGCCGATCCCGACTCGGCGATGCGCGTCCTGCGCGGCGCGCTGGAGGCGGTGCCGGGCGACGCGGCGGCGCTCGACGCCGGGGTGGCCCTGGCCTTTCGTTTCGGCCGCGATCGAGACGCCGCGGCGGCCCTGGAGCGTCTCGCCGACGCCATCGAGGACGACGACACGCGCGCGGCCCTCTGGCAGGCGGCGGCCCGCGCACGCGAGCGTGTCGGTGGCGGACAGCAACAGCCCGAGGTGCTGGCGCTCTGGAACCACGTCGTCGAGGCCCGTGCGACCGGCGAGACGCTGTCGGCGTTCGGCCGCGCGGCCTCGCGCGCCGGCGACGCGGCGCGGGTGATCCTCTCCCGGCGCCGGCTGGCCGAGTCGGCGACCGATGGCCTCTCGCGGGCGGTGCTGCTCTGGGATCTCGGCAGCGCCCGCCAGGCGGCCGGCGATTCTGAGCGGCTCCGACGCCGACTTCGGGCGCGCCCTGGAGGCCGACGCCACCTTCCTGCCGGCGTTGCGGGCGCAGGCCCGGCTGCGCGAGGCGACCGGCGACGGGCGCGCGGCGGCGGAGCTCTACGCCCGCGAGGCTCGGCTCACCAAGGCACCGACGCGGGCGGCGTCGGCCTTCCGTCAAGCGGCGCGGCTCTACGCCAACCAGGTGCGCGACGACGCGATGGCGGGACGTTGCCTGGAAGAGGTGCTGGCGATCGAGCCGGAAGCCGAGACCGACTTCGAGGTTCTTCAAGTCATCTTGCGGGCGCGCGGCGAGGACGATCGGCTGGCGCAGGTGATGCGCCGCCGCGCCGCCGCCGGGACTCTCCCCAAGCGGCGCGATCGCTTGCTGGCCTTGGCCGAGCTGACCTACGCGCGCGATCCGGTCGAGGCGGCGGCGGTGCTCTCCGAGGCGGTGAAGCTCGACCCCACCTCGGTCCCGGTGCTGCTGCGGCTGGCCGAGGTGGAGGCGGAGCTCGGACGCTCGGCCGAGGCGATCGCCACCTACCGGACCGCCATCGCCGCGTCGGCCGATTCGCGCACGGTGAGCGCCGCCTGGGTGCGCGTCGGCGACATCGCCGAGCGCGCGCTGGCGGACGCCGATCAGGCGGTCGAGGCCTATCGCAACGCTCTCCTGGCCGCGCCCGACGAGCTCTCGGCGCTGGCGGGCCTCGTGCGGGGGCTCACCCGACGGCGCGACTTCGCCGAGGCGGCGATTGTCCTCCGGCGGCTGGCGACGGTGGAGTCCGAGCCCGAGGCGCGCGTCGGTCACCTGGTGACGCTGGGCGAGCTCCTGGCCGGGCCCGCCGAGGATCCAGAGGGAGCGGCGGACGCGTTCGAGCAGGCGCTGGCGCTCGACCCCCACCACGATCTGGCCATCGACCGGCTCGACGCGATCCTGGTCCAGCTCGGCGAACCGTCCCGGCTGGCGGCGGCGCTGGGGCGTTATCTGGAGGTCGCGCCTGGCTCCCGCGCGCGGAGGCTGCGGCTGGCGGCGCTCTGGAGCGGCCCGCTCGGGTCGAGCGCGCGCGCCATCGACGAGCTCCGCGTGGTGGTCGCCACCGCCGACAACGACGTCGAGGCGCGCACCGAGCTTGGGCGGGTCCTGGAGGCCGCCGAGCGTTTCGCCGAGGCGATCGCCGAGCATCTGGTGCTCCTGCGGCTCGAGCCGCTGCGGGTCGCGTCGCTGCAGGCGCTGCGGCGGCTCTGCGAGCGGGCCGGCGAGCGGCGGCGGGCGGCCCGGGTGGCCGCCGCGCTGGCGGCGCTGGGCCTCACCGACGCCGCCGAGGCGCGCGCGGTCCGCGAGGCGCGCCAGCGCTGGACGTCCGAGGCGACCGGAACGATCTCGGGCGCCGAGTTCGAGTCGATCATTCGCCATCCGGATGCGCGACACCCGGCGACTCTCCTCCTGGCGGCGATGTCCGAGGTTCTGCCGCGCCTCTATGGTCTCGCGCTGGAGGACTGGGGCGTCAACAAGCAGGATCGGCTGGCGCCGCGCTCGGAGGATCCGCAGCGGGCGCTGGTCAGCCGGGTCGCCGCGCTGTTTGGCGTGGACGACACCTTCGACGTCTTCCAGGCGCGGGCCATCGCCACCCAGGTCGAGATCGAGGCCGGTCCGCCGCCGGCGCTGCTGTTGCCGCCGAACTTCGCCGCGCTGCCGCGGCAGGAGGCCCACCTGCAGCTGGGGCGGCAGCTCGGACACCTGCGCGCCGGGACCTATGCGGTCGGCCGCATCCCGGGGAAAGATTCTCGGGCTCCTGGTGGCGGCCGGCGTGCGAACGGTCTTCTCCGACTACGGGCGCGGCATCCTGCCCGAAGAGCAGCTGAACGACGTGGCGCAGAAGATCTCCCGCTCGCTGCCGCGCCGGCACCGGCGCGCGTTCGAGCAGGCGGCGCTCGGTTTCCGTGACGCGGGCGTCTTCGACGGCGAACGGTGGCGCGCCGCCATCGCCTACACCGGGACGCGCGCGGCGGTCGCTGCGTCGGGAGACGTGCTGGGTGCGTTCGAGCAGCTCGCGCGCGCCGACCGTCGGCTGGCCGCCGCGGTCCTGCAGCCGCCCGAGGAGCTGCTGGCCGCTGCGCGCGCCAGCGCCGCCGTCGTCGATCTGATCAACTTCGCGGTCGGCGACGAGCTCTCCAAGCTGAACCGACGCCTCGGCCTCGACTAGGCTCCGCGCGGCGCCCGAACCGCCCTCTCAGACGGAAGGCTTGGGGGCTGCCTGCGACTCTGCCGCCGCCTCGGTCACGGCGCGGCCGACGCGGCTCCTCAGGCAGGCCAGCCCCAGGATGATCTGGAAGGCGAGCGTGCCGGCCTGCCCCACCAGGCTGGCGGTCAACACAGCCGCCTGTTGCGCGTGGCTGTCCCCCGTCGCGTAGCGGGCGAAGAAGTAGATCATGGTCGCCTGCGTGGTCCCCAGCCCCTGCACGGAGATCGGAAGCACGGCGATCAGGTAGACCACCGGCAGGGCGGCCATCGCTTGCAAGATCGGGACGGCCACGCCGAACCCGCGCATCATGACGATCTGGAACACGAACAGGATCGCGATGTGCGGTAGACGGACCAGCAGCGCGCGCGCGTGACCGCCGAGGCCGGCGCCCAGCAGCACGTCGAACAGCGGGCGCGAAGCGAGCCAGCGCGGCTTGGCGATCACGGCGGCGACGTAGATCGCCAGGCCCGCGTAGGCGACGGCGACGATCACCTTGACCGCGTGCGGAACGTCGGGCGCGGCGGCGAGACCGAAGGTGGCCAGAAACAGCAGCGCCAGCACGTTGATCCCCATGATCAGGAGGACCGTGGCGATGCCCCGAATGACGGGGACGCGGGCGACGCGATGGACGAAGTAGACGATCGCGCCCTGCCCGACGTTGTAGTTGATGGCGGCGAGCAGATAGGTCGCGCCGCGCACGAGCAGGATGTCCTTCAAGGGCAGCGGATCGCCTGGACGAAGCCCGGCTTCGCCGAGCGCAGTCCCTCGCGGGAGAAGAAACCAACCGAACGTCTTCCAGATGGCGAACGAATCGGCGAGGTAGATGACGAAGCCGAAGAAGAACGCGGCGGGGACGGTCCAGCCGGCAGCGCCGCGCGCGGCGGCGACCACGTCGTGAAAGGGGATCTTCCGAAACAGCAGGAACAAGATGCCGGCGGTGACGGCCCAGGCGAGGAGGCGAACGAGGCGCTTCTTCATTTCTGTGCCAGACCTATCACGGCGAGGGCGGGGCGCGCACCCCGTCCCATTCGCGCCACAGGTCGGTGAGCGTCGCGGTCGAGGTCGGATTGTGCGCGCGGTGGGCCAGGCGGAAGAAGACGGCGTAGCGGACGTGGGGGCCCACGTTGGGCGCGCCGTTGTGCGCCAGCTGGTAGTGCGCCAGCAGCACGTCGCCCGCCCGCGCGGTCAGCTGGCGCGGCGGCGCCATCTCGATCGGCGGGAAGCCGCGGACGAGCTCGCCCGTGCCGTGGGCGCGGAAGTACGCCTCGAGCGCCCGGTGCGACCCTGGCCAGACCGTGAAGTTGCCCTGAAACGGCGCGGTCGTGTCGCTGAGGAACACCGCCGCCAGGGCCGTGAAATGGTAGAGCGTGCCCGCCTCCACGCCGTTGAGCGGCCCGGGCATGCCGTCGATGTGCGGGTGGGGGACCTTGGGCTGGGCGATCCGTTGCGGGAACCTCAGCGCGATCTGCCCGGTCGCGGGCGCGACGACGTTGTCCGCGCCGAGCGCCGCCTCGACCAGATCGGTGAGCGGCGTCGCCCGGTAGAGGTCGAGGATCTCCGGCGCCGCGGCCACCTCGGGACAGAAGGTCTGCGCCCGCAGCGTCCAGATCTGGTCCTTGGCGATCCCCTCCTCGCCGAGCGAGTGGTTGATCGCCTTCAGCGCCGCGTCGACCCGGTCGCGCGCGACCATCCCCGGCACCAGCAGGTAGCCGTCCTCGAGAAGAGCGCGCCGCTGGGTCTCATCGAGCCGCACCGGAAAAGCGTAGCAGTCAGGGGATGCAGATCTCGAACCGACTGTCGTTCTTCGACGCCGGTTTGATACGAGCGCTACGTCGCGCCGTCGCTGAGCTTGCCGGCGTGGCGGATGTCCTTGCCCTTGACCATGAAAATCGTCAGCTCGCCGAGGTTGGTGGCGTGGTCGCCGATCCGCTCGAGGTACTTGGCGATCGACTGCAGGCGCGTGGCGCGGAAGATGTTGCGCGGGTCTTCCATCATGTAGGTCAGCAGCTCGCGGAAGATCTGGGTGTAGTAGGCGTCGACGTTCTTGTCGCGCGCGATCACCCGCTGCGCCCGCTCGACGTCGGCGGCGACGAAGGCGTCCAGCGCCTCGTGCAGCATCTCCTGCACCTCTTGCGTCATGTTCGGAAGATCGACGTACGGTTTGAGGGGCGGCTCGCCGTTCAGCTCCAACACCCGCTCGCACATGTTGACGCCGAGATCGCCGATGCGTTCGAGGTCGGTCACCAGCTTGAGCGCCGTGGTCAGGAACCGGAGATCCGAGGCCACCGGCTGCCGGCGCGCCAGCACCTGCATGCAGAGCTCGTCGATGGCGATCTCCAGCTGGTTGATCTTGCGGTCGACGGCGATCATCCGCTCCGCCAGATCGCTGTCGCGATCGATGAGCGCGCGGATGCTGCCGTTGATGATCTCCTCGACCTTCGCACCCATGAGCAGCAGCTGCTCGCGCAAGCGGCGCAGCTCCAGCTCGTACTCACGGTTGGTGTGCTCGCGCGAATTGTTGGTCCTGATCATCGATGTCACCCGAATCTGCCCGTGATGTAGTCTTCCGTCCTCGAGTCGCTCGGTTTCGTGAACAGCACGTCCGTACGATCGAACTCGACCAGCTCGCCGAGATAGAAGAACGCCGTGTAGTCGGCCACGCGCGCCGCCTGCTGCATGTTGTGCGTGACGATGACGACGGTGTAGTGCTCGGACAGCTCGTTGATCAGCTCTTCGATGTGCGCGGTGGCGATCGGATCGAGCGCCGAGGCCGGCTCGTCCATCAGCAGCACTTCGGGCTCCACCGCGAGCGCGCGCGCGATACAGAGGCGCTGCTGTTGGCCGCCAGAGAGCCCGAGCGCGCTCTCGTGCAGCCGGTCCTTGACCTCCTCCCAGAGCGCGGCCTGAGTCAAGGCCCGCTCGACGCGGGCGTCGATGTCGCGGGAGTCGCTGATCCCTCCGATGCGCAGGCCGTAGGCGACGTTCTCCGCGATCGACTTGGGGAACGGGTTCGAACGCTGGAAGACCATCCCGATGCGCCGCCGGACCGCCACCGGATCGATCCCCTGCCCATAGATGGGGTCGCCGTCCAGCTTGACCTCACCCTCGATCCGGCAGCTGGGGATGAGCTCGTTCATCCGGTTGAGCGAGCGCAGGAAGGTCGACTTGCCGCAGCCCGACGGCCCGATCAGCGCCGTGACGTGCTGTCCGACGATGTCCATCGCCACCGGGCCGACCGCCTTCTTCTCGCCGTAGAAAACGGTCAGGTTGCGGACCACCAGCTTCGGCTGCGGCTCGGGCTTGGCCACGCCGTTGGCGGTGGCGCTCACGCCGCCCCTCCGTGCTGGCGCCGGATCCGGGCGCGGACGATGACGGCCGCCATGTTGAGCGTGAAGGTCAGCGCCAGCAGGACCAGCACCGTCGCGTAGAGGATCGGCTTGGTCGCGTCGACGTCGGGTGACTGCGTGGAGAGCACGTAGACATGGTAGCTCGGCGACATGAATTGCGACGACAGATGCTTGGGGAGCTGCGGAAGAAAGTAGGCCGCCCCGGTGAAGAGGATGGGCGCCACCTCGCCGGCGCCGCGGCTGACCGCCAGGATGGTGCCGGTGAGGATCCCGGGGGCTGCCTGCGGCACCACCACGTGCATCACCGTCTGGAACTTGGTCGCCCCCAGCGCCAGCGACGCCTCGCGCAGCTCCTGCGGCACGGCCCGCAGCGCCTCCTCGGTCGCCACGATCACCACCGGCAGGGTCAGCACCGCCATGGTGAGCGCGGCCCAGATGAGCGCCGGTTGGCCGTAGACCTTGTCGCCGTGAAAGAACGCCTTGTCGATCCCGGCCCCCAGGAACTGCACGAAGAACCCCAGGCCGAACAGCCCGAACACGATCGAGGGGACGCCCGCCAGGTTCGCCACCGCGATCCGGATCGTCCGCGTGACGGGCGAGACCGGTGAAGAGTACTCGTGCAGGTAGATGGCGGTCGCCACGCCGACCGGCACCCCGGCCAGCGTCATGAGGATGACCATCTCCAGCATTCCGATGATGGCCGGGAAGATCCCGCCCGCGGTCATTCCCTCGCGCGGCGCCTCGGAGAGAAAGGCCCAGGAGAGGTGCGGTGTCCCGTTGCGGACGATGTCGAACAAGATCACCGCCAGAATCGTCAGGACGATGAGCAGCGCGGCGCCCGAGGCGATCGCCATCGCGCCGTCGGCGATCAAGTTCCGGCGGGTGCGGCGGACGGCCAGCTGCGCCAGGGCCGACTTGTCGAGCACAGCTCCGGCCGCGCTCACGCCATTCCTCCCAGGCGAATCTTCATCCGACGGATCGCCCAGTCACCGACGGTGTTGATGCAGAAGGTGGTCAGGAAGAGGAGCGTCCCCAGGAAGAAGAGGACCGTGTAGTGCGAACCGCCGAACACCACCTCGGCCAGCTCGGCGGCGATCGTGGCGGCGATGGTGCGCGCCGAATCGGCCAGGTTGGCCGAGACGATGGCGGCGTTGCCTGAGGCCATGAGGACGATCATCGTCTCGCCGACCGCCCGACCGAGGCCCAGCGCCACACCGGCGGCGATGCCGGGGCTGGCCGCCGGGAGCACGACCAGCAGCGTCGTCTGCCAGCGGGCCGCGCCGAGCGCCGTCGAGGCCTCCACGTAGCTGCGCGGGACGGCGCGCAGCGCCTCCTCGGCCAGGGTGAAGATCACCGGGATGACCGCGAACGACAGGGCGACGCCGGAGACCAGCGCGTTGAGCCGCGACTCGAGGTGGAAGAGGTCCTGGAACCAGGTCGCCATGACCATCAGCGCAAAGAAGCCGAGCACCACCGAGGGGATTCCGGCCAGCAGCTCGACGACCGGCTTGATGATCTCGCGCGTCCGCGGGCGCGCGTACTGCGAGACGTAGAGCGCCGCGCCCACGCCGAGCGGCACCGAGACCACCATCGCGACCAAGGTGACCTTCAGCGTCCCCACGATGAGCGGCCAGATCCCGAACTTCGGGATCTCGGAGACCGGTTGCCAGATCGACGCCGACTCGTCGTAGCCGGGCCAGAGCTGGGGCGCGAACATCTTCGCCAGCGTCACCTCGGCCCGCACCGCCGCGCTGTAGAAGATCGGAGCCGCCTCCTTGGCGATGAACACCAGGATGAGGACGATCGCCACCACGGCCGAGACAGCCAGGCAGCGCAGCGTCCATTCGGCCGCGCGATGCCAGAGCGGCGCCGGTGCAAGGGTCAGCTTGGGCGGTCGAATCGGGGGAACACTGATCTTGGCGCTGCTGCGTCGCTTTTGTTGGGCCATCGCAAGAGCGCCCTCGGGTGTCGTCACCCTCTGGATGAAAGCATCGACCGTTGACGAACAGGTGCCGCGATTGTGACAACCGCGTTACACCGCCGAAACCGTCGTCGAGGTTTCATCTCGCCACCAGGACGATGACGGCCCGGAAACGTTTCGACGCCGTCACAGTCATGTCACCCGCGCCGGGCACGATGCCCGGCAGAAAGAGCCAATGAACGCTCCCAGCTCGACCGCGCTTCGACGACCGCTGCTCGGTCGGACACTCTCCGCATCAGTATTTGCCTTGCTGCTGGTCGCGCCGATCGTCGGGCGCGCGCAGACCTCGACCTTGCCGCCGACCGATATCTCGAATCAGCCGCCGAATCCGACCCCAGGCGCGGCGCCGCCGGCGGCGCCACCGCCCGGGCTGCCGCCCGAATCGGAGCCGGTTCCGGCCCTGCCTGTTCCGCCAGCGCCAGCGGCCCCCGCGCCGGTGCCTGCTCCGTCGCCCACGGAGGTCGCGCCTCCCGTCGCACCACTAGAAGCGCCGGTCGTCCCCGCGCTGGTGGTGCCGGTCTCCGCGGAGCCGCTGGCGGGTTTCAGCGACGGGAACGCCTTCCTGCGCTCGCCCGACAACGACTTCATTCTCTTTCCGAACGGCCGCCTGCAGGTCGACACCTATCTCTTCCGTTACTCGGGCGACAAGAACAAGGCCAAGATCCCCAACAACACCTTCCTGCTCCGCCGCGCGCGGCTCGAGCTCGGCGGGTGGGTCGGATCCTTCGTCTACTTCTGGCTGGCCGGAGACTTCGCGCTCGGTCCGCCCGCGCCGGCCGCGCCGGTCGCCCAGTCGAACCTCGCCACCACCGACGACTTCGTGGCGCTCGCCCCCTGGAACAATCTGGCGATCTTGCAGGTCGGTCAGTTCGACGCCCCGTTCACGCTGGAGAACCGGACCTCGGACAAGTACTTCGACTTCATGGAGCGCTCGATCACCGTGCGCGCCTTCGGCATCCCCGACAACAAGGAGATGGGGGCGATGCTGCACGGGTTCAACGACGACCGGAACTATTACTACTCGGTCGCCGTGGTGAACGGTGACGGGCAGAACTTCAAGAACGCCGACCGAGAATTCGACGTGATGGGCCGGGCCTGGGTGGCCCCGTTCTCCTTCTCCGGCCTCGGGCCGCTGCACGACGTGGAGATCGGCGGCTCGCTCTGGACCGGAGATCGGGCGAACACGCTGGCGCCGACCTCGCAGACGACGCAGGCCGGGTTCACCTTTCTCAACTTCGGTCAGTTCACCAGCACCTACAACGGCACCGCCAACACCGCGATGCAGATGCGGCAGGTCGGGCGGATGAACGCCGCGGCCGGCGAGATCAACGCCCCCATCGACCACAAGTACGGCGTGCGCGGGGAGTTCGTCTGGCGGCACAGCCCGCTGTCGGAGGAGACCATCGCCAGCAGCGGCGCGGGCACGATCGTCCGGGCCGCCGACCTCAAGGGCTATTCCTTCTATGGTGAGGCCTGGTACTGGTTGATGGGCGACGATCGGATCATCGGCGATCAGCAGGGGCTGGAGCCGTTCCTCCGCTACAAGAAGTTCGGCGTGCGCCCGATCCAGAACGGCCTGATGATCGCCGCGCGCTACGAGCACCTCGACGAGAACGTCACCAGCACGCCGACCGCCACCACCATCGTTCCGGACTCGCCCGCGCTGGGAAAGACGATCGTCGACTCGGGGGAGCTGGGGGTCAACTACTGGCACTCGAAACGCTTCCGCGCGACGTTCAACTACGTCGTCAATCACTTCGGCCAGGGGAGCGACGCCAACGCCACCCTCAGCGCATTGACGAGCCCGTGGGAGCAGGAGTTCCTGTTCCGGCTCGCCGTAGCACTTTGACCAACACGTCAAAAGGAGAGAGACCAATGAAGATCAGAACTGGGGCAAAAATCGCGCTTGCGGCGGCAACTCTCGCGGCGGGGACGCTGGGGGCGAAACCTGCCCTGGCCGGAACCGTGACGGTGAAGGGCTCGGACACGATGGTGGTGCTCGGGCAGCGGTGGGCCGAGGAGTACATGAAGAAGCACACCGCCACGACCATCCAGGTCACCGGCGGTGGCTCGGGGACCGGGATCAGCGCGCTCATCAACGGCACGACCGACGTCTGCGAAGCGTCGCGCGCCATGAAGGACGCGGAGAAGAAGCAGCTGGCCGACAAGGCAGGCGCGCCGCCGGTGGAGATCACCGTGGCCAAGGACGGGCTGTCGGTCTACGTCAACGACTCCAACCCGCTGAACGAGCTGACGATGGACCAGCTCAAGCAGATCTTCACCGGCAAGATCGACAACTGGAAGGGCGTCGGCGGCCCGGACGCCAAGATCATCCCCTACTCGCGGGAGAACAGCTCGGGCACGTATGTCTTCTTCAAGGAGCACGTGCTGCAGAACGCCGACTACACCCCGCGCGCGCAGGCGATGCCGGGGACGGCCGCGGTGGTGAACGCGGTGGTCAAGGAGAAGTTCGGGATCGGCTATGGTGGCGCCGCCTACGCCAAGGGGATCAAGGTCCTCAAGATCAAGAAGGACGCGGCGTCGCAGGCGATCGCTCCGGAGGACGCCACCATCAAGAACGGAACCTATCCGCTCTCGCGCCCGCTGTTCTTCTACGTTCGGGCCAACCCTTCGGCCGAGATCAAGGCCTTCACCGACTGGGTCCTGTCGGCTGAAGGACAGGGGATCGTCACCAAAGTGGGATATTTCCCCATTAAATAGCCCTGATAGCCACCAAATGACGCAACTCGTGCCGGCAATGTTTCGCCGCCGGCACGAGTTTGAAGCAGCGGGTTCACCGATCGCCTCTACCCTGGTGGCATGAAACTGGCCGCGCGATTCGCGCACATTTCAGACCTTCACCTCGGCAAGAGCGAGGAGAACGACGCCAACGCCGCGCAGCTCTGCGCCGCGCTGTTGGAGTCGGGAATCGATCAGGTGATCGCCACCGGCGATCTGACCCACCGCGGGTCGCGCCGCGAGCTGGAGCTCTTCGAAACGACCTTTGCGCCGCTGATGGCGCAGGGGCGCATGATCGTCGTCCCCGGCAACCATGACTGCCTGGGCGATGACGTTTCGGCCGAGCTGATGGACGGTCCGCGCGTGCAGACGACGACGCGCCCCGGGCTCTATGTCGTGCGCGTCAACTCGACCGCGCCGCACAATCGTTCCTGGATCAACGGTCACGGCAGTCTCGACGACGCCGATCTGGACGCCATCGATGCCGCGCTGGACGCGGCGCCGGCCGGCGCCCTGGTCGTCATAGCGCTCCACCACCACGTGCTCCCGATGCCAGATGAGCACGTGGCGGAGCGCCTGTCGTCGTGGCTGGGTTTCATCTTCACCTCGGAGCTGTCGCGCGGTCGCGACCTCCTCCGGCGGGTCCGCGGTCGCTGCGACCTCGTGCTGCACGGGCACCGCCACGTGCCGCGCGGGGCGCGCCTCTTCGGGCCGCCGCGGCCGATGCATGTCTTCAACGCCGGCTCGTCGACCGAGCTGGCGCGCGTGCGGGTCTTCTCGCACGACGGGAGAGGGCAGCTCCTCGGCGCTCCCCTCTGGCTCGACGTCCCGGCCCCCTGGGAAGACGCCGCCAAGGCCTTCGGCGCCGACTCCAGCTTCCCCGCCCCCCTGGCGGTCTAGCCACCGCGGAGTCGAGGCCCCCGCGCCCGAAGCCGAGCGCGGCGCTCAATCAGGCGCGTCGGTCAGTCCTTGATGACGACCTGATGGTCCGCCGACAACCGGTAACCGGTCCCGCGCACGGTCTCCACCAGCGCGCCGGCGTCCCCCAGCTTGTCGCGCAGCCGCTTGACGTGCGTGTCGATGGTCCGGGTCGAGACGCCCGGCTTGTAGCCCCAGACGTCCTCCAGAAGATCCTCGCGCGAGCGAACGCGCCCGCGGTGCTCCACCAGATAGGCGAGCAGCCGCATCTCCAGCGTGCTGACGTGGACCTCGGCGCCGTTGACGAAGACGTGGTAGCCGTCGACGTCCAGCTCGAGCGGGCCGACCAGATAGCGGCGGCGCTGCGGCGCGGCCTGGGTGGTGACGGGCACTGGGCGGCGCGCGCGGAGGATGGCCCCCACCCGCAGCACCAGCTCGCGCACGCTGAACGGTTTGACGACGTAGTCGTCGGCGCCCAGCTCGAACCCGACCACGCGGTCGATCTCTTCACCCTTGGCGGTCAGCATCATCACCGCGGGTTGGCGCGCCGCCGTGTCGCCGCGGATCCGCCGGCAGACCTCGGTTCCCGGAATGTCGGGCAACATGAGATCCAGCAGCACGATGTCGGGCGCGAAGCGCTGGACCGCCTCCAGACCGTCGGTCCCGTTCTCCGTCGCCTGCACGGTGAAGCCAGCGGCGGTCAGGTTGTAGGTCAGGAGCTCGCGCAGATCGGGCTCGTCTTCGACGACCAAGATCCGTCGATCGACGTTGGGTTCCCCAGTCATTCGCCAGCCACAGTAGAAGAGCCCGGTGACGAACCAGTTACAGCCACGAAAACCCTGCGAAAACTCGCCCTTTTCGCGCGCGCTCGCTCATGGCGTGACGTCGATCTCTGCCGAGATGAGGTCGAAGTCGATGCCGCCGCGATCATCGCGCAGCACCGTCCAGAAGTAGACCGGGCCCGGGGTCGCCGGCGCGGTCCAGACATTCTGAGTGAACGTCTCCGTCTCCGTCTGGCCGCGCCCGGTCGCGTCGTGCTCGAAGGCGCCGCCGGTCGCGAACCAGGAGAGGCGCAGGGACTCACGCTGCATGTCCAAGGTCAGCGTCAGGACGTTCCAGAACAGAAATGTCTCGGCCGAATCAGAGCTGAAGTCCGCCTGCAGCGTGACCTTCTGGCCAGCCGACACCGTCGCCGCCGGAGGAGCGGCCGTTTCATCGGCGACATAGAGCGACGTCGCCGTTCCCGACGGGTCGAGCACCAGATCCGCCAGTGTCGGGTTGTTGTTGGGGACGTAGTCGGCGGCGTACATCGCGGCGACGTCGGTCGGCGCGTTCGCCAGCCGGCAGGTGATCCGCTGCTGGGCGAACGCCAGCAGGGGACCTGCGTCGCTCTCCCAGGTGGCGCGCACCGGCTGGTAGAAGCCGCCGGTGGTGTCGGGATCGGCGGGACGCATGGGCGGCTGCCCCTTCATCGGCGGCGGGGCCTCCGGGCCGAACAGGGTGCAGGCGTTGCTGGAGAGCGTGGCCGTGAAGGTGGGGGCCGGCATCGTCGTGTCGTCGGGGATCGTCAGGCAGGCGTCGGCGACGTCATTTCCGTTGGCCGGGGGATTGGGCGCGAGGCAGAGCGCCCAGTTGATTTGTGGCGCCGCGACGGTGCCGCTGACGTCGACCGTCAAGGCATCGTAGGTCGCCATGCCACCTTCGGCGCTCTCGGGCGGCGTTCCACGAATCGCCAGGATGGTCGGTCCGATGATCAGCGACTGGGGTGCGCCGAGGTCCGGCTTGCAGCCGAGGGCAGCCACCACCAGCAAAAGAAGGATCGAAGCGCGGTTCATCAGAACTCCACCCGGGCGCCCAACACCGCCAGCGTCGGAAAGCCGGTGATGTAAGACTTCACCGTGAAGTTGTAGTTGTAGATGATCTCCTCGGGGTTCTGCCGGTCGGTGATGTTCTGGACGTCGAGGAAGACGTTCAGCTTCACCCGCCGGTAGACGAACGAGCGCTCGATGCGCGCGTCGAGCTGATAGAAGGCCGGGATCCGGATGGAGTTGTAGGCCCCGAAGATCGGGTTGTACTGCCCGGTGACGGAGTCCTGGTAGGAGCTCACCACCGGCGTGCGCGGGAAGCCGGTGGTGTAGCGGAAGCGCGTGCCGATGTCCCATCCGTGTCCGAGCTGGTAGCTGGCCACCACGCCGAGCGCATGCGTCTGGTCGAAGTCGAACAGACGCCAGTCGGTGTCCGGGTGATCGCGGCGCTCGCTGCGCGTGTACGAGTAGGTGATCCAGCCGAAGAACCCGCGCAGCAGCTCCTGGCGCAAGAGCACCTGGCCCCCGTAGGCGCGCCCGATCTCGTCCTGGGTCAACTGGTCGGCCACCGGCGGTGGGACGTCGTTGCGCGAGACCAGATCCCACATCCGCTTGTAAAACCCGATGACCTCCAGGGTCAGCGTGGGGCGCAGCTTGTAGTTGAAGCCGCCCGAGAGGTGCGCGGCGCGCGAGACGCCGATGGTCGGGTTGCCGAACACCGGGCTCATGTCCAGCGGATCGGGCGGCTGTCCGTAGATGCCGGCGCCGGCGGTGAGCGTCAGCTTCTTGGTGGCCCGAAAGGCGGCGGCGATGCGCGGGTTGGGCAGGTAGCGCAGCGCCTTCAGCGCTCGGGTGAACCGATCGTTGGGGAGCTGGTCGACCGGGTTCTCCGGCAGCGAGAAGCTGGCGTAGCCGTTGGGCGGGGCCGCGCCACTGGCCGGCAGCGCCGGGCTCCCTTCGATCAGCACCGGCTCGAAGCGCAGCCCCGGGACCAGCGACAGCCGTCCCGCCGTGATCTCGGCGTTGGCGTAAGGGGCGGTGTCGATGACCAGCACGTTCCAGTGATCGGAGGCGATGTCGTTGCGGGGCGGCTGGCCGAAGACGAACGGGTCCCCCTCGCGCGCCGGCAGCGTCAGCGAGCCGTTGCGATCGAGCGTCGACGACTGCGCCTGCATGTCGAGGCCGAAGGAGAGCGTCGTCGACAGGCTGACCCGGCGGCGGTAGGCGGCGCGCAGCGCGTACTGATAGGTCGTCGACCTGACGTCGACCGGCGTGCTTCCGAACAGCTCCTGGTTGCTGGAGGTGTCGATCCCGAACGACGGCGTCACCACCACCGACGCTCCGTCGGGGAGCAGCCGCGCGTAGCGGAGGATGATCCGCTTCCATCCGCCGTCGATGTTCTGGGTCCGCACCTCGTTCGGATCGTCGGAGGGGATGGCGCGCTTCAGGTGATCGTCGGAGGCGAGAAAGGTCAGCGCCAGCTCCTCGTCCGGGCGCAGAGCGAGCGTGGCGCGCGCCTGGTAGTCGTCATAGCGGGGGATGGGGACGAAGTCCCCCACGTCGGCTGAAGTGACGAGGGGGAGCAGCTGATCGAGGTAGCTGATGCGACCGGCGACCGCCAGCCGCAGCTGGGGCGTGATCGCCGTGGAGAGCAGCGCCGAGGCGTCGAGCACGTCGGCGGCGATGTAGCCGTGCGTCCCCTCCTTGGGGAGCGGACCGAGATCAATCCGCACCAGGCCGCCGATGCCACGGCCGTAGTCGGCGCCATAGGAGCCAGGCGAGAGGTTGATCGACCGAACCAGGTCGGAGTTGATCGTCGAGCGAAAGCCGCCCACGTGGTACAGCGTCGGGATCTGGACGCCGTCGACATTGACCTTGGTCTCGTTGGGCGCGGCGCCCCAGATGATGAGATCGCCCGAGCCGAACGACGAGCGGGCCACGCCGGGGAGGTTCTGCACCACCTTGAGCGTGTCCCCCTGCGTGCCGGGGACCCGCCGCGCCTCCTCGGTGCGGATGCGCGTCTCGACCGCCTCCTTCTTGATGCGTGGGGCGCGGACGACGATCGAGATCCCCTCGTCCTCGTCGTCCTTCTCTTCCACGAGGTACTTCACCGTGCGGCGCTTGCCGACCGCGATCGTCTCTTCGGTCATCACGGTGATCAGCTTGGGGTGCGCCAGCTGGATCTTGTGCGTCCCGACCGGGACGTCGGTGAAGGCGAACTTCCCGTCGAGGTCGGTGACCGCCGCCGCCGCTTCGAGGTCGGTGATCTTGACCGAGACGCGCGGGAGCGGCTTCTTGCTGAGCCGCTCCAGCACCACGCCGTCGAAGTTGATCTGCGGCCCGGCCTTGACGATCTGCTCGACGATCGTGAAGTCGTAACGGTAGGTGATCTTGACCGGCGCCGGCTGGTGGTCGATCTCGGCTGGCTCGAAGATGAACTGCTTGGCCGCGACCACCGCGGCGGCGTCGAAGTCGGGCGCGGCACCCTTGACCACCTCGACCTCACCAACCTTGCCGTCGTCGCCGATCTCGATCGACAAGAGGACCGATCCGGTGACGTGCGCGTCGTGCTTCTCCTGGGGATAGACGGCCGGTACGAACGTCACCAGCTTGGGGGGCTTGGTGATCTGGGGCCCCTCGTCGTCGGCGCGCGCAGTTCCGCCCGCCACCGTACAGACGGCGGCCGCCAGAGCGACCGACAGGGCAAGCGCGCGTCTCATCCGCTCAGTCGCCGAGCTCGAATCGGGCGGTAAACGGCAAGGTGGCGCTGGCCAGCGGCTTTCCGCAGGCCATGGCCGGCTTGAAGCGCCAGCGCTTGAGCGCGGCGACGATGGCGGCGTCGAACGCCGGGTCGACGCCGGAGAGCACCGTGACGGCCTCGACCTGTCCGTCGGCGTCGATGGTGAGACGGGCCTTGAACTTCCCCTCGATCCCGTCGGCCTGCGCCTGCGGGTAGAGCGTGTAGTCGATCGTCGGGGTCGAAACGATCGCCTCCGGTTTGGTCGGCTCTTCTTCGCAGGGGGCGTCCGGCGCGCCGCCGCCGGCCTCCTCGCGGGTTCGCTGGGTGCGCCGCTCGGAGATCGCCGAGGCGACCTTCACCGGCGCGGCGGTCGGCTTGGCGCGCCCCTGGAGGCCGATGCCGGGTCCGACGTCGAGATTGGCGTTCGACATGGCGAGGTTCATCGCCACCGGCGCCGCCGCGGCGTGTGCCACCGGCGCCGCGCTGACGGCCTTCGGCGCCACCGGCTCCACCTTGGCCACCGCCGGGTGGACGATCGGCTTGGGCGGCGCCGGCGGTTTGACCGGCTTGGCCTTCTTCTTCTCGTCCTGGACCGCCACGGAGATTGCCCGCCGGCGCAGCTCCCGTTTTTGGGCGACCGCGAC
>CAWKBC010000036.1:0-19421 GCA_963847705.1 uncultured Pseudomonadota bacterium | reverse complement strand
GCCCCAGGCCCCTCATCAGAAGTAAAGAGCGCTCAGTTTCCGGAGGGCCGTTTGGCTGTTCCGCCGCCGGCGCGGCGGCCAAGCGACGGCAAAAGAGTAGTAAAGTGGCGGCGAGAGATCGCCCCATGTCGGCCCTCACCCCCACGCCGTTGCCAAAGCTTCGTCCTGACGAGGCCACGCAGCCGAACCTGTCGCCCGGGATGATGCCGCCCGACGACGCGCGGCGGGGCCTGGTCCGCTCGCCCGCGCAGTGGGAGGCCGAGGCGCTGGCGCTGGTCGAGGAGGCCGACGCGCGCGACGGCGCGACCGCCGGGGCCCTGCGCTACGCGGCCGCGCGCCTCTTCGAGGAAGGGGTGGGCGACGTCGCCGCGGCGATGGATCACCTGCGGCTGGCGCTCGAAGAGCCGCCCGAGACGACCTTCCGGCCGGTGCTGCGCGCGCTGCGCCTGCACGCCATCGAGGCCGGGAGCACCGGGCGGCGATCGATTCTGCTGGATGTCGAGCGTTCGGCGGCCGGCGACGTCGCCACGCGGGCCGATTCGGCGGTCGAGAAGGCCTATCTGCTGGAGCATCGGTTGGGCGCGCCGGCGCGGCGCGGGCCGTGCTGGAAGAGGCGCTGGCCCAGCAGCCGGGCCATGCGGCCGCGCTGCTGGCGCTGGAGCAGAGCGCGCTCGCGGCGCGGGCCCAGGCGAGCCGGGCGACGCGGCGCTGCTGACGTCGGTGCTGGAGCGGCGGCTGGCGTCGGGCCGCACGCCCGGCGAGCGCGGCCGCCTGCTGGCGCGGCTGGCGCTCATCGCGGAGGGCGATCCGGCGCGCGCTCCCGAGGCGCTCGGCTTGTGGCTGCGCGCGCTCGACGAGCAGGCGGGCCGGGGCGCGGCGGCGCTGGCGCGGGCGGGGGCGCGGCGGGTGGCGGCGGCGCTGGGGAAGTTTGCGGAGCTGGCGCGGGTGGTCGCGCTGGAGGCCGAGGCCCTTCGGTCATCGAGCGGGCCGCCTGGCTGGCGCTGGGCGCGGCGCTGTCGCGCCATCGGCTGGGCGGGCCGGCGCGGGCCGCGGAGCTGATCGAGGAGGCGCGGCCGGCCGATCCGGACGATCCGGCGCTGCTCTTCGCGACCGTCTCGAGCGCGCTCGCCGGCGGGCAGTGGAAGAAGGCCCGGCAGGCGCTCGATCACCAGGCCGATCTCTCGGGCGATCGTGACTGGGCGGCGACGCTGGTGGGCCTGGGCGCGCACCTGGCCGAGCTGCACGAGGGGAACGACGACGCCGCGGCCGGCCGCTACCGGCGGCTGCTGGAGGCCCGCCCCGGCGATCCGGTCGCGCTGGCGGCGCTGGAACGGATCGCCTCGCGCACCGGCGATGCCGCGGCGCAGGTGACGCTGGCCGAGGGGGCGGTCGATCGCAGCGCCGATCCGGCGGAGCGGGCGGCGCTGGCCATGCGGGCCGCGGAGCTGGCCGAGACGGCGGCGCACGACCTGCCGCGCGCCGCGGCGCTGGCGCGCCGGGCGCTGGAGGCGGTACCCGGCTACGCGCCGGCGGCGCATCTGCTCGAGCGGCTTTTGCCGGCGCTCGGCCGCTGGGACGAGATGGCCAAGGTGGTCGACGTGACCGCTGCGCCGGGCGCCCTCGGCGAGGCGGGGACCGAGGCCGACACCGGCGCGCGGGCGATCCGGCTCGAACGGTTGGGCGCGCTGCACGAGGATCGGCTGGGCGATCCGGGCAAGGCGCTGGCCTTCTACGGCGAGTGGGTGGCGCTCGGGACACGGCGGGGGGCGGCGCTGGCGGCCCTCTTGCGCGCGGCCGAGAAGGCGGGCGACGCCTTGGTCGCGGCGGAGGCGGCGTTGAAGCTGGGGACCGAATCTCGGCTTTTGACAAGGCGACCCGGTTCGCCTGGTGCTACCGCGCCGGGACCATCTTCGAGGAGCGCGCGGCGGCCGACGACGAGGCGATCCGCGCCTACGAGGCGGCGCTGGCGCTGGCACCCGATTCGCGCCCGGTGCTGGCCGGTCTGGGCCGCGCGCATCACCGGCGCGGCCGGTTCGACGCGCTCTGCGGGGTGCTCTCCCGTCAGGCGGCCGGCGAGCCCAATCCCGCCAGCGCCAGCACCTTCGAGGTGGAGGCGGCGCGTCTCCAGGCGCTCCGTCTGGGGCGCCCCGAGGAGGCGCTGGCGGCGACGGCGCGCGCGCTGACCTTCGATCCGGCCAACGTCGAGGCGATCGCCGAGCACGTGCGCCTGCTCGATCGGCTGGGCCGCGGCGAAGAGCTGGCCGCCGCGCTGGGGAGCCTGGGGCAGACGCTGGCCGATCCGGCCGACAAGGCCGCCGCCTACCGGGCGCAGGCGGAGGTCTCGAGTGGCAGCTCGGGCGGCGGCGCGAGGCGCTGACCGCGATCGAGCGCGCCAACGCCAGCGGCGGCGACGCCCGCACGGCGATCGCCGAGGAGCGGCTCTCGCGTCTGGTGGGCCGGGCCGCCGAGCTGGCGGCGCTGCAGCTGAAGCGTCTCGCCGATGGAAAAGCGATCGGGGGTGGCGAGCTGGGGCTGCGCCTCGATCTGGCCTGGCGGCTCGCCGATCGCGAGGCGGCCCCGCGCGTGCTCCACGGCGCGCTCGAGGCGGCGCCGGGCGACGCGGCTGTGCTGGACGCCGGGGTGGCGCTGGCGTTTCGGTTCGGCCGCGATCGGGACGCCGCGCCGGCCCTGGAGCGTCTGGCCGACGCCAGCGACGACGACGACACGCGCGCGGCCCTTGGCAAGCGGCGGCCCGCGCGCGCGATCGCGCCGGCGGCGGGCCGCGGCCCGAGACGCTGTCGCTCTGGAACCGGGTCGTCGAGGCGCGCCCGACCGACGAGACGCTGTCGGCCTTCGGTCGGCGGCCGCGCGCGCGGGCGACTCGGCGCGGGTCATCTTGGCGCGGCGCCGGCTGGCCGAGTCGGCGCCGACGGCCTGTCGCGCGCGGTGCTGCTCTGGGATCTGGGCGGCGCGCGCCAGGCGGCCGGCGATTCTGGCGGCGCCGACGCCGACTTCGCGCGTGCCCTCGAGGCCGATGCGACGTTCCTGCCGGCGCTGCGCGCGCAGGCCCGGCTGCGCGAGGCGACCGGCGACGGGCGCGCGGCCGCCGAGCTCTACGCGCGCGAGGCGCGGCTCACCAAGGCCCCGGCGCGGGCGGCGGCCGCCTTCCGGCAGGCGGCGCGCCTCTACGCCAACCAGGTCCGCGACGACGCGATGGCCGGACGCTGCCTGGAAGAGGTGCTGGCCATCGAGCCCGAGGCCGAGACCGACTTCGAGGTCCTGCAGGTCATCCTTCGCGCGCGCAACGAGGACGATTGGCTGGCGCAGGTGATGCGGCGCCGCGCCGCCGCCGGCACGCTCCCCAAGCGGCGCGATCGGCTGCTGGCCCTGGCCGAGCTGATCTACGCGCGCGATCCGGTCGAGGCGGCGGCGGTGCTGGCCGAGGCGGTGAAGCTGGACCCGACCTCGGTGCCGGTGTTGCTGCGGCTGGCCGAGGTCGAGGCGGAGCTGGGGCGCTCGGCCGAGGCGATCGCCACCTACCGGCAGCGCCATCGCGGCCTCGGCCGATCCGCGCACGGTGAGCGCCGCCTGGGTTCGGGTGGGCGACATCGCCGAGCGCGCGCTGGCCGACGGCGATCAGGCGGTCGAGGCCTATCGCAACGCGCTCCTGGCCGCGCCCGACGAGCTGTCGGCGCTGGCGGGGCTGGTGCGCGGACTCACCCGGCGGCGCGACTTCGCCGAGGCGGCGATCGTCCTGCGGCGGCTGGCGACGGTCGAGGTCGGAGCCCGAGGCGCGCGTCGGTCACCTGGTGACGCTGGGCGAGCTCCTGGCCGGGCCCGCCGAGGATCCCGAGGGGGCGGCCGACGCCTTCGAGCAGGCGCTGGCGCTCGACCCCCACCACGATCTGGCCATGGATCGGCTGGACGCGATTCTGGTCCGGCTCGGCGAGCCGTCGCGGTTGGCGGCGGCGCTGGGCCGCTACCTGGAGGTCGCGCCCGGCGCGCGCACGCGGCGCTTGCGGCTGGCCGCGCTCTGGAGCGGCCCGCTCGGCTCGAGCGCGCGCGCCATCGACGAGCTGCGCGTGGTGGTGGCCAACGCGGACAACGACGTCGAGGCGCGCACCGAGCTCGCCCGGGTGCTGGAGGCCGCCGAGCGCATTCCGGAGGCGATCGCCGAGCATCTGGTGCTCCTGCGGCTCGAGCCGCTGCGGGTCGACTCGTTGCAGGCGCTGCGCCGGCTCTGCGAGCGCGCGGGACAGCGGCGGCGCGCGGCCCGGGTGGCGGCCGCGCTGGCGGCGCTCGGCCTCACCGACGCCGCCGACGCGCGCGCGGTCCGCGAGGCGCGTCAGCGCTGGACGCCCGAGACGACCGGGGCGATCTCGGGCGCCGACTTCGAGTCGATCATCCGCCACCCCGACGCGCGCCACCCGGCCACCTTGCTGCTGGCGGCGATGTCCGAGGTGCTGCCGCGCCTCTATGGGCTGGCGCTGGAGGACTGGGGGGTCAACAAGCAGGATCGGCTGCCGCCGCGCTCGGAGGATCCGCAGCGCGCTCTGGTCAGCCGGGTCGCCGCGCTGTTCGGCGTCGAGGACACCTTCGACGTCTTCCAGGCGCGCGCCATCGCCACCCAGGTCGAGATCGAGGCCGGCCCACCGCCGGCGCTGCTGCTGCCGCCGAACTTCGCCGCGCTGCCGCGGCAAGAGGCTTACCTTCAACTGGGGCGGCAGCTGGGACACTTGCGGGCCGGGACCTACGCGGTGGGACGCATCCCCGGGAAGGATCTCGGCCTCTTGGTGGCCGCGGGCGTGCGGACGGTCTTCTCCGACTACGGGCGCGGCATCCTGCCCGAGGAGCAGCTGAACGACGTGGCGCAGAAGATCTCCCGCTCGCTGCCGCGGCGGCACCGGCGCGCGTTCGAGCAGGCGGCGCTCGGTTTCCGCGACGCGGGCGTCTTCGACGGCGAACGATGGCGTGCCGCCATCGGGTACACCGGGACCCGCGCGGCGGTCGCCGCCTCAGGTGACGTGCTGGGCGCGTTCGAGACCCTCGCCCGCGCCGATCGGCGACTGGCCGCCGCGGTGCTGCAGCCGCCCGAGGAGCTGCTGGCCGCCGCCCGCGCCAGCGCCGCCGTCGTCGATCTGATCAACTTCGCCGTCGGCGCTGAGCTCTCCACGCTCAACCGGCGGCTCGGCCTCGACTGACCTCGGCTTCGCGCGTCGCGCCCCGGCTCCTCCGCAAGAGACCGGCGCTCAGGCGGAAGGCGCCGAGGCTGGCTGCGCCGCCGCTTCGGTGGCCTGGTGCGACGCCTCCGTCACCGCGCGGCCGACGCGGCTCTTCAGGCAGGCGAGCCCCAGCACGATCTGGAAGGCGAGCGTGCCGGCCTGCCCGACCAGGCTGGCGGTCAGCACCGCCGCCTGTTGCGCGTGGCTGTCCCCGGGGGCGTAGCGGGCGAAGAAATAGATCATGGTCGCCTGTGTCGTGCCGAGCCCCTGGACCGAGATCGGCAGGACGGCGATGAGGTAGACCACCGGCAGCGCGGCCATTGCCTGCAGGATCGGGACGGCCACGCCGAACCCGCGCAGCATGACGATCTGGAACACGAACAGGATCGCGATGTGCGGCAAGCGGACCAGCAGCGCGCGCGCGTGGCCGCCCAGGCCGGCGCCCAGCAGGACGTCGAACAGCGGGCGCGAGGCGAGCCAGCGCGGCTTGGCGATCACCGCGGCGACGTAGACCGCCAGCCCGGCGTAGGCGACGGCCACGATCACCTTGACCGCGTGCGGAACATCGGGCGCGGCGACGAGGCCGAAGGTGGCCAGAAACAGCAGCGCCAGCACGTTGATGCCCATGGCGAGCAGCACCGTGGCGACGCCGCGAATGACGGGGACCCGCGCCACGCGGTGGATGAAGTAGACGATCGCCCCCTGACCGACGTTGTAGTTGATGGCCGCCAGCAGGTAGGTCGCGCCGCGCACCAGCAGGACGTCGGTGAACGACAGCTGCGCCAGAAACCAGCCGAACGTCTTCCAGATGGCGAAGGAATCGGCGAGGTAGATGACGAAGCCGAAGAAGAAGGCCGCGGGGACGGTCCAGCCGGCGGCGCCGCGGGCGGCGGCGACCACATCATGAAAGGGGATCTTCCGAAACAGGAGGAACAGGATCCCGGCGGTGACGGCCCAGGCGAGGAGACGGACGAGGCGCTTCTTCATATGCCTCCGAGACCTATCACACCGCGGAGCCGCCGCGCACCCCGTCCCACTCGCGCCACAGCTCGGTGAGCGTCGCGGTGGAGGTCGGATTGTGGGCGCGGTGGGCGAGGCGGAAAAAGACTGCGTAGCGGACGTGCGGTCCCACGTTGGGCGCGCCGTTGTGCGCCAGCTGGTAGTGCGCCAGCAGCACGTCGCCCGCCCGGGCGCTGAGCTGGCGTGGCGGCGCCAGCTCGATCGGCGGGAAGCCGCGGACGAGCTCGCCGGTGCCGTGCGTGCGGAAGTACGCCTCCAGCGTCCGGTGCGACCCCGGCCACACCGTGAAGTTGCCCTGGAACGGTGCGGTCGTGTCGCTCAGGAAGACGGCCGCCAGCGCCGTGAAATGGTAGAGCGTGCCGGGCTCGACGCCGTTGAGCGGCCCGGGCATGCCGTCGATGTGCGGGTAGGGGATCTTGGGCTCGGCGAGCTTCTGCGGGAAGCGGAGCGCGATCTGCCCCGTGCCCGGCGCGACCACGTTGCCTCGGCCGAGCGCCGCCTCGGCCAGGTCGACGACCGGCGTGGCCCGGTAGAGGTCGAGGATCTCGGGCGCGGCGGTCAGCTCGGGGCAGAAGGTCTGCGCGCGCAGCGTCCAGATCTGGTCCTTGGCGATTCCCTCCTCGCCGAGCGAGTGGTTGATCGCCTTCAGCGCCGCGTCGACGCGCTCGCGCGCCACCAGCCCCGGCACCAGCAGGTACCCGTCGTCGAGAAGAGCGCGCCGTTGGGTCTCGTCGAGCAACACGCCGGTGGCACCAAGCGTAGCATTCGCGGCGGCCCGCCTGGCCGGTCGGGATCCGAACCCGGTCTCAGGTCGGCCCGTCGCTGAGCTTGCCGGCGTGGCGGATGTCCTTGCCCTTGACCATGAAGACGGTCAGCTCGCCGAGATTGGTGGCGTGGTCGCCGATGCGCTCCAGGTACTTGGCGATCGACTGCAGGCGGGTGGCGCGGAAGATGTTGCGGGGGTCTTCCATCATGTAGGTCAGGAGCTCGCGGAAGATCTGGGTGTAGTAGGCGTCGACGTTCTTGTCGCGGGCGATCACCCGCTGCGCCCTTTCCACGTCGGCGGCCACGAAGGCGTCCAGCGCCTCGTGCAGCATCTCCTGCACCTCCTGCGTCATGTTCGGAAGATCGATGTAGGGCTTGAGCGGCGGTTCGCCGTTCAGCTCCAGCACCCGTTCGCAGATGTTGACGCCGAGATCGCCGATGCGCTCGAGATCGGTCACCAGCTTGAGCGCGGTGGTCAGGAAGCGGAGGTCTGACGCCACCGGCTGCCGGCGCGCCAGCACCTGCATGCAGAGCTCGTCGATGGCGATCTCCAGCTGGTTGATCTTGCGGTCGACGGCGATCATCCGCTCGGCCAGATCGCTGTCGCGATCGATGAGCGCGCGGATGCTGCCGTTGATGATCTCCTCGACCTTGGCGCCCATGAGCAGCAGCTGCTCGCGCAAGCGGCGCAGCTCCTGCTCGTACTCGCGGTTGGTGTGCTCGCGCGAAGTGGCTCTAATCATCCATGTCACCCAAATCTGCCCGTGATGTAGTCTTCGGTCCTCGAATCGCTGGGCTTCGTGAACAGCACGTCCGTCCGATCGAACTCGACCAGCTCGCCCAGATAGAAGAACGCCGTGTAGTCGGCGACGCGCGCCGCCTGCTGCATGTTGTGCGTGACGATGACGACCGTGTAGTGCTCCGACAGCTCGTTGATGAGCTCCTCGATGTGCGCGGTGGCGATCGGATCGAGCGCCGAGGCCGGCTCGTCCATCAGCAGCACCTCCGGCTCCACCGCCAGCGCGCGCGCGATGCAGAGGCGCTGCTGCTGGCCACCCGACAGCCCGAGAGCGCTCTCGTGCAATCGGTCTTTAACCTCCTCCCAGAGCGCCGCCTGCGTCAGCGCCCGCTCGACCCGGGCGTCGATGTCGCGCGAATCCTTGATGCCCCCGATGCGGAGGCCGTAGGCGACGTTCTCCGCGATCGACTTGGGAAAGGGGTTCGAGCGCTGGAACACCATCCCGATGCGCCGCCGGACCGCCACCGGATCGATTCCCTGCCCGTAGATCGGATCGCCGTCCAGCCGGACCTCCCCCTCGATCCGGCAGCTGGGGATGAGCTCGTTCATCCGGTTGAGCGAGCGCAGGAAGGTCGACTTGCCGCAGCCCGACGGCCCGATGAGCGCCGTCACATGCTGCCCGACGATGTCCATCGCCACCGGACCGACCGCCTTCTTGTCGCCGTAAAAGACGGTCAGATTGCGGACGACCAGCTTCGGCTGTGGGTCGGTCTTGGCCACACCGTTGGCGCTGGCGCTCACGCCGCCTCCCCGTGCTGGCGCCGCATCCGGGCCCGGACGATCACCGCCGCCATGTTGAGCGTGAAGGTCAGCGCCAGCAGGACCAGCACCGTCGCGTAGAGGATCGGCTTGGTCGCGTCGACGTCGGGCGACTGCGTGGAGAGCACGTAGACATGGTAACTCGGCGACATGAACTGCGACGACAGATGCCTGGGGAGCTGGGGAAGAAAGTAGGCCGCCCCGGTGAAGAGGATGGGCGCCACCTCGCCGGCGCCGCGGCTGACCGCCAGGATGGTGCCGGTCAGGATGCCGGGGGCCGCCTGCGGCACCACCACGTGCATCACCGTCTGGAACTTGGTCGCCCCCAGCGCCAGCGACGCCTCGCGCAGCTCCTGGGGCACCGCCCGCAGCGCCTCCTCGGTCGCCACGATCACCACCGGCAGGGTCAACACCGCCATGGTGAGCGCCGCCCAGATGAGCGCTGGCTGGCCATACACCTTCTCGCCGTGGAAGAACGCCTTGTCGATCCCAGCCCCCAGGAATTGCACGAAGAACCCCAGACCGAACAGCCCGAAGACGATCGACGGGACGCCCGCCAGGTTCGCCACCGCGATCCGGATGGTCCGCGTCACGGGCGAGACGGGCGACGAATACTCGTGCAGGTAGATGGCGGTCGCCACCCCGACCGGCACGCCCGCCAGGGTCATGAGGACGACCATCTGGAGCATTCCGATGATGGCCGGGAAGATTCCGCCCGCCGTCATTCCCTCGCGCGGGGCCTCGGTGAGAAAGGCCCAGGAGAGGTGGGGCGTCCCGTTGTGGACGACATCGAACAGGATGACGGCGAGGATGGCCAGGACGATGAGCAGCGCGGCGCCCGAGGCGACGGCCATCGCCCCATCGGCGATGAGATTCCGGCGGGTGCGGCGGACGGCCTGCTGCGCCAGCGCCGACTTGTCGACGACCGCTCCTGCCGCGGCGGTCACGCCATTCCTCCGAGTCGGATCTTCATCCGGCGGATGGCCCAGTCCCCGACGGTGTTGATGCAGAAGGTGGTCAGGAAGAGCAGCGTCCCCAGGAAGAACAGGACCGTGTAGTGCGAGCCGCCGAACACCACCTCGGCCAGCTCCGCGGCGATCGTCGCTGCGATGGTGCGCGCCGAATCGGCCAGGTTGGCCGAGACGATGGCGGCGTTGCCGGAGGCCATGAGGACGATCATCGTCTCGCCGACCGCGCGGCCGAGTCCCAGCGCGACACCGGCCGCGATGCCGGGGCTGGCCGCGGGGAGCACCACCAGCAGGGTGGTCTGCCAGCGCGCCGCGCCGAGCGCGGTCGAGGCCTCGACGTAGCTGCGGGGGACGGCGCGCAGCGCCTCCTCGGACAGGGTGAAGATCACCGGGATCACCGCGAACGAAAGCGCCACGCCCGAGACCAGCGCGTTGAGCCGCGATTCGAGGTGGAAGAGGTCCTGGAACCAGGTTGCCATGACCATCAGCGCGAAGAAGCCGAGCACCACCGACGGGATCCCGGCCAGAAGCTCCACGACCGGCTTGACGATCTCTCGCGTCCTCGGGCGCGCGTACTGCGAGACGTAGAGCGCCGCGCCCACGCCGAGCGGGATCGAGACCACCATCGCCACCAGGGTGACCTTCAAGGTCCCCACGATGAGCGGCCAGATGCCGAACTTTGGGATGTCCGACACCGGCTGCCAGACCGACGATGACTCGTCGTAGCCAGGCCAGAGCTGCGGCACGAACATCTTCGAGAGCGTGACCTCGGCGCGCACCGCCCCGCTGTAGAAGATCGGCGCCGCCTCCTTGGCGATGAACACCAGGATGAGGACGATGGCGACCACGGCGGAGACCGCCAGACAGCGCAAGGTCCACTCGGCGGCGCGATGCCAGAGCGGCGCTGGGGCGAGGGTCAGCTTCGGCGGTCGAATGGGGGGAACACTGATCTTCGTGCTGCTGGCGCTGTTGCGCCGCTTCTGTTGGGCCATCGCGAGAGCGCCCTCGGGTGTCGTCACCCTTGGATGAAAGCATCGGCGGTTGACGAACGCGTGCCGCGATTGTGACAACCACGTTACACCGCCGAAATCATGGGCGATGTACCTGGGACGTGACGGCCCGGAAACGTTTCGGCGTCGTCACTGTGATGTCACCCGCGCCGGGCACGATGCCCGGCAGAAAGAGCCAATGACCGCTTCCAGCTCGACCGTGCCTCGACCACGCCCGCTCGTGCGGGTCGTCTCTGCATCGGCGTTTGCATTTCTCATGTCTGCGCAGCTCGTCGCGCATGCGCAAACCTCGACCTTGCCGCCGACCGACATCTCGAATCAGCCGCCGAATCCGCCCCCCGGTGCGGCTCCGCCGCCGGCGCCTCCCCCGGGACTGCCGCCCGAATCGGAGCCGGTTCCGGCCGCACCCAGTCCCTCCGTGCCGGTTCCGGCCGCACCGGCTCCCTCTCCGCCGCCGCCCGAGGCTGCCCCCCCGGTCGCGGCGCTGGCGACGCCAGTCGTGGCACCGATGGTGCCGCTTGTCTCCGGAGAGCCGCTGGCGGGATTCAGCGACGGGAACGCCTTTCTGCGCTCGCCCGACAACGACTTCATCCTCTTCCCCAACGGTCGCCTGCAAGTCGACACCTATCTCTTCCGTTACTCAGGCGACAAGAACAAAGCCAAGATTCCCAACGACACCTTCCTGCTCCGGCGCGCGCGGCTCGAGCTGGGCGGCTGGGTTGGATCCTTCGTTTACTTCTGGCTCGCGGGAGACTTCGCGCTGGGGCCGCCCGCGCCGGCCGCGCCGGTCGCCCCCGCGAACCTCGCCACCACCGACGATTTTGTGGCGCTGGCGCCCTGGAACAACCTGGCGATCTTGCAGGTTGGTCAGTTCGACGGCCCGTTCACGCTGGAGAACCGGACCTCGGACAAGTATTTCGACTTCATGGAGCGTTCGATCACCGTGCGCGCCTTCGGCATCCCCGACAACAAGGAGATGGGGGCGATGCTGCACGGGTTCAGCGACGAGCGGAACTACTACTACTCGGTGGCCGTCCTGAACGGCGACGGACAGAACTTCAAGAACGCCGACCGGGAGTTCGACTGGATGGGCCGGGCCTGGGTGGCGCCGTTCTCCTTCTCCGGCCTGGGGCCGCTGCACGACGTGGAGATTGGCGGCTCGCTCTGGACCGGCGACCGCCAGAACACCCTGGCGCCGACCTCGCAGACGACGCAGGCCGGGTTCACCTTCCTCGACTTCGGCCAGTTCACCAGCACCTACAACGGCACCGCCAACACCGCGATGCAGATGCGGCAGGTCGGGAGGATGAACGCCGCGGCCGGCGAGATCAACGCCCCGATCGACCACAGGTACGGCGTGCGCGGCGAGTTCGTCTGGAGGCACAGCCCGCTGTCCGAAGAGACCATCGCCAGCAGCGGCGCCGGGACGATCATCCGGGCCGCCGACCTCAAGGGCTATTCCTTCTACGGCGAAGCCTGGATTTGGTTGCTGGGCGACGATCGCATCATCGGCGATCAGCAGGGGCTGGAGCCGTTCCTGCGCTACAAGAAGTTCGGCGTGCGGCCGATTCAGAACGGCCTCATGGTCGCGGCGCGCTACGAGCATCTCGACGAGAACGTCACCAGCCAGCCGAACGCCGCCACCATCGTGCCGGACGCGCCCGCGCTCGGGAAGACGATCGTCGACTCGGGGGAGCTGGGGGTCAACTACTGGCACTCGAAGCGCTTCCGCGCGACGTTCAATTACGTCGTCAATCACTTCGGCCAGGAGAGCGACGCCAACGCCACCCTCAAGGCCTTGACGAGCCCGTGGGAGCAGGAGTTCCTGTTTCGGCTCGCCGTAGCACTTTGACCAACACGTCAAAAGGAGAGAGACAATGAAGATCAGAACGGGGCAAAAATCGTGCTGGCGGCGGCAACTCTCGCGGCCGGCACACTGGGGGCGAAACCTGCCCTGGCGGGGACCGTGACCGTGAAGGGCTCGGACACGATGGTGGTGCTCGGGCAGCGGTGGGCCGAGGAGTACATGAAGAAGCACGGCACCACGACCATCCAGGTCACCGGCGGCGGGTCGGGGACGGGGATTAGCGCGCTCATCAACGGAACGACGGACGTCTGCGAGGCGTCGCGCGCCATGAAGGACGCGGAGAAGAAGCAGCTGGCCGACAAGGCCGGCGCGCCGCCGGTCGAGATCACCGTGGCCAAGGACGGGCTGTCGGTCTACGTCAACGACTCCAACCCGCTGACCGAGCTGACGATGGACCAGCTCAAGCAGATCTTCACCGGCAAGATCGACAACTGGAAGGCGGTTGGCGGGCGGACGCCAAGATTATCCCCTACTCGCGGGAGAACAGCTCGGGGACCTACGTCTTCTTCAAGGAGCACGTGCTGCAGAACGCCGACTACACGCCGCGCGCGCAGGCGATGCCGGGGACGGCCGCAGTGGTGAACGCGGTGGTGAAGGAGAAGTTCGGGATCGGCTACGGCGGCGCCGCCTACGCCAGGGGGATCAAGGTCCTCAAGGTCAAGAAGGACGCTGCAACGCCGGCCATCGCCCCGGAGGACGCCACGATCAGAACGGGACCTACCCGCTCTCGCGCCCGCTCTTCTTTTACGTGTGGGCCAACCCGTCGGCCGAGATCAAGGCCTTCACCGACTGGGTCCTGTCGGCGGAAGGACAGGGGATCGTCACCAAGGTGGATATTTCCCCATCAAATAGCCCGGATAGGGGGCAAATGACGGAACTCGTGCCGGCAATGTTTCGCCGCCGGCACGAGTTTGAAGCGGCGGGTTCACCGACCGCTTCTAACCTGGTCGCATGAAACAGGCCGCGCGATTCGCGCACATTTCAGACCTGCACCTCGGCGAAGCGCCGAGACCGACGCCAACGCCGCGCATCTCTGCGCCGCGCTGCTGGAGTCGGGGATCGATCAGGTGATCGCCACCGGCATCTGACCACCGCGGATCACGCCGCGAGCTGGCGCTCTTCGAGTCGACCTTCACGCCGCTGATCGCGCAGGGCGCATGATCGTCGTCGCCGGCGATCATGACTGCCTGGGTAATGACGTCTCGGCCGACCTGATGGGCGGCCCGCGCGTGCAGACGACGACGCGCCCGGCCTCTATGTCGTGCGCGTCAACTCGACCGCGCCGCACAACGTTCCTGGATCAATCGTCACGGCAGTCTCGACGACGCCGATTGGACGCTATCGACGCCGCGCTGGACGCGGCGCCGGCCGGCGTCCTGGTCGTCATAACGCTCCACCACCACGTGTCCCGATGCCAGTCGAGCACGTGGCGGACGCCTGTCGTCATGGCTGGGTTTTTTCTTCACCTCGGAGCTCTCGCGGGGGCGCGGCCTGCTCCGGCGGGTCCGCGGTCGCTGCGATCTCGTGTGCACGGCACCCCCACGTGCCGCGCGGCGCGCGCCTGTTTGGGCCGCCCCTCCGATGCGCGTCTTCAACGCCGGCTCGTCGACCGAGCTGGCGCGCGTGCGGGTCTTCTCGCACCGGGCGGCGACTCTTCCTCGGCGCTCCGCTCTGGCTCGACGTTCCAGCCCCCTGGGAGGACGCGGCCAAGGCCTTCGGCGCCGACTACAGCTTCCCGCGCCTCGCAGTCTAATCTACCCACATGGGAACCCTGGGAGGGTTCCCAACCCTCCCGCGAAGAGGTCGAGCCGGCAGAGGTCATTCCTTGTCAGCTCCTTGTCGACGACCTGATCGTCTGCTGACAGACGATCACCGGTTCCACGCACGGTCTCCACCAGCGCGCCCGCGTCGCCCAGCTTGTCGCGCAGCCGCTTGACGTAGGTGTCGATGGTGCGGGTCGAACACCGGCTTGTAGCGCCAGACGTCCTCGAGAAGGTCTTCGCGCGAGCGAACGCGCCACGGTGTTCCACCAGGTGGGCGGGCAGCGCATCTCCAGCGTGCTGACGTCGACCTCGGGCCGTTGACGAAGCGTCGTCGCGTTCGACGTCCAGCTCGGCGGCCGACGATGTAGCGGCGGCGCTGCGGCGCGGCCTGGGTGGTGACCGGCGGCGGGCGACGCGCGCGCAGATCGCGCCCACGCGCAGGACCAGCACGGAACGCTGAAGGGCTTCACCGCGTAGTCGTCGGCGCCCAGCTCGAAGCCGACCACCCGGTCAATCTCCTCGCCCTTCGCGGTCAGCGTCATCACGGCCGGCTGGCGCGCGGTGGTATCGCCGCGGATCCGCCGGCAGACCTCCGTGCCCGGGATGTCGGCAGCGTCGAATCCACAGCGCCACGTCGGCGCGAACCGCGCCACTGCCTCCAGACCGTCGGTGCCGTTCTCCGTCGCCTGGACCGTGAAGCCCGCGGCGGTCAGGTTGTAGGTCAGCAGCTCACGCAGATCAGGCTCGTCTTCGACGACCGAGATCCGTCGATCGACGTTGGTTTCCCCAGTCATTCGCCGGCCACAGTTGAGGAAGCCGGTTGGACCGGTTACAGCCGGGAAAACCCTGCGAAAACTTCACCCCTTTTGCCAGCTCCCGTTCATGGCGTGACATCGATTTCAGCCGCGGCAAAGTAGATGCCACCGCGATCGTCGCGCGGCACACCCAGAAGTTGACCGGACCAGGCGTCATCGGCGCGGTCCAGACGTTTTGGGTGAACGTCTTCATCTCCGTCTGGCTGCGCCCGGTCGCGTCGTGCTCGAAGGCGCCGCCGGTCGCGAACCAGGAGAGGCGCAGCGACTCGCGCTCCTGTCCAGGCTCAGCGTCAAGACGTTCCAGAACAGGAGCGTCTCGGCCGAATCCGCGCTGAAGTCGGCTTGCCGCGTGACCTTCTTTCCGGCCGCGACCGTCGCCGCTGGTCGACCGCTCGTCTGACCGGTGAGGTCGAGCGGCGTCGCCGCTCCTGCCGGATCGAGCACCAGATCCGCCAGCGTCGGGTTCTTGTTCGGGCGTAGTTGGCGGCATACGTCGCAGCGATATCGGTGGGGGCGTTTGCGAGCCTGCAGGTGATCGCTGCAGCGCGAACGCCAGCAGCGGGCCCGCGTCGCTCTGCCAGGTCGCGCGCACCAGTTGGTAGAAGCCGCCCGTGGTGTCGGGATCGGCGGGACGCATGGGCGGCTGCCCCTTCATCGGCGGTGGGGCATCGGGGCCGAACAGCGTGCAGGCGTTGCTGGACAGCGTGGCGGTGAAGGTGGGGGCCGGCGTCGTGGTGTCGTCGGGGATCGTCAGACAGGCGTCGGCCACGTCGTTGCCGTTGGCAGGAGGATTGGGCGCGAGGCACAGCGCCCAGTCGATCGCGGGCGCTGCGACGGTGCCGGTGACGTCGACCGTCAACGCGTCGTAGGTGGCCATGCCCCCCTCGGCGGACTCGGGCGGCGTCCCTCGAATCGCGAGGATGGTCGGGCCGATGATCAGCGACTGGGGCGCGCCGAGGTCCGGTTTGCAGCCCGCCGAGGCTGTCGCCAGCAGGAGGAGCGCGGCCAACGCGTGGACGGAGCCAGGCTTGGCCTGGCGGAGTCCGTCGCGGGAGGGTGCGGGGACCCTCCCAGGGTCCCCGCGTCTTGAGAGCGACTTCATTAGAACTCCACCCGGGCGCCCAGCACGGCCAGGGTCGGGAAGCCGGTGATGTAGGATCGCACCTGGAAGTTGTAGTTGTAGATGATCTCCTCCGGGTTCTGCCGGTCGGTAATGTTCTGGACGTCGAGGAAGACGTTCAGCTTCACCCGTCGGTAGACGAACGACCGCTCGATGCGCGCGTCGAGCTGATAGAAGGCCGGAATTCGGATGGAGTTGTACGACCCGAAGATCGGGTTGTATTGCCCGGTGACGGAGTCCTGGTACGCGTTGACCACGGGCGTGCGCGGAAACCCGGTGGTGTAGCGGAAGCGGGTGCCGATGTCCCACCCGTGGCCCAGCTGGTAGCTGGCCACCACCCCGAGCGCCTGTGTCTGATCGAAGTCGAACAGACGCCAGTCGGTGTCCGGGTGATCGCGCCGCTCGCTGCGCGTCCATGAGTAGGTGATCCAGCCGAAGAACCCGCGCACCAGCTCCTGGCGCAGCAGGACCTGACCGCCGTAGGCGCGCCCGATCTCGTCCTGGGTCAACTGGTCGGCCACCGGCGGCGGGACGTCGTTGCGCGACACCAGATCCCAC
The DNA here is from genome assembly GCA_963847705.1 of uncultured Pseudomonadota bacterium. GTDB lineage: Bacteria > Myxococcota_A > Polyangia > Fen-1088 > Fen-1088 > JADGRB01. The sequence goes on along the minus strand of CAWKBC010000036.1, from coordinate 2,755 downwards.
ATCCGCTTGTAGAACCCGACGACCTCCAGGGTCAGCGTCGGGCGCAGCTTGTAGTTGAAGCCGGCCGAGAGGTGCGCCGCCCGGGAGACCCCGATGGTCGGGTTGCCGAACACCGGGCTCATGTCCTGCGGATCGGGCGGTGCCCGTAGATGCCGGCGCCGGCGGTGAGCGTCAGCTTCTTGGTGGCGCGGAACGCGGCGGCGATGCGTGGGTTGGGCAGGTAGCGCAGCGCCTTCAGCGTTCGGGTGAACTGGTCGTTGGGGAGCTCGTCGACGGGATTCTCGGGGAGCGAGAAGCTGGCGTAGCCGTTGGGCGGCGCCGCCCCACCGGCCGGCAGCGCCGGTGTCCCTTCGATCAGCACCGGCTCGAAGCGCAGCCCCGGGACCAGCGACAGCCGCCCGAGGTTGATCTCCGCGATGGCGTAGGGGGCGGTGTCGACGACCAGGACGTTCCAGTGGTCGGAGGCGATGTCGTTGCGGGGTGGCTGGCCGAAGACGAAGGGATCTCCTTCGCGGGCCGGCAGCGTCAGCGAGCCGTTGCGGTCGAGCGTCGACGACTGCGCCTGCATGTCGACGCCGAACGCCAGCGTCGTCGACAATCCGACCCGGCGCCGGTAGGCGGCGCGCAGCGCGTACTGGTAGGTGCTCTGCCTGACGTCGACCGGCGTGCTCCCGAACAGTTCTTGATTGCTGGAGCTGTCGAATCCGAACGAGGGCGTCACGACGACCGAGGCGCCGTCGGGGAGCAGGCGCGCGTAGCGGAAGATGACCCGCTTCCATCCGCTGTCGATGTTCTGGGCGCGCACCTCGCTCGGATCGTCGGAGGGGATGGCGCGGCGCAGGTGATCGTCGGAGGCCAGAAAGGTCAGCGCCACCTCCTCGTCGGGCCGCAGGGAGAGGGTGGCGCGCGCCTGGTAGTCGTCGTAGCGGGGGATGGGGACGAAGTCGCCGACGTCCGCCGAGGTGACCAGCGGCAGCAGCCGGTCGAGGTAGCTGATCCGGCCCGCGACCGCCAGCCGCAGACGGGGGGTGATCGCCGTCGAGAGCAGCGCGGAGGCGTCGAGATTGTCGGCGGCGACGTAGCCGTGCGTCCCCTGGTTGGGGAGCGGCCCCAGATCGATCCGGACCAGACCGCCCAGGCCGCGGCCGTAGTCAGCGCCGTAGGCGCCGGGCGACAGGTTGATGGAGCGCACCAGGTCGGAGTTGATGGTCGAGCGGAAACCACCGACGTGGTAGAGCGCCGGGATCTCCACGCCGTCGACGTTGACCTTGGTCTCGTTGGGCGCGGCGCCCCAGACGATGAGCTCGCCCGAGCCGAACGACGACCGGGCCACACCGGGGAGGTTCTGCACCACCTTCAGCGTGTCCCCCTGGGTGCCGGGGACCCGCCGCGCCTCCTCGGTGCGGATGCGCGTCTCGACCGCCTCCTTCTTGATGCGCGGCGCGCGCACGACGATCGAGATCCCCTCGTCGTCGTCGTCCTTCTCCTCGACGAGGTACTTGACCGTGCGGCGCTTACCGACCGCGATCGTCTCCTCGGTGATCACGGTGATCAGCTTGGGGTGCGATAGCTGCACCTTGTGCGTCCCGACCGGGACGTCGGTGAAGGCGAACCGCCCGTCCAGGTCGGTGACCGCGGCCACCCCTTCGAGGTCGGTGATTTTGACCGAGACGCGCGGGAGGGGCTTCTTGCTGAGCCGTTCGAGCACCACGCCGTCGAAGTTGATCTGCGGCCCGGCCTTGACGATCTGCTCGACGATGGTGAAGTCGTAGCGGTAGGTGATCTTGACCGGCGCCGGCTGGTGATCGATCTCGGCTGGCTCGAACACGAACTGCTTGGCGGCGGCCACCGCGGCGGCGTCGAAGTCGGGCGCGGCCCCCTTGATCACCTCCACCTCGCCGACCTTGCCGTCGTCGCCGATTTCGATCGACAGGAGCACCGATCCGGTGAGGTGCGCGTCGTGCTTCTCCTTGGGGTAGACCGCCGGCACGAACGTCACCAGCTTGGGAGGCTTGGTGATCTGCGGCCCTTCGTCCTCCGCGCGCGCCGCGCCGCCCGCCACCGCACAGAGGGCGGCCGCCAGAGCGACCGACAGGGCAAGCGCGCGTCTCATCCGCTAGTCGCCGAGCTCGAAACGCGCGGTGAACGGCAGCGTGGCGCCGGCCAGCGGCTTTCCGCAGGCCATCGCCGGCTTGAAGCGCCAGCGTTTGAGCGCGGCGACGATGGCGGCGTCGAACGCCGGATCGACGCCGGACAGCACCGTGACGGCTTCGACCTGTCCGTCGGCATCGATGGTCAGGCGGGCCTTGAACTTTCCCTCGATGCCGTCAGCCTGCGCTTGCGGGTAGAGCGTGTAGTCGATGGTCGGGGTCGAAACGATCGCCTCCGGTTTGGTCGGCTCCTCCTCGCAGGGGGCGTCGGCGGCGCCGCCGCCCGCCTCGTCGCGGGTCCGCTGCGTGCGCCGCTCGGAGATCGCCGAGGCGACCTTGACCGGCGCGGCGGCCGGCTTGGCGCGCCCCTGCAGGCCGATGCCGGGTCCCACGTCGAGGTCGGCGTTCGACATGGCCAGGTTCATCGCCACGGGCGCCGCCGCGAGGTGCGCCACCGGCGCGCTGGCCGCCTTCGGCGCCACCGGCTCCACCTTGGCCACCGCCGGGTGGACGATCGCCCTGGGCGGCGCGGGCGGCTTGACGGGCTTCGCCTTCTTCTTCTCGTCCTGCACGGCGACGGCGAATCGCCCGCCGTCGCAGCTCGC
>CAWKBC010000035.1:0-113365 GCA_963847705.1 uncultured Pseudomonadota bacterium | reverse complement strand
GGTGGGCGGGCAGAGCTCGGGAAACTCCAGGATCGCCAGCTTCTCGTTCTGCTCGCGCAGGCCGCGCGGGTCGTTGACGATCAGGGTGCGTCCACGCGCCCGCTCGAGCATCAGCGTGGCGAAGTAATAGTCGAGGTCGAACGGCGGGTCCTTGCGCATGAACACGACGTTGCAACTGGCCAGCGGCACCGTGGCCTGCGGCCCGAGCAGATAGTGATCGCCCATCACCCTTCGGACCGTCACCGGCCAGGCGCGCGCCACCGCGTCGGCGTGCTCGAGCGAGAGGTGGCGCGGCTCGCAAAACCAGATTTCGTGACCGCGCGCCTGCGCCGCCAGCATGATGGCGAACGTGGTGTCGCCGGCGATCTGCAGCCGGGCCAGCGGATCCATGACGAAGAGGAGCTTCATGTCCCTATTGTGGCGAGGAACTGCCTGAGGCGCCGCTAGGATCGCCACCGCCGGGCATGGTCCCCGACCCGGTCCCCGGCACCGTCTCCTTCATCGGCAAGAGATGCTCGAGGCCGTGCTTGCGCAACCGGTAGTAGAGCGTCGAGCGGTTGATCCCCAGCGCGCGCGCGGCGTGCGCGATGTTGCCCTGTGCGGTGTCGATGGCCGCCACGATGGCGGCGCGCTCCTGCTCATGCAGCCGCTCGCCGAGCGGCCGCGCGCCCGCGTCGACCGCACCAGTGCGCGCCGGCGCCGCCGCGCCGGCCGAGGGCGCCCGACGGGTGAACTCCAGGTCGGCGCCGGTGATCTCGGGGCCGCGGGCGAGGATCAGGGCGCGCTCCACCACGTTCTCCAGCTCGCGCACGTTCCCCGGCCAGGGATAGGCGCACAGCGCAGCCACCGCCGAGGCATCGATTCCGCGCACCGCCTTGCCGGCGCCAGCCGCGTACTTCTGCAAGAAGTGCTCGGCGAGATGGGGGATGTCGCTCGGCCGTTCGCGCAGCGGCGGGAGCAGGATCGGGAAGACGTTCAGCCGGTAATAGAGATCCTCCCGAAACGTCCCGTCGGCGATCTGCTGCTCGAGATCGCGGTGGGTGGCGGAGACGATGCGGACGTCGACCTTGACCGTCTCGGCGCCGCCCACCCGCTCGAACTCACGCTCCTGCAGCACGCGCAGCAGCTTGACCTGGACGTCGAGTGGCAGGTCGCCCACCTCATCCAGGAACAGCGTCCCTCCGTCGGCCAGCTCGAAGCGGCCGAGCCGCCGCGCCACCGCGCCGGTGAAGGAGCCCTTCTCGTGGCCGAACAGCTCCGACTCGAGCACGCCGGGGGCCAGCGCGGCGCAGTTGACCCGCACGAACGGGCGCGACTCGCGCGCGCTGTTGATGTGGATGGCGCGCGCCACCATCTCCTTGCCGGTGCCGGTCTCCCCGCGCAAGAGGACGGTCGACGACGTCTGCGCCACCTGTTCGACGCGGGCGAGCACCTCCCGCAAGGCCGGGGACTCGCCGACGATCGCGCCGAAGCTGAAGGCGCCGTGCGCCTCCTTGGAGAGCATGCCGACGTAGGCCGAGAGCTGCTCCTCGAGGCGCCGGTTCTCGCGCAGGAGGGCGAAACGCTCGATGGCGTGGGTGAGGACGCCGCGCACCTCCTTGGAGTCCCAGGGCTTGGTGACGTAACGGTAGATGCGGCCCAGGTTGATCGACTCGATGAGGACGTCGACGTCGGTGAACGCGGTCACGATGATCCCCACCGCGTCGGGGCGGAGCTCGCGGGCGGCCTTGAGCAGATCGAGGCCGGTCATCCGCGGCATCCGCTGGTCGGTGACGATGACGGCCACGTCTTCCGCGCGCGCCAGCGCCAGAGCTTCCTCACCGCTTCCGGCCAGCAGAAGCTTGAAGCTGCGGCCGAAGTTGAAACGGAACGCATCCAGGTTGTCGGACTCGTCGTCAACCACCAGCACCGGGTACTTCGCCAGCTCCAGCCCCTGGGTCATCGACGGCTAGCATACCCCGACAGGGGCCATTTTTGCGCTCAGGCCTCGACTCTTGCTACGATCCGCCCTTCCTTGTCCCTCTCTGTTCTCGATCTTGGGTCTCGACCTTGGCAATCATGACGGAACGCAGGCGGTCACGCCCACCCGAGCCGGCGCCAGAGGCGGCGGCTCAACCGCCGCTCGCGGCGCGCCGGCCCATGGCGCGGGCCACGCAGATCGCGCTCTTCGAGCGGGAGGTGCGCGAGCGGCTGTCGCGCACGGCGCTGGACCTGGTGCTGTCACGGGCGGAGGTGATCTCCGAGGGGCAGCGCAGCAACCGCAACGGGCGCGACGCCTACTTCGGATCGACCATGCTGACGATCGATCTGCCGTCGCTGGAGCTTCTGCTGCGCGACGCCTGCGACGCCGGGACGGCGCGCCGCCTGGCGGCGCTGCTGGAGAGCGACGCGGAGGCGGGCGCTCACGTCGAGGCCCTGGCCGCGCGCGAGGCGGCCCGCGTCGCCGGTGCCACGCCCACGGCGGTCCGTACGCACGTGGCGATCCGCGCCCAGGCGGCCAGGGTGTTCATCGACATCGACGTGGAAGGGGTGTTCTAAGTTGGGGACCCTGGAAGGGTCCCCAAACCCCCCCGCGAAGGGGTCGGTCGAGCAGAGCTCGTCCGCCTCCACGCGATCGATAGAGGTTGGCTCTGGTGGCGCTGCGGACGTTGGCTCCGGCAGCGCGGCTGGGGCGATGTACAGCTTCGCGGGCGCTGCCAAGATTCTGGGGGTGCCGGAGAGCAAGCTGCGCTATTGGGCGCAGGTTGGCTTCGTCGGTCCGTCGGCGCGCCGGGGCGGCAAGCCGCACTACTCGTTCCAGGACCTGGTGAGCGTCAAGGCAGCCAAGGAGCTGGTCGACCGAGGCTTCAAGGCCGGGGAGATCCGCAAGGCGATCGAGGAAGTGCGCGCCACCCTGCCACACGTCGACCGTCCGCTCGACCGACTGCGGGTGGCCTTCGACGGCACCAAGCTGGTCGTCGTCGACGAGGGGAGCGCCTTCGAATCGACCGGCCAGAAGCTGTTCGACTTCGGGTTGGCGGACCTGGCCAGGATGGGGCGCTCACCAGGGGCCTCGAGCCCAGCCGCGATGGGTTCCGTCGATCGGAGCTCGTCCTCGCCTTCGACCGAGACGCAGGGGGCCAAGCGGCAGGCCTACGACTGGTTCGTGGAGGGGACGCGCGCCGAGCTCAGCTCCGGCGGCGAGGGGGACGCGCGCGCCGAGCAGTGTTACCGGGAAGCGCTGGCACTCGACGCGGGGCTGGCCGCGGCGCGCACCAACCTGGGGAGCCTGGCGTACCGCCGGGGCGACGCGGCGGCGGCGCGCGAGGCGTTCGAGGCGGCGCTGGCGCTCGATCCGGATCAGCCCGAGGCGCGCTTCAATCTCGCCAACCTGGTGCTCGAGAACGGCGATCTGGAGCTGGCGGTGGCTGAGCTGCGCCGCGTGCTGCAGACGGCGCCCGACTTCGCCGATGCGCACTACAACCTGGCGGTCGCGCTCGAGCGGCTGGGCGGTCGGGCGGCGGCGCGCGCCCACCTCGAGCACTATCTGTCGCTCGAGCCCGAGGCGACCCCCTGGGCCGAACAGGCACGCGCGCTCATCGAGCGGCTCGACTAAACTTCCGCGATGGTTCGGTGGCTCATCTCGGCCGCGATCGTGGCGACAGCCGCGCACTCCAGCCGTCCGGCGCACGATCGGGTGGCGATCCCCGCCGGCCCCTTCACCGCGGGGAGCACCCGCGGCGACGAGGACGAGCGTCCCGTGCGCAAGGTGACCGTCAAGCTGTTCGCCATCGATCGCACGGAGGTCACCCGGGGCGACTACGCCGCCTGCGTGGCCGCCGGTCACTGCAAGGCGACCACCGAGAAGACCGTCGCCGATGGCTCCCAGGCGACGCTCCCCATCACCGGCGTCGACTGGAACGACGCGCAGGCGTACTGCAAGTTCGCGGGCGGCCGTCTTCCGTCGGAGGTCGAATGGGAGAAGGCAGCGCGCGGGACCGACGGGCGCGAGTACCCGTGGGGGAACGACATCGACTGCGCCCACGCCAACTGGGGGAGCTTCGAGGGCGAAGGTCCCTGCGCCGGCAACAACCCGGGCCACCCGGTCGCCGTCGGACAGTACCCGACGGGCGCCAGCCCGTACGGCCTGCTCGACATGGGGGGCAACGTCTGGGAATGGGTGGCGGACAGGTACGACGGAGATCCCGGCCGGCGCGTCGTGCGCGGCGGCTCCTGTTGCACCTTCTTCGTCGGACCGCGCGCCGCCAACCGGAACGCCTGGGCCCCAGATCACCGCGACGGCGATCTGGGGTTCCGGTGCGCGGCCTCCAAATGACGACGACGACTGTGGCAACGACCTGATGAAGCGCCTGATCTCACTCCTCATCTGCGTGGGCGTCGTCGGCGCCCCGGTCGCGCGCGCGGCCGTCGCGCGCCATCACGCCACCCCCGCGCCGGTGAAGCAGGCGCGCGTGGCGGAGACCGCGCCCGAGCCGCCGCCCGACGATCGCGACCACGATCGGATCGTCCGGATGCAAACGGCGCTGCGCGAGATCTTGCACGACAGCGCGCTCCGGCGAACGCGCGTCGGGATGCGCGTCATCGAGGCCCGCACCGGGCGGCTCTTCTTCGACACGCGCGGCACCGTGCTGATGGACCCGGCCTCGAACCAGAAGGTGCTGGCGACGACGACCGCGTTGATGCGCCTGGGGGCCGACTGGCGCTTTCGCACCGAGCTGACCGGCGCCGCGCCGACCGCCGACGGCGTCGTGGTCGGCGACGTCTACCTGCGCGGCAGCGGCGACCCCACGGTGAGCAGCGCCGATCTCGACGCCATGGCCGGCGAGCTGGCGCGCCGCGGGGTGCGCAGCATCGCCGGTGCCGTCGTGGCCGACCCCCGGCGCCTGGGGGCCGACGAGCCGGTGGCCGACGAGGAGGGGCCAGCCGATGAGGCGGGCGCCGCGGGCAGGAACGACGACGACGCCAAGCTGGAGGCGCTCGGAAAGTTGTCCCCGCGCGTGCCCTTGGTGGTGGACCACGGGCTCATGCTGGTGCGCGTCCGCCCGGCGGCGGAGGCGGGCCTCCCCGCAGAGGTGACGACCACGCCGGCCGATCCGTCGTTCATCGTCCACGACACCGTGCACACCAAGGCCCACGTCCATTCCCACGTCACGGTCTGGCTGTCGATCGCCGGCTCGCGCATTCAGATCGACGTCGACGGCCGGATCGGGATCGGGCGCGGCGCGCTGATCTTCCGCCGTCGTGTCCCGCACCAGGCGCTGTACGCGGCGGCGCTCATGCGGGCCTCGCTGGCCTCGGCCGGGATCACGGTGCGCGACGACGCCCGCGTCGAGCCGACGCCGCCGCTGCACGCCGGCCACGCGCGGCCGCTGCTGGCGCTGCACGAATCGGCGCCGCTCGGAATTCTGCTGCGCAAGATCAACAAGGACTCCGAGAACGACTACGCCGAGCGTGTGCTCGAGGCCGCCGGGGCCGAGGTCTACGGCGGCGCGCCGACGGGTGAGAAGGGGGTGCACCTGCTGCGCGAGGTGATCGGCGAGCTGGGGCTACAGCCCTCCAGCTACGTCCCGCGCAACGGGTCGGGTCTCGGGCACGCCAACCGGATCACCGCCGACGCGATGGCAGCGTTGCTGCGATCGCTCTATCTCGATCCGCGCCTCGGACCGGAGCTCCTGCAGTCGCTCTCGGTGGGGGGCGTCGACGGGACGACGCGCAACCGGTTCAAGGGTACGCTGGCCGCCGAGCGGGTGCGCGCCAAGACCGGCACGCTGCGTGGCAAGTCCTGCCTGTCGGGCCTGGTGGGCGACGGGCCCGACGTGCTGGCCTTTTCGATTCTGGTCGAGGGGCTGCGCGGGCGGAGCCTGGCGGCCGTGCGCGGCGCTCAGGTGACCTGCGTGAACGCTATGATGCGCTACGTGCGTGAGGCGCACGGCGTGCGTCCCGAGCTCGCGCCCGAGTCGACACCGTCGAGTCCGACGCCGGATCTCGAGCCGGGACAGGAGGTCAGCGAGGGACAAGAAGAGCTCCCGGAGCCACAGGCCCCGAGCCCCAAAGCCCCAGCGCCGGTGGCTCCGCCGCACAAGCAGCCCGCTGCGCCGGTGGACACAGCGCCGCACAAGCAGCCCGCAGCGCCGGCGCTTCCGCGCTTCATCCCCGCGGCGCCGCACTGAGCGGGCCGCCTGCCCGCGGCGCCGCACTGAGCGGGCCGCCTGCCCGCGGCGCCGCACTGAGCGGGCCGCCTGCCCGCGGCGCCGCACTGAGCGGGCCGCCTGCCCGCGGCGCCGCACTGAGCGGGCCGTCTGCCCGCGGCGCCGCACTGAGCGGGCCGCCTGCCCGCGGCGCCGCACTGAGCGGGCCGCCTGCCCGCGGCGCCGCACTGAGCGGGCCGCGGGTTCCGATCGGGCTCAGACCTCGAGCGCGCGGTCGCCGCGGCGCTTGGCGCCCCCGGCGGCCTTGCCACCGGCGCTGCCGTTGACGTGGCCGTTGGCCGCGATGAACTTGCGAGCCGCCGACTTGAGCGCGTCGGCCTTGTTGGTCTTCTCCCAGAAGAAGTCGGCGTCCTGGCGGCCGAAGTGACCGTAGGCGGCGGTCTTCTGATAGATGGGCCGCAACAGGTTCAGCTCGCGAATGAGCGCGCCGGGACGGCAGTCGAAGTTGGCGCGCACGATCTCGGCCAGGCGATCCTCGGAGATCTTCCCGGTCCCGAAGGTGTGCACCAGCAGCGACACCGGCTCGGCGACGCCGATCGCGTAAGCGACCTGCACCTCGCAGCGACGGGCCAGGCCCGCGGCCACCACGTTCTTGGCGATGTAGCGCGCGTAGTAGCAGGCCGAGCGATCGACCTTCGACGGGTCCTTGCCGGAGAAGGCGCCGCCGCCGTGGCGACCCATGCCGCCGTAGGTGTCGACGATGATCTTGCGGCCGGTGAGGCCGGAGTCGCCCATCGGGCCACCGACCACGAAGCGGCCGGTCGGATTGATGAAGAACTTGGTCTTGTTGGAGACCAGCGCGGGCGGCAGCACCGGACGCACCACCTCCTCCATCACCGCCTCTTTGAGCGTCTTGTATTTGACGTCTTCGCTGTGTTGGGTCGAGACGACGACCGCGTCGATGCCGAGCGGGCGATCGTCGCTGGAATAGCGAACCGAAACCTGGCTCTTGCCGTCGGGGCGCAGGAAATCGACCGTCCCCTTCTTGCGCACGTCGGCCAGCTTCTTCGACAGCTTGTGCGCCGTCATGATCGGCATCGGCATCAGCTCGGGCGTCTCGTCGCAGGCGTAGCCGAACATCATTCCCTGATCGCCGGCCCCCTGCTCGTCGCGGGTGTAGACGCCCTTGCCGTCGACACCCTGGGCGATGTCGGGCGACTGCTGTTCGAGCGCCACCATCACGCCGCAGGTCTGCCAGTCGAAGCCCATCTCGGAGCTGCTGTAGCCGATCTCCTTGACGACGCCGCGGACGATCTTGGGGATGTCGATCTGCGCCGAGGAGGTCACCTCGCCCGCCACCATCACGAACCCGGTCTTGGTCAGCGTCTCGCAGGCGACCCGCGATCCCTTGTCACCCTTGATGAGCGCGTCGAGGATCCCGTCCGAGACCTGATCGCACAACTTGTCGGGGTGACCTTCGGTGACGCTCTCTGAGGTGAACAGGTACTCGGACATGAAAGACTCCTTCAAGACTGGATGAAACGGAAGGCGCGCAGTCTCCCAGCGGGGCCGGCAGGAGTCAATGCCGGCGCGCGCCGCGGTCGGCGATTTCGCCTCGATTACAAGCCGATTGATCCGGCGGCGCCGGGCGACGCTGCGCCGGACGCCACGCCGCCGACCGTTTGGGGCTGCAGCGTCACCGGCGTTCCCGCAGTGGGCTGGGTTGGACAGCAGTTGCACGCACAGGGCGGGCAGGTCTGGCCCGGGGCACAGGCCGGGCAGGCGCAAGCGCAACCGCCTCCGGAGCCGCTCCCGCCGTCCACCGGTGGGACGGGTTTCGTTTGCGCACAGGTCCCTGTCGGGCAGGGCGTGGTGATGCACTCGATGTTGAGCGAGGTCCAGCCGCACGCAGCGGTCGTATCAGCGGTGCAAGAGGTGACGTCGGTGTGCGCGGCGCAAGGATCGGCCGGCGGCGTCGTGCCGCAGCCGCAGGGCGCGCAAGCCGCGCCCGCCGGACAGGCCGGACAGCCGCAGACGGCCCCGGGCGCCGAGCCGGTGCTGCCGGTGTTGCTCACCGTCCCCGATGTCCCGCCGGTGCCCGACGCGGGGGTGGTCGTGGTCGTGGTCGCGCCGTTGCCGCACGCGCAGCTGCAGGCTGGGCAGGCCTCGCCCGCGGGGCACGCGGGGCAGTTGCAGGTACAGGTCCCGGGTCCGCCGCCAGTGCCGGTCGCGCCGCCGCTTCCGGTCACACCCCCGCTTCCCGTCGCGCCGCCGCTTCCGGTCGAGCCGGTCCCGCCGCCGCCACAGCCGCCGCCAGGCTCACCGCAGGCGCAGCCACAAACCGGGCAGACCTCGCCGGCCGGGCATGGCGGGCAGTCGCAGGTGCAGGTTCCGCCGCCGCCCGCGCTCCCACCGTCGGTCGCCTGTGGCGGCGGGCAGTCGCACTGCACCGGCGGGCAGCTGCCGTTCGCCGGGCAGGCCAGCGGTTGTACGCAGAAGCAGCCGTTCACGGCTGACCCACGTTCGAAACAGAAGCCGCCGCCGTCACAGCTCTGACCGACGGGACAGAGCGCCGCGGTGGCCGTCGTCGCCACGATGGCCGACCAGACGCAGCCGCTGTTGGCCTGACAGGCGGAGGCGCTCGTCAAGCTGGCGCACGAGTTGGTGGCCACGCAGACGCCAGCGGGACAGGAGGCGCCCGCCGGGCAGGCATCGACCGGCGTCCAGGTGCAGACGGCAATCCCGGACAGCGCGATTCCAGAACCATTCTTACCGAGCGCGCTCTGGCAATCGGCCGAGGTCGTGTAGGCCGAGCAGCCGTCGTTCACGGTCAAGGCCGGGAGCACCGACGACGTCGCTTTTGGCGACGATGGCGGGAGGGATTGGGACTGGCAAGCGACCAGCGCCAGGAGAGGGGCACCAAGAAATAGGGCTCGTTTCATCGAAGGCCTCCGCGGATCTGAAAACAGCAAGGAGCGGGCCAGCGCGAAGACAGCGGAACCACGGCGGCCTGCGCATCCCACCCGTGGGGCGCAGCTCAGAATTCTGATTCGGGTACGACGCGGGCGCCGAAAAATCAGGGCCCGCCGCTGCAGCCGACGTCTCGCACCGCCACGCCGGGCGGCGGCGTCAGCGTGAACGCGCCGGGCGGCGCGGTTCCGTCGAGCGCGCGGTCCTTGAAGCGGATCTCGACGCCGTCGTCGAAGCTGGCGCCGCGTTCGGCGAAGCGGATCGTGCGCGGGAGGCGCTGCCCCGCAACCGTCTCGAAATCCTGGTACGACGTCCGCCAGACCGGCGCCCCGTCGCCGCCCGCCCGCGTGGCCGCGATCAGCTCGCGCCCGGTCCCTTCGCCGCGGAAGAACAGCTGCAGGGAGCCCCCGGCACGATCCCGCACCGCCAGCACGTCGGCGCCGAGATGAGGCTCCCATCCGACGGACGAAGGGCCGTTGACGCCGACGGCGTCGGGCAGCCGGGCATCGCCGAGCAGGATCGCCGCCACCTCGGCCGGCGCGAGCGGAATGCGGATCAACGAGGCGACGTTGGCCGGGCAGGCTGGCCCGCGCGACAGCTCGTTCTTGCGCGCGTCGAGGAGCGCGAACGTCGCGCCGTCGGTGGCCAGCGTGGCGACGGTTCCCTGCAAGCTCACCTCGGCCTCGAAGCGCAGGTGGCCGTCGCGCTCGACCAGCATGTTGACCGTCGCGCGCACCCGTTCACCTCCGAGCCAGCTGGTGGCGCGCACCCGCGCGCTCATCCTGGCCACGGCTTGCTGCCGGGCCGCCAGGGCCGCGGTCAGAGCTTCGGGCGTGGGCGCGGGATAGGGGCGCGCGACCGGCGGCGCGTGCACGCAGCCGGCGACCAGGAGGCCGAGCGCGAGCGCCGAGCGCGCGAACCGAATTCTCACCTCCCCGCGGACGCTCATCTGCCTGCGGCGCTCTTGGCGTCGAGGGTCCGGATCCGCTCGCCCAGCTCGCGGGCCACCCGATCGCTGGGCGACAGTGAGAGCGCGCGCTTGTAGGTCATGAGCGCCCGGTCCCGCTCCTGGCGCTTGGCGTACAGATCGCCGAGGTGGCCGAGGATCTCCGGATCGGCGGGCTCCAGGCGGCCGGCCTGCTCGAGGAAGCTGTCGGCGCGCGCCAGATCGCCGGAGCGGAAGTAGGCCCATCCGAGGCTGTCGACGATCCCACCTGCGCCGGGCGAGAGGGCCACCGCCGCCTGCAGCCGCCTCACCGCACGCGGAAGATCCTGGCCGTGGTCGGCCGCCAGGAAGCCGGCGAAGTTCAGCGCCTCGACGTTGCGGGGCTCGCGCACCAGGATCTCCTCGGCGCGGGTCAAGGCGCGTTGCCAGTCGCCGCGCCGATCGTCGACCGCCGCCCGCTCGAGGACCAGACGTGTGCCGAGTTGACCCACGTTGCCCGTCTCCGCCAGGGTGTCGTCGAGGATGCGGGCGGCGCGCGCAGAGTCGCCTCGCTTCTCCTCCAGCTGGCTGCGTGCCAGGGCCAGCTCGACCTTGTGCGGCCCGTCGGCGCTCGCGCTGGCGGCCGCCTCGAGCGCCCTGTCGGCGTCGTCCAGCTTCCCCCTGTCGCGCTGCAGCTCGGCGATCCGCAGGTTGGCCTCGAAGTAGAGCGGGTCACCCTTGGTGACGGTCTGGAAGCTCTTGATCGCGCCGGCCTGATCGTCCTTCGCCGACAGCGCCGCGCCGGTCATGATCGCCACCCGCCCCGCCGAGGCGCCCATCTTGCGCGCGCGCTCGGCCAGCGCCAGCGCCCGCTCGGGCCGCTTGACCGTCCGCTCGAGCGCGGCCGCCTGCTCCAGCGTGTCGACGTCGGGGACGTCGGCGTTCAAGCGATCCGCCAGCTCCTGCGCTTCGCTGACCTCGCCGCGCAGGACCAGCCAGCCGGAGAAAGCCAAGGCGATCTCCAGCGGCGCGTCGGCGCGATCGATCGCCTCGACGAAGCTCGTCTTCGCCTCCTTGTCGTGACCGCCGGCGACCTGCAGCTCGGCCAGGAGGACGCGGGCCTCGACGTCGGCCGGCTCGTCGTCGAGCGCGGCCGTCAGCGCGGCGCTCGCCTCGTTGCGCGCGTCCATGGTCCAGGCCAGGGCTGCCAGCTGCACCCGCCCGCGCTGGGTCTCGGGCGCCGCCTGCACCAACCGTCGGACCGTCTCCAGGGCCGCGGGAAGGTCGAGCGTCCCGATCTGAACGTCGGCGAGCTCGAGGTTGGTCGTCTCGATCTGCTCCGCGTCCGCGTCCGCGAGCGCCAGGCGCGCCGCCTGCTCCAGCGACGGAATCGGGTCGCTGGCGGGTTGCTGGGTCGTCTCCGAACGCGCCTCCGCCAGGTGCGCCTGGGCCAGGTAACCGACCACCGTCGGGGCGATGGCAAGCGAACGCGCGACCTCGTCGGCCGCGTCGTCGCGGCGGCCGAGCCGGATGAACAGCTCCGCCAGCTCGGCCCGCACCTCGGCGGCGTCGGGATCGAACGGCAGCACGCGCTGGAACTCGTCGGCCGCCTCCTGCCAGCGCTCCTCCTCTTCATAGAGGTAGGCGCGGGTCACGTGCTCGTAAGCCTCGGGGCTCACCGCGCGCGTCACCACCAGCCGCCCGTTCACGATCCTGGTGATCGGCTGCGGCGCCGTCGCGCACCCGCCCCCCAGCCCCGCCAGCGCTCCGACCACTGCCATCGATCGTCCGAACGAAAGGAGAACGGAGGCCATCGATCGTCCGAACGAAAGGAGAACGGAGGCCATCGATCGCGTGAGGGCGCGACGGCCTCGCCGGCGTGACCTCTTCGCGGGAGGGTGTGGGAACCCTTCGAGGGTTCCCATCGATCGCGTGAGGGCGCGACGGCTTCGCCGGCGTGACCTCCTCGCGGGAGGGTTTGGGAACCCTTCGAGGGTTCCCATCTTGATGATCTCACCCCTTCTCATAGCGGAATGTTTCCGTGCTTCTTGGGGGGGTTGGTGTCGCGCTTGTTGGCCAGCACGCCGAGCGCACGGCAGAGTCTGCCGCGGGTCTCGCGCGGGCGGATCACCTCGTCGACGTAGCCCAGCGACGCGGCCGTGTAAGGGTTGGCCAGCTTCTCGCGGTACTCGCTGACGTAGCGGGCGCGCGCGGCCTCGGGATCGGCGGCCTTGGCCAGCTCGTCGCGGAACACGATGTTGACCGCCCCCTCCGGACCCATCACGGCGATCTCAGCAGTTGGATAGGCGAACGAAAGGTCGCCGCGGATGTGCTTCGACGACATGACGTCGTAGGCGCCGCCGTAGGCCTTGCGGGTGATGACGGTCAGCTTGGGGACGGTCGCCTCGGCGAACGCATAGAGCAGCTTGGCGCCGTGGCGGATGATGCCGCCCCACTCCTGCGCCGTCCCCGGCAGGAACCCGGGGACGTCGACGAAGGTCACCAGCGGAATGTTGAAGCAATCGCAAAACCGGACGAAGCGCGCCGCCTTCACCGAGGCGTCGATGTCCAGGCAGCCGGCCAGATGCGCCGGCTGGTTGGCGACCAGGCCCACCGGCCGCCCGTCCAGCCGCGCGAACGCGACGATGATGTTGCGGGCGTGCTCGGGCTGGATCTCGAACAGCTGTCCGTCGTCGACGATCCGCTCCATGAGCGCGTGCATGTCGTACGGCTTGGCCGGCTCTTGGGGGATCAGCTCGTCGAGCTGCGGGTCGGCGCGGTCGGCGCGGTCGCGCGTCGGCAGGCGGGGGGATCCTCGCGGTTGTTCTGGGGCAGGAACGAGAGCAGCGTCCGCAGCGCTTCGAGCAACGACGGCTCGTCGGGGAAAGCGCGGTGGGCGACGCCCGAGCGGACGTGCGCCGCGGCGCCCCCCAGCTCTTCCTTGGTGACGGTCTCGTGGGTGACGGCGCGAATCACCTCCGGGCCGGTGATGAACATGTGGCTGGTCGACTCGACCATGAAGACGAAGTCGGTGATGGCGGGCGAGTAGACCGCGCCCCCCGCGCAGGGGCCGAGCACCCCGGAGAGCTGCGGCACCAACCCCGACGCCAGCGTGTTGCGCAGGAAGATGTCGGCGTAGCCGGCCAGCGAGACCACCCCCTCTTGAATGCGCGCGCCGCCCGAATCGTTGAGCCCGACGATGGGCGCGCCCGCCTTCATGGCCAAATCCATGACCTTGCAGATCTTGCCCGCGTGCGCCTCGGCCAGCGAGCCGCCGAACACGGTGAAGTCCTGCGCGAACAGGAAGACCGTGCGGCCGTGAACGGTCCCGTAGCCGGTGATCACGCCGTCGCCCAGGATCTTGTTGTCGCCCAGGCCGAAGTCGGTCGACCGGTGGGTGACCAGCTTGTCGAGCTCGACGAAGCTGTCGGGATCGCAGAACAGCGCCACCCGCTCGCGCGCGGTCAGCTTGCCGGCCTGGTGCTGGCGCGCGACGCGCGCGGCGCCGCCCGCCTCCCCCGCCTGCTTCTCCAGCGCGGTGAGCGCGGCGAAACGATCCGGCTTGCCGGCGTCACTCATGCCGGAAGCTCCAACCTTTCGATCACGTAGCGCCGCAGCGCCACCCGCGCCTCACCCGGCGGATCGACGAAGCTGAGCTCTCCTGCGTCGTCAGCGGCGGGGTCCGCTCGATCGCGGTCGCAGTTGCCGGCCGTGATGTGCGCCCTCAGCGCCAGCGCCTCACCGCCGGGCAGCAAGAGGCGTACTTCAACCAGCCGTCCGAGCTCGAACGGAAGCCCGCTGCAGAGCCGCACGCCATCCTCACCGATGTTCCAGGTCAGGCGGAACACCCGACGCGCATCGGCGCGGGCGTCCGCGCGAATTTCGACCGGAACGGCAATGGGGGCGCGCAGGCTCACTCAGCGTCCATCATAACCGAGGGCGGAGAGAGCGGCGTCGTGGAGAGCGGGCCGCAAGCGCCGGAACCGATCGTCGGTCGGGACGGCCGGATGGACCCGGTTCGACAGCAGAACCACGACGACCTCGTGCAGGGGATCGATCCAGAGCGAGCAGCCGGTGAAGGCCAGGTGCCCGACCGACGCGCGCGACAGTCTTTCGCCCGCCTGCGATCCCGACTCTGCCGGACCGTCCCAGCCGAGCCGCCAGGTCGATCCCGGGACGCCCGACGGTGACCAGAACTGTCGGATGACGTCGCGCGCAACCAGGGCGCCGTCGCCACGGAAGGAGGCGAGCAGCGCCGTGGCGATCGCGGCCAGGTCGCCGGCCGTGCTGAAGAGGCCGGCATGGCCCGCGATCCCGCCCATGGCGAAGGCGTTCAGGTCGTCGACTTCGCCCAGCACGAGGCGGTGGCGCTCGGCGGAAAGCTGCGTCGCCGCCACGGTGCGATCGCCCAGCAGCCGCGCCCGCGCCTCGGAGTCGGCCAGATTGACGAACGTGGTGGCGGCCAGGCCGAGCGGCCGGGCAATCCGCTCCTGAAACAGCACGTCGAGCCGCGCGCCGGTCAGCCGCTCCAGCAGCCAGCCAAGCAGGATGAAGCCCAGATCGGAATAGACCGCACGCGTGCCGGGCGGATAAGCGAACGGCTCTCGGGCGGCCAGCTGCGCGATCGCCAGCCGCTCCGCCGGTGACTGGGCGGCCAGCTTCCAGAACGGGCGGTGCGCCGGCAGCCCGGACGAATGGCTGAGCAGTTGCCGAACGGTGATCTGGTCCCGCGCGGGGTCGGAGACGCCATGCTCGGGGGCGGCGCGCTCGGGGCCGGACCCGTCGTGGGGGGGGGCCCCTCCTGTTCGGCCGGAAAGCTCGGGGAGGAGCGAGGCCACCTTGGTGTCGAGCGCCAGGCGACCGGCGCCAATCTCCTGCATCGCCAGGAGGCTGGTCGCCACCGCCTTCGTCAGGGAGGCGACGTCGTACATCGTGTCGGAGAGCGCGGGGAGCCGGCGTGGGATCAGCTGGCGGGCGCCAAACGCCTCGTGAAACAGGGTCTGACCTTGGGCGGCCACCAGCACGACGAGGCCCGGGGCGGCGCCCTCTTCGACCGCCGCCAAGCACATCCGAGAGACCGCCTCGAACCTGAGCTTCAAGCGCGAGCGACTATACCGTGTGCGGATCATGATTACGTTGGCGAGGGATGCAGAAGGCAACGACAACGAACGGACGAGCCTCCGCACCGCGCAAGCGGTCGGCCGTGTTCGCCCGTCCACGCTCCGACGACGCGAACGCGTTCATGCCCGATCCGGAGGGCGGCCCCGCGCACATCGGGGACGATCTGGCCGAAAACCTCGCGGAAGAGTTCGTGGACGCGGTCACGGGCGGTGACGGCGCCGAAGACGCGGCGGTGAGTGAAGAGATTGGCGGTCCGTTCGTCTTCACCAGCGCCGCGGATGAGTTCGCGCACGACATCGATGGGGCGAACCCCCTCGACGCGGAGCGCGAGCCACTGCCGCGCCCCAGCGCCGGCCTGGTACAGGTCCCCGAAGACGAGTAGGCCCCGGGGCCGGGGCCTCGCGTGGTCCCGATGGGCTCCGATGGGATCCCGTCAGGGGAGACGGCTTTGCCGGGTCGAGCTCATCGCGGGGGGAGGACGGCTTTGGCAGGTCGAGCTCATCGAGGGGGGAGCGGGACCCTTTGAGGGTCCCGACATGATCGACGGCGCGGGCTAGACCCGCGGCGGGGTTCCGGTTTAGCCTGGCGAACTTCGTATGAAGTTTGCCGCATGAAGTTCGGCCAGTACGAGCTCCTCGAGCTGATCGCCGTGGGGGGCATGGCCGAGGTATTCAAAGGGCGCGTCGTCGCCGCCGAGGGATTCGAGAAGCTCGTCGCCATCAAGCGGATTCTCCCGGACCTCGCGGAGGACGAGCGCTTCGTCAAGATGCTGCTGACCGAGGCGCGCATCCATTCGGCGCTCTCGCACCGAAACATCGTCCAGATTCACGATCTGGGAATCTCGGAGGACGGGCAGTACTTCATCGTCCTCGAGTACGTCGAAGGCTACGACCTGCGGATGATCACCGAGCAGCTCGCGGCCGAGGGGGAGATCATCCCCGAGGTCCTGTCGCTGCACATCGCCTCCGAGCTGGCGCAGGGGCTGCATTTCGCGCACGAGCTGAAAGGCGACGACGGGCAACCGCTGGGGCTCATTCATCGCGACGTGACGCCATCGAACGTCCTCATCTCGATGGCCGGCGAGGTCAAGCTCTCGGACTTTGGACTGGCCAAGCGTCGTCACGATCGCTCGGTGGTGGGGAGCCTCAAGGGAAACCTTTCGTACATGTCGCCCGAGCAGGCGATGCAGTCGTCGCTCGATCGGCGGACGGACATCTTCTCGCTCGGCGCCGTCCTGTTCGAGCTGCTCACAGGGCGGCGCCTGCGCGAGATCACCGACGAAGTGGCAGGCTGGAGCCACGTCGCTTCGGGCGCTGTCCCCTCGGTGCGGACGCTGCGCCCTGACCTGCCGCCGACGATCGAGCGGCTGCTCGATCGCGCGCTGGCCGCCGATCCCAAGCAACGCTTCCCGGACGCGAGCGCGTTCGGAAACGCGATCCGCCAGGCGCTGACGGAGATGAATGTCCCCGTCGGTGCGAGCGACCTCGGCGCCCTCCTGGGCGTCGTCAAACCGCCCCGGCGCCCGCGCAGCCTGATGATGGAGCGGTCGAAGGTGATTCGCCTCGGCCCCGAGGAGCGGGCGCTGCGCGAAGCGTTCGCCGCGCCCCCCACCCCCGCGCCCATCGGCCTGCCGCCGCGCGAAGAGCCGGCCACACCGCGGGCCACCACCCCACGAAAAATGACACCGGCGCCGGCCCGCGGGGCCTCTGCCCCCGCGCCGCGCTCGCCCGCGCCCGTCGATCCGGACGCCACGCCGCCGCCCGCGGCACCGCTGCCCCCTTTGCGGCCGCGCGCCGCCACGCCCTCCCCACCGACCTCGGCCACCGATGCTCGTGGCCGCAAGCCGACCAACCCGCCGTCGAACACCCCGTGGACCGCGCGCGGTCAGGCGCCGCAGAGGCCACCGTCGGGTCAGTACCCGGCGGCGCCGCAGAGGCCGCCGTCGGGTCAGTACCCAGCGGCGGCGCCGCAGAGGCCACCGTCGGGTCAGTACGCGGCGGCGCCACAGAGGCCACCGTCGGGTCAGTACGCGGCGGCGCCGCAGAGGCCACCGTCGGGTCAGTACGCGGCGGCGCCGCAGAGGCCACCGTCGGGTCAGTACCCGGCGGCGCCACAGAGGCCACCGTCGGGTCAGTATGCGGCGGCGCCACAGAGGCCACCGTCGGGTCAGTACGCGACGGCGCCACAGAGGCCACCGTCGGGTCAGTACGCGGCGGCGCCGCAGGGGCCGGCCACGGGTGGGTCCGGTCGGGTGGCAACGACCGGGCAGCCCGGCGTCCAGATGAGGCGCACGCAGTCGGCGTCGTTCGGCATGCCGGCCCCGCTGCCGGCCTTCGCGCCGGGACGCCCGCAGCGGGAGACGGCGCGGGTCCAGCAGCTCCGCCCGCGAAGGCGCTGGGGGAGGGCGCTGCTGTTCCTGCTGGTGATCGTCGCAGGCGGCGCCGCGGCCGTGCACCACTGGGTCGTGCCGCTCGACGTGCTGCTCGTTTGGCGCAACCCTGCCGGGCTGTCGATCGCCACCGATCCGAACGGGGCCAGCCTGCGCCTCGACGGGGTCAACCTGCCAGGATCCTCGCCGACCACGGTCCTGGTCCGGCGCGATCTCCTCGACCACGTCATCGAGGCGACGCTGCCGGGCTTTCACCCGGCGCGGGCGATCGTCCGCTATGACAAGACGCAGGCGCTCTCATTCGTGATGCCGCTGCAGGCGGCGCCAACCGAGGCCCTGCCTCCGCCAGGTAGCCCTGCGCGACAGCTCGACAAGGCGCCGGCGCCGCGTTAGCTCTGGAGTTCAGCGTGGACCGAGGCAGGGCGCGGCAAAGGGGCGCTCGGCCCGCGGGTCGCGGTCTCTCACCCGTGGCGCCCGGAGCAACGGCCTGGGTGGCGGACAGCGCGGCGCGCCGGTCGGGTGAATGGGCGGCGCCTGCTTGGGAAGTGCGGGCAGGCCAGGGACACCGGGCTTGGCTTCAGCGGGTGTGGCGGTGGTGGGGCCGGCCACCGCCAGGTGCGGCCGGAGCCGGCGGACCATCTTGCGGCCAATCCCCTTGATCCGGACCAGCTCGTCGACGGTGCGAAACGGACGTCGCGTTCGATAGATCACGATGGCGCCCGCCTTGGCCGGGCCGACGCCCGGCAGGAGGGACAGCAGGTCCGCAGGCGCGGTGTTCAGGTTGACGACGCCGTCGACCCCCTTGCCGGCCCGCGCGCGTCCGGCGGGAAGCACCCACAGCAAGGCGAGACCGAGGATGGCCGCGACACGACGCACGCCCGGTTGTCGGCCCGCGCGCGAGGCCGGTTGCTGACTACGACTTCGGGACCCACCCACCGCGATGGGCTGCCCCGAGGCGAGCTAGTCTGCGGGGGCGCAGAAGGAGGTCTGCGCGCAGGGGGTCGCCGAGAGCAGCACGCTGCCTTCGACGCCGGTCGGGCGGCAGACGTAGCCGCTGCGGCAGTCGTTGTTGCTGGAACAGACGAGGGCGCAGTACCGTGTCTCGGTCGAGCGCGGCGCACAGAGGCCACTGTCGAGGCAGATCTCGTCGGCGGTGCAGTCGTTGGTCGGGCCGTTCGGACAGACGTCCGCGTTGCCGGCCTGACTGGCCGGAGCTGCCGGAAAGAGCCCCGGACAAAGAGGCAGCGCGCCCGCATCGACGCTCATCCCGGCGTCGCTGCCGGCGTCTGGGACGGGCAACCCCTGGCGATCTTCGCAGTAGGGATTGCAGGGCGTGGTCAGAAATTGGACCGGAAAGTAGCGGATGCAGGCCGCCTCGCTCGGGCAGGTGGTCTCGTCACATCCCTGGATCGTGCAGTACCCGCCTGGCTGGGAGATGTCACAGATGCGCGTGCCATTCGGATCGCAGTCCGAAGCGGTCTGGCAGCTGTCACCGATCTTCTTGCCGCAGGACGCGAGGGCCAGCGCTGACGTCAGCGCGAAAACCATCGTGGTGACGGCCCGGTTCGACATCGCGGCCCGCCTTCTACCGTGAACCGACGGGCGGTGCCAGGACGGTCGGGGGGCAGCGGACCTCAAAGGTCAGGATGCCCGTCGGCACGGATTTTGTAAGGCATAGCCTCAACATGTGCCCATCGGGGCGCCAGGAACATGACTAGTGATGACTAGCGAGCCCCTCTTTGCAGTTGCCCGGCATGAATCCGGGGTGGAGGCCGATTCGGAGCTCGTCCGGTTGGTTCCCGTCTGGGACGGGATCCTGCACGAGTTTCGAAACCATCTCACCGTGCTCCTGGCGGCGGCGAACGAGATTCGGGTGGCGACCTCGCCCTCCGGAATCCGTGCCGTCGCGGACGCGCTGGCCGAGACCGAGTCGAACGTCCTCCGCTTGAACGCGCTGGTCGGGTTCGTCGACGCCGCCATGCGAGATGGCACGGCGGTCATCGCCGACCTGGATGAAGTGGTCGCCCGGGCGGTGCGCCTGGCGGCGCCGACGATAGGACGGACGACGGTGTCTCTCCACAAGGAGCGCCGGACCGGTGTCGCCAACCGGGGAAGTGCCTTCGAATCGATGCTGGCGGCCCTGCTGATCGACCTCGCGCAAGCCGACCCCCGGAGCTCGGCCCCCGACGGCGGCCCGCTGCAGATCGACATCCACGTCGAGGCGACCCGCGGCGCTCTGGTGCTCTCGATCGAGAGCGCCGGTCAGCGTCCGCCCATCGACTCCTGGCGGTTCGCCCTCTCCTCTGACCTCGCCGCCCGAATCGGGGCGACGATCACGACCCTGCCCGACGGGGCAGGCTATCTGGTGCGCTTCTCATAGGTCATCCGCCGGGCCAGTCCGCGCCCCTCCCCCTAGGTTGTGGCGGGCTGGCCCGGCACTTTATCCCACGGCGGAAATCGCGGCCCGGCGGGGCATCGTGTTATTCTCTTCCCATGGTCCCGCGGCCTCGCGCGAACCTACGCGCGTTCGGATTCCGTCGCGCTCGTCGTGGCCTGCGCCTGTCATGAGAGTTCGATTCTGGGGCGTGCGTGGGTCGCTGCCGGTTCCCGGTCCGAAAACCGAGCGCTACGGCGGCAACACGTCATGCGTCGAGGTGCGCTCGGCCGCAGGGACGCGCGTCGTCGTGGACGCCGGCACCGGCATCCGCAAGCTCGGCAAGGAACTTGCCGAGGGCGAGGCCGGGCACAGCGATGTTCACCTGCTCATTAGTCATACCCACTGGGATCACATCCAGGGGCTGCCGTACTTCTCGCCGCTCTACCAGAGTGGCAACAAGCTCTCGGTCTACGCGCGCAAACGCGACGACCTCCACCTGCAGGCGGTGTTCGCCTCGCAGACCGAGGATCCGTACTTCCCGGTCCCGTTCTCCGAGACCCGGGCGGAGATCGCCTTTCGCGAGCTGGCCGACGCGGCCAAGTTCGAGATCTCCGACGTGAAGGTCGCCTGCGCGCGGCTCAACCACCCGTACATCGCCACCGCCTATCGTTTGACGGCTGACGGCGCCTCGGTCGTCTACGTGTCGGACACCGCCCCCTTCAGCGACATCCTGTTCGAGGACGAGTTCGTCGAGCGGCCCCCCTCGCCCGGCGCGGAGCTGCCGGCCAAGGACAAGATGAAGCTGGCGAAGATGCGCGAGGGCGTGGTTCGCCTCTGCGAGGGAGCCGATCTGGTCGTCTACGACACGATGTTCACCGCCAACGACTACCGGCGAATTCCCCACTACGGCCACTCGCGCCCCAGCGACGCCGTCGACATCTGCCGCGAGGCGGGGGCCAAGCGGCTGGTGCTTTTTCATCACGCGCCGGAGCGCAGCGACGCCGAGATCGACCGCATCCTCGCCGACACGCGCGCCCTGGCCGAGCACGAGGCGATCGAGCTGGAGGTCGCCGCCGCCTACGAGGGGCTGGACATCGAGATCGGCGAGATCGGAAAGCCCTGATGGAGATCGCATTCTGGGGCGTGCGCGGGTCAATTCCAGCCCCTGGGCCGGCCACGGTTCGCTATGGCGGCAACACCTCCTGTGTCTCTCTCCGGCCCGCCGGCGGCGGGTTGATTGTGCTCGATTGCGGAACCGGGGCGCGCAACCTGGGGATGGCGCTCATGGACGGGCCCTTCGGTCAGGGGCGCGGAGAGGCGAGCATCCTGCTGTCGCACGCCCACTGGGATCACATCCAGGGCTTTCCCTTCTTCGTCCCTCTCTACCAGCCGGGAAACAGGTTCCACATCTACGGCGGCGCCCAGAGCTCGGCGATGCTGGAGGGAATTCTCGAAGGGCAGATGGCGCCGCAGTACTTCCCGGTGCAGACGCTGAAGAACATGGGCGCCGGGATCGACATCGCCGCCATCGATGAGGGAAAGCCGATCCAGGTTGCCGGCTGCGCGGTGCGGGCCTGCACCAATCCGCACGGGCGCGCCGGCGCGCTGGCGTTCCGCATCGAGGACGGCGCGCGCTCCGTGGTCTACGCCAGCGACGCCGGCTACGGACCGGATGGCCCTCCCGCCGCGGCGATCGAGCTCTACCGCGGCGCCGACGTCCTGATCCACGACAGCACCTACACGCCGGACGACGGGCGGCGCTACGCCGATCGTGGTTACTCGTCGGTGGAGGATGCGGTGGGCGCGGCGATCGCGGGCGGGGTCAAGCGCCTGGTCCTGTTCCACTACGACCAGGACTACAGCGACGCCGAGGTCGACGCGCTCTGCCTGCGCGGGCGACGTCTGCTCGACGCACGCGGCGGCCAACACATCGAGCTGTCAGGCGCCATCGAGGGCGCCGCCCTCACGATTTAGAGCAGGGCGAAATCGCGTGAGGGAGAGACGGCTTCGCCGGCTCGAGCTCATCGCGGGGGGCGCGGGACCCTTTGAGGTCCCGACCCTACCTGGCGATGACGTAGCCCTTTTCGATGAGGGCGCGCAGCTTCTCGGCCAGGGCGAGGTCGGTCAGCTGGGACTTGTCGAACAGCGCCGAGATCGTCTCGACCTCGAGCACGGCCTGGAAGACGTCCAGCTCCTCGGGGGCGAGGTCGCGGAGCTTGGGCTCGAGCGGGCGCGGGACGGTGAGCGACGCGGTGAACGGCGGCAGCTTCTCGAGCTGCACGCGGTACTCGTCGAGCTGGCGCATCCCCTCCATGAGCAGCGCCTCGGTCGACTCTTCCATCTCCTCGGCCACCGGCGATTCGTCGGGCGGCTCCAGCTCGAACGAGCCCTGGGCCCAGCTGAGCATCCGCATGATCGCTTTTCGCGACGAGACGCCGGCGTTGCCCTCCAGGTTGGCGAAGTAGATCTGTCCCTTGCGCAGGAACAGCCGCCCGGCGGCGTGGTCGGTGCGAACGAACAGCACGCCCGACTTCCGGCTGGTCGACAGCAGCTGGATCAGATCGGGGAGCGGGATCTCCTCGATGCTCCCCGACATCGACTTCGGCGTGGTGCGCTTGTTGGCGGCCACGGCCATCTTCGAACGCGCCTCGGTCTCGCTGACGTTGAGCGCGTTGTTGGTGGCGTCGCCTTCCACAAAGACCATCTTGATGATGGAGGTGCCGATGAGAATGCGGTCACCGTCCTTCAGCTCCGCTTTACGGACTTTCTCTCCATTGACGAAAGTCCCATTCGTCGATCCCAAGTCCTGGATCGTGACGACGGAGTCGTCGGTGGTGATCTTGGCGTGCTTGCGCGACACCATGTCCTCGACCAGCACCATGTCGAGATCCGACGAGCGACCGATGATGATCTCCCGGTGGGGGCGCAATGGAAACTCGCCACCCTGGTACTTCCCAGAGATGAAACGCAACGCCCACAGGGGCGATTCACCCTGTCCCTCCGCGTTGCCGTCGGAAAAGTCGCGCGGCCTAAAGGTACTCAAAACCTAGCAATTTTAGGGTGGCGCCCCGGTTCCGTCAACGGGGGGCCGGTCGGACAGGAGGTCCGCGACCACCTCTGCCACCTCACCGTCGACGAGCAGGCCCGAATGGCCGGTGGGCAGCGCGATGTGGCGGACCCCGTCGAGGACCGTCGTCGACAGGGGCGCCATCCAGTCGCGCATGGCGCCGATCGAGATGACCTCCGCCCCCTTGGGGAGCGGCACTTCGCCCAGCTCGCGCAGAAAGGGGCTGCCGGGGAGCAGCTGGAGGCTGGCGCGCCCGAGCGGCGCCGTCACCAGGCCGAGCAGGGCCGACCAGGTCCCCTGGGTGGGCGTCCCCAGCATGATGAGCCGGCGCACCCGGTGGCGCCCCCCCAGGCGCTTCAGATAGTAGAGCCCGACCAGCCCCCCCAGCGAGTGGCCCACGACGTCGATCTCGGTGACGCCGGTCTGGGCGACGATCGACTCGACCTTGCGCGCGATGAGGCCGGCGGAGTCGCGGATGTCGCCCAGGTTCACCCCGAACCCCAGCGGGTAGCTGATGACGATGTGGCCGCGGTCGGCCAGGTGCTGCTCGAGCAGATGCAGCGAACCGCGGGTGGCGAGGTAGCCGTGGATGAGCAGCACGGGCGGCTGGGCCGCGTTGGGCGTTGGGGCGGCCTGAGCGTGAGGCGCGCGGTTGCCGCGGATGAGCTGCCGCAGATAGATCGCCGAGTGTCCCGAGTCGGTCACGCCCCCGGCGATCTCGCGCCCGAGCTCACGGAACCGCGCGCGCAGCTCGTCGAGTAGCTTCACGTCACTCCGTGGATTCGCGCAGGCCATGCTTGCGCAAGAGCTCGCGCAGGTGCTTGCGATCGATGTCGGCGGCGCGCGCCGCGGCGGAGAGGTTTCCCCCGTGGCGCTTGAGGAGCGCGTCGATGTAGCCGCGCTCGAACGCGTCGACGACCTTGGCCTTCGCCTCTTTGAAAGGCAGATCGATGTCCGGCGCCGCGGCGGCGCCACCGGCCGGCCGTTCCTCGAGCGCGTCGTCGATGAGGAGTTGGCTGCCCCGGCTGAGCGCACAGGCCCGCTCGACGACGTTGCGCAGCTCGCGCGCGTTCCCCAGCCAGGTGTGCCGCTGCAGGCGTTCGATGTCTTGCGGCGCGACGGTGAGCGGTCGGTCAGAGCGAAACTGGCCAATGAAGTGCTGGACCAGCAGGGGGATGTCCTCGGGGCGATCCCGCAGCGGCGGGACCAACATCCGGATCACCGCCACGCGGTAGTAGAGGTCCTCGCGAAACTGCTTGGCGGCGATCTCGGCGCGCAGGTTCCGGTTGGTCGCTGCGACCACCCGCACCGAGGCGGGGGTGGTGCTGGTGCCGCCGACCGGCCGGACGCTCTGCTTGTCGATCGCGCGCAACAGCACCGGCTGCACCGCCGAGGGCAGCTCGCCGATTTCGTCGAGGAAGAGGGTGCCCCCGTGCGCCTCCTCGAAGGCGCCGCGCCGATCGGCGACGG
Source organism: uncultured Pseudomonadota bacterium (assembly GCA_963847705.1). Lineage (GTDB taxonomy): Bacteria > Myxococcota_A > Polyangia > Fen-1088 > Fen-1088 > JADGRB01. The sequence goes on along the minus strand of CAWKBC010000035.1, from coordinate 88,897 downwards.
CGCCCGCAAAGGCGCCCTGGACGTGGCCGAACAGCGCCGACTCGACCTGCTCGGGGGGGAGAGCACCGCAATCGAAGACGATGAAGGGGCCGTCCTTGCGGGGGCTGTGGCGGTGAATCTCCTCGGCGAACAGCTCCTTGCCGGTTCCCGTCTCCCCCTCGATGAGCACCGTCGCGTCGGTGGCGGCGACGTCGTCGAGCAGACGGAACAGCCGGCGCAGCTTGGGGTCGCGGCCGACCAGCGCGCCGTAGCTCTCCGCATCGGACGGGCCGAGATCGATCGCCTCCTCGTTGGGGACGAACTTCAGCACCGTCTTGCCGATGGTGATTTCGGTACCGAAGCCGAGCGTCAGCTCGGTGAACCGCGCCCCCTGCACGAAGGAACCGTTGGTCGACCCGAGATCGCGCGCGATCACGCCTTCCGGCCCCGGCTCCATGCCGAGGTGGCGGCGGGAGATGGTCGGGTCGGAGAGCGGCACGTCGCACCCGCTCCCCGAGCCGAGCGTGAACGCCACCGTCCCGATCTCGATCGACTCGCCGCGGTCGGGGCCCTTGACGACCAGCAGCCGCCCGCCGCCCAGTTGCCGAATGACCGGTGCTCCCGCGTCGAGGACGCGTGTCGAGCTCCTCTCGATCATTTGTTTTCGGGGGCGGGTCGCGCCGCCGTGGGAACTGCGTCCCGGTCGTCCCCCCCGGCCTCCGCCTCCAGCGCCGCCAGGTCGGCGCGCGTCGCCAGCTGCCCCAGCTTCGCTCCACCAATCGCGGCGCCCAAGAGCACGATCAGAATCACCAGACCGGGCGGTCCCGAGCGGCGCGCCGTCACCATGGGCGCCACGTCGGCGCCGAAGTCGATCGTCGCGGGCGGCGCCAGGTTGAAGCCGCCCTGCGGGTTGAACCCCGTGTTGTTGAACCCGCCGTCGTTGAAGCCGGCGTTCACGCCGTAACCGGTGTCCAAGCCGTTGGGCCCGGGATTGTAGCCGGCCGGGGGAGCAGGAGCGGGCGCCGGGAGGGGTGCCGGCAGGGCGGGACGGAATCCGGGCGGCGCCAGGTAACCGCCCGGCCGGGGAAGAGCGGGGCGACCGCCGGGCGAGCCCGGAACGTACGCGGGGGCCCCGGTGTAGGGAGGCGGGGTTGGCGGAAACTCCTCCACCATCACCGGTCCGGGCGTCGGCGGAATGTCGAACGGCGACTCGGGCAGCGGCATCGGTGTGGCGGCCACCGGGGGCAGGGGCAGCGGCGGCGGGATCGTGGTCCGGCGCGGCGGCCGCGGCGGCGGTGGCGGCGCCATCCGCGGCGGCGGCGTGTACATCGGCGGCGGTGGCGTGGCGTCGGGGCCGGCATGGCGCACGCGGGTCGGCGCCTCGTTCGGATCCTCCTCCTCGATCGGGATGATCAGGCCGGGCGTCCCGATGGTCGGCGGGAGCCGGCGCTGCGGATCGGCTTTCGGGCTCTTGGGCGGCACCGGAGCATTAACAATGTCGTTTCCGCTCATGACGTACAAGGTCGACGCTTCCACCACCCCGATGGAGGCGGCCTCCTTGCCTTCCAGCTCCTTGGCAGGGATCCTTTGCGTCGACGGATCGCCCGAGGCGCCCGGCTTGTCGTCCGTCAGCCACTTCTGCGGATCGCTGCCCAGGATGTGCCGGAGGTGCTCCCCCAGCTGGGGTGCCGAGTACAGCAGGCCGTGGCGGTGGGCGACCTGCCGGAGCGCGTCCGCGAACGCCACCGAATCCTGGTAGCGATCGTCGGGCTTGGCAGAGAGCGCCGTGGAGAGCACGACGTCCAGCGCCGTCGGCAGTCCCTTGCGCTTCTGCGACGGCGGCACGATCGTCTGCGAATAGATGACGTCGGCGGGCGTGCTGAGATCGCCGACGAACAGCCGCTCGGCGGTGAGCGCCTCGTAGAGGCAGACCGCCACCGAATAGAGATCGGTGCGGTGATCGATCGGCTGGTTGCGCGCCTGCTCGGGCGACATGTAGCCGACCTTTCCGCGCACGCGGTAAAAGGCGGAAGAGTGGGTTGCGGCCTTGGCGATCCCGAAGTCGGAGAGCTTCACCTCGCCTTGCACGGAACAAAGAATGTTCGAGGGGGAGACGTCGCGATGGATGATGGCCATCGACGCGCCCGCCTGCGTCCGCCGGTTGTGCGCGTAGGAGAGGCCAGCCAGCACCTCCAGCGCGATGTGCAGCGCGGCGGCCGGTGACAGCTCGCGCCGGCGCAGCTTGGAGCGGCGGATGATGGTGCGCAGGTCGACGCCGCGCACGTACTCCATGACGATGAACAGCGATTCGTCGGACTCCACCAGATCGAAGACGTGAACGATGTTGGCGTGATCGAGCGTGGCGGAGATCTTCGCCTCGCGAAAAAACAGATCGCGGAACTCGGGCCGCGCGGTGTACTCCGGGAGGAGCTGCTTGAGCACCACCTCCTTCTCGAAGCCGCCGGGGCCCAGCTTCTTGCCGACGTAGATGGCGCCCATTCCCCCCTCCGTCAGGTACCGTTCGATCCGGTAACGACGGGCGGGCATCTGCTCGGAGGTGGCGGCCATCCCGGTCGAGGGTAGGATCTCGACCCGCAAGATTCAATGTCCAGTTACGCGCTTTACACGCTGCGCGATCTGCGTGTTGCCGAGGAGCTCCAGGCCGAGCGGGCGCTCGGCGAGGCGGCGGCGGTCGTGCGTCGGGCGGAGGTCGAGACGGCGCGCCTCACCGGGCGAACGGCCGAGGCGCGCGCGGCCGAGGCGGCGGCCCGCGCGACGGAGGCCGCCTCTGCCTCGGCGACTGCAGCCCGAGCGCAGACGGCGCGGCGGTTCTCCGAACGGCTCCGCCTGGCGACGCGCACGGCGGTCGAGGCGCTCGACCGTCATCGCACCGAGGTCGTCGCTGCGGCCGAGCGCGCCGAGGCGGCCGCGCGGGCGGCGCACCTGCGGGCGCGGCAGCGGCGCGAGGTGGTCGAAAAGGCGATCGCGCGCCGTGAAGCCCTCCGCCGCCGCGAGCAGGAGCGGCGCGCCGAGGCGGCGGCCGACGATCTCGGTCAGCGGCGCAAGAGCTGACGGCCCCCCAGCGCCAATCCCGACGCTGCCGGGCTCCGGAAAAGGCTACTTGGTCGAGAGCAGCTTGCGGATCCGAGGCTGCTGGCGCCCCGGAAAAGGCTACTCGTCGAGATGCCGAGCTTGCGGACCCGAGGCTGCCGGGCTCAGAAAAGGTTACTTCGTCGAGATGCCGAGCTTGCGGATCATCTCGCACATCGTCCGGTAGGGAACGCCCGCACGGCGCGCCGCCTCTTGCCGGCTTCCGCTCTGGGTCAGCAGGCAGCGGATGTAGCTCTCCCGGAAGCGCATCTCGGCCGTCGGCAGCGGCAAGCGCGCGGCGTCCAGTGCGGAGGTCGCCAGCGTCGGGGGCTCGGGCGCGACCGCGATGGTCGCGGCCGCCGCTCGCCGGAGAAAGGCGCCGCGCGCCAGCAGCGCGCCAGCGCGCGACAGCCAGGCGGCCATGTTCTGCGCCGGGACAATCCGCGTGATCCCGAGGACCGCCGCCGCAGCGACCTCGGGCGCGTCCGGATCGTCGCAGTAGAAGATCACCTCGGCGTAGGGATTGCGCTGCACGGCTTCTGCGCCCGTGGCCAGCGCCGAGACCTGCCGCCCGCCCAGGGCCAGCAGCACCAGATCCGCAGGAAACAGATCATGCTGCATCGCCCGGCTGTCGGGTCCGGTGACGACGACGATGGTGTCCGACGCCCCCTTCAGCGCGGCCGCCAGCGCGGAGGCGCGCAGCTGGTTGTCGTCGACCACGACGACCCGCGCGGTCTCCGTTTGCCGTCGCGGATCGATGGCTTCGCGCTCACCCAGGGAAGATTGCGGCGTCGGATTCATTGAGAGCCCTCCATCTCCTGGGACGGGCGCCCGGCGCTGTTCATGCAAATTTAATGACGCGTGACGGCGAAGGCTCCGGGGCGGGCGGCGCCAAGGCCGAAAAAACGAAAGGAATCCAGGCTGGCCGCGGCCGGCCGATTTGGTTAGTCTCTGCGCCCGCATCAAAGTCGGGCGCGTAGCTCATCTGGATAGAGTACCGGCCTCCGAAGCCGGGGGTAGTGGGTTCGAGTCCCGCCGCGCCCACAACTGCATCTCCTCGGAATCGTTCGAGGCCGTTGGCCCGATTTTCTTATCGGCAGCCTCGATCGGGCCCGGATGTAGCACAGATGTAGCAAACCCTGTGGGAAGCGCGCCCAAAGTTGGCGAATCGCTGGACGGTTTTGGCGACGGCGCGATCCCGAACGAGAGCCGATCGATCTCCGCGCGGAGGTAGTCGGGCACGAGGTGGCCGTAGACCTCGGTGGTGATCCGCGGATCGCTGTGACGGAGGATCCGCTGCACGGCGGCCGGGTTCGCGCCCGCCATGAGCAGCAGGCTGGCGGTGGTGTGGCGCAGATCGTGGAACCGAATTTTGCGGACCAGCGGCTTCGGCCAGAGCTTCATGTTGCAGGTCGGGCAATTCCGCAGCTCGGCGTCGTCATGCCGCATGGAATAGCCGCATCCTTTCCGGCGGCAGGCGTGGTCGTATCCGAGCACGATCCCGGCCCGGGCGAGCGCCCGACGGAGCACGTTCTCGATGTCGACGTCCTCTTTCATCATCGAGCCGTCTGGCCGAGGGAAGACCAGCTCCGACTTTGACGCCTTTATCGCCAGCTCGAGGAAGGGGACGAGCTCGGTCGCGATCGGGATGACCTCCTCGCGCTTGCTCTTGTTGGTGGCCCGGTCGTAGGAACGGGCGACGTAGAGCAGGCGATCGCGGAGGTCCACCTTGCTCTTCTGGAGCCCGAGCAGCTCGCCCTTGCGCAGGCCGGTGTAGATCGCCGCCGCGAAAAGCGGCAGCCAGCGATCGTCCATGGCCGCCAGCACCCGAGGTACTTCGTCGACGCGCAGAAAGTCGGGCTTCCGCTTGGGAACGGTGCGCCGCAAGACCTCCTTGGCGGGGTTCGGCCCCATGTAGCGCTCCGTTCGACGGGCGCAGTTGAAGGCGCTGAGCACGTAGCGGCGCAGGTGGTTCAGCGTCTGGGGGCCGTGCGTCCGCGCCTTGGCTTGCAGGAATCGCTCGATCAACCCGGGCGTGACGTCGACGAGCTTGATGCGGGCGATGGGGTCGGAGAGGAAATGCCTCTCGACGGTGTACGTGTCGCGCACGTGAGAGGTGCGCGGCTGGGAGTAGGTCTCCAGCCACCAGCAGAAGAGATCGCCGAGGCTTCCGCCGCCGTCCCTCGGCGGTATCGGCTCGAGGCCGCGTCGCTGACGCTCACAGCGTCGCTCGACATCGGTGGCGAGGTCCTTGGCCTCCGTCTTGGTGGTGGCAGTGCACGCCTCGCTCTGCCACTGCCGATGGGCATCCCGATAGCGGATCCACCAGCGCTTGCCTCTCTTGTATACGGACGACATCTCACACCTCCCACTTGGCGGGTACCCCGTACTCGCCCGTACTCAGAAACAAGGTTCTCCCCGAAGGGAAGCGCCTGTCTAGCTCATGCATTCGTGTCGCTCCCGATTAGGTCGAGGTACCGGCGATAGCCGAAGACGCGATCCCGGCGCCTGCCCGAAACCTCATTCACGATTCCCACTTCGCCGAGGGCGGTCAGGGAGGCTCGGACGGTAGGAGGGGTGAGGGTCAGCAACTTCGAGGCCTTGGGAACCGAGATGAGGGGATGGTTCTGGAGCAGCTCGTGTACGCGGAGCGCCGAGCCCGCCACTCGCCCGAGCTTGGCGATACGCGCGCGGTCGCGCGCGAACAGCTCTCTAACCTTTGTCGCGAGATCGACCGCCTGGCCGGCCGTTTGCTCGACCCCCTCCAAGAAGAACCGGATCCAGCTCTCCCAATCGCCGGTCGTCCGGACCTGCTGCAGGAGCTCGTAGTACCGCGCGCGGTTCTGCTTGAAGTAAAGGCTGAGGTAGAGGAGCGGCTGCCGGAGCGCGCCCTCGTTGCAGAGGATGAGCGTGATGAGCAGGCGCCCGAGACGCCCGTTCCCGTCGAGAAATGGGTGAATCGTCTCGAACTGGACGTGGACCAGAGCCGCCTTAAGCAGCGTCGGCGTCTTAACCGGATCGTCGTGGATAAATTTTTCCAGGCGCCCGAGGCAGTCGAGGAGCATCTCCGGGGGCGGCGGCACGAAGAACGCATTTCCAGGCCGGCTGCCGCCGATCCAGTTTTGCGATCGCCTGAACTGCCCGGGTTCCTTCCCGGCCCCCCGACCCTTCGCGAGGAGCTTCTCGTGGATCTCCCGGATCAGCCGGAGACTGAGAGGGAAGTCGCCGCGCAGCCGTTCGAGACCGTGATTCATCGCGGCCACGTAGCGCGACACCTCCTGCACGTCGTCGAGCGGGACGCCCGGCGCCGAGTCGTTCTCGAAAAGCAGCAGGTCCGACAGCGAAGACTGCGTCCCCTCGATCTGGGAGGAGAGGACGGCCTCCTTGCGGACGTAGACGTAGAGAAAGAGATCGGGATCGGGGAGCAGCTGCGACAGACCATCCAGGCGGCCAAGCGCACGGTTCGCCCGCTCGAGCCGGTCGATGTCGTCGGAGCCGAGCGCGAGGGCTGGCTCCGGTGGCAGCGGACGCGGAACATAGAGGCGCACCTCCTCCCCGCCGATTCGGCGGGTCATGAACTTGCCCGTGTTCCTCTGCTGGGATGAGGTCATCGCTAGGAAACCTTTTTGCCGAGCGCCAATAGATAAGAAAACTTATGCCACGAACTTTTCTTAGCACGTCGACGTAAGAAAGTCCCTTTCCTTGGACTCATCTGTCGCTCGGCGGGCCCACCCTCCTCGGGCGCCGATCTTCTCATCGATGCGTCCGCCGTCCGAGCGGCCCTGCCGTTCGTGATCCCCCGCCGCCGTCGCTTGCAGGGTTCGTCGCCTCTCCGGTGGCGAACGCTCGAATCGCCGCCGGGTCGAACCGGAGGAGACCTCCCACCCTCCTTAGCGGCAACAGGCCCGCCTCGGCACGATGGTAGACCCACGACCGACTAACCCTCAGGTATCGGGCGACGTCGTTCGTGTTCCAGAGCTGATGATCATCCCTACGGGGTGCGGGTGTGACGTCTATCGCATCCGGTCGCGTGAAGACGCCTGTCGGAGCTTCGTCGTCGACGTATCGGTCATCCTTCCTCATGGGCTCTCTCCTATGGTCCTGACGTTTCCGGTTGGCACCGGCCAGCGCGCAAGTGGTCTTCCCCGCTCGGACGAAACCAGGCACCAACCGTCTCGCGGGACCATCCCTCGGCCCGCACAGTGGGCGACCTCGCCGAGGCCTCCTGCTTTCGCAAACGCGTATGCGAGCTGTCCCTCGGGAGTGTTTGCCCAGGACGACGCGGCCACGAGCGCCGCGCACTGCTTTCTGGCCACGTTTTCTCCTACCGCCTGGCCTTTCTCGCGTCCCTGACCGAACGCGCTCCACCCCACTGCGAGAAGGCTGACGCACACCACACCGCCGGCGACGCTCACCCACTTCGCTAGCTGGGCGCCCGCGGCTTTCGCCGATGATTTCACAGCCGCCTCGTGGACGGCCGTCATCAGCGCTCTCTTCGTGGCTTCCTGTGCTGCTTTCGTTTCCGCTTCCGCCGTCGCGCGTGCCGTCTTGGTGACGTCGCGTGCCGCCTCCGCGATCCGGGCCGGGAATTGCTCATAGAGCGTCTGGTAATGCTGGAGGGCCATCAGCAGCATCCAGACGGCATCTGTCGCTTTGAGCTTCAGCGCGTCCCGAACGCGGTAGAGAGCCTGCTTCTCTTTATCGCTCGGTTGGCGTCCGAGGAGCACAGCGAAGCTGTCGTCGAGCTCACCCACCGACCACCCCGGACAGCATCGTCTTACACTCGTCGCGCCAGCGCTCCAGCTCCATGCGGTCGCCGAGCGAAAGCTCGCCGACCGCTCTCTCGATCGTGAGACGATGCTTGTTCATCGCGTCCGTCACCCGATCGGCCAGCTCGGCCAGGTTCAGCGACCGACCTCCCTTGGCCTCGATCGCCGACTTCATCTTGGACGCGTTGTAGAGCTCGAACTTCTTCTCGGCACCGAGGTACATGTTCCGGACGACGTGGACCTCGGCTTCCGGGATGGCTTCCGTAAAATCCGAGAGCAGCTCCAGACTTTCCCTCTTCCGGTCAATCATCCAGAGCACCAACAGCTTCCGACCCAGCTCGGGGAGGGCCTTGCTGAGCGTGCGGCCGAAGTTGCTGATGCCGGTTTGGTTTCGTGCTCCCGTGTTGATGACGACGGTGCTCTCGGGACTGCTTTCGATCAGGTTGACGAGATCGATCCATCCCTCCCGTTCGTCGAGGTTCACCAGCTCTCCCCCGACCGATTCCCCGTACGTCTTGAATACGTCGGGGACCGACGTATCGGTCTCCACGAGGAACGGACGTTTCCCGGTCGCCTGCAGGAAGTCGAGAACCGCCATCGACATGAGCGACTTGCCCACTCCGCCCTTGCCCCCCCCAATCAAAAAAATCGTGTTCGACATGACTCTCCGTCCTTTCGGTTAGTAGCTCTCTTTGTCTTTGACGAGGAACGCGCTCTTGCCGCTGCGGAGGGCCGGCTCGTTCGGCGTTCGCGGGGGCGATTCTGCTTTCGCGCTGGTTGCTGCCCCCTTTGAATCCGATTCGGAAAGGGCTGACTCGGGTCCGGGTCTGGACACCGCGGACTCGTTCGTTTCGGCGCGGGTGCGCGGCGAGCCCGCCGTCCGCCGATGCTTGCGGCCGTTCCCTCCGGCGCGCTTGACCCGTTGGAGGTAGTTCTTGAGGGTCGGGGTTGTGATCTCTAGTCCGCGCTCGCGCAGGCTTTCGGCGACCTCTTCGATCGTGTACCCGCGCTGCTGCAGCGCAATGATTTCGTCCGTGAGCTCTTTCACCATCCCTTGCTTGTCGAGCCGTCGCTTCGACGGGTCTTTCGGAGGGATGGCGCGAAGCTCCTCAGCGACGCGTCTCGCGGTCTCGAGTGTGTAGTCCATGATCTCCTCAGCGCGATGGAGCTCGCATCTAGTCGTCGCTCACGGCACGGAGCGCTCCTCGCAGGGGGTTCTCGGCCAGGCGACGAAAAAAGTTGCCTGGTTCGGGTAACTTTTTCTCTTTTTCCGCGTGGACGTTGTTCACGGAGCGCTCCTCGCAGGGGGTTCTCGGCCACGCGCGAAAAAAGTTGCTTGGTTCGAGCAACATTCTCGCGTTCCTGGCCGAGAACCAGTACGTGAACACCGCTGCTTCCGACCCTGGTCTCACCGGCTGTCGATCACGGATAGCAAGATGGGGCCTTGTCCGGACACATGCGGCTGGCGCCGCATGTGTCCTCCCAAGGCCCGCTTCGCCCCGCCCGCTCGGCGCTCCGCTTCTCTCGTGCGAGGCTTCGCCAGAAGCAGAGCTGCTCGGCGCCAAGGCTTCTCGCAACCATCAGAACGGAGGCGCCGCCGATGCCGTTCGGTAAGAAGGGCGCCACCGGGCTTACCGAGCGGCTCGACGTGCGCGTGGCGCCCGGCGAGAAGGCGCAGCTTCGGGCGATAGCCGACGCTGCCGGAATCGTCGTCGCGGAGTTGGTGCGGCGGCGGGCGCTCGGGCGGCCCGTCGTGTCGCGTACCGACGCGACCACGATCCGCGAGCTGCGGCGCCTCGGTGGCCTTCTCAAGATGGTCCACGTCGAGAGCGGGGGCGCCTACAGCCGCGAGACCGCCGCCGCCCTGAACGCGCTGCACGCCGCCATCCGGCGGCTCGCCAGCGGCGAGGGCGCGGCGCCGTGATCGTCAAGAAGGTCGCCACCTCGCAGACGGCAGCGCCCAAGAGCAAGGCGGCAAACGTGCGCGCCCTGGCCGACTACATCGCCGGGCCGGGCGCGGGCGGCGACGGCGAGAAGGTCGAGCACCGGGGGGCGCTTACGCGCAGCGAGCGGCCAGCTACGCGTTCAGTCCGCCAGGCCTGGAGATTCGGGCCCGGCTCCGCGAGCACGAACAGAACTTCATTCGGTTCGAAGGTCGGGACGGCGAGCTCGAGCTTCTGCGCCGGCTCGGAGGTCCTTTGAAATACCTCTAGTGCTGTTCGGCCCTTCTTGCATTTGGAACGGCCCGAGTCCGGTTGGCCGTCGTGAAAATTCGCGAGCAGCGAAAGCGCGCCGAGGAGCAACGCCAGGCCGACGCCCGATTTTGGGACCTGGCGGGAGATCCAGCTACCTGCGCGGGCGGCGCACAATTGCGTGAGCCCGCTGCACCTATGGGCCATGGCAGATCAGCGCAAGCTTCGTGGCATCATTCGATCGTGCCTCGACGAACGGCAAGGGCGGATCCGGCGGGACAGCTCGTCGACCAGGTGCAGAAACGTCTTCGTTCCGGGGCAGCGAAGGGGCCCTTGCTAGAGAGAGTCGCCGTGGGCGTACTCAAGGACCTCGGCGCTATCGAGGTTCGGCGCCAACTTTCCGGGACACAGTTCGGCTTCGATATCTGGGCGCGCGTTCCGAACCACCAGGGCGAGTTCGAGATCTGGAAGATCGAATGCAAGAACTTGGGCAAGCCACTTGCGCTGGACGACGTAGCGCCCAAGCTAATCTGGCACTCGGCGTCGGCTACGATCGATCGGTTTGTCCTCGTAAGCACCTCGCCTCCGGCCAATGATCTTATCCATTTCTTAGAGTCGCATCCTTACTCGTTCCCCATCGAACTCTGGACGGGAGATACGCTGTTCCGGCTGGTGACGGCGAGCGCACTCGCGCTGCGGGCTTTGAGGCTAACCGAAAATCCCGGGCCCTTGCCGACTCCGGGGCACGTCTATCTTCCACGTGGACCTCTATTGTTCGACCTGATCCATACGCAAAACCCGCCACGCCAATTTGCGTTCTACAAGCCGGAGGGTGGGGCACTGGTCAAGTCATTTACGAGCTTAGAATTCAAGCTCGACGTCCTTCTTGGAAACCGCGGACGCAAAGACGTCATCGTCAGGCAGCTTCGGTGTCGCACCATCGCGCGCGCTGACCTTGGGCGTTTGCGCCTTCTTGTCCAGACGAAGGCCAAGGGACTCTTCGAACCTGAGAAGCTGACCTATAGACCCTCGACGCTTGCGTCCGGTGAGACAGATGTTCTGGGCGGAAAGGTCGTGTCTCTCCCCGGCAACACGATGACGATTCTGCGAATTGAACTGGATGAAGACACCTTGCCGGGCGCCTACGAGCTGCAATTTCTCGTTCACGCCACGCACCCGGACGGCGCTCAGAACGTCATGTCGCCCATCTTTCTCGTCCTAGTTCCATCGGGCACCGAGGATACTCTTAACGTGCTTACCTTCGGTCGCCACTATGAAGATCCCGTCGAACGGATCCTGGATCTCCCCCAACGGCAATGGAAGCGACTCGTGGACCTTGATGCCCGAGACCGGTGGCTATGGATTGGCCCGTTACCTGACGAGGTTGTAGGACGCGCGAAGGCACCGAAGCGGTGGACGATCCGCGCGCAGGATCCACCACGCGGGCGCCGGCGGATCCCCTCCACGGCGCGCGCTATCGTGACTCTACCGGGTAGGGTCGGCGACCGGCTCTACAGTATCGCTGACGCCGGATCGAGAGCCTTGGGGACCTGGGAGCCACTTCAATGGCTTCCAGATCAACTTCGACGGCGCCAGCATCAGCGGACCCGCGATAGCGGGCCGTAGCTTGACGTCGCTCAGGCAGGAGCCGCATCCTCGACTCGATGTCCGACGCGTCGCTCGAGGATCTCAAGCGGCAGTGGAAGCAGCGCTGCTCGCCAGCGGGCCTCCATCTGTTCGACCGCAGTACCGGCCTGAATGTCCTGCTAAACGAGATCCCCGCTCCAGCGTCGCTTTGGTCCCGAGCACCTCGCCAAGTCTCGATCGCCCTCACGAACCGGTGCGATCTCGCGTGTGCGCACTGCTACGCCCCCAAGTCCCGCGACGGGCTTCGCCGCCACTTTGTCACACGGTGGCTCTCCGAGCTTGATGCGAACGGCGCGCTCGGAGTGGGCTTCGGCGGAGGTGAGCCGACGCTCCACACCGACTTCGTGGAGCTGTGCCAATACGCTGCGCGCGAAACACGCCTCTCCGTGTCGTTCACGACGCACGGGCACCACATCGACGAAGCCCTCGCCGAAGCGCTGCGGGGCGGTATTCATTTCATCCGCGTAAGCATGGATGGAGTAGGAGCGACCTACGAGGCGATTCGACGACGCTCCTTCCGCGAGCTTCAAGCCCGCATAAAGCTGGTCCGCTCGATCTCTCAGTTTGGCATCAACATCGTCGTGAATGAACTCACGCTGCCCGACCTCGATGAGGCCGCCGCGGTGGCTGCCGACCTCGGCGCCTGCGAGTTCTTGCTCTTGCCTCAGGCGCCAGTCCGCGGGCAGCCTGGGATCAGTGGCCAGACTTTGCAGGAGCTTCGACGCTGGGTTGAAGCGTATGGCGGTCCACTGAAGCTCTCTATCAACGAGGCGAACGCCGACGGCTTCCCGACCTGTGACCCGCTGCCCGAGGAGCGTGGGCTTCGTGCCTACGCTCACATCGACGCGGCAGGTGTCCTCAAGCCGACCTCCTACCACTCAACCGGCGTGCCGATTGGCGCCGACGGCGTGCTGAGCGCCCTCGACCGCCTCGCTCACGCCCTCGGGGAGAACGACCCATGAAGATCTGGTACCAGCACGGCTCTGAGCACTCCGCGAACCTGGTGATGATCGGCCATTTCGAGGATGCGACCGAGGCCACCAAGGCAAAAGAGATCATCGACGCGATCTCGAAGCAGGTCGCGGAAGACCAGGACAAGGGATCGTTGGTCATCGGGAGTCCATCCGAACGCTTTGGCAAGGAGATGCTCGACCTTTTCGGGCGCCTGAACATCGGCTCGATCGGACCGCAGGAGCTCGAACAGTTCGCCTACGAGGTCAGCGTGAAGGTTGAAGGAAGCGACGTCGTTGTGACGACGGAGGAACTCGACATCTCGGCCTTCTTGAAGGTCATGTTCCATCGCGGTGCGCGCATCGAGGTGTACTCCGCGCACGACCATCCAGGTACCGGTCACGGTCGGGGGCGGTGACCATGTCGGAGTCGCTATGCCCGCACTGAACTGGGACGCCTTCGCCAAGCTGCCAGGGAGCGCCGAGAAGAACTTCGAGCTGCTTTGCCGGGGCGTGGTTCGCGAGAACTTCGGACGTCTCGGTGTGCTTCGGGCCCTCGCGAATCAGCCGGGGGTCGAATTCCATCTGAGGCTCGAACGACGCTGTGGTGCTCTTGGAGATCCAGGGCGTTGGTGGGGGTGGCAGTGCAAGTGGTACGACCTCCCCGCCAGTGGCGAACTAGGGTCGACCAGAAGAGCCAAGATCGAGGAGGGGATCTACAAAACGGAGGCCCATGTCCCCGGAGTCACGGACTGGGTTCTGTGGACGCGCCGTACGCTGACCAGCGCGGACCAGAAGTGGTTCAACGGCCTCTCGCACAAGATGACGCTGCATCTCTGGACCAGCGACGAGATCGACAACTACCTCACGGGTCAAGCGCTCGTTCTTCGAAGCACCTATTTCGGCGAGCTGGTGGTGACGCCGGAGATCCTACGCGAACGGCATGAGCAGGCGGTCGCCCCTATTCGACCGAGATGGCGGCCTGAGGTTCATCATGTCCTCTACGCAGAACGCCAGTTACGTCGCATGCTCGGAGAGTCCGAGTCGTGGGACGCGCTCCGCGAGCTGAATGTGGATTTGCATTCGCAGGTCCAGGCCGTGGAGGGGGCGCCAAAGGTGCCCGCGCCTCTTGCGCTTCTAGTGGCGGGCGTTGTCGAGACGGCAAGGCAAACTGCTGATGCGCTCGAGCGAATCGCCGACGGGATCCGCGATGGTGATCTGGACCTGCTTCGCGACGAGCTCTCCTCACAACCGCAGACGCTTACTCCAGACGTCACCACCGTCCCTCGAAGGCTACGTTCTGGAAACCATCCGGCCAGTCTATACGTGACGAACGCGGTAGCAGGCTGCCGTGGGTCACTGCGATTGATTGCCGATGCTGAGGCTGCATTCTCCTCGCGCGTCGTCGCGGTCGTTGCACCGGCCGGGTGTGGCAAGACCCACCTTGCAGCGCAGCTTACAGTAAGCACCGGCGCGCGCCCTCATGGCGTGCTGCTTCACGGTCGCGACCTTCACGCGAACCACACGATCGATGACCTAGCGCGACGGGTGTCGATCGCGGCTCATCCCGTCCCCAGCATGGAGTCCCTGCTCGCGGCCGTGGACGCGGCGGGGCAGCGCGCGCGGCACCGGTTGCCGGTGGTCATCGACGGGCTCAACGAATCAGAAGACCCGCGAGCATGGAAGCCGCTGATCGCCGCGCTGGAGAGCATGCTGGCGAAGTACCCCTACGTCCTTGTGGTCTGCACATTGCGGCCAGAGTTTGCAGCAGAGGCGCTGCCCGACGGGACTCGGCGCGTGGAGATTGAAGGCTACGGATCCGAAACGATCGAAGCAATCCGCGAGCACTTTCGCTTTTACAAGATCGAGGCGACCGATGCTTCGATCCCTCTGCAATTCCTTAAGCATCCACTGACCTTGAGACTGTTTTGCGAGGTGACGAACCCGGCCAGAGCGAAGGTAGTCGGGATCGACGCGATGCCGGGATCGTTGACTGCGCTCTTCGACCGCTACCTCGATCAGGTGGCCGACCGAGTGGCAGAGTTGGCCCCCAGCACGCAGCGGTACTACGCGCACGATGTTCGTGCTGCCCTAGGTGTTGTTGCCAGCACTCTCTGGGACAAGCGGACCCGCTCTCTCGACATCGACGAACTGCGCCGTGCGCTTGGTGACGAAAGACGCCCGTGGGATCAAAGCCTCGTGCGTGCGCTTGAGCACGAGGGGATCCTGTTGCGCATGCCCTCCAACGGAAACGGCGCGTATGTTCCTGTGTACGACCGGCTAGGAGGGCACATCATCGCCAACGCGCTGCTCTCGAAGCACGGTCAGATTGGCTTCGAAACCTGGATCCGCGAGGCGCCTACAACGACCCTGCTGACCGGAGGCCACGAGGACCGGCACCCGCTCGCCGACGATGTCGTGTACTCGTTGGTTGGGCAGATCCCTCGGCGCTTCCACGCCAAGCAGCTCTGGCAGTTGGTCGGGGAGCCGCTGCGCTCTCAGGCCTTGCGATCCGCTGCAGGGCTCGAGGCGGCCTACCTGGACGCCGCAACTGTCGATGCGCTCCTCAATCTCGTACGCGAAGGAGACGCCGGGATCCTTGAGAAGCTCTGGGAGATGCGTGGGGCCGCGAGTCATCCGCTGAATGCCGAGGCGCTGGATCGGGTGCTCCAGCCGATGGGCGTCGCGGACCGGGACTTGCGCTGGACGGAGTGGCTTCGAAGGAACCACGAAGAAATGTTGCGCGACCTCGAGTTTTTGGAGCAGCGCTGGCGAAAAGGGGGCAGAGGCTTCGGCGATCGGCTTCGCGCTGGTTGGGTCGTGTGGACGCTCACGAGCACGGTCCGGCGCCTCCGCGATCAAGCGACTCGCTCGCTCTATTGGTTCGGTCGAGGGGATCCAGAAGGACTCTTCGAGCTGACCGTCGACTCGCTCGCAGTGAACGACGCCTACGTTAGCGAGCGCATGCTCGCGGCATCGTATGGCGTCGTGATGAGCCACCAGCGGGAAGACACCGACTTCGGGGTACCCCTGAAAGAGTTTCTGAACCAGCTCACGCGCGCATTGGCGGGCTCCGCGGCGACGACGCCGACCAATCACTACCTCGCGCGCCTCTATGTCCGCGGCATTATCGCGTTCGCAACGAAGTTCTACCACGCGCTCGTTCCCGACAGCCTGCTTGGCCAGTGGTCCTTCGCCGCAGCGTCGCAAGTCGCCGCGGTCCCGGCAGGCGACACACGTGCGGAAGAGGTTGGACGCACCCTCCACATGGACTTCGAGAACTACACTCTCGGGCGCCTCTTCGACGACCGGGGCAACTACGACATGAATCATCAGGGACACCAAGCGGCCATCGCCCATGTTTGCGGAGTTGTGTGGTCGCTCGGGTGGAGAGCCTCGGCATTCGAAACCTTGGACCGCAATATCGCAGAGGATGCCTTCCGCGCCGAAGGACGTGGGCTTCGCCCTCGAGCCGAACGTTACGGCAAGAAGTACGGCTGGATTGGTTTCTTCACCTACGCCGGTATGCTCGAGGCACAGGGACTCCTGCCCGATGGCAGACGGCTTTCCGACGTCGATATCGATCCCTCGTTCCCTGAGCGACCAGTAGTGGACGGGGAGCCGACGGTTCCGCAGGCATGGCTCACGCCGAGTGTCGAGAGCCACGAGCGTTGGGCTCGCGGAAGCCGCACCGAAGTGCCTCAGAAGCTCATCGTTCGAAAGAAGATCGGCGAACATCACGGACCGTGGATCGCCGTCCACGCCTTCCTCAAAGCTTCCGACAGGGTGCTCGGGCGCGAGGTACGGGCGTTCCTGTCCGCACTGGTGACGCCCAAGCAGGGTGTGCCGGCTTTAGTTGCCGCCCTCAATGCGGGGGAGCGGCCATGGGTGGCCCGCGAAGTTCCTAGTGACGACTACGCATTCGCTGGCGAAATTCCGTGGCTTCGGAGTTTCGCTGTCGGGGCGCGAGCGGACGCGGGTCCCGAGCGTGCCTACCTGGAGAGCGTTCGTGTTGGAGGGGGCAAAGTAGAAGTCGAGGTCCTCGCTCACGACTACGCGTGGGAGAGCTACCACAGCGAAATGAACCATGCGGGCAACGCACGTGTGCCGTCACGCTCCTTCTCCTCACGGTTCGACCTGCGCGGCGCGCCGCAGGTGTTCGACCAGTTCCTCCCGGATGGGACGAGGGCCACGATCACACTCCGGGGCGTCGACGGACTTGAGGGCGATATCCTATACGTTCGAGAAGACCTGCTTCGAACGTATGTGGGCGAGCGCGCCACCGTATGGTTCGCGTTCGGCGAACGGGAGCTACGGCCCTATCCCTCGCCACCACCCAAGTGGCTCGTGGTTCTCCAGCGAGAGCAGTCCAATGCTTGGCGTGTGGTGCTCACCGAGGGAGCTCTAAAGCCGCGGTTGACGAAGGCCACGAGCACGAAGGCTGCGACGAAGAATAAGGTGACGAGTAAGAAGGCTGCAACGACGAGGAAGGCTGGGAAGGGTTCAGCGAGTAGGGTGCCTACCGCCCGGAGGAAGTCGTGACTCGCGCCGCTGGAGGCGTCGGCGAGGACCAGCAGCCAGAGTCACGGCTTTCCAAAAAACACTAACGGGTCCTCTCCGGCTTCGTAGCCTGGATCGAACGCGAACCGAATTCGCTCGATGAATCCATGAAAGCCCAATACGGTTGGACCGTCCCATCCGGTCAGGATCGCGACGGTGGCTTCCACATCCAGATGGTCGCCGTCGTCGGCGACTAGTCGAATTGGGATACGGTGAAGGCCTCCAGAAAACTTGCCGTGCCTTGTGTCCATGGAGATGCTCTCGGACGCAGGGCCGATCGTATCAGTCAGATCGTCGGCCAGCCCAGAGCTGAGGACCGACCAATAACATGCGGTGTCCAGAAGGGCTTTCTCATAGTACTCAAGAGCAGCGATCTGACACTTGACACCGACAATGAGCCTGGCGTTGGACGTCATGTCATCTACGTAGGCAAGAGCCGATCCCGTACTCCACCTCGTGTCTCCGCGAGGAACACCACGCCGAAACAGCACGTCAATTCTTCAGTGAGACGAGAAAGGCTCCAGCCAAGTTCTTTGCAGCTCGGAGCTTGCGAGTAAGTTCCAGCCTGCTCGGATCGGCTCCGAGGAGGTTGCCCTCTTTGAGCGCGATCCATTGTCCCCGAAAGCTCGCGGAGTTCTCCTTGAGCCAGCTCGCGTTAGCTTTAGAGTCGTTCAGAGAATTGGCTCTTGCAGGATCGGCTACCGACAAAGGTTCATGGTCTACATACCAAGATCTGCCTCCGTCGCTAACGGCATACTCCACGCGATCTGCCCAGTTCCGTATCCGGCCCATAGATCCCGTTATGTTCCTCAGACACGTCACTCCTACGTCGTCGACGTACGGCGTCTGAATTGGACCAATCACTTTTCGAATTCGAGTACCAACGAGCGAGGTAGTCGCCTGGCCGATCCGTTCGGCTACAACAGTTGTCAGAGATCCAACAACAAGTGCCCTTAGAGGATCCGCCTCAACGAACAGATGCTTGACGATCTCGCGCGCGATCGTCAAACCCATCGCGGCGCTTCCGGAGGCCACCTGCCCCACGAGCTCTCGCCTACAGTCAAGGGTCGCGCCAGACATCGTCGAGCCCGGGTCGACCACCCCGGAGACTAGATAAGCGCATTCCAGGGTCTGAGGACCCTTCGGATCGCCGACCTGCCGGCGAACCACCGGAGCAAGAGGCCACTCGTCCAATAGCGCGGTTGTCATGTCACCCTCCGCCACACGTCTTTTTGAACGGTCTGGCCGGTGAGATCGGCGAATCCCTTTACGATCCACTCTCGACCCTGGCCGAACCAATCAACCAGGGTGTCATCGTCAGAATCGGCCGGTGCACCGCGCGTCGTGAGCTCGCAGACCAGCAAGGGTACGTTATCAGCGGCCCGTGTGGCCGTCTTCACATCCACGTGCAGCTTGCCAGTCTTGTTAGGGAGCTCAAAATTCAAGCTCCAACGCAGACCTGTAGGCGACGGCAGGAACGACCGAGATGATCGCCATTTTATGTCTGGGAAGACATCGCCGATGTCTGCGAGGGAACTCATCGGTTTACCGAACGGAATGTGGTTCACGTATGTGAGCTCGAGCTGATCGGCAATCGGCGTTGGGATGCCCTCCTCCCGCAAGAAGTACCGGAACTCGTTCCACACGGTCCGGAAGCGATCGAAGCATGACTCGTATCGAGGGTACGAGTCGGTGTCCGATTGCTTCCGCCAATTGTGAAGGAGACGGTTCCCTTGAAGCTGTGCAAGCCAGGCTCCATCGGAACTGATGAAGAAGGTACGTCGAAGGGGAAGTAGCGAGACCTCCAGCCCTGCCGCGGACGAAGGTGGAGTCTCGTAGACGGCTGGAAGTGGCGGCGCGTCCTGCAGACGTGGATAGGTGGCTCGAACGCGTTGCCAGAACGCTCCTACGTGCGCCGAAGACAACTGGTCGATCGTCGGGAACTGCACCCCAATGACCACCTCGATCACCGGTGGCGCGTCGAAGTCCGGCAGGTCTACGGGGCGAGTCACAGCTAGAAAGATAGCCGTGCTGGGTGTGCGGCGACCCTGCTGTGATGCGGCATCGGTTGACCTCCCGCTCTTCCTTGTGACCTACTACTTGTTCCCAATTCTATCGACTCGATCTGAGCTGTCAATCCGTTCAGTCAAGTTTTTCAGGATGATACAGCATCCATGCTCACAAATACTTTTACCCAATCACGCCCATGAAGACGGGACGACCCCCGGCCTGGGCTCTTGATCAAGCAGACGGGGCGGGTGGTGCCATCGAGGTTCGGCCGGTAGACAGCCGAGGCAGATTTACCCTCCCCGCCCGAATCCTGTCTTTGTTGCCTTGGGCCGAGACGACCGAAAACTGCACCTGCCTGCTCGTTCTAGATGCCCCGGGGCTAGTCAGGGTAATGCCATGGGAGCCCTTCGGTCCCAAGATCATCGAAGAGCGACGCAAAGCGATTCAGCTATCGGACCAAGAAAGCGTTCTCCGTCTCGACGATAGATATCTTCGAACGTCGATCGTAATGAGCCGTGTCGGGCTACCAGACCTTGCGATCGCTCATCTTGATTCAGGACGAGCGGTCTCCACGATCTACCTCGTCGTGACAACTTCTGAACTTCAGATCTGGTCCGTCTCATATCGAAATCGGAACCGAACGAGGCTCGGAGCACATTTCGATGAACTGCCCTAGCTACTCTCGACCCGGCTAGGCATGCCGGGAGAACGCTGGTCCCCGAAACCCATTCAGGCGAGACCGGTTACGCGGTCGAGCGGTCGCGAGCTAACGCCGTTTCCGCTTGGCGCTTCCAGTGCCCACCCTTCTCTTTTTGGGGGCTGCTCGCCTTGGACGTTTCGGCTTTTCCCGCAGTTCGTCGATGCTGGCCATGACGCAATCAGGGCACGTGCCTCGATAGGCGCGTTCCTCTCCCACGACCTTCAGAATATTCGTCCATCTGCTGGTGAGCGCCTCGATCGGGTCGACGATTCGACCGCACGGCCCTCTGCATGTGATTCGGGCGTCACCTGGGAGTCCGCCGGTAAACCGTTTTTGTTCAGGCACCGAGCGTCCCGCCACGTTCACTGAACGCTGGAAACTCCTCGATGCCGTTTCCCCGTTCGTCCACCAGTTGCCAGTTCAGATCTGCACGCCACTGGTCTCCGCCGAGCTGACGGCAGGCCGCCAGCATCGTTTCCTTCGAGTCCGGGCCTGTCGACAGGTCAGACACTTTGATCTTGAACCGGGTGTCTTTGAAGCCTGGCAGCTTTCGAACATCCTCGGCGCCTTGCCCCACGTCGAAGATCAGCGAGTCGGCATCGCGGGTGACGGTAACGACGACAGTGTTTGCCATGAGTTTTCTCCAGCGAACTGTTCCTCGCGACCGCGGTCGAAACCGCCCCCCCATGGCCCGAGCACAGATGAGCTTGGCCGAGAATCACCCTCGACGTCAATCCGGCGGCGTGGGCCGGACGAAGCCAGCACCGCACGTTCGACGGCTCTGTTCGGTGGCGGTATTGCGGCATAGAGTGCGCATCCATGGCGGACGCCACGGATGAAGTTCGAAAGCTCCTAGAGACAACGCGGTGGCAACCACTTCGAGAGCTTGGTCGCGGTGGCGGCGGGGCTGTGTTCCTCTGCGTTGAACGCTTTCTAGTAGGTTGGTTCACGAACTACGAACGCTGGATCCTGAACCTGGCCCACAACGCCGCGGGGGGCGGTTTCCGAGTTGCCGCCCCAAGT
Source organism: uncultured Pseudomonadota bacterium (assembly GCA_963847705.1). Lineage (GTDB taxonomy): Bacteria > Myxococcota_A > Polyangia > Fen-1088 > Fen-1088 > JADGRB01. The sequence goes on along the minus strand of CAWKBC010000035.1, from coordinate 67,977 downwards.
TCGCCGAATGCAGAAGTTCTCGTCGAGCGTTTACTCAGGGCGAGTCGCACCGGGGAAGCTCTAACCGCCGTAAAGATCCCTCATGCCTCAGATGGTCCTGACCTGGCGCGTTTTCAGAGGGAGGTGGAAGCCATGCGCAAGTTTCCACACCCGGCACTCATCCGACTCATAGACTGCGACCAATCGAATCCGCCGCGCTGGTTCGCGATGCAAGCGCATCTTGGGGGTTCCCTCGACGCTGAGCAGCATCGCTCCAAGTTTCGCGGGAGCCCCTTCGGGGTGCTTCGAGCCGTTCGACCGCTCGCCGAAGCACTGGCACAGATGCATGCCGGCGGCGCCGTTCATCGAGACGTAAAGTTGAAGAACATCTTTGTTGGGGACGACGACCGTCTCATCCTCGGAGACCTTGGAATCGTTCTCCCAACGGCTGATACAACCAGAATGACCGGCATGGATCCGGTCCACAGTCGTGACTGGGTGCCCGATTGGGTGCAATTCGGAGACGAACGCGACTATGGGCCAGAGGTCGATGTCTTCGCTCTGGCGAAGGTCATCTACTTTCTGCTCGCTGGGAACAACGTAATGGCCTCACAGTTTTACAGGGAGGGGCCGGCTTTGGCCGCGAGGTATCCCGACGCGCAGGGAATGCACCAGACGCTCTCGTTGCTGGGAAAGTGCATCGTCACTCGGCGGGACGAAGTAACGATTCGAGATGGAGCCATGTTGTTGCGCGAGATTGATGATCGGCTAGCCGTCAGCGCGAGCGTCAAGGGCCTCACCGCCTTCTCGTTTCTCTCCACAAATTCGAACACGGACTGCAACCTTTCTCAGGCGATTGTGCCTGGTCGTGTGAACGCACTCCCTGCCGTTGATGAACTCGGCTCGCTGCCCGTTTACATCGCTGCCAGGACCCAATCGTTCATCGCTCGCGTACGAGCGTTCGGGCTCGGCGACACTTTCTCTCTAGAGATCAAGATGGGGACTGCAGTAAGTCAACGCTGGGACGTGCGCGCCTCGCACGAAAGGCAGAGGCCCGGAGCGTGGAGCGACCCTTTCGTGCTCCGTTTCGACCGGCCGCTGGAAGCCGGCTGGCATGACCTCACGATCACTGGATTCGGCACGTCTGTGCTCACCGGATTCACCCTGATTTACCAGTAGAGGATGACCTCCGGCGTGGCGGGCCGGGCGATCGGCGCGACACGCGCGCGGTCAGCTGGCATCGGCCTCGGTCACACCCGGCCAAAAGAGAGGCCCGCACCCCGAAGATTGCGGGTCTCTCACAGTTCAAGCAGCCTGAGACACCGAAAAATCAGGGACCGACGGAATCGCTGTCCCAGGGCTCGGCCGGTTCGGAGAAAGGAGCATTCAGCTTTTCGAGCGCGTCGTAGACGCGGCCCATGAGCGCCCTGTAGCGGTCACGTTCGGGACGGCCGCGTGGTGCCGAACTCGATCGCGTGAAACTGACGGGCCTCGTCCTAGGTGGATTGACCTTCTCAGACAGCCGAGGAAGGAGCGCCTGCAACTCTGCGATAACCGCCGCTCGGGCCTCCGAGCGTGCGCCAAGCAAGGTCGCCTGTTGTTCCAGGAGTCGGACGGTCTCGTCGATGTCGTCGCGATCCATCCGATGGCCATCGGTCGTCGCCGTTTGACGGGCGCCGCTGTTGGGCGTTGCGGACCGACGGCAGTTGTCGCACTGCAACTGCCACATGCTCACTGGGTGCCAGGGGCTATTGCCCTCGCTCACGGGGTGCATCGCGAAATCCGCACCGCAGTCCATGCAGTGTTGGTGTTGCTTCTTTCCCCAGACCAGCTCGGCAACCAGGTCGAAGGACACGCGGTATGTATGCCCACAGATACACTTCGACTCGCGATCCGCCTCGCCGCACCAGATCCACCGACGGCACTCCTTGCACTGGTCGGAGAACGTGAGTCTTTGGAATGGCTCCCCGGCCGCGAACCGGTGCGAGCGGATGATCTGGCCCTTGCGGTCGTCGATGGCGCCGGCGGCGATCAGCGCGTTGTGCTCGTCCAGTGATACCGTCATGTCGACCCCGCCCGTCTTCGCGTAATACTTCGGATTCCGAGCGAGGTCGTCCACTTGCTTCATCACGAGCGCGAGGTTCGCTCCGCCGGCCGCGGCCGGGATTCTACCGACGAGCACGGCGAAGGTGCTCGTCGTGTGCAACAGCGCCAACAGCTCGTCGGCCGACCTACGGCCGGGCGGCTGCTCCATCAACGCCTCGATCGGCGGCCTCGCGGGCGGCTGCTGCTGCCCGCCTCCACCTTGGCCACCCACAGCCTGGGTTTGGGCCCGGACGTGGCGCACAGCCGTCTCCCACCCCTCGTTCGTCTTCGCCATCCGCGCCCTGACCAAGTCTTTGAACTTGCTTCCCATGACACTGTTTCCTTCCAGCCGAGCGCCAGCGCAGCGGCACCTGGTGACTCTCAGCGAGGAAACGAGCATCTCGGCTCTGAGGACATCCCCCCTTCGCCCCGCCGGGGACTGCGTGCCGGCAGTCTGTGCGAGGTGAGGCCGGAACCGACCGACCAGGGAAGAGCTTGGATCGCTCGCCTCTGCCGGTCAAGTAGGAGTCACCCGGCCTTGAAGGCCGGGCGAACCTCGCGTCGACTGGTCTACTTCACCCTATCCGTTTCAGGCGGGGCCGCTAAAGCGACGAAATGCTCTTCGCCACTCGGCCAGCGATAGACGAATTGGATGACCTTGCCCCGGCCTTCGAGATCGAATCCAACGACTCGAATCGGAGGAGATCCGATCGCGTCGATCGTTGCCTGGACGGTGAGAGCAAGTGCCGGGAAACCGCCGACCGATAGCTCGCCGGGCTTCATGATGTAGCTCTGTCCGAAGTAGGGGTCCGGCAGCGGCCAGGGCTCGTCGTTGAGACGAATGCTCGCTGAGTCCATGGCTAGCTGTCTAGCAAGAGCGTCCAGGTTGGTTGAAAGGCCGCGGAATGTGACCGGGACCGCTTCTGGATCTCCCGTCACGAGGTCGTGCTTCGAAAGAACGTTGTATTGAAGATCTCGAAAGTGGAAGTACGAAGCCTCGTACTGTTCGAGAAACGATGAGACCGGGATATTCATGGCCAAACGAAGCTTTATGTTCCGGCTCGCATCGGCCAGCGCCCGCGCACCTCTGGTGAAGGCTCGCGCGACGAGAACGCCCCCCGAAGCATTCGCCCGGCCCATCTTCCCTTTCAGTATTTCTACGTCGTCCTTGTCTGAGGGGGTCGACCAATCCTTGCACTCGAACAGGACGACAGACTCGTAGCCGGGAGCGTGTTCAACTCGGACGTGAAGATCGATCTCGTCCGGCACCCCCTCGGGACTGACGACTCTCTTGCGAGGCTCCAGGGTGATCCGTCCCTTGGGGAGCCCGAACTCATCCAGGATCATTTTCTCGATAAGTAAGACAGCACGCTCTAGATCACGCCCGTCTTTCACTGCGGGGGCCATGCCGATGACGACTCTACCAGCGCCTTCGGCCATGGTGGGCGCTACGTAGATCGACCGCCCGGCGAGGGAGGTCGGGAGAACTCCGCGCGGTCGGTGCTGAATCTCGGTGAGCAGCCACATGCTAGCCTCGGACTCTCGGCGATTGAGGATGGCGTTCGACCACTACTTCTCGAAGTCCCTCACTAAGCGCTGGCGCATCGACCGCGACTTCCTGCACCACTTCGATTTGGCAACCGACGTGCTTGGAAGCCCTCGATGGAAAGACGTCTACGCCAAGGACGATCTCAACAGCCCGACGCTCGAGAGTTGGCTCCGGGATGTCGTTGAAACGCCGTTTGGGGACGCCCGCCCCCGCCTGGAAGCTGGAGATTCTTCGGCACTAGAGGATCCAAAATCTCGACGAGCTGCTGTCTTGATGCTGGCGCTCCAGGGGTCGCGAACCTCGACGGCCCTCGAAGGGGTCGCCTCACCGATCGGCCAACATGCGAGCCGGACCCTTGAGGGACTAGCCACGTGGCCACTCGATGAGATCGACGAGTTTGTTCGCCAATACCTCGAGCAAGTCTCGCTAAGTCTAGTAGTCGCGTCGACCCCTATGGCGGTGCCCTCCACAGGCATCTTCTCGGTCTATTTCACCGATCACCGCTGCCTTTCCGGGTTGGGAGTTGGAGCGGCTCTGCCGGTCCATCCGACGCGCGCGCTCGTCGCCATGCCCCTCGATGACCCGAGCAGGACGGATCTTTCGACGGTGGCGGATTCTCTCGCGCTGCGATCTTTCGGGAACTCGAACTCTAGGCACGTCGTGCTTCACCGCTCCCTCGTTGAAGCGATGCCCCTGGAACAGTTGAAGCGCTACGTCCGCCGATGTCGGAAGGTGAATGACGACGTGTTCGATCGCTTCGAGGAACGACGCGCTCTCGTCGCAAGCATGCTTCAGGCGTGCGGACTTCAGATAGAAGAAGACCTGGGATCGCGTCTACAGCTGAAGCGGCGCCTCTCCCGATAAGTCAGGGTGTCCAATCGTTCTCTGCCAAGCGTTGGAAAAACGGGCGAGCGTATTCCAGCGTTTCTCGCGCATCTGGGCTTTCCGATACGTAGTCGGCCACGTGTCGGTCCCAGTCTGAGAGAAACCGGGCGGCAGCCGGGGCCGGGTCGAATTTGTGCCTTAGCAACAGCTCCTCCGGTGTGACCAGATTGATCCCTCGCGCCCTCGCTTCGCGAGGGATCAGCTTAGAAGGATCGGGGCCGGTAGGCCCGTCGCCCTCCCAACTGATGAGCGGGATCTGGTGGTGTGCCGCCAGGTCGAGGCAGAGCCGGTCGACATCGCTGCCCTTGAGGGTCGCATCGCTGTTGAGGTCTCCGCCCGCTTCCCATCCTGACAGTAGCTTGTCTTTGACGAAGTACAGGTACAGCCGGACAAAGTTGGACTTGTAGCCGTGCTCGGCGCCGGTCGGGGGCACCTTCGCAAGCAGAATCCTAAGCAACTCGTTGAGTGGCACGAGGGCCTTCCACTCGTTTTGGTGAAAAAACAGAGCCAGCAAGAAGGCGTTGCGTGCCCGTCGTCGCCGAAATTCAAGGGCCGGGTGCGCCAGCGTCGCGTTCTGGTCTTGGTCCAAGAGCGCCCTCAGCGCATCGAGCAGGTCGTGCCACGAATAGATCGTGAGGCCGACATTCGTGTCCAGGACCGCGTTCGGCACGCCCGAAAACGATTCCTGATCTACGTCGCCCATGAGGGGCAGCGTACTAGAATTCAGGCATGCTGAAGCCCTGGACGCTGCAGCAGATTGAGGAGGTGCTTCGTGCCCTCTACCTTCCCGACAGGGAACGATAGTCGGGTGGTCGCCGCCTCTCAGCCGTCTTAGCTATGGACCAGGCGCCGTCGGGCCCATTAACGCCTGTAGCGCCATCTCTGGCACCCGCACGGCGTTCGAGACGCGGAGGTGCCAGAGCCTTCCCGACTCGCACAGTCGGTACACCGTCGCGGTACAGACGCGTAGCCGCTCGGCCACCTCCCGCACGGTCAGCAAGGGTCCCCCAGACCCACTACCCCCGGCTCGATTTGCTACAGCCGCCTGTAGCACAGATGTAGCAAACGGACTGCTAAACGGTGCTTGTTGCTGCAACTGGTCAAGCTCTGACGCGCCAAGTAAATGCAATACTGTCGCGCCCTTGCTAACGCTTGCAACGCGTTGCTGATGGATTTTCGATAACTCCGAAGCCGGGGGTAGTGGGTTCGAGTCCCGCCGCGCCCACAAGTCGAAGTCATCTGAACTGGGCACAGCACCGGGCCTTCGCGGCGCCTAACGGGTATCGGGCTTTACGAACAGGTGGTCCTTCACCCCGAGCACGCCAGTGACGTGCCTGGCCACGCTGACCGCCTTCTCTCTGTTGGCCGCCGAATCGACGGAACCGGAGAGCGTGACGACCTCGGCGTCGGTGTCGACGTGGATGTGGAGGGGGTCCAAGCCATCGCTCGTCAGCGCGCTTTTGACCTTTGTCGTGATCCAGGCGTCCTGGCCGCCGGCGCTGGCTTTGTGGGTCGCGTCCTGGAGGCCGCTGCCCGCCTTGTCGGCGAGGTCGACGGCGGCGTGGCCGATGTCTTTCGCCGTCTTCTCGGTCGTTTTGGCCACGCCTCTCATGTCGTCGCGCACGACGCTCCCGGCCGTCCCTGCTGCGCCAGGCGTCGAGCTTTCGGACGCACGCGTGCATCCGAACGACGCCGAAGCAAGCAAGCAGGTGGCACCGATGAGACGCCCGTGAAATGCACGCATCCACGCAAGAGTGGTCCTCATGCCCGAAAATGCAACGCCTGGCTGTGCCTCTGGCACGCTCACCGATATACGACGCGGGGGCAGTGGTTCGAGCTCCGCCGCGGCCACACCTGCATCACCTCGGACCGTCCAACGCTGGTCGTTTCGGACCGTCCCATGCTGGTCGTTTCGGACCGTCCCATGCTGGTCGTTTCGGACCGTCCCATGCTGGTCGTTTCGGACCGTCCCATGCTGGTCGTTTCGGACCGTCCCACGCTGGTCGCTGGTTGAACCGGACCTAGGTCTTGCCGCGGTAGGTCGCCTCGGGCGGCGACGCCGGCGCGCAGAAGGCGATGTCGTCGACGGCGATCTGCTCGTGCTGGTGGAACTGCACCCACTCGCGGTGGTCGGCGGTCACGACGTCCTTCGGTTGATCGACGAAGTGTTTGCCCCCCTTCAGCTCGACCGTGACCGGCCGGCGCAACGTCACCGATTCTTCCAGCACGTCGATCACATCGCAGCGGTCCATGAGGTGCCCCATGGGCTTCGAGCTTAGGACCGCCGGCCGTGGTCGGCAACCCGGCCGACCTGGTTCGACCCGGAGGGGCACGAGTTGACGAACTCTGCTCGGGTGGACAGCTTCCGGGCATGGCGAAGAAGAGCGGCAAGAAGGCCAGCAGGGAGCAGCCATCGCACTGGAAAGGTGACGCCGTGGAGGAAAAACCGGGCGACCAAGCGGAACGTGCCGCCGACCGTGCGGAGGGCAGTGCCCCTGTTCGCGCCGACGTGGAGAGTCGCCGTCTGCATCACCCTTCCCTGGACGAGCAGCCGCAGGTCTCCAAGCCCCGGGACGCTGGTGATGGGGACGACGAGGACATCGAGGCGGCCTCCGAAGAGCACGCCGCCCGACGGGAGGCCGGCGAGCGCTCGCCGCGCGGCAAGCTGTAGCCGTCAGCCGGCGGTCGCTCCGGCGCCAAGTGCCTGCGCCCCCGTCGCGCCCAGGTAGCGCTCGGGGTCGCGCGCGAAGGTCGCGCGACACTGGGACGAGCAGAACCTGAGCGTGAACCCGTCGAGGGTGGTGGTCTGCTCGCCCGCCTCGACCGCCATGCCGCAGACCGGATCGCGGTGGGACCCCAGCTCGTAGGCGCGGCCCGCGGGGGCGCCGGTCGCCATGCGCCGCATGAGCGAGAGCTCGTCGAGGACCAGCCGCGGGGTCAGGAAGTGCCGCCGCACGCGCTCGCGGCCGCTGGCGCCCAGCGCGCGTGCGCGCTCCTGGTCGCGCAGCAGTGTGACCAGCGCGCGCGCACACTCCTCGACGCTGTCGACCAGGATGCCGCCCGTCCCGTCGGCCATCTGCAGGGGGATGCCGCCGGCCCGACCGGCGACGACCGGCGTCCCTTTCCACAACGCCTCGGCGACGACCAGCCCGAACCCCTCGCGCAGCGACTTCTGGACCACCACCTTCGACAGCGCCTGGAAGGCGTTGACCTCGACGTTGCCGACGCCGACCAGGTTCGTGAACAGGTGCGTGCGCTTGTCGCCGGCGATCGCGCTCCGGATGGCGCGGTACATGTCCCAGCCCTCGGGATCGTCGGAGGCCATCGACCCCACCAGGGCCAGCTGCAGCTCGGGCACCTCCTGGCGGGCCAGCCGACAGGCCTCGATGACGCCCAGCGGATCCTTCCAGGGATCGAAGCGTGAGACCTGCGTGACCAGCGGGTGCGCGGTGCGGACGCCGATCCACTCCAGGACCTGGCGGGCCGTCGCCACCGGGAGCGCCAGGTTCTTCGGGTTCCGGGGATCGATGGCGGGGGGGATGATCTCGACGACCGGCGTGGGCAGGTCGGCGGGGACGAACTCGGCCATCGTGAAGATGGACGCGTCGTACTCGGCCAGGAACGGGCGCAGAAAGCTCCAGACCTCCGGATTCGCGTTCGCGGTGTCGATGTGCGAGCGCCAGATCCACCGCGCCCCTCCCTTGCCGGTGAACCCCAGCAGCGCGGCCGGCTGCGGATCGTGGATGAAGATGAAGTCGTAGCCCAGGTCGAAGCCCACGGCGTTGGCGCGCGAGGTCGCCAGGTAGCGCGCCTTGTCGGCGTCGGAGAGCTGCACCTTCGCCCCCTGCAGCCCGTTGTGGATCGCCTTGGTCACCTGGAAGAATGGCTCGTCGCCGCTGATGATCCGCCAGTCGGCCGAGAGGCCCTGATCGTTGAGCAGCGGCACCACGGAGCGGAGCAGCTCCGAGACACCTCCGCCGTAAGGTGTGGCGTTGACGTGCAGCACGCGCGCGCCGCGGAGCGCTTGCGCGGTGCGCGACACAGCGTCGAGAAGATCGCCGGGGGCGACCCCCGCGTAGGACGACAGGGACGACTCACCGACGTCGACCAGGTCGAGCATGAACGGAAATATGAGGCCGCCGTCGCGCCCAGCAGCGGGGCAGCGCGCGAGTTGAGCGAGCGGCTTACGATCGCCACGGAAGCGCTGATTCGGCGCAACGAACCGGCGGCCCAGCTTGACTCAGGCAGCGGTCGAATCGATTGCCCGCCCCTCCGTGTGACTTAGGTTCTTGATTGGTTGCCGGTGCACGAGCGTGTGATTCGTCCGCTCGCGCTTCGTTTTCGCAGCTCTCCGGAGGCTGCAAGGAGGGGAACGTGGCATCAAAAATCGAGGACTACGGGTTGATCGGGAACACCCTCACCACCGCGCTGGTCTCGCGCAGCGGGTCGATCGACTGGCTGTGCGCGCCGCGCTTCGACTCGGACGCCTGCTTCACGGCGCTCGTCGGGTACGACGAGCACGGCCGCTGGGGTATCCGGCCCACGGTGCGCATCCGCGAGACGCGCCAGCGGTACCGGGACGAGACGCTGATCCTGGAGACCGAGTTCGCCTGCGACGGCGGCGCGGCCCGCCTCATCGATTTCATGCCGACGGGGACCGGCCGGTGTGATGTCGTCCGGATCATCGAAGGGCTCGAGGGCGAGGTGCCGATCGAGATGCTGCTGAACGTCCGCTTCGGGTTCGGCGCCGACGCGCCCCTCATCGACAAGACGCCCGACGGGGGCACCTGCTTCATGGCGGGGCCGGACGCCCTGGTCTTGCGGGGCCCGGCGCCCCTTCAGTTCGAGGGCAAACGCGTGTCAGCCTATCTGAACGTCAAGAAGGGGGACCGCATCCCGCTGCAGCTGACCTGGTTCCCTTCGCACGAGGGCCCCCCGCAAGGTCTCGACGTCGACAAGGCGCTGGCGGCCACGGAGTCGTACTGGCAGACCTGGGCGGCACGCTGCACCTACGAAGGGCGCTGGCGCGATGCCGTGCTGCGGTCGCTGATCACGCTCAAGGCGATGACCTTCGCGCCCACGGGTGGGATCGTGGCGGCGCCGACCAGCTCGCTGCCGGAGTCGATCGGCGGCGTCCGCAACTGGGACTATCGCTTCTGCTGGTTGCGCGACGCCAGCCTCACGCTCGACGCCTTCTTGATCGGCGGCTACCTCGACGAGGCGCGGGCCTTCCGCGACTGGCTGCTGCGCGCCGTGGCGGGCGATCCGGCCGACCTGCAGATCATGTACAGCATCTCCGGCGCGCGGCGCCTCACCGAGTTCGAGCTCGATTGGTTGCCCGGGTATGAGGGCTCGAAGCCGGTCCGCGTGGGCAACGCGGCCTCGGGCCAGTTCCAGCTCGACGTCTATGGCGAGGTCATGGCCTCCATCTACGCGGCGTACCGGATGGGAATGAAGGGGACCGAGGCGGGGTGGCGCGCCACCAAGGACCTGATCGCCTTCCTCGAGGAGGCCTGGCAGAAACCCGACGATGGCATCTGGGAGGTGCGCGGCGGGCGCCGGCACTTCACGCACTCCAAGGTCATGGCCTGGGTCGCCTTCGATCGCCTGGTCAAGGCCATCGCCGAGTTCGGGCTGGGCGGCGACGAGGGCAAGAAGATGCTGGCTCACCTGAGCGCGCTGCGGGAGCGGATCCACGCCGAGGTCTGCGAGCGTGGCTTCAACCCGCGCGTCGGCGCCTTCACCCAGTCGTATGGCGCGGAGGCGCTCGACGCCAGCGTGCTGGTGATTCCGCACTACGGGTTTCTCCCCGGCACCGATCCCCGCATGCGAGGGACCGTGGCCGCCATCGAGAAGGAGCTGCTCCGGGACGGGTTCGTGCTCCGCTACGGGACCGAGCACGGAACCGACGGGCTGCCGGGGACGGAGGGGGCCTTTCTGGCCTGCAGCTTCTGGCTCGCCGACAACTACGCCTTCGCCGGGCGGATCGCCGAGGCCGAGGAGCTGTTCGAGCGCCTGCTTTCCCTGCGCAACCACCTGGGGCTGCTCTCCGAGGAGTACGACCCCAAGCTGCAGCGCCTGATCAGCAACTTCCCCCAGGCGTTCTCGCACCTGGCGCTGATCCTCACCGCGCGCATCATCGAGAGCGCGTCGCAAAAGCGCTCGCTGGACGAGCCGATGCTCGGCCACGGCGCCGCCGCCTTCCACTGATCCGTGAGCGGTCGATCCGCCGCCGCGCCGTCGTGACGACGACCACGCGCCTCTGCTTGCCGAAAACCATCCGGCCAGCATATTGACAACGGAGGCTCACATGAGCGGAGCCGGTGTGATGGCGGCGCTGTTGAGTTTGGGGATCGGTTTTCCGGTCGCGGCCGATGCCTACACCGGCGCTGACAGTGCGGCGACCGCAACGCTACAACCGTCGTCGGTCGACGGACCGTCGGCGAGCGAGGCCACCACGGCTTCCTTCTCGGTCGAAAGGATTGACCGGTCGAATCGATCGATGGTCGTGCAAGGCCAGGACGGTTCTCAAATGACGGTCAGGGTCGCCCCGACCGTCGAGGGGTTCGACAAGCTCGAGAAGGGCGATCAGGTCGAGCTCGACTATTACCCGTCAACCGTTCTTTCTTTTGGTCCCACCAATGCTCCCGCCGATGAAGCGCCAGAGACGCCCACCCGGGCCAGCGCTCCAGCCCTTGGCGCCGTGGGCGCGCCGCCGATCACCACGGCGGCGCGCGTGACGGCGGTCGACAAGAACGGAGGGGCGCTTCAGATCATCACCCCGGACGGGCTGCCGCAGACCCTGCTGGTGCGCGATCCGGCGGGGCGCCGGCAGCTGCGGTCGCTCGCCCCCGGCGACACGGTGGTGCTCACCTACGCCGAGCCGGTGGCCGTGGACTTGCGCAAGGGCGCCGGCAGCTGACCTAGCCGTCCAGCCGCAGCCCCCCCGAGGCAGGCGTCTCCCGCTCCCGCCGCCTGGTGCGAACGACGGCCAGAAAGAAGGCCAGCGCCAGCGGTCCGAGGAACAGGCCTGCGGCGCCGAAGGCGCTGATGGCGCCGATGAGAGAGAAGAAGACCAGCGCGCTGTGCTGGTCCTCGCCTCGGATGAGCATCGGCCGCAGGAGGTTGTCGATCAGGCCAACGACCACCGCCCCCCACACCGCCAGGAAGAGAGCCGACCAGGGGTGACCGAGCAGCAGCACCAGCCCGGCCACGGGGAGCGTCACCAGCGTGGTCCCCACCGAGGGAATCAGCGACGAGAAGAGGCAGAGCAGCCCGAAGAAGATCGGGCTGGGAGCGCGGCCGATGGCGAATCCGATCGTGGCGACGGCGGCCTGCGCCGCCGCGGTGATGAAGTTGGCGCCCACCACGGAGCGGGCGACGACCCGAAACTCCCGCATCATCGCGCGCACGCGCTCGGGTGCGAGCGGTGTCGCGCCGATGAACCAGTCGACGAGCGCGGGGCCGTCACGCAACAGGAAGAAGAGCGCGATCAACATCAGCAAGAACCGGAGGCCGAACAGGGCCAGCACCGCCAGCGCCCCCGACAGCGCCCCCAGGGCCCAGCGCCCGCCGGCGGCGAACGGCGACTGCGCCCGATCGATCCCGCCCGGAAGCAACTTCACCAGGCGATGCAACCAGCCCTCGATCGGATCGGGCGCTCTGGCGATCAGCCCCGTGATCCCCTCGGAGGCGATGATGTCGCGAGCGAGCCCGACCACCTGCGCTGCCTCGCGGACGGCGATGGTCGCGAGCAGCGCGACCGGAATCAGGATCAGGATGACAGTGGCCGCCGTAAACAGCGCCGCCCCGAAGGACCGCCGGCCGCCCAGGCGCCGCACCGCGGATTCGTAGAGGGGCGAAAGTGTGCCCGCCAGCACCGTGGCGACCAGCAACGGCCGCCACAGCGGGAAGGCGACGGCGATGATGAGCGCCGTCGCCGCGCCCGTCACCACCATCTGCGCCGTGCGCCTTGCCGCCCCGTCCACCACCACGTCCGTAAAGGTAATCACCGCCGGTGTGTCCTCATTCGGATGGCGCCGGTCCCTCGCCCTCGATGGACGCGGCGGCTGAGCCCGGCCTCTCGTCAGGAGGAGCCGCGGTCGGCGCCGAGGACGTCGAGATAGGCGTCGACGGCGGCCCTCTCCGAGAAGCGGTCCACCCGATGAGGGACGCGCGCCGGACCGGTGCCTGCGTCGTCGAGCAAGGCGGAGAGGCCGCGCGCCAGCGCGGCGGGATCACCCGGCGGGACCAGCGGACCGGCCGTTCTGTTCTCGCCACGCCTGCCGTCGCCGCCACTCTCGCCATCCTCGAGGACCTCGCGCGCGCCGCCGGGGCCATCGGTGCTGATGACACGGCAGCCGCAAGCCATCGCCTGGATCAGCGCGCCGGGGAGACCCTCGTAGAGGGACGACAGCGCGAAGACCGACGCGCGCGCCATGTAACGAAATGGGTTGTGGTCGTGGCCGGGGAGCTTGACGTCGGCGGCGACGCCGAGCTGGCGGGTCAGCTCTTCGAGGGGGCGGCGCTGGGGGCCCTCGCCCAGAATCACCAGTCGCGCCCGGCGTCCGGCGCGGAGCTGGGCGAAGGCACGGATCAGCGTCGAGAAGTCCTTCTGGGGAGCCAACCGCCCGACGCCGAGCACGACGGGGGGGGCACCGGGCGCGAACCAGGGATCGTCGAGGGGCGCCTTCGCCTTCTCGTGCAGCACGGCGGTCACGATGGGGTTGTAGATGGTGCGGATGCGCCCCGCGTCGAGCTCGAGCTCCGCGGTCAAGCTGGTGGCGACGCTTCTCGAGACCGCGACGATTCGGTCCGCCATTCGGTACGCCCGCCGCATGAGGCCACGCAGCAGGCGCGCCTGCCGCCCGAGCCTGGCGCGCGGCAACAGCACGTTGGCCTCCCGCAGGACGATCGGAACCCCGGCGCCAGCGAGCGCGCCGGCGCCGACGGCGAGGACGTTGGCGTGCTCGAGCGTCGACAGGAGCGCCGCCGGACGCTCCCCCCGCAGGTAACGAATCAGCGCCGGGAGAGCCAGGACGGTGCGGGACGCGCCCAGGCTCACGACACGGGGTCCCGGCGGAACCTGCGCCTCGAGCGGGCCTCCCGGGACGGCGACCACCAGGTCGACCGCGCGACCGCGCGCCGAGAAGGAGGCCGCGAGCTGCAACATCACCCGTTCCGCTCCGCCGTCGTCGAGGGTGGGAAGAAACAGCGCCAGCCGCTCGTTTGAACCGACCGGGATCATGTCTTCGGCGCGAAACTACCAGAGACGACGGCGCGGCCGGCATTTGACCGACCACATCGTCGCGGTTACATACGGATTGCGCGATGATCTGTGGCCAGTGCGGAACGCAAAACCCCGAGGAGGCGTCCTTTTGCCTCGCTTGCGGGACGCGCCTGGCCACCGGCGCTCCGCGGCGTGATCAGAACGGGGACGCCAGCGCGGCCAGGCTGCGCGCGGCGTTGGACCACCTGGCGGCGCACCGGATGGCCGAACGGCCGCTGGCACCGGGCGGCTTTCGCCTGATCTTCGTGCACCACGACGGCACGGACGGCGCCAGCTACGTCCTGCGCGGCAATCAGATCGACATCGGGCGAACCGAGGGCGACCTCCTGTTCGAGGATGCCTATCTGTCGCCGCGGCATGCGCGCATCGTGTCGGCCCCGACGGGCCAGGTGCTGAGCGACCTGCAAAGCAAGAACGGCATCTACATCCGACTGCGTGCCGGCGCACTGCTGCGAGACGGCGATCTGATCCTGGTCGGCCGGCAGGTGCTGGAGTTCCAGCTGATTCCCGACTTCGAGAAGGACCTTCGCCCCGCGGTTCAACACAACGTCGTACAGTTCGGAACGAACTGCCGCCCTTCCTGGGCGCGGCTGCGGCAGGTTGGGCCCACCGGCGTGGCCCACGACGTGTTCCATCTCAGCCGCGATCGGGTGGTGATCGGGCGTGAACAGGGGGACATCGTTTTCTCCGACGACCAGTTCATGTCGCGCAGGCACGCCCACCTCTCGCTGCAGGGCTCCGACGTGCGGCTGGAAGACCTGGGGAGCTCGAACGGAACGTTCGTGCGGTTGCGCGACGATCACCTCCTCGTTCCAGGCGACGTCATGCGAATCGGCAACGTCCTGCTCCGCTTCGAGCTGGCTTAGTCCGGCAAGAGCTCGAGGTCGGCGGCGACCGCCAGGTGATCGGAGACGCGGGGCGAGATCGGCGCGACGTGGAGGAAGCGGAAGCGCGGCCCGGCCAGGATGCGGTCGATGCGCATCCAGGCCATTCTCTGCGCCGGGTAGCTGTAGCCGAATCCGCGTCCCACCTCGGCGAAGCCGTCGCTGAACCCGCCCAACCAGTGCGAGAAGGCCCAGCTCAGACCGGGCAGGTTGGTGTCACCGGCGATGATCACGGGCTCGGCGGGCGTCGCGGCGGCGGCCGCCAGCGCCCGGACCTGCTCGAGCCGCTCCTCGGTGTTCGCCTCCATCGCCCGGGCGGAGGCAGACCCGAGGATCCCGCCGCCCAGGAGCTCGTATCGGAGCCCTCGGCCGCGCAGCTGATTGAAGGCGTCGTGGGGCGAGACGGGATGGACCGCGAAGAGGCGGATCGGTCCGGCAGGTGTGATCAGCCGCCAGGACGTGTACTGGGCCGACTCTGTCCGGCCATCGCTCCGGATCGGCGGGGGCACCGCCTCCTCCTCGATGGGAAATCGGCTGGCGACCACGAACTGGTCGAGGTGCCGGAAGGCATAGCCTGGCAAGCCCAGGCGGAGTGCCTCCACCTCGTCGTCGGCCACCTCCTCGAGCGCGATCAGGTCGGGGTTGGCGCCCTGAATGCGATCGAGGATCTCACCGGTGCCGTTCTTTCCCAGACCGGTGTTCAGGGTGAACAGGCGAAAACGCAACGCCCCGGGCGTGTGGGCGGGCGCCCCGCCCAGGTGCAGGCCCATCAGCGGAAAGAGAAGGACGAACGCCGCCACGAGCTGGGTGGCCAGCAGCCGGTAGGAGCGCGCGAGCGAGAGCGCCACGAGCAAGAGCGGCAGCGGCAGCGCGAAGCCGATCCGGGGGAGGTAGAGGGCAATCGTCGTGACCCACCAGCGCTCTCCGATCAGCCGAAGCGCGGCCACCACCGTCAGCAGCGCGAGCAGATAGGCCACGGCCGCCAGGTCGACGATCGATCTGGCCAGCGCCGCGAACCGGCCCCGGCCACCGGACACGGGTGCCAGGCTCTCCAGGGCCGCCGGAGGCCCGCCGGGGCGCTCGGCGGGCTTGTTGCTCATTCCGGCCGGATTCACGACGGGCATGCGGCAAAGATAAGGACGAGAAGCTCAGCGCCCACGCCTCAGGTTCGGCGGGAGCCGCCCGTTTGTCTGCTATTGTGCCCTGGCCACGTGCGTGCGCCGCTCTCCAGCGTCGTCATTCCCATGATCGATCCGTGGGGATGGCCGACCCTCCAACTTGGCCACCAGTGACCGCCGTGAAAGCGGCGCAGTCTCCCATCAGACGCCTGTTCGTTCAGGCGTCCCACTACTCCGTGGCGAACCTGCTGACGACGGCGGCGGGGCTCATCACCTTTCCGCTCATGACGCGGATCTTCACCGTGGCCGACTACGGCGTGATGAACCTGATCTCCGCGACGCTGACGGTCTCGGTGGCGCTGGGAAAGTTCGGTGTTCAGCACTCGATCATTCGGTACCGCTCCGAGATCACCGCCGGCAAGGGGCGGTTCAGCACCGCGCAGCTCTATTCGACGACCTTCTTCGGGATGACCGCCAGCGGGCTCGCCGTCACGTTCAGCTTGATCGTCGCGATCGTGCTGCTTCCGGGCCGTTGGCTGGGCGATCCGCGTCTCAAAGGGCTGTTCGCTGTCGGTGCGCTGGTCATCGTGATTCAGGTCTTCGAGAGCGTGCTCTTCAATTTTCTGCGCGCCGACCAGGAGACCACGGTGCTCATGAAGTACCAGGTCGGCAAGAGGTACCTGGGCCTCACCCTGGTCCTGCTGACGCTGTTCGTGATCTCCAGGAGCCTGATGGCGTTCTACTGGGCGACGGTGGCCACGGAGGCGCTGGCGATCGTCGTCCTCGCGACGGTGTTCTTCCGCCGCGAGGGCGGCATTCGCATCGACCGCGGCGATTTCTCCCGGCCGCTCTATTATGAGCTGCTGGGGTTCGGGATCCCGATGATGATCGGGTATGAGATGTCGGGGATCATCCTGGCCGTCGGTGACCGGTACGTCATTCACGGGGCGATCGGGGCCACGGCCCTGGGCCTCTATTCGGCCGCCTACAACCTCTGCACCTACGTGCAATCCACCTTCGTGGCCTCTGTCGGTCAGGCGGTCATGCCGCTTTACATCCAGATGTGGGATCAGAAAGGACCCGAGGAGACAGCGGCGTTCGTCGGCCGCTCGTTGCGGACCTACGTCCTCTTCGGGGCCCCTGTGATCGCCGGCCTCGCCTCGGTGGGACCGCAGCTGCTCCCCTCGCTGGCCTCCGAACGATATGCCAGCGCGGCGGCCATCCTCCCCTGGGTCATCGCCGGGATGGTGCTCGAAGGGGCCAACGCCATGGTGGCCGCGGGGCTGTTCATTCACCGGAAGACGAAGCACATCGGGGCGGTGGTGTTCAGCTCGGCCCTTCTCAACCTGATCCTCAACCTCATTCTGGTGCCGCGCATCGGGATCATGGGCGCGGCCATCGCCACGCTGGTGAGCTACGCGGTCTCCTCCTGCGCGCTCGCGTTCACCGCCCGCCGCTTTCTGCCGGTGACGCTCCCCTGGTCGACGATGGCGCGCGCGTCGCTCGCCGCCAGCGCGATGTACGCGGCGCTCGCCTATCTCTGTCCGGACCGCCACCTGCTGACGGTCGTCGTCCGCGCGCTGGTCGGTCCCCCGGTCTATCTCGTGCTGATCGCTCTCATCGACCCGGACGCCCGCATCCTGGTGATGAAGGGGCGCGCCGGATTGCGAAAGCTCCGCGGCGCCGCGACCTCCTGAGCGCGGGGGGCGCGGGACCCTCGGAGGGACCCGAGCTGATCGCGCAGGGGGACCGCGAGCTTTGCTCGCGCGAGCCATCGCGGGGGGCGTGGGACCCTCCCAGGGTCCCACACTCTACGCCGGCCAGAAGCGGGCGGCGATCGCGATGGCGCCCACGGCCAGCGCGCAGAGCCAGCTCCGGCGGTCGGTGAGAGCGAACTTCACGGGGTCGTCGTGCATCTCCCCGCGATGGGTCAGGAACCAGACGCGGCTGATCCAGTAGAGCAACACCGGACTGATCAGCCAGAGGATCCTCGGCTGTGAATAGATGACGTTCCCCGCGCTGCTCTCGATGTAGAGGCAGAACACCAGCACGGCCAGGTAGCCGGCGGTGGTTCCCATCGAAACGACCATGCTCAGATCTTGCGCGTAGTAGCCGCGGCTGCGCAGCTTCCCGGACTCATCGAGGGCGTGGCGCAGCTCGATGTGGCGTTTCGCAAAAGCCAGGCTCAGGAAGATGAACATCGAGAAGGCCAGCAACCAGGCGCTGATGGAGACGCCGGTGGCGAATCCCCCCGCCAGCACGCGCTGGGTGTAGAGCCAGGCCAGGACGATGACGTCGATCAGCAGCAGGCTCTTCAGGTAGAACGAGTAGCTGAGCGTGATAGCGAAGTAGAGCACCAGCATCGCGAAGAACGACTTCGGCAGGGCATAAAGCGAGATGGCCACGCTGACCGCCAGGAGCCCGAGGATGAGCGGCGGACCATAGCTGGTCGGGAGCGCGCCGGAGGCGAACGGCCGCCGGTTCTTGGTGGGATGGGCGCGATCGGCCGCCACGTCCATGAGGTCGTTGAAGACGTAGCCGGCGGAGGCGCACAGGCTGAGCGCCAGCGCCGCCAGCGCCGCGTGCGCCACCTGGATCGACGACAGGCCGTGCGGCGCCAGGAGCAAGGGCACCACGACCAGCGCGTTCTTCGACCACTGGTGCAGCCGGATCACCTTCAGGGCTGCCTTCAGCCGGGACGGTCTGGTCGACGTCACACGAACCTTTTGTCTGGGCGGATCACGCGGCGCTCTCGTCTCGGGACGGAGCGAATCTACCGCCTCTTGCCGTCGCCGACCAACCCCCTTGCAGACGGCAGCGGCCGCTACCGGCTGAGCGGGCGAATCTCTTTCACCAGCAGCGGCGTCTCACCGCCCCAGAGGCAGCGCCCCCCCTTTCGGAGATCGAACCGCCAGCCGTGGGCGGTGCAGGTGAGCACGCCGCGCTCGATGACCGCGTACTCGAGGTCGCGCCCGCGATGAGGACAGAAGCGCTGGCAGACGTACTCCATCTGCTCGTCCTGCACCGTGATGAGCGCGGGATCGAGGAGCCGCACCAGATCGAACAGCGCCTCGTCGTGACGGTAGTCGAAGTGTTGCATCAGCTTGGGGACCTCGCGATCGGGATCGCGCGTGATGGTCACCTCCCGGCTCATCAGAAGCTCGTGCCAGGTCAGCTTCCCCTGCAACACCAGGCTCACCCAGGCGCTCTCCAGGGTCAGGACGTGAGCGGCCGGCTCCTCGCACTCCGTCAGGTAGCGGTACGGCTTTTTTCGAAAGTCGATCCAGACCGACGGCCCGTCGGTGAGGCGAAACTGAATGATGGTTCTCAGGTCCGCGGTCATGTCCTCGAACTGGAAGAAATCGCGCAAGTAAGATCGGAAGTCCTTGCTGTCGACCGGCTCCGCCTCCGCGCGCCGCTCGGTCAGGTAGCTCTGGCGCACCGGGCCCCGCAGGTCGCGGTGGGCAGCGAGGTAGCTGCGCTTGTCGTCATACGGTCTGTGGCCGGCGAAGCTCCAGTCTCCGCCGTCGCGCGCGGCGACGTCTCCGGGATAGAGGGGGTGCAGCCGGTCGCGGAGCTGCGGCGCCTCGCGCGCGGCGCGCGCCAGGAGCTCGTCGGCGTCGAAGAAGATGCTCCCCCCGAAGTTCAGCTCGAACCCGCGTTCGTCGACGAAGCAGGGGGGGCCCCCCGAGGGGACGACGTGGCGCGCGCCGGCCCGCGTGGCCGTGTCGAAGAAACGCCGCGCGATGACAGCGACCTCCCGTTCGACCTCCGTCTTCATTCGCTCCGGCGAGAAGTCGTAGACCGCGGGGAAGTAAGAGGCGCCCGAGAACTGAAGGAGGTGGACGGCCGGCTTCAACGCCGCGATCCGGTCGAGCGCCGCATCATCCAGCGGGCAGTCGTTTTGATCGACGATCACCTGGCCCTCGCGTTCGATCACCAGCGCGGCGCCCAGGAGGTGCTGGGCCCGCGAGGCCAACAGAAAAAGCCGCGCGCCCTCCCCGAGGTCGACCGGCTCGCCATCGCCGAGCTCCAGGACCTGGCTGAACCCGAGCGCACGCACCTGCTGGGCCAGCGTGGGGGAGGCCAGCCTGGGAAGGATGACGCGCACGGTCCTGGGGAATCCGCGCAACGTCTCGACGTCGAAGTGATCCGGACGGGGGCTGCTGATGAAGAGGTTCGGGGTGTCGTGCAGATCGCTCGCCACCAGGTGATCGTTGCGGGGAAACTGGTGCCAGCTGGCGAGGTAGGCGCCACGCTGGGAGAGCCAGGGGTCGCAGACGATCCGGGCGGATCCAAGACGGATGTCCAGCCCGGAATGCCCGAGGGAGGTGATGGTGGATCTCATGGATGGCATGAGCTGTTAAAAAGGGAGGCTCGCATGAAGGAGACCGGGTTGACAGCGACGACGCTCGAGGGGGCGCGGATTCGGCTGGAGCCGCTCGCCGAGGCCCACCACGGGGCGCTTTGCGCCGTCGGGCTGGATGCCGCTCTGTGGCAATGGGCCCCCAAACCGGTCCAGACGGCCGCCGACATGGGTGCCTACATCACGTTCGCCCTCGCCGAGAGGACGGCGGGCCGGGCCCTTCCCTTCGCCGTCATCGACAGGGCGACCGGCCAGGCCATCGGCAGCACCCGATTTGCCGCCATCGAACCGGCGCACCGCCGGGTCGAGATCGGCTGGACCTGGCTCGGGCGAGCCTGGCAGCGCACCGCCGCCAATACCGAGGCTAAGTACCTGCTTTTGCAGCATGCTTTCGAGACTCTCGGCTGCATTCGCGTCGAGCTCAAGACCGACGCCCTGAACGAGCGCTCCCGCGCCGCCATCCGCCGAATCGGCGCCCGGGAAGAGGGCACTCTGCGCAGTCACATGATCACGTCCAGCGGGAGGGTTCGAGATTCGGTCTATTACAGCATCCTCGATGCGGAGTGGCCGGAGGTGAAGAGGGATTTGGAGTCCCGCCTCAAAATTGTTCGATGAATTCCGCTTCTCCACAGGTTGACCGGAATTCTGCCGATGCTGTAACGTTTAGAGATGGCAACCATGGGTCAAGAATTTGGGGTTCGGAGAGTCTATGAGGCGGCTCCGAAGGGGGACAGCGTATCCGTCAGACTGAGCGACCGCGAGGTCCAGCTCGGCAACCGTGAGTTTGCCCTTTACGAAAAGTTGGCGGAGCGGGTTCCGAGCGTCCAGTCGCAGAAGGAGATCGCGGCCGATCTGGGGATGGACGAGGCGCGCCTCGGCCGGCTGACGAAGGCGCTGGAGAGCGCCGGTCTCCTCTATCGCCAGGACGCGGTTCCGGCGACGTTGAGCGGCGTCGAGCTCCACACGCTCTTCAACAAGATCTTGCCGAGCTGGCTCGACGAGGCGTTCTCGCATCCGTTCTGGGAGCGGATGACCAGCGGGAACGGCTCGCGCCGCATGTACTCGGGGTGGCTCATCGAGCTCTATCACTACACGCGGAACGCCAACCGCCACATGCCGCTCTCCTGTGCTCACACCAAGGAGAAGTCGATCAAGAACATGCGCGCCAAGCACTACGCGGAGGAGTGGAACCACTACCACTACTTCCTCAAGGCGCTCAAGGCGCTCGGCTTCAGCGAGGAGAGCGTGATCAACTCGGTCCCGCTTCCCATGTCGCTGGCGCTGTCGAACTTCATGCGCCAGGCCGCCCGTGAAGACATCCTCGCCTACTCGATCTGCTCGGCAGTTCTCGAGGGGACCACCGTCAACCGCGGCGCCTACAACCCGTACTACGAAAAGTGCGCCGAGCTTTACAAGCTGCCGCCGGAGTCAATCGCGCCCATCTACGCGCACCTCGACCTGGACGTGCAGTACCAGCACTCCGATCTGTTCCTCGACATCCTCAGCACCGTCAAGGAGATCCCGGCTACGCGCGCCGGGCGCGTCCTCGAGTACGGCCACCAGCTCATCGAGCACATCTGGCTCTGGACGGACAGCATCGAGAAGTACTACGGCGTCGAGTCGAACCCGATGCCGCGGCCGAAGTTCAGCAAGTTGCTCGATTAGTAAGGGGACCCCATGCAGACGCAATTACCTGTTCTGAAGCGCACGGCCAAGGTCGTGCGACGTGACGCCGACAAGCTGGCCATCGAGTACATGGGTCAAGAGGTCTTGCTCGAGGGGGCGGCCGCGCGGCTGCTCGACAAGATGCTGCCTTATCTCGACGGCTCCACCGGCGTGGGGAGCATCGCCGAGCGGATCGCGGAGTCACCCAAGCGGGTCCAGTCGCTCTCGCAGCAGCTCGGTCAGACCGGCGTGCTGGCGTTCAAGGACGACGACGGTGAGCGGATCTCCGGCGAGCAGTTCTACGAGATCCACCGCAAGTACGTGACCCACTGGCTGCAGCCGATCTACGACCACCCGCTGTGGGAGAAGATCGTGACCGGCAAGGCTTCGCGCGCGCAGGTGCTGGGGTTCGCCTTCGAGAAGTACCACTACATCGAGGGGGCGTTCGAGCACATGGCCATCGCGGCCGCCAACGCCACGCCCGAGATGATGCCGCACCTCGCGCGGCACTTCATCGAGGAGTACAACCACGGCGACATCTACCGCAAGGGGCTGCGCAGCCTCTTCCCGGACGACACCGTGCTGCGGGCGCAGCCGCTGCCGAGCACGCGCGCGCTGGTGAACTTCCTCAGCGAGTCGGCCGGGCGCAACTCGTTCGGCTACTACGCCGGGAACGAGCTCCTGCAGATGACCGAGAACACCGGCGACGACAAGGACGCCAGCTCGATCGACGACTTCTACGCGGCGATGCGCAAGCACTACCCGTACACCGACAAGGTGATCGACTCCTTCATCGCGCACACCAACGCCGACCAGAAGCTCGGGCACGAGAACGTCTTCCTGGAGATGTGCCAGAGCATTCCGCCGCTCACGCGGGCCGAGGTGGACGACGCGCTCAACATCGTCCGCTCGATGGCCGAGCACCTCTATCTCTTCATGGACGGAATCGACACCTTCTACGCCCGCTTCCCGACCATGCCGCGCGCGCCGAGCGATCTGCTCTCCGAGTAGGCCGCGGGCTTGTCCTCAGGGCCGCTCACGTACGGAGAGGCCGAGTTCCGCCGCATTCGGGAGCTCGGCGGCGGCGGGCCGTTCGAGTCGCCAGAGGACATCCGGCGCGTGCTGGACGGAATCGGCTATCTGGAGGACTGGCGGACCGCTTACCGCGTGCAGTCGGTCCGGTCGTCCCTGCACGCCCCCAAGATCACCTGCATCGACTCCGCCATCCTCGCCTACGGGCTGCTGGAGCTTCTCTTCGGCGACGTCAAACGGCGCCTCCTGGCCATCCATCGCATCGATCCCGTGTCGGGCGAGGAGTGCGGCCACTGCGTGGCGCTGCACTGGAACGACGCCGGTAAGGTCGGATTGTTCGCCAAGTCCAACTATCCTGGCCTCGGCCACCGGGCGGCCGTGTTCGACGACGAGATGGCCGTCGCCGCCGACTACGCCAAGGCCTACGTCAAGATGGGCTTCCAACCGCTCTACTTCGGCGTCACCACGCTGGAAGAGGCGGCGCCCGACATCGACTGGAGAAACTCGATGGAGGATTCTGAGCGTCCTCTCGGAGCGGATTCAGGCCTCCTACGCCTACGCGTTCGGGCCCGCGCGGTGATGAGACGATGACGACACGCTTCGAGGACATCCCCGCCCTGCTGGACGGTCTCGCCCGCCTCCCTGCGGGACGGCCGGCGCTCACCTTTTACAAAGGCAAGACACGCGCGGGGCACTGGACCTACGGGGAGCTGCTCGGCGCTGTCGAGCGATTCACGCGCCGGCTGAGGGACGAGCTCGGCGTGCGGCAGGGAGATTGCGTCGCGGTCCTCTCGCCCAATCGGCTGGAGGTCCCAGCGCTCTTTCTGGCAGCCATGCAGCTCGGCGCCGCCGTCGTCCCGCTCAATCCAACGACGCCGCCCGCGGACTGGGACTACATCCTGGCGCACTCGGAGGCGCGTCTCGTCTTCGGCGCGCGTGAGCTGCTCGATTGGCTGGTGGCCCGTCCCGCCGTCGTCTGTGCCTTCGAGGACGAGACGGTGCCCGATGCCGGCGGCGGCGGCGCGTCACCGCCTCCCGCGGCGGCGGCGCCCGCGGCCGCGAGGTCGCTGGAGAAGCAGATGGCGATCGTCCTTTACACCTCCGGGACCACCGGGAATCCCAAAGGCGTCGCGCTGGGGCAAGGGAGCCTGCTCGCCAACGCCTGGAGCATGGCGCTCAATTTTCGCTTCGAGGACGAGACGCAGCTGGCGGTGCTGCCGCTCTACCACGCGCACGCGCTGGGGTTCGGCCTGATGACCACGCTGACCACCGGCGGGCACCTCGTCTTCATGGAGCGGTTCGATCCGTTCGCCTGGGGCGAGGTCCTCCGGGTCGAGTCGGTCACCTTGACCAGCGTGGTCCCGACGCTGCTGCAGCCTCTCCTGCAGCTCGGCGTCCGCGCCGAGAAGCTCCCGACGCTGCGCGCAGTTCTCGTCTCGTCGGCGCCCCTGACCGTGAGTCTGGCCCGCGCCTTCGAGGAGAAGACCAACCTCCGTCTGCTGCAAGGTTGGGGGCTGTCCGAGTACACCAACTTCGCCTGCTGCCTTCCGGCCGATCTGGCCGAGGATGAACGACGGCGGCTCCTTTACGGCGGAGAGCTGACCTGCATCGGGAGCCCGCTGCCGGGGACCGAGGTGAAGGTCGTCGGCGCCGATGGGGCGACGCTGCCGGCCGACCAGCGCGGCGAGCTGTGCGTGCGCGGCCACAGCACCATGCTGTCTTACTTTCGTGATGAAGGCGCGACGGCGGCGACGCTCGGGGCAGACGGCTGGCTGCGGACGGGCGACGAGGGTTTCTTTCAGCAGGCAGGCCAGCCTCGAGGCTCCGCGGGCGGGCCCCTCGCCTCCGCAGGCGGACAGCAAGCCGGCGAGCCCCAAGCCTCGGCGGGCGGGCCGGCGTTCTTCATCACCGGACGGATCAAGGAGACGATCATCCGGGACGGCGACAAGTTCAGCCCTTTGGCGATCGAGCGGCGGATCGTGACCGAGCTGCCGGAGATCGAGGGCCGGCTGGTCGCGCTCGGATTTCCGCACGACGTTCACGGCGAGGAGATCGGCCTCTACCTCGAGAATGAAGAGCTCGCCGACGAGCTGCGCGCCCGCCTCACCAAGGTGGTGGGCGAGATGCCGCTCGACGCGCGCCCCAAGATCATTCTCTACGGCACGACGCCGATTCCCCGCACGCACACCGGCAAGATCCAGCGGCGCAAGCTTCACGCTGCGTTCGCCCCGTTTCGAAATTCCCGCGGAGCACTCCGGATCGAGCGCGCGGACTGACGCGTGTTGCGAGGGCGCGGGATCCCTTGAGGATCCCGCGTGAGATCGAGGCGACTATTCTGCCAGGACGCCGCGCGGGCGGACCGGAACTTCCAGCTTCCGGATCTCGATCTTGAACTCGGCGTCATCTCCGGTCGCGGGCGCTGGCGCGCCGTCGGTCGGGATGATGGTGTCTTTGGTGTCGGTGGTCTGGTTCTTGTTGGCGTCCATTTGAGCTCCCCCGTGGTATTGGAATTCTAACCAATCAACCAACGGAGTGCTGACCATTTTCTTCCCCGGAACCGCGCATTCAGCCGGCGGCACTCTCGGGAATCCGGGCGGAGGCGAGGCGGGCCAGCGGCAACTCCAGAGCGTCCGCCAGGGCTGTGGCGCTGGCCTCGATGATGTTCTGCGACACGCCGATGGTGCTCCAGCGCTCCTCGCCGCGCGCCGCCTCGATGAGGACGCGCGTCTTGGCGCTGGTCGCCGCGTCAGGATCTAGGATTCGAACCTTGTAGTCGGCCAGGCGAACGTCGCGCAGCGTCGGAAAGTGAGGGTTCAACGCCTTGTGGAAGGCCCCGTCGAGCGCGTGCACCGGCCCGGACCCCTCCGCGACCTCGTGGACGATTCTCGTTGCCGATCTTCAGCTTCACGGTCGCCTCGGCGAACATCGAGTTGCCGCGGCGCCGCTCCGAGATGACGACCAGGTCGAGGACGTCGAAGGGGGCCACGTAGCTTGGCTGGCTGCGTCGCCCGAGCAGCTCGAACGACCCCTCGGCCGCCTCGAACTGGTAGCCCTGGCTCTCCAGCTCCTTGATGTGCTCGAGGACGCGCTTTTCGTTCCCTTGCACGTCGATTCCCAGCTCCCCGGCGCGCATGCGGACGTTGCCGCGCCCCGACAGCTCCGAGACGACGATGTGGCGCCGATTGCCGACCCGCTCGGGGACGATGTGCTCGTAGCTGGCGGGGATCTTCTCCACCGCGGCGACGTGCATCCCCCCTTTGTGCGCGAACGCCGAGTGACCCACGTAGGGGGCGTGCGCGCGCGGGCGAATGTTGGCGATCTCGCTGACCGCCCGCGAGAGCTCGGTGAGGCGGGCCAGGTTCTCCTCCGGCACGCAGCGCCGGCCCATCTTCAGTTGCAGCCCGGCGATGACCGAGATCAAATTGGCGTTCCCGCACCGCTCGCCCCAGCCGTTCATCGTCCCCTGCACCTGGGTACAGCCGGCCTCGATCCCGGCGAAGGCGTTGGCCACCGCCACGTCGCAGTCATTGTGGGTGTGAATCCCGAGCGGGGTGAGGACCGCCCGTTTGACCGCGCCAACCACCTCGGTGATCGTCCCCGGCAGGCTGCCGCCGTTGGTGTCGCACATGGCGATCCAGTCGGCCCCCGCCGCCGAGGCGGCCTTGACCACCGCCAGCGCGTAGTCGGGATCGGCGCGGAAGCCGTCGAAGAAGTGCTCGCAGTCGAACACCACCTCGCGCCCCTTCTGCTTGAGGAAGGCGACGCTGTCCGCGACCATCGCCAGGTTCTCTTCCAGCGTGGTGCCGACGATCTTGGTGACGTGCAACGTCCAGGTCTTTCCGACCACGGCGACCGCGGGGGTCTCGGCGGCCACCATCGCCGCCAGGATCGGATCGCTGTCGGCGCGCCCGCCCGGCTTGCGGGTCATCCCGAATGCGGTCAGCTTGGCGTGGCGGAAGGTGACCGACTTGGCGCGCTGGAAGAACTCGACGTCCTTCGGGTTCGACCCGGGGTAGCCCCCCTCGATGTAGTGGATGCCGAAGCCGTCCAGCAGGCGCGAGATCTTGAGCTTGTCCTCCACGGAGAGGGAGAGACCCTCGCTCTGCGTGCCGTCACGCAACGTGCTGTCGAAGAGTTGAACGTTCATTTCCATGCTCCCGGAAGCGAGAATCTACGCGAGTCGTGCCCCGCCCACCACCGGGCGGCCGCCCGACGTCTAATTCTCCAGGACGACGCGGTACCGCACCTGGTTCTGCCGCAGCCGCGTCAAGGCCGCGTTGGCCTCGGCCATCGGCATCCGCTCGATCTGCGGGGCCACCTTGTGGCGCGCCGCGAAGGCGAGCATCTCCCGAATGACCTTCCGGCTGCCGATGTCGCTGCCCGTGATCGAGCGCTGGCCGGTCACCAGCAGGGCGGGCGGGAATTGAATGACACCCGGCGGCATCCCCAGCAGGCAGAGCGTCCCGTTGGCCCTCAGCGTCTGGAGATAGGTGGTCCAGTCGAGCCGGGCGTGAACGGTCGACAGCACCAGATCGAAGCGGCCGAAGTGTTTACGGATGTCGCTCGGATCGGTCGAGGAGGCAAAGTGGTCAGCTCCCATCGCCAGCGCTTCGTCCTTCTTCGCGGCGGAGGTCGAAAAGGCGGTCGTTTCGCAGCCGAGCGCGCGCAGCATCAGCAGCGCCATGTGCCCGAGGCCGCCGATCCCGATCACCGCCACGCTGCTGGTGGCGCCGATCCCGAAGCGCCGCATCGGCGCGAAGACGGTGACGCCGCCACAGAGGAGCGGCGCGGCCACGGCGCTGTCCATCGTCTCGGGCAGCGCGAAGGCGAACCGGCCGTCGAGGCGAATCCGGTTGGCCACGCCGCCGTGATGGCCCATGCAGGTCGCCTGCTGCTTGCGACACAGGTTCTCTTCGCCGCCCAGGCAGAGATCGCACTCCAGGCAAGCGCTTCGCTGCCAGCCGACGCCGACCCGCTGGCCGACGGTGAGGTGAGTGACGGCCGAGCCTGCGGCCGCGACAGTCCCGGCGATCTCGTGGCCCGGGACCAGCGGGTACTTGCTGCGCCCCCAGCCGTCGTCGATCAGGTGGATGTCGCTGTGGCAGAGGCCGCAGTGCGAGATCTCGATCTCGACGTCCGTCGCGCCCAGCTCCTGCGGCTCGTATTCGAACGGCTCGAGGGGTCCCGCCTTGACGAGCGCAGCTTGCGCCTTGAAGGCCATTACGCGGCCCGGGCCGCCAAGAATCGTCGCGTCAGGTGCTCGGTGATCATCGCGCTGACCTGCTCCTGTGCCCAGCGCGCGGTGAAGGTGTGGTCGGTCCCCTTGACGTCGGTTCGACGGAAGTTGGGGATCGACGCGAGCGCGCTCATGGCCGGTCCGTAGTTCGCATCGACGTAGTCGACGCCGGGGTCGTGCTCGGTGACGAACAGGTAGGTGTCGACCCCGCGTTCGGCCATCGACCGGAGGCAGTAGGGAACGTCGGTCTCCCGACGCTGTTCGGTGGCCGGCGCGTTGGGGAGCACGGCGCCCATGAGGTCCGTGATGGCTCGTTTCGCACGCCTCACGACCAGGTCCTTCACCTTCGGTGCAGCCAGCTTGAACGCGCGGGTGAGGTTCACGTCACCGCTCAGAAGATCCTTCCAGGAGTCGCTGTGGGCCACGGCCTGCTGGGACCAGCGCGCCCGTTCGTACGAATCGACCATGCTCAGGTCGTTCACCAAGAAAGTGCGCGGGTTCATCATGATGGCGCTCGCCACGCGCGGCTCCTTGAACCCCAGCTGGAAGGCGATGTCGCCGCCCGAACAGAGACCGGCGACGACGAACTTCCCGCTCGTCGTGGTGTCCTCGAGGAAGTCCATCGCGGCGCGTGCGTCCTCGAGGCCCTCGCGCGGGTAGGTGAGGTTCTCGGGGTGACCCTCGGGAACCGGGCTGTCGCCAATCCCCGAGAGATCGACGCGGAGCACGTGGAACCCGAGCGCCGCCCACTTGCGCGCCATCGGCACGTAGAGCCGGTGCGAGCCCACCCGATGAACGGTGCCGGCGTTGAGCAGGATGATGGCCGGAAGATCGGGTCGGGCGGTGCTCGACGGCGGCACCGTGAGGATCCCGAACAGTTTTCGAGGCCCCCCGAAGAACACGGGGCGCTCGCGCAGGTTGTTCACCGTGCGGGCCGCGTCCCATGCCGGGGGCGTCTTCGCGTCGTTGGACGCCTGGCCGGGCCTCGCGCTGGTCGCCACGCCGGGCATGGCGCTGGTCGCCGAACCGGCCATGGCGCTGGTCGCCGAACCGGCCATCGCGCTGGTCGCCGAACCGGCCATCGCGCTGGTCGCCGAGCTGCGGTCGGCGAACGGGCACTCCTCGGAAAGCCAACCCGTGATCGCCGAAAGGGCCGCCGTGGGGACCTCCGACTGGTGGGGTGAGATGATCAAGAACTTGTTGCCCGGGATGTGACGGTGGGTGACCGCCCCACCCAGCTCCCGCAGCTTCGCCACCAGCGGGCTGTCGGTTTCGACGTTCGCGGTGTCGAGGACCAGCGTCCGTCTGGCGGGCGAGCGGGGCAGCGACAGGAGATCGATCGCCTCGAGATCGGCGATCGTCTGCGTCGCCAGCAGGAAGCCGAGCGCCTCTTGCCCGTCGCTGGCCGGCGGTCCACCGGAGAAGCTGGTCGGCTGCAGCATCACGTGCATCTTGTGAGCTTTCGTGGCCTCCGAAACGAACGCGCCGCCGTTGTCGTAAGCGCCCCACAGAACGAGCGCGTCGACGCCGCCCAGATCCGCCGCGCCCAACGCAGCAAACGTTCCCCCCAGTCTGAGACCGACCAGGGCCAGCGGCTCCACGCCGCTGCGCGCGCGCAAGTCGGCCGCGGCGCGGCCGACGTCGGCGCGCCAGGTGGCCACGCGATTCGGATCCCGCTCGTCTCCCGACGAGTCTCCCGTCCCGTCGAAGTCGAACCGAAGGACGGGGAATCCCGCGGCAGACAGATCCTCGGCCAGGTGCCGGAAGGGACGATGCGCGCGGATCAGATCATCTCCCAGCGGATTGCAGAGCAACACCGCCGTCCCGCGCACCCGGGAGCCAGCGGGAGGGTGGTAGAACCCGAACAGAGGCCGCTCGGGTGTCCCAAAGTAAACCGGCGCCTTCGCGAGGTTCGTCGCGGTCATCCAACCCTCATTCGATTTTTTGCCGCGCCCTTGCGCCGGCGCGGCGCTGAGGCGAGCCTATTCAGCCAGGACGCCGCGCGGGCGGACCGGGACTTCCAGCTTTCGGATCTCGATCTTGAACTCACCCTCGTCGGCGGCGTTTCCCGCGACTGGTGCCACATCAGAGTTCCGGCCGATCTTCTCGCTGCCCTCGGTCACCGTGTCTTTGTTCGCGTCCATGATTTCTCTGGTCCCCTTCGAGTTTGCTGACCTCTGAACAACCACCTGCCAGCACATACTCGTACCATTCTTTGGCCTCCCCGGTCAATCGGAGATTTTCACGGCCACGCCAGGTTTCCGGGTCCGACGTCCGGACATTAAACAGCAATTACGGCAGGTTGAGTGCGACGGGGGAGAGGGCGGTCAGGACGCGCAAACGGTCAATGGCGATTGAGTTTCTCGGCGACGGCCAAGAGATCTCCCATCGTCTCCAGTTGACTGAAATCGAGACCACTCTCGACGACGTCGACCCCCAGCTCCTCTCCCAGCCGAATCGTCAGCGAGACGAGGGCCAGCGAGTCGACGGCGAGATCTCCGCGCAAGGTCAGCTTTCCATCGAGCGGCGCACCCGCTGACGCCTCGGGCGGGGGCGTCTGTGCGTACTCCAACACCAGGCGCGTGACCTTCTCTGACAGTGATTTTCCGTCGATCCCCATCGATCTCCTCGCGACCGATGTTATGTCGGACTCGACCCGGCGTCGAGATAGCGCCGCGCCCAGAGCTCGAGCGAGACCATCGACCAGAGCAGCTCGCCATGATCGGCGTCGCCGCGCAGGTGACCGTCGAGATAGCGGCGCGCCGCCTCCGGCTGCAGCAGGCCGCGATCGCGAAACGCCCGACTGGCAAAGAGGTCCCCCGCCAGCGCGGCCAAGGGGCCTCGAAACCACTGTCCGAGCGGGATCGCGAAACCCTGCTTGGGTTTGTTCAGCACCTCGGGCGGAAGCCACCGGGCCGCCGTGCGGCGGAGCAGATGTTTGCCTCGTCCGTCGCGGACGCGCAGCGTATCGGGGAGTCGGACCGCGAACTCCACCAGGTGATGGCTCAGGAACGGCGCACGTCCTTCGAGCGAGTTCGCCATCGTCATGCGATCCAACTTCACCAGGATGTCGTCCGGCAGATAGCTGGCAAAGTCGATCGAGACGCAGCGATCGAGAGGGTGAAGAGAGGAGAACGCCCTGGCCACCTCGGCGAGCCCGCCGTAGTGCCCCCCGCCGTCGGCGCGGACGGCGTCGCCCAAGATGTGATCGGCGACGTCGGCGCGGGTCAGCGCCACGCCCGAGAGGTAGCTCTCGGGGAACTCCAGCCGGAGGCGCTCCGCGATGCGCTGCAGGCGATAGCCCCGCGATCCGGGAACGCATCGCCCCGCGAACCTCACCGCAGCGGCGGCCGCCGGCCGGAGGGACCCCGCCCGCTCCAGCGCCAAGAAACGGAGGTAGCGGCCGTAGCCGGCGAACGCCTCATCGCCTCCGTCGCCGGTGAGCACCATCTTGACGTGCTGGCGCGCGAGCTTGGCCGCCAGGTAGGTCGGCACCGCCGACGAATCGGCGAAAGGCTCGTCGAGATACCAGACCAGCTGCTCGAGGAGCTCGACCGCGTTGGGTTTGACGATCAGCTCGTGGTGCTCGGTCTCGAGGTGACTCGCCACGCGACGCGCATCGGACAGCTCATTGTAGTGGGACTCGCGGAAACCGAGGGAGAACGTCTGCACCGGCGCCTGGAGGTGACGCGCCATGAGCGCAACCACCACGCTCGAGTCGAGCCCGCCGCTCAAGAAGGCGCCGAACGGAACGTCCGAGACCAGGCGGCTCTTCACCGCCTGGTCGAGCAGGGTGGCCAGCTGTTCCTCGGCCTCGTGTTCGTCGAGCGCGTGCTTGGGCTCGAGCTCGAGGTGGTAGTAGCGCCGCAGCTCGAGCCGCCCGTCGACGAAACGGAGCGAATGACCCGGCGGCAGCTTGTGGACGTCTCGGAAGATGCTGCCCGGCATGGGGACGTAGCCGAAACAGAGGTAGGAACGAACCGCCGCGGGGTCGATCTCGCGCTTGAACCCAGGGACCACCAGCAGCGACTTGAGCTCGCTGGCGAAGAGCAGCCGACCTCCCCTGTCTCCCGTCTCTCCAGGCTGCAGACTGTAGAAGAGGGGCTTTTCGCCGAAGCGGTCGCGGGCCAGGACCAGCGCGCGCGCGCGCCTGTCCCACAGCGCGATTCCGAACATGCCTTCCAGGTGCGCGAAGGCATCGTCGCCCCATTCTTCATAGGCATGGACGATCACCTCGGTGTCGGAGCGGGTGTGGAAGCGGTGTCCCTGCGCCTCGAGCTCGCCGCGCAGCTCGCGGTAGTTGTAGATCTCGCCGTTGCAGACCGCCTGCACGGAGCCGTCCTCGTTGTGCGCCGGCTGGTGGCCGCCGAGCAGATCGATGATCGACAGACGGCGCACGCCCAGCATCGCCTGGTCGTCGCGGTAGATCCCGTCGTCGTCGGGGCCGCGGTGGGTGATGGCGTCGGTCATCGCCTGTCCGATTGTCTGGTCCGGGAGCCCGCCCCCCGGATTGGCGACGATGCCGGCGATCCCACACATGAGCTAGGCACCTCTCGCGAGAGGGGGAGCGGGACCGGGCGCCAGCCCCGGCCACAGCTCGCGCGGGGGCACGCCCGCATAGAGCGCCTGCAGCCTCGCCGCCACGATGTCGAGCGACGCGGTCACCTCCACGTCGGCCCGGGCCTGACGCCCCATCACGGCCAGGCTCTCGGGCGGGAGGGCCTTCGCCTCACGAAGCGCCTCGGCCAGCGCCGAGACGTCCGAGACCTCGAAGAGCCAGCCGTTGCGCCCGGGGACCACGAAGTCTTCGCTCCCGCTCACCCGGCTGGCCAGCGGGGGGAGCCCGCTGGCCATGAACTCGAGCAGGGTGTTCGAAAGGCCCTCGATGCGCGAGGGCAGCACGCCGACGTCGGCGTCGGCCAGCACCTCCTCGACCCGATCGCGGTGGCCCAGGAATTCGACCTGCCGCGCCAGCCCCAGCCGCTCCGCCTGCGCCCGCAGCCGCCCCTCCAGCGGTCCGCCACCCACGAGCCGCAGCCGGGCGTCGACCGCTTGCCCCGGCGGGAACGCTTGCGCCCAGGCCTCGAGCAGCGTGGCCAGATCCTTGTCGGGGACCAGCCGGCCCACGAACACCGCGGTGAACGGCGCGCCAGGCGCGCGCGGGGCTGACCGGGGCGGGAAGCGCGCGGTGTCGACGGCATTCGGTAGCACCAGGATGCGCTCGACGGGGAACCCTCGCCGGGTCAGCTCGGCCGCCATGCGCGTGCTGAGCGCCTGCACGGCGCTGGCGCGTTTCAACCAGCGGAGCGCCAGACGGTCGAAGAGCTTGTGGCCACCGGGAGCCATGACCCCTTCTTCGAGCTCCCAGGAGCCCGAGATCTTCACCACCACCGGTTTGCCGACGAGCGCACCGACGAAGCAGGTGACGGCGCCCAGGTGATGCCCGATGTGAACATGCCAGGCGTCGTAGCGCCGGCCGTGACCGAGCAGAAACGCCCCGAAGCGGAGACACATCACCGCCGCGCCGATCGTCGGCAGGCGCGGGTAACGGATGCGACCGACCGGGATGCGATCACGGCGCTCGGCGGTGAGCTGCCGACCACGGGCCAGGAGCGGCGTCACGACGGTCGCTCGGTGCCCGAGCCGCAGCAGGTGAAGCGCCAGCGTCCGGACCTGCGACTCCGCGCCGCCGCCTCCCCGCGGGGTGAAATCGCTCTCCAGGACCATCAGCACGCGCAGCGACCGCACCCTGTGCTCCTGCACGGCCCCGATCGCGCTTGGACCGACGGTCGAATCAGGCGCGGGCGCGAGCATGAGCGAACAACTCTAACAGCTTGTTCGCTTCGCGCGCGGCGTCGAACTCCCGTTCGACCTTGGCGCGCGCACCGACCGCCAGCCGTCGACGAAGCACGCCGTCGTCGAGCAATCGCGCCAGCGCCCCGGCCAGCGCCCGCCAATCCCGCGGAGAGACCAGCAGCCCTTCACGTTCGTCTTCGATCAGCTCCGGGATGCCCGAGACGCGGGTGCTCACCACCGGAGCGCCGGCCGCCATCGCCTCCATCAACGAGACCGGGATGCCGTCCCGGTCGCCGCTCGGGGCGATCACGCTGGGGAGCGCGAAGATCGTCGCCGCCCCCAGCGCCGCGCGCACCTCTGCCTGGGGGCGGGCGCCGACCAGCTCCACCAGCCCGGAGAGCCCATGGCCATCGATGTGGGCCTGCAGCTCGCCGCGAAGCGGCCCCTCGCCGATGACCTGGCAGCGGAAGCGCCGCCCCTGCCGTCTGAGCTCGGCCAGGGCCTCGATGAGGACGCCGAATCCCTTGATCGGATCCAGCCGCCCCACCGTGACGATCAGAGCCTCCTCCCGTCCGTCAGCTTGAAACGGGAGGCTCGGCAGGTCGACGCCGCAATGAATGACGGTCAACCGATCGCGCGCCCGCGCGGTCACCTGGGCGGCCAGCCAGTCGACGTTGTAGCGAGAGACGGTGACGGGCACCGCCGCCGACTCGAGCTTCTCGCGCAACAGGTGATCGTGCACGAAGATGTCGTGGGCGTGACAGGTGAAGCCGAACGGCTTGCCGACCAGACGCCCCAGCGCCAGCGCCGCCGTCGACGGATAGCTGGCCCAGTGGGCGTGGATGAGGTCGGGATCGAACCCCCTCACCCAGTCGAGCTGCTCCACGGCGCGGGCCACGGCCTCGAGTGACTTCGCCAGCTCGAGCGGGCGCCTTGCCAGCGACCGGCCCAGCGCCAGCGCCAGCGACGCAAGCGCGCGCGGATGCGCCAAGAGGGCAGCGGCACGTCGCCGCGCGGCCGGCCCCGGCGGCAAGGGATGTCGCACGCGCGGCAGGAGCCGCTCGGCCTCCGGGTGCACCAGTTCTTCGGAGGGCCGCTTCAGCGAAAGGATGCGGACATCGGCGCCGGCGGCGAGCAGCGCGGCGATCTCACGCACGATGAAGGTCTCCGACCAGCAGGGAAACAGCGAGACGACGTAGAGAAGCCGCGGGGGGCGCAAGATCAGTGTTCGACGGTCGTCCCGGTGAAGCGCGCGCGCGTGCGCTCGTACCTGTCGTCGCCGAGGGCCCGTTTGGCCAGCGCCAGCACCGCATGGCGGAGCTGCGCGCGAAGGCGGGCGCGTCCCCCGCGCAGCAGCGATTCGAAGGCGCGTTGATCGAGCCCGGCGGTCACGGGAAAACGGCCGTGGGTGTGGCGCCCATCGCGGCTGATCGTTCCGGGGTTCGACCCGAAGACGTGGGTGTAGCCGACCTCCTGGGCGACCTGCTCGAGGTCCTGCGGGACGCGGCCGCCCGGGGGGGCCAGCAGCGTCACCGGCTGTCCGACCTTCTCTTCGATCTCCAGCCGCGCGCGGCGGAGGTCTTCGCGCAAGCGTGCCGGCGAGAGCGTGGTCAAATAGCTCCGGTGATCGAGACCGTGCGACTGGATCGACATTCCCGCCTCGGCCATCTCGCGCAGCTCGGGCCAGCTGGCGAACCCGCTCGTCCCGACCTGCGCCGGGTTCACGAAGAAATCGGCGCCCGCGCCCGCCGCCCGCAGGGCGGGGAACCCCAGCCGGTGGTTGCTCAGGTGCCCGTCGTCGAAGGTCAGGATTATCCCCGTCCGCCCGCTCAACCAGTCACGCGCGCTGACCGCGCCGCCGCCGATCCGCTGGCAGAGGGCGAGCTGCTCGGCGAAGCGCGGCATCGCCACGGCATAGTGCGGATCGGCCCCTGCCCTGTCTTCGGCCACGGCCCAGAGCGCGTGGTACATGAGCGCGATCGTCGCCCCGGACCTGGCGTTCGCCGAAGTTCCCACCTGATCCATGCGCCCAAACCCGGTTCGAACGTATCAAAGGCCTCGGGGGAAAACCACGAAGTCGCACCTCGGCCGGCGAAGCTCCGCGGCCGTGCGGAGCCGATGACCCAGATCACCAAATCAGCGGGCGAGCGCGCGAAAATCGACGAGCTTGCTTGACCCGCCCCTCGCATCGCGCTCTCATGATCGGCGAGGAGGCGCGGCATGAAACTCGTCGGGTTCGTGCTCGGGTCGGTGTTGGTCGTCTGTCTCGCCGGCGCCGTCGGCGCGGAGCCGGCGCGCAACGACTGTGGCTGCTATCGAGACGGCGCCACCTGTTTCTGCGACAAGAAGGCGAAGTGCGGCTGTCCGGGCGACTGCGAGCCGAAGGGATGC
Organism: uncultured Pseudomonadota bacterium; assembly: GCA_963847705.1. Taxonomy (GTDB): domain Bacteria; phylum Myxococcota_A; class Polyangia; order Fen-1088; family Fen-1088; genus JADGRB01. The sequence continues at coordinate 31,702 of CAWKBC010000035.1, read as the reverse complement.
GAGGAGCAGCGGGACAAAGCGCTGCAAAAGGAGATCGACGCCGAGACCAAGAAGGCGGCCGCCTCCGGGCACAAGACGCCCGCCAGCGACGAGGAGAGCCCGACGACGAAGGCCTCGTCGGGGCACAAGATGAGCGCCGCCCAGTCGAAGCAGCTGGCGAAGCTGCTGGACCTCTACCTCAGTGAGCACCCGGACGCGCGCGGCAAATCGATCGAAGATCTCCGGAGCGACGTTTCGGGACACTGACCGGGAGGCGGGAGAGGCCGTCCTGCCGGCCCAGGCCCGAGGTGAGGCGCGGCGGACAGAGGGCGCCAGGAATGGTAAGTTGGTGCGTTCGGAATGGCGCAGCACGGTCGGTATAAGATCATCAAACGCGTCGCCGACGGCGGGATGGCGGAGATCTTCCTCGCCACCCAGCTCGGCCGCGAGGGGTTCGCCAAGCCGGTCATCCTGAAGCGGATCCACAGCGCCATCTACGCCGATCCGCAGTTCCGCAACATGTTCATCGACGAGGCGCACATCTCGATGAGCCTGTCGCACAGCAACATCGCGCAGGTGCTGGATCTGGGCGTCAGCGCCGGTCGTTACTTCCTGGCGCTGGAGCTGGTCGACGGGTGGGATCTCGGGCGGGTCCTTCACCGGGCGGCGACCGCCGGCGTGCGGCTGCCGCGTGAGCTCGCGCTGTACATCACGGCCGAGGTCTGCCGCGCGCTCGCCTACGCTCACTCCAAGACCGAGGGCCAGACGCCGCTCGGGATCGTGCACCGCGACGTCAGCCCGCACAACATCCTGCTGTCCGAGCAAGGTGAGGTGAAGCTGACCGACTTTGGCATCGCCAAGGCGATGAACAAGCGCGAGCACACCGGCACCGGCGTCGTCAAAGGGAAGGTCGCCTTCATGTCGCCGGAGCAGGCGATGGGCAAGCCGATCGATCAGCGGTCCGATCTGTTTTCGGTGGGGACGGTGCTCTACCTGATGGTCACGCGCTCGCGGCCTTTCGAGGGGCCGAGCGACCTCGAGACGCTGCTGCGGGTTCAAAAAGGGGATTTCCCGCCACCCCAGGAGACCGCGCCCGACCTGCCGCCCGAGGTCGCCGCGGTCGTGACGCGCGCGATGCGCAAGGAGCCCGGCGAGCGCTACCAGAGCGCCGACGAGATGTTGAGCGACGTCGAACGGGTGCTGCGGACGGCGTTTCGCCCGGTCGGCCAGACCGAGCTCAAGCGCTGGCTGACCGAGCTGTCGGCCCGCGACGGCGTCCCGCCGATCAGTCAATCGAGCGCCACCGCCCCGCGCGCCACCTCGACGCGCACCAAGACCGGGACCGGCGAGCTGGAAGAGGAGGACGTCGTCCTGCTCGACACCGACGAAGAGGTGATCGACGGAGAAGAGGCGACCTCGCTGGCGGTGGTCAAGGGGGGCGGCATCTCTCGCGCGCGCGGCACGCGGTCGCGCCCGACCCTGCCGGAGCTCCCGGTGCCCGAGGACGCCGAATCGATGTCGAACCTCTCTGGTCGGTCGGAGCTGGCGCTGCCGATCCCCGAAGAGGAAGGGGGACGGCCGGGCCGTCGTCCCGCCCGGCGGCGCAGCGGCTTTTCCATCCTCTTCATTGGCGCCCTGCTGGTGGCGGGGGCCTGGTTCGCCGGCAAGTACGCCCGGACCTACGCCCCGAGCTGGTTCGGAGCCGGCGCCCCGGCAAATTCGGCAACTTCGGCTGGCCCGGCAACTTCGGCTGGCCCGGCTGGCCAGGCAACCCCGGCGGCCGCAACGGATCACGCCGCCGGAACCCCGCCGACGCCCGGCGTACCGCCAACGGACAAGCAGGCGGCCGCGCGCGACCCCGAGACCGCCGAAGCACCAGCCCCCGCTCATCACAGCGAGCCGGCCGCGGCGCACGAGGCGGGCCACGAGACGGTCGCCCGCCACCACGGTGGCGAGCGGGCCAAGGACTTCGTGGGGCGCGACCTCGCGGGGCTCAAGATGGCGCCCGATCCGTCGCTGCTCCCTGCGCCGGCCCCGCCGGTCGTGAAGAACATCGAATCCGCCACCCTCCGCGCCGCCAGCCACCGAAAACCCCTGACGCGCCCGGACGTCGGGGTCCTTTCTCCTTTTCGCCGCTGCCGTGTCGGTTTGAGCAGACACGCGGGACTGACGAAAGGGAGAGACACAATGGAGCGATCGGCTTTGGTGACGACGATGGGCATGCTGGGCGCGGCGTTCGCGCTGGTCGGCTGCGGGAAGCTCGACGGCAGCGAGTTCGAGGGGAGCACGCCGACCAAGGACACGGTCGCGCTGGTGGTCCCCGCCGCCAGCTCGACCACCGCGACGACCGGCGCCGTTTCGAGCGGCGCCGTGACCGTGAAGCAGGGCGCGCTGATGGGAGACACCGCCAAGGACTACGTGCTGACGGCGACGCTCGCTTACGTGGTCAACACTGCCACCGGGGCCGTCCTCGGCCTGGTCAAGGCGGTCACCAACTATCCGCCGACCAGCGTCGAAGGTGACACCGGCGTCTGGGGCCCCTACACCGATCCGCTCAGCGCGAACACCTACCGGCTGACGGTCAACAGGCAGGCGCCGCACGTCTTCGCCTGGAAGCTCGACGGCAAGGGGAAGACGGCCGACGACAGCGCGTTCGTCACCATTCTCTCGGGCGTGCACACCCGGGCGGTCGACGCCCAGGGAAATCCGATGGAGGGGTTCGGCAGCGGCAACTTCGTCATCGACTGGGACGCGGCCGACACGCTCCCGCAGCACGACACGAACGTCGGTCAGATGGCGTTCACTTACTCGCGGATGAGCCCGACGGCGACGGTGACCAACAACGTCACCTTCACCAACATTCTCGACAACTGCGACCCGTCGACCTGCAGCACGCACGGCCAGATCTTCGACGGGGTCTACGCCTACACGGCGACGCCCGGCTCGGGCGGCGACCTGCAGTACGGCGCGGCGGAGAACTTCGTGACCACCACGGCCGCCAACGAGACGATGTCGATCCACAGCCGCTGGATGGAGACGGGCGCCGGTCGGACCGACGTCCAGATCACCGGCGGTGACGTCGGAACGGCGGTCGACACCTCCAGCGAGTGCTGGGACTCGAATTTCTTCTCGGTCTACAGCGCGGCGTCGTACGATCCGAACGACTCGGCCGTGGACTGGGGGTCCGAGTCGAGCTGCGCGTTCGCCAGCGCGGCGCTGGTCTCGCTGTCGCCGTAACCAAGCAACTCGAGGGCCCGGGGTCGCGGGAGCGGCTCCCGGGCATTCGCATGAGTCAACCGGTGTTGGAGATAGTGAGCGGTGGAAAGCCGGCCGATTCGCGGGCGGCGCTGCGAGAGCTCTACACCAAGTACGGAGGGACCGTGTACGGCCGTTGCCAGTACATTCTGCGGGACGCCACCAAGGCGGAGGACGCCATGCAGGACGTGTTCGCCAAGGCGCTCACCCACTGGAGCGAGTTTCGGAGCGAGGCCTCGCCGCTCACCTGGCTGACCCGCATCGCCACCCACCACTGCCTCAACGTGCTGCGCGCCGAGCGCGCCCCCTGGCACCAGCGGTTCGCCCGCGAGACGCGCGCCCGCGGCGAGGGGCACGGCGGCCCGCAGCTGTTCGAGGATCGCGACGCCGCCCGCAAGCTCTTGGCCGAGCTCGACCCCGAGACCCAGCAGGCGGCGATTCACTATTTTGTGGATGAGATGACGCTGGACGAGGTCGCTGTGGCGATCGGGCGCTCGGTGCCGACGGTGCGCAAGCGGCTGGCGGCCGTGGCGGCGCTGGCGGGGCGCGAGCTGCCCCCCGACGGAGGGACGACATGAATACGGAAGGACACATCGGCGAGCTGGAGCTGCGCCGGCGCCGCGCCGGCGAGACGCTGGGCGCGGAAGCGCCGGTCATCGAAGCGCACGCGGCGACCTGCGCCGAGTGCAAGGCCCGCATCCGCGCGCTCGACGACGAGCAGCGGAGATTCGAGGCGGCGATCTCGTTCGATCGTTTCGCCGCCGGCGTCGAACGCGCCGCGCGCGGCACGCCCGCCGTTGCGCGCCGCCGGGCGCCGATGCGCAGCTGGATGGTCGTCCCGACGCTGGCGATGGCCGCAGCGGTCGCCGTGGTGGTGACCTTCCACGGGCCTTTGCATGGTCCTGGGACGCGGGTTCATCCTCCCGGCTACGACGGCCTCAAGGGTGGCGCCGGCGTGATCGTGCGGGTGGCGGGCGCCGCGGGACAGCGAACGGCGCGCGTCGACGCCGCCGAGCCGCTGTCGGCGGGCGAGCGGTTGCGCATCGGCTACCAGACGGGCGGTCACCGCTATCTGCTTTCGCTGTCGATCGACGAGCACGGCGAGGTGACGCCGCTCTACCCCGAGCAGGGAACGAGCCTGACGGTGCCGGCCGGCGTTTCCAGCGCCACGCACTTTCTCCCCGACAGCCTGGAGCTGACGGGGACCGGCCTCGAGCGGATCATCGTTTTGCTCTCGGATGAGCCGGTCGACATGGCGGTCGCTCGCCAGGCGGCGCGCGCGGCCTACGATCGCGCGGGCGGCGATCTGGGCCGCCTGCCGCGGCTCGACCTGCCCGGGGAACAGTTCACGCGGACCTTCGCCAAGCCGTGATGCGTTCGCCGGCGAAAAGGGCCGCCCGCCTCGCCGCGAATTCGCCCGCGTTCTTGCCGGCGATCTTGCCCGCGATCTTGCCCGCGAACTCGCCCGCGTTCTTGCCGCCGATTGGGCCCGCGATCTTGCCCGCGAACTTGCCCGCGATCTTGCTCGCGATCTTGGTCGCGCTCCTGGCGCCGTTCGCCGCCGGAACCGCGCGCGCCGACGTGCTGCACCGGTTCGCCGTCATCGCCGGCAACGATTCGGGCGGCGCCGACACCCGCCCGCTGCTCTACGCCAGCGCCGACGCCAGCAAGGTCTACGACATCCTCACCCGCCTGGGCGGCGTGCGGACCGAAGACGCGAACCTGATCATCGACGGCGGCGCCAGCGACGTGCTCTCCGCGCTGGCCAAGGTGGAAAAGCAGGCCGCCGAGGCCGCCCGCCACGGCGAGCACACCGCGCTTTTCTTCTACTACTCGGGGCACGCCAAGGACGGCGCGCTTCGGCTGGGCGAATCGCGGCTGCCGATCGACGCGCTCAAGGGGCTGGTCGCCGCCGCGCCGGTCGACGTCCGGATCGTCATCCTCGACTCCTGCCGCTCGGGCGCGATCACCCGCAGCAAGGGGGCGCGCAAGGCGCCCGCGTTCGCCATCGAATCGGAGAGTCCGCGCGACGCCAAGGGCCTGGTCATCCTCACCTCCAGCGCCTCGGACGAGGACTCGCAGGAGTCGGACGCCATCGGCGGCAGCTATTTCTCGCACCACCTGGCCAGCGGCCTTTTGGGGGGCGCCGACAAATCGGGCGACGGTCAGGTGACCCTGTTCGAGGCCTACGCCTACGCCTACGACCGGACGGTCGCCGACACCGCGGAGAGCGCCGCCGGCGCGCAGCACCCCACCTTCAGCTACGACCTGGCGGGCAACGGCGATCTGGTGCTGACCGACGTCGCCGCGCGCCACGAGGGGATCTACTTTCCCCGCCAGGCCCCGAGCGGGGTCTATTTTCTCGTGGACCGCCAGGGATTCGTGGCCGCCGAGATCAACAAGGGGGACGGCGTCGATCGCCGCGTGGCGCTGTCGCCTGGACGTTACCGGGTCAAGCGGCGCCTCGCCGATCGGCTGCGGGTGGGCGAGATCGACGTCCCGCGCGGCGAGCTCGTCACCCTCGAGGAGGGGAGCCTGCGCGACGCGCCCTTCTCCGCCGACCCGGTCAAGGGGGGCAGCCGCGTCGACCTGAGCTCGCGCTGGTCGGTCGGCGCGGGGCTGGGATTCCAGGCGGTGTTCGAGGCGCCCGACGGCGCAGGACTCTTCCCCCCCACGGCGCTCGTGGAGATCGACTTCGCGCTGCGTGACTTCCTGCGCCGCGACTGGGTGCTGGGGTTCGACCTGGCGGGCGGCGGCGCCAACGGCGTTGCGCCGGTGGTGGAGACGCCCTTTCATTTCACCGAGGCGTCGCTGGCCGCGTCGCTGACCGTCGAGTGGCCGCACCGCTACCTGACGCCCTTCGTGGGCGGGCGGCTGGCGCTGCTGCTCATGAACCGGACGTTCGAGGACAACGCCTTCCCGGCGCAGTTCTACGCCACGCTCTCGCCCGGGCTGGTGGCCGGCGCGGCGTATCATTTTTCGCGCTCGACCAGCGTGGTGGCGCGCGCCCGCTTGCACTACCTTTTGTACAACGTCGACGGCAACCGCTCGCTCGGTTACTGGGAGCTTGCAACCATGGTGGCGTATGACTTTTAGGCGTCTCTTCTTGGTAGTCGGGCTCACCGCGACCATAGCCGCTTGCGGCGACTACTCGAACGAGGATCTCCTCTACATGAGCGCCGTCCCCTCCAGCTCGCAGCTAGCGGTGGTTCTGCCGGCGGCCGTGACGACCGTGACGCAGGCCGAGCTGGCCCAGGACACTCACAACGGGATCAGCAACGTCAACACGATGCTCGACGAGGTGCTGGGTCTCGTCGACGCGATCCGGTCCTACGAGCCTACGAGCCGAACGTCCGACAGCCGCACCTGGGGGCCGTTCGCTGACTCGAATCATCCGGGCTGGGAGTGGAAGCTCCTCATCACCCGTCAGGCGGACGGGACGACCTTCGACTACGACCTGAGCGTTCAGAACACGAAGGCCGCGGTGCCGACTTGGGTCGACTTCGTCACCGGCACCTTCGACCTCGCGGGGGGCGTCAAGCAGGGGAACGGCACGGTGTCTGCCGACTTCAGCGCGTTGGCGGCGGCCAGCTTTCCGCTCGACGCGAACACGTCACCGCTCGCGACCTTGACGATCACCTACCAGAACTACCAAACGCCGGGGTCACCGGTGAGCGTCATGCTGGAAATCGATCGCGTGAAGGCAGACCCCACCACCGGGGTCACCAAGGTAACGTTCATGTACGAGATTCTCACAGACGGCTCGGGCGAGATCGCCTTCACATTGGTCGGCAACGTCATCCCCGGCCCCGCCATCGAGACCCTCGACATCAACGCCCAGTGGCTGCCGACCGGCGCCGGCAGGGCGACCCTCTCGGTGGCGTCGGGCGACGGCGCGGGGATGACCCAGACCGAGTGCTGGGACGCGACCTTCGAGGCGACCTACAACGACAAGCCCTGGTCGATGACCGAAGACGTCGGGGACCCGTCTCTGTGCCCCGTTCTTCCTGCTTTTCAGTAACAATTCAGCTAGTTACGTGGGGCTGGATCCGAGGTGCGATGTTGTCGTACCATACGGTCTCACCCACCGCGGAAGAAGGACGATCTTGGCAGAGCATTTCAGGCGAATCGATCCCCGCTACGAACGTCAGCTCGAGGTCGAGGTGATGTACGAAGGGAAGAAACAGACCTCCCAGACCCGTAACATTTCGCTCGGGGGGCTCTACCTGGATTCGCTGACGTCGCTGCCGATCGGGACGACCGTACAGCTGAGATTTACCCTGCCGACCCAGCCCGAGCCGGTGGAGGTCGCCGGCGACGTCCGCTGGGTCGTGAAGAAGGGGACCAGCGACGCGTCGGGCATCGGGATCCGCTTCCAAGGGCTGCGCGCCAAGGACGTCTGGGCCCTGAACCGGTTCTTCCAGAGCGTAACCTGACCTGACCCCCCCTTCGGGACCCTTTGAAGGTCCCGAATTCATCGCGGTCCCGGCTTATCGCAGGCCGTCGGGCAGCAGGGGCGAGGGGACGCCGGTGTACGTGACCCAGAGCTGGTGGGCGGCGCGGGTCATCGCCACGTGCAGCAGGCGGCGCGCGTCATCGGTGGCGGGGTACGAGGTCTCGGTGACCTCGAGCAGGATCACGATGTCGAACTCCAGCCCCTTCGACTGGCGGACGTCGGTGACGTCGACGCCGGCGGTGAAGGAGAAGTCCTGGTCGCTGACCAGGCGCAGGTTGGGAACCTCGGAGTTGACCAGCGCCTCGTAGTACAGCCGCGCCTGCTCCGGGTGGCGCGCCAGGAGCGCCACGGAGGCTTCGGGCTCGGCGCGGACCAGCTCCTTGAGCGCGTGCGAAAGAAACTCGGCCGCCTCGCCGGCGGAGCTGAAGGGGAACGACTCGACGGGCGCGCCGGCCCGCGGCGCCACCGGCCGGATGTCGCCCAGGAGCGGGCCGAGGACGTGCTCGGCGGCGTCGACGATCTCGCGCGTCGAACGGTAGCTGACCCGCAGCGGCTCGACGCGCTCATGCGCGATCTCCAGGAAATCCAGCAGCGCGGCCCAGTCGGAGAATCCGTGCTCGGGGGCGATCGCCTGCGCCGTGTCGCCCGCCAGCGTGACCGATCGCTGCGCGCTGGTGGCGTCGAGCAGGACGGCCAGCTCGAGCGGCGAGAAGTCCTGCACCTCGTCGACCATCAGGTGCTCGTAGGAGAGCGTCGTCTTGCTGCCGGCCCGATCGGGGATCCGTCCGCGCTGGCGCTGGAAGATGCGCAGGAGGAGCGCTTCGTCCTCGGCGTCGAGCGCGCACCGCTCGTCCTCGCCGCCGTCGCTGGAGGCCACCGAGGAGCCGCGGCCGGCGCCGCGCAGCCGCTCGCGCTCGACGCACCAGCGGTGAACGTCGTCGAGCTGGCCGGGCGAGAACACACCGGGCGCGTGGCGCGCGAACCCTTCGCCGAGCGCGGCGCGATCGGTCAGCATGGCCGCCCACTCGCCGGTGGCGTCGCGCGTGCGCGTCCGCAGCGCGCGACCGGCGTTCTCGACCGCGTTGCGGGTGGCGGGGTCGAGGGTCGTGTCGCGCACCCACTGCGCCAGCGCGGTGAGGCGCCCGTCGACGGGCCCGGTGGTGCCGTCCCAGAACGCCAGCACGGCAGGGGCCTCCGTCTTGCCGGCCAGATCCTCGACCAGGCGCGCGCGACACCAGACGGCGAGCGCCGCCTGACGATCGTCGATGATGCGCAAGAACGCCCCGTGCGCCTTGGCCCGCATGACGACCGGCGGCGTCTCGTCGGTGAGGTCGAAGTCGAGCAGCGGGAAGGCCGCGCGGCGGGCCGTCTCGGCCCAGTTGCCGAACGTCATCACGGGAACGCCGGGGACCTCCAGCGAGGGGAGCACCCGCGAGACGTAGGCGGCCAGCGCCCGCTGGTAGACGATCACCAGCATCTTCTCGGGGCGAAAGCGGCGCGGATCGGCGAACGCCAGGTAGGCGATGCGGTGCAGGCCAATCGTGGTCTTGCCGCTGCCAGCCGAGCCCTGCACGGCGATGAGGCCAGAGGCGGGCTGCGTGATCAGCTCGAACTGGCGTGGGTCGATGAGCGCCGCGATGGCCGGGAGGTGACGGTCGGGGCGCCGGGCCCCGTTCTCGTCGAGGCCGAGCTTGCCGCGCGTGGCGGGCGCCGGGAGCCCGGCCGTGGGGGCGGGTGCCCCGCTGGAAGCCGGACTCGGCGCGGGGACCAGCGCGGCGGCCGAGCCGTCACGGGCGATCTGCAGGCGCGCCTGCCGGGCGGCGACCTCGCGCCAGGCGCCCGTGCGCAGATCGCGCGAGAAGGTCCCCTGCGGCGAGGCGACCCGGCGCAGATCAGCGTCGACGATGGCGACCGTGCGGCGGGCCAGCACCTCGCCTTCCACCAGCCGATCGCCGAGGCGCTCCTCGTAGGCGTCCCCCTCTTCGTAGCGGTAGAAGAGGCGTGACACCGGGGCGTTGCGCCAGTCGACGATCTGCACGCCCCCGCCCGGCTCGACGAAGCTGCGCGCGCCGACCAGGACGTCGCGGCGCTTGCCGTTCTCTTCCAGGCGCAGGTGGCCGAAGTAGGGGGACTTGCGATCGACCGGCGGCGTGTCCCCCTTGCCGCGCTGTCGCGACAGCGCCTCGATCCGGTGCATCTGCTCCAGGATCGAGCCCTGGTCCTCGGGCTTCGCCTCGGCCAGGGCGTCGCGCAGCTCGATGAGCGCGCTGGCGTCGTCGACCGGGATCCTGCCCTTGCGGGGAGCGCCGGCGTCCAGCTTGCGCAGGACCACGGTGAGGAGCTGTTTCTCCTCACGGACGATCGGCGGCGCATCGGCGTCCAGCGACGCATCGGCGTCGCTTTCGACCTTCTCGGATCTCTCCGGCGTCGTGGTTTGGGGAACCGGGTCCTGCACGAGGTCGGTCAGCATAATTCTGCGGCTCCCCTCTGTCACCAGGAGAGACGAAGAACCGCCGCTTCGCCTCCCGGGGCCTTGACCCAGGGGCGGTCAGACGGGCGGCGAGCTGGTCCTCCGTGCGCACCGAGAGCGCCCGCATCCGCTCGCTGGCGCGAAGGAACCTGCTGCTGGTGCTGAGCGCCAGCACCGAGGCCGCGTTCGTCAGCACGGCCGGCGCCGCGATCAGCGACAGCAGCGCGAAGGATTTCCCGCCAGGTCAGTCGGCGGACCTGGCATCTGTCGTTCCCGGCCCGCCCAGCGCGCCGAGCAGCGTCTTGTGGGTGGCGCCGGTGATCGTCACCTCCACCAGCTCGCCCGGGGAGAGCCCGACCGACGGCACGATCACCGGCCGGAAGCCGTCGGTGCGACCCATCAGCTGGTGGCCGCCGCGCCTCGATGAGGGGTTCTCGATCAGGATCCGCTCGTGGCGGCCGATCTGGGCCGTCATGATCTCGCCGGTGATGCGCTGTTGAAGCGCGATCACCTCCGACAGGCGCCGGCTCTTGGTCTCCGCCGAGACGGTGTCGGGCATCTTGCGCGCGGCGGTGGTCCCCTCGCGCTCGGAGTAGGCGAAGGTGAAGGCGCCGTCGAAGCGCAGCTCCTCCTGGGCGCGCAGCGTGGCGGCGTGCTCTTCGTCGGTCTCGTCGCAGAAGCCGACCAGGATGTCGGTGGTGATGGCGACGGTCGGCATCGCCGCCCGCAGCCTGGCGTAGAGCGTCCGGAAGGTGGCGTAGTCGTACCCGCGCCGCATGCGCCCGAGCACCGTGTCGGACGCGCTCTGCAGCGGCAGGTGGACCTGCTTGCAGATCTGGGGCGTCTCGGCGATCGCGGCGATCACCTCGTCCGAGAAGTCGAGCGGGTAAGGCGAGGTGAAGCGGACCCGGGCGATCCCCTCGACGGCGGCCACCGCGCGCAGCAGCTCCGCGAAGCCAATCTCCTCGTAGCGATACGAGTTGACCGTCTGGCCGAGGAGCTGAACCTCCTTGCAGCCAGCCTCGACCAGCGCGCGCGTCTGGCGCAGGATTTCGCGCGGGGCGACGCCGCGCTCACGACCGCGCGTGTAGGGGACGACGCAGAAGGTGCAGAACTTGTCGCAGCCACGTTGAATCGTGACCCGCCCGACCACGCTGTCTGGTTCGCCCTCGGCGGTGACGGCGGGATCCAACCCTTCATAGGTCTCGTCGCGATCGAGGCGCGTGTCGGTCACCGCGCGCCCCTCACGGGCGGTGGCCACGTGGTCGAGGAGGCGCCGGTAGCCGTCGGGTCCGACGACCAGATCGACCTCGGGCGCGCGCGCGCGAATACGCTCCTTGAGGTGCTCGGCCATGCAGCCGGTCACGCCGAGCACCACGTCGGGGCGGGCTGCGGCGGCCAGCATGCTGGTCCGCGCGAACACCCGCTCCTCGGCCTTCTCGCGCACGGCGCAGGTGTTGATCAGGATCAGGTCGGCGCGCGTCGGATCGTCCGTTCGCCCGTACCCGCCGCGCTGCAGGAGCCCCAGGACCATCTCGGTGTCGGCCACGTTCATCTGGCAGCCGTAGGTCTCCACGTAAGCAAGTCTGTGGCCGGCAAGTCTGTGGCCGGCAAGTCTGTGGCCGGCAAGTCTGTCGCCGGCGAGTCTGTGGCCGGCAAGTCTGTCGCCGGCCGGGTTGTTGCCCGCGCCCGTGGCCTCGGCCGGTTTGGTCGGTGCGCGCTCCGGCGTGTCTGTCGATGCGGCGGCCGCAGCCGGTCGCCGGAGCTGGACGAGATCGCTCACGGTGGATGTATAACCCGCACATGCGCTGGAAGGGAGCCGCCGCCGCCGTTTTCCTGGTCGTGGTCTTGGCCTGGGCGTGCGTCGCCCGTGCCGATGCGCCCTGGGTCTATCGCAGCATCGTCTTGCCCCGGGGCGAGGTGGCCGTCGATCTCGGTCTCGGTCTCGGTCACGAGCCCGACGGGCTTCCCGACGACGGCTCGGTGACCGGCTTCGGTTTGAACCTGGCGCTGTCAGTGGGGGTCACCCACGAGCTGGAGTTTGGCGTCCGGACCGGACTCCGGCTGGACGATGCCGGGCAGGCGACGCAAGCCGATCGCTACGGCCGGCCGTTCGACACCGAGACCTTCGGCACCGACTTCGACACCTTGGCCAACCCCGAGCTTCACCTCCGCTGGGCGGTGGCGCGCGGCTCGACCGCCGAGCTGGGGCTCGAGTGGCGGGCCTACTTGCCGATCGAAAATGGGTCGTCGTTCGGGATGATGTTCGGGCTGCCGATCATGCTGCGCGCCGGATCGCTGCGCGTCGACACCGGCCTCTATGTTCCCATCATCTTCACCAACCCGACCCAGACGGTGGTCAGCGTGCCGATCCATCTCTGGATCCAGGCGACGCGGACGCTCTGGCTGGGGCCCCTGTTCGGCCTGCAGGTCTACAGCAACGGCGGCGGCGATCGCTATCCGCTCGGCTTCGGGCTGGGCACCTCGCTCACCCACCTGGTCGACCTGCGGACCTGGATCCTGTTCCCCGACATCAGCCGCAACGAAGCGGCGCGCACCTTCGGCGCCGGCGTCGCCCTGCAGCTCCGCTTCGGCTGATTGGGGAACCCCGGGAGGGTTCCCAACCCCTCCCGCGAAGGGCTCCGGCGAGCAAAGCTCGCCCTCGCCCACGCGATCGACCCGGGCTCCGACGCCGGCGTTTTAGCGGTCGGGCGCCAGGTAGAGCGCGGCCAGCGGCGGCAGCGTGAGGCGCAGCGAAGCCGGCCGTGCGTGAAAGGGGATGGCGTCGGCGGTGACGGCGCCCAGGTTCCCCATCCCGCTGCCGCCGAACGCGGCGGCGTCGGTGTTCAGGATCTCGCGCCAGACGCCGCCCAGCGGGACGCCGACCCGGTAGTCGTGGCGGGGGATCGGCGTCGAGTTGAAGACCACCAGCACGACCTCCTCGGGCGCGTCCCCCTTGCGCAGGAAGGTGTAGACGCTGTTGTCGTCATCGTTGGCGTCGATCCACTCGAATCCGGCCAGGCCGACGTCGTGAACGTGCAGCGCGGGCACGCTCTTGTAGAGGCGGTTGAGCTCCATGATCATCGCCATGAGCTGGACGTGCAGCTCCGAGTCGCCCAGCAGGTGCCAGTCGACGCTGCGATCGTGGGCCCACTCGTTGTACTGGCCGATCTCGCCGCCTTGAAACAGCAGCTTCTTCCCCGGCTGGGCCCACATGGAGGCGTAGAGCAGCCGCAGGTTGGCGAACCGCTGCCAGAGATCGCCGTGCATCTTCTGCAAGAGCGAGCGCTTGCCGTGGACGACCTCGTCGTGCGACAGCGGCAGGACGTAGTTCTCGCTCCAGAAGTACATGCTGCGGAAGGTGAGCTGGTGGTGGTGATAGCGGCGCCCGATCGGATCGGTCGCGAAATACGCCAGCGCGTCGTGCATCCAGCCCATGTCCCACTTGAGCCCGAACCCCAGCCCTCCGGTGTAGGTCGGGCGTGAGACGCCCGGCCACGACGTCGACTCCTCGGCGATGGTCTGCGTGTCGGGGTGCTCGCGGTAGACGGAGGTGTTGAACGTGCGCAGCAGGTCGATGGCTTCGAGGTTCTCGTTGCCGCCGTACTGGTTGGCCACCCACTCGCCCGCTTTCCGGCCGTAGTCCCGGTAGAGCATCGAGGCGACCGCGTCGACCCGCAGCCCGTCGATGTGGTAGCGGTCGAGCCAGAAGTTGGCGTTGGAGATGAGGAAGCTGCGCACCTCCTTGCGGCCGAAGTTGAAGATGGCGCTCCCCCACTCGGCGTGGATTCCTTCGCGCGGATCGGCGTGCTCGTAGAGGTGGGTGCCGTCGAAGTAGATGAGGCCGTGCTCGTCAGTGGGAAAGTGCGCCGGTGTCCAGTCGAGAATGACGCCGATCCCCTCGCGGTGCAGCAGATCGACGAAGAACATGAAGTCCTGCGGCGTGCCGTAGCGCGCGGTCGGCGCGAAGAAGCCGGTCACCTGATAACCCCACGACGGGTAGAACGGGTGCTCGGCGATCGGCATCAGCTCGACGTGGGTGAAGCCGCAGCGCCGGACATGGGCCGCCAGCTTGGGGGCGATCTCCCGGTAGCTGAGCCAGCGGTTCTCCTCCTCCGGGACGCGCATCCAGGACCCCAGGTGCACTTCGTAGATCGCCTGGGGCGCGTCGAGCGCGTTCCTGGCTCGCCGCTCCTGCATCCAGCCGGCGTCGCCCCAGTCGTAGTCGAGGTCCCAGACGATCGACGCCGTCGCGGGGGGCAGCTCGCTGCGGATGGCGTAGGGGTCGGCCTTGTCGACGCGGTACCCCCCTTGCCTCGCGTCGATTCGATACTTGTAGTGCGTCCCCTTGCCGAGATCGGGGATGAACCCTTCCCAGATCCCCGAGGCCGCGTGCATCGCCAGCGGCACCGGCGCCGTCCCCCACCCTTCGAAGTCGCCGATGACGGCGACGCGGGCGGCGTTGGGCGCCCACACCGCGAAGGCGACGCCGGGGCGCCCCCCCCGCGTCGTGGGGTGGGCGCCGAGGTGCTCGTAGACCCGCGCGTGGGTCCCTTCGGCGAAGAGGTGCAGATCGATGTCGCCGAGATCGCCCATTGTCACACATGGTAACCGCGAACCCCCGCGTCGTCGCCAGGGGGCGGGTCTTTGACTCGGACGGCGGGCTGGCTTTACTGTTTATCCCTGATGGATCGCTCGATGAAACGGGGGGGAGCGGTGCTGGGTGCCGTTCTCGTGATGGCGCTGGCCTTCGCGGGCACGGCGGACGCCGAGCGCGCGGCCGACCACGAAGATCAGAAGGCCGTCCAGGCATTCGCGGCCGGCCGGTACGACGAGGCACTGGAGCTGTACGCGGCCCTCTACTCCAACTCCTTCAACCCCATCTACTTGCGCAACATCGGGCGCTGCTACCAGAAGCTCAAGCAGCCGGACAAGGCGATCGACAAGTTCCGGGACTACCTCGAGAAGGCGAAGAAGCTCACGCCGGACGAGAAGGCCCAGATCAACGGCTACATCAAGGAAATGGAGGCGCTGCGCGACGAGCAGGCCGGCAAGCCGCAAGCAACACCACCCGTGCTGGTGCCCGTCCCGCCGGTCCAGCAGATCCAGCCGGCGCAGCCCGAGGGGCCGCCGCCCGGCTACACCGTCCAGCCGGCCGGCGCCTACCCCCCCAGCGGAGCTCCGGCGGCCTACCCGCCCGGGGCCGATCAGCAGCAGCCGAGCGGCGCGCTGGTGGCGCAGCCGACGCAACCGCAGCCGGAGTCCTCCGGGCCGGTCTACACCAAGTGGTGGTTCTGGACGATCGTCGGCGCCGTGGTGGTCGGCGGGGTGGTCACGGCCGTCGTCCTCAGCAGCGGGACGAGCAAGCCCGCCTGTCCCGCGGGCGTGATCTGTCCATGAATCGTCCAAGCCGGTGCCTTCGCGGGGCGGCCCCGGGTGTCGCGGTCGCCACGGCGCTCGTGGCATTTGCGTCGCTCGTCGGCTGTCAGACCAAGGAATCGCTCATCGTGGTGACGGTCAGCGCGGAGGACGACAGCTACGCGACCGGCCTTCGCTCGCTGGTCGTGAGCTGCGCGGGGACCAGACAGGTCTTCGAGCTGCCGTCGCCCATTTCGACCACGCCGGTCTCGGTGGGGCTCTACATCCCCTCGAGCACCACCGGGACGCAGACCGTCAAGGCGGAGGCGGTGGGCGCCGCGTGTGGCGATGGTTACGCGGGCAGCGCCACGGTCGACATCGCGGAAGCTGGTGCCACCGTCGACGTCCAGATCACGCTGGACGACGCGATGACCTGTCCGAACGACGGAACTGGCGGGACGCGCGGAACGGGCGGGACACGCGGAACCGGCGGAACCGGCGGAACCGGCGGAACGGGCGGGACACGCGGCACGGGCGGGACCGGCGGCACGGGCGGAACCGGCGGAACGGCCGGAACCGGCGGTTCGACGGGCGGTGGCAGTGGCACAGGGGCGCCGCCGGACTTCTCGGCCTGCACCGAGATCGATCACGGCAGCAGCGGCACCTGCGCCAGCTGCAGCTACGGCACCACGGCTGACGTGAGCGTGTACGGGGTCGCGTTCTCGCCGAACGGGACCATCGCGGTGACGGGCGGAACCGACGGACGAATCAAGGTCTGGACCAACAGCAACGGCACGCTGACGGCGCAGGGGACGGTTCTTTCGGGAACCGGGCTCGGTGCGGTCGCGTTCTCACCGGACGGCTCGAGCCTGGCGGTCGGGCGCATCGGGGGCGTCGACATCGTGAACGTCTCCTCCTGGACGCTCACGCGCACGCTGACGACGGCCACCGGCGACGAGGCCTACGCCGTGGGGTTCTCCGCGGACGGGACGACGGTCTTCACCACCACGGCTCCCAGCAGCGGCGCCGGGGTCACGGGCACGCTCTACGCCCACGCGGTCGGAACCACGCAGGCGCTCGCCAGCCTGACGCTGACCTCACCTTTCGGGATGGCCGTCGCGCCGGTCAACGTGTCGGGCGCGGTTCCGGTCGCCGTGACCGACGGCAACGGGGACGCCTCGATTTACGACTGGTCGGCCTCGGCGAAGTCCTTCGGGACGCCGCTGTCACTGACGGTGACCAGCGATGGCTCGACGGCCGAGGGAGCGGCGTTCTCGCCGCAGGCCAGCGTGTTCGCCGCTGGTGGAGATGACGGGATCCTCACGCTGTGGAACTACCCGACCAGCTCGAACGCCCTCCCCGACGGGCAGATCAGCATCACGGGTCAAACGCTCTCCGACCACGTCGGCGCCGTCGTGTTCAGTCCGGTCTACGGGTACCTCGCCGTGGGCGGAGGGGACTTCGGCAGCCTGACCGCCTATACCCTGACCGACGGGTCGGAGGTCGGGGTGGAGTACGACACGTCCTACGACGTCATCGCCCTGGCCTACTCGCCCACCTCGAACCTCATCGTGGGTGGCGAGTTCGACTGCGGCTGCGTGGTGGTCTGCCCGCAGTAAAATCCGGGCTTTTCCCCAGGTCGTTTACCCCACCCGACCGCGGGAATCGGGCCTATATTCCCCTCCTTGAGGCCCGGCCCCCTCCATAGCCGCTTCTTGGGCTACGCCCTCGTTCTCGGCGGAGGGCTGCTCTTGGGCGGCACGCGCCCGGCGCTGGCCCGCCCCTGGCCCGCCCGCGCGCCCAGCGTCGAGCCGAAACCGGCCCATCAGCTGCGCGATCCGGCGACCTGGCCCGCCGAGCCGGAGGTGCCGGCGCCGATTGACGCCGCGCGCTTCCAGGCCGCCTACGCGCACCTGTGCCGGGTGGCGCCCGATTCGCCCAGGGCGGCGCTCGCGACGCAGATCCTGACCGCCGCCGCCGCCGCGCAGATCGATCCCTTCACGCTGGCCGCCCTCGGCTACTTCGGCAGCAAGTGCGATCCGGGATTTCACAAGGACGGTCTCTATGGCCTGCTGGCGATCGAGCCGGGGATGTACCGGGTGCCGGGCGCGCCGGAGCCGCCGGTCGATCGGGGTGACCTGACCTCGCGGCGGCTGTTGGATCCGCAGAACAACCTGACGGTCGGGGCAGCGCTGCTCGCCATGTGGAACGCCAAGCACCAGGAGCTCGATGAAGCCTTCGGCGGCGCGGCCCACCGCGGGGGCGTCTCCCACTTCATCTGGGGTGACGAGGTGAGGTCGAGCGGGCACGAGGATCTGATCCTGACCGCGCGGCGCCGCATGGTCTGCAGCTACCTCGGAACGCCGGACGCCACGCGGGAGGCGCCGATCGGGATCACCATCGTATCGCCGCTGGAGGGGACGCCGCGGGTGGCGACCAGCGGTCCGGGCGACGAGCGTGACGGCGGGGCGCGCCGCCATCGCGGGCTCGACATCACGGCGACGATCGGGGAGCCGGTGCGCTCCATCGCCGACGGAACGGTGATCTTCGCCGGGGCGAACGTGCCGGGACACGCCCGCAAGGGGCCGATCCCGCCCGACAAGATCGCGCGCTACGCCACGCGCACCCTGGGCGTGGGCGGCATCTACCTCTGCATCGAGCACAGACCGGAACCCAGGCGGATCGTCTCCTGTTACATGCACCTGTCGTCGTACATCGTGGCCGACAGGCAGGAAGTGAAGGCGGGGGAGACGATCGGATACGTCGGTCGCACCGGCGTCAAGGTCTCGCCGCCCCACCTGCACTTCGAGGTGCGCGTCGACGACCGCGTCACCAATCCGCTCCGCACTCTGGGCGACTTCGTGATTCCGCCGCAAGCGACGATGACCCACCAGTACGTCCTCAAGGCGAGACGCGCCAAGCGCCGCCATCTGCACGTGTGAGCGCGCCTTCGGCGCTTGCGAAGGGGGCTTCCCGGTTCGCGCCTTCGGCGCTTCGCGCTCCTGTCGATGAACGCGCTCCCTGCGGTCGCTCTGGCGCGGCGCCAAAAAGCTGGTTCGACCTGATCGCGGGAGGCGCGGAAGCCTGTTAGGGTTCCGGGCGAAAAAATGATCCGGAAAAACGACGCGCTTGAATATCACCGGGTAGGGCGGCCCGGGAAGCTGGAGGTGGTTCCGACCAAGCCGTTGGTCACGCAGCGCGATCTGTCGCTGGCGTACTCGCCCGGCGTCGCCGAGCCCTGCCTGGAGATTGCCGCCAACCCCGAGACGGTCTGGGAGTACACCGCCCGGGGCAACCTGGTCGCGGTCGTCAGCAACGGGACGGCGGTTCTCGGCCTCGGCAACATCGGGCCGCTGGCCAGCAAGCCGGTGATGGAGGGGAAGGCCTGCCTCTTCAAGAAGTTCGCCGACATCGACGTGTACGATCTGGAGGTCGACGCGCGCGATTCGGCGCGCTTCATCGACATCGTCGCTGCGCTGGAGCCGACCTTCGGCGGCATCAACCTCGAGGACCTGAAGGCGCCGGAGTGCTTCGAGATCGAGGCCGGGCTGCGCGCGCGCATGGCCATCCCGGTCTTCCACGACGATCAGCACGGCACCGCCATCATCTCGGGCGCCGCGCTGCTCAACGGCGCCGAGATCACCGGCAGGAAGCTGGCCGACCTCAAGGTCGTCATCTCCGGCGCGGGCGCCTCGGCGATCGCCTGCGCCAACTTCTACGTCTCGCTCGGCGTCTCCCTGGAGAACATCACCATGGTCGATTCGATCGGGGTGATCTACGCGGGGCGCGAGCAGGGGATGAACCAGTGGAAGGCGCGGTTCGCGCGCCAGGACGACGGCGCCCGGACGCGCGCCGATGCGCTGCGCGGCGCCGATCTCTTCCTGGGCCTGTCGAAGGCGGGGCTCTGCACGGCCGAGATGCTGAAGACGATGGCGCCCCGGCCGCTCGTCTTCGCGCTGGCCAACCCCGATCCCGAGATCGGCTACGCCGAGGCGAAGGAGGCGCGGCCCGACGCCATCGTGGCCACCGGACGGAGCGACTTCCCCAACCAGGTGAACAACGTCCTCGGCTTCCCCTACGTCTTCCGCGGCGCGCTCGACGTGCGCGCCAAGGAGATCAACGAGGCGATGAAGATCGCCGCCGCGCACGCGCTGGCCGCGCTGGCGCACGAGCCGGTGCCGGACTCCGTCGCCGAGGCCTACGACGTGAGCGCCTTCAAGTTCGGTCCGGACTACATCATCCCCAAGCCGTTCGACACGCGCGTCCTCTGGTGGTGCGCGCCGGCGGTGGCCGAGGCGGCCATGAAGTCGGGGGCCGCACGACTGACGCTGGATCTCGACGAGTACCGCGAGCGGCTGCAGCGCCGCATCGGCGGCACGCAGCACACGATCATGCGCCAGATCGTGCAGCGGGCGAAGAGCGCGCCCAAGCGGATCGTCTTCCCGGACGGCGACAACATCAAGGTGCTGCGCGCCTGTCAGATCGCGCTCGACGAGATGATCGCGCACCCCATCCTGCTCGGCAGCGAGAAGAAGATCCGCCAGCGCGCCGCCGAGCTCGATCTGGATCTCGAGGGGGTGGAGATCATCAACCCGCAAGATTCACCCCGGCACGCCGCCTACGCCACCGAATACCTGGCCTTGCGCTGCCGCAAGGGGGTGACCGCCTCCAACGCCACCCGTCTCGTCAACCGGCGCATCCACTTCGGCATGATGATGGTGCGCACCGGGGACGCCGACGGGCTGGTGGCCGGCCTGACCTCGCCCTACCCCGACACCATCCGCCCGGCGCTGCAGATCCTGGGCATTCGCCCGGACGTCCGGCGCGCCACCGGCATGTACATGATGCTGCTGAAGAACGGCGTGAAGTTCTTCGCCGACGCGACCGTCAACATCGATCCCGACGCGGAGACGCTGGCAGACACGGCGATCCAGGTGGCCGACGCCGCGCGCGCCTTCCAGGTCACGCCGCGCATCGCGATGATCTCGTTCTCCAACTTCGGCTCGGCACCCCACCCCGAGTCGAGGAAGATGGCCGAGGCGGTCGACATCGTCCGCCGGCTGCGCCCCGATCTGGAGATCGACGGCGAGGTCCAGGCCGACATCGCCGTCGAGCCCGACAAGATGCGCGAGCTCTTCCCGTTCTCGCGCCTCACCGACGAGGCCAACGTGCTCGTCTTTCCGACGCTGTCGGCGGGGAACGCCGCCTACAAGGTCCTCTCCGCGCTGGGCGGCGCCACCGCCATCGGGCCGATTCTCCTCGGCGTCAACAAGCCGGTCACCGTGCTGCCGCGCGACGCGAACGTCGACACCATCGTCAGCATGACCGCCTACACCGTCGCCCGCAGCCAGTCGTAGCGCTCAGGCGTCGCAACCAGCGGTGGCGCTCAGGGCGCGACGAAGGTCGCACCCCCCTCGGCACACAACATCTGGATGTCCGACGACATCGGTCCGGTCCCCCCGCCGGTGCCGTCGTCGTAGTACCAGATCGTCTCGGAGACGGCGCCGCTGGTGATGCGGCAGCCCCCGACCGCGCCGACGCGCGAGCACGGCCCGTCCATGACGCTGACGTCGATTCCGGCGTCGGCCGTCACGGCCGAGCAGCCCTGGGAGAACGTGCTCGCCGGTGCCTCGAGGCAGATCTCGAGCAGCCCCAGCGAGCCTTCGTTCTGCGACAGCGCGCAGGAGACCAGGGCGCTGTTCCCCCCGCATCCGGCGCCCCAGGCCGCCATCGTCGCCGCCAGAGACGCGGCCACCATCGAGCTCGCCCCTGGCGCCATCGCCGACCTCTCAGTGCAGCAGCTTGTCGGTGTCGACCGGCTCGCCGCCCGTGCGCTTCCGCGTGCTGGAGCTCGAGAAGTTGATCGTCGAGCCGTCGAGGGCAAAGAACAGCTTGTGTGTCGAGGCGGCCGGAACGTCGGGCAACGTCACCTCGAACGGCTGGGCGACGCCGGGCGGCAGATGAGGGAGGGTGAAGGTCGCCCGGTGCTCGCCCGAGCGGACCGAGATCTGCGCCGATTCGTGCGTCACCGAGGTGGGGTTGATGACCTTCCCGGCGATCTTCATTCCCTTGCCGGCCCCGGAGGCGGACAGATCGATCACATACAGCCCGCCGGTGATCGGCTGCCAGCCCGTCGCGCCGAGGTCGACCTCCTGGAAGACCGTGGCCGAAAGCTGCCGGTCGACGCCCCGAACGGCTTCCTTGAACTGGTCGAACCGCGGTCCGAACCCGTTGACCTGCTGTTCCAGGGCGGCGCGCGCGGCCTGCTCCTGGCGCACCAAAGTGTAAAGATATCCACAGGCTCCGAGACTGCCCAGAACCAGCAAGAACACGAACGCTCCCCAAAGCTT
Organism: uncultured Pseudomonadota bacterium; assembly: GCA_963847705.1. GTDB lineage: Bacteria > Myxococcota_A > Polyangia > Fen-1088 > Fen-1088 > JADGRB01. Next base: position 9,834 of record CAWKBC010000035.1, on the reverse strand, counting down.
ACGCGCCATGATGTCGTGTTATTCTACACGCGATGTTGCATCGGGCCCGCGGGACATGGGCGGCCCTGGCATTCGGTTCGACCGTCACGGTGGGTTTGGTCTTCGGGACGGTGTGCTCGGTTGATCGTGCTGGGCTGTCGAACGGCGACGCTTCGGTCTCCTCCGGCGGGGCGGGCGGCGGCCTGTTGTCCAGAGGCACCGGCGGTCTAGGATCTGGCGGCGGGTCAGGCGGCGGCGGGTCAGGCGGCAACGGGACCGGCGGAGGCACCATCGGCTCGGGCGGCATCGGCGGTGGTGGGTCCGATATCGCGGGCGGTTCTGGACAGGCTGGGGGGTCAGGCGGCCAGGCGACTGGCGCGACCGGCGGCGTGGGGGCGACCGGGGGCATGGCAACCGGTGGCGACGGCATGGGTGGTGGCGCGGGCGCGGGCGGTGGCCTCGCCGCGACGGGTGGCACGGCAGGAACCGGCGACACGGCCGGCACAGGTGGAGCGATGGGGACTGGGGGCGCGGCGGGGACCGGCGGCGCGCTCGGCACCGGCGGCGGGCCGGGCACCGGCGGCGGGCCGGGCACCGGCGGCGCGATCGGGACCGGCGGCGGGCCGGGCACCGGCGGCGCGATCGGGACCGGTGGATCCGCCGGCACCGGCGGAAGTCAGCCGCCCCCCAGCTGCGCGTCGTTCCCGATGGGCTCCCCGTTCATGACGCCGACCGACGGGCTCCTGCACTGCTACTGGATCCACAGCGACGCAACCGATTGGACCAGCGCCGAGAGCCGGTGCGTGAGCGAAGGTGGGACGCTGGCGACGATTCTCTCGTCGCAGGAGGACACGTTCGTCCTCCAGCTCCTGCTGCAGGCGAATCTCTTCAAGGGGAACGGGGTGTCGCTGGGAGCCACCGACGGAAAGGCGAGCGACGACAAGAGCGGCTCCGGGCAGTACGCTTGGGTGACCGGCGAGCCATGGGCCTACCACAACTGGCACCAGGACGAGCCCACCGGGACCTGCACCTGCCAGGGCTTGGGCAACGCCATGTGCACCTGCGACCATTGGCTGGCGATGATCAACGACGGCACCTGGATCGACGTCACGCAGAGCGCGACGCGTCCCTCCATCTGCGAAGCCGTCGCCCGCTGAGCGGTCAGGGACGGCTCCGGAAGGCGCTCGTCCCGGCGATGGCCATCGCCCTCTCCGTCGCGGGTGGCGGTTGCGCGAAACCGATCGCCTTCGACCCGGCCGCGGTCGCGGCGCACCAGATGCTGGCCGGCGCCCCGCCCGGATTCTTGCTCGGCGCCGCCACCTCCGCCTATCAGATCGAAGGGGGCAACCGAAACGACTGGACCGCCTGGGAAAAGGGGCGCTATCCCGACGGGACCCCGCACGTCGCCGACGGAACGGACGCCAGCCGCGCCGCCGACTCGTGGAATCTCTGGCGCTCGGATCTGGCGGCGCTGCAGCTCCTCGGCGCCAACGTCTACCGGATGGGGATCGAGTGGAGCCGGCTGGAGCCGGCTGAGGGGGTGTGGGACGAGGCCGCCGCCGCCCGCTACCGGGAGATGTTCGCGGCGCTGCGCGCGGCCCACATCTCGCCGATGGTCACGCTCTATCACTTCACGCTGCCGACCTGGGTGGCGGCGCGCGGCGGCTGGGAGTGGGCGGGCGCGCCGGCGGCGCTGGCGGCCTTCGCCGGCCGGGCCGGTGCCGCCTTTGGCGATCTGGTCGACTGGTGGTGCACGATCAACGAGCCCAACGTGCTGGTGGCCAAGAGTTACCTGGCGGCGCAGTGGCCGCCCGGCGTGCGCGATCCGCGGCGCGCGGCGCTGGTGCTGGCGGCGCTCATGCGCGCCCACGGTCTGATGGCGGGCGCGCTTCGCCAGAGCGATCGGATCGACGCCGACGGCGACGGGCACGCCACCCGGATCGGGCTGGCGCAGAACCTGCGCATCTTCGACCCCTATTCGGCCAACCCGATCGACGCGCTCGTGGCCGGGGGCGCCGACGGCTTCTATGACGAGTCGTTCCTCGACGCCGTCACGCTGGGACGCGTCCGCGTGGTGCTGCCGCGGGTGATCGACATCGACGAGCCCTTCCCCCCGCTGGCGGGCAGCCTCGATTTTCTGGGCATCAACTACTACACGCGCGATCTGGTCGTCGGGGCGCTGTCAGGACCGAACGTTTACACGCCGGCGGCGGTGCCGGATCACCCGCGCAACGATCTCGGCTGGGAGGTCTACCCCGAGGGCCTCTACCGCCTGCTGCGCCGCTACGCCCGACGCGGGTGGCCGCTCGTCGTGACCGAGACTGGGGTGGCGGACGGGCGCGACGTCCTGCGCAGCGATTTTCTGCGCGCCCACATCTACGCCGTCGACCGCGCCCGCGCCGAGGGGGTCGACGTCATCGGTTTCATCTACTGGTCGCTCATCGATAACTTCGAGTGGTCGCACGGGAGGCGGGGCCACTTCGGACTCTTCTCGATCGATTTCGACGACCCCCTTCTGACCCGGCGGCCGACCTCGGCGGTCGCCACTTTTCAGGAGGCGGCCCGGAGTCTCGGCACGCTGCAATAGGCCCCGCGCAAGCGCGGGAGGCCTGCTTGACTAGGGCTTTTCGCTATGGTTGTGTGCAGACGGTCCCGGTGTACATACGGTGGGTCCCGCGCATCTATTGCCTTACTGCTGGGATCTGGTTGCAGGGACTGGTTGCACGGAGTCGACGTCTAGCCTGATGAAGCACCCAAGCCCTTTTCTGTTGTTGGTCTCCGCGGGGCTGGTTCTGGGTTGCGCGGGCGTCAAAGAAACCTCGTCGCCGACGAAGGGTGCGGGGGGTGGTTCCGGCGCGTCGAGCGGGAGCGGCGGCAGCCACGGGAGCGGCGGGGGTGGCAGCACCAATCCGCCGCCTGCCGCCTGCAGCGGCGCGTGCGATGACTTTGGCGGCGGCCCCTTCGGCCCCGATGGGAGCACCGGCTCCGTCCCGTCGGGCGCGCCCCAGATCTTCGCCACCGGCGGCAGCGGGAGCGGGGGGCCCTGCCTCTTCGAGCCGCAGGACGGGACGCTGCTCCCCAACAACTGGCTCCGCCCCCGATTCAGCTGGACGGCCACCGGGGATCTCTACGAGCTGCGCGTGAGCGGCGGGAACCAGGCGGACGATCTGGTCGTCTACACCGACAAGACCAACTGGACGATGCCGGCCGCGATGTGGCGGGCGCTGGCCAACGACAGTCAGGACATGCCGCTGACGGTGACCATCAGCAGCTCGTCGCAGGGGGGCGCGCCCTCGGCGGGGACGGGCGCCGCCTTCTCGATCGCGCCCGTGGGCGCCTCGGGGAACCTGGTCTACTGGTCGCCGACGGGCTCGACCAACGCGAACACCGGCCCCGTGGGCAATACGTTGCTCTCCGGCATGTCGGTCGGCGGCGACAGCGTCACCCAGGTCCTGGTCCCGTCTGACGTCAGCACGAACGGGACCTGGGAAACGATGGACGTCGCCTACAACAAACGCCCCGTCACCTGCATCGGCTGCCACACCTCCACGCCGGATGGCAACTTCATCGCCTTCAACGACGCCTATCCCTGGGGCGGCGTGCTGGCCTCGGGACAGCCGGGTCTGATGGGCGATTCGCCGGGCAAAGACCCTCCTTACGATGTTCCTTATATCGGCGCCGGGGGTTACAACGCCTTCGTCCAGCCGTGGGTGGGAATCACCACGTTTTCCATCAACCACTGGGCCGCCAACGACTATATCGCGGTCGCGCCGCTCGGCACCTGCGGCACCGGCGCGCCCTGCAGCAGCGGCTCTTCGATCGACGGCGATCAGCAGGCTGGACTGGCCTGGTTCGACCTGTCGAACGCCTCCAGCTACACGGGGATGGCGGATCCGGCCACCACGCTCAAAGGGACGGCCTGGAACTGGATCTACCCGCCGGACACGACGAACAAGAGGTACGCGGCGGCCCCCTCCTGGAGCCACGCGCCCGGCGACGATTTCATCGTCTTCACGATGACCAGCAACGTGAAGTCCGGACGCCTGGGGACCGGCACGGCGCACCTCTATCAGGTCCCCTATTCGAAGACGGCGGCTCAGACCCCCACGGCGATCCCCGGTGACGGCTCGGATCCCGCGTACGCGCAGTACTACGGCACGCTCTCGGCCGACGACGATTTCATCGTCTACGACCGAGTTGCCGCCAGCACCGCCGCGGTCAATCACGCGAACCTCGACAAATCCGCGACGGGTTGCAACCCGTCGCCCTGCGTCTGGGAGGGGATGTACATGCAGCCCCAGACGGAGCTGTTCGTGATTCCCACCGCGGGTGGGACCGGGACGCGGCTGGCGGCCAACGATCCGCCGCAGTGCCCCGGGCAGATGGCCAGCCCGGGCATCAACAACACCTGGGCCAAATGGTCTCCGGAAGTGGAGACGGCGCCGAACGGTGATCTCTACTACTGGGTGATCTTCTCGTCCTGGCGGCAAGGGATGGTCGACGCGAACGGGTCGCCGATCGCCCAGCTCTTCATGACGGTGATCGTCAAGACCGAGCTGGGGCTCCACACCTACCCAGCCGTTTATCTCTGGAATCAGAAGCCGGATGTCAGTAATTTCACGCCGGCCTGGGACGTGTTCAAGATTGGCAGCGTCGGATAGGCGCGCCTCCGGCGCGCGAGTCAGCAGCACCGCAGCACCCGCAGCAAACGGAGTCCGGCAAGTGCAGTGGGGACTCCGTAAGACCTCCCGAGACCGGTTCCAAAGAAGCTCCGAGACAAGGTCCAAAAGAAGCTCCAAGAAAAGCTCGAAGACAGCTCAAAGGAAGCCCATTCCATGAAGAAAACCAACCCCCTGGTCCTCACGAGCCTCCTGTTGCTTTCGGCCTGGTCCTTCCCGGCGCTTGCGCAGGACGATGCCACCGCCGTTCCGGCTGGTCCTCCGCCTGCCGCCGCACCTGGTCCCGAGGTGACGCCGGCGGCGCCCGCGGCCGCACCGGTCGCGGCGCCGAAGAAGAAGGGCGGCAGCGCGCCGGCGCTGGGGCTCAGCCCGGAGGCGCCGCAGGTGGGGGGCCTGGCGAACACCACGACGGAGTCGGCGCCGGCCGCGCCGGCGGAGCCGGAGACCGGCGAGTGGAAGTTCGACGTGACCGGGTACTTCCGGGCGCCGCTGCGCTTTTCGTGGGGGCCGCCGACGACGCAGAACCCGTTCGCGCCCGGGAACGCGGGGACGCAACTGCGGACGCCGCCGCTGGTGCCGGACGCCAACTACATCGACTGGCGCTACACGAACAGCATGGTCGGCCCCTGGACCGAGCTCAACTTCCACTACGGCAACGACCGGGTGAAGGCGACGGTGCAGATCGCGTCCTACAACATCACCGACTCGGGGTACCGGCGGCTGGAGTCGAACCTGGGGATCAACGAGGCGTTCCTCTCGATGACCTGGCCGGAGTTCGTCAGCGAGAACGCGCGGCTGACGCTGATCGCCGGGGCGTACACCAACCGCTACGGCGCGGCCGGTCGTTACGACGCGGGCCGGTACGAGACGTACCTGTTCGGGCGGACGCACACGGCGGGCGAGACGGCGACGTACGACTATGACGTCGACGACTGGACCTTCGAGGTCGAGGAGGGGTTCGGCGGCAAGCTGGAGCCGATCCCGTTCTACGGACCGCCGGAGGGAAATTCGGCGAGCGTGAGCGCGAACCAGAATCTGCCGGCCTGGGACCCGTATCCGGGGCCGGTGCCGCAGGAGTCGACGTTCGTGGCGCACGGGCACGTCGGCGCGGTGTTCAAGAAAGAGGTGATCATCGGGGCGCACTACATCTACGTGTTCGCGAACGACGACGAACGGGCGGGGTCGTACTCGGGGGGGACCAATCCCTCGTGGGACGGGACCACCGGCATCGTCAACGGGATGCCCAACCCGAAGTCGCCGGCGCGGCTGCCGTCGGACCCGAAGCCGAGCATCGCCATCTACGGCGCGGACATCAAGCTCCTGGGCGGCGTCCTGGGGGACGGGTACATCGGGTACTCGCACCTGGCGGCGACGAACGCGCTCTATCTGGCGGACGCCATCGAGGTGCTGCACTCGTTCGGGGGCTGGCAGCTGCACGACAACTACTTCGGCGCGCCGGGCGGCGTCGATCCGGTGACGGGGTCGATCGACAGCGTGGAGCTGCAGTACAGCTTCAGCTTCGGGCAGCTGTTCCACTACCCGCAGGCGTTCTGGGGTGACGGACCGGATCTGATCGGGACGGTGTTCGGGATGTTCAATCACGTGGACGCGCCGATGAACCCGCAGTTCTCGCTGAACAAGCTGAAGTTCGGGACGGAGTGGACGTACGTGCCGCTGGCCTGGCTGGGCCTGGGGGCGCGGTACGACGTGGTGGAGCCGAACCTGGACAACTCGTCGGAGTCGTTCTCGGTCATCTCGCCGCGGATCATCTTCCGGACGGCGTTCGTGACGCACGAGCAGGTGATGATCCAGTACTCGCGGTACTTCTACGGGAGCGGCTACGGGGCAGGCGACGTGCCGATGCCCGGGTTCATGAGCGGGTCGCAGTTCCCCTACAACAGCCAGCAGGGCGCGGCCAACCTGGGCGTCGACAAGAACGCGGCGCAGATCGCCGCGATCATCTGGTTCTAAACACCACCTTTCGTCGGACGAGGAATTCACCCATGAAGATTCAGATGAAGATTCAGAAGAGCGACAAGAGGGACATGACGCGGGCGTTTCTGGTGCTGGCGGGCGGCTCGCTGATGCTGCTCGGGTGCATCATCCCGGACAAGTCGGCGACGGCGCCCAGCGCGGCGCCCGGGTCGGCGGCGTCGATCGGGGGCGGAGCTGCGGCGGCGCCGGCCGCGGCCGCAGCGCCGGGCGTGGCGGTGGGGAAGGACTGCGGCCCGAACGCGCTCATCGACGACGGCGAGGACGGGAACAACCAGAACCTGCCCAACGACGGCCGGGGCGGCTACTGGTACACGTTCAAGGACAAGGGGACGACGACGGTCGAGCCGACGGCGGGTGAAGAGGGGGGCACCTTCGCGATGAGCGAAGGGGGCCACGACTCGCAGTACGCCGCCCGTTATCACGGGACCATCGGGACCGGCGCCATCGTCTTTTCAGGCCTGGGGATGAACTTCATCGACCCCAAGGGGCAGTACGACGCCTCCAAATACGCCGGGATCTCGTTCTGGGCCAAGAAGGGGCCCGACTCAACCGGGAAGGTGCGGCTGAAGGTTCCGGACGTGAACACCGATCCGGACGGCGGCGTCTGCACGGAGTGCTTCAACGACTTCGGGGCGAACATCGTCCTCACCAACGACTGGAAGCTCTACAGCTTTCCGTTCAAGAGCATGAAGCAGATGCCGGACTGGGGCGCGCCCCACAAGCCGCACATCACGCCATCGAAGCTCTACGGCATCCAGTTCCAGGTCAACATCCCCCGCGCCGCCTACGACATCTACATCGACGACCTGAAGTTCTTCTGCGAGTAGAACCGCCTTCGAAAGAGGACCAGCGATGCGTTTTGGATACTTCGACGACAAGAGCCGCGAATACGTCATCACCACGCCGAAGACCCCCTACCCCTGGATCAACTACCTGGGGTCGGAGAACTTCTTCGCGCTGGTCTCGCATCGCGCGGGCGGTTACTGCTTCTATCGCGACGCCCGCCTGCGGCGCCTCATGCGCTATCGCTACAACAACGTCCCCACCGACGTGGGCGGCCGCTACTTCTACATCAACGACGGCGGCGAGGTCTGGAACCCCAGCTTCGCGCCGACCAAGACCGCGCTCGACAGCTTCGAGTGCCGGCACGGCCTCGGCTACACGCGCATCACCAGCGAGCGCAAGGGCGTCCGCGCTTCGTTGCTGATGTTCGTCCCGCAGGGGCACACCGCCGAGGTTCACGAGCTGCGGATCAAGAACACCTCGGCGGGACCCAAGAGCCTGAAGGTCTTCTCGTTCATCGAGTGGTGTCTCTGGAACGCCTACGACGACATGACCAACTACCAGCGCAACTTCTCGACCGGCGAGGTGGAGATCGAGCGCGGCGGCAGCACCATCTATCACAAGACCGAGTACCGCGAGCGGCGCGATCACTACGCCTTCTACAACGTGAACGCCGAGGTGGCGGGGTTCGACACCGACCGCGAGACCTTCTTCGGCCTCTACAACGACTGGAGCGCGCCCGACGTCGCGCTCAAGGGGGCCTCGTCCAAGTCGGTCGCCAGCGGCTGGTCGCCCATCGCCTCGCACGGCCTCGACGTCAACCTCGCGCCCGGCGAGGAGAAGACCTTCGTCTTCACCCTCGGCTACGTGGAGGTTCCGCGCGCCGACAAGTGGGAGAAGCCCGGGATCATCAACAAGAAGCCGGCCCACGCCCTGATCGAGAAGTTCTCCACCCCGGAGCAGGTCGCCGCCGCGATGAAGGGGCTCAGCGACCACTGGTCGCGGCTGCTCTCGAACTACTCCATCGAGTCGACCGACGAGAAGCTGAACCGGACGGTCAACATCTGGAACCCCTACCAGTGCATGGTCACCTTCAACATGTCGCGCAGCGCCTCGTACTTCGAGACGGGGATCGGCCGCGGAATGGGGTTCCGCGACTCGAACCAGGACCTCTTGGGGTTCGTCCACCTGGTGCCGGAGCGCGCGCGCGAGCGGATCATCGACATCGCCTCGACGCAGTTCCCCGACGGCAGCGCCTACCACCAGTACCAGCCGCTCACCAAGCGGGGCAACAACGACGTCGGCAGCGGGTTCAACGACGATCCGCTCTGGCTGATCTTCGGCGTCGCCGCCTACATCCGGGAGACCGGCGACTACGGGATCCTCGACGAGCAGGTGCCGTTCGACAACGACCCCAAGACCAAGACCACGCTGTTCGAGCACCTGAAGCGGTCTTTCAATTACACGCTCAACAACCTGGGGCCGCACGGCCTGCCGCTCATCGGGCGCGCCGACTGGAACGACTGCCTCAACCTGAACTGCTTCTCGGAGACGCCCGACGAATCGTTCCAGACCACCGGCAACAAGACCGGCCGCACCGCGGAGTCGGTCTTCATCGCCGGCATGTTCGTGGGCGTGGCGCCCGACTACGCCTTCCTGGCCGAGAAGCTCGGCTTCGCCGAGGAGGCGAAGAAGGCGCGGGGCGAGTCCTCGAAGATGTCCGAAACCATTCTCAAGCACGGCTGGGACGGCGAATGGTTCCTGCGCGCCTACGACTTCTTCGGCAACAAGGTCGGCAGCAAGGAGAACAAGGAGTCGCAGATCTTCATCGAGCCGCAGGGCTTCTGCGTCATGGCCGGCGTCGGCGTGGAGGGCGGCCAGGCCAAGAAGGCGCTCGACTCGGTCAAGGAGCGGCTCGACACCAAGTACGGCATCGTCCTCAACAACACCCCCTACTCCGAGTACCACGTGGAGCTGGGCGAGATCTCCTCGTACCCACAGGGCTACAAGGAGAACGCCGGCATCTTCTGCCACAACAACCCCTGGGTGATCATCGCCGAGACGATGATTGGCCGCGGCGATCGCGCCTTCGACTACTGGAAGAAGATCGCGCCGGCCTACCTCGAGGAGCAGAGCGAGGTCCATCGCCTCGAGCCCTATGTCTACGCCCAGATGATCGCCGGCAAGGACGCCGTTCGCCACGGCGAGGCCAAGAACTCCTGGCTCACCGGGACGGCGGCCTGGAACTTCGTGGCCATCTCCCAGTACCTCCTGGGCGTGCGCCCCGACTTCGACGGCCTGCGCGTGCACCCCTGCATGGGCGGCGAGGTCAGCAAGTTCACCATCACCCGCAAGTGCCGCGGCGCCGAGTACCGCATCAACGTGAAGAACAGCGGAG
>CAWKBC010000034.1:0-291901 GCA_963847705.1 uncultured Pseudomonadota bacterium | reverse complement strand
TTCGCCTTCTTCTTCTCGTCCTGCACGGCGACGGAGATCGCCCGCCGTCGCAGCTCGCGCTTTTGGGCGACCGAGATCAGGCCGACGGCCAGACCGACGTGGAGCCCCACGGAGATGATGACCGTGGGCAACCGCAAGGACTACTCTCCGCTCTGCTGAACGTTGATCGCGAACTTGGTGATGCCCGCCAGCTTGGCCAGGTCGAGGATGTGCACCACGTTGCCGTGCATCACCTCCTTGTCGGCGCTCACCACCAGGCTCATGTCGGCATCGGCCGCCACGGCCGCCTTCATCTTGTCGGCCAGCGCCGACTCGGGCGTGTCGACCTCGTTCCAGCGCAGGCGTCCGTCCTTGAGGAGCTCGACCTTGGTCGGCTTGTCGGCCGTGCCGTCGGTCGACTTGGCGCGCGGCAGCTGCACCTTCAGCGTCTGCGCCACGATGTAGGTCGAGGCGACCATCAGGATGACCAGCAACACCAGCACCACGTCGACCAGCGGCGTGACGTTGATCTGCGCGATCGTGCGGACGCGGCCCCGGCCGCCCCCCATCGTGCCGGCCATCTAGGCCTCGACCCCCGCCACCCGTCCGACGTGCTCGCCGGTGCGGTCGGCGATCGGGTCCGTGGCGGTCGGCGCCGCGTCGGCGCGGCGGTGGGTTCGCATCGAGGCGATGACGATGTTGCCGAGCGCGGCGGCCTGCTCCTCGATGTCGCCGCCCTTCTTCTGAAACACGTTGTAGAAGATGACGGCGGGGAGGGCGACCAGGATGCCGACCGCGGTGGCGATCAGCGCCTCGGCGATGCCGCCCATGACGTTCCCCATCGCGCCCATCGAGTTGGCCCCCAGCTCCCGGAAGGCCGTGACGATGCCGAGCACCGTGCCGAAGAGGCCGATGAAGGGCGCGTTGTTGCCCAGCGTCCCCAGAAACAGCAGCCCCCCCTCGAACGACTTGCGCCGCAGGCGGGTCGCCTTGGCCAGGATCTGCTCGACCGCCTCCGGACCGTCGTCGTACCAGTCGAGCGCCTCGCGCACGATCGTCGCCTCGACCGACTTGCTGGCCGCGAGCAGCTTGCGCGCCGCCGCCAGATCGCCGCGGCCGAAGGCCTTGCGCAGACGCTCCGCCAGATCGTCCAGGTTGTCGCGGCGCTGCCGGAAGTACCACCAGCGCTCGACGATCACGCCGATCGACAGCACCGACAGGCCGAGCAGCACGTAGAGCACCGCCTGGCTGGCGACCGAGGCGACGAACACCAGCTTTTGCATGAGGACGTTGGAATTCATGTTTCCCCCTTCCAGCTACCTTTCATTGAATCGTGAACGTGAAGGCCAGCAGGCCCGAACCGGCGCCGTGAGGGCCGCGGGTGGAGGCGTCGGTCGACTCCCACTGGACGAATCCGAGCGAGGTGGAGCTCATGTTGGCGTCGGTCAGGGTGGCGCTCACGGTCCACTGCGCGTCGGCCTGACCGCACAGCGAAGGCGTATCGACGCGGACCGTGTAGTCGCCTGGCGGCGGCGCCACCGGAAAGATGACGTTCTCCTGCCGCCGGCCGTCGATCACGCAGTTGGCGTTGGAGTCGAAGTCCAGATAGGCCGCGTCGGCGATCTGGTCCGGATAGAGCGGGGGCGCGCCCAGCATCGGGACTGGCAGACCGACCGGGTGCTTGGCCCAGATCTCGATCGGGGTGCTCGGATCGGTCACGTTCGGCATCACCACGTGCAGGTCGAGGTCGGCTTCGGTGTCCCAGGCGAGCGTGATCACCAGGGGAAAACCGGTCGGCGCCAGCGTTCCGGCAGCGAGCTTGTAGAGCTGCGCCGGGCCGACCGTCCCGTCCTGGGCGACCCCGCGCAGGATCAAGGTCTGCGCTCCCACCGGCATGAGGGGCGAGAACGTCAGCTGGGTGGAGAAGTCGAAGCCGCCGACCGTCGTCTGATCGACGAGCGTCGCAGGGATGATCCAGTAGCCGGCGTCGTCCTCGAGGCCGACCAGCGCGGTCGCGCCGGTGACCGTCCCCGAGAGGGGAAAGTTTTCCTCACCGGGATAGACGTTGGTGTTGTTGATGGCGACGCCGCTGATGACGGCCGAGCCGGTCGCGGAGGTGTCGGGAGGCAGCGCCCCCTCGACGAACTGCCCGTTCGAGGCCCGCAGGAGCGCGGTGATGCCCGACTCCGGGCTGGCGCTGGCGGCGCACCCGGCCGCCAGCAAGCTCGCGACGAAGCCGACCGCCCGCAGCGTGAGGGCGGCGCGCCTCAAAAGCTCACCTCGCCCCGCAGGGTGAAGGCGTTCGACGGCAGGTTGACCGGGTTTCCCTCGGCGTCGCGGCCGTTGTGGTTGCGGTTGAGGTCGTACTCCGCAATCAGGCGGCCCGACGACCAGCGCAAGGCTCCCGCGAACGCCACGGTCTGATAGGCGAAGGCGGTCGGCTTCGTCGCCCCCATCACCGTGTTCACGGAGTCGGCGTCTGGATTGTAGAAGTCGTAGCGGATGCCGGCCTGGAGGTGCGGGCCGAGATCCTGCGTCAGGCCGAGGTAGAAGCCGAACTCTCGGTAGTTGCGGCCGAACGCCACCGGGTCGGCCGGCAGGACGCCCCGATCGAGGTTCTGCGCCCAGTAGAGCTCGCTCCAGAGAACGGTCGCGCCGAGCTCCGGTTCGTTCACCCCGAAGCGCAGATCGGCGCCGTAGCCGAAGCGGGAGAAATTCTGGGACGGTGTGGCCGAAGCACCCGGGATGACCTGGATCTCGTTCAGGCCAGAGAGGACACCGTCGCCGTTGCGATCGGTGAACTGCAACGTCGCCTTGGTGGCCGGCGTTCCGGGGTGGAACCCGGTTCCGGAGAGGCCGGAGAATCCCCCGGCCACCCAGACCATCGGCGCGATCGGCGTGTCGATCCCCACCCGGCCGACGAAGTCCTTTTCGCTGTTGGGATCGTGCAGCGGGAAGGCGGTCTTCTCGCCGATCGGCTCGCCGTCCATGAAGGCGAACTGGTAGCGGGCAAAGCGCCAGCCGCCTTGCAGCCGGACCCCGGCGTCGTATTCACCCGGAAACAGCCCGTGCTCCGCGGTGGAGCGCTCGAGGAAGAGCCGCTCCCGATCGCTCTGGCCGACCTCGAACCCGAAGGGAATCTTGAACAGCCCGATCGTCGCCATCAACAGCGGCAGCGGGTTGCCGCGCTCGGGCGGAAACTTCAGCGAGGCTTCGGCGCCGATGATCCGCGCCGTCGCGCCGTTGACGGTGTTGCCGTCGAACTCGACCAACCCGGCCACCCACCAGCGCTCGACGGCGGCGCGCAGGCGCGCCCGGCGGATGTAGATCTCGTTCTGGTTCAGCGGTGCCCCGGTCGGGCTTAGCTGGTTCTGCGACGACTGGTTGTTCACCACCCAGTCGGCCTGGAGATAACCGGTCAGGCTCAGTCCGATGCGCGCGGTGAGCACATCGGGCGGTGCCTGCATCGCCTCGGCCCTGAGCGCCTCCGCCCGCGCGTTCAGCGCATCGACCGCCTCGGCGCGAACCTGACGGTCCTCGACCTGCTGGTTGCGCAGTTGCTCGAGATCGGTGCGCAGCTGGGCGATTTCGCGGGCCTGCGCGGCCTCGCGGGCCTCCCGCGCCTGCTGCTCGCGCGCGGCGGCTTCAGCGGCTGCCTTGGCCGCAGCGTCGTCCGCCGGAGACAGCGGTCCCAAAGGCGCGGCGGCGTCCGAGCCTCTGGTGGGCGGTGCCGCCGTGGGCGGTGCCGCTGCGGGCGGCCCGGCCGTTTGGGCCGCGGCGGTCGTCGACGCCACGGACAAAAACCCAACGAGCCAATATCGCGCCCATCTACCGAATGCTTTGTTTGCCAAGTTCAACAGTCATCGCTTAAAGAAGAAAAAACTCATTGCTGTCCCTCCCCCCCCGGAGAGGGACAGCAATGAACGTGCGTGAACTACGGACAGGTGGCCGAGGTGAACGTCGGCGCGGTGCGCGACGGCGTCACGGCCGTGACGCCCGTCGCCGGTGTGGCGTTGATGATCGCCAGGTTCACCTGCGCCGCGCTCTGCCCGCCCGCGCCGCCAGCTCCACCGGTTCCGCTGCCCCCCGCCGCGCCGGCCGCACCACCCGTGCCTGCTCCTGCTCCGCCACCCACGCCGCCCGTGCCTGCCCCAGCCGCGCCGCCCGTTGCTGTACCGCCGGTGCCCTTGCTCCCGGCTGCCCCGCCGCCGCTGCCACCGGTGCCACCGGATGAGCTCGACGAGCAGGCCATCATGCCGGAGCCGCCGAAGCCAGCCAGAGTCACCACCAAGAAAAAGTTCTTCAGATGTCTACGCATGGTCATAAGTCCTTTCACTCGCAGAAGCCGTGCTGACAGGTCTTGCCACCGGTGCAGCCGGCGGCCGCCGCGTCGGCTCCACCGTCGGAAGTGCCGCCACAGGCCACGCACGAAGCCGGCGCCGTGCCGCTGGCCGCCTTGACGTACGCGCAGGTGCAGGTCGGCGCGGTCGGGGCCGCCGACAGGTACCCGGGCGAGTCGTTGACCTTCTGCACGCCCATCGCGCAGAGCGGGATCGTCCCGGCCTTTCCTTCGATCTGGACGTAGTCGCCGACGTTGGCGTCGGTCGCCGCGCCGGTGATCAGGTTGATGACCTTGGCGGCGTTGGCGCTGGTCGGCACGCCGCTGCTGTTGACGTAGGCGAACATGTGCTCGTAGCCCCACATCGTGTAGTGACCGTCGCGAACGTTCTGGCGATCGACCGCGGAGGGGGTCGAGTCGGCGTAGTAGGCCTTGGTCTGACCGAAGGCCTGGAATGCCAGCGCGCCCAGGGTGGTGCGGTTGGTGTCATAGACGTCCGCGCCCAGGAAGCCGACGGCGGCGGCCGGCGTCGTGTAACCGCTGACGTCCGTGGCGACCGCACCGCTGCTGCCTGCCGAGACGCAGATCGGAGGGGCCGGCGTGGCCGGCGACAGACCGACGTTATCGGAGACGATGATTTGTGTTCCCGAGGCCGAGTTGCGGCAGAAGATCCCGTTCGCCTGGGTGAAGGTGGAGACGTTGGCCGTGGAGCCGCAGCCATAGAGGACGTTCCCCTCAGCCGCGGTCAGATATGCGGTGCCGGTGTTCGCCTTGGCGACCACGAACTCCATCGCTTGCACGGGGCCCGGGAAGTCCTTCAGCGTGGCCGGCTGGGTCGCCGGCGCAGCCGTGCCACACGAGCCGTAGAAGACGTCCGAGACGCCGATGTCCGCCTTCTGTCCGGCCGAAAGAGTGCAGGTCAGCTTGTTGACGGTCGTCCCGGTCAGGGTGAAGTAGTTCGCGGTTCCGGTGAGGTCCGCGGTCGTGGCGATGTCGTTCACCCCGGCGCACGATCCCGGCGACAGGTAGACGATGGTGATCGGAGTAGACTCCGCCGCCAGCAGGACGGCGAAGGACTGGACGGTCGGGACGAACGCGCTCGAGCCGTCCATGTAGACCGGGTTGGGCAAGCTGGCGCAGGTGGGGTTGGTTCCGGCGTCCTGCGCGCTTGCGGCGCGCGCAGCCAGGAGTCCCCCCGCGGTCACGACAAACGTGACGGCAAAGCGAGTCATACGTGTCATTGATGGCCTCCGATAAATCATTGGTTTTTGTGGTGCGCCAGCAGCCGTATCCCGGCGCACGCAACGGGGTCAACGCCGATCAAAATCCTGGAATGAAGTGTTGCGGCTGTGTGGCTCGTCCGACACCTCGGTGACGGTTCAGTAACGGCTTCGACCTCGGCCAGACCGGCTTCGACCTCGTCCGGCGGCGTCACAGTTCCGTCACCCACGACTCAGTGGAGTCGGGTAGGCTCACCAGGATGTTCAGGGTGTTGGTCGTGGATGACGACGCGGACATCAATGAGGCCGTGCGGGAGGGGCTGCGCAGCGCCGGTTACGAGGCCGTGGGGGCGCTGACCGGCGCGCAGGCGCTGGCCGAGGTCGAGCGGCAATGCCCCGATCTCGTCCTCCTCGACCAGATGCTGCCGGACATCGACGGGGTGGAGATCTGCCGGCGCCTGCGCGCGATGCCCGAGACGCGCCGCGTGCCGATCGTGTTCCTCACCGCGATGGGTGGGTCGGACGCCCGCGTGCGGGGACTGGCGCTCGGCGCCGATGACTACGTGGTGAAGCCGTTCAGCATGCGCGAGCTGATCCTGCGCGTGGGGGCCGTGCTGCGGCGGGCGAGCCCGGTCGAGATGCACCTGCCGCCGGAGTGGATTCGGCTTCGCGATCAGTTTCGGGTCTGGAACCGCTACGCGGACCTTCACCTGGCGCGCGGCGAGTGGCGCGACTGCCTGGAGCTTTCGCGAAGCATCCTGCACAACTGCGACGGCGTTCTCAGCCCCGACGAGCGCCGCCAGATCTTCGAACGGATTGCCCGCTGCGCGAAGGAGCTGGGCGACGCCGAGGCGCACAAGACCTCGGGGGGCAACTCCGATACGAAGTCCGACACGCTCTGACGCTCGCGGCAAACGAGCCCCGGGGGCGGCGCGCCCCCCTCTCCTCGACGTCCTCCTCGCGCGCCGCTCCCGGGTGTCTCTTCTCTGTCCCAACCCCTATCGGGCCCAACCCCTATCGGGCCCAACCCCTATCGGGCCCAACCCCTATCGGACTACAGGCTGGCGTCGACGCCGGCGAACGCGGCGTCGACTGAAATCATGGTCAAGCGATCGCGCAGCCACAGCGAGATATCCGCGATGTCGAGCGCTCCGATGAAGAGCCCCCGGCTGCAGACGATCGGCAGGTACCACTGGCGCCGCGCGCACATGCTTCGGAGCGCCGACCCCACCGTGTCGGTCTCGCAGAGCGGCTCCGCGCAGGGCAACATCACCGAGCTGATCGGGATAGCGCGCAGGTCGTCGAGCTCGGCGCAGGCCTGGGTCAGGATGTCGCGGTCGGTGACGACGCCGACCGGGCGATGGTTCTGAACCACCACCGCCGCCCCGCGGGCCCGCTGGCGCATCGCCTCGATCGCCGAGGCCAGGCCGGCCTCAGGCGACAGCGTGAGCGCCGGTCCGCGCGGCACGTCGGTGACGCGCACGTCGAGGCGCAAGGTGTGCAGACCGAGAACGGACTTCCTGCTGCGCACGCGCGCGCCGTCCATCTCCTCACCGTTGGGCTCTTCACCGTCGGGCGCCTCGCTGATCTTGAGTACGTCGAAATCGAACATCTCCGCGTCGTCTCCTGTCCAGCATGATGGCCGAACGCGCGGAGAGAGGCGGTTACGATCCGGCCACGATTTGGAGACGTGGGCCGAGCTCGATCAGCGGAGCGGGCGCGGGTGGTCGGCGTTCCGAAGGTGGCGCACCGAATCCGCACCGGAGCTGGATGCGGCGGCGATCGGCGCCGACATAACCGATCCCCACGAAGAAGGCACAGCGGCCGCAGTCTTCGATGACGCGGGCGAAGTGCTGGGTGCCGTCGTGGCGGAGGTGAATCGGACAGCCGATCGCGCGCAGCGAGAAGTCGTCGTCGACCGAGAGCGAGCGGGTGCCGGCGCAGCGGCAACGCCAGGCCGGCATGCTGAACTCGCGCAGCGCCGCCCAGCGCGCGGGATCGGCGTCGAGCGTGGCGGCGCGCAGGACCACCAGCGGCAATCCGGCGCGCGGATCGATCCGGTTGGGGAGGCGGCTGCCGCCGTCCAGCTGAATCACCAGCTGGACGCCGCCGCGATTGTCGGTCAGGAGGAGATCGGCGCGGGCTCCGTTGGCCAGCCGCGCGTCGACCTCGACGTGCTTGATCGAGGCGTCGAGGGGACGCCAGCACTTCTCGCCGCAGGTCTCGCAGCGCCGCAGCAGCTGGGGCGGCTCGCTCCCGCCGTTCAGCCATGAGCTGATGACTCTTCGGAGCGTGCGCTTGGCGACCGACATGTGCTGAAAGGAGGGCTCACCTTGCCACGGTCGCGATACGGCCGTGCAACAAATATGTTACAAAATAGCCGCGGCGCGGCAGTTCAACGATTCAAGGAAGTTCGATCGCTGGCTTTTCACCCGAGCGCTTGCGATGACCCCACGGGGAGGGTGAACCAGAAGGTGGCGCCGCGGCCGGGGATGCTCTCGACGCCGAGCGTTCCACCCATCGCTTCGACCAGGTGCTTCACGATCGACAGCCCCAGCCCGGTGCCGCCCATGTCGCGCGACCGGCCGCTGTCGACGCGGTAGAACCGCTCGAACAGGCGCGGCAGGTGGCGCGGCTCGATGCCGGGGCCGGAGTCGGCGATCTCGACCCGCAGGGCGTTCCCCGGCGCCGCCAGCCGGGCGCGCAGGCGGATCTGGGTGCCCGAGCCGCAGTACTTGATGGCGTTGTCCAGCAGGTTGGTGAACACCTGCTCGAGCGCCTTGCGATCGGCACGCGCGGACGGCAGGTCGGCGGCGATCTCGTTGACCACGTCGAACGATTTCTCCTCGATGCGCGGACGCAGGAGGGAGAGCACCTGTTCGGAGACGGCGCGCAACGGCACCGGCGCCACGTCGGGCCGGTACTCCTTCGATTCGATGCGCGACAGATCGAGCAGATCCTCGACCAGCGCGCCGAGGCGCTGGGCGTTGCGGTCGATGATGTCGATGAAGCGATCCGAGGCGCCCGGATCACGCTCCAGCGTCAGCCGGAGCGTGTCGACGGCCGAGCGCACGGCGGTGATCGGGGTCCGCAGCTCGTGCGAGACGTTGGCCACGAAGTCCTTGCGCAGCGTCTCCAGGCGCCGGATTTCGCTCACGTCGACGAACACCGCCAGGAGGCCTTGAGACCTCGCGTTGAGCGGGGGCAGCGACGCCGCGTGAACGAGCAGCCGCCGTGGCTTGGGGCCGGTGATCTCGATCTCGCCGGTGACGGCGCCGCTCCCCTTGCGCGCGCGCTCCAGGATCGATTGCAGCTCGGCGTTGCGGATCAGCTCCAGCGCCGCCCGCCCCTCGGCGTCGGGGCCGAGCGAGAAGGTGGCGCGCAAGGCCGGGTTCACCAGCAGCATGCGGCTGTCCTGGTCGAGCACCAGCACCCCCTCCTGCATCGATTGCAGGATCACCTCCAGCAGATCGCGCTCGGTGCGGAGCGCGGTGAGCGTGCTGGCCAGGTTCCCGGCCATGGCGTCGAGCGCCCGTCCCAGATCGGCGATCTCGTCGGTGCCGGAGGGGCGTGTCCGCACCGCCAGATCGCCGGCGGCCATCTGTTGCGCCGCCTCGGTCATGCGGCCGAGCGCGCGCGAGAGCATCTGCGCGGCGGCGCTGGAGAGCACCACCGCCACGATCAGCGCCAGCCCCAGCGCCGCCCACAAGATGTGGCGCAGCTTGCTGACGGCGGCGTCGACCTCGTCGAGCGGCACGGCCAGACGGGCCGCGCCCCGCGCCCCGCCGGGCAGCGCCAGCGGAACCGCCGCGTACATCAGCCGCTCGTGCACCGTGGCGCTGTTGCGGGTGGACGACCGCTCGCCCCCCGCCAGCGCCGCCGCCACCTCGGGGCGGTCGCGGTGGTTCTCCACCTGCGCCAGCCCTTCCAGCGAGATCTGCGAATCGCCGAGGACCACGCCGTCGGCGCCGATGAAGGTGACCCGCCCGTGGGCCAGCGGTCCGAGCTCGTCGGCCAGGGCGTCCCAATGGGCGCGGTCGAGGTCGGGCTGCCCCTGGGCGGCGTGCTCGACCAGCGAAAGCCGCGCGAACAGATCATCGCGGATCCGATCCAGCAGGTCAGCCTCCACCGTCGGGCGAAGATAGATCTCGCCCGCCAGCATCGAGACCCCGATCAGGCCCAGCGAGACGGCGAACAGCTTGCCGCGGATGTTGAGCCTCATGGCTCGTCGTCGTGGTCGGCCCCGTCGCCGGTGGCCGCCGCGTGGTCGGGCGCCGGCGTGAAGCGATAGCCGACCCCGCGCACCGTTTCGATGTAGGGGCCGGCGCTCAGCAGCTTCTCGCGCAGCCGCTTGACGTGGGTGTCGACGGTGCGCGTGGTGACCTCGCCGCTCATTCCCCAGACGTCGTCGAGCAGGGCCGGGCGCGACTGCACGCGCCCGCGGCGCTCGAGGAGCGTCGAGAGCAGGCGCAGCTCGAGGGCGGTCAAGGTCACCTCCTCGCCGTCCACCCAGACCCGGTGCGCGTCGCGATCGACGCGCAGCTTGCCAAAGACCAGCACGCCGCGCGCGCTGCCGGCCTGGACGGGCGTGGTGCGGCGAAGCACGGCGTCGACCCGCAGCAGGAGCTCGCGCAGGCTGTAGGGCTTGACCACGTAGTCGTCGGCGCCCAGCTCGAACCCCACCACCCGGTCGACCTCGTCCCCCTTCGCCGTCACCATCACGATGGGGACGTCCTTGGTCTCCGCGTTGCCCTTCAGGCGGCGGCAGATCTCCACGCCCGACACGTCCGGGAGCATCAGATCCAGCAGGACCAGATCGGGTCGGTGCTCGGTCACCGCACCCAGCGCGTCCCGCCCGCCGCCCACGACGATCGCGGTGTGGCCCGCCTGGCGCAGATTGTAGCTCAGGACCTCCTGCAGGTCCTTCTCGTCCTCGACGACCAGAATTCGTGCCATGGCGAATGTCTGGCTTCTACCATTCCTTGGAGGTGGGTTGCGGCATCGTTGGGCGCGCGCGGGAATCGAGGGCTCGACCCGAGTTGCGGGCGGGCGCCCGCCTGCTAGACCGAGCGGGTGCGGCCCGATCGTAACAAGCTCGACTCATCCGGCCGCACGCTGCTGGTTGCCTTTGCCGTGGTCGCGGCGGTCTTCATGGCCGCGACCGCGGTCGCCGAGTGGAGCGACATCGGCATCCGGAGGGCCGCCGAACAGATCGCCCGGGGCACCTCGCCGAGCGTCGAGCATCTGTCGTTGCTGCGCGCCGATCTGCGCCGGATCACCCTGCTCGGCGACGGAGATCTCGACGCGGCGCTGGAGGGCAGTCCCCCGTTCGAACGCCAGCGGATCGACACCGCCCTCACCGCGCTCGAGCGCGACTGGAACAGCTACCGCGCCTTGCCCAGCTCTCCGCTGGAAGCCGACCTGGTTCCGGCGGCCGAGCAGGCGCAGGGGGATCTGGTGACGGCGATCGCGCGGCTGGAGCAGATTGAGCGGGACCCCGATCGCATGCAGGTGCGGTCCGTGCTGAAGAACGAGCTGCAGCCGGCGGCCAATCGCCTTGATGCGGCCGCCTTGCGCCTCATCGAGTTCAACGCCGCCAGGGGCGGCGAGCTGGGGCGAACCATCGGCAGGCTGGGGCGGCAATCGGTGGTCAACGCGATCGTGCTGGACGCGATCTGCGTGCTGTTGACGTTGCTCGCCGGGTCCTTGGCCTGGCGACTGGTGCGGCGCACCACGGCGTTGCTCGAACAGCGGGCCGACGAGCTGGAGGCGTTCGCCGGACGGGTGGCGCACGACGTGGTCGGGCCGCTGTCGGCCGCCAACCTGGCGCTCGATCTGCTCGCCCGCGGCACCGCTTCACCCGAGCGCGCCGCGCGGGCCATCGAATCGGGACGCGCGGGGATCATGCGCGCGCGACTGATCGCCGACGGCCTGCTGGCCTTCGCGCGGGCCGGCGCCCGCCCGCAGCCCGGCGCCGAGGCCGACGTCGCCGAGGTGATCGCCGGGGCCATCAAGGAGATCGCGGCTGGTCAGGGAGAACGAGAGCGTGAGATCTCCATCGTCTCCGAGGTCGTCGCACCGGGGAAGGTCGCCTGCAACCCGGGCGTTCTGGCGAGCTTGGTCTCCAACCTCCTGCGCAACGCCATCAAGTATGCGGGCGATGTCCCTTCTCCACGCATCGTCGTGCGCGCGTCGTCGTGCGCGGATCGGCACGGGGCGCGCGTCCGGATGGAGGTCGAGGACAACGGTCCGGGCCTGCCGCCGGAGCTGGGCGAGCAGGTGTTCGAGCCCTACGTGCGCGGTCTGAACAGCGGCCAGCCGGGCATCGGTCTCGGGCTGGCCACGGTCAAGCGAATCGCCGACGCGCACGGCGGTCGGGTAGGTGTCCGCTCCGTTCCCGGCGTGGGATGCACGTTCAGGGTCGAGCTGCCGGCGGCGCCAACCGGCGTCGCCACGCCGGGCGGCTCGCGGGCGCTTCCCCAGGCGCGCGCTCAGTAACTCGGCTCAGTAACTCTTTTTCCACATCAAGTCGGCGGAGCCGGTCCCGACGTCGCCGTACTCACCGGCGATCTGCCAGCGCTCGGTCAGTCGGTACTCGAGGTGGACGGCGTTCCGATTCTGGTACAGCGCCGGATCGGCGCCGATCCGTCCGACGTAGCCGACGTAGAGCCTGTCGGTGACGTAGCGGCCGGCTTCGAGCTGCGTCCCCGTCAGCCCCTGGCCTCCGCCGGTGTCGATGGTGAGCACGTCGAGCGGCAGGTGTTTGGACAGCGTCTGCTGCAACGAACCGGCGATCACGCCGGCGACCAGCGAGGCCGCCTCGTTCTGAGCGGTGGCGCCCAGGCCGCCGCTGCTGGCCCCGGTCGACGGCAGGTGGCCGGTGATGATCAGCGTGTAGAGCTGCGATTGATTCAGGTCGGGCCGATTGGGAGAGCTGACATCGATGGTCAGGTGATCGATCGGCCCCTTGGCGGTCACCAGCACGGTGACGTTGTCGTCGTTGTCCTGATACTGCGCCGTCGCGTCCAGCGTCGGATGGTCCGGCGCCCCTTCGAACAGCAGCGAGGAGTCGGCCTTGAGGTCGAAGCGCCGGCCCAGGGCGTCGACCCGCCCGCGCCGCACGATCACCTCGCCGTGCAGGTGGGTCTCGTCGGCGAGCACGATCCGGAAGTCAGGCGCCAGCCCCAGCTCCAGCGCGGCGCCGCTGCCGCTCACCCAGAGCTTGTGGGGCGCCGTCACGGCGATGGTGATCCGCTTCCAGAGGAGGACACCTGGCGGCGCGCTCTCTCCGCTGTCGGTCGGGGTCGTCCCCGCCGTCGTCGTCGTCAAGGGCGCGGGGGGGGCGATGCGACCGGCCACCGTCCTCAGCTTCTTCGCCTGGACCCGGTCGATCGGGCGGCCGTCGTCGACGATCACCACGTCGTCGGGCGTGCGCAGCGACTGGAGCTTGCGCCGTTTCTCGTCGGAGAGCTTCACGTGCGCGTCCTCGACCTCCACCTTTGCGTCGGCCACGTCCCCGCGGCCGCCGGAGTTGCCCGACAGCGCCGCGTTCAGTGAAAGATGCGCCAGCACCTGCCCCTCGCTGTAGACGGGGATCTCCTTGACCGCCACGGTGCCGGTCATCTGATAGCCGGCGCCCCCCGCTTTTCGCGCCAGGCTGGCGGTGATGCGGCCGTCCCCGTCGCTCTCCTTGGCCGAGAGCTCGTCGAGGACGATCTTGTCGGTGTCGCCGTGAATCGCCAGGTGGATCTCGCGGAAATCGCCCACCCCGGCCAGCTCCAGCGCGCAGCGATTGCAGGCGGCGTGGCCGGTGAACCTGGGGTCGTGGATGTTGCCGTGCGCGGTCAGGTCGGCGTCGAACAGGCCGCCGGCGCGCCGCAGGGTGGTGGTCAGACCGGAGAGCCCCCGCAGGTCGAGCTTCTGCGCCTGCAGCCGCAGGTCGAACGGCCACTGCTCTGGCTCGAGGCGACGCGCCAGGATCGCCGGCAGCCCGAGGTCGACGGTCGCGGAGGCCTCCAGCGTCGCCTGACCGCCGTTGGCCGAGACGGCCCGCGCGGTGACGCGTGACTTGCTGTCGGCGTAGTGGGCTTCCAGCTCGGCGTAGCCGATCGGTGTCTGATCGAGCTTGAGGTCGCTGGCCTGCACGTGGGCCTGGAGGCGCGGCGCCCGCAAGGTGCCGTCGACGGAGAGATCGGCGTGCAGGGTCCCGTGCATCGCGTCTTTTCGCGCGCTGACGCTGGGATCGCCCGGCAGACCGAGCCGCTTCATCTCCAGCGGACCGACCACCGCCCGCAGGCTGAGCGGCGCGTCGGCGAGCCGACTCTGATCCTCGAGCGCCGCCAGCCCGGCGCCGAAGCGCGTCTCCAGCGCCAGCAGCGGGTGTCCGAGGCGCACCACGCGGACGTTGGCCTCCGTGCTCTTCCGATCGACCTTCAGCTCGATTCGCGCGTCCGTGGCGGGGAAACGCCTCCCGCTGGCGCCGGCCAGATCGATCCCCAGCGTCCCGGTTGGATCGGTGGCGCTGCCGCGGGCGGCGAGCTGCAGCGAGATTGTGCCGCCGCTGAACACCGGGTGTCCGACCATCTTCCCCAGCGTCGTGAGGGGAACCTTCGCGACGTGGCCGTTGATCTCGAACGGCGTCCGCGCCAGCGTCGCGACGCTGGGGGGGCGGCGAAGCAGGGCCCGCAGCGACAGCGGCGTGGTGGCCTGGAGCTCGGCGGGTGGGACCCCGGGGGGCGCGGCGTGCACCGCCAGGGTGAGGGGCCGATCGTCATTTCCATGGAGCGCGACGTCCAGCTCACCCAACGCGCGTCCGGCGAGCTGGAGGGAACGTCCCTTGAGCTCCAGGTCGACCCGGGGGCGGGCCGCGTCTCCGTCGACCGTCGCCGACAGCTGGATTCTTCCGTGTGGGTCGAGCGACGAGCGCTGACCGGTCACGCCGGCCACCGTGCGGGCCACGGCCGCCAGGTCGATCTCGCTGGTGGTCAGGTCCAGCTTCAAGCGCGCATCTTTCTCTTTCAGGCTGCGCGTGGGCGGCCAGGAGGCGGGGAGGTCGAACTTGGCGTCGACGGTGTTTCCGAGCGCCCGCGCGGCGACGCTCCCCTCCAGCCGGGCGGGAGAGAATTGCAGATCGAGATCGAGATCGACCGCCCCCGCCGCCGCCAGCGCGGGCGACCTCAGCGGCCGGGGGAGCTTGGCCAAGTCGAGGTGCGACACGATCAGGTGAAGCTTCCCGCCGCGGGGACCCTTCTGGAGATCGGCGCGCACACCCTGGCCGTGGGCGCGCAGATCGAGGCCGGAGATCGAGGCGCGCTCGCCCCGAAGCGCGATCCGGGTCGGCTGCGCCAGCTTCCAGGTCGCCTCCGGGTATCGCAGCATGAGCTCGCCGATCTCCACCGACCAGGGCGAGAGCCGGTGCCCCACGGCAGCGAGGGCGAGGGGGTAGGGCTTCGCCACCTGAACGTCGGCCTGAATGAGAGGCCCGGTGGCGCGCACCGTGGCGTCGAGCCCGCGCAGCTCGCGGCCGCTGAGACGGGCGTAGGTGGCCTTGAGATCCAGGTCGATGGCGGTGGGGGCGTCGAGTCGCGGGAGCGTCGCGCTGACGGTCAGACCGCGGACGGAGTTGTGTTCGATGGTCAACTGGGGCACCCGGCCGGCCACCCGCAGCGACGGGCGCGCGAGCGGCCCCGAGAGCTCCACGTCGATCCGCCCCTGGCCGGCCATGACGATGGGCGGGGCCAGATGGCAGCGCGCCAGGCTCCGGGCCGTGGCCGCCAGATCGGTCGCCTCGATCCGGGCGCGCGCCTCCACGCGACCGTCGTCCAGGGCGCCGTGCCCGTTCACCGTGGCGCCCGGCGCGTTGGCGCGGAGGTCGGCATCCAGGTGCTCGCCGCGCGTGTTGACGTCGAGGTCGATGGCGGTGACCGGCGTGTCGCGCATCAGCTTGGCGAGGTCGAGCTGGCGGACCCGGACGGCGAGCCCCGACGGCGGCGCCCGCAACTTGTCGAGATCGACCGCCCCCTGGGCATCCACCCGCCCTGCGTCCGTCGTCAGCCGCAGGTCGGTCTGCAGATTCTGCCCCGGTCCGTCGTAGTGGGCCGAGCCCTCGAGCGCGATCGCCCCGACGTGAACCTCGGGCGCGGAGGAGCGGACGGTGAGGGTCCCTCCGCTCACCGCCAGGGCGCGCAGATCGACGGTGATGTTGGACCCGCGCGTGCCCGGCGCCGAGGCCTCCGGCTGTTGCGCCTTCGAGGGGTGCGCCGGGGCCAGTGCCCGGGCCAGGTTCGAAGCGTCGGACGCGCGTTCGCCGAGGACGAGGCGCAGCTCGGGACGCCGGATCTCCAGCCGCCGCAGGTCGACGTGCCGGCGCAGCAGCGCGAAGACCGAGAACGTCACATCGATCCCGTCGACCCGCGCCACCTCCGCCCCTTCGGGATCGCGCAGGACCACGCCGTCCAGCGTGAGCCGATCGCCCCCGAACCGCAGCCGTTCGACCGAGAGCTGACCGGCGATCTGCGCGTCCGCCTTCTCCACGGCGATCCGTCGGATCGTCTCCCCACCACGGTCCGTCTGGGCGAAGGTCCAGAGGCCGCCGATCGCCAGCAGCGCGATCGCCAGGACCACCAGGATCGTCACCCCGGCGATGCGCAGGGCCCTCAAAAGGCCTCCCCGATCGAGATCTGCAGGGTGCAGGCGCCGTCGCTCACCGGCGTGTTCGGATGAGAGGCGAAGAGACCGAAGCAGCTCTCGTCGACGGCATAGGTTTGGGTGCTGACGGCCCCATTGGCATTGATGCTGTAGAGCGCCGGGAGTGTCCCGAAAGGCAGTCGGCGCGCAAGATCGAGCCGGAGCGGGCCGATCGGTGTGAGGTAGCGCAGGCCGAGGCCGACCGCCCACTGCACGCCTGGAAGGTCACCGAAGCCGAACAGGCCGCTCGTCACCTGACCGACGTCGACGAAGCTGGCCACCCGCACGTTCTCGAGCACCGAGTAACGGGCCTCGAAGCTCCCCGTGAACATGCCGTTGCCGCCGATCGGCACCGTCTCGCACCCGGTGGAGGAGATTGACGTCCCCGAGCAGGTGACCGGCGGATTGGTGTTCGGTACCGGCGCCTCGAGCAGCGGCGACAGCCGGCGCTCCGAGAAGCCGCGCATCGAATTGGCGCCGCCCCCGTAGAACCGGATCACCACCGCGCTCTCGCCCGAGATCGCCCAGAGCTCCCCCACCTGCACGCGGGCGGCGAAGGTGAGCGCGTTGTCGTCGAGGAAGCTGACGTAGGCGCGCAGATCGGGGAGCACGCGAAAGTAACCGAAGTCGCCCTGAAGCGGACCGCCTCCCTCCTGCAGCGACAGGCTGGCGTAAAAGCCATTGTGCGGTTCGAGGGGCTTGTCGCGGTGATCCCAGGTCACCACCTCCTCGAGGTACGACAGAACGACGACGCAGCTGCCCGTGGTGGTCTGGCAGCCCAGGGTGAGCGGCGCCGCCGCGGCGCTGTTGATTGGCGAGCCGTTCAGGTAGTCGACCTCCAGGTGGTAAGCGGGGAAGATCGACACCCGGGCGCGCGGCTGCCAGACGACGCCGGCGGCCAAGCGTCCGCCCAGGTTGTCGTAGGTCTCCTGGATCGTTCGTGACAGGTCGATGCTGCTCTGCTGCTTGAGCGACGGATGCCCCCCGAGGCGCGGCTGCTCGAAGGTGGCGCCCAGATCGGCGACCGGCCCGCTGCGCGCCGCCACCGACTGGTCATTGGTGGCGACGGCGTAAATATTGGGCAGAAATGCCCAGCCAGCCTCGGCGTGAATGGTCAGCTTTCGGGTCCCGCCCAGAAAGTTGCGGTGGGTCCAGTCTCCGATGAGCCGGGCCTCCTGATGAATCTGATCGATCACCACACCGGCGCCGAGCCGGAGCGTGCGGAAGGGCGCCTCCCGGACGGTCACCACCACCGGCAGAACGGCCGCCGCCTCGTCGGGCGCGCCGACCGCCACGGTGACGCTGCCGAACACCCCCATCCCGAAGATGCGACGCTGGGCCTCCTCCAGCGCGTCGTCGCTGTAGGGCGCGCCCTCGTGGATCGCCAGGCGTGCCTGTTCCCAGACGAACACCGCCGGGACGTGCGTCTCGGGCGCGGTCTTCACGTCGATCGCCCCGAAGCGGTAGCGCACGCCCGGGTGCACGACGATCGTGACCGCCGCCAGGTGCGTCTTCACGTCGACCAGCGCCTCGCCCTCGACGGTCGCCTTGGCGTAGCCGCGCGCGTGCAGCCGGGGGATGAGCCCGCTCTTGGCGGACTCCCAGTCACTCTCCTCGAACGGCGCGCCGACCTTGACCGGCATCTTCAGGAGCGCGGCCTCCCGATCGGCCGCCGGCAACGCTTCCAGGCCCCTCACCTCGAAGGTCCCCACCTTCGTCACGGCCCCCTCGTCGATCTTCACCACCAGCGCCACGCCCTTGGGTTGCGGGATCGCCGCCTCCTCCGCGATGCGGGTCTGGTAATAGCCGCGCGTCTCGTAGAGGCGGACGATCCGCCGCAGGTCGGCCTCCCAGCTGACCGGATCGAAGTACTGCTTGGTGGCGAAGGGCCACCAGCCGGTCTTGGCGGTGAGGATCTTCTTCTGGATCTGCCGCGAGGAGATGGCCTGATTCCCCTCGATGCGCAGGTCCCGCACCACCGGAGCCTGCTTTTTCTGCTGCGACGCGCACCCCACCATCGCTCCTGCGAACACGAGCGACGCGAGCAGACGCTCACGCGCGCGCCCGGACCGAAGCCCGGCCCCGCGGCGGCCCGCCTGAACCCGCATCATTTTCACCGAATATGGTCATGCACCACGACCACAGGAAGGGCCAGCTGCGGCGGAGCCTTACGGGTGGCGGCGGCTCGGAGCTGATACGCTGGGTGCAATGAACGAGGCGTCTGGCCAGCGGCGGCGTCGCATCGGCCGGATCACGGCCACGGTGCTGGGCGCCCCGTTGTTGCTGGTGACCCTCCTGCCGCTGATCGTGCGGGGGTCGGCGGCGCGCTGGGCGGTGGCCCGGGCGACCGCCGGTCTCTGCGGCAAGTTCGAGATCTCGGGCGGGCATCTGGGGTGGGCCGCCGTCTGGCGGCTGCTGCTCGGCTCCCCCACGGAGCTGGCGATCGAGAACGTGCGGATCACCGGCGCCGACGGAAAGGTGGTGTTCTCGGCGGCGCGCCTGGAGGCGACGCTGGAGGTCGGCATGAAGCCGCCTCGGGTGGTCCTCTCCCACGTGCTGATGGTGCGCGGCGGCTGGCGACTGGCGCTGCCCGACAACGCGGTCGGCTCGTTCGACGCGTTCCTGGCCGTGCCCGACCAGGGGCGCGCCGGCTGCCTCGATCCGCACGCCAAGCGAACGTCCAAGAAGGCCCCCAGCCGGGGCGGACCTTCGGGAGCGTTCGTCATTCGCGACGTCGAGCTCGAGGATGTCGACGTCGATCTCGCCTTCCCCGACTGGGAGCTGGAGCTCGCGCGGGTGAACGCCGGCGGGATGCTGGCGGTCGGCGGCGACGGGCCGCCGCTGCAGTTCGAGGCGCACGACGCGATCGCCTCCGGGGGCGCGCTGCGGATTGGGCGCCCCGGCGGGGCCTGGACGGCGCGCGTGCCGTTCGAGGCGGTGGCCATCACCGACGTCGGCGTCACCCCCGCCGCGCCGAGCGATCTGCGGCTGGAGGTCGCCGGGGCGGAGACGGGACGGGCGCGGCTCTCCGGGTACGCCGCGTTTCGAAACATCTTTCCGCTCGGGCCGAACAGGCCGCCGCCCGGTCTGCCCGGGCTGGAGGTCGACGCGCGCTGGGCCAACTTCGGCGGCGCGCTCTCCGGGCTCGACGCCAGCTGGCGTCCGGAAGGGGCCTTGGCCAAGCACCTCGACGGGGATCTGCGCGCCACGATCAATGGCCCGTTCAACGGGCTGGCCGGGTCGCTGCAGGTGGAAGGAGGGGGCACCCGCCTCACGGCCAAGGTCGCGCATGGCGCCGCCGATCTGTCGCTGGCGTTCGCCGGCGTGGAGACCGGATGGATGCTCGATCCGGCGCTGCGGCCGCTCCTGGGCGGCCTCCTGCACGGGCACTTCCACGCCACCGCGCGCCTCTGGCCGACCCTGGCGGGAATCGAGGCGGCGATTCCCGACGCCGAGCTGCGCCTCGATCGGCGTCGGGCGCCCTCCGGTCCCCGGCACTTCGAGCTCCGCATCGGAAAGGGCTGGAGGGGCGAGGGGGTCACCGACACGCTCTACGCCACCGTCACCAGCATCCAGCTGGCCGACGCGATCCTGCGGCTCGCCGATCTGCGGGTCGACTGGACGGGCCTGAGGGCGCGGGTCGACGCGCGGGTGGCGTTCGCGACGCCGGCGCACGGGCGGACCAAGACCGGTCCGGCGGCGCCCAGGCGCGCGCGCTCCGAGGTCGACGCGCGCGGCACGCTGTCGGTCGCGGCGCTGGAGGACTGGATTCCCGGGGGCGCGGTGACCGGGCCGCTCCGGCTGTCGGCGCGCGCGCTGGGCACGATCGAGCGGGTCGAGCTGGGGCTGGCCTTTCCGCCGCCCACGGCCATCGGCGTGCTCGGACAACGCTTTCTGCTCCCGCGCAAGGTCGACGCGCTCTGGACCAGCGATGCCGGGCTCAGCGTGCCGCGCATTCAACTGCGGCGCGTCGGCGGCGGGACGATCGGCCTCGGTGGCCGCCTCGGCGACGATGGGAAGATTGCCGCCAGCCTGAGCGTGGCGGACTACCCGGTCGGTGAGATCCCGGGGGTCGACCTGGGGGAGAGCAAGCTGACCGGCGCGCTGCATGCCGACCTGGCGCTCGGCGGGGCGCTCGAGCGGCCGACCTTGAAGGGGCAGGTCGGCGTCACGGCGCTGGCGTTCGACCAGCGGCCGGTCGGTGACGTCGAGACCACGCTGCGGCTCGGCACCGACGGTGGCGAGGCCGACGCGACGATCGATCCGGGCGTGACCGTTCACGCCCACGTGCGGCGGCGTCCGGCCCTGGCCATCGACGCGACCGTCGCGCTCCGCGCGCGCGCGCTCGGTCCCTGGCTTCCGCCGCCGGTCTCGGGCGCGCCGCTCTTCGCCTCGGGCGACGCCAAGATCGGCTACCACCCGGGCGCGCCGTCCGGCGCGCTGTCGGGGGAGGGGACGGTGCAGCTCACGGGCCCCGGCCTGGCGGGCGTGGCCCTCGACGGCCAGGTGCACGGCCTCGACGGGCGCGCGCGCCTCAAGGGGGAGATCGACGTCGCCCGCTGGCCCCAGCTCTGGTCGCGCGTCTTCAAGAGCGCGACCGGCGCGCTCGACTTCGACCTGACGGTCGTTCCGGCGGTCACGCCCAAGAGCCTGACCTGGGCCCACCCGCACCTCTCCGGCAACGTGCGCATCGGGCGCGCGCTGGTGCTGCGCTCGGCAGGCTGGCCGGCTCCCTTCACCGTCGATGGCGGTGGACGGCTCGCGCTCGACGGCGAGGCGCTCGCGCTCGAGGGTTTCTCCGTCACCACGCCCGGTCTGCGCGGCAGCGTCGCCGGGCACGCCACGCTCGATCGCCACGATCTCGAACGAACGCGGCTGGCCCTCGCGCTCCAGGCGGAGCTCGACGCCGCGCACTTCCCGGTGCGCCTCCCGGCCGGCGTCTCGGTGGGGGGGCGGGCGACGATCGACGCCCAGATCGGCGGCACGCTGGGCGCCGCGCCCGGCCCGCGGATCGACGGCCACGCCCAGCTCGATGGCCTCTCCGTGCAGCTCTCACCGACGACGCCCACCGCGCGGGCCAGCGGCCTCGTCGAGGCGCATGGAGAGACGCTGAGCACGCAGGGGCTGCAGGTGGAGATTGGCACCGTCGGTTCGGTCGCCATTGGAGTGCCGGGGAGACCCGCGTCGGCCCAGCTGGCGTCACTTTCGCCGTTTCGCCTGGGGAGGGTCGACGTTCCCTTCGCGGGCAGCGACCTCAAGATTGGTCAGCCGACCTCGTCGCTCTACATTCCCGATCTCGACACCGACCTCCGCCTCACCGGCGACGGGCGCAGCGAGCTCACGGTCTCCGGCCTGGTGGCGGTGGCGGGTGGGTCCTACGATTCGTTGCGAGGCAAATCGAAGAAGAAGGCGCCGCCGAGCGCTTCGTCGACCAAGCCGCGCGCCTCCGGACCGTGGTACCAGGCGCTGCCGCCCCACCTGACGCTCGAATCTCGAGCTGCGCGGGTCGAACAAAGGGCTCAGCGTCGCGGTGCCGGTGCTCCCCGACGTGACCGTCGATTTTCAGTGTCACCTCCTGGCCACCAGCCGCGGCGCCAGGTGGACCGGCCGCCTGCGCGGCGACGGGGCCTACGCGCGCACCGCCCTCGCGCTCGCGGATTGGTTCGACGACAGCGACCTGCGGGGGTGCCAGCTCACCAAGTGAATGTGAGCGGCGTCATTTCCCAATCTGCGAGGTCGGCGTTACCTTGTAGGTGATCGCCTCAGTGAGGCGAGAGGGGGTCCATGGTCAAGGTTGCGATGCGACGGGTGTTCGCGGTCTTTGCGCTGGTGTTCGCTCTGGGGACGGTCGGGGCGGGCTGCTACGTGGCCCCGGGCCCGGGCCACTGTCCGGGAGGCTACTGGGTCGAGGGACACTATGGCCCGCGCGGGCGCTGGCACCCCGGCCACTGGCGCTGCCCAGGCGTGATCGAGATCGAATAGCTAGAGCTGCTGGATCCGCACGCTTCGGATGGCCTCGTCGTGCTCGAGCGCGTCGACCAGCCTCTGCAGGTCGAACGCCTCGGGCAGCCGCAGCTCGAACGTCGCGATGGTCTGCCCGACGCCCGCCTGCCGTTCGTACTCCTCCTGCTTGAGCGTCGCGCCCAGCTTGGCGAGGCGATCGACGATCGCTGGCATCGACACCCGTGACGGGTCGATCGCCAGCGAGAGGCGCCGCCGCGTGATCTTCAGGCCGCGATCTTCGAAGCGACGAAGCAGCGTCAGGGCGGCCAGGCCGACGACCGTGGCGAACACGCTCTCGACGTACATCCCACCGCCCGAGGCCATGCCGATGGCGGCGACCAGCCAGAGCCCCGCGGCGGTGGTGAGGCCCCGGATGGTGATGCCGTCGCGGAGGATCGCGCCCGCGCCGAGGAACCCGATCCCCGAGACCACCGAGGCGGCGATGCGCGACGGATCGATCGCGACCAGATCGTCCTTCGCGTAGTGCTGAAAGTAAACGAACCGCGTCGACACGACCATGAAGGTCGCGGAGGCCAGCGCCACGATGGCGTGCGTGCGCAGCCCGGCCGGTCGGCCGTGCAGATCGCGCTCGTACCCGATCGCCCCGCCCAGCAAGGTACCCACGAGAATGCGCACCAGAAGCTCGAGGTGGAGCTGAAGCATGGGCGATCAGTATATCGGTCCAGGGCTGGCCATGAGGCGAACGGGTCTCAGATTCCTCCGCAGGAGGCATAGACATGGCGTTCATTCTTGCAGGGGACATGGGAGTACAGACTGCGGCGGCCGCGCCGCCGCCTGCGGTCGAGACGCGCGTCGCTGGAGCTCCGGTCGCGACCGGCAAGCCGTTCGGGGGCTGGCGGGTGGTCGCGCAGGGCACGAGCACGAACAGCGGAACGATGGGCGCCCCGAGCGGCGTGAGTACGCCTGGCACCGGGTCGAGCGGGATCAGCAGCCCGAGCGGAACCACCGGCACGACCGGCACGAACCAGGGGGTGCCCGACTACGGCTCGAGTAGCGGCGCCGGCGCCGTGCCGTCGTCGAGTGGAAGCTCTCCCACGTCGACGACCGGGACACCGGCTCCGTCGACGGGGTCGGCGCCTGGTTCGTCGGGCCCGAGCCTGGGGGGCGGTCTGAGCTCGCCGACGCTGGGCAGCCCGAGCACGGCCACGACCCCGGGCAGCCCGAGCACCACGCCCAGCGCGCCCAGCTCGACGTCGGTGCCGAGCTACGGAGGCAGCACCACGCATTGACCACGCCCAGGTGGGGCGGCGGTCAGTCATTCAGGTACGGGTAGAGTGAAGGCGTCGCGGCGGGGGCGGTTCCAACCGCCCCGCTCGCCGCGGCGCCGCCGGCTGTGGGCGCCGGCGAGGTCGTCGGCGTCGACAGCAGCGATGGGGTCACGGCGGTGCCGGCTGAAGAGAGTGACTCGCCCAGCGCCGAGACACCCGGGCTCGCCGCGTTGGGGCCGACGGTGATCGGAGTCGTGGGTGCGGGCGCGGTCGCCGAAGTGGCGGGCGCCGCGACGACCGTGGCGACGACGCTCGTCGAAGAAGCGGGCGCGGTTCCGGTTGGCGTCGCGGGAGGCGACAACGAGGTCGCGGGCGCCGTTCCCGTCGGCGTGAGGATGTCCGAGGTTGCGGTGGTGGGCGCACCAAGGATGCTCGAGGTCGCCGAGGTGGCGGACGCGCCGGTCGTCGAGCTGCCCGCCGTCGCTGTCGCGCCGGGCGTCGGCGTCGAGGTTCCCATGTAGAAACTGCTCGAGCCGAGGCCACCTCCGGTGTAACCGCCGGGGCCTGCTCCCGGGGGTGGCCCGGTCGTGGTCCCCAGATTGCTGGCCGGCGGTGTCGCCGGGGCCGTGGTCGAGGTGGTCGACTGTGCTTGGGCGCGCGCAGAACCGGCCAGGACGAGCGTGCTCGCCAGCACGCCCGCGCCAATGACGGTCAGGATCCTTCTCATACTGAAAATGTGCGTCGTCGGGGGCCGTTGGGGAACGGCGGCCCGGCTCAACCTTCGGGCAGGGGGATGAATTCGCGTTCGTCGCCGGGGACGACGGCGAAACGCCCCTCTTTCCAGTCGGTCTTGGCGCGCTCGATCCGCTCGGGCGAGCTGGCGACGAAGTTCCACCAGATGTGCCGCTCGCCGTCGACCGGCGCGCCGCCGATGAGGACGAAGCGGCTGGGGACGAGCGCGCGCACCTCGGCGGCGCCCGGATGAAACACGGCCATGGCGCCCGGTGCGAGCCGCCGGCCGCCCACGCTCACCTCCCCCTCGACGACGTAGATGGCGCGCTCGGGGTGCTCCTCGGGCAGCGGCAGCGTCGCCTCCGCCTCCAGCGTCGCCGCCACATAGAGGGTCGGCGAGCAGACGCCCACCGGAGAGCGCGCGCCGTAGGCGGTGCCGGCCACGATCTGTAGCGAGGCGCCCGGCCGCGTGAGGTGTGGGATCGTCGCCGCCGGATGGTGATCGAAGCGGGGCGCGTTCTCTTCGTCGGCCGTCGGCAGCGCGACCCACGACTGGATCCCGTGCAGCGGCCCACCGCTCCGGCGCGCCTGGGGGCCGGTCCGCTCCGAGTGGACGATCCCGCGGCCGGCCAGCATCCAGTTCACGTCGCCCGGCTTGATCGTCTGGTGCGACCCGAGGCTGTCGCGGTGGTCCATCTCGCCGGCGAACAGGTAGGTCACCGTCGCCAGCGCGATGTGCGGGTGCGGGCGGACGTCGATGCCGTGGCCGGGCGGCATCTCGCTCGGCCCGATGTGGTCGAAGAAGATGAACGGGCCGACCATCCGGCGCCCCCCCGAGGGGAGCGCGCGGCGCACGCCGAACCCGCCCAGATCGCGTGGGCGCGCTTCAATGACCAGGGCGATGGGCGTCGTCG
This sequence comes from uncultured Pseudomonadota bacterium, assembly GCA_963847705.1. Classification (GTDB taxonomy): domain Bacteria; phylum Myxococcota_A; class Polyangia; order Fen-1088; family Fen-1088; genus JADGRB01. The sequence goes on along the minus strand of CAWKBC010000034.1, from coordinate 266,799 downwards.
GATCGGTAGCGCTCTGCACGCTCATGCTCTTCACCTCCAGGTTAGTATGGTCGGATTCCGCAAGGACGGGAGAACGACGGGAGAACGACGGATGCTGATGGTCGCGCTTGCGTTGCACACGGTTGCTCGAGGGTGGAGCGCGCTGGTGGTCGCGCTGATCGTCGCGCTGGTCCTGGGGGCTGGGTTCTCGCTGGGGATCGGGGCGTGCGCGCGCCGCGCGGAGGCACCGACCGTGGTCGACGCCGCGCTCGAGCGGCCGTTGCCTGCGGCCGCGCCCGTGGTCAAGGACGCGGCGGTCGATCTGCTGGTCCCTGTCGACGCCCAGCCTGACCTGGCCGGGCCGCCGCGCGGCCGCGCGCACCGAGCCGCCTCGTCCCCGCGTCCGGCCGCCGGTGGGTTCCAGGTTTCGGGGAGCATCACCAAGGCCGATGCGGAGACCGTGTTGCGCCCCGTTCGCGCCAAGCTCGACGCTTGCTACGACAAGGAACACGCCAAGAACGCCGCGCTGGCGGGGCGGGTGATTTTTCGGCTGTCGATCGACGAGCGCGGGCGCGTGCCGCTGACCGAGGTGGTCACCTCGACGCTGGGCGGCGGTGACCCGGAGCTCTGCATGGTCGAGGCGCTGCGCGATCTCAAGTTCCCACCGTCGTCGACCGGCGGGGAATCGACGCTCACCTTCCCGATGGTTTTCGGACGCTGAGCACGCGCTCGGGCTGATTGAGCCGTCCGGCGACGGCGCGGCTCAGGCTGCGCGAGCTGAGGCGCTGGGCTTGCAGGATCATCTTGTTGCGCACGCCGGGGATGGCGATCGTTTTTCCCGCCATCATCGCCCGGTAGGCGTGCGCGGCGACGGCGGGCGCCTCCATCGCACCCAGCTTGAACAGCCGTGAGCGATCGGAGCCGGCCACCTCGCCGAGCTCGGCGGAACGCCAGCTCGGCACCGGCGATGTGACGAACTGTGAGAGGCGGCGCTGTTCGCCGGCGCCGTTTCGGCGGCCGTGCTCCGCGCGCGCCACGCGCTAAACTGGCACAGGTGATCACCGATCCGATGCCGCGCGCGGAGGCCAAGCGCCGCGAATACGATCGCAGCGACGCCATCGTCACCGTCCCTCTGGCCAAGGACGGACAGATCCCGGCGCTGACGCTGGCGCTCGCCGAAGCGATGGCGACCGAGAAGACGGCGCCGGTCCAGCGCGCCGGCGCCAGGTTGCTCGCCGCGCTGTCGGAATTTTACGCCGTGCCCGTGCCGCCGCTGGGCGTCCTCGGCGTACGGCCCCACCGGGTCACCGCCGGCGTCTGCACCTACCAGCTGTTTGGCGACTACACGCCCAAGACCCATCGCATCCGGGTCTGGATGCGCACGGCGATCCGCGAGAAGGTCTCCAGCCCCAAGGCGCTGCTCAACACGCTGCTGCACGAGTTCTGCCACCACCTCGACTGCACGCGCCTCGCCTGCCCGGAGAGCTACCACACCCGTGGCTTCTACACGCGCATCGACCACCTCTATCACCACGCCCTCGGCACGCCGGTCGAGAAGCGGCGCCCGCTGCGCTGGATCAAGCGCGGGGCCGTCTGGTCGGTCGACTGGCGGCTGCTGGCGCGTCGTTGACCGGCAGCCTCAGCGGTGATCGGCGCCCGGCGGTGAAAAAAAAACGTCCCGCGACGATCGGGTCTTGCGGATGGGCAGGCCCAGAAGCATGAGAAGGGGACCAAAGGAGGCTCCCATGGTGAAGGTTGGTCTTTTCGTCAGGCTGGAAGCAAAGCCGGGCAAGGAATCTGCGGTGGCGGAATTTCTCACGAGCGGTCTCGCGCTCGCCCAGCAGGAACCCGAGACGACCGTCTGGTTCGCGCTGCGGCTCGGCCCGTCGACGTTCGGGATCTTCGACGCCTTCCCCAGCGACACTGGCCGCAAGGCCCACCTCAACGGCCCCATCGCCGCCGCGCTGATGGCCAAGGCCGGCGAGCTGTTGTCCGCCCCGCCGAAGATCGAACAGGTCGACGTGCTGGCCGCCAAAGTCCCCGGCTAGTTTCGCGTGGGGGAGGGACAGCTTCGCTGGCCGGAGCCCAACGGGGAGGGATCGGGAACCCTTCCCGGGTTCCAATGTTGATTGGGCGTGGGGGAGGGACAGCTTCGCTGGCCGGAGGCCAGCGCGTGGGGAATTGGGAACCCTCCCAGGGTCCCATCTTAATTGGCTGACCAGGTGCCCGCGCCGACGTCCAGCTTCCAGCTGACCTGATAGGTCGGCAGGCCGATCTTCGTGCCGGTGAACACCAGCGGCTGGAAGACGTAGGTCGCCAGGTTGTTGTGCTGGCCGGGGTGGGTGGTGTCCTGGTTGCCGTACCAGTGATCGCCCCAGTAGACGTAGGTCGTGCCGGCGCTCCCCACGATCGGCATGACCCAGGTGCTCTGGGTCATCCAGGTCAGGTCCCCCTCGGGGGCGAGGTAGCCCTGGTAGGTCCAGGGCCCGGTCATCGCGGGCGCCGTCGAGTAGAAGTCGTCGTTGGCGCGCCATCCGGTCTTGTCGGAGCCGATCCAGTAGAAGGTGCTCCCGGCCCTGAACACGGTGGGGGCCTCGATGCCGCCGGTGGTCCCGTTGACCGTCCCGTACGATTTGCTCGACGCCCAGCTGTGGCAGTCGGCGGCCAGCGTGTAGACCACGGCGCTCTCGGTGACGACGTAGGCGTTGCTCCCGTCGGTGAGCGCGCTCATGTCGCTGTGGGCGGCGATCGATCCGCTGCAGGAGGACGGCGGGACCGTGGTGACCTGGCAGTCGCTGGGGGCGCCGGTGCTGGTCAGGGCTCCCTTGAACGTGTAGGGACCGGTGACCTTCGCCGCGGTCGCGTAGACGACCTCCTTGTCGACCTGGTAGGTCGTGTCCGCCGCGTGCGCGTAGAGAACGAACTCGCCGGAGCTCGGGCACTGAATGATGTGGGGCCGTTCTCCTTTTCGGTTGGGCCCGAGCAGCGAGCCGCTCGCCTGCTGGGGCAGGATGATCCCTTCGTTCTTCCAGGTCGCCATGTCCTTGGACGAGTACATGGAGAACCCGTTGAAGTCGTTGTCGGTGGTCGTGCTGAGGAAGTACTCGCCGTGCAGGTAGTAGGTGTCGCAGACCTTGATGATGCCGCCACCATGCGCGTCGACCAGGTTGCCGTCGGTGTCCTTCAAGCTGATGCCGGGTGGATTCGGCGGTGCGATCGGCGTGGCGGTCACCGGGTCGGTGAAGGTGCCGATCTCCGAGCCCGGTGCGACGGTGCAGCTGCCGCCGGTGCCCGTGGTGCCACCCGTGCCGGTGGCACCGCCGGTCGCCTTGCCGCCTGCGCCGCCGGTCCCGGTCGCGCCGCCGGTCCCCTTGGCGCCCGCGGCGCCGCCCGTCCCCGTCACGCCGCCGGTGGCCGTCGCGCCGCCCGTCCCCGTCACGCCGCCGGTGGCCGTCGCGCCGCCGGTCCCCTTGCCGCCCGCGCCGGTCGCGCCCGTTTGGCCCGCGCCCGCGCCTCCGCCGCGACCGCCGGCCGCGGCGTTGCCGCCTGAGCCGACGCTGCCACCGGTGGCGCCCGACGTTCCGCCAGTCACGCTGTTACCGCCCGAGCCGACGCTGCCGCCTGAGCCGGTGCCGGTGGTGCCGCCCGTTTCGCCGGCGCCGCCGGACCCATTCGAGCCACCCGTTTCGCCGGCGCCGTCGCCCGAGCCGCCACTACAGGCGATGAGCGTCGAGCAAGCGAACGACAGGATCCATCTCGCGACCAGCTTCCGTTGGTTCATGGGGGCGCCTCTCCAAGCGGACGTTGCGAATTCTGATCGACGCCGACGCGTCAGGCGGCGACCCGAATTCTGTCATCAGCCCGGGAGCGCCTGAAGCAAATAAAGCGCGTCATTCCCGCAGAAATCGCAGTTTTTGATGCACCACTTTTCTGACCGCAGTCCCTGGGGGGAACGCGGTCAGATGATCCGGCGCGGGTGGGTGTAGACGTTGGCCGAGCCGCCGCGCACGAAGCCGACCAGCGTCATGCCCACCTCTTGGGCCAGATCGACCGCCAGCGCCGAGGGGGCCGAGACCGAGCAGACGATGGGGACGCGGGCGACCGCCGCCTTCTGGACCAGCTCGAAGCCGGCGCGCCCGGAGAGCAGCATCACCGCGCCCGCCAGCGAAGGGTACCCGGCGCGCAGCCGGGCGCCGATGACCTTGTCGACCGCGTTGTGGCGCCCCACGTCCTCGCGGACCACGAGCGGCGCCCCCTCGGCCGTGAACAGACCGACGGCATGCAGGCCGCCTGTCTCCGAGAAGACCGGTTGTGCGGCCCGGATCGTGTCGGGGAGCGCGAGCACGACCTCCAGCGGCACCGTCGTCGGATCGTCGAGCGCCGGGAGACGCCGGCGGACCGCGGCGATGCTCTCCTTGCCGCACAGGCCGCAGGCCGCGCTCGCGCGCAGGACGCGCCGGGCCGCCGAGGCCTCCAGCTTGCGGCCGCGCGCCACGGTCACGTCGACGATGTTGTCGCGATCGCGCCCGGCCGAGGCGTCTCCCTGTGTGAGCGCGGCGACCTCGTCGAGAGAGGAGATGACCCCCTCGGTGTAGAGCAGGCCGGCGGCAAGATCGAGGTCGTCGCCGGGCGTCCGCATGGTCACCATCAGGCTCTCGCCTGCGATGCGGATCTCGAGCGGCTCTTCGGCCACCACCAGATCGCGATCCGCGGGAAGCCCCCCGAGCGGACGGGTCCCGCGCCGTTCGACGGGGCGCTCCACGCAGCGCGCCCCAGCCTGCGACCAGATCGGCAGCGTGAGAGGGCCTGCCGGCGTCGGCGGCTTCACGCGGCGCCGAACAGGGCCATCGCTTTTTTGAGCGTCTCGACGACGCCCCAGCCCAGCGGGACTCCGACCGCCAGCCAGGCCAGCGCCAGCTTCACCGTGTCATTTTTCTTGTTGGTCATGGGATCGGTCATGGGATCGGTCATGGGATCTCCTCGCGCTTCAGGCCAACACCCGGCGATCGTTGCCCGCGCCGCGCGCCCCCAGCGGATCGCTGTGCTCATGGAAGCGGTCGGCGACGGGCTTCACCGCCAGGTTGGCGAAAAAGCCTATCACCAGCAGCCCGGCCATGACGTACATCGTGACGTTGTAGGCCTCGCTCCTGGGGATGCCGCGGTCGATCTGGAACTGGCGGATGTAGTTCACCAGCACCGGGCCGAACACCCCGGCCGCCGACCAGGCCGTGAGCAGGCGGCCGTGCACCGCGCTCACGTACTTGGTTCCGAACACGTCGGCGAGATAGGCCGGGACGGTGGCGAAGCCGCCGCCGTACATGCTGATGATGAGGCAGACGCAGGCCGCGAACAGCGCCACGCTGCCGCTCTTGCCGGCCAGCGGCACCAGCGCGTAGAGGGCGGTGCCGAGCGCGAAGAAGCACATGTAGGTCGGCTTGCGTCCGATCTTGTCCGACAGCGAGGCCCACAGGAAGCGGCCCGCCATGTTGAAGAGGCCCAACAGGCCGACGAAGCCTGCCGCCGCGCTGGCGTTGACCCGCCCCTTGAACACCTCCTGGATCATCGCCGACGCCTGCCCGAGGACGCCGATCCCGGCCGTGACGTTGAAGCAGAGCACCACCCACAGCAGCCAGAACTGGGGCGTGCGGATGGCATCGGCCGGGGTGACGTTGTAACGCGTGACGAGAGCCTGTGCCTTTTCGGGCGGTGGCACCCAGCCTTCGGGTTTCCACCCAGGAGCGGGGACGCGGTAGCCGAACGCGGCGCCCAGCATGAAGGCCAGGTAGACGAATCCCAGCACGAGCCACGTTTGCGCGACGCCGGTCGAGGTCGGCGAGGCGAAGTGCCGCATCAAGAAGTCGGAGAGCGGAGAGGCGATGAGGGCGCCGCCTCCGAATCCCATGATCGCCATGCCGGTCGACATGCCGCGCCGGTCGGGAAACCAGGCGATGAGCGTCGAGACCGGCGTGATGTAGCCGATCCCCAGGCCGCACCCGCCCAGGACGCCGTAGCCGAGATAGACCAGCCAGAGCGCGTGCAGATGAATGCCGAGGGCACCGACCAGGAATCCGAGCCCCCAGCAGAGCGCGGCGACGAAGCCGCTCTTGCGCGGTCCCTCGCTCTGCACCCACTTGCCGAAGAGCGCGGCGGAGAGGCCGAGGGAGAAGATGGCGAGCGTGAAGATCCACCCGAGCTCGGTGAGCCGCCAATCGCCGGCGATCGCGTGAGAGATGCCCAGCTGTCGCGTGAGGGGCAAGTTGAAGACGCTGAGCGCGTAGGCCTGCCCGATGCACAGGTGCGTGGCCAGCGCACAGGGTGGGATCAACCAGCGATTGAATCCGGGCCGGGCGATGATCTGCTCTCTGCCGAGAAATCGAGGAAGAAATCCAGCCATGGCTGACCTCCGTGTATCGGGGATTCCCTCAAAGAAGATGGTTATGTTTCTGGCCGGGGTTCCGGCTTTTTTTCTGGGCTTCTCGTTCTCCGGCCGGAGTGAGCGTGTAAGCTTTCGAAAAGGCGGTCCGCGTGGCAAACGATCCGCAGGACGAGAACAGCGCGCCCAATCAAAGGGACGCCAAGGCGGTGGTGGTCGACGCGCACCTGGCCCAGGGCATCCCCGGCGCCGAGCCGCCGCCCGAGGAGCAGGGTCCGAAGGCGGGGAAGCGCGACCTGGCGGCGGCGGGCGTCGCCTCGATCTGGGAGACGATGCGTCGTGGCGCCCGCGAGATGGGGGTCAAGCGGAGCTTCAAGACGCTGCTGAACCTCAACCAGAAGGACGGCTTCGACTGTCCGAGCTGCGCCTGGCCGGATCCCGACGACGAGCGAAAGACGGCCGAGTTCTGCGAGAACGGCGCCAAGGCGGTGGCCGCCGAGGCGACGCGCGCGCGCGTCACGCCCGAGTTCTTCGCGCAGCATTCGATTCCCCAGCTGCTGGCGCAGAGCGACCTCTGGCTCGACAAGCAGGGGCGCCTGACGCACCCGATGGTGCGTCGCGCCGGGAGCGATCACTACCAGGCGATCTCCTGGGACGAGGCGTTCGCGCTCTGCGCCCAGGAGCTCAACGCGCTGGCCTCACCGGACCAGGCATCGTTTTACACTTCGGGACGGGCCAGCAACGAAGCGGCTTTTCTCTATGGCCTCTTCGTCCGGCAATTCGGGACCAACAACCTCCCCGACTGCTCGAACATGTGCCACGAGTCGAGCGGCCTGGGGCTGACCGAGACGATCGGCATCGGCAAGGCGACGGTGAAGATCGAAGACTTCAGCTACGCCGACAGCATCTTCATCATCGGCCAGAACCCCGGCACCTGCCACCCGCGCATGCTGTCGGAGCTGCAGATCGCCGCCCGCAACGGCTGCAAGATCGTCAGCGTCAATCCGCTGCCCGAGACCGGGATGATCCGGTTCAAGAACCCGCAGGAGCCGCTGTCGTTGCTGGGCCGAGGCACGGAGATCGCCTCGCTGTTTCTCCCGGTCCGGATCAACGGCGACGTCGCGCTGCTGAAGGGGATCATGAAGGAGATGCTGGAGGCCGATCGCGCCGCCGGCGGCAAGCTGCTGGCGCACGACTTCATCGCGCACCACACCGAGGGGTTCGAGGCGCTGGTGCGCGATCTCGACGCCGCCTCCTGGGAGGTGATCGTGCGGGAGAGCGGCGTCTCGCGCGCGCTCATCGCCGAGGGGGCGAAGATCGCGCTCGGCTCGGAGCGGATGATCTGCTGCTGGGCGATGGGGATCACCCAGCACGAAAACGGCGTGGCCAACGTGCAGAGCATCGTCAACTTCGCGCTGCTTCGCGGCCAGATCGGCCGCCGCGGCGCCGGCCTCTGTCCCGTGCGCGGCCACAGCAACGTGCAAGGGGACCGGACCGTCGGCATCTGGGAGAAGATGAGCCCGGCCTTTCTGGAGGCGCTGGGCCGCGAGTTCGGCTTTTCGCCCCCCGCCAAGCACGGCCTCGACACGGTGAAGACCATCCAGGCGATGCACGACGGCGCGGTGAAGGTGTTCGTCGGGCTGGGCGGAAACTTCCTCAGCGCCTCGCCGGACACCCACTACACGTCCGAGGCGATGGCGCGCTGCCGGCTGACGGTGCAGATCGCCACCAAGCTCAATCGCGGGCACCTCATCACCGGTCAGACGGCGCTGATCCTCCCTTGCCTCGGTCGCACCGAACGCGACATGCAGAAATCGGGCGAGCAGTTCGTGACCGTGGAGGACACCACCGGCGTGGTTCACCAGTCGCGCGGCGTCCTGCCGCCGGGCTCGGAGCAGCTGCTGAGCGAGCCGGCCATCGTCGGCCGGATGGCGCTGGCGACGCTGGGCGCCCGGAGCACCGTCGACTGGCAGGGGTTGATCGACGACTACGATCGGATCCGCGAGCACATCGAGCACGTCGTCCCCGGCTTCGCGCAGTACAACCGCCGCGTCCGTGAGCCGGGCGGTTTCTACCTGCCGAACGGTCCGCGCGAGGGGATCTTCCCGACGCCGTCCGCGCGCGCGCGCTTCACCGTCCACCCCATCCCCGAGCACGCGCTCCCGGACGGCCGGTTGCTGCTGACCACGCTGCGCAGTCATGACCAGTTCAACACCACCATCTACGGCGACAACGATCGCTACCGGGGGATCCACGGCGGGCGGCGGGTGGTCTTTCTCAACGAAGAGGACATGCGCGAGCGTCGGATCGAGAAGAACCAGATCGTCGATCTGGTCAGCCACTTCGGCGCCGAGCGCCGCCGCGCCGAGCATTTCAAGGCGATCCCCTACGAGATCCCACGCGGCTGCGCCGCCGCCTATTACCCGGAGACGAACGTGCTCGTTCCGTTGGCCGCCGTCTCCGCGGGCAGCAACCAGCCGGCCTCCAAGTCGATCCCGATTACCCTCGAGCCGCGGCAGCCAGAGGCGTCCGCGCGCTGAATTCGATCTCGAGATCCTGGAAGCGATGCCCCCCGAGGGCCCGTCGCAGGGCTTGTTTCTGTCAGCCTCGACCCTACGCTAGCTGCTACCCGTGACCGCCGCTCTGCTCGATGACGACACCGACCTCCTGGAGATCCTTGCCGAGCTGCTGCAAGAGCGAAATTGCCGGTGCCTGCTGGCGCACTCGCTCGCCGAGCTCAAGGCGCTCGGGCCGGAGGTGCTGGAGGCGGACGTGGCTGTCCTCGACATCAATCTCGGGACGGGGCAGCCGAGCGGCATCGACGCCTACGACTGGTTGCTGAGCCAGAACTTCGCCGGCCGGCTGCTCTTTCTCACCGGCCACGCCCACGCGCATCCGCTGGTCGCCCGGGCCGAGCGGCTCAATCGAGCGATCGTGCTCGACAAGCCGCTCGACGGCCAGGTGCTGCTCGATCGTATCCTGGGCGTGGGCGCGGGAAGCACGGCAGGCGCCCACCCGACGGCTTGACCATGGACCACGCCGCCGAAGCGCACCGGGCGGCCGTGGTCTCGGCCTTGCTGGGCGTCCTTGGATCGGCCAGCAGTGTCGTCGGCTTCTGGCGGATCTCGGGACTGTCGCTGCGCTCCGCTCAGACCCTGACGTTTCTGATCAACGGGGGCGCTCTGTGGTGGCTCTACGCCCGGCTGCCTCCGTTCTCCCGCTCGCGCTCGAACGCCATTTTCTTGTTGGTCCTGGTCCCGACGGTGGTGATGACCTGGCTGATCGACGACGCCCGCGCCGCCCACAGCGCCTACTGGGTCCCTTACGAGCCGATCAAGCTCTCGGTGTTGACCCTGGCGATGATTGCGCCGCCTGGCTGGCGGATCGGAACGGTCGCCATCTCGGTGTTCGTCGGCTCGGCGCTCATTCACCAAGCCATGCTGGCCGATGCGCTGCGCGCGCGGATGGCGGCAGGCGAACCGTTCGGCGTGATCGCTTACGGCATGTTCGCGCTGGTGGTGCTGGCCTTCAAGCAGCGCGGCTACGTGCTGCGCGGCGAGCTCGAGCACGAGCGGTCCGAGAAGCTGGCGCTGGAGCGGGTGGCCCGGGTCGCGATGGCGCTGCGCGATCTCGCCAACACGCCCGTCCAGACGCTGGAGCTGGTCCGGCAGCGGTTGCTCACGGAGGATCCGCAACTGTGCGTCCAGACCCAGCGGATGGGACGCGCGCTGGAGCGGCTGCGCCGCCTCAACGACATTCTCGCCCCCTACCAGAGCGCGGTGGTCTGGGACGGAGAGGTGACCACCGTCGAACGAGAGATCGGCAGGACCAAGCCGCGCATCTCCGCTGCGGCGTCGCGACGGCCAGTGTAGGTTTCGGGCCGCCCACGACGGTGGCGACCCGAAAATCCAGAGCTCTCTAGTTGTTGTTCTGGTCCTTGGTCTTGTCCATCGGGATGTCGGCCTTCTTGTCGGCACTGTCGCTCTTCGCCGCCTTGTCGGTCGTGTCGACCGCGGCCTTGCTGGCGTCGTCGGCACTGTTGGCCGCCTTGTCTGCCTCGTCGCCGGCGCTCTTGGCCGCGCCTTCGGCCGAGTTGGCCGCGCCCTGGGCCTTGTCCGAGGCGCTCTTGGCCGACTCGCTCGACGGCATGTTGTCATCCGCGCGCGCTGTCGTGAGCTTGCCAAACCCGAGCGCGAGGGCACCCGCCAGACCAAGTCCGATCAGTACCTTCCTCATGAGTCACCTCCAAAGAACGGCTTCCGCCGCCTATCCGGGATCTTGGATATCGATCGGTCATCTGCCAGACGCTGTGGCTGATTTTGCGCCGCGGGCTGAGCGCCTCAGGCGCGGTCTCCTGGGGCATAGCCCGGTTCGGCTGTCCGCCTCGGTCAGCTCGACCGGCGGCCATTGACCCTGAACGCGCGTTTAGCCTACGCTCTGCGGGAGGCTGACGTGGTGAACTCGAAGAAGCGGGCGAGCCCGAAGCGGGCGGGACGGGCGCAGCCCGCGAAAAGCCAGAAGCGGTTGGCGCCCTCGAAGAGCCCGGGCCGGGCGAAAAGTCCGAAGGCCGCGAAGCCCGCGCAAAACAGGAGGCCCGCCAAGCCGCCGGCGTCCGAGATCCCTCCGGTTCTCGCGCCCGTCGCCGACGCTTTTGCCGACGTCCGGGGCGTGAGTCGCCGGCGCATGTTCAGCTCGGAGAATGCCTTCGCCGTCGACGGCAAGATCTTCGCGATGCTCACGCGCGGCTGTTTCGTCGTGAAGCTCCCGAAGGAGCGCGTCGACGATCTGGTCGAGGCGGGCAAGGGGACACGGTTCGATCCGGGGCACGGCCGTCTGATGAGGGAGTGGATCGCCGTTGAGGCGGGGACGCTTCCCTGGGTCGCCCTGGCCAAGGAAGCGCACAGCTACGTCCGGCGCGGGAATCGCTGAGCCGGATCTAGTTCCCGCGCGTTCCCACTTCCTGGTAGATGGCCCGCGCGCGAAGGCCGGAACACGACACGTCCAATCTCCTCGGTATCCGCGCGGGAAGGCCCGGCCCATGCTGGCTCACTGAGTCCGGGGCGCCTGTTTCTTGGCGCTGGGTGTCCGGGGGCTTTGCTCCACACCGTCGACGACCGCCCGCAGCGCCTTGGACGCGCGGTGAACGTGCATTCTCACGCTGTCTTCGGTGAGGTCGTGCATCGCCGCCACCGTGGCGTACGAAAGCCCCTCAATCTTCACGTGCTCGAACACGGAACGCCTCACCGCCGAAAGCTGGTTGAAGGCCTCCAACAGGCGCGCCGTCGTCTCGAGCGCTTGAACCTTCTCCTCACCGTTCTCCCGTGCGGCGACGAAGAGCGCGTTCATGACGTCGTCCTCCGCGGACATGTCGCGTGACACCTCGCGGCCTCTCTTCTTCGGACAGTCAATCATGAGCCGTCTCGCGATGGTGAAGGCCCAGGGGAGGACCGGGAAGCCGGGCAGGAACGTCCCGCGGGCCCTGTGCATGTTCTCGAACGTCTGCTGCACGACGTCCTCGACCAGCGCCGTCTCGCGCAGGTGGCGGCGCAGGTACTTCTCGATGCGGGGCGCTACCTCGTCGTAGACGATCCCGAAGGCACACGCTTCGCCCTGTCCGTACCGGGTCATCGCCTCGTCGGCCGTCGCTTTGCCATCGTTGGCCGTCACGCAGCTCTCTGGCCACCGCCGAGAAACTTTTCGCGACGCCCGCCGTACCGGCTCCGGAGACCAATGACCAGGGAGCGAAAGCGGTTCACCTGCCATCCGCGCGCTCGAAACCTGCGACGAGCCCGGTCGCTCTCGAGCTCCACGACGTGTCCGGGACCATGCCGGCACGCACAGCAATCATCGTGCCGGCTACGGGACGATCATCGCTCCGGCGCGTCGTCGCGCTTGCGAGGACGGGGGACACCGAAGGCCGCGAGCCGTGCGATCAGGGTCCCGCGGGAGATTCCCAGCTTCCGTGCGGCTTGCGTCTGATTGCCCGCGCAGGCCGCGAGCATGTCCAGGATGCGTCCCTTCTCCAGCGTCTCGATTTCGCCCGGCAGGGCGGCCGCGCGGTTTCCGACGGCGGACGGTGGGGTCGCGAGCGCCGCCGCGCGTCGCGCTTCCGTGGCCTTGAGGAGGGCCGGTGGCAGGTGCTCCGGAAGGATCGTGTCGCCGGGGCAGAGGGCCACGGCGCGCTCGATCGCATTGCGAAGCTCACGCACGTTCCCCTTCCATTCGTGTTGCCGAAGGACCTCGAGAGCCTCGGCCGTCAGCAGCGGCGTCGCCGTTCGTTCGACCCCCTGGCAGGCCGCCGCGACGAAGAGCCGGGCAAAGGTTTCGATCTCCTCCCGGCGCTCGCGCAGGGGCGGAATCAACAGCGAGATCCCGTTCAAGCGAAAGAAGAGATCCTGGCGAAACCGGCCGGAGGCACCGTCGGCCTCTGGATCCCGATTCGTCGCGGCCACGATGCGAACGTCGACGGGGCGCGCACGGTTCGAACCGAGCCGGGTCACCGCGCGCTCCTCCAGGACCCGCAACAGCTTGGCCTGCGCCCCCGGCGAGAGCTCCCCCACCTCGTCGAGAAACACGGTCCCGCTGTGGGCGGATTCGAACAGGCCGGCGCGGGGTTGATGCGCGCCGGTAAAGGCCCCTTTCTCGTGACCGAAGAGCTCGCTCTCCTGCAGCGATTCGGTGAGGGCGGCGCAGTTGATGGCCTGAAACGGCCCCTTGGCGCGCGTCGAGCGCAGATGAATGGCTCGCGCGAGCACCTCCTTGCCGACGCCCGTCTCTCCCAGGATGAGGATGTTGATCTGCGTGCGGGCCGCGCGCGCAGCCTGCTCGTAAATGAGGCGCATCGCGGGGGCCCGGACGACGACCCCAGGACGCTGGGCAGCGAGATCCGGAAGGTCGACGATCGGCTTGTGGCGGACCACCACGCTGGCGGTTCCGAACAGGATCGTGTCGCCCACCGCCAGGTCGGCCTCCCGACCGAGGAGCTGCCGAACGTTCAACGTCTCGCCCACCGAGCCCGCTCCCGCTTTGTCGCGCACCATCGTCCCGTTGGCGCTGCCGAGATCTTGAATGACCAACCGGGAGCCGACCCGAAGAACGGCATGGTTGCGCGAGACGGAGGGATCGTCGATCCGGACGTTGTTTGCCTCTCCACGGCCAATCGTGACGGTCCCTTCCCGCGGCAGAGTGAAGGTTCGGACCTCGCTCGAGAAGACCACCAGCTCGCGATCCGCGTCCCCCCCGTGGTGATTCTCGCCGGCCGACATGTGACCCGAGTATTACGCGAGTTGGCCAGGCAATGATCAAGTCGTACAAGACCTGCACAACCGATCTCGACCGTGCCTATACTGCGCAGGCCGTGGCACCGGACCAACCGGGAGAAGCGACGACCCCCCCGATCGCAGCGGAGGCTCCTGACAGCCGCACGGAGGTCTCTCGGGCGCCTTCCCTGGCCACGCCGGTCGCATTGCCGGCGGCAATCGGCCGCAAGTACCGCCCGCTTCGCCTCATCGCCAAAGGGGGAATGGGCGCCGTCTACGAGGTGATTCACGCGAACACGGGCGAGCACCTGGCGCTGAAGCTGATGCTGGCGCGCTCGCTGCTGACGCCGGAGCTGGTGGAGCGCTTCCGCCGCGAGGCGCGCATCCACAGCTCCGTGAAGAGCGACCACGTCGTCCGGGTCGTCGACGCCGACGTGGCGCCCGAGCTCGACGAGGCCCCCTTCCTGGTCATGGAGCTCCTGGCCGGGCAGGACTTCGAGCGGATCGCCCTCGGGCGCCGGCCGACGGCGGCCGAGGTCGTCGATTGGATGCGCCAGCTCGCTCCCGCGCTCGACAAGGCGCACCGGGAAGGGATCGTTCACCGCGATCTCAAACCGGAGAACCTCTTCCTGGCCGAGCGCGAGGGCCTGCCGCCGATCGTCAAGATCCTCGATTTCGGGATCGCCAAGATGACCGCCGAAGGCGAAGGCAGCTCCACCGCGACCGGGCAGATTCTGGGAACGCCACGCTACATGGCGCCCGAGCAGGCGATCGGCGCCAAGGAGGTCTCGGCGGCGGCGGATCGATTCGCGCTCGGGTTGATCGCGTTCCGCCTGCTCTGCGGGCGTCACTACTTCGCGGGTGACAACTGGGTCGGCTTGCTGCGCGAGGTGTCGCGCGGGCCGGTGGCGCGCCCGAGCGCTCTCGGCAGCGACCGGGGCGTGGCCTTCGACGCCTGGTTCGCCCGGGCCTGCGCGTTCGGGCCGGGGGATCGCTTCGCCACCTGCGCCGAGCAGATCGAGGCCCTGGCGCAAGCGCTGGCCGGTGTCTCGATGGCGACGAGCCCGTGGCGCCGCGCGCGTCCCTGGGCGGCGCTGGCCGTCGCAGGCGGGCTGGTGGCGACCGTCGTCTGGGGGGGCGCACATCGAAAGACCAGTCGAGGCTCGATCGCGGTCTCGAGTGGAGCGGTCGGGATCTCGCCGCCCGTCGCGGTGTCGTCAGCGGCGCCCCTGTCACCAGCGAAGCCTGCGCTGTCCGAGGGCGAGACCTTGCTCGCGGTTCCCGCGCCGAGCCCGGTCCGCCCGCGTCGCCGCCATCCGGCGCCGCCGCCGTCCGAGACCGGGCGGGACCGAATCTGGGATGAGCCTTGAAAAGCAGGCCAGGTCGGCCAGGTCGGCCAGATCGGCCAGGTCGGACGGATCTGAGGGGTCGGAAGGGCCGGACGGGTAGGGTGAAGTGGCGGCGGTCTCGAGCGATCTCGGCCGCCGTCGCGGCGCTCCTGGGGCTGGCGCCGGTCACCGCGCGCGCGGTCTCCCCCGCCGCCGAGGCCCTCTTCCAGGACGGCCGGCGACTGATGGCAGCCGGAAAAACCGCCGAGGCCTGCGCGCGTTTCACCGAGAGCTATACGCAGGAGGCCTCGTCGGGAACGCTGCTGAACCTGGCGCTCTGCCACCAGACAGAAGGGAAGACCGCCACCGCCTGGGCGGAGTACAGGACCGCGGCCCGCCTGGCGCGGGGGCAGGGGCGGGAGGATCGGGCGCGCGCCGCCGATGAAAAGGTCGCCGCGCTCGAGCCGAAGCTTGCTCGCCTCACCCTGACGGCGCGGGCGCCAGTCCCCGGTCTCACCGTCGCCAGCGAAGCGGGCTCGCTCGACGAAGGCGGCCTGGGCGTCGCCATGCCGATCGATCCGGGCATGCATGCCGTGAAGGCGAGCGCGCCCGGGCATCGTCCCTGGACGGCGACGCTGGAGATCAGGGAGGCCGAACAGCGCACGCTGGAGATCCCGCCCCTGGTGGAGGAGCCAAAGCCCCTGCCGGCTCCGGCGGTCCCGCCGACCACCGAGGTGACGGTCTCGCTGGTCGACCGGCCGCCAGGCAAGTCGACCCGGAGACAGTCCTTCGACCTCTACGCGGCCGCCGGCGGCGGTGTGCTGCTGGTCGGCGGCACGGTGCTCTACGGGATCGCCTACACGAAGTTCGACTCCGCCAAGGACGCCTGCAATCAGAGCCCAGGCTGCTCACCGTCAGAAAAGAGCGACCGCGTCTCCACCATCGACACCCTGCAGTATCTGGGGATCGGGTCCTGGATCGCGGGGGGCGCGCTGCTGGTGGTCTCGGGATTGCACCACTGGTTCGGAAAACGGATGCCCCCGCTGACCGCCGCCATCGATCCATGGAGCGAGACATTTTCGATCCGAGCCGTGTTTTGACCGCGGCGCAACGCCGGGTCGTTTGCTCCGTCCTGACCGCGACGCTGTCGACCGTGCTCGGGGGCGGCTGCATCGACGTGAACGTCATTCAGGCGAATGCCGGCGCGGGCGACGGGGGCCTCTCGCCCGGAGTCCCTTGCGGGAGCAACGACGAATGCATCAGTGGGTTCTGCGCCGACGGCTACTGTTGCGCCGAAGCTTGTCGTGGCCCGTGCGAGTTCTGCGGTCCGCTCTCGACGAGCGCCGACTATTATTCGCCTCCCGCGGGTCGATGCCTCCCTGTACCCGCGGGTGTCCTGGATCCTCACGGGGTCTGTGCCGCGTCGACCTGCACCAGCTCGGTCTGGACGCCTGCCGCCACCTGCGACGGCGCGGGAAATTGCATCGCCAGCAAGCCCACCGACTGCGGTTCCGGCGGCTGCAACGCCAAGACGAACAGCTGTTCGTGCCGGACTGATGCGGACTGCGGATCGGGAGTCGCTTGCGTGAACGGCGGCTGTGGCCTGCAAGCGCTTGGACAGATCTGCGCCACCAACGGCCAGTGCGCTTCGAAGCAGTGTGTCGAAGGGGTCTGTTGTAACAATGCCTGCACCAGTGGTTGTCAGACCTGTACCGAGTCGGGCTCGGTGGGGACCTGCATCTCACGGCCGGTAGGCGCGAGTCCGCGTGACCCCACTGACTGCCCGCCCGACGCGCCCCCGTCCTGTGGGCTGGACGGAACCTGTGACGGGTCCGGCGCCTGCCGGAATTATCTGGGGAACACCTGCGTGGGCGGCACTTGCTCAGGTGACGCCGTCATTGGTGCCTTCAGCTGCGACGGAGCTGGTCGGTGCATCGCGGGTCTGACCGCGATCCTCTGCCTGCCGTTCACCTGCGACGTGACGACTGGCGCCTGCGAGCAAGGCTGCACGAGCAACGCCCAGTGCGCCGCCGGACAGACCTGCGACGCCACCGGCAGTTGCGGCAAAGCGGAACTGGCGGCGCACTGCGAGACCGGCCTCGACTGCATCACGGGGTTCTGCGCCGACGGCGTCTGTTGCAACGTCGCCTGCCAAGGTGGCTGCGTCGCCTGCAATCTTCCGGGGCGCCTGGGGGCCTGCTGGCAGATCGACGCCGGCAACCCTGATCCCCGTGGCATCTGCGTCGATCATGGGGCTTCGACCTGCGGACAAAACGGCACCTGCGACGGCTTGGGCGGTTGCGCGAACTACGCGACCGATACGCTCTGCCTTGCGCCGTCTTGCTCGGGCAACGTTCTCAACACGGCAGGGAGCTGCGATGGTTTGGGGACGTGCCGTTCGGGAAGCGCCCTCGATTGCACTCCGTTCCTCTGCGTGGACGGAGCCTGTCTCGCGAGCTGTCAGACCGACAGCGACTGTGTGGCTGGACATGCATGCGTGAACGGAAGTTGCGGCCCCAAGCGTCCTGGCCAGAGCTGTGTGAGTGCCGGCGAGTGCGCTTCGAACACCTGTGTGGACGGCGTCTGCTGTGACAGTGCCTGCGCTGGCAGCTGCCGAGCCTGCAACCTCCCTGGCTCGCCCGGGCACTGCGCCGAGGTCGCGGCCGGTAACCCCGACCCGCGCGGGTTGTGTGTCGACAGAGGCGCCGCATCTTGTGACACGAACGGCAAGTGTGACGGCGGTGGTGGTTGTGCCCTCTACGCCCCAGGGACCGTCTGCGCGAGCGAGACCTGCGCGGGGGGCGCTTACACCCCGCCTTCGAGCTGCGGCGCCACCGGCCAATGTGTCGCGCCCAACCCTCTGCCGTGCTTTCCGTTCGAGTGTAATGGCACGCAGTGCTTCGGCAGTTGCTCGAACAACAGTCAGTGTGCATCGCCGAGCGTCTGCGTCGATTCGAGCTGCGGCCTCAAGACCGACGGTGCCTCCTGTTCGCAATCCGCCGAGTGCGCGAGCGGCAACTGCGCCCAGGGAGTCTGCTGCGACACGGCCTGCACCGGGGTGTGCCAGTCATGCGCCCTCAGCAGCGCACTTGGAACATGCACCAACGTCCCCCCGCACGTGGTCGATCCCGCGGGAATTTGCGGCGATCAGGGCGCCTCTTCCTGCGGCACCGACGGCCGGTGCGACGGCAACGGCGCTTGCGAAAAGTATCTCCCGGGGACCGTATGCGCCGGCCAGAGCTGTCCCGTGGGGAGCGATCTGTTCACGGCGGCACGCGCCTGTGACGGCTCGGGGACCTGTCTGTCGCCCAGCTCGAGCTCGTGCGCGCCGTACCAGTGCGGCGCCAACGTCTGCAAGAACGCGTGCACCTCCGACGGTGACTGTGTGGCGCCAGCCACCTGCGACAGCAGCGGCTCGTGCGGGACCCCGACTGCAGCGAGGTCCTCCAGGCGATGAAACCTCGTCCCGTCCCCACCGCCACGATCCTGTCGACGGCGACCTGCGTCGGCTGCATCCCCTTCGCCTCCTTCTCACAATCACCCTATCTGGGACAGCCGCCCGTCGCGTTGAGCGACTGTCTCGAGGTGATCGACGGTGTCGATTTCCAGACCCAGCTCGACCTCGGCGACGGTGATTGTGCTTCGGGCGCGCTGATGCTGGACAGCGCTGATGCTGGAGAACATCGAGGTTCGTCAATTGGCCCCCTCCGACGGAGGGAGCTGACGCCGATGCGCTACCGCCTGGGCGGAGCGGCGGTGATGCTGAGGAGGGCGTCGAGGTCGACCGGCTTGACGAGGTGGTGGTCGAAGCCGACCTGACGCGAGCGCGAGATGTCCTCGTTGCGGCCGTAGCCAGTCACGGCCACCAGCGTCGCTGCGCCCAGTCCGTTTGCGCGGAGGGCGGCGGCGACGGCGTATCCGTCCATGCCTGGCAGGCCGATGTCGATCAGCACGAGCTCGGGGGGCGCGGCCGCGGCGAGCGCGAGCGCGCCGGTCCCGTCGTGCGCCAGCGTCACGTCGTGCCCGAGGAGCTTGAGCAGCACGCCCAGCATGCGCGCGGCGTCGACGTTGTCATCGACGACCAGGACCCGCAGGGGGCGGGATCCCACGGTGACGGGCGAAGAAACCCTCGGCGGAGGTCGGCTGGCCTCGGTCGCACGCGGCAGCCGCACCACAATCTCGCAGCCGCGCCCCGCACCCTCGCTGAAGGCGCGCACCGAGCCGCCGTGCATCTTGACCAGGCTGCGCGCCATGGTGAGACCGATGCCGAGGCCGCCCTGAGCGCGATCGAGCGAGCTGGCCTCCTGCACGAACAGCTCGAAGGCCCGCTCGAGCATCTCGCGCGTCATGCCGATGCCGTCGTCGCGCACGCGCACGACCGCCTCGCCGCCGTCGACCGACGTCTCGAGCAGGACGTGCCCGCGGACGTCGGAGTACTTCGCGGCGTTGTTGAGGAGGTTCGCGAACACCTGGACCAGGCGGATGGGATCCGCCTCGACGAACACCGTCTCGCCGGGCTGCTTCACCTCCAGGGTCTGGCTCTTCTCCGCCAACAGCGGGCGGCTGACCTCGACGGCGCGGCGCAGGATTTCCGCGACGTCGCAGGTCTCCCGGCGCAGCTCGATCTTCCCCTGACTCACGCGGGAGACATCGAGCAGATCGTCGAGCAAGCGCTTCATGTGCTCGACCTGCTGCGCGATGATGGTGCGGCAGCGCTCGGACTGGTCCGCGTCGTCGTTCCCCACCAACCGCAGGATCTCCACGGCGCTCAGGATGGGCGCCAGCGGGTTGCGCAGCTCGTGTGACAGCATGGCCAGGAACTCGTTCTTGCGCTGATCCGCCTCGCGCATGTGCTGCTCGACCTGCACCCGCTCGGTGACGTCCTGGCAGGTCCCCAGCAGACGGACCGCTCTCCCCTCGTCGTCGCGTTGCACGTTGGTCCAGGCCTGGATCACGCGCTCGGTGCCGTCCGGTCGGACGATGCGGTACTGCTTGTCGAACCGACCCCCCTCCTCGATGCCGGCCGCCGCCACGGCCTGCATGGCCGCGCGATCGTCGGGGTGGACGGAGGCCAGGAACGTCGGGTAGTCGATGGCGGCCTCGGCCGGGTCGCGGCCGAAGATGCGGTAGTTCTCCGCCGACCACCAGAGGGGGCCTTCGGCGTTCGGATCGCAGGCGGTGAGCGTCCTCTCCCAGCTCCCCACGTGCGCCGCGGTCTGCGACTCCTCGAGCATGCGCTCCGTGTGCCGCAGCGCCTGCTCGGCCCGGTTGCGCTCGCTGATGTCGGTCACCAGGGCGACAAAACCCCGCACCCGGCCGTTCCGGTCGCGCTGCGGGACGTAGGCCCCGCTGATGTCGCTGACGCGGCCCGCGCGATCGGTGAGGCGGGTCTCGAAGGCCACCTCCTCGCCGGCCAGCGCCCGCTCGACGTGCGGCCGAACGGCCTCCCACCCGTCGGCACCGACAATCTCCCGGATGTGCCGCCTCTGAATGAAGTCGGGGTCGAGACCAAACCGCTTTCGATAGAACGCGTTGACCCACACGTACCGCGCTTCGGCATCGATGAAGGACAGGCAGGCAGGGACGGCGTTCACGATGAACGACAACCTCTGGTCGCTCGGCGCGAGCGCCCTCTGGTCGCTCGGCGCGAGCGCCCTCTGGTCGCTCGGCGCGAGCGCCGTCGCGTCCTCGCCTTCCAGGGCGAGCCCGGCGACGGCGGTGAAGAGCGAGTCAGAGGCGATGCGAGTCACCGCGCGAGTCTCGCGCGCCGCTCCGACCCGGGCAAGGCCGTCGGGCGCGACGGCGCCAAGGCCCCACTTCCTTGAGCTCCGTTCGAGCTCCGTTCGAGCCTGGTCCCTCGCGCCGCAGAGGTTGACGGTGGCGCGCGCGGCCCAACATTGCTGCCATGGCGACCACCGGATCCTTCACCTCGGACATCGCGACCATCCGCAAGCGCGCGCGCGAGCACCTCGAACGGGGCGCCCTCACGCCAAACTACGGAGGCGACGTCGAAACCGCCATCGCGCTCTTGAACGAGGCGGTGGCCACCGAGATCGTCTGCGTGCTGCGCTATCGTTTTCACGCCGTCGCCGCCACCGGACTGGCCAGCGACTCCGTGAAGGAGGAGTTCGCGGAGCACGCGGCGGAGGAGGAGCAGCATCTGCTCTGGATCGCCGAGCGCATCAATCAGCTCGGCGGCAAGCCGGACATGGATCCCGCCGGCGTCTCGGGGCGCTCGGCGACCCAGTTCGTGGAAGGTTCGACCCTCGTCGACATGATCCGGGAGAACCTGGTCGCCGAGCGGATCGCGATCGAGACCTACCGCGACATGATCCGCTACTTCGCCGACAAGGATCCGACCACCCGGAGCCTGCTCGAGAAGGTGCTCGCGCAGGAAGAAGAGCACGCCAACGACATGCACGATCTCCTGGTCGCCCACGAGGGACGACCGATGTTGGACCATTGAGGCCCCGGCGGACCGGCGGCGGGGTCTACTCGGCGGCGAGACGCTGGATCGGCGCCTGCGCCGCCAGCTCCGGCGGGCGCGCCGGCGCGGGTCCCCCGACGCCGATCACCCTGAGGAGCAGTCCGACGATCAGGACCGTCGACGCTCCGGCCGCGTAGGCCTTCAACAAACGTCGGCGTTCTCGCCCTCGCTCGACTCTGGCCAGCACCTGCTGAAAGACGCGCTCTCGGCGCTCCGCGTTCCACTCGGAGCCAGCTGACCTCTTACCGAGCTCGATCTTACCGACCTCGATCAGCTCCTTGGCTCTTCCAGACCAACCTTCGTTCCATCCCCAACTGCCCCCGGGCTCCACGATCGTCTCCTTGTGTTTGACCAGCGTCGGACTGCATGACTGACCCTCTCATCATGCCGGATAGGGCGTTTCGAATGCATTTCGATCTGGTGAGACATCTGTTGCTTTCGCAACGAAGTGAGAGCGCAGCTCCTTCCGATAGAGCGTCGCCGTCGTGAGGGCGTTCGCCGTCGTGCACCGAGCGCTCACCAAGCGCCAGAACCGTGCCGCGCAAGCCACCCGATGAACACCACGCAGCTGACCGCCTCGAAGAAGCGCTGAGCGAAGTCAGCAGCATTCGCCAGCGCGTGGAGGCAGGCGCACGTCAGACGTGGATGGCGAAACGGTTGTCCGAGCTCGCCGAACATCCAACCCCGTCTGTCAACGTCGCGGCGATGGGCGTTTGGTTCCAGCCGCGAAGCCGTCCGAACATGGGATCACACGAGCGTCTTCAGCTCACGGAGCTTTGGACGAATCGGGCTCTTGGGGAACGGGCGGGGCCGACGGCGTCGCGACGCCGGCGGGCGCCGGGCGAAATGGCGGCGGCCGATAGTGGCGCGGCGTCTCGGGTGGCGGCGCGGCTTCCTCGAGGGCCTGGCGGCAGTCGTGGACCTGTCGGTAGCCGTCAAACGCCGAGAAGAGGAATGTCGAGCTGACCGCCAGCAGCAGGATTCCGCCATTTTGGCTCTGATCGCCGGCGGTGAGGCTCCCTCTCAGCGCCACGAAGCCGAGCCCGAGCAGCGCGAGGCCGGTGTCGAGGGCCGGCACGCTGTAGGTCGACGTACAGTCGAAATCCGGGCGCCGCGGGCGCGGAGGTGCCGCATCCACGAACAGCAGCGAACAGCCGGATGTCCCGACGCCCAACGCGAGCAGCACGACCAGGCCGACCAGCTGCCTGCGCCGGCACGTCATCCGATGCGCTCGAAAGTATCATGCGCCCCGGGTCCCAGTGAACCAGGTGAAAACCAGCGCGCCGATTTCCCGTCGCTGCCGGCTCGGCTCGCGGCGCTTGAAACCAGAAGCGCGGCGCGAAGTTGGTTTTCGTGGAGCTGAACGGGATCGAACCGTCGGCCTCCTCAATGCCATTGAGGCGCTCTCCCAGCTGAGCTACAGCCCCCGATGCCGGTTGCCCGACAGGGGGCTGTAATTAGCAGTCCCTGGCGACGAGGTCAACCGCCGCCGAAAGCTCTACCGAAAGAGGCTCTCGAAGCGGGGGTCGCCGCGCAGGTGGTCCCAGTCGTTCGCCAGATAGACGTCGCGCAGGACGATGTCGCTGCGGGGAAACAGCGGGCGAAGCACGAAGCTCTCCAGCGCGGCGAGGGCGGCGTCGGTCTCGCCCAGCGCGGCGGCGCAGGCGGCGCGGGCGACGGCGTTGGCGGGATTGGCGCGCGCGGCGCTGGGCACCTGCGCCCGGGCGAGGCGGGCGGCGGCGGCGTCTCCGCCAATGGCGTAGGTCGCGCAGAGCAACAGCTCGGTCTCGGCGTCGCTGCCGCCGTTCAGGAACTGGGCGGCGGGGGTCGGGGCGGCGGCGTCGCGCGCCTCCTCGAGACGGGCGCGCGTCCGGGCGTAGAGCTCCGGCGGCGCGCGGCCCAGCACCGCGCGCGTGGCCATCAGCTTCGCGCGGAGCATGCGTCCGACCTCCAGCGCCCGCCGCTGCTGGAAGGCGCGCCGCGCCTCCGCGGGAAGGTGTTCCAGCGACGGGGCGCCGAGGCGTTGGTACCCGGCCAGCGCTTGCGAGAGGCCCGCCTCGTGCTGGGCCTTGGCGATCGCGCTCTCCAGCGTGCGCGAGGGGCGGGTGAGGGCAGAGGCGGTCCAATCTTCGGCGGCCTGGCGGTAGAGCAGCCGGGCGTCGTCCCAGCGCAGCTCGGCGTCCGCGGCGGCGGCACGCGCGTAGCTCGCGCTCGGGAAGGCGCGCTCGAGCGGGGCGCCCACGTCGTCGGTCACGATGACGGTGATGGTCCGGCCAGGCGGCGCCAGGACCACCTCGGCGCCTGCCAAGGGGGGGGCTATGCAGACGACAGCCAGGAGCGCGAGGAGGACCAGGCGGGCCGACACCAGCAGCACGGACGGATGTTAACGCGCGGGGCGCGATCTGTCGGGGCGCGATCTTGACGGGTCGTGGGTGGCATAGTACCGACGGACATGCGGCCTGGCGGTCTCGGGTGGTGCGGCGAGCGCGTGGCGCTGGCGATGCTGGCGGCCACCATGCTGGTGCTGCCGGCGTGCCACGCCGGCGTCGGTGTCGGGCCGGCGCTCCCGACGGCGGGGGACTTCCTGGTCGTCGAGCGCGCCGAGACCGGCCCCATCACGGCGCTGGCGGCGAAGGCGCCGTACCTGTGGGCGGCCGGCGCACCCGGATTGCGCCGCTGGGATGTCGGCAGCGGCGAGTACGAGGTGGTCGGCGGTGACGACGCCAGGGAGACCCGCGCGCTCACGGCGCTCGCGGTCGACGATGAGGGGAGCGCCTGGGTGGCCAGCGCCGGCGAGACGGGGCGCTGGGTCGCCGACCAGGCAGGCCAGGGCTCGGGCGAGCCGCGCTACCTCACCGCAGGCTCGCCGGGCGACGTCGTCACGCTGGCGCCGCGGCGGCCGGTGAAGACCAAGGGCGTCTGGGCCGGCGGCCCCGGCGGGCTGTTTCATTATGATGGGCGCCGCTGGGCGATCGTCGAGGGCCTGCAGGACACGGCGGTCACCTGGCTGGGGCTCGACGACGATGGCGTCACGGCCTGGGTCGGCACGCGCGCGCGCGGCCTCTACCGCGCCGACGACCAGGGCGCGACGCCGGCGCCGGGCGGCGCGGCGGTCGGGTGCGAGCAGATCCTGGGGATGGCGAGGACGGCGGCGGGGACCCGGGTGGTGGCGGGCAACGTCAACGGCGACGCGCGGATCTACGCGCTCACGCTGGCCGGCACCGTCGAGCTGCAGGCGCCGATCGGGATCCACGCCGTGGCGCTGGTTCAAAAGGCGAACGAGGCGGTGCTGATCGCCGGACCGGTCGGGCACGAACAGGCCTATGCGCTGCGCGCCCTCGAGGCGAGCGAGCCGGTCCCCCCGGGGGGCCTGCGGTTCTCCGAAGCGGGGACCGAGATCGCGCACTGGGCCGGAGCGCCCACCGAGCTGGCGCTTCCCCGCGCGGTCACCGCGGCCGCGGCGGTCGGGGCCGACCTCTACGTCGGCAGCGTCGCGCTCGGGGTGGCGCGCGCTGAGGCGGGGCGCCCGCATCATCTGGAAGGGTCCGAGCTGGTGGGCGACGCCGAGCGGTTCACCGTCGCCTGCCGCGCGCACGACCATTGCCTGGTCGTCACCGACGGGCCGAACGCCTGGCAGACCGACGGCGACCACTACCAGAAGGCCAGCGTCGGCGAGGCGAAGGGGGCGACGGTGCTGGCGGTGGCCGCCGACCATCAAGGGAACGTGTTCGCAGTCTCGGCCGAGACGCCGTTCAAAGGGCTGACGATCACCAGGCGCGCGGCGGGGAGCAACGACTGGACGGTGGCGGTGCGCGCGCCGCTGCAGCTGCCGGCGCGGACGACGCCCAAGGCTTCGTTCGCCGCGATCTCACCGTCGGGCGCGCTCTGGCTCGGGTTGCGGGTGGCGGGCGGCAGCGGCGAGGACCTCGGCTACGGCGCGGTGGAGATCGATCTGCAGACGGGGCTCACCGTGCAGCATCGCCCGCGCAAGGCGGGCGAGACGATCCCGCTCGAGTCGTTGCCGCTGCCCGCCGATCTGAACGGCGTGCTGTTCGACGGCGGCGCCACCTGGTTCGCCTCGCTGTCGGGCGTCGCGCGCTTTCAACAGGGGCAGCTCGTCATCTGGGGCGAGGCCGAAGGGCTGGCCAGCGAGCTGTGCTGGAGCGTGGCCCGTGGTGGCGACGGCGCGATCTGGGCGGCGACGTCCGAAGGGCTCGCGCGTTTCGACGGCAAGAGCTGGCACCCGGCAGAAGGGGCCAAGGTGGCGGTGCACGGCCTGGCCGCCGACGACGCGGGCTGGTTGTGGGCGGCGACCGCCAAGGGGCTGCGGATCGTCGGCGCCTCGGGCCGCACCTCCGGAAATCTCGACGGCGCGCCGCTGGTGATCCCCGACGACATGCGCGATCTCACCCGCGACGGGTTCGGCCGCCTCTGGGCTCTCTCGGCGTCGTCGATCGGGCTCGTCTCTCCGGCACCGAAGGTCGTGCCGGCGCCAGGACGATAGAGCAAAATTATCGTCGACAGAGGTTCGTGATATGGTCGTCGCGTGACGACGCATGAGGGTAGTCGCCAGGCCGACCCGGTGATCCCCGATGTGCTCCCGCTGTTGCCCATCCGGGATCTGGTCGTGTTCCCGTACATGATCGTCCCGCTGCGGGTGACGCGGCCGGTGTCGATGGAGGCGGTGGCCAAGGCGCTGGAGGCCGACGAGCGTCTCTGCTTCCTGGTCGCCCAGCGCGACCCGCTGGAAGACGAGCCCACGGCGCAAGGGTTCTATCGCGCCGGCACCATCGGCATGATCATGCGGATGCGCAAGCTCTCCGAGGGGGGGCTGAAGGTGCTGGTGCAGGGACTCTGCCGGGCGCGCATCCAGAAGTTCGTGGGCGAGAGCCCCTGCTATCGCGTGCGGCTCGATCGCCACGACGACAAGCCGCCGGCGCGCTCGCTGGGGATCGAGGCGCTCTTGCGCTCGGTGCGCGGCAACATCGACAAGCTCTCCGGCCTCGGCAAGACCATCCAGCCCGAGCTGTCGATGGTCGTGCAGAGCGTCGACGATCCGGGGCGGATGGCCGACCTCGTCGCTTCGCACCTGACGCTGAAGGTCCCCGAGGCGCAGGAGCTGCTGGAGCTGGACGAATCGGTGCAGCGCCTCACGCGCGTCAACCAGACGCTGGAAAAAGAGATCGGCATCCTGGAGGTGCAGTCGCAGATCCAGAACCGGGCGCGCGAGGAGATGTCCAAGACCCAGCGCGACTACTATCTGCGCGAGCAGCTGCGGCAGATCAAGCACGAGCTCGGCGACAGCGACGTGCACGGCGAGGAGATGGAGGAGCTGCGCGCCAAGGTGACGCGGGCGGCGCTCCCCGAGGAGGCGCGCGTCGAGGCCGAGAAGCAGGTGCGGCGCCTCGATCAGATGCACGCCGAGAGCGCCGAGGCGGGCGTCCTGCGCACCTACATCGAGTGGCTCACCGAGCTGCCCTGGAGCGTCTCCAGCGAGGAGACCATCGACCTCGAGACGGCGCGCAAGATCCTCGACGAGGACCACTACGACCTCGAGCAGGTGAAGGATCGCATCCTCGACTACCTGGCGGTGCGCAAGCTGCGCGGCGGCGCGCACGGGCCGATCCTCTGTTTCCTCGGGCCGCCCGGGGTCGGCAAGACCTCGCTGGGGCGCTCGATCGCCCGGGCGCTCGGACGGAAGTTCGTGCGCATCTCGCTGGGCGGCGTGCGCGACGAGGCGGAGATCCGCGGCCACCGGCGCACCTACGTGGGCGCGATGCCGGGACGTCTCATCCAGGCGCTCAAGCAGGCCGGGACGAACAACCCGGTCCTGCTGCTCGACGAGGTCGACAAGGTCGGCGCCGACAACCGGGGCGATCCCTCGGCGGCGCTGCTCGAGGTGCTCGACCCGGAGCAGAACCACACCTTCCGCGATCACTACCTCGGCGTGTCGTTCGATCTGTCGAAGGTGGTCTTCATCGCCACGGCGAACCAGCCGGAGACGATCCCGCCGCCGCTGCGCGACCGGATGGAGACGATCCGGCTCTCCGGCTATGCCGAAGAAGAGAAGCTGGCCATTGCAGAGCGCTACATCATCCCCAAGCAGATCACCGAGGCCGGGCTGACCGCCAACGAGATCGTCATCAGCCGCGAGGTCACCCGCCGGATCGTCAGCGAGTACACCCGCGAGTCGGGGCTGCGGGAGCTGGAGCGCCTCATCGCCCACCTGGCGCGCAAGATCGCGCGGCGGGTCGTGGAGGAGGCGGCGCGGGCGAACGGCAACGGGGCGACCAGTGTGCTCAATCCGCGCGCGCCCACGATCGGCATCGAGGAAGTCCCGACCTTTTTGGGTCCGCCGCGCTACCTGCCGGAAGAGCGCCACCGCGTCGCCGAGATCGGCACCGTCAATGGCCTGGCCTGGACGCCCTACGGCGGCGAGGTGCTGCTGATCGAGGCGCAGACGATGGCCGGCAAGGGGTCGCTGATCCTGACCGGCCAGCTGGGCGACGTGATGAAAGAGTCGGCGCAGGCGGCGCTGTCGTTCGCGCGCGCCCACGCGCTGGCGCTGGGCCTGGCCAGCGAGTTCTACGCGGGGCGCGAGATCCACATCCACGTCCCGGCGGGCGGCGTGCCGAAGGACGGACCGTCGGCCGGCGTGACGATGGCCTGCGCGCTGGTCTCGCTGATCTCCGGGATCCCGGTCCGGCACGAGGTGGCGATGACCGGCGAGCTCACCCTGCGCGGCAAGGTGCTGCCGATCGGCGGCCTGAAGGAGAAGCTGCTGGCCGCGGCGCGCGCCGGGATCACCACGGTGATCATCCCGGCCGCCAACGCCTCGGACCTGACCGAGATCCCCGGCTACATCACCGACAAGCTGTCGGTGCGGCCGGTGCGCACCATGCACGAGGTGCTGGAGATTGCGCTGGCGCGGCCGCTCACCCCCCCGGCGACCAAGAAGGCCACCGGCGCCGGCGTCCCGACGAGCGGGACGGCGAAGGGCGAGCGCGGGCGCGAGCGGCGCAAGGTCACGCCCCGCCCCGGCATGGCCTAACGGAACGCGGGAGGGTGGGCCCTCCCGCGGACCCACCCCGAGAGTGGTGCGAGCCCGGAGTTGCTCGACGGGTGGTGTCTCCGGCGGGCAAAGCCCGCCTCCGATCAGCGGCGGAGTGAGGAGGCGGCGATCAGGGGCGTTTCAACCGCCAAGGTCGCTTCGGATGCGGCGGCGAATGGCGTTGTTGTTTCGGCGCGGCCGTAGAGGTGCGACGGAACGACGTTGCCGATCGCGGCGAGCATCGTCTGCCGCAGCGTCGGGTGCTTGCGCTCGAGGTCAGTGAGCAGCGCCTTCATCTGCTTGCGCTGCGCCTCGTCCTGCGAGCCGCAGAGCCGGCAGGGAAGGATCGGGAAGCCGCGCTGCTCGGCCAGGGCGGCCAGATCGGCCTCGGCCGCGTAGGCGAGGGGGCGAATCACGACGAAGCGTCCGTCGTCGCTCACCAGGCGCGGCGGCATGGAGGCCAGCTTGCCGCCGAAGAAGAGGTTCAGAAGCAGCGTTTCGAGCGCGTCGTCCCGGTGGTGACCGAGCGCGATCTTGTTGCAGCCGAGCTCGCCGGCCACCCGGTAGAGAATGCCGCGCCGCAGCCGCGAGCAGAGCGAGCAGTAGGTCTTCCCCTCGGGGATCTTGTCGGTGACGATGGCATAGGTGTTCTCACGTAGGATCTTGTAGGGAACGCCCTCCGCCTGGAGCCATCGTTCGAGCGGCGCGCCGTCGTAGCCGGGCTGCCCCTGATCCAGGTGAACCGCCAGCAGCTCGAAGCTCACCGGGGCCCTCGCCTGCAGCGCGCGCAGCAGAACGAGGAGGCCGTAGCTGTCCTTGCCTCCAGAGATGGCCACCATGATCCGATCTCCATCCTCGATGAGGTGGTGATTGCCGATGGCGCGGCCCATGTCGCGGAGGAGGCGGCGTTCCAAATCCATGTTCGACCGGACGCGCATGCTACCTTCATCACAGCGGGCAGCGCCACTCATGTCCGAGGCTCTTGTAACAACCAGGCGAGCCAAACGGCAGTCGGCCGGACGACGGCAGTCGGTCGGATGGACGTTGGCCCTGGGCGCGTCCGCCCTGGTCCACCTGGGTATCCTGGCCGCCTTCGTCGTCTATGGCCGCTCGAGCGACCTGGTCGAAGCGGCCACCGGCCCTGTCGCGCCACCCTCGACGGCGCTGGCGCTGGCGCCAATCGCGCTTCCGGTCGAGGCGACCGACATCGAGGTGACGGAGCTGCCCCCGGCGGACGCGCCGCCGCCGCTCGTGCGCCCCTGGGACGCGCCGGCGGGCGAGCGTGACAATCCGATCGCGCGGACCCGCGCGCCCGCCGACAGTGACGGCCGCGATCGCCAGGCCGCCGCGCCCGACAGCGGGCTTGCCGGCGGAGCGCCGCTCGACCACGCCTTCCGGCTCGATCGCTCGACGCTGCGGTCGCGGCTCACCGACGGCGCGGCCGAGGCGCAACCGGCGCGGCTGCGGATCTCGCGCCGCCGCGCCTCGCCCCAGGCCATCCGTCGCGAGCCGACCGTCGGCATCGGCGATTCCGTCCGCACCGTGGCGCCGAGCCGCGCGCCGATCTCGCCGGCGAACGCCGCCGCCGATCCGTCTTTGGGGGGCGAGCCGGCCGGCGCGGCCAGCGCCGCGGTGCCCGCCACCCGCGCCGAGGCCCCGCCGCTGGTGGCGCGCGTCGACCCGGACCCCAACGCCGCTCACGCGGTCGGCCCCCTGGACGCCGAGGCAGGGCGGCGCAGCTTCGACACCGAGCAGCCGGGGCGGGCGGCCGACGATCGCACCGAGCGGACGGCCTCGGCCGAGCTTCACCCCGGGATCACCGATTTTTCGCGCGCGGCGGCCCCGCAACCGATCGCGCTCGCGGAGGGGCGCGGGCCGTCCCAGAGCCCCGGGGTGGTGTCGCGGCCGGCGGTCGGCAGCGCAGCCGCGGAGCTGGGCGCGCGAAATCCGCGGGAGCTCAGTCGCGGGGTCGACGAGCGCACGATCGATCGACGCTACGAGCGGTACGTCGAGGAGATCCGCCAGCGCGTCCGCCGGATCCGGGAGTTTCCCAGATCGCTGGCCGTCCGCCTCCTCGAGGGCGAGACGATCGTGACGTTCGTGGTCGACGTGAACGGGCGAATCGGCGATGGCCCGCGGGTCATCAAGTCGTCCGGGTTCGAGGAATTCGACGCCGCCGCGGTGCGCGCCGTACGTCGTGCGGCCCCGTTTCCACCGATGCCCGATCCCGCCACGGCCCGCCCTCTGCCGGTGTCGCTGCGCGTGATATTCGACAATCCCGTCGTCCGGTAGGCTCTAAAATCGATGAGTATTCTCGCCGCGGCGGCGCTAGATTTGTGACGCTGGGTGAGCCTGCCAGATGCGCGTAACCGGCCAACGCGATTCGAGTCCCGGCCCAGGAGAAAGAGGCCGAAGGGATTCGCACACCAGCGGTCGGCGCGGCGGCAGCCGTCGGCCAGGCGGCAGCCGTCGGATTGGCTTTTGGCTCGCCATCGCGGCGCTCTTGCACGCCGAGCTCGTGCTGCTCGTCGGAATCGGCCTCTACTTCTACGCGCCGCGCAGCGCTGACCTGGCGCGCGGGCTCTCCGGCGGCGACCAGGGTCCATCGATCGACGTCGGCACGGTCGACGACGACGCGGCCCGCGAGATCGTCGCCGATCTCGAGAAGCAGGAAGAGCAGCGCAAGGCCGAAGAGGCCCGCAAGGAAGAAGAATCGGTCCATCCGCCCGGACAGATCGTCGACCTCCCGGCGCCGCGCGAGGAGAAGCGCCCCGACAGCGCCAAGTTCGTCTCCGAGCACGACAGCTCGGTCGAGCGTGAGACCAAGAAATACGGCCGCTTCGAGGACAACGCGCGCCAGGGGGACGCCAGCGGAACGGCGTCGACCTCGCAGCCGGCGATGCCGAAGGGAGACGGCCGGCTGGCGATGCGAACCCCCGATCTCGGTCGGTTCCTGCGTGGCGCGACGGGCGCGACGGGCGAGCCGTCGCGCGCCGGGCGGCCCGGGTCGAGCTACGGCGCGCTGGATCCAGGGAGCCCCAATCCGCAGGGCGCCTTCTCCGGACTGGGGGCCGAGGCCCGGCCCAAGCAGGGCGGCGGCGCGCGTGGCGGCTCGGGGCTGGCGCTCGTTCCGACCGACCAGCAGCTGGCGCGGGCCATCGGCTCGGGGACGCAGGATGCGCTGGCCAATGTCGACGACGGCGAGGAGACGGCGCTCAACTCGAAGAAGTGGCGGTTCGCCTCGTTCTTCAACCGCGTCAAGCGCCAGGTGGCCGAGCACTGGCACCCGGAAGAGTCGTATCGCCAGCGCGATCCGACCGGGATGATCTACGGCAAGCGGAACCGGTACACCGAGCTCCGCATCCAGCTCAAGCCGGACGGGCGCCTCGGCAACGTGGCCGTCTATCAGCCGAGCGGGCTCGATTTTCTCGACGACGAGGCGATCGAGGCGTTCAAGCAGGCGGCTCCGTTTCCCAATCCGCCGCGCCAGCTGATCGAGGCCAACGGCCTCATCAACTTCGGGTTCGGCTTCCTGTTCGACCTCAACGGTCCGCCCGAGATGCGCTGGTTTAAGTATTGACGGCTGCGGTCGCCCTTGTTCAGCGCCGGGCGATGGACAGGTTGCTGTCAGGATCATCGTTACAGGAGCTCGGTCGGAAAGGTCGTCATGAAGCTCGGCCGTGTCGTCTGCTCGAAGTTTGGGGCGCCGCTGGTGCTGGTGTTCGGGCTCGTGACACCGGCGCAAGCCCAGCCGGCGGCAATCTCGCCCGCTGCTGCGGATCAGCTGTCGCCCGCGAACCTGGTCTCGGGCCCCTCGCTGTACGAGACGGGGAAGGTCGGCGTCGTGCCCGAGTCGGCCACGACGCCCGGGCCGACGCCCGTTCCGGCCGAGCTGCAGTGGGCTGGCAACAGCGAGAAGTCGATCAAGCCGGTGGCGGCCGACATCGCGGACGCCCCACCGCCCCGGCCGCTGGAGGGGACCACCGATCCGGTGCGGCTGGCCCAGGACATCCAGGCCAACTTCGAAACGATCGAGAACTGCAGGGTCGACGTGGCGCGCGCCAAGCGGGTTGCGCTGTCCAAGGTGGTCGCCGACGAGCTGCTGCTGCGCTGGACCATCGAGCCTTCTGGTCTGACCGGCCCGACGGAGGTGGTGGCTGCCACGCCGGTCGACCTCGAGCTCATGGACTGCGTGAAGGCGGCGATGAGCCGCTGGTCATTCGCCCAGCCCCGCGGCGGGGCGGTCCGCGTCGAGCGGCCGTTCACCTTCCGCCGCGCCTCCTGACCTGACCGCCGCGCAGCGCTGCTCCCCGCACGCCGCGGGAGCCCCCAGGTGCCGCAGGTGGCTGGCGGCTCCGGGCGGGGACCGCTCTTTCGCCGCCCCGAGGCCGGGCCGTGTTATCAATGGATCGGCCACCAATGAGCTCGGGCGGGGGTAACACGACGGTTACCGAGGCGGCCTCGGCCGCGAGCGTGGACTCCCAGGAAGCCGCGTTGGTCTGGCTATTTCCTCGCTCGAGCGCGCCGGTCGCGCTGCACGGAGAGCGCAAGCGCGAGCTGACGATCGGACGGGACGAGGCCTCGGACGTCTGCCTGACGGGCAACGATGTCTCGCGGAGGCACGCGATCTTGCACGTCGAGCTCGGTTCGCCCGGTTCGCCCGGTTCGGGCGTGCGCATCGCCGACCTGGGCAGCCGCAACGGTGTCCGCGTGAACGGCCGCCCGGTCTCGGAGGCGCAGCTCGGCGTGGGCGACGTCGTGCGTCTCGGCGGCTGGGTCGGCGTGGTGGCGGCCAGCGGCGGTGAATTCACGCAGATCGCGCCCGGCCTCTGGGGCGGCGCCATGCTGCAAGCGGCGCTGGCGCCGCTGCGCACGGCGGCGGTCAGCGACCTGCCGATCGTCCTCGAGGGGGAGACCGGGACCGGCAAGGAGCTGGCGGCCCGGGCGCTCCACCGCTGGAGCGGCCGGTCGGGGCCGCTGTCCGCCGTCAACTGCGCGGCGCTCCCCGAGGGGCTGGCCGAGGGGGAGCTGTTCGGCTATCGCCGCGGCGCCTTCACAGGCGCGGATCGGGCCAGCGCCGGGTTTTTTCGGGGCGCGCAGGGGGGAACCCTGCTGCTCGACGAGGTCTCGGACCTGCCGCTCGGGCTCCAGGCCAAGCTGCTGCGCGTCCTCGAGGAGCGCGAGGTGCAGCCGCTCGGCGAGGTTCACCCGGTCCCGATCGACGTGCGCGTGGTGGTCGCCGGCCAGCAGCCGCTCATCGAGGCGGTGCGGGCGGGGCGCTTTCGGGCCGATCTGCTGGCGCGCCTCGACGGGCTGACCGTCCGCCTGCCGCCGCTGCGCAAGCGCCGCGAGGACGTGCTGCCTCTCTTCTCGCGCCTCCTGGAGGAGATCGGGCAGGGGCGTGTCCCCGCGATGGAGAGCGACTTCGCGGAGCGGCTCTGCATGCACGACTGGCCCTTCAACGTGCGCGAGCTGGTGCTGCTGGCCAAGCGCCTGGTGACCCTGCACGGTAGCGACGTCACGCTGCGCGCGCAGCATCTGCCGGAACGGATCGCCGGCCAAGCAGGGAGCGCCGGGAGCGCCGGCAGCTCGAGCGCGTCGTCTCCGCCCGAGCTGGTCGCCAGGTCATCCGGCGCCGAGCGCCCGGCGCCGGGTGGGTCACCCGAGCCGGTCGAGCTGCCGGCGCTCGTCGTTGCCCTGCGGGCCTCGGGGGGCAACGTGGCGCGCGCCGCCGCCATGCTGGGAATCAGCCGCCAGCGCGCCTATCGTTTGATGGAGGGGCAGGCCGTCGACCTGGAGGCGCTCCGCAAGGCGGACGAGCGGCGAGAATGACCAGCGGCTCGGTGGCGGTCGCGCGGGTGGGAGAGCTCGTCGGGGCCAAGTACCGGATCGTTCGCCTGCTGGCTCAAGGGGGGATGGGCGTGGTGTACGAGGCGCAGCACACGGTCGTGCGGCGCCGCTTCGCGGTGAAGTTCATGCGTCGCGATCTCGCCGAGCGGCGGGACATCCTGACGCGGTTCCAGCGCGAGGCCGAGGCGGCCGGCGCCCTGGAGAGCGAGCACGTGGCGGCGGCGGTCGACTTCGGCATCGCCGAGGACGGCGCGCCCTACATCGTGATGGAGTACCTGGTCGGCGAGAGCTTGACGGCGCTCCTGGGGCGCGAAGGGACCCTGCCCGTCGGACGCGCCGCCGATCTGGTGTCGCAGGCCGGCCGCGGGATGGAGGTCGCGCACGCCGCGGGGATCATCCACCGCGACCTCAAGCCGCAGAACCTGTTCGTCTGCCGGCGGCAGGACGGGACCGATCTGCTGAAGGTGCTCGACTTCGGGGTCGCCAAGCTGCAGACGATCGACGAGCTGAACGCGGCGACGCGGACCGGCGCGGTGGTCGGGACCGTGGCGTACATGTCCCCGGAGCAGGCGCGTGGCGACAAGGTCGTCGACCAGCGCTCGGACGTCTACGCGCTGGGGGCGATCCTCTACGAGCTCTGCTCGGGGCGGAAACCGCACCCCGGCGAATCGCACAACGCCATCCTTCACCACATCGCCACGCAGCCGGCGGTGCCGCTGGAGTCCGTCGTGGCCGACCTGCCCGTCGGCTTTCTGGCGATCGTCGCCGGCGCGCTGGCCCCCGAGCCGGCGGCGCGTCCGGCGTCGGCCGGGGCGCTGGTGGAGGCGCTCGCGCCCTTCGTCAGGCGCGAGGTCTGGCCGGCCCCCAAGCTCGACGACTCGGGCGCGGCGCGCCTCTCGTCGACGCCTCCCTCGCCGATCGGCGGCGAGACGCGCGGGAGCGTGGGCGCCGTCGAACCGGCCAGCCGGGCACCGCGGCGTTGGCGTCCCGGTCGTATCGGGCTCATCGTCGGCGCGTCGGCGCTCGCGGTCGCGGGGGCTCTCGCGGCGCTGGGCCTGGGCCGACAGAAGCCGCTGGTGGTGTCGCACGAGGCGGACGCTCCGGCAGCGAAGCCACCGCTCGCGTCGCGTGAGCAACCGTCGGTGCCGGCGCCCGGAGCGCTCACCACGAATGTGGCGCCCGCGCTGAACGCCGCCCCGCCCCTTCACCCGCTCGCGGGCGCGGGCGGATCCGCCGCGGCTCATCCCCCGCGGCGACACCCGGCGCGGCCGGCGCCCACCTCGGCCGCCTCTTCCGCTGCGCCGGCGGCGGCCGCCGGCAAGCCGTCCGTCCCCCCCGCCACGTTCGATCCCCAGAACCCCTACGAGTGAGTGGCTAGTCGTTGGTCAGCTCGATGTTGTCGAGCTGCAACGTGCCGGCGATTGGGTCTGCCCCCGCGGGGAGAAGGACGACGAAGCTCAATCGGTCGACCGTGCTCAGGCAAGAGGTTCGGCTCTGCGAGCTGGGCGTGACCTGAAAGCCGGCCAGAGGAAGAGCGATTGGAGCCCAGATTGGTGCCCCCACGGTAATGACGGCGATCTGGGAGGCGACGACGTCTGTCGTGTTCGTGGCACAGCCGAGCTCGACTTCCAGCTGCGTCCCCGGCGGGACCTTGGTGGCCGGATACAGTCTGGCGTCGAACTGGAAGGTCTTGAAGCCGGTGAAGTCGACCGTTCCGGACATTGTCTCGGTGGTGACGGCGACGCCCAAGGTGCTGCTCGGTGGGGCCAGGTCGAAGGTCGCCGCCAGCCCGTGTGGGTTGCCGTCGCCGGGGCCCAAGATGCACGCCAGGGGCGGACCCCCGTCGACGCTCGGGGGCTGACCGGCGTCGGTGAGGGATCCACCATCGGCCCCGGCGTCACCGGTGCTTTGATCGCGGATGGCGAAAGCGCTGCAGGTCCATTTTGTGAACGCGCTCCAGGTGGGGAGGAGGCCAGCGCCGGCGTCCTCCTCGAAGTCGGCGATCACGTGGGTGCTGACGTCGGCTTTCGGCAGGCTGAAGCAGGCGGGCGAGAGCAGCGCCGCCGAGAGCAGCGCGAACCGAATCGAGCTCGAGGTTGTGCGACGCACGGTTGTCACCAAACGGCGTTCCAGAAGACGCCGCCCGGCGTGACCGAGGCCCAGCTCCCCGAGGCGTCGGCCTGTCCCGTCCGGGAGTCGTGTCTTCGCTCGTGGAGATAAAGATAGGCGCCGCCGGCGAGCAGGCAGATGCTCGTCACCGCGAGCCCCACGGTGAGAACGCTGTTGCGGTGGAGCGCGTCGACATCCGCGTTGTACTGGACGGCCTGCTCGTATTGGTTCGGCGGCGGAATCGGGGTGAGGCCTTTCCCCTCCGCCTGCACATCGTGGTACTGCGCGCGGTTCCAGAAGTAGACGCCGATGGCGGTTCCTCCGAGCGCCACGCCGAGGCCGCCCAGGAGGTAGGCCACGGTCCTCGCGTGGATCGTCGGCGTCTCGGCGCTGGTGGGGACGGCGGCAAACACCGGCGGGCCGATTGGTTGCAACGGCACGATGGCCGGTGAGGCCGTGGCCGCCGGGAGATTTTCGCAGACGACCAGAGCGACGCCCCCCTCCGCGATCTCCAGGCTCTCTTCCACGGAGCGCCGTCCGGGGGCGGACAGAACGAGATGATGCACCCCTCCTGGCAGGGCCACGCCGCGGCTCGAGGTGGCCAGATCGATCCGCTTGCCGTCGAGCGAGAGCTTGAGGCCGGGCTCCGGGCAGCGGATGGTCAACGTTCCCGGGTGGGCGACGCTGGCGGCGCGCGAGCCCTCGGATGCCGCCTCGATCGCCTCGCCGGCGGCCGCCGCCGCCGCGGCCGCGTTCGCCCGCGCGGCCTCGGCCTCGGACGTCCCCTCCGGGTTGGGCAGGGTGGAGCGCAGCCCGGCGATCTGTCGCTCCACCTGCGTGCGGCGGGTGGGCGAGATCCGATCGCCGCCGTCGCGCAGATATCGCGTGAGCGCCTCGATCGCCTCCACGGTGTGCCCGAGCGCGATGTGCGCCTGGCCGATGTTGTAGAGCACGGCGAACTGCGGGCTGATGGCGTACGCCGCGTTGAATTCGCGCAGCGCCTCCTCGTACCCATTCTGGCCGGTGAGCTCCACCCCCCTGGCGTAGTGGGCGCGCGCCTCGCCCCGCGGATCGTCGGCGTGCCCGATCCGCGCCGCGCCGAGCGCCAACAGCCCGGCGAGCAGCGCCGTGCTTCTCAGCCCCCTCCGCCTAGCGACCATCGGCCATTTCCAGCCATCATACGTGTTCGTCGCATCGCCGGCTCCTACCTGTCTGGTGTTGGCGATTCGCTCGTGCGACCTCGGTGTCAGCAACCTCGGTGCCACCGCGACCCGGTGGTTTCGGGCGCAGTTCCTCGCCGTTCGGACGTCCGGCGGACGTCCGGCGGACGTCCGGGACCCCGTCCAGGAAGCCGGGGAGGCCTGTTTCGGGCAGGAGCCACGTTGGCGCGACCGTTGCTGGGGTCACGGACGATGAGAAACCTGGTGTCCTTGATTCGACCGGTCGGTCGGTCGATCGCTTTGACGAGTCTCCTGCTGGCGGTTCCCCCTCTCTCGTCGTCGGTCTTCGCCCAAGAGGCGCCGGCCGCTGCTGCAGCGCCGGAGGTGACGCCCGCGGCGCCCGCCGCGGCACCGGCGGCGGCGCCGAAGAAGAAGGGCGGCAGCGCGCCGGCGCTGGGGCTCAGCCCGGAGGCGCCGCAGGTGGGGGGCCTGGCGAACACCACGACGGAGTCGGCGCCGGCCGCGCCCGAGGAGCCGGCGACCGGCGAGTGGAAGTTCGACGTGACCGGGTACTTCCGGGCGCCGCTGCGCTTTTCGTGGGGGCCGCCGACGACGCAGAACCCGTTCGCGCCCGGGAACGCGGGGACGCAGTTGCGGACGCCGCCGCTGGTGCCGGACGCCAACTACATCGACTGGCGCTACACGAACAGCATGGTCGGCCCCTGGACCGAGCTGAACTTCCACTACGGCAACGACCGGGTGAAGGCGACGGTGCAGATCGCCTCCTACAACATCACCGACTCGGGCTACCGGCGGCTGGAGTCGAACCTGGGGATCAACGAGGCGTTCCTCTCGATGACCTGGCCGGAGTTCGTGAGCGAGAACGCGCGGCTGACGCTGATCGCCGGGGCGTACACCAACCGCTACGGCGCGGCCGGTCGTTACGACGCGGGCCGGTACGAGACATACCTGTTCGGTCGGACGCACACGGCGGGCGAGACGGCGACGTACGACTATGACGTCGACGACTGGACCTTCGAGGTCGAGGAGGGGTTCGGCGGCAAGCTGGAGCCGATCCCGTTCTACGGTCCGCCGGCAGGAAATACGGCGAGCGTGAGCGCGAACGAGAATCTGCCGGCCTGGGACCCGTATCCGGGGCCGGTGCCGCAGGAGTCGACGTTCGTGGCGCACGGGCACGTCGGCGCGGTGTTCAAGAAAGAGGTGATCATCGGGGCGCACTACATCTACGTGTTCGCGAACGACGACGAACGGGCGGGGTCGTACTCGGGGGGGACCAATCCCTCGTGGGACGGGACCACCGGCATCGTCAACGGGATGCCCAACCCGAAGTCGCCGGCGCGGCTGCCGTCGGACCCGAAGCCGAGCATCGCCATCTACGGCGCGGACATCAAGCTCCTGGGCGGCGTCCTGGGGGACGGGTACATCGGGTACTCGCACCTGGCGGCGACGAACGCGCTCTATCTGGCGGACGCCATCGAGGTGCTGCACTCGTTCGGGGGCTGGCAGCTGCACGACAACTACTTCGGCGCGCCGGGCGGCGTCGATCCGGTGACGGGGTCGATCGACAGCGTGGAGCTGCAGTACAGCTTCAGCTTCGGGCAGCTGTTCCACTACCCGCAGGCGTTCTGGGGTGACGGACCGGATCTGATCGGGACGGTGTTCGGGATGTTCAATCACGTGGACGCGCCGATGAACCCGCAGTTCTCGCTGAACAAGCTGAAGTTCGGGACGGAGTGGACGTACGTGCCGCTGGCCTGGCTGGGCCTGGGGGCGCGGTACGACGTGGTGGAGCCGAACCTGGACAACTCGTCGGAGTCGTTCTCGGTCATCTCGCCGCGGATCATCTTCCGGACGGCGTTCGTGACGCACGAGCAGGTGATGATCCAGTACTCGCGGTACTTCTACGGGAGCGGCTACGGGGCAGGCGACGTGCCGATGCCCGGGTTCATGAGCGGGTCGCAGTTCCCCTACAACAGCCAGCAGGGCGCGGCCAACCTGGGCGTCGACAAGAACGCGGCGCAGATCGCCGCGATCATCTGGTTCTAAACACCACCTTTCGTCGGACGAGGAATTCACCCATGAAGATTCAGATGAAGATTCAGAAGAGCGACAAGAGGGACATGACGCGGGCGTTTCTGGTGCTGGCGGGCGGCTCGCTGATGCTGCTCGGGTGCATCATCCCGGACAAGTCGGCGACGGCGCCCAGCGCGGCGCCCGGGTCGGCGGCGTCGATCGGGGGCGGAGCTGCGGCGGCGCCGGCCGCGGCCGCAGCGCCGGGCGTGGCGGTGGGGAAGGACTGCGGCCCGAACGCGCTCATCGACGACGGCGAGGACGGGAACAACCAGAACCTGCCCAACGACGGCCGGGGCGGCTACTGGTACACGTTCAAGGACAAGGGGACGACGACGGTCGAGCCGACGGCGGGTGAAGAGGGAGGCACCTTCGCGATGAGCGAAGGGGGCCACGAC
The DNA here is from genome assembly GCA_963847705.1 of uncultured Pseudomonadota bacterium. Taxonomy (GTDB): domain Bacteria; phylum Myxococcota_A; class Polyangia; order Fen-1088; family Fen-1088; genus JADGRB01. The sequence goes on along the minus strand of CAWKBC010000034.1, from coordinate 226,714 downwards.
TCGCAGTACGCCGCCCGTTATCACGGGACCATCGGGACCGGCGCCATCGTCTTTTCAGGCCTGGGGATGAACTTCATCGACCCCAAGGGGCAGTACGACGCCTCCAAATACGCCGGGATCTCGTTCTGGGCCAAGAAGGGGCCCGACTCAACCGGGAAGGTGCGGCTGAAGGTTCCGGACGTGAACACCGATCCGGACGGCGGCGTCTGCACGGAGTGCTTCAACGACTTCGGGGCGAACATCGTCCTCACCAACGACTGGAAGCTCTACAGCTTTCCGTTCAAGAGCATGAAGCAGATGCCGGACTGGGGCGCGCCCCACAAGCCGCACATCACGCCATCGAAGCTCTACGGCATCCAGTTCCAGGTCAACATCCCCCGCGCCGCCTACGACATCTACATCGACGACCTGAAGTTCTTCTGCGAGTAGCGCACATCGACGACCTGAAGTTCTTCTGCGAGCAGCGCACATCGACGACCTGAAGTTCTTCTGCGAGCAGCGCACATCGACGACCTGAAGTTCTTCTGCGAGCAGCGCACATCGACGACCTGAAGTTCTTCTGCGAGCAGCGCGACGGCTCGGCTCGCCGGTTCAGGGCCGGCGAGCCGAAGCAAAACCAGGGACCCCTATGCGTAGTCTTCGACCTCGGGGCAGGTGCAGAAGAGCTTGCGGTCGCCGAGGACATTGTTGAGGCGGCCGACCGGGGGCCAGAACTTGGCCGCGCGCACGAACGGCAGCGGATAGGCGGCGCGGTCGCGCGGGTAGGGGTGCGGCCACTCGGCGGCCAGCAGCGCCGCCGCGGTGTGCGGCGCGTTCTTCAGCAAGTTGCCGGTGCGCGGGGCGGCGCCGCTCTCGATCTCGGCGATCTCCTCCCGGATGGCGATCAGCGCGTCGCACAGGCGATCGAGCTCGGCCTTCGATTCGCTCTCGGTCGGCTCGATCATCAGCGTGCCGGCGATGGGGAACGACATGGTCGGCGCGTGGAAGCCGTAGTCCATCAGCCGCTTGGCCACGTCGTCCACCTCGATGCCCGCCACCTTCTTGAGCGGCCGCGCGTCGACGATGCACTCGTGCGCCACCCGTCCCTTGGCGCCCTTGTAGACGACCGGGTAGTGCGCGTCGAGCCGGTGCGCGATGTAGTTGGCGTTCAGGATGGCGATCTTCGTGGCGCGGGTCAGCCCCGCGGCGCCCATCAAACGGATGTACGCCCAGGAGATGAGCAGGATGCTGGCGCTCCCCCAGGGCGCCGCGGAGACCGCGCCTGCCCCGGAGGCCTGCGCGTCGGCCAGAGGATGCCGTGGCAGGAAGGGCGCCAGGTGGGAAGCGACGCAGATCGGGCCCATCCCGGGACCGCCGCCGCCGTGCGGGATGCAGAACGTCTTGTGGAGGTTGATGTGGCAGACGTCGGCGCCGATGTCGCCCGGGCGACAGAGGCCGACCTGCGCGTTCAGGTTGGCGCCGTCCATGTAGACCTGCCCGCCCTGCGCGTGGACGATCTCGACGACCTTCTTGATGCCCGCCTCGAACACCCCGTGCGTCGACGGGTAGGTCACCATCAGCGCGGCCAGCCGCTCGCGGTGCTCGTTCGCCTTGGCGGCCAGGTCGCCGAGATCGACGTTGCCGCCGTCGTCGCAGGCGACCACCACCACGCGGTAGCCGGCCATCACCGCCGACGCGGGGTTGGTGCCGTGCGCCGACGAGGGGATCAGACAGACGTCCCGGTGCCCCTCGGCGCGGCTCTCGTGAAACGCGCGGATGGCCAGCAGGCCGGCGTACTCCCCCTGCGATCCCGCGTTCGGCTGCAGCGACGTGGCCGGAAGGCCGGTGATCGCCGAGAGCATCCGCTCGAGGTCGCCGAAGATCGCCCGGTAACCCTCCGCCTGGGCGGGCGGCGCGAAGGGGTGCAGGTTTCCCCACTCGGGCCAGGTCACCGGCATCATCTCGACGGTGGCGTTCAGCTTCATCGTGCAGGAGCCGAGCGGGATCATCGCGTGCGTGAGCGACAGATCGCGCGCCTCGAGACGCCGCATGTAGCGCAGCATCTCCGTCTCCGAATGGTGCGTGTTGAAGATCGGGTGGGTGAGGTAGGCGCTCTTGCGGGCCGCCGCGCCAAAGGGGAGTGACACCTCCTGCGCCAGCCCCTCGACCACCGGCGTGGTGCTTGGCCTTGCCTCGCCCGCGAAGACCTCGAACAGGCGGGCGATGTCGGTCGGGGTGGTCGTCTCGTCGAGCGCGATGGTCAGCGACTCGTTCGACAGCCGGCGCAAGTTCATCTTCCGGGCCGCGGCTGCCTTCATCCAGCCGGCGACCTCGGACACGCTGCCGTCGACGCGCACGGTGTCGAAGAAGGTCTGGTGGCGCACCCGGGCGCCCAGCCGCTCGAGCCCGCGCGCCAGCACCGCCGCGAACCCTCCCACGCGCTCGGCGATCGCGCGCAGCCCGCGCGGCCCGTGATAGACGGCGTACATCCCGGACATCACGGCCAGCAGCACCTGCGCCGTGCAGATGTTGCTGGTCGCCTTCTCGCGGCGGATGTGCTGCTCGCGGGTCTGCAAGGCCATCCGCAGCGCGCGGTTGCCGTGGGCGTCCTCGGAGACGCCGATGAGCCGCCCCGGCAGCTTGCGCGTCCACTCGGCGCGGGTGGCGAAGAAGGCGGCGTGCGGGCCGCCGTAGCCGAGCGGCACGCCGAAGCGCTGCGCGCTGCCCACGGCGACGTCGGCGCCGAGCTCGCCCGGGGGCGTCAGCACCGTCAGCGCCAGCAGATCGGTGGCCATCGCCACCAGCGCCCCGGCCTGGTGCGCCCGCCCGATGAGCGCGGCGTGGTCCGGCAGCGCGCCGTCGGTGGCCGGATACTGCAGCAAGAGGCCGAAGGCCTTCTCGGCGGCGAAGTCGAAGGCCGCCGGGTCGCCGACCTTCACCACGATGCCGAGCGGACGCGCGCGCGTCCGCACCACCTCGATCGTCTGCGGGTGGCAGCCGTCGGCGATCAGAAACGTCCCGCCGCGATCGACGTCGGCGGTGGCCGGCGCCAGGCCGTGCAGCATGTGCATCGCCTCGGCGGCCGCCGTCGCCTCGTCCAGCAGCGAGGCGTTGGCGATCGGCAGCCCGGTCAGGTCGGCCACCATGGTCTGAAAATTGAGCAGCGCCTCCAGCCGCCCCTGCGAGATCTCCGCCTGGTAGGCGGTGTACGCCGTGTACCAGCCGGGGTTCTCCAGGATGTTGCGCTGGATGACCGGCGGCGTGAAGCAGTCCGAATAGCCCATCCCGATGAACGACTTCCAGACCTGATTCTTGGCGGCCAGCGCGCGCAGCTCGGCCAGCACCTCGGACTCGCCGACGGGCGCCGGGAGATCGAGCGCGCCGGCCAGGCGGATGTCCGCCGGGATCGTCTCGGCGATCAGCGCGTCGAGGCTGGGGGCGCCCAGCACCCGCAGCATCTCCGCCTCTTCGCGGGCGTCCGGGCCGACGTGGCGATCGACGAAATGGTCAGGTAGGCCGAGCTCAACCGCCACCCGTTATTCCCCCTGTTCGCGCAGGAACGCCTGGTAGGCGGCGGCGTCCATCAGCCCGGTCAGCTCCTGGGCGTCGCCCAGGGCGAGCTGGATCATCCACCCCTCGTCGTAGGGATCCTCGTTGACGTACTCGGGCGAATCGCTGAGCGGCGAGTTGACCTTGACGATCTTCCCCGACAGCGGCGCGAACAGATCGGAGACCGCCTTGACCGACTCGACCGAGCCGAACACCTCGGCCTGCTTCAGGCTCTCGCCCTCCTTCGGAAGGTCGACCTGCGTCACGTCGCCCAGCTGATCGACGGCGAAGCGGGTCACGCCGATGGTCGCGAACTTCTGTCCGTCGCGATCCTCCAGCCGCGCCCACTCGTGGTCCTTCGTGTAGTAGAGGTCGTCGGGATATTGCTGCGCGCTCATGCTCTTCCTCGCTTGTAAAACGGGCCTTTGACCACTTCGGCGTCGACGCGCTTGCCCCGGCAGTCGACCGAGATGCGCTCTCCGGCGCGATCGAGCTCCACCGGGAGATAGCCGAGGCCGATGTTCTTGCCCAGCGTCGGCGCCGGGCCGCCCGAGGTCGTGGTGCCGCTCGGACGGCCTTCGCCGTCGAACAGAGGATAGCCATGGCGAGCGATCCCGCGCCCGGTCATCTCGAACCCGCAGAGCTTGCGCTTCACGCCGGCCGCGCTCTGCGCCCGAAGCGCCTCACGACCGATGAAGTCGGCGCCCTCCAGCTTCACCACCCATCCGAGCCCGGCCTCGAGCGGCGTGGTGGTCTCATCCAGATCGTTGCCGTAGAGCGGCAGGCGCGCCTCGAGGCGAAGCGTGTCGCGCGCGCCGAGCCCGACCGGCTTGCCGCCGATCCCCGCCGCTGCCTCGACCAGGCGGTCCCAGAGCGTGACGGCGTCCTTGCTGTCGCAGAAGAGCTCGAACCCGTCCTCGCCGGTGTAACCGGTGCGCGCGATCGAGGCCTTCACCCCGGCGATCTCGCAGCTCTCGACGAAGGCGAAGCCTGCCAGATCGCCGAGCCCGAGCTTGGTGAGCGGTTGCAGCGCGTGCTTCGCCCCCGGCCCCTGGAAGGCGATGAGGCCGGTCTCCGCCGAGGCGTCGGTCACGTCGCAGAGCGGGCGCGCGTGCTCGAAGAACCAGGCGCGGTCTTTTTCCAAGGTGGAGGCGTTCACCACGGTCAGATAGTGCGTCGCGGAGAGCCGGTAGATGATCAGATCGTCGATGATTCCGCCGCTCGGCAGGCAGGCCACGGTGTAGAGCGCGCGCCCGTCGGTGAGCCGTGCGACGTCGTTGGTGATGAGGCGCTGCACGGCCTCCGCGGCCCGCGCCCCGCGGAAGTGGATCTCGCCCATGTGGCAGACGTCGAAGACGCCCACCGCCTGCCGGGTGGCCCGGTGCTCGTCGATGATGCCGCCGGCGTAGCTGACCGGCATTGCCCAACCGCCGAAGTCGACCATCTTCGCGCCGAGGCGGAGGTGGGATTCATAGAGCGGCGTGCGTTGCATGGGCGGCGACATCCTGGAAGAAAGGCCGCGCGAATTCAAGCCAGCCGACCAGGAATCACCCAGGTCCGAACGGCAGCGATCGGTTCTCGTTTTCGGCGTGCACCGAAGCGCCGCGTGACGCGGCGAAGTAACGAACAAAGGGTCGCGCCGAAAGGATACGGAAACATTCGGCGCGCATACTGATCCTTGAGAGGGACGAGAACGGGAGAGAACGAGAGAGAGAGACCGGGCGCGGAACAGCGGGGGCGCTGCTCCGCGCCCGGTCGGGGTCGGAAGTTTCAACTGATGCTCGATCGGCCGGCCTGGCGGGAATTTCTTCGGTAGAATCCGAGGTAGTTTGGGTGAGCATCACCGGGGAGGTAGAGATGCTGCTGCGTCACATCAGTCCGCGTTCGACCGATTGGATGGATGCGATGGATGAGGGGAGCGGGGGACGAGGGTGGGAGAAGCTGGCGCCGGAGGAGCAGGCCAAGCTGCTTCGCGAGCGGCCGCGAGACACCGAGGGGTGGAGTCCCGGCGGCGAGCGCCGCCCGGCACGGCCGGCCGGCTACTTCGCGACGGCGTCGCCTTCGAGGTAGGCGACCAGGATCTCCGCGGCGCGATCCTGCGCGCGCCGCGCGTCGTTCGGGTTTCCGACGTCGTTGACCAGGATGGAGAACACGAGCGGCAGGTGACCGGGCGAACCGGCGAATCCTGACAGGCAGCTCACGTTGGCCAGCGTGCCGGTCTTGGCACGTACGTAACGCTCTGCCAGCGTGGCGCCCATGCGGTGGGCAATGGTGCCGTCGGTGCCGGCGATCGCCAGCGAGGCCAAGAACTCCGCCGAGATCCGGAAGTCATGGGCCGCCGCGCGGAGGATCGTGGCGATCTGTGCCGCCGAGAAGCGGTTCGAGTCGTAGAGGCCCGAACCGTTCTTCATCTCGTAACTGTCGGCCTTGATTCCGATACCGCCGAGGTAGCGGGCGACGGCCTTGAGGCCTTTGTCCCAGTTTCCAGGATGTCCACCGATCTCGGCGCCCAGCGTGCGGAGCAGCTGCTCGGCGGCAAAGTTGTTCGACCGCTTGTTGAGATCCTGGACCACCACGGCCAGTGGTGCCGAGTCGTGCGTGGCGATCACGCGCAGCCCCTGGGCGGGCGCGGCGCCGACGCGAACGCCGCCCACGGAAATTCCACGTCGCTCGCAGAGCTGCTTGAGCGTCTGTCCCAGAAACAGCGAGGGCTGCGCGACGCGCCGATAGAACGTGCGTGGATCGGCGCCGAGCTTGATGCGCCCCCCGACGTTGACGCGCGTCCGGTTGCCGTCCTCTTTGGTGTCGACGCTGGGCGCGGCCGGGCCGCTGGCGGCGGTGACGACCCGCCCGGCGACGGTGAAATAGGGCGACGCCGGATCGACGACGATGCGCGCGGGCGCGCCCGCGGCGGCGGCGGGGATGATGGTGACGCCGACGACGTTGCCGTCGAGCGAGGCGGCCGACGAGGGCGCGCGCGACGCGGTCGAGTCGGTCTTCTGATCGTAGGCCGGCGGCACGTAGCCGCCGTCGAACAGGCTGTCGTCGATGATCAGCGACCCTTTGACCTTGTGCAGGCCGAGCGACGCCAGGTCACTCACCATCGCGGCGAGATCTTCCGTCGACAGCGTCGGATCGCCTGAGCCGCGCAGGTAGAGATCGCCGCTCACCTCGCCGCCCGACGGCAGCGGCGGGCCGCCCGGGGGCCCGACCACCGCCAGCGTCGTGCGCCAGCGGTACTCGGGGCCGAGCAGCGACAGCGACGCCGCCGAGGTGACGATCTTGACGTTGGAGGCCGCGTTGAGCCCCGTCTTGTCGTCGTGGGCGTAAAGCGTCTTGCCGCTGTCGGCTTCGACGACGATCGCCGAGACCTTGGCCTTGGCCAGCGCCGGCGTCCGGAAGAGGGCGTCGAGCTGGGCGCCGAGCCAGACCCGGCGCTCGGCCGGATCGCGCGGCGGCTTGGGGAGCTCGGCCGAGGCGCCCGGCCGCGGCGCCAAGCCCATCAGCGGACGCGGACCGTTCTTGCCGGTCGTCGCCGCTTCCGTCTCGGTCGCGGGCGGCGGCTGGGGATTCGGAGGCGCCGCAGACGGCTCGGGCTCGTTCGACTTCGCACCGGCGCTGGGGCTCGGCGCCGCGGCCAGCAGGCCGAGGCAGAACAGCGATCGAAGGGTCAGCGCCGGCCGCAACGCCGCGACCCTAACATCCGAGCGCGGGCAGTTCTAGTTGCGGTCGATCTGGCGTGCTGGCGCGCTGGGGCGCTGGCGCGCTGGGGCGCTGGCGTGCTGGCCTGCTGGGGCGCTGGCGTGCTGGCGCGCTGGGGCGCTGGCCTGCTGGGGGCGCTGGCCTGCTGGTGCGCCTCGTCGGCTTCGGTCGCGCCCTAAAGATGCCGCGCGGTCACGGCCATCAGCTCGGTGATGTCGAAGGTGGCTTCACAGGGGGCGCCGTTCGAGGCATTGCGCGCGTGCAGCACGTCGAACTGCCGGTCCTCGTGCGCCACCAGTGCCTGGGGCCCCGGAATACAGCCCTTTGCCTTCAGGACCTCGTACTCCTCGCTGACGTCGAACACGGTCCAGGGCGAAGTGACTCCCTGACCGTCGCCACCTGCCATGATCGACTCGAGCAGGGCGATCGCCAGGTCGTGGTGCGTGCGGGCCTCGCTGTCGTGGCCCGCTTGCCGCAAGGCGATCGCGCGCAGCATGTGCGCCCGAATATCGGCCTGATTTCGTTCGATGAGCTGGCCCGTCAGCTCCAGGATGGCGGCCACGTTCTGGGCCCCGAAGGCGTCGCTGAGGCGCCGCCGCAGCTCCTCGATCTCGCGGTCGGGGAGGCCCTCGGTCAGATACAGCCGGCCGCGTCGGAGCCGCGTGAAGTCCGTTCGCGCGATCTCGGTCGAGGCGCCCCCGGCGAGGGCCACCGAACGCTCCCGGTAGTAGGCGACCTCCGCCGTGGCGTCCGCCGGGGAGAGCGTGGCGCCACGCGGCGAGGCGTTCGTCGCCAGACCCACGGGGGCCTGTTGCTGCGCGGAGGGGTGCGCCCCACCTGGCTGGGCGGCGGGCGAGGTCTCGGCGCATCCTGCGGCGCCGCCCAATGCGGCGGCCGCCATCAACAACAGTGCTGTCGACGATCGGTGCATTGATCGAATGGGCTCCTGCCGGCCTCATCGGCAGGCCGGCGGCAAACGTTGAGGTCACCCGGCGCAAGCCTCGCGCTAGACTGCCAGCGATGGATCTCTTCGCGCGGGCCGCCAGCAAGGATCGGCGCGGGCAGCCGCTGGCCGAGCGTATGCGGCCGCGGACGCTGGCCGAGCTCGTGGGACAGGCGCACCTGCTCGGGCCGGGGAAGCTGCTCCGGCGCGCGCTGCAGGCGCGCGAGCTGCCGTCGCTCATCTTGTGGGGGCCGCCGGGGACCGGGAAGACCACGCTCGGCCGGCTGCTGGCGGCCGAGGCGCACGCGCGCTTCGTGCCGCTCTCCGCCGTGATGGCGGGCGTCAAGGATCTGCGCGAGGCGGTGGCCGAGGCGGCGACGCGGCGCGATGAGCAGGGGGAGCGCACCGTGCTGTTCGTCGACGAGATCCACCGCTTCAACAAGGGGCAGCAGGACGCGCTCCTGCCCCACGTCGAGGCGGGGACGATCGTCCTCATCGGCGCCACCACCGAGAACCCGTCGTTCGAGGTGAACGCCGCGCTCTTGTCGCGCGCCAAGGTGGTGGTGCTGCACGCCCTGTCGGACGCCGATCTGCGGACGGTGATCGATCGCGCGCTCACCGACGGGGAGCGGGGGCTGGGCGGCCGCGGGCTCTCGGCGGCTGACGAGGTGCGCGATCTCATCGTCCGCGAGGCGCGCGGCGACGCCCGGCGGGCGCTGGCGACGCTGGAGGCGGCGGCCGCGGTCGCGGTGCCCGACGCCGCCGGCCAGATCGTGCTCACCGCGCCCGTGGTCGAGGAGGCCTCGCAGAAAAAGACGATCCTCTACGACAAGGCGGGGGACGAGCACTACGGCGTGGTGAGCGCCTTCATCAAGAGCCTGCGCGGCAGCGATCCCGACGCCGCCGTCTACTGGATGGCGCGCATGATCGAGGCCGGCGAGGATCCGCTCTTCGTGCTGCGCCGTCTGGTCATCTTCGCGGCCGAGGATATCGGCGTGGCCGATCCGCGGGCGCTCTCGGTGGCCACCGCCGCGCTCGACGCCTTTCGCTTCATCGGCCTGCCGGAGGGGATCCTCCCGATGACCGAGGCGGCGATCTATCTGGCGACGGCGCCCAAGAGCAACACCGCGGTCACCACCTATGCCGCCGCCAAGGCCGACGTCGACGCGCACGGCGCGCTGCCGGTCCCGGCGCATCTGCGCAACGCCTCGAGCGGGATGGGCAAGGCGCTGGGCTGGGGTGCGGGATATCAGTACCCACACGACTTCAAGGGACACTACGTCCGCGAGGAGTATCTGCCCGAGGAGCTCCGCGGCCACCGCTACTACCATCCGTCCGACTCCGGCGACGAGAGCGAGATCGCCGCGCGCCAGATCCGGCTGCGCGGCGACGGCGAAAAAAAAGAGGGCGCGAAGAAATAGGAGGGCGGCGATGCCCAGCTACGTGGCGATGTTGCGCGGGATCAACGTGAGCGGCAGCAAGCCGGTCAAGATGGAGGCCCTGCGCGCGTCGTTCGAGGCGCTCGGGTTCAAGAACGTCCGCACCTACGTCCAGAGCGGGAACGTCGTGTTCGAGGCCAAGGAGCGCGGGGCGGCGCCGCTCGGGACCAAGATCGCGGCCCGGATCGAGCGCGACTTCGGGTTCGAGGTGCCGGTGCTGGTCCTCGGGGCGGCCGAGCTCGCGCGGATCGTCGAGGAGAACCCGTTCCTCAAACGGCGCGGGGAGACGATCGACGTGACGAAGCTGCACGTCACGTTTCTCGCCGGGGCGCCGGCCGCCGCCGGGCTGAAAAAGATGGAGGGCGTCTCCTCGGGGCGCGACACCTTCCGCTGCCTCGGCACGTCGATCTACCTCCTCTGCCCCGACGGCTACGGCAACACCAAGCTGTCGAACAACGCCTTCGAGCGCGCGCTCGGCGCCCCGGCCACGACCCGCAACTGGAAGACCGTCACCACGCTGGCCACGATGGCCGCAGACACCTAGCCGCTACGCGGCGTCGGACTCCTTCGTTTGAGGTTCGTCGGACGCGTTCGAAGAGGGTGACGACGCTGGCCGCTGATGGCGCTGGTGAGCAGGCCCGTGGGCTGCCGCTTCAAAGCGGGTTGCGCACGGACAGCGGGGCCATACGGGTGAAGTCGCGGTCTGCCGAGAGGAGCTCCCGGGCGCCATGATGAATGGCCAGCGCGGCGATACGCGCATCGTGGACCTTGCCGCCGCGGACGTTGTTCCTTCTGATGAGATCCGCCAGCACCGTCCAGTACCCCTCTTCTTCTCCCAACAGTCGAAGCGTCGGCGATTCCAACCAGCTCTCGATCTGGAGAAGGGCGGCTGCGACCGGGGTTGGTTGTTTGAAGATGCGAGGGTTGGTGACGATGGCCAGGAACTCGTGCACGCAGGGCCAAGGAATCGCCCAGGCCGCATCGCCTTGGGCGTGTTCCTGCAGGCAGTCTCGCGCGCGCTGATGGAAGCTCGAGTCGCGTCGGTGAGCGTAGACGAGAACGTTCGTGTCGATGGCGATCACCCGCCGCGGCCCTCGTAGGCGAGGTCACGGATGCGATCCCATTCGGTCTCGTCCAATCCTTCGACGAGGCCCCCTTTGCCGTAAGAGGCATCGCGCAGGCGGAACTTTGGAGCGCGGCGATGCTGGTCGACAACGGCCTCGAGCCCCTCGATCGTCAGCTCGCGCAGGGTGGTCCCGCGCTCGTGGGCGAGGCGCTTGGCTTTGGCGAAAAGGGCGTCCGGCAGATCTATGGTGGTCCGCATGCATACAAGCATACTATAAAATATGCCTCTATGCAGACGTGCGTCGTCCGGGGGCCTCGGGGACCGTCCAAGATGAGCAGGCGCACGGCGCCCCCGGGCTCAGTCCTCCGGATCGGCGATCTGGACGCGGTTCCGCCCGGCCGCCTTGGCGCGGTACATGGCCGAGTCGGCCAGGCGCAGCAGCGTGCTCTCGCGGCGCCGCTGGGTGCCGCCGGGGGCCAGGTGCTCGCGGTAGGAGGAGATGCCGATCGACGCCGTGATGCGGGGCGGCGGCTGCGGCGGCGGCGTGCGCCGGTTGTCCGGCTGCAGATCGAAGAAGATCGCGCTGGCGATGGCCGACCGCAGCGTCTCGGCGGCCTGGGCGGCGCGCGCGATGTCGGCGCCGGGGAGGATCACCACGAACTCGTCGCCGCCGTAGCGGGCGACCAGCGCAGCGGGTGGGGCGTGCTCGGCCAAGAGGCGCGCCACCTTCTGCAGCGTCCAGCTTCCCGCCAGGTGGCCGTACATGTCGTTGACCCCCTTGAAGCGGTCGAGATCGATGAAGAGCATGCCGAGCTCGGTCCCGTCGTGATCGGCGCGGGTGATCTCCTCGCCGAGCCGGGTGTGAAAGTAGCGGCTGTTGGCCAGGCCGGTGAGGTCGTCCATCCGCGCCTGCGCCCGCGCGCGGATGGCGTCGAGCGCGTTCTGGATTGACGACGACATGTACGCCGCGAAGATCCGCAGCAGCTCTTTGTCGCGCGGGGTGTAGGGGGTGCCGGAGCGCCGGTTGCCCAGCTGGAGGATCCCGCAGATCGATTCGCCGACCACGATCGGGACCGCCACGATCGACCTGATGGATCCCAGCTCGGCGGTCAGGGTGAGCAGCGGATCATCGGGCTCGAGCTTGTCGGTCTGCTTGGGGCGGCCGGTGGTGTAGACGCGCCCGGCGAATCCGCGATCGCTCGGCAGCCGCTTGCCGACCACGCTGCCGTTGCCGGGGCCGAAGGCCGCAATGTAGGTGAGGCGCGGCGCCGGTGCGCCGGCCAGCTTGGCGCGCGGATCGTCGAGCAGGATCCCCCCCATCTCGGAGGGCACGAAGTCGTTGGCCCGTTCGAGGATCTCACGCAGCGTGCCGTCGAGCCGGACGTCCCAGTGCTCGGTGTCCTGATCGCGGCGCGCCCGGACGAAGAAGCGGGCGATCTCTTCGGGCGAGAGCGTGAAGATCGGGCCGGGGGAGATAACCTCCGTGGGGACCGACATCTCCTCGGTCCGCCGGCGCGGAACGTCAGAAGGAGGATCTTGCTCGTCCATCGCCCATCTAGGTTACACGACGTCCGCGGCCTCGGGATCGAACGTCGTGCGGTAGGCGGCCCGCAGCCGGACCCGGCGCTCGAGATCGGCGATCACCACCTCCGAGGCGTCGACACCGTAGAGCTCGGCGACGGCGTGCAGGCCACCCGGCGTGAAGACGTTCAGCTCGAGGATGCGATCGCCGACGATGTCGACCGAGACGAAGGTCAGCCCGTCGGCCAGCAGCCTCGGCCGCAGGATGTCGCAGATGCGCGCCTCCACCGGGCCGAAGTCGCACCTGCCGCGCAGGGAGGTGCCCGCCTTGCTGGACTTCGCGCCGGCCCCGCCCGCATTGGCACCGGCGTCGGCGCCGTTGCGGGCCGGGCGGCGGCGGTAGATGGCCACGCGCTCGCCGATCCGGAGCGGCTCGGCGTTGAGCAGCAGGAGGCGCTTCTCCCCCTGCTCGGCCTCGGAGAGATACTCCTGGGCCAGGGCGTACCCCTCCTTGGTCACCGCCGCGATCATCTGGTTGAGGTTGGAGACCTGCCGCCTCCGCAGATAGAAGACGTGCTCGCCGCCGCGGGGCGCCAGCGGCTTCAGCACCGCCGGCCCGTCGAGCGCCTTCAAGAAGGCCTTGAGGCGCGTCTTCGAACGCGACACCAGCGTGCGGGTGCGAACGTCGGCGGGAAAGTCGGCCAGGTACATCCGGCTGCCGGCGCGGCGCATCCCCTCCGGATCGTCGATCACCAGCGTGCCCGCCAGCCGCAGCCGCCAGCCGAAGTCGATGAGCGGCGCGCCCGGGCGCCCCTCGCCTTCGCGCGTCGGGTTGTAGCGCAGGAAGACCACGTCGAAGCCGCTCAGCGTGTCCTCTTCGACCACCGCCTCCTCCGAGGCGAGCGCCTGGGCGTAGGCGGCCGGATCCGCGTAGTCGCCCGCCCGGACCCGCGTCGTCTGCGCGAGAATGTTGTTGTCGTCGAGGAAGCTGAGATCGTCGACGGAGACGAACCGGACGTCGTGTCCCCGCCGGTGCGCGGCCCAGGCCAGGTAGACGCCAGTGAAGGTCGCCTGCTGCGCCCGCACGTCGGCGACCACCAAGCAGATGCGCATGATTACTGGTCTTGATCGCGTGAAGGCCCGCCGGGCTTTGCCCGGTGGGACTCGTCGCGGGGGGGCTCGGGGACCCTCCCAGGGTCCCCGTCTTGATCGCGTGAAGGCCCGCCGGGCTTTGCCCGGTGGGACTCGTCGCGGGGGGGCTCGGGGACCCTCCCAGGGTCCCCGTCTTGATCGCGTGAAGGCCCGCCGGGCTTTGCCCGGTGGGACTCGTCGCGGAGGGGCTCGGGGACCCTCCCAGGGTCCCCGTCTTGTTGGCGGAAGGCCTGGCGGTACTTCTGGAGGATCTCGCAGAGGCGGTCGAGCGGCAGCGCCGGCGCGACGTGCCCCGACTGGCCGCGCATCTCGTCGCTCATGCAGAGCGCGTTGACGATCGCCTCCTCCGTGCATTCGACCACCGCCTCGTAAAGTGGATCGCAGGCCTCGTCCAGCAAGACGTCGAGCGTGGCGGTCATCTTGGAGGTCTGGCGGGGGACGCGGTTGGAGGTGGAGAAGGCGACCACGATCTCACCCGACCCGTGGGCGGCGAACGAGCCGGTGCGGCCGATGCCCAGCGCGGCGCGCTTGCAGAGTCGGACGAGCTGAGATGACAGGAGCGGCGTGTCGGTGGCGATGACCGTGATGATGGAGCCGGCGTTGCGCTCCCGCCGCGGCGCCGCGTAGGTCGGCTCCAGCACCTCGCCGACCGGCGCACCGTCGACGCGCAGCGAGCGCATCACGCCGAAGTTCGACTGCACCAGGATCCCCACGGTGTAGTCGGTCCCCTCGATCCCCACCCGGCGCGAGCTGGTGCCGATGCCGGCCTTGAAGTCGCAGGTGATGAGGCCGGTCCCGGCGCCGACCGAACCCTCGGCTACCTTGCCGGCCGTCGCCTGCTCGATGGCGCGGTAGACGTGCTCGGAGCGGACGTGGCGCCCGACGGTGTCGTTCAGCCAGGAGTCGTCGCACTCGCCGACCAGCGGGATCACCACGTCGTCCTCGCCGCCGATCTTGGGCCACTTCTTGGTCATCCACTTGACCGCGGCGTCGGAGACCTTGCCGACCGCCATGGTGTTGGTGAGCAGGATCGGCGTCTCCAGCAGGCCCCACTCCTGGACCTGCGTGATCCCGGAGACCTCGCCGGCACCGTTGAGGACGAAGCCGCCGGCGACCACCCGGCTCTCGAACACGTTGGCGTTGGGGATGATGGCGGTGACGCCGGTGCGCACGGGCCCCTTGCCGACGTCCAGCGGGCCGTCGCCGATGATCAGCGTCGTGTGTCCGACCTTGACGCCGGCGACGTCGGTGATGGCGTTCGATTCGCCGACCGGGAAGCGGCCGATGGAGAAGCCCAGCTCGCGGAGCCGCTTCCTCATTCCGGAGCCGGCGTCGACGGAGCTCCGGCGACCGCGGGACCGGGCGTTCTGTCTGTTGCAGCTGCCGTTGCAGCTGCGGCCGCGTTGGCGGGGCCGCCGTTGGCGGAAGCTGTGGCGGTGGTTGCGGTGGCTGCATTCGCCGCGCTGGCGCCATTGCCGTTGCTGGTGGTGATGGGCGTCGGGGTGCCGGACCTGGCGGCGTCTGACTTGCCGTCCGGCTTGGCTTCCGGTTTGACCTCGGTGCGCGCCTCGGTCTTCGCCTCGCGGCGCTTCTCGCGCAGGCGCTTGAGGCCACCCTCCAGAATCTCGCCGATCAGCGTCCGGTACTCGATCCCGGCCGCCGCGGCGATCAAGCAGAGGTCGGAGTAGCCGGGGGTCAGCCCCGGCAGCGGGTTCACCTCGATGACGTAGATGTCCCCGTTGGGTTTGACGCGCAGGTCGACGCGCGCGACGTCGCGGCAGTCGAGCGCCGCGAACGTCTCCCGGCAGACGCGCTCGATCGCCTTCAGCTCCGCCGGCGACAGCTGTGCCGGGCACTGGTAGGCGACGTGCTTCTCCCACTCTTGCTTGATCTGATAGTCGTAGACCGGCCGCTGGTTGGACTTGTCCTTGAAGAGGATCTCCATCGGTGGCAGCACGCGCGGGCGGCGATCGCCGAGCAGGCCGACGGTGAACTCACGCCCGGGGATGTAGACCTCGATCAGCGCCGGCTGGCGGTAGCGATCGATGAGCTCGCGCACCACCGCGCGCAGGCCGTCCTCGTCATCGACGACCGAGGCCGAGGCGCTGACCCCCTTCGACGACCCTTCCTGATTTGGTTTGACGATGAGGGGGAACTTCAGCTTCGACGACAGGCGCTCGCGCCCGGTCTCCATCACCTGGAACTCGGCGGTCAGGATCCCGTGCTGCAAGAGCACCCGCTTCGACAGGGCCTTGTCGAGGGCGATCGACAGCGTGGCGGCGTCCGAGCCGGTGTAGGGGATCCCCATCAGCTCGCAGAGCGCCGGGACCGCCGCCTCGCGGTTGCGGCCGGCCACCCCCTCGGCGATGTTGAACACCAGATCGACCGGCGTCTGCATCAGCTGCCGCGGCAGCTCCGCGTCGGCCTCGAACAGCATCACCTGCCCGTAGCTCTCCAGCGCCTCCTTGATGGCGTCGATCGTCTCGGGGGCGTCGTACTCCGCCTCGGCATCGTTGCCGCTCTTGGAGTCGACCCGCTTGACGTTGAAGGTGAACCCGATGCGCAGCGGATCGGCCGGGCGGCGCCGGCGCGCCCCGGGCTTGACCACCAGCCCCTGACGCTTGGCCGCGCTCTCCACGATGGCGTGCAGCGACTCACCGTAGTCGAGCCCCTCCCGCGCCGCCGCGGCGAACAGGCTGGCCCCCGGCTCCAGCGAGGGGAGCGCGTTGACCTCCAGCAGATAGATGCGCCCGTCCTCGCCGATCCGGAAGTCGATCCGACCGACGTCGCGGATACCCAGCGCGCGCGCCGCCATCTTGGAGATGTGGCGCAGGCGCGACACCACGTCGCGCGGCTGATCGGGCGGGCAGCGCACCGCCACCCGGTTGGCCTCCGCGGACTTCAGCCGGTAGTCGTAGAGGTTGAAGCGGCTGCGGGCCGGCGGATCGACGACGTAATCGACCGGCAGCAGCACCCCCTCGTCGCCGCGCCCCTCCAGAAAGGGGACGGTGACGTCGATGCCGGCCACGAACTCCTCGACCAGCACGCCGGAGGGATAGGCGCGCAGCGCGCGCGGCAGGAGCTCGGCCAGGGCGCGCGCGTCGCGCACCACCGCCTCGTCGGCGATCCCCTTCGACGACCCCTCGTAGTTCGGCTTGACGATCACCGGCAGCGCCAGCCCCAGCGTCCCTGGATCGCGCATCCGCCGGTACTCGTCGGGCGTGACCAGCTGCGCGCGCGGGGTGTCGATCCCGCGCTTGCCCAGGATCAGCTTGGTCAGCCACTTGTCGAGCGTGACCGTCAGGACGTAGGCGTCCGACCCGGTGTAGGGGAACCCCAGCTCCTCGAACATCGCCGGGTAGAACGCCTCGCGGGTGCGCCCTCGCCGCCCTTCGGCGCTGTTGAAGATCAGATCGGGCCCATAGGATTCGATGCGGGCCGCCAGGCGCGAGGCAGGGCCGGTCACTTCGAGCTTCTCGACCTCGTGCCCGCCGGCGCGGAGCGCGTCGGCGATGGCGTCGACGGTCTCGACGCTGTCGAATTCGGCCTCGTCTTCGCTGTCGGTCAGTCGCAGGTTGTGCGTGAACGCAATGCGCATGTGTTGCTTACCCGTGCACCTTTCGCCCTGAGAATCGTCACCCTAACAGGATTCCGCCGCGTCCGCCGAGGGCTTCCGCGACCTTCTCGCCCAGCTTCTTCAGATCGTCGCTGGGACGAACCAGATAGGCGTCGACGCCAGCGGCGAACGCCTCCGTCACCGAGTCGTAGGAGGGATAGGCGGTGTAGAGCACCGACGCGCAGTGCGGGAGCATCTGCTGCGCGTGCTCGATCACCCGCAGCCCCGACACGCCCGGCAGGTGGCGATCGGCCAGCACCAGATCGAAGTGATCGCTCTTGAGCAGCGTCAGCGCTTCGTCACCGTCCTGCGCCGACGTCACGTGGTGCGCCTTGCCGAGGTACTCCGACAGGAGCTGGCGGCGCTGCCCCTCGACCTCGACCAGCAGCACCCGTCCGGCGCGCCCGGCGGTCCGCGTCGGCTTGGGGCGGGCCAGCTGCTCGTCCCGGCGGGAGAGCGCGCGCCGGATCCGGAACCGCAGGTCGTCGACGTCGCGGATCGGTTTTTCGATGTAGTCGAGCGCGCCGATGTCCATCGCCTCGATCGCGGAGTCGTACGAGCTGTAGCCGGTGATGAGCACGATGGCGGGCGCGGGGGTCAAGGTGCGGGCGGCCCGCAGCACGTCAAGCCCGGAGGCGCCGGGCAGGTTCTTGTCGGTCAGCACCAGATCGAAGCGCCGCTTGTGCATGAGGTCGATGGCCTCTTCAGCCGAGGCGGCGGTGGTGACACGGTAGCCGCCGCGCCGAAGCGCCTCACGCAGGACGGTCAGCACGACCGCCTCGTCGTCGACCACCAGCACCTCGTGGCCGGTGGGAACCACCGCGGCGTGCGGTCGCGGCGTGGTGGCGTCGGCGATGAGGCGCGCGTCGATATCGCGCGGCGGCGTCGGGGTGCGCTTGCGCTCGGCTCCGGTCAGCACGCCGTGGCGGGCCAGCGCCTCCACGATCCGGACCCCGTTCGACTCGCCGTGGCGGCGAGCCGCCGTGGAGGCCGCGATTCGGCCCAGGAGGTCGAGCGCCGCGCGCGGGAGATAGGCACGCGCGCCTCCGTAGATCGCCGAGGCCAGCCGTTCGATCGAAGGGGCGGCGTCGACCGCCACCAGCGCCGCGCCCGGCACGCGCATCCGCGCCTCGCCGAGGCGGGTGTCGATCGCCTCGTTCGCGCTGACCTCGACCACCGCGGCGTCCGGGTTCGGCTCGTCGGCCTGGCCCCCTGCGGCCAACACCAGCTCGTCGTCGCCCAGAACCACGATCGCCGGCTCGCGCCGGGCCTCGCGCGCCAGATCGGCGAGCGCGGCAGCCAGCGCCGGATCCGTGGCGACCAGCTCGTCCTTGACGCCGGCGAAGGCGTTGAGGACCAGGAGGCCGCGGGTGCGCGCGCGCCGGAACCCGGCCAGCCGCTTGATGTGCGCCCGCAGGAGCGCGTCCACCTCCGGCAGCGGTCGCGGCAAGACGGCGGCCACCTCGCGCGCGAAGGCCTGTCCGCCACGCACCGGATCGCCGTCGCTGATGAGGATCAGATCGCTGAACGGGCGCAGCTCCCGCGAGGCGGCCAGCGGATCACGCCCGGTTCCCGGTTCGACGTCCAGGCGCTCGGTCGGCAGATCGAGGATCGCCAGGTCGAACGACTCATCGGCCAGCCGCGCCAGCGCGTCGGAGAGCGAATCCGACTCCAGCACGAAGCCCTCGCTCGTCAGCGCGCCGGCGATGCGGCTGCGTTCGAGGCGGTCGGAGAGCGCGACCAAGAAGCGCTCCTGTCCGCCGCGCGCGGCGTTGCGAAGCGCTTCCAGCGGCCCGCGCGGGCCATCGGAGTCTGGCATCGAGCCACGGAAGTGTACTCCATGTCCGCTCCCGCGCGGGGTTCCCTTTCAAAGACCTGCATGGATCCCGTCGGACGGAGCTGGGCTTTGCCCGGCGGAGTCCATCGCGGGGGGCCTGGGACCCTTTCAGGGTTCCACATACGACGTTCAGGTGCATCTCGGGTTGGTCCGTGTGAAAATTGACCTTACGTAGTTTGAGAGAGGTCCGAGATGTCGGAACGCGACCTGACCGCAATCGAACGGGATCGCATCGCGGAGTGGGACCGGGCGAGCGTCGGGCGCGCCGAGCGCACCGGCGAGCCAGCCCGTGCCGGCGTGGCGGGCTGGGTCGAGACACGGCTTGCCGCGGCGGTGGCCCACCTGGTCGACGGATTCTCGCGCCGCTCGACCGACCTCGTCGACAGCGAGGATGCCGCGCCGCTCAGCCGCACGGGCGGCGCCATCGCCCGCTGGATCTCCTTTCCCCGGGGCGTTCGCTTCGCCACGGCGGCCACGTCGTCTGCGGCCGCCGCGCTGGCCGCCTGGGGGATGATCGCCATGGCGGCGAACGATCTCGGAATCGCCGCCGCGGCGGCGGGGGCGGCGACCGCTCTCTCGGCGGCCTGGGGGCCGCTCGGCGTGCGGATGGCCAACCGAATTCACCATCTGGTCGCGCGCCGGCGCCTCCACCAGATCTCGGAGCTGCGCGGGATTCCCGACGCGCGCTCGGTCGCCGTGCGCGGTGTGGTCATCGCGCGCCGGACCGCCGCCACGGCGCTGGAGGGGCGCTCGGCGGTCTGGTCGCTCACCCGGTTCCGGCGCGGCAGCTGGTTCGCCCCCAGCTTCTTTCACGAGGCGGCGTTCGACTTCCTGCTGGACGACGGCACCGACGAGCCGATCTGGATCGAGGTCACGGGCGGCATGTTGCTCGACCCGTTTCCGAACGAGGAGCGGGTCCAGTTTCACAGCACCACCCTCCTGGAGATCGACCACCCGGTCCTGACCCGCTTGCGCCTCGATCAACGGGAGCTGTGGGCGGCGGAGATCGACATTCTTCCGGGTGACACCATCGAGGTCGTCGGCCGCCTGTCGCGGCGCCTCGATCCGACGGCGCGGTCGGCGTCGGGGCGTGACCCTCCGCACCGTCGGACGCTGCAGTCCGGGATGCGTGTACCGGTTTTGATCAAGAAGGTGAAGACGCCTGACGCAGCCCTCGCACGGGTACGCCGTGTCCCCTCGCACGGACCGCCCGCGCTGACGCCCGGCGAGCCGCCGCTCCGTAAATTTTAAGGGTGGCGCCTCCTTTGCAAACGTCCGCGGTATGGCCACTCATAAGCCGACCGAGGTTCGCACGATGAAAAAGCTCCTCGTTGGATTGACTGTTCTTTTGCTTCACACCGCTGCTGCGCACGCGCAACAGATCCTGCCGGAGCCTGCGCCTCCCCAGGTGATCACGCCGGCGCCAGCCCCCGCGCCAGCGCCCGCTCCCGCGCCGGCGCCCCAGGCTCAGCCGGAGCTGCCGCCGGCGTACGCACCGCCGCCGGGATACGTTCCCCCGCCTGCGCCACCGGTTTATGGGGCGCCGCCGGCGTACGGTGCGCCGCCGGCCTATGCGCCGCGTGTCTACGGGCCGCCGCCGTACCAGCCCTATCGTTATCGGTACGCACCGCCGCCGACGTACTACACCTACCCACCGCCGCAGCCGCAGCGTGACGTCCTCAATCGCCCGTTCACGCTGGGCGGCGGGATCGGGTTCGGCGGGCTGATCTTCGAAAATCAGTCCACCGGGAAACAGGACAGCGAGAACGGGTTCGCCTACACCTTCCGGCTGGGATTCGGGTTGCAACCGGGCCTGCTGCTGCTGTGGGACGTCGAAGGCGCTGTCGCGACCTCCGGATCCTCGACGATCTCGCAGACGGCGAACCTCCTCGCACTGCAGATCTTCGTGACTCGCCGCGTGTTCATCAAGGGCGGTTTCGGGCTGGCAGACGCCGTTCAGGGCAACAACCAACCAACCCAGTGGGGCGCGGCGGCGATGGGCGGGCTCGGCGTCGAGCTGATCCAGGGGTGGAACTGGTCGTTCGACGTCGAAGCGACGATCACGGGCGCGCACCTGAACAGCAACGGCAACGACCAGACCGTGAGCAACTGGTCGCTGGTGAACTTCGCGCTGAACTTCTTCTAGCCGCCGGCTCAGCGCATCGGGGCTCCCGCTCTCGCCTCGGACGCTCGCGCTACGCGCATCGCCTTGGGCGTCGGGGCTGGCGCTACGCGCATCGCCTTGGGCGTCGGGGCTCGCGCCACGCGCATCGCCTTAGGCGTCGGGGCTCGCGCCACGCGCATCGCCTTGGGCGTCGGGGCTGGCGCTACGCGCATCGCCTTGGGCGTCGGGGCTGGCGCTACGCGCATCGCCTTGGGCGTCGGGGCTCGCGCTACGCGCATCGCCTTGGGCGTCGCCCGTCGATGTCGCCCTGAGGTTGGCTCTCTGGCGCCAGTAAACTACGGGCCGTGCGGACGCGAGCGGCGCCCGCTCGAGCACGCTCTGTTTTCCGCACGGGACTTTTTTCCGGCGGCGAGGAGCGCACCGGTGGATCGAACGCCACGCTCCTCGCCGCCGGAAAAAAGTTCGCGCGCGGAAAGAGCGTGCGAGCGGGAGGTCACGTGCGCGGCGCGCGCGGTCGGGGATCTCGGGGTTCGGGACCGATCCGGATCCGGGGCGCCGAGCCGCGAGGCTGCGATTGGGGAGGCCACGAGACGACGAGGAGACGGGGCGGCCCGCGACCGGGTGGTGGGGGAGCTTTGGGAGAGCTGGCGCGGGCGAGCGCGACGCGGCGAGAGCGCGAAGCGCTCGACGCTGTGTCCGCGAGCTCTGCGACCGGACGCGGAGACTACAGGGGGTGGCCGACCGCCGGAGGAGAGGTCCCGATCAGCGTGGGGAGGGTCGCAGGATCGAACGCGTCCATCACCGGGTGCCCGATGGCGCCGGGGGTGTTGGGGTAGCCGAGCGCCCAGAGGGCGGTGGCCGCGGTGTCGACGGTGCTGATCGGCGTGGTGATGCGATGGCCCGCGCGGACGCCGGGGCCCCAGGCGATCCAGGGGATGAGGCGGTCCTCCTTGATCTTGCCCGAGTGGTTGTGTCCGTGGCCGCCGTGATCGGCCGAGATGATGAAGAGCGTGTCCTTGTCGAGGCCCGCGGCGGCCGTCGCGTCGAGCAGGGTGCGCAGGCAGCGATCGGTGTGGCGCACCGCCTCGAGCTGGGGGTTCGACATCCAGCCGTCCGAGTGACCGAGGTCGTCGGGATCGGAGAAGTGAATGAACTCGATCTGTGGCCGCTTCTTGACCAGGTAGTCGCTCGCCTCCTCGACGACCTTCTTGCAGAAGTAGCCGGGGCGCGAGAAGTAGTCGACCGAGCCGGGGTGGGCGATGTGCTCGAGCTTTTGCTTGCCGACGAACGCGGCGGCCGTGCCGCCGTTCTTCTCGGCGGCATCGAAGATGGTGGGAACCAGGATCCAGCCGCGATCGGGGTGCCACGAGTTCCAGTAGAGGCCGTGCTGTTTGACGTCGAATCCGGACAGCATCGCCGCGTGCGCCGGCAGGGTGGAGGCGCGGCGGATCGTGCGCGCCGTCAGCGAATAGGAGGCTCGCTTCATCAGCTCGGCATGCACCGGCGGCAGCACGTTCATCAGCGCGTCGGGTCGCAGGCCGTCCTCGCTGATGATGACGACGTGGCGGTAGTGCGCGTGGGCGTTCACAGGTCCGGTGTGCACCGGCGGCGGGGGGACTGCTTCAGCGATGGGCGCTGACACGGCTGGAGCGGGCGGCGGGCTGACCCGAACTTCGTGCTTCTTGCAGCCGGCGATCAGGACGGCGAAGACGCCGGCCACACGAAGGAATCTGTCCAAGGTGATCGATCGTAACAGACGGTCTTGCAGGTTTTCCAATTTGCCTTAACCTTGCGCCATCCGAACGTTTCGTTTCCTGCCGGTGAACCTAATCCCGGCCCTTCGCCTTCTTCGTCTTCTCTGCTTGGCCGGTCTGTGTCTCGCGCCGCTGGCCTGCGCCCACGTGGAGGCGGTGCCCTGTGCCAGCGACCATGACTGCAAGCTCAACCGGCTGTGCGACGCGGGCCACTGCACCTGGCCGGCCACCGCGTCCCGGCCCTTCGGCAGCGTGAGCGAGGGGTCCTCGGCGCCGCTGCCACTCCCGCAGTACGCCGTCGAGCCGGCGCAGGCGATGTTCCGCTTCGGGCCGACGCACCGCGGGCGCTCCCCCTTCACGCTCCCAGCCATCAAGCCCACCATCTGGTGGGTCTTCCAGACCGGCGGTCCCATCATCTCTTCACCGGCCATCGCCGGCGACGGCTCGGTCCTGGTCGGCTCGCAGGACAACCGGGTGTACGACGTCGCCCGGGACGGGACGCTCAAGTGGTCGTACGCGACAGGGGACATCATTTTCAGCTCGCCCGCCGTGGCACACGACGGGACTGTCTACATCGGCTCGGACGACGATCATCTTTACGCCGTGACGCCAAACGAGGGGAAACCGCGCTGGATCGTGCAACTGGGGGCCTGTCCCCAGCGGGTCGGGATCGGCCCGGAGGCCAGCCGGTGTGACGTCGACGCCGGCCCGACCATTGGCCCGGACGGCGTCATCTACGTCGGGGGCGACGGCGTCTACGCCATCAACCCCGATGGCACCTTGCGCTGGCATTTTGCGACCAACGGACACGTCTCGTCGGCCCCGGCGCTGCTTCCCGACGGCACCGTGGTGGCGGGAAGCCAGGACAACACTCTTTATGCCATCGCCCCCAACGGCCAGAAGCGCTGGGATTTTCGGGCGGGGGCCGACATCGAGCCGGCGCCCGCCATCGGTGACGACGGGACGATCTACGTCGGCTCCGACGATCACAAGCTGTACGCCATCGGCCCGGACGGCGTCCTGCGCTGGGCCTTCACGACGGGGGCCGACATCCGCTCCTCCGTGGCGATCGGCAACGGCATCATCTACGTCGGCTCGTTCGACGCTCAACTCTACGCCGTCCATCTGGACGGCACGCTGGCCTGGTCATTCCGGGCCGGCGATCGCATCGTCTCGTCGCCTCTGGTCGACGCGGCAGGCGCCGTCCTGTTTGGCTCGCAGGACGACCGCCTCTATTGTCTCGAGCCCGACGGCCATCTGCGCTGGTCGGTGGAGCTCGGTGGCGACATCGACAGCTCTCCCACCTTGGCAGCAGACGGCACCATCTTCGTGGGGTCGGACGATCACAAGCTCTACGCGCTGCGCGCGCCGAGCGGATCGCCCCCCTACGGCAAACCTTAGAAGGAACACACATTGGACAATTCACAGATGGGCCCGACGTTTTCGGGTCTCCCGGTTCGTACGCTGACCGGAAAAATCAAGATTCACCCGGTCGGGTACGGCTTCGTCGTCCCCGACGACAAATCCGAGGACGTGCACGTCTCGGCCCGCAACCGCGGGACGGCGATGGACGGCGATACCATCGAGATCGAGGCCTGGCCGGGCGTCAAGGGGGTCGAGGGTCGGGTGACCCGCGTGCTCTCGCGCGGCCGCGCCAAGATCACCGGCCAGCTGGTGCGGCGCGGGAAGCACCAGGTCCTGCAGCCTGACGATCCGCGCATCACCGGTCTGGTGTCGCTGAGCGGCTCGATCCCCGAGGCGCGCGACGGGATCGCGGTGGTCGCCGAGATCACCCGCTACCCCGACGTCCCCGACGGGCCGATCGAGGCCAAGGTGTTGAAGGTGCTGGGCGACCCCGACGACCCGCGCACGGAGGTCGAGAAGGTGCTGGCCTGCGCCGACGTCGAGGAGGAGTTCCCCGACGAGGTCGAGCGGATCGCGGCCGCCTTCGGCGACAGCATCACGCTCTCCGACCGGGTCGACCGGGCGGACCTGCGCGAGGTTCCGTTCACGACGATCGATCCCGAGACGGCGCGCGACTTCGACGACGCGGTGGCGCTGGAGAAGCTGCCGAACGGCGGGTCACGCCTCTGGGTCGCGGTGGCCGACGTCTCGCACTACGTGCGCGAAGGGTCGCCCATCAACGACGAGGCGCTCCGCCGCGGCTGCAGCATCTATCTGCCGAGCCGGGCGATCCCGATGCTGCCGGAGCCGCTCTCGGCCCGGTTGTGCTCGCTGGTCCCCGAGGAGGACCGGCTGGCCATGGTGGTGCGGATCGATCTCGATCGGCAGGCCAACGTCGTCGATCGCGACTTCATGGCGGCGGTGATCCACTCGCAAGCGCGGCTCGACTATCCGGGCGTGGCGGCCGCGCTGGGCGGCGACACCCGCGGCAAGCGGAAGAAGTACGAGCCGTTCTTGCCGGCCTTACGGGCGATGGACTCGCTGGCGCGGCAGCTGCGCGTGGCGCGGCTGGCCCGCGGGGCGCTCGACTTCGATCTCCCCGAGCCGTTCGTGGAGCTCGATCGCGACGATCCGCGCCTGGTGCGCGCCATCCGCAAGTCGCGCCGCGATCCGGGCGAGCGGCAGGCCTACTCGATGATCGAGGAGTTCATGCTGGCCGCCAACGAGGCGGTGGCGGCGAGCTTTCAGGAGCGCGGCGAGGACACCCTCTGGCGCATCCACGACGCCCCCGATCGCGCGCGGTTGGAAGAGTTCGCGACCCTGGCCGAGAACTACGGCATCCCGATCGACGTCGACGAGGCGCGCACACCCAAGGGGTTGAAGCGGGTGCTCGACAAGCTGAAGGGCCACGCGGCCGAGAAGGCGCTGTCGTTTCAGCTGCTCCGCTCGCTCAAGCAGGCCACCTACGACGTGGTGAACATCGGCCACTTCGGGCTGGCCTCGGCCGACTACCTGCACTTCACCTCGCCGATCCGGCGCTACCCCGATCTGATCGTGCACCGGCTCCTCAAGTCACGTCTGGCCGGCCTCGGCAAGCCGGCCGGCGGTTTCAAGCCCCCCTCCGTCGCCCCCGTTCCCGATCGGGTCGCGCTGCAGAAGATGGCCGCCGAGTCGTCGTTCTCCGAGCGGCAGGCGATGGAGGTCGAGCGTGAGGTGGTCGATCTCTACCGGGCCTTCTTCATGCGCGATCGCGTGGGCGACGTGCTCGATGGGGTCATCTCGGGCGTCACCGGATTCGGCCTGTTCGTCACCATCGACGATCCGTTCGTCGAGGGGCTGGTCCGCATCGACGCCATCTCCGACGACTACTACACCTTCGACGAGCCGGCCTCTCGCCTGGTCGGGCGTCGCTCGGGGCAAGCGTTCGCCCTGGGCGACAGCGTGCAGGTCGAGGTTCAGTCGGTCAGCGTCGTGCGGCGCAAGATCGACTTCGCGCTGGCCGGACACGTCGCCCGCCACCGCGCCCGCGACTTCCAGCGCGGCGACAAGCGGCGCCGCGATGGGCGCTCGGCGAGACGCGGGGAGGGCCCGAAGGGGTCGGACAGAGGATCCGAGAGAGGCGCGGCGCGGCCCCGCGACGGATTTCGCCGGGGCAAGCCCGGGGCCGGGGCCGGTGCGCCGCGGACCGATCGCCCGAAGTCGGGGGGGCGTGGCAACCCGCCGCGCGGTAAACCGAAGAAGAAGGGGCGCTAGCAGAAAGAACGATGAGCAGCATCCGCGAAAAACTGGAGGACGACGAGGAGAAGGTCCTCTCGCCGTTCGCCCAGAAGAGCCGGGCCAGCAAGGGGCGCGACCGCCCCGAGCCGCCCGATCCGGTGCGCCCGATCTTCCAGCACGATCGTGATCGCATCATCCACTCGAAGGCGTTCCGGCGGCTGGCTGGCAAGACGCAGGTCTTTTTGGCCCCGGAAGGGGACCACTACCGCACGCGCATCACCCACACCCTGGAGGTGTCGCAGATCGCCCGCACGGTGACCCGGGCGCTCGGCCTCAACGAGTCGCTCACCGAAGCGATCGTCATGGGGCACGATCTCGGCCACACGCCGTTCGGTCACGCCGGCGAAAAGGTCCTGGCCAAGCTGATGCCCGACGGCTTTCACCACGTCAAACAGTCGATCCGCGTGGTGGAGAAGCTCGAGCGGGAAGGGCAGGGGCTGAACCTCTCCGTCGAGGTGCGCGACGGGATCCTCAAGCACTCGAAGGGGAAGGGGCACATCATCTCGGACAACCCGAACTTGATGGCCATGACCCTGGAAGGGCAGATCGTCCGTATCAGCGACATCGTCGCCTACGTGAACCACGATCTCGACGACGCGGTCCGCGGGCGGGTCGTCGATCCGGCCTCGGTTCCGGCCTCCATCCTCGACAAGCTCGGCCGTTCGCACGGCGAGCGGATCTCCCGGATGGTCAACGACATGGTGTCGGCCTCGCGGCTGGAAGAAAAGCGCCAGATCCGGATGACCGACGAGGTGCTCGACGCGTTGATCGCCTTACGCGATTTTCTGTACGAGACCGTCTACGAGCGGAAGGAGATCCGCGGGGAGTTCGAGAAGGCGCAGCGGATCATCGGCGAGCTGTGGGCCTACTTCCACGCCCACCCCGACGAGTTCCGCGCCAGTCACTGGCCCAAGGGAATTCCGGAGTCCGACGGGCTCTCGCGCGCCGTGGGGGACTTCATCACCGGCATGACCGACCGCTACGCCCTGCGCGTCTACGAAGAATACTTCCTGCCCCATCGTTGGCCTGTGTATTAAGGCAGGAACCCTGGGAAGGGTTCCTAAAACCTCCCGCGATGAGCTCCGGCGGGCAAAGCCCGCCTACGCTCGACGCGATCAGAAGTCAGGAACCCTGGGAGGGTTCCTGAAACCTCCCGCGATGAGCTCCGGCGGGCAAAGCCCGCCTACGCTCGACGCGATCAGAAGTCACCGACCTCACGATCGGGGGCGTTTACATAGAATGTTCGTCGCCGAAACCCGCAGTTAACCGGCGGTGGCGTAGTCTGAATGTGTTCATCGGTTCTTCCCCGGTGGACGCTCCATACATGCGGCTCGTCGGCTCTGGATTGCGCGCGATCGTGGTGACCCTGGATCCAGGGCGCAGCCAGGCGCGACCCGAATCCCCGGCCTCGATGCTGCGCAGTCTGGGGCACGACGTGACGGTGGTCGGCTACGATCTGGCGGAGCTGGACGCGCTGTCGGGCGTGGCGGATGTGGCGGTGGTGGAGGCGGGCGAGCACCTCGAGATCGGCCGGCACGCGATCAAGCGGCTGCGGCAACGTCCCGACCTGGTGGCGACGCGGATTCTCCTCTGTCTCGAGGTGGCGCGCGTCTCGGGGCTCGACCCGGAGATGGGGGCCGACGACTTCATCCTGATCCCGGTCAGCGCCGACGAGATGGCGGCCCGGCTGCGGCAGCTTCAGGCGCGCGACAAGCGGCCGGGTGCGCCGTTGCAGGTTCGGTACGGGGACGTCACGCTCGACTGCGAGATGCGGCAGGCCTATGAGGGGGGGAAATCCCTCGGCCTCACGCCCTACGAGTTTCAGCTCCTGCGGTTTCTCGCGGACCGGGTTGGCCGCGTGTTCACCCGCCAGGAGCTCCTTTCCCGCGTCTGGGGTTACCGCCACGTCGGGCGCGTCCGCACCGTCGACACGCACGTGCTCAACCTGCGCGCCAAGCTGGGCGAGCTCGGCGAGCGGCTGCAGTCGGTCCGCGGCATGGGCTACAAGCTCCAGCGCCCCGACGCGCCTCTCGACGGCCAAAGCGCCATAGCCGGCTAAACAGACGTCGGACGCACGCGCCTTCGGATCAGGCGGGCGCGACTGAAGCGGAAGAAGACCTTCGAGACGTCGAACGATCCCATGCGCAGCTTGCGCACGATCTCGCGCACGCTCTGGCGGCCGTCGACCTCGTCGAGCACGCCCAGCTCGTCGCGCGTCAGGGTCCCGCGCGGCAGCTCGGCGATCTTGTTTTCGTTGCGGATGAAGACCTCGTCCAGGTCGGCGATCTCGCGCTCGATGACCCGCCACTCGTCGACCCGGCGGTACCCCTCGAGCAGCATCCGATCGACGTTGAGTTGAAGCCGCGCCTCGCGCGCCGGCGCGGGCAGCTCGCCGCCCTGCCGAAACTGAAAGAAACCAGCGCGCCAGCGGAGCGTCTCGTAAGCCAGCTCGCTGGTCTGGCGGGTCATCGCCAGCGTCAGCGCCGCCTGCGAGATGAGCCCCCGGGCCACCAGATCGGCGCCGAACAGGGGCGGTGGGATCGTGGCCCGGGCGCGCTCCTCGAGCACGCGGGTGAGCGCCTCGGCCGTGACGTCGCCGGTCTCCACGGTGAACCGGCCGATGAGGAACTCTTCGGCCACCCCCATCGCGGCCGCGAAGTCGACCCGCCCCGCCTGAAAGTAGATCTCGATGCGGGCGCCGCTCTCGGTGTTGAGGACCCGCAGCGCTCCGGTGTGCAGCTGATCGGCGAGCAGCTCGATGATCTGGCTCAGCGAGATCGCCGCCAGATTGCCGGCCAGGAGCAGTCCTTCGGCGGCGAACGCGCGGGCCTCGGCGACGCCTCTGTCGGCGGGTTCGGCCGACAGCGAGAGAGCTTCGGCGACGGCGAACGAGGTGGCGGTTCGGCCCAGTGAACCTGGGAGGCGAACCACGCGCGCGACGACGGCCTGCAGCGCCTCCGGCGAAAACGGCTTGCCGATCGTGTCGACGACGTTGGACGCCCTGGCGAAGCGCTCCTCCAGATCGGCCGCCTGCCCGCGCGCGATCATCACCACCACCGGGACCCGGGCCAGCGCCGGCTGGTCGGTCAACTGGCGGCAGAAATCGGCGGGGTCGCGCCCGGGGATGAGGCCGTCCAGGAGGATCAGCTCGGGCACGGCGCGGGCCTCACGGATCAAGGCCAGGGCCGACTCGCCGTCCGCCGCAGCGAGCACCCGGTGCCCCGCCTCGGAGAGCGCCCGCTCGACGACCTTCTGCACCGTCGGGCTGTCGTCGATGACCAGCAGATATTCGCCCGGCATTGGCTCTGTCTCTAGCAGCCCGGAACGGAAGCGCCCGGATTGCAGACCTGACAACTGGCGGTGACCGACGAGCTCGGCGCACCGGGAGCGTTCATCACGACAACCGTCTGGCCCGCGCAGTTCGCGGGGCCGGTGACCAGCGTCCAGCAGGGGGCGGCCCCGCCGTTGGCCTGGCAGCTGGCGTAAGGCACGCTCTTGGTGGCGCCGCTCGCGCTCGGAACCTGGGCGACGACCGTGCAGCTCGGCGCTCCAGTGGCGGCGGTCTGAATCGGGCCGGTGAGGCAGGTCCCGCTGCTGGGCAGCTGGCCGACCTTCGTGGCGATCACTTGCGCGGCCGAGGCGTAGCTCGCGTCGCAGATCGACGCGAGCACGCTGTCTGAAAAGCCGCCCACGAACGCCGCCATCCGCACGCCGGGATCCCCGAAGCTGCCGTCGGTCGGGTTCAACACCGATTGGGGGTTGACGTCGTCGCCCCCCCTCGCGCCACAGGAATGCTCGATCTCGGGCCAGAGCTCTCCGGGTTGGGTGTTCTCTCCGTCCGATTCCGGGAGCCAGGCGACCGTGTACGGCGTCGGCGGCGCCGAGATCGAGGCGACGATGATCTGATTGTCCGGATCGGACTTGAGCGCCTTGATTTCCGAGACGAGCGTGCTGACCGGGATCAGGAGACCTGTCCCCTGGTCGTTGTCCTGGCAGCCGGTCAGGTCGAGCGTCGGATTCGAGGTCGTCCCCTGGGCGTCGGACGGCGGATTGAGCGGCGGCATGACCAGCGCCTGCGGGTTGCTCGACGCCGGGTCCTTGCAGAGGTGCCCGAACTGATTGCAGCGGTAGTGCGAGATCGGCCCGAGCGGGTTGGTCAGATTCTGTTCCCCTCCGTTGATCGAGAAGAGCTGCGTTCCGGCGGGGACAGAGCAGTCGTCCTGGTTGGCCAGGAAAATGATGGCCAGATAGGCGTCCGGTCGCAAGAACCCGACGTTCGTCGCTGGAGGCGTCGGCACCCCGTTCACGACGTTGTCCGCGCCGAGCGCCCGCGCGGCGGCGGCGAGCGGTTGGCCGAATCCGCTCGCTTTGTTGCCCACCAGCGAGATGCACTGAAGAACGGTCGCCATCGGATCGGTGAAGTTCGCCGTTCCGTTTCCGTCGTCGGCGAGGAACGTCGCGCCGTTCATGAGGGTCGTGCTGGTGCAGGCCCCTCTCGGCGTGCTCTGGAAGGCGCCGTTGTCCCCCTGCGCCGTGGACATGATCTGGTTCATCACGTCGCTCGGCGCGCCCATGTCGGTGGTCGCAACGGCGACGTGGAGATCGAGCGGCGTGGGCAAGGATTGCAGCACCCGTACGAAGGTCGGAAGCTGGTCGTTGAGCTTCTGCTGCATTTCGGTCGTCGAGGCCCAGTCGTCGAGCACGAACAGGATGTCGACCTTGGGATTGCTGCTCTCGGCGATCGTGATGGTCTCGGTCGTCGTCTGCGAGCTTCCGCCGGCGCCCCCCTGGCCGCCCGTACCCCCGGTCCCGGCAATCTGATTTCCGCCTGAGCTACACCCGGGCGCGAGCGCGCCGAGCACCAGAGCTCGCAAGACCGCGACCGTTTTCCCCGTCGACATCACGGTTATCTTCGCCTTTTTCCGCGCCACCCGCATCAGGGGAGCGATGGGTATGGCATCTGACCACATGTGAGAAATCGGTCCTTTAGAAGTATTGGTGTCTCGTCGATTACAAGCCGGTACACCCGCGCAATTTTCCTGCCCGGGGTGCGAAGCGCGAAAGTCATGCCAGGAGCTTCGACCTGATAAGATCGCCCACCCAAGAAGACGCCCAACGGGCGGCGCCCCGCGGGGGTTCAGCTCCGCCGGCGCTTCCGGCGACGCGCGCTCGTGAAATGAACGAATTCCCGCGCCGGTTCGGGCAGTACGTCCTCCTCAAGCCGCTGGCCCGCGGCGGGATGGGCGCGCTCTACCTGGCGCTGTCGGGCCCGAAGGACAGCTCCAAGCTCTGCGTCATCAAGACGGTCCTGCCGCACCTGGCGGACAAGGAGTACCTGCAGCGCTTCCGCGACGAGGCCAAGGTGGTCGTGCGCCTCTCGCACGGGAACCTGGTCCCGGTGTTCGACTCGGGACAGGCGGGCGGCGAGATCTACCTGGCGATGGACTACGTCGAGGGGCGCGATCTGCGCGCCACCTGGAACCGCTGCGCCAAGAAGGGGATCGCCTTTCCCGTCGACGTCGCCGCCCACCTGGCGCGCGAGATGGCGCGCGGCCTCTTCTACGCCCACAACTTCGGCGACATCAAGCTGGTGCATCGGGACGTCTCGCCGCCCAACGTGCTGCTCTCGTACAGCGGCGAGATTCGGCTGACCGACTTCGGGCTGGCCTCGTCCACCCTGAAGATCGAGAAGACCGCGCCCGGAATCATCTACGGCAAGGTCAGCTACATGTCGCCCGAGCAGGCGCGCGGCGAGAAGATCGACGGCCGCACCGATCTCTACGCCACCGGCATCATTCTCTGGGAGCTGCTCACCGGCCGGCAGCTCTTCCCGTCGGGACGCACGCCGGGCGCGGCCAAGGATCAGCACACCTCCGAGGAGCTCCTGCGGCGGGTGCGGAACCCGGAGCTGGTGGCGCCCTCCAAGCGCGCCGGGCGCGTGCCGGCCGAGCTGGATCGCATCACCCTGAAGGCGCTGGCGCCCGACCTCAAGGACCGCTACGTGAACTGCGAGGAGCTGCGCCACGATCTGGCCAGGTTTCTGGCGCAGACCTCGCCCGGAATGGACTCCACCCGGGTGGCGAAGTTTCTCTCCGAGCTCTACGACGAGGACATCGCGGCCGAGCGGGCCGAGCGCGAGCAGCTGATCGTCAAGGCGCGCGAGTGGTACACCAGCAGCAGCAGCAAGCAGGCCGTCCCGCCGCCACTGCCCGTGACCGGGAAGACCAAGGCCATCGGCCAGGAAGTGAAGGCCGACGCGAAGGCCGACGCCAGGTCCCCCGCGAGCTCCGACGACAGCTCCGACGGGAGGTCCGACAAATCCGACGACAAGTCCGAGCGCCCGCAGCGCGAGACGGTGCTCTCGATTCCCGTTCAGGCCGGGCGGCTGCGCGACAGACGGCTGACCATCCCCGACCAGGAGCCTTCCGGCGACGCGAGCTCCGGCGACTCGAATTCCGCCGACGCGAGCTCTGGTTCGGGGTCCGTGACGGTCGTGGGGAGCGTGATCGGGGGCCGCTACTACGTGCGCCGCCTCATCGGCGAGGGGGGGATGGGCAGGGTGTTCGAGGCCGAGCACATCGACATCGGCCGGCGCGTGGCGCTCAAGATCTTGCACCCGGCCTACAGCCAGACGCCCGATCTCGTCGAGCGGCTCCGGCGTGAGGCGCGCGCCGCCTCGAAGATCTCGCACCCCAACGTCGTCGACGTCACCGATTCGGGGACCACCCCCGACGGCGCGTTCTTCTTCGTGATGGAGTACCTCGAGGGGATCGAGCTCGGCGAGCTCATCTACCGGGAGGGGAAGCTGGACGTCGCGCGGGCCCTGCACATCGGCGCGCAGATCTCCGCGCGCCATCCAGGCGGCGCACGAAGTGAACGTCATCCACCGCGACATCAAGCCGGAGAACGTCCTCATCTTGACCCGCGACGGTCAGAAGGACTTCGTCAAGGTGCTCGACTTCGGCATCGCCAAGAGCGGCAAAGACACCGACATCGAGAACGAGAAGGACACCAACGGCGATCTGCGGCGGCGGCTCACCCATCCGGGGATGACGATGGGGACGCCCGAGTACATGGCGCCCGAGCAGGCGGCGGGGCGGCCGGCCGATCCCCGCTCCGACGTCTACGCCGTGGGCGGCCTGGTCTACGAGATGCTCTCCGGGAAGGCGCCCTACGAGGGGCAGAACTTCATGGAGATCCTTCACAAGAAGGCGACCACCATGCCGGCGCCGCTCATCGGGCTGCGCGAGGACATCCCGCCCGAGCTGGACGCCATCGTGATGCGCTCGCTGGCGCGGGAGCCCGACGAGCGCCAGCGCTCGATGGACGAGTTCGGGCGCGAGCTGACCAACCTGGCGACGATGCTGTTCCCCGGCTTCGGCTACATCGCCCCGGTCGAGTCGGACAAGGTCCCGCAGGCCGGTGTGCTGGGTGCCCTGCGCGGTGGGGCGGCGCAGGCGAGCGGGCTCTTTCAGCGCATCGCCATCTTCAAGCGCAAGCCGGTCCTGTTCGGCGCGCCGGGCCTCTTGATGGCGTTCGTGATCTACCTCGTCGCCAGCTCGACGATCCACGCGCGCCACGCGCGTGAGGCGGCGGCCGCGGCGGCGGCCGCGCAGAAGGTGGCGCAGGCGGAGGCGGCCGCGCAGGCGGCGGCAGCGAAGAGGGCGCAGGAGGCCGCGTTGGCGCAGGCGGCGGCACAGAAGGCCGAAGCGGAGGCGGCGGCGGCCACCGCGGCGGCTGAACAGGCGGCGGCCGCGGTGGCAGAGAACCAGGCGGCCGCCAAGGACGACGCCGACGACGCCGACGCCGCAGCGAAGACCAGGACCTCGCCGCACGCGGGGGCGGCGGCGGACAACAAGCATCTGCTCGAGGAGGGGCAGCGCCTGTTTCGCGCCGAGCGTTTCGCCGAGGCGCGCACCCTGTTCGAGAAGGTGGCCAAGTCCAAGCGCGACCGCGGTCAGGCGCTGGTCGGCCTGGCGGAGATCTCCTTCCAGGAGAAGAACTACAGCGACGTCGTTCGCTCGGCCTCGCAGGCGGTCGACCGGGGTGGTGGCGTCCGCGCCCGGGTTTTGCTCGGCGACGCCTACTTCCGGCTGAACCAGTACAAGGACGCCGCCAAGGCCTACGGCGAGGCGCTGAAGCTCGATCCCAAGAACGTGAGCGCCACGACCGGCCTCGCCGCCGCGTCCCGGCGGATGTGAGGCCCGGCGCGACGGCGCCGGTTAAGATGCCCGCGTGTCGCGCCGCGCACGCCTCCTAGCTCCGCTGGCGGTGGCGGTCCTCGTGGGCGCCGTGGTGGTCGGAGCCTGGCTCGAGGAGCGGGTCCTCTCCGCGGATCTGGGGCGCCCGCGCGATCTGCACGGCGGCGGGTACGTCGGCTCGCTCGCCTGCCGCCGCTGTCACGAAGACCATTACGCCAGCTGGCACCGGACGTTCCACCGGAGCATGACGGCGGAAGCGACCCCGGACAGTGTCCGCGGCGATTTTTCGGGCGCGACCCTGCGGCAAGCCGGCGTCACCACCCGGATGGCGCGCGATGCGCAGGGCGGATATCAGATGACGTTCACCTCGGCGGGGGCGCCGCCCCGGACGGTCGACGTCGTCCGCACCGTCGGGTCGCGCCGCTACCAGCAGTACCTGGCCCGCGAGGGCGACACCTACTGGCGGCTGCCCGTCGCCTGGCAGGTCGAGGAGCGGCGCTGGTTCCCGATGACCGGCGCGTTTCTATTCTCCGATCCGGTTTCCGATCGGTCTTCCGATCGTTCCGGCGATCTCGCAGCGGCGCCGACCGGGCGGCCCGTGTTCGGTGGGGGCGACTTCGATCGGCACGTCACCCGCTGGAACGACAACTGCGTCTTTTGCCACAACGTCGCGCCCAACCCGGCGCGCGATCCCGCCAGCGGGCGGTTCGCCACCTCCGTCGCCGAGCTGGGCATCGCCTGCGAGGCCTGTCACGGCCCGGGCGCCGAGCACGTGGCGCGCAACGGCAATCCGCTGCGCCGCTGGGCGCTGCAGGTGAACGGCGGCGCCGACCCGACCATCGTGAACCCGTCGCGCCTGTCGCCGGAGCGCGCCGCCGATCTCTGCGGTCGCTGCCACGGCCAGCGGATCGCCGATCAGCTCGAACCGCTGCTCGAGCACGGCGATCCCTTCGTTCCCGGCGACGATCTGGCGATCGAGAGCGCGCCGCTCTGGCGCGACACGCCTATGCACGGCGATCGCCAGGCCTTCGCGGCGCGCTTCTGGGACGACGGCACGCCGCGCCTCACCGCGTACGAATACCAGGGGCTCTTGCAATCGCCCTGCACGATGCAGGGGCCGCTCACCTGCATCAGCTGCCATGGCATGCACGAGGGCGATCCGCGCGGGCAGATCCGGGCGCGGTTCGGGAGCAAGGCCGGGGGGAAGACGTCGAGCTCGATGTGCACCACCTGCCACCCGGCGCTGGCGACCCCGGAGGCGGCGCGGCTCCACGCGCACCACGATGGGGCGGGCCAAGGGGGACAGGTGGGGGCAGGGGGCGAAGGGGGCGGCATCCATTGCGTCTCCTGCCACATGCCCCGGATCGTCTACGGGGTGCTCGACGTGCACCGCAGCCACCGGATCGAGGTTCCCGACCCGGCCCGGGCCGCCGCCGCCGGACGCCCCGACGCTTGTACCACCTGCCACGTCGAGCGGACGGCCGCCTGGGCCGAGGCGGCTGCCCGGAGGCTGTGGGGTGGGGCGCGCTTCGCGCCGGGCGCCCCGGTTCCGGCGGGAACGTCGCCGTTGGAGGCGCTGTTCGGAGGTCCGCCGGTGGCACGCGCAGCGGCGGCCGATGCGCTCGGCCGAGCTCCCCTGATCGACCCCGGTGCCCGGGCGCGTCGCGTCGGAGCGCTGCTCGACGTCATGGCGCAGGATCGCACCCCGGCGGTGCGGCACCTGGCCTGGCGCAGCCTGCGCCGCCTGGTCGCGCCCGACGCCTCCCCGGGCGACGGGCTCGCCGCCGACTACGATCCCTCTGCGAATCTGGCCGAACGAGACGACGCGGTCGGCCGGCTCCGCACCCTCCTCGGCGATTCGGCGCTGGCGCCACCGTCGGCTTTGACCGTGCTGCGGTCCGGCGCCCGCGACCGCGATCTGGACATTGGTGAATGACGGCAAGCTCATCCGGGTAAGCGTCTTCGAGCGATTGAGTGGTGGCCGCTCGCGTCTGGGCGGCGAATGTCCTACGATCGCGAGCCTCAAGCGGACAATGGCGGAAACTTACCCGCTCAAATTCGGAAAGTACGTGCTCCTCAAGCCGATGGCGCGCGGCGGGATGGGTGCGATCTTTCTGGCTGCCGCCGGCGCGGCCGGCTTTCAGAAGTTCTGCGTCGTCAAGAAGGTGCTGGCGGAGAAGAACGATCGCGCCAAGTCCAATCGCTTTCTCGACGAGGCCAAGGTGGTGCTGCGTCTCTCGCACGCCAACCTGGTCCCCACCTTCGACGCCGGCGAGGTCGACGGCGAGTTCTTCATCGCGATGGAGCTGGTCGAGGGGAAGGACCTGCGCGAGATCTGGAACCGCTGCGTCCGCACCCGCACCCGCATCCCGCTCGACGTCGCCCTGCACGTGGCGCGCGAGATCTGCCGCGCGCTGGCCTACGTCCACTCGCACGCCGACCTGCGCCTGGTCCACCGCGACGTGGCGCCCCCCAACATCCTCATCAGCTACTTCGGCGAGGTGAAGCTGACCGACTTCGGCCTGGCGCGCAGCGTGCTCAAGCAAGAGAACACCGCCCCCGGCGTGGTGTTCGGGCGGGCGTCGTATCTGTCGCCCGAGCAGGCGCGCGGCGAGATCGCCGACGCCCGCACCGACATCTACAGCCTGGGGATCGTGCTGTGGGAGCTGGTGACCGGGAACCAGTATCTGCAGCTGGCCAACCTCGACCCCGCGACGGCGATGTCGCTGGTGCGCCACCCGCGCGTGCAGCCCCCCTCGTCGAAGGCCCCCTGGATCACGCCCAACCTCGACGCGCTCCTGTTGCGGGCGCTGGCGCCCGACCGGGAGGCGCGGTTCCAGTCGGCCGAGGAGATGCGCAAGGCGCTCTCCGACATCATCACGCAGATCTCGCCGCGCGCCGACGCCGAGCGGACCGCCGACTTCCTGCGCGGCCTCTACGACACGACCGCGAAGGACGAGCGGGCCGAGCGCGACAAGCTGCTGGCCGAGAGCGCGGCGCTGCTCCCCGCGCCTGCGCCGCGCCAGTCGGCGCGCATGCCGGTGCCGCTGTCGTTGCTGGAATCGGGCAGCACCAAGCTGCAGTTCCCCAAGGAAGACGATTCGACGGGGGTCGACTTCACCGGGCGGGTGATCGACAGCCGCTACCGGGTGATCCGCAAGATCGGGGAAGGGGGGATGGGGACCGTCTACGCGGGTGAGCACGTGGAGATCGGCAAGGACGTGGCCATCAAGATCCTGCACCCCGCCTACTCGACGCAGCAGGATCTGGTCGAGCGGTTCCGGCGCGAGGCGCGCGCCGCCTCCCGCATCGGCCACCCGCACATCATCGACGTGACCGACTTCGGCGAGACCGAGGATGGCTGCGC
The DNA here is from genome assembly GCA_963847705.1 of uncultured Pseudomonadota bacterium. GTDB lineage: Bacteria > Myxococcota_A > Polyangia > Fen-1088 > Fen-1088 > JADGRB01. Next base: position 188,782 of record CAWKBC010000034.1, on the reverse strand, counting down.
CTACTTCGTGATGGAGCACCTCGACGGGATCGATCTGGCCGACGTGCTGTCGCACGAGCGGCGGTTGGCCCCCGAGCGCGCCTGCAAGATCGCCACCCAGATCTGCCGCGCGCTGGCCGCTGCGCACGCGGCCGGCGTCATCCACCGCGACCTCAAGCCGGAGAACATCTTTCTGGTCGCCCGCGACGGCCAGGCCGACTTCGTCAAGGTGCTCGACTTCGGCATCGCCCGCAGCATGGGGCGCGCGCGCCGCCTCACCAATCCAGGGGTGGCGATGGGGACGCCGGAGTACATGGCGCCCGAGCAGGCGGAGGGGGGCGCGGTCGATCAGCGCAGCGACATCTATTCGGTGGGCGCGCTCATCTACGAGATGGTCTCCGGCTCGCCGCCCCAGATGTCGCGCGACAAGGAGCTGATCCCGCCGCGCGGGATCAAGGCCGACGTCCCCGAAGAGCTGGACCGCATCGTGGTGCGCGCGCTCGAGGCCGATCCGGCGCACCGCTACCAGAGCATGGCGCAGTTCGAATACGACCTGGTGAAGTCGCTGTTCGGGCGCTCGCGCGCGGTCTCCGAGATGCTGGGTCTGCACGATCAGGAGCGCGGCGTGGTGCCGGAGATCTCGTACTCGGACGAGGCCCCCGGCGGGACGCACCCGCGCGCCGACAGCCCGCCGGCCGCGCCGCGCCGGGCGCCTTCGCCGGTTCCGCCACCGGCCTGGGAGGCGGAGCGCGGCGGCCGCGGCGACGACCTGGGCGTTTCCGCCGCGACCGGCGCCGGCGCGACCCGCGACGCGGGCGGCGGCTGGCGGTACGCGGGGACGTTCGCCGCGCTGGCGCTGGTCGGCGTCGCGGCGGTGACGATCTACCGGAGGCTCCCCTGGAGCGCACAGGCGCAGACGGCCGCCCTGCCGGGCGCTGCCTTCGCGACCACCTCGGCGCCCGCCCAGCCGAGCGACGCCGAGCGGCGGGCGCAGCGCCTGCGCTCCGGGGTGGCCGACGTCGAGCGGATGATGGGGAGCGGGTTCGGGTTCGCGCAGCTCCCGGCGCTGCAAGAGCAGCTGGCGCGCCTGCGCGCCGACGGCGGCAGCGCGATCGCCGACACCCTGGCGACGCGCGCCAAGGGGCTGCTGGTGAAGGCGGCCGAGGAGGAGCTCGATCGCGGCGAGATCGAGGCCGGCGTCGCCCACTACCGGATCGCGCTGGCGCTCGACGCCCACGGCGGTGGCGAGGCGGAGCTGGTGGCCGCCCTGCGGACGCGCGCGCAATCGGCGCTGTCGGCCAACAAGGACACCGAGGCGGTCCGCTGGGCGCGCGAGGTGGTGGCGTTTTCGGGTGGCAACGCCGAGGCGCACGCGCTTCTGGCCGAGTGCCTCCACGCCCTGCGCGAGGACGGCGAGGCGGTCACCGAGTACGAAAAGGCGCTGACCACGCGTCCCGACGATCCGACCTTCACCCACGGCCTCAGCGCTGCGCGGCACGCGCTGGCCACCGACAGCAAGCGCGAGCACACCTCCCACGCCCATCGCGCGGCCGCCTCGACGGCGACCCCCGCGCCGGCGGCGGTCGAGGCGCAGCCGGACGCGCCCTCAGAAGCCGCTGCGCCGCCGTCGGAGCAGGCGTCTCCCCCGCCGTCGGGCGAGGCGCCGGAGCGCGAGCGCCCGGCCGCCAGGCCGGAGGATCACGACGACAAGCGCCCGGACGAGCGAAGCCCCAAGGGCGACCAAAGCGGCGAGGACAAGAGCGACGACAAGGGCGCCTCCGAGAAAGCGGCGCCCTCAGCGCCGGCCGAGCCGACTCCCGACCAGCAGCATTAGCTGCATCGCCAGCGCCCGATCGCCCTCGAGCTTGATCCGTCCGTCGATGAGCGGCTGCATCGGCGGAAGCGCGCCGCTGCGCAGCCCCTCGAACGTCGCGGCGTCGAGGCGCACCGTGGTGCGCGGCCGCCCGGCGCTGACCCCCGCCTTGCCGAACCCCAGGTCGAGCGCGAACCGCCGCCGCCGCCGCCCCTCGATCTCCAGCAATAGACGTCCGGAGATCTGCCGCACCAGATCGATCTCGTTCGGATTGACGGTCAGGAAGTGGTGCGCCGACCAGTCGGCCGAGACGATCGGCGGCAGGTCGGGATCGGCGGCCCCCAGCACCAGCCGCAGATCGGCGACCGAGAGGCGGATCCAGATGTCGGGCGAATCGCGCCCGGGCGGCTCCACGCGGAGCCGATCGCCCTCGAGCGCCAGCTCCCAGGCGCCGCCCCCGCTGCCCGAGACCGTCACCCGCAGGAGCGGCGTCCCCGCCGGCGCGCGCTGACGGGTCGCCGCGAACGCTCCCGGCAGCCACTGCTCGAACAGCTCCGGCAGCGCGATGTCGGAAGGGGGCCGATCCCAGCTCTTGGTGGTGTCTGCGTCCATCTGCGCGTTGGTCCTGGTTCTTTGCTCGCCGTTGCTCGCTCTCGCTGGCGGTTTGGGCACTATACTCCGCGGGCGGCGATGCGTTCGAGCCCTCCTGGCGTCGGTGGTCGAGTCCTCGCTCTTCTGGCGGTGCTCCTGGCGTTGCCGCTGCTGGCGGCGCGGCCGGCGCGGGCCCAGGCCAGCGATCCCGAGCTGCGGCCGACCCGCGGGCCTTACATCACCGACGGTTCGCGCGCCGGCGACGCCGACGCCACCGCCGTCCAGCTGAACCCGAGCGCGCTCGGATTTCTCCCGGCGGCCGGCCTGGAGCTGGTCGGCGCCGACGCCTCCGATCCCGCCGTCGTCCCCCGCCGTGGCCTGGGCGCCTACCTGGGCCTGCCGATCTTCCTGCGCAGCTCCCTGGGCCTGGGCCTGTCGCGGGTCATCGGCGCCAGCGCCGTGGGGATCGACGCGCACACGACGCTGCAGCTCGCCTACGCGCTGCACTTCCTGCGCAACGCCTCCCTGGGCGTCTCCTGGGCGCACATCTGGGATGGCTCCTTCGCCGGCGCCGACACCTTCGACTTCGGCTTCTCGGCGCGCGCCGGGCGCTACGTCGCGCTCGGGGCCACCGTCGAGGATGTCGGCCAGCCGCACCCGAACGCCTTCGGTGCCACGCTGCCGCGGCTCTGGACGGCGGAGCTGCTGCTGCGACCGCTCGGCACCACCCGGCTGGAGGTGGCGCTCGGCGCCGCGCACGCCAACGCCGACGACTGGGATCGCCTGGTGCCACGCGCCCGCGTCTCCGTCACCCTGGTCGACGGCCTTCGCCTCTACGGCGAGGGGGAGAACGTCCCCCGGGGGACGGGCGGGACCTTCGGAGACGGCAGCGACACCCGGCTCGCCTTCGGGTTGGCGATCGACTTCGACCACCTGGGCGCCGTCGTGGGCGTCCCGATCCTCATTCCCAGCACCGGCGGGAGCGGCGCCGGGATCGCCGGGCGCATCCACCTCGACGGCGAGCGGCGCCCAGCGCTGGCGGCGCCGGCCTATGTCGCGCGCGTGCGCCTCGAGGGGATCGACGACGATCGTCACTTCTTCCAGCTGGTGCGCCGGCTGCGGGCGCTGGCGGTCGATCCGGCCGTGGCCGGCGTGCTGTTCAAGATCGAGGGGGTCAACCTCGGCTACGCCCGCCTCGAGGAGCTGCGCGACCTGGTGGCGCTCTTGCGCGCGCACGGCAAGCGAACCTTCGGCTACCTGACCTTCCCGTCGACCCGCGAGTACTACCTGGCCGCCGCCTGCGACGTCATCCTCATTCATCCCGCGGGCGAGCTGGCGGTGACCGGCGTCGCCAGCAACGTCACCTTTTACAAGGAGGGCATGGACCGCCTGGGCGTCCGCCTGGAGCTGGTGCGCGTCGGGGCGTTCAAGGGGGCGATGGAGCCGTTCGTGATGACGGAGCAGTCGCCGGCGGTGCGCGAGAACAAGAACCAGCTGCTCGACGACATCTACACCCGCCTGACGGCCGCGATCGCCACCGACCGCACGCGCGCCGGCCACCCGATGGACGCCACGATCGTCCGTGGCCTCATCGACCGGGGCATCTTCTCGGCGGGCGACGCCAACCTGGCGGGGCTGGCCGACGCCGTCGCCGCCGAGGGGGATCTGGAGCCGTTCGTCCAGCACGCGCTCGGCCGCGCCAGCCTCAAGCTGCGCGATCCTGATCCCTCTCCACCGGCGCCGGCCGCCTGGCCGGGCCGCCGCGTCGCCGTGCTGTTCGTCGACGGCACGATGGTCGACGGCCCCAACACGGAGCTGCCGTTCGGGCTGGGCGCCTTCGCCGGCTCCGACACGCTGGGCGCGGCGCTCGAGCAGTGCCGGCGGGACCCGACCATCGCCGCGGTCGTCCTGCGGGTGAACAGCCCGGGCGGCTCGGCCTTCGCCTCGGACGTCCTCGCCCGCGAGATCAAGAAAGTGCGCGAGGCTGGCAAGCCGATCGTCGTCTCGATGGGCGACCTGGCGGCCTCGGGCGGCTATTACATCGCCGCGCCAGCCGACGTCATCTACGCGGAGCCCTCGACGACGACCGGATCGATCGGTGTGTTCGGCTACAAGGTCGACGGCCAGAAGCTGCTGGGGACGCTGGGGATCAACGTCGAGACCTATCGGCGGGGGGCTCACGCCGACTTCCTGTCGCCCTACCGGCCCTGGACCAAGGACGAGCGCGCGCTGGCCGAGCAGCAGATTCAGCACCTCTATCAGCTGTTCGTGGCGACGGTGGCCGACGGGCGCCGCACGCGCGGGCTCACCGCCGCGCGGGTCGACGAGCTCGGCCGCGGGCACATCTGGACCGGCGCGCAGGGGCAGCAGCTGGGGCTGGTCGACCGGCTGGGCGGTGTCTCGGCGGCGGTCGATGAAGCAGCGCGCCTGGGCGGTGTGCCGCTCGGGCGCGACCGGCTTCCGGAGCTGGCGCTGCTGCCGGTCGAGCAGAGGGGCCTGTTGCGCCGGCTGGCGGGCGCGGCCTCGGTGCTGGAAAGCGGGTCGGCCCAAGGTGGGCCGGCCGAAGGTGGGCCGGCCGAAGGTGGGCCGGCCGCCGGCTCACTGGTCGACGCGGCGGCCGATTCAGACGAGCAGTCGCCGCAAGAGTCCGCTCCGCTGATCGGTCCGACGGTCGCGCCGCCGGCGAGGCTGCTGACCGACGACGCGCGCGCAGCGCTGCGGCTGCTGGCGCCGTTCCTGGTTCAAGGTAACGGGTCCGGATTTGCGGCGCGTCTCCCCTACGACTTCGATCTCCGGTGACTCATATTGTCGGGCGCGTCCAAACGGACCGCGTCCCAACAAACGAGACAAGGAGACCACCATGAAACTGATTCGCGCACTGTTCTTCACGCTCGCCGTGTTGTTGCCCACCTCGTGGACGATCGCCCACGCCGAAGGCACGGGCGGCTCGAGCCCGTCGAAGAAGAGCAAGAAGAAGTCGAAGAAGGGCGGCACGGGCGGTTCGGGCGACATGGGCGACGAGAAGAAGGGGGAGTAGCGCGCAAGATGCCGATGGCGTCGGGGATCTCACGGTCCCCGATGACCTCCGGCTTTGCAATGCGCCTTCCTTACGCAATCGACCTCCTTTGATCCTATAGTGACAATTGCGATCCATTTGGATCGCCTTGTCACAAACGAAACAAAGGAGATGACCATGAAGTTGATTCGCGCAATGTTTCTGACGCTCGCGGTACTGCTGCCGACCTCGTGGACGATCGCTCACGCCGAAGGCATGGGCGGCGCCAGCGGAGAGACCAAGAAGAAGTCGAAGAAGAAGAAGAAGAAGGAGGGCGGAATGGGTGGCATGAGCGGAGAAGACGCCAAGTAGCTCACGCGCAACTTGCCGATCTCATCGGGGACCTCGCCCGTCCTCGTGGCCCCCCGGCAGGCGCACATGAAAACGACGACCCCCCGCCATCATTGGATCGTCCGCCTCACCCACTGGGTGAACGCGCTGGCGCTGGTGATCATGATCGGCAGCGGCCTGCGCATCTTCAACGCCTACCCGGCGTTCGCGCGCAAGGGGGAGTCGTTCTGCTGTTACCCGTTCGAAGGCGACGCCATCCCCGCCTGGTTGACCTTCGGCGGCTGGCTGGCCGGCGCGCGCCACTGGCACTTCGCGGTCATGTGGGTGCTGGTCGTCAACGGCCTCGTCTATCTCGGCTTCATCTACCTGCACGGTGAATGGCGCGATCTGGTTCCCCGCCGCGGCCTCATCCGCGACTCGCTGGAGATGGTGAGGTTCTATCTCGGGCGGCGAAAGGTCCACCCGCGCCAGGGGAAGCACAACGCGCTTCAGCGGAGCGTCTATTTTGCGCTCCCCTGGGTGGCCGCCGCGGCGGTCATTTCGGGCGTCGCGATCTGGAAACCGGTGCAGCTGGCGCCGCTCACACATCTGCTGGGCGGCTACGTCTGGGCGCGCTACTGGCACTTCGTGGTTATGCTGGCTCTCGTGGCGCTCACGCTGGGGCATGTCTTCATGGTGTTCGCGGTCGATCCCTATTCGCTGCGCTCCATCACCACGGGCGGCTACGACGAATCGAAGTCGCCCGAAGCGCGCAACGCGCGTCCGTTCGTGAACCTGCGGGCCGGGCCGCACGCCGCCGCGACGGGGTCGGTTGCGGCGACCTCCGGGGAGGTGCCGGAAACGCCGCCTCCGATCGATCCGCCGGCGGAGAATCCGCCGGTGACGGAGCCGCGAAACCCGCCGCAGCCGGAGAGCGAGCCGCCGCCGCCGAGGTCTCCTGGCGAACCGGCCCACCCCGAACCGCCAGCCGGAGATCCGCCGGCGCCGCCCGGGCCGCCCAAACCGCCGGTCTCAGAGCCACCCAAGACGTCGTGAAGAGGTCGTGAGCAAGCTCTGGCTGCCGCCGCGCCACGCCGCAGAGAGGCTGGGGATCGATCGCCGGACCTTCCTCGGCGCCAGTCTCATCACCGGCGCTGGCGCGTTGACCGCGCTCGCGCTCGCCGGCTGCGACTCCAAAGGCCCGAAGAGCGCCGCCGGTCTCCTGGCCGCCTCCGAGCGCTTCAACGAAAAGCTCGAGCGGGCGCTCTTCCGCCACACCGCCATGAACGTCGCGCCGCCGGGCGCGCAACTGGCCGGCGCGGCCTTCCCCTCCTACTTCATCGCGGACGCGGTCCCGACCTGGGACGAGAAGGAGCGCGGCGTCTGGCGGCTGGAGATCGGCGGCGCGGTGGCTCACCCGCTGCGCCTCACGCTCGGCGACCTCATGCGCCTGCCGCGGACCGAGCTGCGCCTCGAGCACTTCTGCGTCGAGGGCTGGTCGGCCGTCTCCGTCAGGACCGGCGTGCAGCTCAGCGAGCTGGCCCGCCGCGTGGGCCTCTCGCCCGACGCGCGCTACGTCGACTTCCAGTCCTTCGACGATGACTATCACGAGAGCTGGGACCTCGAGAGCGCCCTCCACCCGCAGACGCTGATCGTCTACGGCCAGGACGGCGCGCCCCTGGGCCCGGCCTTCGGCGCCCCGGCGCGCGTCTACTCGCCGGTCAAGCTCGGCTACAAGAACACCAAGTACCTGACCCGCATCCTCTTCCTGCCCGAGCGGAACGGCGGCTACTGGAGCGACCAGGGCTACGAGTGGTACGGCGGCGTCTGACCAACCACGCCCGGCGCGGCGGGGCGCGGCGAAGGGAAGACGGTCGAATTTTCATCGACCATCCGTATCAGACGGCTGAGTTAAGGCAATCGCAGTTTGCCAAGAAGACGTGATTTTTTCGGGACGGGCCCGGGTGGTCGTCGACCGTCGAGCTCGGCCCAGATGGCTTCCGCGCAGAGCACTCGCGCCACGCGTAACCGGCGGACCGCTGTCGCGTAGCATTGGGTGGAGGTTCCGATGACGTTTCACTCGAGCAAGCTCAGACGCGCGCTGGCCCTGGCAGTGCCGATGGTTGCGCTGACCACGGTTGGTCTATTCGCGAGTTGCGCCCGCGCCGGCGCCCACGACGCGGTCACGCTGCCATCCCCCGCCGTGGACGTCGCGCGCGGGGCCAAGCCCGGCAAGTCGACGGTCGTCTTCGCGGGCGGCTGCTTCTGGGGGGTCCAGGCCGTCTTCCAGCACGTCAAGGGCGTCACCGAGGCGACGTCCGGCTACGCCGGCGGCTCGGCCGAGAACGCCAAGTACGAGCTGGTCAGCGGTGGCGACACCGGCCATGCCGAATCGGTGCGGGTCACCTTCGACCCCTCGCAGGTGACCTATGGCCAGCTCCTGAAGGTCTTCTTCTCCGTCGCGCACGATCCGACCGAGCTCAATCACCAGGGGGCCGACGAGGGGACGCAGTACCGGTCGGTCGTCTTCTACACCGACGCCGATCAGAAGCGCGTCACCGACGCCTACGTCGCCCAGCTCGGTCGCGCGAAGGCCTTCCCCGACCGCATCGTCACCGAGATCGTCCCCCTCAAGGCGTTCTACCCGGCCGAGGCCTACCACCAGAACTACGCCACCCTGCACCCCGACAACCCCTACATCATGTTCAACGACGCCCCCAAGGTGACCCACCTGCAGAAGCTCTTTCCCGACCTCTATCGCGGGCAGTAGTGCGCCCACAGGTCGTGTATATTCACGCCCCACGGGGCGTGGCGCAGCCTGGTAGCGCGTCTGCTTTGGGAGCAGAATGTCGGAGGTTCAAATCCTCTCGCCCCGACCGACCTAAGTCGCTGGAATCGTCGGCTGGTTCCAGTCGGGGGAGAACGGCTGAATCGCTCTCGCCAGAGCCTTGAAGTACCGGTGAAGTAAATCCATCGGTCTTGGGTCGAAACGACAGTCGGTTCGCCAACATGTAGCCACCGCGTCCACCCTGACTTGTCAGCGGCCAGGTGGCGATGGCCCTGAATGGGGACCGCGATCGCTGGGAGTGGTCTCCTCAGCTGAACCCTGACCGGGAGCGGAAGCGCGACCCATCGGTGGGTGGTGCCGCAGCCCACAGCGGAGAGCAAAGGTCCTACCGACTCCGAGAACAGGCGCGTCGAAGAATACGTCGAGCTGCGCCGCCGCCTCAAGAACAGCGACCTTTTGGGGCTAGCGCTGTACCGTCCGTAAGGTAGTATATACGAATTCTAATCCGACATACGGAATCATATATAGGCCATTACGATGCGCTCATCCGTTCACGACGTCCTTCCGGCCAAGGTCCGGCGATCCCTAAAGAAATTCGGATCGGACCTCGCGCTTGCGCGCCGCAAACGTCATCTGACGACCGCGATGATGTCGGAACGCTTGGGCGTCGCCAAGAGCACATACGTGCGCCTCGAAAAAGGGGACCCGACCGTGTCGATGGGGGTGTACGCGATGGCGTTGTTCGTCCTTGGATTCGGCGATGCGCTAGGCGATTTGGTTGATGCGAGCAGCGACGAACAGGGCCTGCTGCTCGATGAGCAGCGCGTTCCGAAGCGCGTGCGTCCCAAGAGGGAGCCGGTCCCTCTATGAGACGCACCATCAAGGTCTTCGTGGGCGACGAGCCGCGCTTGATCGGAATGATCCGATACAGCGCGGACGGAGCGCGAGCGAGCGCCGCCTTCGAGTACGACGCCAGCTGGCTGTCGGCTCGGGACCGATTTTCGATCGACCCGGCACTGCAACTCGTTGCCGGGCCGCAGTTTCACAAAAAGACTCGCGACGGCTCGATCTTCCACTCCTCAATCGCCGACACGGAACCAGACGGTTGGGGCCGACGTGTCATCCTCCGCGACCACGCGAAGCGCATGCAGGAAGCTCGTCGCTCTGGGACGGAATTCGACCCGCGGCCCCTGAATGACCTCGGCTTCCTGTTGGAGGTGGACGACGCGAGTCGCGTAGGTGCCCTTCGCTTTCAAGACGAGGAAGGAAGCTTCCAGCGGGCTTCGGAGCCAGGTCGCCGCACAGCGCCGCCGCTGATCGAGCTCGCCAGTCTCGCGGCCGCGAGTCGCTCGGTTGAGACGAACAGCGAAACCGCGGCGGATCTAGCGAACCTGCGAGGACGGGGTACCTCGCTCGGCGGCCTGCGGCCGAAGTGTACGGTCGTGGACGAGAATGGCCGGTTGTCCATCGGCAAGTTCCCGAGCGTTTCGGATGAGCGCGCGGTGACGAAAGGCGAGGTTCTCGCGATGCATCTGGCGAGGGCGGCAGGAATCGAGGCGGCCGACGCACGCCTCATTGATAGCGACGGTGTCCCGGTCGCTCTGATCAAGCGCTTCGATCGAGCAGATGGAGGAGGCCGGGTGCTTTACGTATCGGCCGCGACCATGCTCGGCGCGGAGCCGGGAGATCCAGGCGAGCACGCCTATACGGAAATCGTCGACGCGCTTCGTATCTACGGAGCTGCGGCGCAGGCGGACATCGAAGAGCTGTGGCGACGGATGGCGTTCTCCATCTTGATCACCAACGTCGACGACCATCTACTCAACCACGGTTTCCTGCACGCTGGTTACGGCCAGTGGCGGCTGGCCCCGGCTTTCGACCTGAACCCGTTCCCCGATCGCGTGCGTGAGCTCAAAACCTGGATCTCGCCCGAGACCGGCCCGGAGGCGACGATCGAGGCACTGCTCTCCGTCGCTCCATATTTCAGGATTTCGCGGGCTCGCGCCAAGGAGGTCGCGGCCCACGTCGAGCACGTGGTGGCTGGCTGGCGCGCCGAGGGCCGTTCACTCGGAATGACCGACGCCGAGCTCGAACCCTTTGCCTCCGCCTTCGAGCACCCGGAACGCAGCGCCGCGCGACGCATATGACCGCCGGGCGAGATCGGAATAGCCCGTGCCGGTCTGGCTCGCGGTCATCCGGCGCGAAAGCCAGGATCCCACCCCAGCTCTCGGCGGACCTTGTCGATCGCCAGCGCGGGGCTGGGTTCGGCCACGTTGTAAACTCCCGGAGCTCCGCGCTCGATGGCGAGCACGGCGGCGTGCGCCGCTGCGTCCACGTGCACGCCGGGGATGCCAGCCGGCGCTGCGTCCGCCCCCCCACCGTAGAACCGGCCGTAGCGCAGCACGATGCCTTCGACGGGGGCGGCGTCGAGGACGGCTTTCTCGAGTGCGATGACTCCACGCGCAGTGACCGCTTGTGGTGTGCCCTCCGCGGGGTCGAGGGGATCGTCTTCGCGGTATGGCAGCGGGCCTGGGGCATAGAGCCAGGCGATGCTCTGGGCAATCAGCCGGCGCGCGCCGGTGGCCCGCGCGGCCGCGACGAGGTTCTGGGTGCCTTCGATGCGAAGGCGGCTGGTCTTGGCGCGGCTCTCCGCGATCCGATCGGGCTGCAAACCGCCGGAGAGATCGGTCAACTGATGGATGACCACGTCCGGGCACGCCCCCTTGATCGCCTCCGCGACCGCCTGGCGGTCGAACACGTCGAGCACGATCGGAATCACCCCCGATTGCTCCAGGTTGGCCGCCCGCGTCTTCGACCGGGTCGTTCCGAACACGCGATGCCCCCCCTGCACCAGCAGGGTCACCAGAGGCTTGCCGATCACGCCCGCAGCGCCGGCAACGAAAACGACGTGCACGCCCGACAATCTAGTCCGGCCGCGCGGGCAGACAAGAAAGTCGAGACCAGGTCGCCGCGATGGCGGACCTGTTCCCGATCGCTTTCAGGTCTGGCAGCGCGCTCCTGAGCTTCGCCAAGAGCTCCTGGGCCGCTGGACGCTGGTCGACATCTGATTCCGGGTCCAACATATCCTTGCCTCAGTTTGAGTTAGGCAACGGCACCTCGCCGGCCCCCACCCATGCTCCGGTCACGCTGAAGGGATAGCCGGCCTTGGGTCGAACCGGGACCAGTTCTCGTGCGCGTCGCACTTGACCGATGTCCAGCCGCGTCGCTCGGCCAGGGTGCCTTGGGCACCGCATACCTCGCATGTGACCATCGATCCTTCGCGAGCCGCATCGATGGCCTCCGACCTCGCGGACGTAGGGCCGCCGGAGAGGTATGAGCGACTCGAAGGACGTCGATGCATTGTGTAGCCAGGCTACCGAGTCCTTTAAGAAAGTGAAGCATGGTCCTGCGCCGGCCTCGTGCGCAGACTGTGCCCATGGAAAACAAGAAGGTCTGGTTCATCACGGGCGCCGGCCGCGGCATGGGGGTCGAGATTGCCAAGGCAGCGCTGGCGACTGGGCGTGCTGTCGTGGCCACGGGCCGAGATACGGTCCGTCTGTCCGAGACCCTGGGCACGTCTGGCAATCTCCTGACGGTCAAGCTCGACATCACCCGACTGGGTGAGGCCCAGGCTGCGGTTCGAGCCGCCGTGGACCGATTCGGCCGCATCGACGTGATCGTCAACAACGCTGCCAATTTTCACGCCGGCTACTTCGAGGAGCTGGCACCAGAGCAGTTCGAACGGCAGCTGACGACGAGCCTCGTGGGCCCGATGAATGTCACCCGCGCTGTCCTGCCGGTCATGCGAAAGCAGCGGTCGGGGCACGTCATCTCGATCTCGTCGACCGCAGGCCTGGTTGGCTTCGAGTTCTGCAGCGCCTACGCCGCCTCTAAGTTCGGACTGGAGGGCTGGATGGAGTCGCTGGCGGTCGAGGTCGCGGCGTTCGGAATCAACACCACCATCGTGAACCCAGGGTTCTTTCGCACCGAGCTCCTCACGGAGCAGTCGACGACCTACGCCGAGCCGTCCATCGAGGACTATGCCGACCGCAGAGCGAAGCAGCTCGACTTCTGGAAAGGACACAACGGCAAGCAGGCCGGCGACCCCGCTAAGTTGGCCCGGGCGTTACTGACCATCGCCGAGCAGAAGCAGCCCCCGCTGCGCTTTATCGCCGGTGCCGACGCCGTCGCCACCGCCGAGCAGGTGGCCAGCACTCTTCAGCAGCAGACCAACGCCTTCCGCGAGCTGTCGACCTCGCTCGCGTTCGATGATGCCGGCAAGAGGCCGACCCCATGAAGGGATCGAACACGCGAGAGCTCCGCCCCCGCGGAGACAGCCACGGTGGGCACACCCGGATCGGTATCCTCGGTTCTGGTTTGATGGGCGGCAAGCTCGGCACCCTTTTCGCGCGTGCAGGTCATGACGTCGTGTTCAGCTACGCCCGGAGCAAGGCCAAGCTGCAGCGCTTGGCGCGCGGGGCAGATGGCGATACTCGGGCGGGGACGCCCCGCGAAGCGGCCACACACGCCGAGGTTGTCTTACTCGCGGTGCATTGGTCGAGGCTCGATGACGTTCTGAAGCAAGCCGGCGACCTATCGGGGAAGGTCATCGTGAGTTGCAGCCTACCGATGAACACGGACGACACGGCTCTCGTGCTTGGCCGCGATACGTCCGGCGCCGAAGAGCTCGCGCGGCGGCTCCCCGCCTCGCGTGTTGTTGCTGCGTTCAGCACCGTGCCCAGCGAGGTGCTCTTCGGTGTTTTTGAGGCACGTCGAAAGCTCACGCGGCCCAGTCTCGTGTACTGCGGCGACGATGAACCCGCGAAGAAGATCGCGGCCGGGCTGATCCGTGACCTCGGCTTTGACCCAATCGACGCGGGGCCGCTTCGGATCGCGCGCTACACCGAGCCCTTCTCTCTGCTCATTGCCCAGCTGGCGTACGAAGGCTCGGAAGGTCCGGCGCTCGCGTATCGCCTCGAGCGGTTCGCTGAGCACGAGGAGTGAGTGAGTGAGGCAGGGAAACGCCCCGCCCCGAAATAGGGACTAACCTCCGGCCCGGCGGAGGCCACCAAAGCGATGGGAGGACCGCCATGACCCACGCCCAGTCTCCTGCCGAGAAGATCCCTCCTCGACCGGAGCGCACCGACATCCAGATCCCGGTTCACTTGCGAAGTCGCACCGGATCTGGCCCGGGAATAGCGCGGAACGTCTGCCTGGGCGGGCTCTTCGTCTCGACACCGCGGCTTTTGGCCGTGGGGGATTGGGTGATCGTGCGCTTCATGATTCCGGGGGCCACCGAGCCGGTCGAAATCCTCGGCGAGGTTCGCTGGTGGCGTCCGTTTCAGGATCTGGTCGACCTACCGAGCGGGCTGGGACTTCGGTTCGTCGAGACGCCCATGCGCGCGACGGTGCTGGCGCTCGAACTACAACGCGTCAGCGAGACAGACGGATAACCGCCTCCGGCATCGCTTCGCTACCATCCGGGTGGAAGGCCTCTTGAAAGTCCTGTCCCGGTGGGGGGCCTCAGCGCCGCGCACGAGCTCGCCGAGCGGGGCTTCGAGGTCACCGTCTCCCAGGCGGCGGTGGGCGCGGGCGGAAAGGCGCGCAGCACCTTCGTGCCGGGCACCTATTCCGCCACCCCGATGAAGTACGTATATTTCAGCCCCGCAAGGAGCAGCTGCTACACGGGCGCGATGCCGGTCGCGAGCACCGGGCAGTAGGGCAGGCTGAGTGGAGCAACAGCGAAAGGGCTGACTGAACATGATCCACAAGAACACGATCTGCCTCTGGTTCGACAAGGACGCGGAAGCGGCGGGGCGCTTTTATGCGGCCACCTTCCCGGACAGCAAGCTGACGGCCGTGCACAAGGCGCCGGGGGACTTCCCGGGCGGGAAGGAGGGGGAGGCGCTGACGGTCGAATTCACGGTGTGCGGCATCCCCTGCGTTGCCATCAACGGCGGATCTGCGTTCAAGCAAAGCGAGGCGTTCTCTTTCCAGATCGCGACGGACAGCCAGGAAGAGACCGACCGGTACTGGAACGCCATCGTGAACAACGGCGGCGAAGAGAGCGCGTGCGGTTGGTGCAGGGACAGATGGGGCCTCTCCTGGCAGATCACGCCGCGCACGCTCACCGAGGCGATGGCGGCTGGCGGCGGCGAAGCGAAGCGGGCCTTCTCGGCGATGATGACCATGAAGAAGATCGACGTCGCCGCGATCGATGCAGCTCGGCGCGGATAGGCATCCCCCAGGCACGCGGGCGGCGGGGGCTGACCGTAACCGCGCCCCACGTCGCGGTCACGCCTGGCCGGGCTTTTCGCCGAGTCGCTTGGCGCGCTGCTCGGGCTCGCCCGGCACGTCGAGGCCGAGTCGCCTGGCGCGCTCCTCGGCCTCGCCCGGCACGTCGAAGTCCGCCGCGTCGAACAGCGGTCGGAGCTCGACCTCCGCCTCCTCGCCGTCTGGCGCGCCGAGGCCGAACGGCGCGCGCTTGGCCCATTCGACCGCCTCGGCGAGCGTCTTGACCTCGAGCAGCAGGTAGCCGGCAATCACCTCCTTGGATTCGGCGAACGGGCCATCGATCACCCTGCACTTGCTCCCGCTGTACTTCAGGCGCACGCCGCGGCTGGTCGGCGTGAGGCCGCCGAGATCGAGCAGCACGCCGGCCTTCTGCAACTCCTCGTTGAACTTGTGCATCGCCAGCAGCGCCTCTTCGGTCGGCGGCTGGCCCGCTTCGGTTTGCTTGGTCGTCTTCCCGAAAATCATGACCCTCATCGCGTGTCTCCTCGTGGTTCGGGTGGTGTATCGGAGCGACGATCGACGGGCTACCGGATCGACAACCGCGGTGTGAACTTTGTCGTGTCAGCGAATTCGCGCCGTTACGGGTCGATGATCCCGATGTCGATCCACGGCGGGCCCGTTCGTCGTGTTGTCAGAGGCAGGTGAGACTCATGCGACAGATCAACGTGTTGACCCACCGTATCGATGGACGGAGTCATGCAGGGCCCGGGCGGGCCGGCAGAGGACACCCGGGGCGACTTCCGCCATGGGGCTGGACGGTCGGGTACTTCGACGAGCTCGTCGGGGCAGGAAATGGGTGAGGCGGGGCGGGGGCCGGACGAGCCCTCAGAGAACGCCTACCGTGGCCGGGGTTGCCGCCTCACTGGACGGCGAATGACAGCCCTTTGTCGAGGGCACGTACGACGTCCATCGTGCTCACAATTCCGACCAGCTTGTTCTCCGTGTTCAAGACGACCAGGCGGTGTTGGTTCTTGCTGGCGAGCTCGTGCACCGCTTCCAGCGCCGGGTCGTCCTCGTAGACGGCGATGATCTCCGGGTCCATGAGATCGCCCACCGTGGCCTCCTTCTTGATCCACTGATGCGGCTCGGGGTCGACGAGGTCGCCCTTGGTCAAGATCCCGACCAGCTCGCCTTGCCGGTTCTTCACGGGAGCCGCCCCGATCTGGCGGCGGGTCAGGCCCCAGGCCGCCTCTTCGGCCGAAGCGTCGAACTCCACCGTGTAGACCTTACTCGTCATGATGTCTTTCACCTTCAACATCGAGCAGCTCCTTTTCTCTTCGGCGCACCGTCCGCCACGCGCCGCGGGAAATCTTGGACCTGTTTTGCGCGCAGGGCAACCGCGCGGCCACCGACTGGCGGACACGATCTCGCTCGCCTGCTGCCCGGGCGATGCCGGCGCCGACGGTCCATGAGAGCGTGCGGCGCCGCGATGATTGCGAGAGCACTTTCACCGTGTTGTCGTGGTCGCCGTTGAACCGTGTTTGGGGGGACGCCGCCGATCTCGCAGGCCCGGGGAGACTGTGGGTGCCGGTCGCCGCCACCTCGTGCGCTCGGCATCCCGCCGCCACCTCTCTCTTGCCGCGGTAACGGAGGACGGCACCGAATGGTGACGGTCGCTGGCCTTCTCCCGCTTGATCCGTATGCGATTCCCGGCACGCCGCTTGCTGCGTCAGCAGTTCATCATGCGTTTCATCGGGATCTGCCTGATTGTGGGAGCCGTCGGATGCGCGGAGCAGCCGTTCATGCCTTCGAGCGAGCAGCGCGCCCTCTTCAACGACGTCATTCGGCAGGCCGAGGCGGCCGGCGCGGTGGAGGGATCGCCCGAGGCCGCCAGATGCCTGGCCGATGCCAAGGCTGACTTCAACTATGCGCAGCGAATGCCCCGATACCCGGACCGCGCGCGGCAGCTGGCCACCAAGGCGCAGGAGGAGGGCGCCGAGGCGTTGAGGCTGGCGCAGCAGCATCGACGCGAGATGGCAGCGCTCGCGCGTGCGGGAGCGCGCGTCGAGGCGGCAGCCGACGTCGCCGACGTCGCCGATGTCGCCAGCGTCCCCGGTGTCGCCGCCGTCCCGACGACGGCTGCCGCAGTTGACACGACCGCGCCAGAGGCGGCCGCCCTGGCGGAGACCATCCCCGAAGCGCCGGATACGGCGACGATCTCGGCCAAGACCACGGCCACAGAGTCCGCGACCGTGGAGCCCACGGCGCACGCCGACAACTGAAACGGTCTTGCTCCGGTGTGGATCGCGATTACTTTCGGTGGATGACCTACAGGGCACTCGGGTTTGTGCTGGGAACCTGTGGTCTGTTGGCTTGCGGCACCTCGGGGGCTCACCGCTCGCAAGCCTCCGCGGCGCCAAGCTCGCCCTCCCCGGACTTTCCGGCCGACCTCGATCAGCCGTCCTCCAAGCACGGCGTCATCGTCCCGAGCGACGTCCCGATCCCAGGGAGCTCTCCCACCCTCTCGCCGACGGAGACCAACTCGTCGCCGAGCTCGCCGCGGAACCCGCTGGGCTCACCCTGACGCCGGCCTCCGGTGAGCGCCGTCTCTGGTGCTCGGCTCAGGGGAGGCGTGGGTCGGTGCGGCGGGAACCTGCGCGACCAATGTGAAACAGAACGCAGCTCCCGCGCCCCGGCTGCTCTCGTCCCAGATGCGCTGGCCGTGCGCTTCGACGATCCCCTTCGCGATGCGCAGGCCGAGCCCTGAGCCGGCGCTCCGTGCGCGACGCGCCTGCCAGTATCGATCGAACGAAGATGTGCTCCAGCTCGATGGCCGGGCGGGTCCACGCGCACGCCACGAACCACTCTGGAACTGTGATCCGAGATCCCAGGCGCGAAGCGCGGACCTCACAGCTTCATCGTGAGCTCGACATCCTCGCCGAACGGGATCGAGAGGTAGCCGGAGCCGGAGGCGCGGATGTGGGCCTTGTAGTCGGGGCAGGCGTCCGCGTTGTCGGCGACCACGTAGGAGCCGGCGCGCAGGCGGGGGGCGACCAGCGCCAGGATCTTGCCGTAGAGCGGCTTGTGGCCGTCGAGCAGCAGGAGGTCGACGGTGCCGGGGAGATCGCGGGCCAGGGTCTCCAGCGCGTCACCCTCCCGGATCTCGACCAGATCGGCGAGCCCGGCGGCCTCCAGGTTGGCGCGGGCCTGGGCCAGCTTGTGGGGCTCGAACTCGCTGCCGATCAGCTTGCCGCCGCCGTTGTCGCGGAGGGCGGCGGCCAGGTGAATCGTGGAGAGCCCGAACGAGGTCCCGAACTCGACGACGGCGCGGGCGCCGTTGCCCCGGGCCAGCATGTACAGAAGCGCCCCGGTGGCCCGCGAGACCGGCATGTGGATCTCCCGGGCTTTGCCGAAGAAGGCGCGGTAGTCGGCGTTCGGATCCGACATCCGCGCCAGGCGCTCTTCGCGCGTGAGGTGGCCGAACATCTGGCCGAGGAGCTTTCCGCTGCGGGCGGCGTCGGCGTACAGCCGATCGAGCAGCGGGGCGACGGGCGAGGCGGTGAGTGTGCTGGACATGAGATGACCTACCTGTTGGCGGCTGGTGGGCGACAGGTCTAAAATACGAATTTACCTTCGCGTTCACAATTCGCATTCGGAGCGTGCGTGCCCAGAAAGCCGGCCGTCGTCATTGTCCCGAGAAAACGGCCGCAGCAGGCCCGCTCGAACCGCCTGGTCGAGGCCATCCTCCAGGGGGCGGTTCGCGTTCTCGAGCGAGAGGGGGCTGCCGGCTTCACGACCGTGCGGGTCGCCGAGCGGGCCGGGGTCAGCGTCGGCTCGCTTTACCAGTACTTTCCCAACAAGCAGGCGATCCTCTTTCGCCTGCAGCAGGACGAGTGGATGGCCACCGGCCGCCTCCTGGATGGGATCTTCACGGACCAGCGGCTGGGGGCCGCCGAGCGCCTGCGCGCCGCCCTGCGCGCCTTCTTTCGCTCCGAGTATGAAGAGGCGCCGCTGCGGCGTGCGCTGGGCGATGCCGCCCCCCTCTACCGGGACGCGCCCCAGGCCCGCGAGCACCGCGCCCGCGGGATGCCGCTCTTGCGCGCGCTCATCGCCCAGGCGGCACCCGACCTTCCGCGCCGCCGTCGCGCCTTCGCCGCTCGACTCTACGTCGCCACGCTGGCGGGGATGGGCAAGCACGTCTCCGAGACCGCCCGCAGCCGCCCCGAGGTCGACCGCTGGGCGGCCGCGATCGCCGAGATGTTCCTGGCCCACCTCCGGCTATAGTGAGCGCACCAGGGCGAGTATTGACCGATGACCATCACGATCACCGCCTTTGAACGGTCACCTGACGGCGGCAAGGGGCTGGCGCGTGACACGCGCGTTCGCTGGGCGCTGGAAGAGGTGGGCCAACCCTACCAGGTTCGCCTCGTTTCGTTTGGTGCGATGAAGGAACCCGCGCATGTGGCGCTTCATCCCTTCGGCCAGATCCCGACCTATGAGGAAGCCGATCTCGCGCTGTTCGAGACAGGGGCGATCGTGTTTCACATCGCCGAGCGACACCCGGGCTTGCTGCCGGGCCAGGCGAATGCCCGGGCGCGCGCCATCGCCTGGATGTTCGCCGCGCTCAGCACGGTGGAGCCGCCCATCCTCGAGCTCGTGACCGCCAGGATCCTCGAGGGCGACAGGCCCTGGTCCGCACAACGCATGCCTCTCGTCGAGGAGCGCATCCGCAACAGGCTGGGCCAGCTCTCCCGCCGCCTCGGCGATGCCGACTGGCTCGATGGCGCGTTCAGCGCAGGCGACCTGATGATGGTGTCGGTGCTGCTCAGGTTGAGAGCGTCAGGGCTGCTGGACGAATATTCGAACCTCTCCGCCTATGTGGCCCGCGGCGAAGCGCGGCCTGCCTACAAGCGCGCCTTCGACGCTCAGCTGGCGGTCAACGCCGGCAAGCCATCGACCGTCGCCGGCCGCTGACCGCACCGGTGTGGTGAGCGCCACAGTCGGGCGCAGCTCCGGAGGGGTTGGTCCGGAAGCTCCGGGACGATGCTTGGTCCATCGTCGTGGGAGCTTGGGCTGGATCCTGGCGGGTGCGCACCGCCACATGTTTCCGCTGCACGTCTGGATGAGGGGGAGCGGGACGCGGTTCAACATGAACGTGAACAGAGGCCGGCGGAGATCGACGAGTTCATCCGGCAGCACACCTCCACGCCGACGTACACCAACCTCGTGTCGGCGAAAACGAACGAGCTGATTCTGTAATCATCTCAGATGGTTCGATCGGTTCGCCACGTCCGGACCCACCTGCCTCAAAACTTGGAGAGCAGAATGTCGGAGGTCCGATCCTCCGGCCCCCACTTGAGTTAAGTCACTGCAAGCGCGGGGCGGTTTGGATACGATGCGAGGGGCAATCTCGTTCGACCGGAAGTGGCAGGTGCTCTTTTCACCGGCTGCGGTTGAACACCATGGCAAACGTAGTCTAAAAGAGTGACCTTGGCCGAAACCCGAGACGCAGGTGCGGTGGCGGTTGCCGAGGAGGCTCCGCTCGTCACGGTGGTGATCCCGACCTTCAATCGCGTGCGCTTCCTCTCGGACGCGATCGAGAGCGCCCTGGCTCAGACCTACCCCCGCGTCGAGATCGTGGTGAGCGATGACGCCAGCACCGAGGACGTCTACGGGGCGGTCGTCTCGAGGTACGAGGCGCGCGGGGTCAAATACCGACGGAACCCCAAGAATGTCGGGATGGGCGCCAACATCTGGGCGGCGCTGGCCGCGGCCAACGGGAAGTACGTGGCCACGATTCACGACGACGACACCTGGGAGCCGGACTTCTTGGCCAGCCTCGTTCCGGCTCTGGAGGCCGACGATTCGATGAGCGTGGCCTTCTCCGATCATCACGTGATGAACGAGGACGGCAGCCTGAACCCGGAGCTCAGCGATCAGAATACGCGCTTCTGGTACCGCAGCGCCCTGCCACGCGGCCCGATCGATCGGTTTCTGGCCGAGGTGGTGTTGCATCGGGTGGTCCCCGCCGCGATGGCCGCGCTGTTCAGGAAGTCGGCGATCGACTGGACCGATTTTCCCGACGGGGTAGGGACCTTCTACGACCTCTGGATCACGTACCTCTCCGCGCGCACCGGCGCGAGGGCCTACTACGAGCCGCGCCGGCTGACGCGCTACCGCGTCCACAACCAGTCCGAGACCCGCTCCTGGGGATCGAGCCAAGGGCGTCTCCGTGCCCTGCGCCAGTCGGAGCTCGTCCTGCAGCGGTATCTCGAGGATCCAGCGCTGCGCGAGTTCCGATCCTTCGTCGAACCGCAATATGCGCGAACGGTGGGATCGCTGGTGTTCGCGCTGCTCGAGAACAACCATGGCGACGAGGTGGCCGCCGTCCTCTCGCGCGCCGAGGCCATGGTCACTCGCCCCGACCTGCGTGCGATGATGATGGTGGGCCGTCTACCGGACGTCATCCGGCGTCCCATGGGACGGGTGGCCCTGGAGGTTCGCCGCCTGCTGCGGGGCGCCGGCCGGTGAGCGCCCCCTGATGTCGGCGCTGTTCGCCCTCCTGCTTTTCGACGCGATTGCCGAGCCTCGCTCCAGCGGACGGCGCCGCTGGAGCTGAGCGTGGATCCCCCTCGACCTCGACCCTCGGCGCGATCGACGACGGTAGCAATGTTGTAGCCTGTCGCGCCCGCTTGGAAACAGCCGACCCACCCCCCACCTCCCCGCTGCGCTTCCTTCGCGGCGCCAGCGATCCCGGCTCGCGCGCGCGGCGGGGGACGCTGCTGACGTCGCGCGGAGCGATCGAGACGCCCGTCTTCATGCCAGTCGGGACCCGCGCCACGGTGACCGGGCTGACACCGGACGATCTGCTGACGCTCGACGCGCCGATCTTGCTGGCCAACACCTATCACCTGCTGCTTCGGCCGGGGCCCGAGCTGTTCCGGCGGGTCGGCGGTCTGCACGCCTTCATGCGCTGGCCGCGGGCCGTGCTCACCGACTCGGGCGGCTATCAGATCTTCTCGCTGCCGGCCGACCGCACCATCGACGAGAGCGGCGCGCGCTTTCGCAGCTACATCGACAGCCGCCGCCATCACCTCACCCCCGAGACGTCGATCGACATGCAGACGGCGCTGGGGTCGGACATCATGATGGCGCTCGACGAGTGCGTCCCGTCGACGGCCGAGGAGGCGGCCGTGCGGGCGGCCATGGAGCGGACGCACCGCTGGGCGCTGCGCAGCCTGGCGGCGCGCAAGAACCCGGCGCAGGCGCTGTTCGCCATCGTGCAGGGGGGCCTGGTCCCGGCGCTGCGGCGGCAATCGGCCGCCTTCCTGACCGAGCACTCCTTCGACGGCTTCGCGATCGGCGGCCTGGCGGTGGGGGACACGCGGGCCGAGCGCGAGGAGGTCACGGGCCTGGCGGTCGATCTCCTGCCGGAGGCGAAGCCGCGGTACCTGATGGGCGTCGGCACGCCGCCCGATCTCCTCTACGCCATCGGCTGCGGCGTCGACATGTTCGACTGCGTGCTGCCGACACACCTGGCCTGGCAGGGGACGGCCTTCACCTGGACGGGGCGCGTGCGCGTCACGCGCGGGGCCAACGCGGCGGTCGACGAGGCCCTCGACGCGCGCTGCGCCTGCTCGACCTGCCGGACCTTCAGTCGCAGCTACCTGCACCACCTCTTCAAGTGCAGCGAGCCGCTCGGGCCGCGCCTCCTCAGCATCCACAACCTCCACCACTACCTGGAGCTGATGCGACAGGCGCGCGAGGCGATCGACAAAGGCGTCTACGCCAGCTTCGCGCGTGAGCGACTGGCCGAGATCGATCGCCACGAGCACGCCAGGGTGCGCGCGTGAGCGACGACCGCCCGAGCCAGGAGCGCGCCAGCCACCCGCGCGTGAGCCACGAAATCGTCCGGACGCGCGGCGGCGCGCTGGCGATGCGCAGCCTCGCCGACGGCGAGGTCATGCACCCGGGCGTCGGTCCTCTCGTCGAGGCCGAGCAGCTCTACGTCCGGCAGTCGCGGCTCCGGAGAGGTTGGTGGCAAGGGAGGCGGCAGGGCAGGGTGCCGGTCGCCTGGTCCTGTTCGATGTGGGCCTGGGTGCTGGCTCGAACGCGCTGGCGGCGCGGTGCGCATCCGAGGGGCTGCCGGACAGCGCGGCGCTCCTCGAGCTCGTCAGCTTCGAACGCGAGCTCGGCGCGCTCGAGCTGGCGCTGGCGGCCGGCGAACCCTTCGGCTGGCGCGGCGAGCCCGCCGACGCCGCCCGCGCCCTCCTGGCCCACGATGCGCACGAGACCGCGCGGACGCACTGGCGCCTGGTCCGCGGCGATCTCCTGGAGACGCTGGCCCGGCAGAGGTCTCGCGCCGACGTCATCTACTGGGATCCCTTCTCGCCGCGCGCGAACCCGGCCCTCTGGACGGTGGCCGCGTTCTCGGAGGCGCGGCGCCTCGCCGGTCCCCGCTGCGCGCTCTACACCTACAGCGCTTCGACCGCGACGCGCCTGGCCCTGCTGCTGGCTGGCTGGGCGGTCGGCGTCGGTGACGCCATCGGCGACAAGGCGCAGACCACGGCGGCCGCAGTCGCGGTGAGCGACCTCGAGCGGCCGCTCGACCGCGGCTGGCTGGCCCGGCTCTCCCGTCCCGATGTTCCCCTTCCGACCGACGCGCCCTCCGACGCGATTGAGCGCGCGCGGCTGGCCCCACAGTTCGGCTGAGGGGATTTTCGCCCGTGCTATCGTGCCGCCGCTGATGTTGGAGCGATACACCGCCGAGACCCCGTTGTTGCTGCTCACGGACTACCCGCCGGCGGCGGGCGGTGGAGGCGCCGTGATCCTGCGGAGCCTCTTGCCGGGCGAGGTGCGTCAGCGGGTGCTCTGGGCCTCTCCCTCCATGACCGGCGCGGCGGGTCCGCTGGAGATCGGGCTGCGACGGGGCTCGCTCGGGCTCCCGTCGGTGCTGGCAAGCCGCCTGGCCACGCGCTCGGTGACCATCGACGGCCTGCTGTCGTGGCGTCTGGCGCGGGAGGTCGAGGTCGTCGCGCGGCAGCGCCAGGCGCGCGCGCTCTGGATCGTCATGCACGGGGCGATGGTGCACGTGGCGGCGCGGCTGCTGAGCCGGCCGTCACTGCCCGTCCACCTCTCGGTTCACGACGACCCCGCGTTCGGTGTGGCCCTGATGTCGCGGCGGCATGTCGCGCTGCTGCCGCTCATCGAACGCGACTTCGGGTACGCGCTGCGCCGGGCTCGTTCGGTGGACGTGGTCTGCGAGGGCATGGCCCGCAGATACCGGGAGCGATACGGAATCGCCTCCACCATCGTTCACCGCGGCATCGCCGAGCCGGTCCTCGAGCGGCCGGCCCACCTGGCCGGTGGGTCGCTGGAGATCGGCGTCATGGGCAACACCTACGGCTACGATCAGCTGCCCCTGCTGGCCAGAGTGCTCGAAGAGGCCGCGGGCCGGGTAGGCGCGCGTGGGCGCATCGTCATGATCGGACAGGGGCCGGGCGAGCGCCTGCGCGCCGAGGTCGGCGGCCGGATCGACGTCGAGGTCACCGGCCACCTCGACGAGCGCCACGCCATCGAGCGCCTGAGCCGCTGTTTCGCGCTCTACCTCAACTACCCTTTCTCTCGGCGCGCGGCGGTTCTCCGCCAGACGTCGTTCCCGACCAAGCTGAGCAGCTACCTGCTCGCGGCGCGGCCGCTCTTCGCGCACGCGCCGCTGGACAGCTCGATCGCTCACCTCTCCGGCATGACGGACTACGTCGCCTGGTGGGGCAACGAGCGGGTCGAGGAAGGTGTCACCCGGCTGCTCAGGCTGTGGAATCTCCCCGACGCGCACCGCAGCCAGCACGTCCCTGCCGAGCGGCTCAGGCGCGCCCACTACGACCTGCCCGCCAACCAGGCGGCCCTGCTGGGACCTCTGAACGCGCTGGTGCCGCCGCTCGACCCGAGATGAGGGCGACCGCCGTCAACTCGGCGGTGCGCGGAAGAAGAGCCCGTCAAGCTGGAGGAGCTGCCCGGTGCGCCGGTCGCTCGCCCCGGGCTCGAGGCTCATGAGCGCGAAGCCGCGCCCGGACATGTAGGCGATCATCTCAGGCATGAGCAGCTCTCCGTCGTAACAGGGGACGATCGACATCTCGAGCTGAACGCCGCTGAAGCGCTCCAGGGCGGCGCCCGCGCCCTCGAGGACGGCCCGCTCGTGGCCCTGGGTATCGACCTTCAGGAACACCCGGGCGTCGGCCGGGACGGTGGCGACCACCCGCGCCAGCGTGGTCATGGGGACCCGCTCGGTGTTGACGTAGCGGGACTCCGGAAAGGCGGCGAGGTGGGCGGGCAGCATCGGAAGGAACGAGCTCGACTCGGAGTTCCCGGCGCGGTTCAGGGTCGCGAAGCCCTCCCGGTCGCTGAGCGCCACCCGCTGTGCCTCCCACAGCGGATCCCCCGCCCGGGTGCGCTCGAGCGCGGCGAACGCCGATGACAGCGGCTCGAACGAGGTGATCCGCCCGAGGTAGCCGATGTTTCGCAGAAACCGTCCGTACTGGCCGGCGTTGGCGCCCACGTCGAGGACCAGGTCTATCCCGTGATGGGAGAAGAGGTGTTTCCGGCGGGCCACCGGATGGCGCGTGTGGCGGTAGAGGACCACGTCCAGACCGGTGCGATTGAGGACCCGGCGCAGCCTCCAGAGCACATCGGTCTTAGAGATCATCGGTTGGGCAGGAGGGTTCCTCAGATTTGCGAGAGCACTTGCTCGCCGATCCGCTCCCAAGAGAGGTCCGCATCATAGAGTCTTTTCGCGCCCTGCGATATCCGCAGCTCGAGCGCCGGATCGGCCACCAGGCGGAGCACCTGTTCGGCGAAGGCCTCGCCCGTGAGGCTGCGCGCGAAGAGCAGGTTGTCCCCGTCGACGAACAGGGGGTCGGTCTCGTAGCTCTTGATGGCGACGACGGGCAACCCCGCACCGAGAGCGAGGGGCAAGGTCCCGCTGCGGGTGTTGGCTCCCGAGATCATCGGGAACAGGTAAGCGTCCAGCTCGGAGACCTCCCGGGCGATCGCGTCGAGCGCCAGCTTGCCGGGGACGCGGATGCGGGCACGGCCCGGGTGCGCCTGCAGGGCGGCGTGCAGGGCGCGCACGCGCGGGTCGTCGGGTGACCCGAAGTCGCCCAGCAACACCAGCTCGGCCTCGGGGTGCCGCGCGTGCAGCAGGCGGAAGCTGTCGAGCACCACGTCGAACCGCTTGGTGCTGGCCAGCGTCGAGAACACGCCGACCCGGAGGCGCCCGGGCCGCCGCGCGCGGGTCACAGGCAGCGCGTTGGCGCCGACGCGGACGATACCCGCCGGCCGTCGCAGGCGCACGGCTCTGGCCAGCCAGGCGATCTCGGCCAGCCGGGTCTCCATCGTTACCAGGACGTGATCAGACACCTTCATCATGGCGGCCAGCTGAACCCGGACCATGGCCGCGCTGAGGGCGAGGTCCGGCCGTCGCCGCCAGGGGAGAAACAGCTCGTGCGCCAGCAGCACGACGTTGATCCGCCGTCGCCGGGCTGCCTCGGCCAACCACAGCATCGCGGGGCTGCCCAGCCGCCAGGCGCCGAGCATGTGGGGGGTGTACTGGATGATCAGGTCGGTGGGCGCGTACTCCAGGATTCGCCGCCGCAGGCGCTCGGCGATCACCGTGGGCGTGGGTCCGCTCTCACCGACGACGACGATCTCGGGCGCTTCCGGGTGCGGGGCGACGGGTGTGCGCGTGAAGACACGCGCCTCGAAGCCGCGGCGGCCAAGCTCGGCGGCGAGGCGCATCGAATGGTCGCCCACGCCGCAGGTCACGGGATGGTAGTTGGGGCAGACCAGCGCGAAGCGGCGGTGCGAAGACATCCGTCGCCGCGAGCTTACCGCCTCTGCCGCACGGGGGGCCAGGATCGTCGTCGGCATTCCTTGCCGCCGCCCACCCGTCGAGTTAGCTTCCGGCCATGCGGGTCCTTGTCACGGGATCGAACGGACTCATCGGGTCCGAGGCGGTCGGTTATTTCGACGGGCTGGGCGCAGACGTGGTGGGCGTCGACAACAACATGCGCGCGGTCTTCTTCGGACCGGACGGCGACACGCGCTGGAATCAGCAGCGGCTGCAGCGCGCGACGCCGCGCTTTCAGCACGTCGAGCTGGACATCCGCAACCGGGAGGGGGTGCTTGACCTGCTGTCCAAGCAGCGCTTCGACCTGATCGTTCACTGCGCCGCCCAACCTTCGCACGACCTGGCGGCGCGCATGCCGTTCGAAGACTTCGACGTCAACGCCGGGGGAACGCTCAACTTTCTGGAGGGCGTGCGGCGGCATCAGCCGGAGACGGTGCTGGCGTTCACCAGCACCAACAAGGTCTACGGTGACGCCCCCAACGAGCTGGAGCTGAAGGAGCTGCCGACCCGCTGGGAGTACGCGCGCCCGGAGGACTGGAACGGGATCGCCGAGAGCTTTCGGATCGATCGCTGCCTGCATTCGCTGTTCGGCGCCTCGAAGGTGGCGGCGGACGTCATGGCCCAGGAGTACGGGCGTTACTTCGGGCTCAAGGTGGGCGTGTTCCGGGGGGGCTGCCTCACCGGGCCGCAGCACAGCGGCGTCGAGCTACACGGCTTCTTGTCGTACCTGGTGAAGGCGGCGCTGACCGGCACCACCTACCGCATCTACGGCTACAAGGGGAAGCAGGTTCGCGACAACATCCACTCGCGGGACGTGTTGCGGGCGATCCATCGTTTCTACGAGGCCCCTCGTCCGGGCGAGGTCTACAACATCGGCGGCGGACGCCCGAACAGCTGCTCCATCCTGGAGGCGGCGGAGCTGGTCGCCGAGCTCTCGGGGTCGCGTCTCAAGACCGAGTACGTCGACGAGCCCCGGCGCGGCGATCACATCTGCTACATCTCGGACCTGAGGAAGCTCGAGAGCCACTTTCCAGGCTGGAAGGTCGAGATCTCGCTGCGCCAGATCCTGGGAGAGATCATCGACAGCTGGCAGACGCGCCGCCGCACCACCGGCTGACGGCGCAGGCGCTGTTCGCGCTCGGCGCGCAGCGCGACCCCCTCAGTCTCGAGGCGGCGGGGCGTGCGAGGTGCCGTCGCCCACGGCGAGGCCGGCCGCCTCGCGCACCGCGGTCGCCAGGGCGGACCAGTCCCAGCTCTCGCGCCCGCGCGCCAGCGCGCCGATCAGGTGATCGCGCACGACGGCCGCCGCCGGGAGCGGCGCCCGCAGCTCGCGCGCGGCCTCCAGCGCCAGCTCGGCATCCTTGAGGCCCAGCGGTACGGTGAAGCCGGCCGGAAGGTACTGGCCGGCGGCGAGGCGGGGGCCGTAGCCCTTCACGATCGGCGAGCCGAAGAGGGTGTCGGTGAACATGCCGACCAGCGTGGCGGGCGGGAGGCCCCCCTTTTCTCCCAGCGCGGTGGCCTCGGCAAGCAACTCCAGGGTGCCGGCGATCATGAAGTTCGCCAGGATCTTGCCGAGCATCGCCTGCGGCGCGTCGCCGAGGTGGACCTGGCCGCGGCCGAGCACGGCCAGGACCGGCTGCGCACGCGCGAGCGCCGCAGGATCGCCCCCGGTCAGGAGCCAGAGCTCGCCGCGTCCCGCGGCGTCGGGTCGCCCCAGCACCGGCGTCGCCACGAACAGGCGTCCCGCGGTCGCGTGCGCCGCCGCCAGCTCGCGCGCCAGCCGGACCGAGATGGTGCTGGTCCCGAGGTGGAGCGCCGCCGGGGCGAGCCCGGCGAGGACGCCGTGGGCACCGAGCACCACCTCGCGCACCGCCGCGTCGTCGGCCAGCGAGCTGAGCACGATCGACGCGCCCGCCGCTGCCTCCTCGGGTGAGGTGCAGACCGTCGCCCCGGGCAGGCCGTCGGCCCGACTGCGGGTGCGGTTCCAGACGCGCAAGGAAAATCCATTCGCCGCCAGGCGGGCAGCCATTTGCCGCCCCATCTGCCCGAGCCCCACCACCGCCAAGATCTTCGATTGATCGGTCATCGCTTCACCTCGACGCCTAGCATGGGTCCCTCGACGTCGGGAGCAAGCGGGGAAGCGCGGTCAAGGTTAGCCTTCGCGCGTGCTCGACTTTCGACCGCTCTTGACGTGGGAGGGGCTGGTGAGCCTGGCCAGCCTCGCGGTGATGGAGATCGTCCTCGGGATCGACAACATCCTCCTGGTCGCCATCCTGTCGCAGAAGGTGGCGCCCGCGCGCCGCAGCCTGGTCCGCCGGCTCGGGATCGGCCTGGCGCTGATTCTGCGCCTCGGCCTCTTGCTCGGGCTCTCCTGGCTGATGGGGCTGACCCGGCCGCTCTTCCACCTGTTCGGCAACGCGTTGTCGGGGCGCGATCTGGTGATGCTCGCGGGGGGACTGTTCCTCATCTACAAGGCGACCCACGAGCTCTACGAACGGATCGAGCAGACGCCCGCCGGCCTGGACGGCGCGGGCGCGCCGCAGGCGCTCGCGGGGAAGGAGGCCGGCTTCGCGGTCACGCTGATCCAGATGCTGGCCCTCGACGTCGTGTTCTCCCTCGACTCGGTGATCACCGCGGTCGGAATGGCCCGCGCCATCCCGATCATGATGGTGGCGATGGTGATCGCGGTCGGGGTGATGCTGGCGTTCGCCAACGTGGTGGCCGACTTCGTGACCCGCCACGCGAGCTTCAAGATCCTGGCGCTCGCCTTCCTGCTGCTCATCGGCGTCCTCTTGACCGCCGACGCCTTCGGTCAGCACATCAGCCGCGGCTACGTCTACTTCGCGATGGCCTTCTCGCTGGTGGTGGAGCTCCTGAACCTGCGCCTGCGCAAGCGCGCCTCCCGCTAGGCGCCCTGCGGTTCGCCCGGGGAACGGCGTCCGAGCGCGCCGGCGGGCGCCGGCCTCAGCGCGCCGTGCTTGATCGCTTGTTCGTCTTGCGGTGCTTCCCCGCCGTGTCCAGGCAGCGCCCCCAGCGCTCGATCGCGATCGCCACGTCGCCAAACCCGCGGCCGCGGCTGGTCAGCTCGTAGGTCACCCGCACCGGTGGGCCGGCCGCGACCTGGCGGTCGATGAGGCCGTGGGTCTCCAGCTCCTTGAGACGCGCCGAGAGGACCTTGTCTCCCGGTCCCTGAGCCGCCTCGGAGAGCTGGCTGTAGCGCAGCGGTCCGGCCTGCAGAACGTTGAGGATGAGCGCGTTCCAGGGGCGCCCCAGCACCTCGAGGGCGAGTTGGAAGGCGCGACAATGGGAGTGAACCGTCTCGCTCACCCAGAGATCGTAACCAATAAGCTATCCAAAAGAAAGTACCTTGACAGAGGAGAGTGCCCCGCCCAAGCTCACTATCAAATGGATAGTCGCAGCCAAACGGGAAGTGGCGCGGCCGGTTCGGCCGGCGCGGCCGGTCCGGCCGGTGCTGCCGGCTCGGCCGGTCCTGCCGGTCCGGCCGGTCCTGCCGGCTCGGCCGCCGGTTCGGACGGCGCGGCCGGCTCGGTTGCGATCCTCCACCCGTGGCCTCTCGTCCGTCATCACGACGCCGCCCCCCGCGGCCGGCTTCATCGGGCCGGGACACACCGCGGTCGAGGTGCTCGCCCCCACGGCGCTGGCGGTCAGCGATCCCTTCGTGCTGCTGATGGACGACCGCCTGGACATTCCACAGCGCCGTCAGATCGGGGGCGCCCACCCGCACGCGGGGCTGGAGACGGTGACGCTGGTGCTCGAAGGGACGCTGTCCGACCGGGACGAGGGCGACCTCCAGGCGGGCGACATGGTCTGGATGACGGCCGGTCGCGGCATCATCCACAGCGAGTCCATCGAGGCCTCGGGTCGATCGCGCATCCTCCAGCTCTGGATCGCGCTGCCGGCCCGCGACCGGACGCTGGCACCTCGCTTCGAGATCATCCGCCGGGACGCGGCGCCGGTGATTCGTGGGCCCGGCGTCGAGGCGCGCCTCTACAGCGGCGCCTCGGGAGCGCTGCGCTCGCCGACCCGCAACCGGGTCCCCGTCACCCTCCTCGAGCTCACGCTGGCGTCGGGCGCCACGTTCCACCAGGCGCTGCCCGCCAGCTACAACGGATTCTTCTACGTCGTCGCGGGCGAAGCCGGCGTCGGGAACGACCGCGTCGCCGTGGGGCAGGTCGGATGGCTGGCCCCTTCGGTCTCGACCGATCTGGCGATCGACCTGGAACTTCGGGCCGGCGCCAGCGGCGCGCACCTCGTGCTCTACGCCGGTGAGCCCGTCGGCGAGCCGCTGGTCCAGCACGGTCCCTTCGTGGCCGGATCGCCCGCCGAGATCACCGAGTTCCACCGCCAATTCCGGGCTGGCCGGTTCACCCCCATGAGCGAAGTGGCGCGCGCCCAGCGCGCCGAGAGGACACCGTCATGAGCTTCTCCGTCGCCCCGCTCCTCCTGCACTCTGACCAGGTTCCATTGACCGCGCGCCACGCGTTGCGTGCGGCCTACGACGCGCCCCTCGAAGAACGAACCCCGCTCCTCGAGTCGGCCGCCCGGATCCTCCACCGCGAGCTCGACCTGAACTGTGGCGACGCCAGGGAGCTGGTCGGTCTGGCTAGTTCTCCAGGAAGCCCTTGAGCCCGTCGCTGCGCGAGGGATGCCCGAGCTTTCGGAGGGCATGGGCCTCGATCTGCCGGATGCGCTCGCGGGTCACCGCGAACACCCGACCCACCTCTTCCAGGGTGTGGTCGGATTTTTCGCCGATGCCGAAGCGCATGCGCAGCACCTTCTCCTCGCGCGGCGTCAGGGTCCCCAGCGCCTTCTGAGTCTGCTCCGCCAGGTTCAGCGAGATGGCCGCGTCGGCGGGCGAGAGCGCGCTCTTGTCCTCGATGAAGTCACCGAGGTGCGCGTCGTCTTCCTCGCCCATGGGCGTGTCCAGCGAGAGCGGCTCCTTGGCGAGCTTCAGGATCTTCCGGACCGTGTCCAGCGGGAGCGCCATCTTCTCGGCGATCTCGTCGGGGGTCGGCTCGCGTCCCAACGCTTGCACCAACGAGCGGGTGGTGCGCCTGACGGTGTTCATCGTCTCGATCATGTGGACCGGAATGCGGATCGTGCGGGCCAGATCGGCGATGGCGCGGGTGATGGCCTGGCGGATCCACCAGGTCGCGTAGGTGGAGAACTTGTAGCCGCGCTTGTAGTCGAACTTGTCGACGGCCTTCATGAGGCCGATGTTCCCTTCCTGGACCAGGTCGAGGAACGGCAAGCCGCGGTTCGTGTGCTTCTTCCCGATCGAGACCACCAGACGCAGGTTGGCCTCGATCAGCCTCACCTTGGCCGTTTCGGCCATGCGCTCACCGGCCTGGATCCCCTGCACGATCTCACGCAGGAGATGTTCCGGCAGCCTGGCCTCTTCCTCGACGGTCTTCTTCTTCGTCCGTGCGCCGGCGATGACCCGCGTCATCGCCTCCAGTTCGTGGGCGCGGAGGCCGAGCTTCTTGGTGACCGCCCCCTGTCGCAAGGGCGACGAGCGGATCTCGCGGAGGGTCTTCTGGAGCGCCTTCAGGGACAGCCCCGTCCTCTGCTCGCAGTCGACGATCTCCCGGGAGGCCCGATCGAGTCGCTCGACGAACGCCTTGAGCTTGAGGACAATCTCGTCGATCGGCTTCTTCTTGAGGCGCACCGCCTGGAGGGCCTCCAGGATTCCCTGGTTGGAATCGCGGTTCGCGACCTGATCGGCCTTCTGGTGCTCTTTCCAGAGCCCGCGGACCCTGTCGATCACCCTGCAGACGCGCTCGATGTGCCACTGCTCGTCGAAGTCGGCGTCCTCCTCGTGGACGTCCTTGACGACCTCCTTCACGCGGAGCGTTCGCGCGCGCAGCTTGTCACCCAGGTCGAGGATTTCCTCGATCGCGACAGCGGAATTCAGCACCGCCTGCAGCACGCGCCGTTCGCCCTCTTCGATGCGCTTGGCGACCTCGACCTCGCCTTCGCGCGTGAGCAGCGAGACCGAGCCCATCTTGCGCAGGTAGAGGCGCACCGGATCGACGGTGGTCGAATCGCGGTCGGCCTCTTTCTCGTCGTGGGCCTCTTTCTTTGCCTCCGCGTCGGCAGCATCCCCGGCGCTCTTGCCGACGATCTCGATGCCCTCGGCCGCCAGCGCCGAAAGCCAGTCGTCCATCAGAGAGGACGAGGCGATGCTTTCCGGCAGGTGCTCGCTCACCTCGTCGTCGGTCAGGAAGCCCTTGGCCTTCCCCATCGTGATGAGCTCGCGCTTCTTGCGCTCACCCTCATGGAGGGCGGTCGTGCCGGTCGTGCCCGTCGTGCCAATCTTGCCCGTCTTGCCCGTCTTGCCCGTCTTGACCGTGTTGTCCGTCTTGCCCTTCACGCCCTTCTTGGCCGGAGCGCCGTTCACCTCACGCCTGGTCTTTGTGATTCCGAAGCTCGCTCCGCCAGGCGCTTTTGGGCACACGCCTCGCACTGCATCTGATGTCCGTTGATCGCGTGCCAGCCACTTGGACCCGACCCTGCAGGAGCCGGGAGCGTCGACGCGACGCCACAGTCCATGCACCGCATCTCTTGCGGCCGGGTCCAATTCTCAGGGGTCTGAT
Source organism: uncultured Pseudomonadota bacterium (assembly GCA_963847705.1). Lineage (GTDB taxonomy): Bacteria > Myxococcota_A > Polyangia > Fen-1088 > Fen-1088 > JADGRB01. Next base: position 155,530 of record CAWKBC010000034.1, on the reverse strand, counting down.
CGAAGACCACGCGGTAGTTCTGGCCGCAGAAACACTGGCCTGCGCTCTCGGCGCGGCCGAGATGGATCCAACGTTGGCAGCCGGGGCAGCGTTCCGAGAAGGTGATGTTTCGATCGTTCGTGAAGGACCGCATGACCCCGACATCACCGCCCGCAGCCCCTCTTCGTCTGAGTGCCTCCATCTGGTGTCTGGTGATCCTCAACTGCACCGTGCCGCTCTGGGCAAAGTAGTTCAGGTCCCGCGAGAGCGCGTTGGTGGCCGCAGCGAGAATCTGCGGATGGCCGCCTGCGACGAGCTTGCCCGTCTCGACCCCGAACGGGACGTCCACCTTGAGCTCTGCGAGCAACTGAACGACGGTTCGGTCTTCGGGTTTCATGGCGAAGGCTCGGCACTGACCATACTGGACGGCGACCCGTTCAGGGCTTCGATTGCGCCAGCCTCGCGTCATCTTGTCGGCCACGCCCGCCAGGAACGGTCGCTGTGGTCCCAAATAGCGTAAGGCTGCATCACCCCTGCATTTTCGTGAGCCTCTGGTCAGCTCAGCTCATCCAGCCGAATCGCGAGGGGCAGCGGAGACTTGGCCCGTCGAGCGTCGGCGCCCGCCAAGCCTGTGGCTTGACGTGATCCTCCGGAATCGGAGGGACGCGATTCGCGTGCGGCGTGCACGCCGGTCGGATCACGCTGGCCGGCGCCCCGCAGCTTGTCGCCCACGATCTTTTGCATCGGCTCGTGGAGGTACGTCTCGAGGAAACGATCGGGTCGCGCAACGTCGTCAATCACCGATACACCGTAAAAAAGGCCCAATCCGCCCGCGCAAAGTGTTGGTTGACTAAGGTCGTCGCGCCCTCAGGTTCCAGTTTGGTGGAGGGGGGAACGGACCATGGGGAGCTGCGGGCGGACACTGGGTGTGGCGCTGATCGTTTCGTTGGCGGGGATTTCGGCGTGCGGCCAGTCAACGCCTGACAGCCCGGTGGCGGGCTCCAGTCCAAAGCTGCCGACGTTGACGCCGACATCGACGCCGACGCCCACGCCCACATCCACGGCAGAACCGACGCCGACCCCGACACCGACGTCGACACCGGCCACGCCCACTTCGGGGTCCGGATCTCCCCGGACCGCGCCGCGGCTCATCGCGCCGCTGTCGACGGCGATCTCCATGTCGATGAGCCCGCTCTTCACCTGGCTGCCGGAGAGCTCCACCACGGGCGCGACGATCGACGTTTGCCGCGATCGGGCCTGCCAGAACCTCATCATCTCCTTCGCGGCGACCGGCTCGTCGGCGCGGCCCCCGCAGCCACTCCCTCCAGGCGTCGTCTACTGGCGCGTCTCGAGCGCCACCACCACCGGCCGGACCTCGGCGGTCTGGGAGCTGACGATCCCCGCCCGGGAGAGCGGACGCACCGGGAGCTGGGGCTCGGTGCCGGACTTCAACGGCGACGGCTTCGGTGATCTCGCCGTGGGTGTCCAGACCACGGGGGCGCCGGCGCCCAACCAGGTGCGCGTCTTCCCGGGCGGACCTCAGGGGCTGGCGTCGACGCCGGCCCAGACGCTCGTGGGGTCTCCCTTCTCCGCCCAGGAGGCGGGCTCGGCCGGCGATCTCGACGGCGATGGCTTCGCCGATCTCGTGGTCTGGAACAGCCCCGAAGGCGGCCTGGCCGAGCTGCAAAGCGCCACCGTGACCGTCTACCGTGGCGGTCCGGCCGGACCGTCGTCGCCGCTGACGTTCACCGGACCGGAGGTTGTATTCGGTAACCAGATGCGGGTCCTCAGCGCCGGGGACGTGAACGGCGACGGTTACGGCGATCTGCTGGTGGGCGGCGCCAACGTGGCGGAGCTCTTCCTGGGCGGCCCGACCGGCGTGAGCACCACGCCGGCCGAGATGCTGGCGCCGCCGCCGGCCGCGACGCCCGACGCGCGCTGGCCGATCGGCAACGCCGACTTCAACGGCGACGGCCATCCCGACGCGATCATCTCCGGCGGCAACGGCGGGATGCTCTACGACGGCGACGGGCAAACGCTGCTCTCGCAGCCGGGGCTGGCGCTGTCGAGCGGCTTCGGCGCCCTGGCCGGCGACTTCAACGGCGACGGGTTCGCCGACGTCGCCGCCTACGCGATCATGACCGGCGGCCCCGACGGACCGACGACCTCGTTTCAGGCGCTGGCGGGGCAGTACTTCTATCAGGGGGTCGGAGACGTCAATGGCGACGGCTTCAGCGATGTGCTCTGCATGATCTCGTCCCTGGTCGGGGTGCGCGAGGCCGAGCGGGTGTATTTCGGCGGACAGACCGCTTGCACCTCGAGCGCCTGCCCCAGCTTCGTTCCTCTGTTCGTGCCCGGCGACCTGAACGACGGCAATCCGATCGTCGCCATCGGCGCCAAGGGGATCGGCGACGTCAACGGCGACGGCTTCTTCGACTTCGTCTACTTCTCTCCGGGCGCCGGGGCGGTCTATGTGTTCTACGGCTCGCCCGCCGGCCCGCCCTCGAACCCGTCGCAGACGATCACCGCCGAGCAGGGCTTCGGCTTCTCCGTCGCCGGGATGTGAAGGCGCGACGCGCCTCCGATTCGCCCTGTTTTATTGGGCCGTCACGTTTGCCGTCGGGAAAGCGATGCTCCCGGTCCCGCCGCCTGCCTCAATGAGGATGCTCGCTTCCAGCACGGATCCCAGCGTCATGCCCGCGGCGCTCCAGGCGCTGAAGTGATCGGAGATCGAAATCTGCCCGCAGGTGCGGGCCGTCTTCCGGACGCTGTAAAACTGGTTCCAGCTCGTGACGCTGCTGCCGCATCGGTTGCCGCCGGTTCCGGTGGTGGCGCGCGTGTAGAGGATGTACGAGCCACCATCGATGGTGACCGTGCCCTTGTTGGTCGTGGAACCCGGATTGACCGGCATCGTGTTGAACGAGTCATCGACGATGTACCACTCGATGCAGGGGTTGACCGACCAGCCGTAGATTCCGATATAGGAGTAGCCGCCGGCGTTTCCTGTCTTCGTCTCGGCGAATTGCGCCGTGACCGTTCCCAACGCCGAGACGGCCTTGCCACTGTTTCCCCATTCGAGGCCGATGCGCGCCAGGAAGTCGCCGGAGTTGGCCCAGGCGGCACCAAATGCGGGGACGCTGAAGGTTGTGATGCTTCCCCCGCTCCCATTCGCCCAGAGCTGCCAGGTCAGACCGTCCGCGGTCCCCTGCGTATCTCCGGTGTGCATCGTTCCGCCGCTCGGAAGGGTCCCCGTCGTGCAGGTCCCCGACGAGCCGGCGCTGCCGGTCGAACCACCGGTGCTGGTGGTGCCGCCGGTTCCGGTCGTGCCGCCCTTGGCGCCGCCGGTTCCGGTGAGGCCGCCTGTCCCCGTGGTGCCGCCGGTGCCGGTGAGGCCGCCTGTCCCCGTGGTGCCGCCCTTGGCGCCGCCGGTGCCGGTGATACCCCCGGTGCTGGTCAGCCCGCCGGTTCCGGTCGATCCGCCGGTGGCGCTGATCCCGCCGGTCGCGCCTCCGCCGGTTCCGGGCGATCCACCGTCGCCGGTTGGGTTGTCACCGCTCCCGCCTTCGCCACCGACGGACGAGGGGCTGGTGCACGCCACCAAAGCCAGCGCGGCCAAACAAAAAGCAAAGACACCAATCGACCTATGCAAAGTGAGGAGACGATAACTCATTGTCAGGCATTCCCGGGTATCCCGAAGCGGATCACGCCCGAGGATTTTTTTGTCGAACAGAGCTCAACGGCGTGCGAGATGGTGAGCAACTGTAGGAGAGACACCGCTGGCGCCCGTCATGTACGTCTCTCTCTCCCGTCCACGATCCGAGACCGCCCCGCCGCGCGCCCGAACGGTGGGCGGCGCACGACGTAAGCTTCGCCGGTGAGCAAGGCCTTCACCAAGGACGATCGCCCGGACGAGCCGCTCGTCGTTCGACATCGGCCGTCGCTCCCCGAGGGTCTGCCCAACTACGTCACCCGCCGTGGTCTCCAGGAGCTGCGCGACATCCTCGCGGCGACCGGGCCGGGCGTGCGTCGCGTCGAGCTGGAACAACGAATCGCCACCGCCGTCGTCGCGCCGCCGCCATCCGATCGCCAGGAGATCCGCTTCGGCGCCCGCGTGAGGACGCGAGACGCGGCCGGCGCGCTTCGAGAGATCCAGATCGTCGGCGTCGACGAGGCCGACCCGGGCAAGGGGCTGGTCGCCTTCCTGGCGCCGCTCGCGCGCGCGTTGCTCGGACGCCGCCCCGGCGACCAGGTGACCGTGCGAGCGCCGGGCGGCGCCGACGAGCTGGAGGTGCTGGCGGTCGACTACGACGATGCCTGAGTGTCGGTCTGCTCGTTGGACGCGGCCACCAATCATTCCTGGAGTCTTTGATTGCCACCGACGCGACGAGCCCGAAACGTGCGTGGCGCGCTGCCTTTGGCGATTTTTGTGATCAGATCGCGCCCACCGCAGCCTATATACCTACGTCAGTTTACCTGCTGATATCGCGAGCGCGGTGCCGCATCGAGCTCCGAGTCGCCCCACAGGTGGAGGTCGGTCAATGCGCCTTGGACGAGGAGAGGTTCTGGGCTTCCTTGGCTCCTGTTTGGTTGCCTGTTTGCTGGGCGGCTGCGGGTTCAAGGTCGGTATGGCGGGGTCGCCCACCAGCGGCTCGGGCGGAATGGGCGCCGGTAGCGGAGGCGAGGCCGGGAGCAAAGGGAGCGGGGGCCAGGGCACAGGTGGAACAGTGGTCGTTGGCACGGGCGGCGAACCGGGCAGCGGCGGGGACGTCGGCATTGCGGTCGACGCCGCCACGCCCAACTGCGGCCAGACGAACGTCTCGGTGATGCCGTTGCCGCCCGACATCCTGATCGTTCAGGACCGATCGTTGTCGATGACCGACAATTCGGACGATCAACCGTGCATGGGTGGGACGGCGGCCGGAGACGGCAACTGTGGCGCCCTCTCGAAGTGGTCGCAGGTGACGACCGCCATCAACCAGGTTGTCGGACAGACGCAGAACACGGTGAACTGGGGGCTCATCTTCCTGGGCGACGAGGCGACCGTTTGTGGGGCCGCGACGGCGCCGGTCGTCGACATCACGCCGGCCGCCAGCGCTCAGCCGATCCAGGACGCGTTCAACGGCGTGCTGTTCACCGGCCAGATCGGCACGCCGACGACGGCGGTCATGAACAACGCGGTCACCTACCTGCAGGGGCTCACCGACGCGAATCCGAAGTATCTCCTCTTGGCCACCGACGGAGAGCCCAACTGCGCCGCTGGAACCGGCACTGCAAACGCCGGGGCGACCGACGCGGTCGGCGCCGAGAACGCGGTCGCCGCGGCCAAGACCGCCGGGTTTCCAACCTTCGTCGTGGGGATCGCGACCAGCACCGACGCGGCGGCGACCAACGCGCTCAACACCATGGCGGTGAACGGCGGCGAGGCCCAGACCGGCGCGGCGACCCAGTACTACTCCGTCACCGATACGGCCGGTCTCGAGACCGTGCTCGCGCAGATCGTCGGCAAGACGGTCTCTTGCACCATCCCGCTGACCGGCGTGGGCGGCAACCTCGACAAGGTGGCGGTCTCCGCCAAGGACGCCTCGGGCAACACCATCGAGATCATGCAGGACGCCACCAACGGCTGGTCGTACACCGACGCGACCAAGACGGCCATCATCCTCAACGGCGACGCCTGCAGCAATCTGAAGAGCGTGACCTACACCGGCTTTCAGTTCATCTACACCTGCGCGACCGGCGTCATCACGATCGGCTGAGGCTTCAGCCCGCCTCAGGCCGCCGCATATCTGGGACTTTCATTTCGATCAATTTAAGCCTCGCAAGTTCGCGGGCCGATCAGCCGATGGGTCCCTCCCGGGAAACTGTGAGCTCGAGGTTGGGGACGACAGCGCCGCGACGGCGTCGCATTGCGATGCTGTTGGATCACCTGAATTCGTTCAGCGGGGGGTACGAGGCGCAGCTCCGTGACGCCATTCACGGAAAGTGCCGCGAGGCTGGCCATCACCTGCTGCTGGTCTATGGCGGGCCGGCGGAGGCCCCCCAACCGCCAGACGCCGCCGACAATGCCCTCTACGCGCTGCTTCGCCCGGACTCGGCCGACGGTGTCATCGTCGTCTCCTCACTCCTGTCGACCTACAGCGGACCGAGCGGGGTGGTCAGGCTGGCCGCGCGACTGGCGCATCCCGCGATGTGCAGCATCGGCATCGAGCTGCCCGGCGTTCCCAGCCTGGTGCTCGACAATCGGCCGGGGATGGAGGCGGTGGTCGAGCACCTCATCCGCGATCATGGCCGCCGCCAGATCGCCTTTTTGGCCGGAACCCCGGAGAACCCGGAAGCCAACGCTCGGTTCGACGCGTATCGGGCGGTGCTGAACCGCTATGGCATCGCCTTCGATCCTCGCTGGCTGGCACGCGGTTACTTCCGCGCCAACTCGGCCAAGGTGGCGATGGAGGGGATCCTCGCCAGCGGCGTGGAGATCGACGCTGTCGTCGCGGCCAACGACGAGATGGCCACCGGAGCGATTGATTTCCTGCGCAAGCGGGGTCTGCGGGTCCCCCAGGACCTCGCGGTCACCGGCTTCGACGATCTCGTCCTGGCGCGGCTGGGAAATCCGCCGTTGACGACGGTGGCGCAGCAGTTCGAAGAGGTCGCCGCCTGGGCGGTCCAGACGATCGAGGCGCAGCTGGCGGGGCGAGCGGTGCCTCCGTACACGCAGATCGGAGCGCGGCTCGTCCGCCGCCAATCGTGCGGGTGCGGGCACAGCGTCTACCGGTCAAATTCGTCCGACCTGCCCCTCCACCTTCCCTCCGTCGAGTTTTCCGTGACCGGGCACCTGGAGGCCCTCCGCCCGGTGCTGGCCGGAATTCTCGGGGCTGGCTTCCCGGACGGCGCTGCGGCAGCCACGGATCTCCTCGACGCGCTTCGCGCCGAGCTGCGGGGAAAGGGCGAGGCCTTCCAGCAGGCGATCCTCCGCCTGCTGGAGAGCGCCGGTACGGACAACGAGCGGCAACAGCTGCTTCACAGCGCCATCTGCTACCTGCGCGAAGAGCTCCGCGGGTGGTCGAGCCTGCCGGTCGAGCGTCTCCTCTTCGACGGGCTGAACCTGGTCGCGCTCTCCACCACGACCAGCCAGATGCAGCACCGTCTGCTGCTGGACGAAAACTACCTGCGCCTGCTCGGCGTCGGGGAACAGGCGTCCATCGCCTTCGACCTGGCGTCGTTGCGGGGTGCGCTGGTCAAAGGCTTGCCCAGCGCAGGTGTCCGCACGGCGTATCTGGCCTGCGTGGCCGGCGACACCAGGGAGGTGTTGCGCGCCACGATGTGCCTGCGCGACGGCGAGCTCCTGGAGGGTGACCACGTCGACTACTCCGCCAGCCAGCTGGTGCCGCCGGGCGCGCTGACCGACGACCGGCGGGAGAGCCTCCTCGTTCTGCCGCTGGCGTTCGAAAATCAATTGTTCGGTGTCATCGCGTTCAGCTATGCCGACGGGAACAATGGTTACGAGGCGTTTCGCAACGAGATCGCGGCGGCGCTCAAGAGCATTCGCCTGCGGGAAGAGCTCGTTCAGACGAGCATGTTGCACGAACGCAGCGTGCAGGAGCGACTGGCCGCCACGAAGCGCATGGAGGCCTTGAGCATCCTGGCCGGCGGCGTGGCGCACGATCTCAACAACGCGCTCGGGCCGCTGGTCGCTCTGCCGGACGTCATCCTGGCCCAGCTCGGCGAGCCTTCGGGACAGGCGCCGCCCCATCGCGAGCTGCGCGCCGACGTCGAGGCGATCAAGGTGGCCGCCCTCCGCGCGGCCCAGACCATCAAGGACCTGCTCACCCTCGGACGCCAGGGGCGAACGGCCAAGGAGAACCTCGACATCAGTCAGGTGGTGAAGTCGTGCTGGGCCAACGGCTCGCTGCGGTTCGTCGGCGAGGGGGCGCCTCGCGTCCACATGCTGGCGGAGCTCAGCGCGACCCCGCTGGTGGTCCGGGGATCGGAGTCGCAGCTGGCCAGGGCGGTCGACAACCTGATTCGCAACGCCGTCGAGGCGGTCGCCGGGAATGGCGAGGTCGTCGCCGAGGATCCCCCAGAGAATCGGCAGAGAACCGCCCGGGTCGTGGTGGAGAGCGCCCAGGTCGACCTCCTCGAGCCGCGCGCGGGCTACGAGATCATCCCGGCCGGGCGCTATGCCACCCTCTCCGTGTCCGACGACGGTTGCGGCATCGGGCCTCAGGAGATCGGCCGGGTGTTCGAGCCCTTCTTCACCAAGAAGCGCATCAACGAAACCTCGGGGTCCGGTCTGGGGCTGGCCATCGTCCATGGCGTGGTCAAAGAGCACGAGGGATTCATCGACGTCGTCAGCGCCCCCGGTCGGGGAACGACGATCTCCCTCTACCTGCCGCTCGTCGACGGCCCGGCGCGAACGGAGAGGGTGCTGGCCGCGCCCCGGGGGAGCGCGCGCATCCTGATCGTCGACGACGAGCCGATCCAGCTGCGCACCGGACGTCGGGTGCTCACCAGCCTCGGATACCAGGTCGAGGTGATGGAGAGCGGCCTCGGCGCGTATGAGCTCTTCAGTCGCGCGGCGCCTTCGGGGCAGAGCCCTTTCGACCTGGTCATCATGGACATGGTGATGGGCGAGGCGGTCGACGGTCTGCAGATCATCGAACAGATCCAGCGCCTGTTCCCGGCCCAGAAGGTCATCGTGGCGAGCGGCCACGCGCCGATCGAGCGCGCGGAGCTGGCGGTCCAGAAGGACCTCACCTGGCTGGGCAAGCCGTACGGCATGGAGACCCTGGCCACCACCGTGCAGAGGGTTCTAAGAGACGCGGGGCGCCCGTAGAGATCGCAGAGGCGCCGGCGCTGGGGCGGCGTGCCAGGTCGCCTGGAAGCTGGTAAGGTCCCGCGCCATGAGCAAACGCAACCGACCCACCACCGCCGCCCAGGCCACGCATCGCCGCCTCCGCCACGCCTACCGCAGCGCCTACAACTCGCCGGAAGGCAAGGCCGCCCGCGCCGCCGCGGGAAAGCCCTCGACCGCCGTCAAGCTCGCCGCCACGAAGCGGGCCGTCTCGCCGGCGGCGCCGCCCGCCCCGAAGCCGACGACCTAGAGAGCCGAGCTTCTGGCCGCCAGCAGGCGCTCGGCGACCGGTGCAATGCGCGCCAGCGCCTCACTCACGTCGGCGTCGCCGAGATCTCGGTGGGTGACGAACCGAACGGCATCACCGGACGGCGTGACCAGCACGTCGATCGCCCGCAGCGCTTCAATCGTCCGGCCCACGTCCGGCACGCGCACGCGCAAGATGTTGGTCTGCGGCGTCTCCAGGCTGAAGCCCAGCGCGCGCAGACCGGTCGCCAGCGCCTGGGCCTTGGCGTGATCCTCGGGGAGCCTGGGGAGGTACTCGAGCGCGATCAGGCCGGCGGCGCCCAGGACGCCGCCCTGTCGTACGCCGCCGCCCAGCATCTTGCGCAGACGGCGGGCGGCCTTCATGGCGTCGCGCTCACCGCAGACGATCGAGCCGACCGGCGCTCCCAGCCCCTTGCTGAGACAGACCTGCGCGGTGTCGGCGCCCTGGGCGAGCGCGTTGGGGGTGCAGCCGAGCGCCGCGGCCGCGTGCCAGAGCCGCGCTCCGTCGAGGTGGACGAGGAGGCCGGCCGCGCGCGCTGCCTGAACGAGGGCGGCGTGAACGTCGGGCGCGGTGACGGTGCCGCCGGCCGCGTTGTGGGTGTTCTCGAGGCAGAGCAGCTTCGCGCGCAATGTGAAGTACGGACCGGGGCGGCCTGCTGCCTTCGTGACCTGTGCCGGCGCCGGCCGACCGGGGCCGCCCTCCCAGGGCAGCGCCTCCGGCATGCCGCCCGCCAGCCAGGCCGCTGTGCCGAGCTCGCTGTCGAGGACATGCGCGCCCGCAGGCGCCAAAAATCGGTCGCCCCGTTCGAGGTGCAACATCAGGGCGATGAGGTTGCCCATCGAGCCTGACGGGACCCAGAGTGCCGCTTCCAGGCCGAGGAGCTCGGCCACGCGCGCCTCCAGGCGCGCCAGCGTCGGATCGTGATCGAGCACGTCGTCGCCCACCTCGGCCTCGGCCATGGCCCGGCGCATCTCGGGCGACGGACGCGTCACCGTGTCGGATCGAAAGTCGAGGCGCTCCATCTGGTGCCGGATGGTAACAAGTGAACGTTGCCCGCGCCGGCCTCCATAGAACGAGGAGGCCCTGTCTCGAGGATCGCATGGCGCCGCGTTGCCGGCGGCTCTGGTGTGCGCGGCTCTGTCCGCCTGCGGATCCTCGAAGCCTGGTCTGACCTCTAGCGCAGGACGGCCAGCGCGTCGACTTCGCCCGCGCCGTAGAAGTTGTTGTAGAAGGCGGGCCCCTTGCAGGTCGCGGGCTGGCCGGTCTGGCCGGGATCGTAAGGGCTGGGCGGACAGGCCAGCGGCGTCGCGGCCAGGCTCAGCTTCACCAGCAGCGCATCGGGCGTCAGCTTGCCGAAGCGGCTGATCACCAGCGCGGCGACGCCGGCCACGTGCGGGGCGGACTCGGACGTCCCCTGGATGTAGGCGTAGGTCGCGCAGGTCCCCGACGAGCAGTCCTGGACCTGTCCGTCGTAGTCGGCTGCGCCCTGGTAGTAGAGGCTCCCCGCCGGGATGGTCGACAGGATCTGGCCCGAGGCGGTGGTGTCGGTGACCAGCGCGTCGGGAATCAGGCTGTCGCCGCCGGGCGCGGTCAGGTCGACCCCGCCGAAGCCGTAGTCGGAGTAGAACGACAGCTTCTGGGTGTAGCCGACGGCGCTCACGCCGATCACCTTGGGGAGCGAAACCGGCAGGACCTTGCACTGAACGCCGGGCTTCGACCCCGGCAGGTTCGCCAGGTCGTCGAAGAAGTTTCCCGTCGCGGCCACCACGGTGAGCTTCTTGGCGGCCGCCTTCAGGATCGCCGTGCGCACGATCTGCACGATGGCCGCCCGGTCGGGCTGATCGCTGCAGAAGATGTCGTCGATCGGCGCGGTGAAGGGATCGATCGTGAGGCTCGCGTTGAGCACGTCGACGTTGTGGGCGATGGCCCAGTCGATGCCGCAGACCACGGCGTCGGGGAAGACCAGCCCGAAGTTGGGATCGTTGACGTCGTCGACGGCCACCTTGACCATGCTGACCTTGACCCCGGGGGCGACGCCCACCGTGCCGATGCCGTTCTTGGCGGCCGCGACGATCCCGGCGCCGAAGGTGCCGTGCCCGATGATGTCGTTGGCCCAGATCGCGGGCGACGTGTTGACGACGCCGCCCAGGCAAGAGGCGCTGGCGGAGGCGTTGACCTGGCCGACGAGGTCAGGGTGGGTCACGTCGACGCCCGAGTCGAGGAAGCCGACCAGCACCGACTTGCTGCCGGTCGAGAGCTTGTGGGCCTGCGGAGCGTGAATCTGATCCATGTCCCACTGGCGGAACGACAGCGGATCCCCGGGGCCCGGCGCGGGGGTGTGGGGCGGACGGTGCCCGGTCTTGACCATGAGCGGGCTGAGCGCGCTGTGGACGGAGTTGACTGCGCCGACGGCGTCGACGCCGGAGGTGGCGCGCAGCGAAGAGGCGAAAGAGGCGCTGGCCGAGCGGGCGAGCACGGCGCCCACGTTGGTGTAGCGGGCGGCGATCGTCCCTCCCGCCCCGGCCACCAGGGCGTCGGCGTTGGCGGGAATCGTTCCGCCCGAGAACAACACCAGGAATGATTGGCTCGCGGAGGTCGCAGTGATGGCGCCCTGCGCCTCGGTGGTGGCGTCGTTCGAGGTGTCGACGCCGCAACCGGCCGTCGAGAACCAGGCCAAGGCGGCAGCTGCGAACAAAGTACGGGTGGCGTTGGGCATGCGGGCTCTCCTCGCGAGTGGGGGGGACGACGGTACACGAACTGCGCGCGTGGCAATTGGCCAATCAACAAACAAACAGACCTTCGGCCTGCGTTGCGTCGGTCAGGAAGCTGACGCTACGGAAGTACGTCGAAGGCGACCCGACCAACCAACTGGCCCGCCTCATTGAGCAAATCGGCGCGCCAATGGCCGGGCGCGGGTGAGAGCTTGGAGGTGGCGGTGCGATAGCCGCCGGAGCGCCCGCCTTCGATGTTGGTGACGATCGGCTCGCCCACGATGGCGCCGTCGTGGAACCACTTGTAGATCACCTGCTGCCGGTAACGGGCGGGGAGCGAGACGGCGAACCAGGCGTAGACCCGATGGGTGCCGCGCGGGAACGCCTCGGCGCGCTCCACCAGGTTGCGACTGATGATTGCCGTGCCGGCGCCCTTGTCCAGACAATCGGCGGGAACCGGCGGCAGGAGCGGCGCCGCCAGGACGACCAGCAACGCGACGGGGACGGCGCCGGCCAGGATGCCGCCCAGCGCGCGGCGACTGAGGATGCTCTCCCCGTCGCTGCGCAGCGCGGCTGTCGCCACCGCCGTCGACAGCAGCGCCGCCAGGAACAGCGACACGCGCGGGGAAGCGAAGGCCATGACCTCCAGCGCCGGCACCAGCGCCGCGAACAGGACCACCGCCGACCAGAGCACGCGGCGCACCGGGTGCTCGATGATGCGGTGCTGGTACTGGGAGGCGAAACAGGTCCCCAGCGCCATCGCCGCCAGCAGCAGCGGCACGCCCATGTTCAGCGAAGGGAAATGCGCGGCGCCGAACCAGATCGGCACCAGGAAGAAGAGGATGTTCTTGTAGAGGACCACCACCGCGAAGGGGGCGCCGACGGTGCGGATGGCGCGGCGCCAGCCCGGCTCGGTGACGCCGGGGCGGGGGTCCGGCATGAGGCGCGCCATGATCGCCGGCAACGTCCAGGCGACGACGAGCAGCGCGACCGCCTTGGGCGCGAACTGGATGTCGTGCTTGTTGAGGACGCGCGACAGCAGCCCGATGCCCAGCGAGATCCAGGGCGCGTACTGCGCGACGAACGCCCGCAGGAGCGTGATTGGCTTCGAGATCGTGGCGACCGCCGCCCCCACGGAGAACGGCGAACCGGGCGACTTCGGCGACTTCGGCGACTTCGGCGACTTCAGCGACTTCGGATCGCCGTCAGCCACCGCTGGTCTCACCGCCAGGCGGATCCTGCGTCTCCTTCGGCGCGGCGGCGGGCGCGGGCGCGGCGGCGGGCGCGGGCACGGCGGCAGGCGCGGGCACGGTCGCAGGTGCGGGCATGGTCGCAGGCGCAGGTGCGGGCGCGGGGAGCCGCCAGAGCAACCGCAGGCCGCCCGCCAGCACGGCCGAGAGCAACAGGGCGCGCAGCACCATCCTCCAGATGTAGTGCCAGGCGCGCGTGCGGATGGAGCTGGCCGCGCCCTGAAAGGCCGACGGCGCCACCATCGACTCGATCGTCTCTTGCATCGTCGGCCAGTCAGCGGTCGCGCCGCGAGCCCGGGCGCGGAGATTCTCGAGGGTGGGCGTCAGCCATTCCCGGTGGTGGTGGCCGGCCGCCACCGCTTCGAACTCACCACGCATGAAGGAGATCACCGGCGCCGGAACCATCGCATCCTCCGCCTTCTGCTGGAGCGCCGCGACCTCGGTGTGGCCAAACACCTCCGAGATCCACTCGGGGGTCGCGCGCATCACTGCCGCCAGCTCGCTCTCGGAGAGCCGCTTGGCCAGCGGATACCGCCCGAGGACTCCGTTTCGCAGGCCGTTGGCGCGGGTCATCCAGGTCTCGACCGTCGCGCGGACCGTCGTCGACAGCGGCCCTTCGACGACGTTGCTGAGCCCGTGGGACAACCCCCATACGAGCCCAGCGGCCGCGAACACCGGAGGGAGCACCAGCCCCCAGACGAGGCAGCAGACGGCGGCCGTCCGCCGCACGGCGATCCGCTGGGGAACCGCGCCCTGGGCGCGCAGGACGCCCGCGATTGGCAGATAGGCGAGCAGGGCGCCGAGAAGCGCGCCCACGACGGTGCCAACCTTGGCGAACCACGCGACCGACGTGAACGCCATCGAGAACAGGGCTGAATAGAGGCCGGACATGAAAACGAAGCGCGCGCCTGCCGCCGGCGAGGTTCGCGTGGGGCGCTGGCGAAGTCAATCGACAGGCTCTTCAGGGCGGCGCGGTGCGGGGAGGCGGCGATGGATCTGCGCAGAGACTCGTAGGCGCTTGACGGATTCTGATGCATGAGCACATTCGCCACATGAACAAAGATCAAAGGAACGGCGCTGGGCAGAACGTCAAGGGTCGCCTCAAAGAGGCCGCTGGTGTCGTCTCCGGCAACAAGAAGATGGAGGCCGAGGGTCTGGTGGATCGTGTCGTCGGGGCGGCGAAGGCCGTGGTGGGCGCAGCCAAGCACGGCGCCGCCAAGAAGCTCGATCGCTAGTCGGCGATTGACACGGCATTGCATGGAGCGCGCATGATCCCCAATCCCGATGTTCTGCCGCAACCAAGTCGAAGGATTGTGCTTCTCACCAAGCTCAAGAACACGACGATGCGCCTGGGCTCGCGGACCCAGGCGTTCTTTCGCCGGGGGGACGAGCTGGAGGCCACCGGCTTCGAGAACCTGCCTCACGACGATCCGACGCTGGTTCCGGCCAAGCTGGGATTCCGCAGCTTCGACAGGGTTCCGCGCAATCGCGCGCCCATGCTGATTGCCCTCCTTTTGCTGGCGACGGTGGCCGTCCTCGCCTTCGGGTGGCTTGCGGCGCGCGATATTCCTCCCGGGACAGGTCGAATTGTCACCTCCCTCCGGGCCAAAGCGTCGAGCGAATGGGTCCGACTGAAGACCCTCGTGGCGTCCAGGCAAGCGCCCTGAGCCAGGCTCCTACTGCCGCTCGGCCACGATGTCGGCGTTGGCGGTGGGGGGCGCGTTGTCCTGATCGATCCAGTGCATCGTGTTCCCCTCGACGCAGTAGTTGAAGTCGGTCGGCGAGCTGTCCGCGACGGTCAGCAGGAGCTTGGTGCCGCTGCTGGTGTAGGTCCCGTCCTGCTCCGTGAGGGCTGACCAGTCGATCGTGCAGCGACAACCCTGACCGACGGCCGTGCAGCTGCCCGACTGGATCGGATAGGTCGCCTGGGCCGCTTGAATCTGGCTTTCGAGATCGGAGCACTTCTCTCCGTCCTGACAGACGAACGACTGGTGCTCGGTGATCAGGAGCGACCGGGTGAAGGACATCGCGGAGCTGAACGACCACGATCCCACCCAGGTCGTCGTGCCGGGGTCGAAGACCGCTCCGGCGTTGGCGGGGTCGCAGAACCCCGCAAAAAACTGCTGCTCCTGGACGACGAAGGCGTCGCTGACGCCACACGATTGGACGATCGACCAGCTGCCCACGACGTCGCCCCCGCAGGATTCGACGCGCCCGCAGCTCCCGGCGGTGCTGCTGTTGTTGCTGCCACAGCCCAGCGAGCCGACCCCGGCGAAGGCCAGGCAGAAGACCAGACGTTCGATTCCGCTCATGGGTGAGGCGGCCCCATTGTACTCCCGATCGCCGTCGGTCTGTTTTTCTGGAGCGGAGCTCGCAAGGGGCGGCAATCCAAGGACTTCACGTCCCGACCGAGGCAGTTTTTTGCGCTTCGGGCAGAAGGGGGGTCAACTCTTCCCGATGGCATCAATGGGTTCATCGCTGGAACCGGCACTTCGCGGGCGCCTGGAGCAGTTCGGCCTGGCGACCGTGCTGACCTTCCTCGATCTCGAACGACGCTCGGGTGAGCTGGTCGTGGTGGCGGACCAGGGGAGCAACCCGAACGACCCGAACAATAAAGTCGGGCGACTCTGGTTGCGTCACGGCCGCGTGCTGCGCGCCCGCATCGACGGCTCGCGCCGCCTCAACAAGTCGGCGGTCTACGAGCTCCTGGGTCTGGAGCGTGGCCGATTCAGTTTCGCGCAGATGGATCACGAGGGACTGGCCGACGAGCTCGGTGTCCCCACGATGCAGCTGCTCATGGAAGCGGCGCGCCGGGTGGACGAAGCGGCCGCCGCGTCAGCCCCGTAACCGGGCCTTCCTTCGTCGTCGTCCGGGCGCCGGCGGCGACCAGTCGACAAATCGCCGGGACAAATCGAGGCGAAGTCTGGTAAATCCCTGGTCATGAGCACCGGGAAGAAGCTGTTCGTCGAGGACCTGAACACGGCTGGCAAGCGCGTCATCGTGCGCGTCGACTTCAACGTCCCCCTCAAGGACGGCAAGGTGGAGAGCGACAAGCGCATCAAGGAGTCGCTGCCCACCATCCAGTACCTGCGCAAGCAGGGGGCCAAGGTGATCCTGATGTCGCACCTCGGGCGCCCCGACGGAAAGCGCGTCCCGGAGATGAGCCTCCGCCCGGTGGCCGACGCGCTGGCGGCGTTGCTGGGTGCGCCGGTGGCCTTCGCCGAGGACTGCGTGGGGCCGGCGGCGGAGCAGGCGGTGGCGGCGCTGGCACCCGGGGGCGTGCTGCTGCTGGAGAACCTGCGCTTCCACGCCGAAGAAGAGGAGAACGATCCCGCCTTCGCCAAGAAGCTGGCGGCGCTGGCGGACCTCTACGTGAACGACGCCTTCGGCAGCGCCCACCGCGCGCACGCCTCGACGGAGGGGATCACCCGCTTCGTCCCCCAGGCGGCGTCGGGCTATTTGATGAAGAAGGAGCTCGACTACCTGGGCGATGCGCTCAGCAACCCGAAACGGCCGTTCGTGGCGGTGCTCGGCGGCTCCAAGGTGTCGAGCAAGATCGACGTCATCAAGAGCCTCCTGCCGCGCGTCGACAAGCTGCTGATCGGCGGCGGCATGACCTACACCTTCCTCAAGGCGCAGGGGCTGGAGGTCGGCAAGTCGATCGTCGAGAACGACAAGCTCGATCTGGCGCGCAGCCTGATGGCCGAGGCCGGCGGCAAGCTGGAGCTGGGAACCGACTTCGTCGTCACCGACAAGCTGGACTTCAAGGCCCGCACCGTGGGCGCCCTCAAGACCGTCACCAAGGACGCCATCCCGGCCGACTGGGAAGCGGTCGACGTCGGCCCGGCCACCGTCGCCACCTTCACCGAGGTGCTGCTGGGCGCCAAGACCATCATCTGGAATGGGCCGGTCGGGGTGTTCGAGATCGACGCCACCGCCAAGGGGACCATGGCCGTCGCCGAGGCGCTGGCCAAGGCGACCGCGGGCGGCGCGACCACCATCATCGGCGGTGGTGACTCCGCGTCGGCGGTGAAGAAGGCGGGCGTGGCCAGCAAGGTCTCGCACGTGTCGACCGGTGGTGGCGCCTCGCTCGAGTTCCTCGAGGGCAAGGTGCTGCCGGGCGTCGCCGCCCTCACCGACAAGTGACGGGCGAGTGACCCCCGGCGTGGCGGAGCGGCGCGCGTTTTCGGTCGCGGTCTTCTGCCGGCACGGTGGGGAGATCCTGCTCGTGCGTCACAAGCGCCTCGATCTGTGGCTCCCCGTGGGGGGCGAGGTGGAGGCGGACGAGACCCCGCTCGAGGCCGCCCGTCGCGAGCTGCGCGAGGAGACCGGCCTCGAGGGAGTCTTCCCGACGGGGCTCGGCGTCGACGGCACGCCCGCCGGCCTCATCGGCTACGAAGAGCACCCGGCCGGCAGCAAGGGCCTGCACCTGAACTTCGCGTTCGTGGCCGACGTCTCCACCCGCGATCTCACCGCCTGCGACGAGTACACGGCGGTCCGCTGGGTCGGCGATCCGGTCCCCGTCGAGTGCCCGTTGAACGTCCGCCAGCTCGTGCGGCTGGCCTTGTCGGTGCCGGCCGCCTCGACGTCAGCCTGATGCTGCAGCGATGCGGATCCTGATCGTCGGCGCCACCGGCGTGCTGGGGCGCGCCACGCTGCCGCACCTGGGCGGGCACGACGTCACCGGCACCACGCGCTCCGCCGACAGGCGCGCCAGCCTCGCCGCGCTCGGTGCCCGCGCGGAGCTCTGCGACGTCTACCAACCGGACGCCCTCGCACGTGTCGCGCGGGCCTGCGCGCCCGAGGTGGTCGTCAACTTCCTCACCGATCTGGCGGGCGGACCGGGTCCTGCAAACAGTCGAATTCGTCGCGAAGGCGGGCCGATCGTCAGCGCGGCGGCGTGCGCCAGTGGGGCGCGTCGACTGGTCGTCGAGAGCATCGCCTTCGCGGGAAGCGCCGACTCGGCCGCGGCCGTCGCCGCGCTCGAAGACAGCGCCGTCGCCTCGGGCCTCGACGTCCTCATTCTGCGCTTCGGCCGCTTCTGGGGACCCGGCACCTGGACGGAAACGGCGCCCGAGCCTCCGGCCATTCACGTCGCCGAGGCAGGCCGGCGGGCGGCCACGCTCATCCTGATGGGGCGCCCTGGAATCCACCTCGTCGCCGAACCGAACCCTTAAGAGACCGGCGTCTGGCCGCCTTCTATCTGCGTGAGCGGCCGACTCATTTGGTCCCGGCGGCGCTGCTCACCTCACGGCGCTCGACCAGTCCATCGACCTGCTGGTTCGGAGTTGAGCCGCGCCAGAGAGCGACACCGAGGCGCGCCGAGCGCGCGCCTCGATGCCGACGCGAGCTAGAAGGCGGAGTTGCCGCCAGAGTTGCTGATGATCGAAAATCCGATCGCCGAGGTCGGGCTGATCACCGAGGAGTTGCGCAACTCCGCATGACCGTGTCCGTCGGCGGAGACCGCAAACCCGCCGGCGCCCGGTCCGCCACCGACCACGCTGGTGTTCACAATCACGTGCCCCTGATCGTGGACCACGATCGCCGAGGTGCTTCCGAAGAGGACGCTGTTGTTGATGGTCACGTTGCAGTTGCCCGAGACGGTGAGCGCGGCCCCGGTGCTCTGGATGTCCACGTTGTTGAGCGTCAGCTGCTGGTTGCCCGAGCAGGTGAGGGGCGTTCCCACGGTGCCCTGGACGATGAGCTTGTA
Organism: uncultured Pseudomonadota bacterium; assembly: GCA_963847705.1. GTDB lineage: Bacteria > Myxococcota_A > Polyangia > Fen-1088 > Fen-1088 > JADGRB01. The sequence continues at coordinate 136,761 of CAWKBC010000034.1, read as the reverse complement.
GGTGGTGTCCTGGGTCGCGCCGCCGCAGGCGGCCGAGAACGCGGTGAGGTGGATGGTGTGGCTCCCGGCGCTGAGCGGCTCGAGGAAGGCGTAGTAGCCGGCGTCCACCGCCGGGCTGAGAAGCTGCGCCGGAACGCCGAAGACGTTGCCGGCCGGGAGATTGAGCGAGAAGACCACCGAGTGTTCGAGGTAGCTCTGCGGATTGGGGAGCGCCACGCCGTCGACCGTCAGCGACAGGGTGGGGGGCGTGTCGAAGCAGGCCAGCTCTCCGCGAAGGAAGGCCTCGGTGCGCTGATCGGGCGGATCCGTCTGCTGCGCGAACTCGACGCCGTTCAAGATCGGGATGAGAAATGCGTCCCCGACCGGCGTGGTGCAGGTCCGCATCACGGTCGAGCCGTCGAAGGTTCCGGCGAGGAAGAACGTGCCGGGCACCGGCTGGCCCACCGCGCAGTTCGCGCCGGTGGTGTCGAGCACGGGGTTGTTGGCCGCGGGGGTTCCATACGCCCAGATCGACCAGAGCGCGGCCCAGTTGGGGTAGGTGTTCAGGTGGGGCGCCGTCGGCGGCGGGGGCGCGTAGGTGGGGGCGGCGCTGGCGGCCGAGGCCGACGCAACGAGCACAGTGAATGCAACCGTCGTCATTCGTAACCTTGTCATTGGGATCTCCTGGAGAGGGTTGACGTGCGCGTTGCGTTATACACCCCCTGGCAGATTCACAAGTGCCAATTGCGCGACGACCGGCGCAAGCAAGCATTTGGGATGTTGAGGTTGATCACGCCGATGATCGGGCGCCGCTCACCGTTCACGGCGGTGTCGCGGTGTCGCATGCGTGGACGTCAGAGCATCCGAGCGCGCTCGTTCGCTGGCCGCGCTAGATCGCGAGGCCGCTCTCGAGCGATCGAATCAGCGCCGCGGTGATCGCGCGCGCGGCCGCCTCGTGGGGGACCAGCGCCGAGAGCTGGCCGTCGATCATCAACATGCTGAGCCCGTGGACGAGTGACCAGGCGGCCAGCGACATCTCCTCGGGATCGCCGCGGCGCAGCCAGCCGTCGCGCACGCCTGCCTGGATCTGCCCGCGAAGCACCTGATAAGCCTCCTCACCGGCCGCCTGCAGGGAGGGGGTGAAGCGTCCGCGATCCTCCGGGACGACGCCGCCGAAGATCGTCCGGAAGTAGCCGGGGTGCGCACGCGCGAATGAGACGTACCCCCAGCCGATGGCCCGCAACCCTTGCGGCCCTCCGGCCGGCGCCGCGGCGAGCTCGGCCTGCATGTGAGCGGTGAGGAGGCGGAACCCTTCCTCCGCGATCGCCGCCACCAGCTGGTCCTTGTCGCGAAAGTGACGGTAGGGCGCCGCGTGGCTGACCCCCGCCAGCTGGGCCGCCGCCCGCAGGGTGAGGCTGCGAACGCCCCCCTCACCGAGCAGCTTGAGACCGGCCTGGATGAGGGCGGCCCGCAGGTCGCCGTGCTGGTAGGCGTTGGCCCGCTTGCGGGCGACCCGGATGGCCATGCGGTGAACGTATCAAATGTTGACGGCGAAAACAAAATTGTTGACACCGGTAACATATGAATGTTTACGTTGTCATCATTCGAGCCTCGGTCAGTCCAGGTCAGCCCACGTCGCGCGGAGGTGAGTCATGCAGAGCCTGTTGCCGTTCCTGTTCTCGTCGAGCTCCTGGCCGGTGATGCCGTTCTGGCTCTTGATGCTGCTCTGGCCGCGGGCCCCCCTGACGGCGCGGGTCATCGGGAGCCCCTGGATCGTCGCCGGGCCCATCGCGCTCTACGCCGCGCTGGCGCTCCCGCACCTGGCGACCCTGCTGCCCGCGGTCGCCCATCCCCAGCTGGCGACGATCGCGCGGCTGCTGGGGACCCCGGCCGGCGCCACCCTGGCCTGGGCGCACTTTCTGGCGCTCGACCTCTTCGCCGGACGCTGGATCTTCCTCGACGCCCGCGCGCGCGGTCTCGGACGCTGGGCGACCACGCCGGCTCTGGTGCTCACTCTGCTCTTCGCCCCGCTCGGCCTCGGCCTCTACCTGCTCGGGACCGCGCTCGGCCCGCGCTTACCGGCGACGGGCGGGCGCCTGCGGCGCTGGCTGGCCACCACCCATCAGCCGCTGGCCCGGATCACGGTCGCCTCGGCGGCGCTGTTCGTCGTTTCGCTCTCGCTGGCGCTGGTGGACCACCGCCAGGTGACCGGTGCCCCCGTCTGGCTCAAGCCTGCCAAGTTCGGCGTCTCCGTTGCGATGATGGCGCCGGCGTTGGCCTGGATCCTGGCGCAGCTGCCCCCCGATCGGCGCCTCCATCGGGCGGGAACCTTCATCAGCCTGGTGGCGGGGCTCGAGCTGGTCCTCATCACCGCGCAGGCGCTCCGCGGCGTACCGAGCCACTTCAACTACGCCTCCCGCCTCGACGGCCTGGTGTTCTCGACCATGGGGGTGGCCATCACCGGCCTCTGGCTGGCAGAGCTGTTCATCGCCGTGCGCGCGTTCCGGCATCGCTTCGCCACCCCCGCGCGGACCTGGGGCATTCGCCTCGGCCTGGCCGGGGCGGTGCTGGGCGGAGCCGTCGGGTTCGTGATGCCGCGACCGACCCCGGCCCAGCTCGCCACCCTCCGCGCCGGTGAGCCGACCCCGGTCATCGGCGCCCACGCCGTCGGCGTCCCCGACGGCGGCCCCGGCCTGCCGGTCGCCCGCTGGAGCACCGTCGGTGGCGACCTTCGCGTTCCGCACTTCTTCGGCCTGCACGCGCTGCAGCTCCTTCCACTGGCAGCCTGTCTCCTCGAACGCCGGCGTCGCGGCGCGCGCACGGTCCTGGCGCTGGGCGCCGGCTGGCTCGGCGTCGTCGTGGTGACCTTCATCCAGGCCGAGCGAGGCCAACCGCTGCTGGCGCCCGACGCGCTCACCGCCAGGCTGGCCCTGATTGTCCTGGCCGTCAGTGTGGCGATCGCCTGGGCGGTTCGAACCGACTCGTTCCGAATCTCGTCGGAGAGCGAGTCCGCGCTCGCCCCCGCCCGTTCGCTTCAGAAGGAGTAGCCGCCGCCGGAGGCGAATCGCCACCGCGGGCTACTGGGCGAAGGAGACGCCCTCGAGCGAGGTGAAGCCGGTGGCGTTCGTGGTGGTGCCCCCCTCCGGATCGACGTCGACCGTCCCGTTCGACTGAATGTAGAAGCGCCCCTTGCTGGCCGCGTAGAGGTCGAGGGGCGTGTAGACGCTCGCCGCGGGCAGGAATCCACCCGGCAGGACGAAGGGCAGGAGGTTGGTGCCGCTGGTCGAGATCGCGCCCTGGAAACGGACGATCCCGTTGCTGACCGAGACCGCGGGGCCGCGCGTGGTGCTGTACGTCGCCCACCCATTCTGGAGTGTGAGCGCCGTGTAGCCGCTCGACGACAGCGCGAACCAGACCCCCTCGAGCGAGGTGAAGCTCGCCGCGTCGGAGAAGGTGTTCTGGGCCTGGACGCTCACCGCGCCGGTGGGCGAGATGACGAGCCGCCCCTTCGCCGCGAGGTAGAGATCGGCCGTCACGTAGGTGATGGTCGGAGGCGCCATCGAGGCCGGCAGCGTGAAGATCGTCGAGCTCGTGCCGGTGGTCGTGACCGCGCCCTGGAAGCGGATGATCCCCCCGACGTTGGCCACCGCCGGAGCGCGGGCCCCGCTGTACGCCGTCCATCCGTTCTGCAGCGTCAGCGGCGTGTAACCGTTGGCTGACACCGGGAACGAAACCCCCTCGAGCGACGTGAACTGCGTGGCGTCGGTCGTCGCATTGAGCGCCTGGACGCTGACCGCGCCGGTGCTGGCGACGTAGAGGCGCACCTTCGCCGAGCTGTAGCCGTCGGCCGGAATCCAGAGACTCGCCGGAGGCGCCAGGCCGGCGGGGAGGGTGAACGCCGACAGGTTCGTGCCGGTGGTCGACATCCCCCCCTTGAGCTGCACGACGCCCGAGCAGTCCAGCGCCGCCGCGGGGATGGCCGTGGAGTACGGTCCGCCGGTCCAACCGTTGACCAGGGGCAGGGCGGTGAAGGCCTGTCCGGTCGCCCCCACGCAGGTCGTGTAGCTTCCCACGGTCCCGTCGACGCAGGTCTGCGAGCCGTCGTTGCAATAGCCGCACTTGCGGGTGGTCACGCTGTTGACGCAGAGGCAGCCGTCATTGGCGGTCCCGCTGCAATTGTTGTCGTTGCCCTGAACGCAGGTGTCGGAGGCCGCCGGCCCCACCGAGCCGCTGCAGGTCCCCCAGGCCGAAGAGGTCTTGTCGGCCGCCACCACGCAGGTCTGCGAGCCGGCCTTGCACGGGCCGTTGCCGTCCTTGCCCGGGTGGGCGCTGCAGGGCTGGGTCGTGCCGGAGGTGCAGGTGCAGACGAGATCGATCGTGTTGTCCGGCACCCCATCGCAGTCGTTGTCGGCCGACGAGGTACAGTCACGCGTCCCCTTGTTGACCGCCCCCACGCAGGCGCCCCAGACGCCGTTCGTGCAGGTCGCCACACCGGGCTTGCAGATCCCGACCGCAGCCGGGCCGCAGCTCTCCGTGTCGCCGCTGACGCAGGGGCAGCCTTCGTTCGCCTTCCCGTTGCAGGTGGCGTCGTCCCCCTTGACCGCGCAGCTGTCTGCGGAGGCGGGCTGGACGCTGCAGGCGCCCCACTGGCCGGCGGTGGAGCAGGTCTGGGTCCCCGCGGCGCAGTTTCCGAGCGCGCCGGCCGCGGCGCACGAGCGCGGCGCGTCCGTGCTGACACAGGCACACCCTTCGTTGGGGGTGCCGTTGCAGTTGCTGTCGTCGCCCTTGACGCAGGTGTCGGCGGCTGCGGGACCCACCGCCCCGGAGCAGGTGCCCCAGGTCGAGGAGGTCTTGTCGGCGGCGATGACGCAGCTCTGCTTTCCGGCCGTGCAGGGGCCGTAGCCGTCGTTGCCCGGGTGGGCGCTGCAGGCCTGCGTGGAGCCGCTGCCGCACTTGCACACCACGTCGACCGTGTTGTCCGGCAACCCGTCGCAGTCGTTGTCGGCCGTCGACGTGCAGTCGCGGGCCGCCTTGTTGACCGCCCCCACGCAGGCGCCCCAGACGCCGCTCGCGCAGGTCGCCGTCCCTGGCTTGCAGAATCCCGACCGCGGCCGGGCCGCAGGGCTGTGTGTCCCCGTTGACGCAGGGGCAGCCGTCGTTGGGCGTGCCGTTGCAGTTGGAGTCGTCGCCCTTGACCGTACAGTCGTCCTGGGCCGCGGGTGCGATGCTGCAAGCGCCCCACTTCCCTCCCGAGCAGGTCTGCATCCCCGCGGCGCAGGCCCCGAGCGCGCCGCCCGCGCTGCAGGAGCGCGCCGGGTCGACGTCCAGGCAGGCGCACCCTTCGTTGGGCGTGCCGTTGCAGGTGGCGTCGTCGCCCTTGGTGGCGCAGCTGTCCGCGGCCGCCGGAGAGACGCTGCAGGCGCTCCACCGGCCGCCGGCGCAGGTCTCGGTGCCGCTGGCGCAGTTGCCGAGATAGCCATCCGCCGCGCAGGAGCGGGTGGTGCCGCTGGTGCACCCGGTGAGGGGGCCGTCGCCGCTGGCGTCCGAGGTGCCGGCGTCGCGGCCGCCCGTGGCGCCACCGCCCGCTTGGCCGCCCTTGCCGCCCTTGCCGCCCGCCCCGGTGCCGCCGTCCGGCCCCGTCACGCCGAAGCTGAGCGCGAGCGTGCCACAGCCGCTCGGCAACATCGCGACGCTGGCCGTGGCGGTTCCGAGCACGCTGCCCGCGGCCCGCGCCACGACCGTGACGTCCAGGCGCTTACCTTCCGGGTACCCGGTCCCGCTCGGGAAGTCGACCTCGATCGAACCTCTGGTGTCGCCCGGGTTGTGCGGCAGGGAGGTGGTCTTGGGCGCGCCGCCGTCGACGCTCACCTCGACGTCAACGTCATCCGCCGCGCTGGTGGTGGCGTCGAACGTCACCGTGACGAGGACGGTTCCCGCGTTGCACGAGCTGGTGCTTCGACAGCCCGCCGCTGTCACCAGCCCGGCGAGCAGCATGATCGCGAGAGCGTGTCCGGACGACAACCACCAGGGAAGACGCTTCAATTTCCGTTCACCTTTCCGATGCTGGCGCTGGCGGGGTCAGTTCCGCTCAGCCCGATCAGCAGCCCCACGATCACGGCGGCCGCGACGCCGCCGCCGACGGCCACCCAGAACCAGGTCTTCTTGGTCACCGAATCGCTGGTCTCCGGCGGTCCGGCGCTCTGGGTGAGCACCACCGGCGACGAGGCCGGCGCCGCGGAGGCGGGAGGAGGCGCGATCGCAGCTGGCGCGGGCGTCGACGTCGAGGCCGACGCGGCCGGGGCGATGGGCGTCACCGGCGGCGGGCTGGTGGGCGGGGGCTCTCGCCCCTCGCCCGGCGTACCGCCCATCGGCATCGTCGTGATGGGCGGCGAGGTTGCCGCCGCCCTGTCGCGCTCGATGGCTTCCTTCAGCTGCCTGATGTGCCCCTCGATGTCGGGCCGCATGTCCTTCTTGCCGGTGTAGACGCGCACGTAGCTCTCATAAAGCTCCAGCGCCCGCTCCTTGTTGCCCGCCAGCCGGTAGGCCTGGGCGGCGTTGTAGAGGAGGGCGGGGTCGGGCTTGAGCTCGAAGGCCTTCTCGAAGTTCTCCGCCGCCACCGCGTAGTGACTGAGCGCGTAGGCGCCGGTCGCCTTGTTGACGTAGGCGCGCGCCTGTTCGACGTCGTCGGCCCGGGCCGGCCCTCCCAGCGCCAGACACGACAAGAGGAGAACGAGGAGGCCCACACTGGCGCGGGATGGCAGCATGGCGGCGGCACTGTAAACCAGCGGTGATCCCAGGGGAACGCGGGCGCGGCTGAAAACCGCCCTCCAGGTGAGCGTCGAGTTGCTGGGCGGAAGGTTGCGGACTGGTGAGGGGACCACGGCGAATGAGGATCGGCAGCCCGTTGCATTTTCTGTTGGCGCTCGTCACCGGGTGCGTTCGGGCCAGGGAAAATGGGGTTCCCCGAGGCGCTGCTCCGGAGCGGCCGGTCCGTCCCAGGGAACGTGGGCGGAGGGCAATATTCCTGCGGCGCCGCGCACTGCCGCGGGATCTCCCAGGAACTGTCGTTCTTCGTGCGCCGGTCGCAACGGCTTCGGCGGGTGGGCACGGGTGTGTGAACCCTCGACGCGCTTCGTTCGCTTTCTGACAGTCGGGTTTGGTCGCCGTCGCGGCGAACCGCGGGATCTGCGTGTGGCACACGGTCTGCAAAACGTCGACGGCAAATCGCCGGCCGCACGGTCGGCGTGACCTCGTACACGCAAGGAGCTCACATGAAGCCGGGCTGGCTTGGACTCACCTCGCTCGCGATCGTGATCTGGTCGAACACCGCCGCCGCCACCATCCGGGTCTGCGTGAGCGTTCAACAGAAGTCCTGGTACCGGGCGCCGCCGGCGCTGCACGTCGCCCCTCCGGTCGTGTCGACCGTCGAGGGGGCACCGATGCTCATGCCCCCTCCGCCGCTTCCTTATCCACCGCCGCCTGCGCCGACGTCCTCGGGCGACGCGCCCGCGCCGCATCACGCCGCGGAGACGCACGAGATCGATCCGACGCTCTACCTCAAACGGATGCTGGAGTACGAGGTGACGCACGAGAAGGGCTTCCTGGCCGTCAATGACGCCTGCCAGCAGCGCCTGGTCGTCGAGCTCTATCAGCTGGAGAGCGGCTGGACGGTGTTCGGGCACTACGGCGAGCGGGAGGAGAAGATCGACCGGGCCGAGCTCGACGAGTTCGTGGAGCTGGCGCAGCGGATGGCGTTCGCGCTGCTTCGTGGCCGCCCGGTCGGCCAGACGATCACGCGCGAGAACGTGCTGCGCTCCGACAGCGAGCGCGATCTGCGCACCGTCGAGGGGACGGGGCACTTCATCTTCGGCATGGGGACGGAGGTGCGGCTGGCGGAGCTGCCGACCGCGCAGGGGCAGTCGCTGCCGGCCACCGACCAGCTGCGGGTGCTGACGCCCGTCACCGTGCAGGCCGGCTACCGGCGCAAGCTGCACTCCTGGGGCTTCGACGCCTTTGGCCGCGTCGACCTCGGGACCGAGCAGACGGGGATTCACGACAACGATCTGGGCGGCCACGTCGATTACTCCTTCAGCCTCTCGGCGGGGCTGCACTTCCTGCGCTACCTCGACGCGGCCGGGATCAACTCGCTCTACTTCGGCGGCGGCGCCGCCTTCGAGCTGGCCTTCTTCGACGCCATCCGCCCGGTCGCCGAGCGGACCAGCACCACCGACCGCGACCTCCTGGTCGGCGGCGGTCTCAACGTCGACTTCCTGGTCGGCTACGAGTTCCTGCGCGCCAGCTCCATCCACTTCTTCGGCCAGGTCGAGCTCGATCTGCCGACCTACCTGCTCAAGACCGAGAACGACAGCGGGGCGATCGACGCCTACATGCCCGGCGCGCTGGCGCAGATCGGGATCATCTTCTAGCCATGCGCGCTGGCCGGGCCCGGGCGGCGCTGCTGGGCCTGACGGCGGCGGGTGCGCTCGTCGCGTGGTCGGGCTTCGCGCGCGCGCAGCTCCGGACCTGTGTCGAGGTGGCGGCGGCGCCCGCGCAGGCCGACGCGCTCGCGCGGCTCATCAGGAGCGAGCTCGATCGCCACCCCACCCACCGGGCGGCCAGCACCGACTGCGAGTCGACGCTGACCGTGGAGGTGATCGACCTCGGGCCGGGCGGCGGCACGTGGCTCACCGGCCGCCTCAACACCCAGGTCCCGTACCGCGAGCGGGTCGGCGCCGACGGGCTCGCCCCGGCGGTCGAGCGTCTGCTGACGGTGCTGCTGCACAACGATCCGCTGGTCCTGCGCGGGCCGGAATCACAGGGCTGGCTGGTGCGGCAGGAGCGGGCGCTCGCGCTCCACAGCACCACCCACTACGGCCTCGAGGCGTACGAGCTGGCGGCGCCGGTCGGCGGCACGCTGGCGACGCTGCCCGGCGTCGCCCTGACGTTGCGGCGCGAGATCGACCAGGTGGCGATCGGCGTGCGGCTGGCGGGCGCCTTCAGCCCCGGGGCAGAGGCGGCCACGCTGCACCTGGCCGTCCAGTTCGATGCCCAGGTCACGGCGACCTTCTACTTCCGTCCGGTGGAGTCTCTCTCGCTGTTCGCGAGCGCGCTGGTGGGCCTCGACTACCAGCGCTTCCAGGGGCCGGCCCTCCTCGACGGCGCGGGGGCGGTCGGTGTGGCGACCGGCAGCGGCCTGGCCGTCACCGCGCGGGTCGGGGTGGAGGCGCTTCGGACCTCCGACGTGCGCCTCCTCTGTTTTCTCGACCTCGAGCTCCCGACCTTTGTCAGCCACGATCCCGACCACGGCGTCATCGACCAGTGGGTCCCGGCCGCGTCGCTCGGGCTGGGCGTGCTGTTCTGAAGTCGTCGAACGCGCGCTGCCAGAAAATCCTTGCGTTTCATTCAACCGTTTGGTTGAATGAAATCCGTGGACGACCTGAGCAATGTTCTGGGGGCCATCTCGCATCCGGTGCGCCGGGCGATTCTCTCCCGGCTGTCGGGCGGTTCGGCGCGGGTGACCGAGATTGCCGCGCCGTTCGACGTGTCGCTCAACGCCGTCTCCAAGCACCTCAAGGTGCTGGAGGAGGCAGGCCTGGTCCGGCGCGAGAAGATCGGGCGCGATCACATCATCGCGTTTCGCGCCGCGCCGCTGCGGAAGGTGTCGGTCTGGGTCCACGAATACGAGCGCTTCTGGAGCGAACACCTCGACAAGCTCGAGGAATTCTTCAAACAGAAAAGGAGAAAGTCATGACCGCGAAGACCAAGACCATGGACATCACCCTCAACCGCACCATCCCGGCCTCGCCTGCCGAGGTCTACGACGCCTGGCTCGACACCGAAAACCCGGGCACGCCCTGGCACAACTCCAGCAAGCTGATCTTCGACCCCAAACCCAAGGTCGACGGGATGTTCTATTTCAACAAGATCAGCAAGGCGGGAGAGAACTGGGCGCATTTCGGGCGATTCACCAGCCTCGAACGTGGCGTCAAGATTCAATACAGCTGGATGTCGACCTTCACCCGCGGGCTCGAATCGATCGTGACGGTCGAGCTCCAGAAGAAGGGGGACAACACACTCCTGCAACTGCGCCACGCCAACCTCCCGGACGACGACTTCGGCCGGCTTCACGAGGAGGGTTGGAGTCAGCTCGTCGGAGTTCTGTCCGAGCGATTTCAGGCGCGCCAAAGCCGTTGAAGGAGCCCAAGCAGCCTCACCGGCGAGGCAACGCCTCCTAGCTGCGCTTGACGCCCAGGAGGTGCGCCGTGCAGGTGGTCAGGTCATCTTCGCTGAGCTGTCGAAAGCGCGGCGCCAGGGCGGCCTTCGCCAGGCATGACGCGATCTTCTCCCTGTCAGAGCCGGCGACCTCGAACCCATTGTCCGCCATCAGCTGCAGGTGACGGGAGCAGGGCTCGCGATTGAGGAGGTAGGAGCGTTTTCCGCGAATCAGCGCCCAGATCCGGTCGGAGTAACCCCAGTGGCCGTTCCAGTCGTGCGCGGTCTTGTGACAGCGGAAATCGATCTCGTGCGAGATCACGCCGCCCGGTTTGAGCCAGAGGCGCATGGCACGGTAGGCGCCGAGCAAGTCGTCCACGTGCTCGAGCACCGCCTGCGAGAACAGCAGATCGATCGAGTCGCGCTCGATGGCGCTCTCGTCGAAGTAGCAGGTGCGGTAGGCGATCATCGAGCCGGGGACGTTGGGGTGTCTGACCGACTCGCGAATCCGGTCGAGGCGCGCCTGGTCGAGGGCGGCGGCGAGGTGCACCTCCGTCAGGATGTGACCGGGGAAGGCGTAGCTGGCCAGCCGGGGCTTCACCTCGGGGAGCTCCTCCTCGCCGGGGATCCCCGCCCGCTGGCGAAAGAGCACGATGATCTCGTCGAGCGTCGCTTCGTTCCGTTTGACCTGCGCGTGCTTGACCACGTCGAAGGCGTCGTACGTCTCGACGCCCGAAACGAGCGCGGCCAGCCCCACGCCCAGCGAGTCGCCCGGGCCGAGCTCGGCCACCGATTGGGGGTTGTTCCAAAGACCGCTCTCGAACGTCGCCACCAGGTGGCGCAGCCAGACCGAATAGCAATAGCGGGCCGATTTGGTGCCGCCCCCGCCGCGACCGAAGATCGGGACGACGCCAGGAATGAGCGTCGCCAAACCGTGCAAGATCTGCCTGATCTTCATGCGCTGGTGGAAGGCAGAGTACCCCGGCGACACTGCTCGAGATAGATCGCCTCCAACCGCGCGAGGTAGGTCTTGATGTCGTACTCGGCCATGGCCGCCTCGCGGGCCCGTCTCGGCATGTCGCGATCGTACTCGCCCCGGAAGACGCGCGCGATGGCTGCCGCCAGCGCCTCGACGTCGCCGACCTTCACCAGGAGGCCGTTCTTGCCATCCTCGAGCACGTCGGTGATGCCGGGGGCGCGCGCGCCGACGGCCACCCTCTCGCAGACGAGGGCCTCGACCAGCACCAGCGGCAGCCCCTCGAACAGCGACGGCATGGCCAGCAGATCCATGGTCGCATAGAGGCTCCCCATGTCGGGGCGAAAGCCGACGAAGGAGACCCTCTCCGTGATCCCCAGGGCGCGCGCCAGACGTTGCAGGCGCCCCTTCAGCTGACCTTCGCCGACGACCAGCAGACGAAGGTTGGGGATCTCGGCAATCAATCTGGCCGCGGCCTCGAACAGGAAGTGGTGCCCCTTTTGCGGGGAGAGCCGGCCAACGATCCCGACGACGAAGTCACCCGCCGGCAGATTCAAGGACGCCCGCGCCTCCGCGCGCGGCGGACGATCGGCGAACCGGCTCAGATCGATGCCGTTGCGAACCACCACCAGCTTCTCCAGCGGAATGCGCTCGTACGACGCCACGAAGTCCCGCACGGCGTCCGACACCGCGATCACCCGCTCCGTGCGGTGCGACATCGACGCATTGACCGCGCGCCAGAACGCCCTCGTGCGGAAGGCGTCGGTGTTGTGCCGGGTCGAGATCCAGTGAAGCCGCGGGTTGAGCTTCTTCAACCAAAATCCGTAGAAGTCGGCCTCCTGCAGGTGGGTGTGAAGCAGGTCGATCCCCCGCGACTGAATGATGCGGTGGAGCTTGTGAAGCACCAACGGGCTGAGCTTGAGACCCGCGTTCGTGGTGGAGTAGCAGGGAAACGCGGCGAACTGCGGATGAAGCTTCCCCTTGCGCAGCGCGATCGCGGCGTAGTCGTAGCGGCCGCCGTCGTGGAACCGCATCTGTTCGAACACCAGCCGTTCGGCGCCGCCACCAACGGCGCTCGGAAACAGCGTCAGGACGCGTGGCCGCATTCAGAGCTGTGCGTCTACCACGCCGCCGAGGCCTGCACGAGGTCTCGCCGTGATCGACGAGCTCGTCGGTCGGGTCCGATCGGCGACGGGTTGCCCACCGTTCCGGAGAGTCCCATCTTCGAAGTCAGACAGAGGGAGGAGACTCCACATGGCACCTGAAACAGCCAATCTGAAGCAGGAGATCTCGCAGCAGATCGATGCGGCGCGCGCGAAGCTCGAGGCGCTCAAGAGTGACCTGTCGAGCATCCACGAGGAGGACATGGCCGCGCTTGAGGAGCACCGGAACGACATCCGGGCCCGGATCGCTGAGCAGAAGGAGCGCGCGCGGCAACGCCGGTTCGACATCGCGCGCTGGCAATCGGAGAAGGTGGCGCACACGCGAGAGGCGATCGCTTCCTGGAAGGAGCGGCGCGAGCTCGACAAGCTCGAGGTGCGCGCTGAACGTGCCAAGGACTATGCGCTCGACATGGTGAGCGCGGTCGTGGACGACTTCGAGGAGGCGGAACAGGCTGTCTACGAGGCGGTGGCGGCGCGGCTGGAGGCTGAATCGGCCGTGTCCGCCGCGGCGCAGCCCCGTTGACGACAGGCGGGTAGGAATTGCCGGCGCAAGCACGGAGGAGGCTCCATGGAGATCTGCATTCTTGGGTTCAAGGGAAGTCAGGCCGCCGATGACGCTTACGCCGAGGTGCTCGAGCTGGAAGGCGAGAAGAATCGCTGGCTGCTCGAGGTCGGAGCGATCGCGCGGCCGCGCCTGGGACGCGTGAGGGTGGGGGTCACGTTCCCCGACGGGGAGGCGGCGACGTTTCACGAGGGGGAGCTCGCCGAGGCCGCCTCGGAGCTCGGTGGGCTGACCGGTTACTACGTCTCGGCCCTGGCCGGCCCCTTCGGCGCGATGTTCGCGGCGGCCGAGGGGGAGACGGCGAACAAGTCGTTGGGGAGCGAGGCCGAGCAACGGCTGTTTCACCTGGACGACGTCAAGAAGGCCTTGCCCCGCGACAGCTCTGCGCTGGTCTTGATCGCCAATGACGAGACCTGTGACGCCATGGTCACGATGTTCGAGTCGTCCCGGCCCGCGGTGGTGATCCGGGCCGAAGTGGAGCCAGCGCTGCGCGCGCGACTGGAGACTCTCGAGCGCCGGTTACAACGAGTGACCCCCGCCGAGAGCGTGCCCATGGGGCTTTGAGCGAGACACGCAAAAAAGGCGGGGGCAGCCGGCCGCGTCCGCCGGCGGCCCCTCCAGCGCGCCGGTGGCCTCGCCGATCTCCCGTTCGCGCCCGCCGAGCGGTCCCCGCTCGCCGTCATGACCGGCGCAAACGCGAACGCTGAAGCCCGGACTCCGACACCGGCGGCGAGCTTACCAAGACTTGCCAGCGCCTCGCCGCCGACCGACTGCCCCGGGGCAAGTGGTCGTCGCGTATTTTCATCCCCCGACACGTGGCGGTCTGCCGCCCGGCGGCACATGCTGAGGCGGTGAAATTCGACGACTCGGACAGGGCGGATCCGTCGGAAGTCGAAGACCGTCGCAGCTCGCGCTTTCCGGGCGGGCGGGCCGGCGCCGGCGTGGGCGGCCTCGGCCTCGTCGGCGGCGTCATCTATCTCGTGCTGCGGGTCATGGCCGACAACGGGAGCCCCACGGCGGGGCAGCTGACGCGCGCGATCGAACAAGCGCAGCAGGATCCCGGCGCGCAAACCGAGCCGGGCGTCGCAGACCAGCCCTCCAACCTTTCGGGGAGCTGCCGCGGCGTCGACGCGCGGACTGATCCCGCCAAGTTCATCGTCTGCGTCGAGAGCAACGTGCAGTCGTTCTGGCGGCACAAGCTGTCGGCCTCGGGCGGCGCGCCGAGCTATGAGCCGGCCAAGCTGGTGCTGTTCACCGAGGCGACCCGGAGCGGGTGCGGCGTGGCCAGCGCCGACACTGGCCCGTTCTACTGTCCGCTCGACAAGCGCGTCTATCTCGACCTCGGCTTCTTTCGCGAGCTGACGCAGCGGTTCGGCGCCCGCGGCGGAGACTTCGCCCAGGCCTACGTGGTGGCGCACGAGTACGGCCATCACATCCAGGATCTGGACGGCACCGAGCGGCGCGTGCGGGAGCTGCAGGAGCAGAATCCCAGCCAGCGGCGCCCCCTGTCGGTGCGCCTCGAGCTGCAGGCCGACTGTTACGCGGGCGTCTGGGGTCACGCCGCTTACGCCAACGGGAAGGTGGCCGAGCAGGAGATCGCCGACGCGCTCGACGCGGCGGCGGCGATCGGCGACGACCGGATCCAGAAGCAGACGCGCGGCTATGTCACGCCCGAGACCTTCACCCACGGCTCCGCGGCCGCGCGCCAGCACTGGTTCACCGCCGGGATGCGCTCGGGCGATCCGGCCGACTGCGACACCTTCGCGCAGACCCGCCCGTAGGCCGCCTGTCCGCCCGTCGATTGTTTGAGCTGAACTCCTTGCAGGCGTCACTGCCTACATGGGTGCATCTGTGGTGGGCGGTGTGCTTTTCCGTTATTGGAGGTCGTGAAATGGTTCGGCTGGGCATTGTCTTAGGTTTGGTTTTGGCTGCGTCGGCAGCCGGTTGCGGGTTCAGCCCCGGGCCTGCGGGCCAGCTCACGGGCGCCGGAGGGAGCGAAACGGGCAGCGGCGGCGCCGGCCTCACCGGCAGCGGCGCGGGCGGCGTCGGCCTCTCGAGCGGCGGCGGCGCGGGTGGCGACCTTTCCGGCAGCGGCGGCGACGTCGGCCTCACGGGCTCGGGCGGAACCAGCTGCGGCCAGACCAACATCGACATCATGCCGCTTCCGCCCGACATCCTGATCGTCCAGGACCGCTCGCTCTCGATGACCGACAACACCAACGACATGGCCTGCCCGGGCGGCAGCGCCTCGGGAGACGGGAACTGTGGAGCGGCGTCGAAGTGGTCCCAGACGACCAGCGCGCTCAACACCGTCCTCGGGCAGACCGATTCCTCGGTCAACTGGGGGCTCTACTGGCTGGGGGACGAGACCGCTGCGTGCGGTGTCAGCGCCAATCCCGCCGTGATGATCGAGCCGTCCGGCTACAACGACATCTCGGGGGCGTTCGCCGCCAACACCTTCACCGGCCAGCCCGGGACCCCGACGGCGGCCGTCATGAAGAGCGCCGTCGCTTACATGAAGACGCTCACCGACCCCAACCCGAAATACCTCCTGCTGGCGACAGACGGCGAGCCGAACTGTCCCAACGGCGCCGCGACCCTCAACAACAACGACGACACCGGCGCCGAGATGGCGGTGGCCAACGCGTTCACGGCCGGCTTTCCCACCTTCGTCGTCGGCATCGCGACGACGACCGATGTGGGCGCCACCAACGCGCTCAACGCGATGGCGGTCGCCGGGGGCGAGCCGCAGGCGAACGCGGCGACGCAGTACTATGCGGTGACGGACTCGGCCAGCCTGGTGACCGCCCTCGACTCCATCCTGGGAATCGTGGCCTCCTGCAAGGTCTCGCTGGCCGGGGCGCCGTCGAACCTGGACAACGTGGCGGTGTCGGCCCAGGACCCCACCGGCGCCCGCGTCGAGATCATGCAGGATCCCACCAACGGTTGGTCCTTCGACGCGACCAAGGCCAACATCGTCCTCAACGGCACGGCCTGCGACGAGCTGCAGAACGGCACCTACACCAGCTTTCAGTTCATCTACGCCTGCGCGGGCGTGACCATCTGCATCGACAACTGCCCCGGCACCTAGGCCTTCGCATCTTTCGCGGCGCCCCTCACTCCGTCACCGGGACGCCGCTCTGGTCGCAGCTGTAGAACGAGTTGCACCGTCCGACCGCCGTGAGGCCCGTTGCTGCCGGTGACCCCAAGAATCGAACTTCCTGCATGGGGCGGAGTAGGCCTGGTCCCTCGATGGAACGTCCGCCCCTGAGGAGCTCTCTGTAGGTCGCGGGCGGGCGACGTCCCAGAATCATCGATCTGGGGTTGCGCAGCCTCGGGCAGAACCTAACTGCTACCCGTGCGCTCGAAGCGGTCCCTGAAGGTTCTTTGTTGTCACCCGACCGGGCTCATGTACACGGAGATCTATCTCCGGCTCGAGCCGCTGGGGGTGGAGCTGGTGGCAGCCGCGGCCCGGCAGGCCGGGCACCAGGTTCGCATCCTGGACCTGCAGGTCTTCTCGCACGCCGACTACTTCAGGACGCTCAAGGACTGGGCCCCCGACGCGGTGGCGTTCGGGGTCAACTATCTGGCGAACATTCCGGAGGTGATCGATCTCGCCAAGGAGACGCGCCGGCGGCTGCCCGAGGTGCTTTTCGTGGTGGGCGGGCACAGCGCCTCGTTCACGGCGGCGGAGATCCTGGCGCACGCCGAAGGGGCGATCGATTGCGTCATCCGCGGAGAGGGCGAGGAGATCTTCCCGCGCGTGCTGGAGGCGGGGCGCGATCCTGCCGCGCTGATCGCGCTCCCTGGCCTTCTGACCGTGGCCGGCGAGGGGCCGCCGCCCCAGATGGTGAAGGATCTGAACACGCTGATGCCGGCGCGCGATCTGCTGCCGCAACGGCGGAAGTATTTCATCGGCGTGCTCGACCCGGCGGCGTCGATCGAGTTCTCGCGCGGCTGTCCCTGGGACTGCTCGTTCTGCAGCGCCTGGACGTTCTACGGCCGCAGCCACCGGCAGCGCGATCCCGAGCGCATCGGGGCCGAGCTGGAACGGATCGCCGAGCCCGGCGTGTTCATCGTCGACGACGTGGCCTTCATTCACGAGGAGCACGGGTACGCCATCGGGCGCGAGATCGAGCGGCGCAAGATCCGCAAGAAGTACTACCTGGAGACGCGCGGGGACGTGCTGGTGCGCAACCAGGAGGTGTTCCGGTACTGGAAGCGGCTCGGGCTCGAGTACATGTTCCTGGGCGTCGAGGCGGTCGACGAGGAGGGGCTGAAGGCGCACCGCAAGCGGGTCAAGCTGTCGGAGAACTTCGAGGCCCTGGAGCTGGCGCGCTCGCTCGGCGTCACGGTGGCGATCAACATCATCGCCGACACCGACTGGGACGAAAATCGCTTCCGGGTCATCCGCGAGTGGGCGCTGTCGATCCCCGAGATCGTGAACATCAGCGTCAACACGCCCTATCCGGGCACCGAGACGTTTCTCGAGCAGGGACACCTGCTGGCGACGCGCGACTACCGGCTGTTCGACATCCAGCACGCGGTCATGCCGACGCGGCTGCCGCTCGAACGCTTCTACGCCGAGCTGGTCAAGACGCAGCAGGTGCTGAACATGAAGCACCTGGGGCTGTCGGCGCTCAAGGACACGGCGGTGCTGGCCGCCAAGCTGCTCGCCCGCGGACAGACGAACTTCGTGCGCATGCTCTGGCGGTTCAACAGCGTGTTCAACCCGCAACGGCAGATCGCCGACCACCGGCGACCGGTGCGCTACCAGATGCGGCTGCCGCCGCCTCCCAAGCCCGACACGGCGCGCCGCCCGCGCGATCTCTACGTGCTGCGCCCCGGGCCGACGCGCAGCGCCGCGCCCGGTTGAGCAGGCGGCGCCGCGACCGACGGCTGACCGCGCGCTTCATTCGGGGGACCAAGATGCCGATGGGGTCCCATCGGGGAGCGCCACAAATGAGAGCTGCGCGCCAGGGATGCAAAGACGCAGGCGTCGCTCCGTGTGAGCCTGTCACCATGCCCCCCAGCATGCCCCGACCACGTTTGGCAAAGTCTGCGCGTTTCACCGTTCTGACCGCGCTCCTGTGCGGCGCGCTCGCCTGCGCGGATCCCGGCACCGTGGATACGGGCGGCACCGGCGGAAGCGGCTCGGGGGGGACGACCGGCACCGGCGGCACGACCGGCACCGGCGGCCAGACGACGAGCACGGGCGGCACGACCGGCACCGGCGGCCAGACGACGAGCACCGGTGGCACGAAGGGCACCGGCGGCACGATCGGCACCGGCGGCGCGGTCGCAACCGGTGGCACCACGGGGACCGGCGGTACGGGCGGCACCAAGGGGACCGGCGGCACGGTCGGAACGGGCGGCACGACCGGGACCGGCGGCACGACGAGCACGGGTGGCGCGACGGGGACCGGCGGCGCCGCGGGCAAACCGGGCACCGGCGGCACGACAACCACGGGCGGCACGACCGGCACCGGTGGCACAGCGAGCACGGGTGGCACGACGGGGACCGGCGGCACCTCCGCCCCTCCGGCGTCCGGGCTGCCACTGCCTCCCGGCGCGGGCGGCATGGCGAAGCCCTCGGGAACGCCGGGCAACATCACCGTCCTGAACTGGGCCGGGTTCAAGGGCGCCGTCTCGTACAGCCTGGACGACGACAACGACTCGCAGATCGCGGACTACAGCACCCTGCAAGCGCAGGGCATCCCGTACACCTTCTACATGTGGGGCAACAGGACCGAGGCGTCGAACGCCGTGTGGACGCAAGCCGTCAAGGACGGGCACGAGATCGGCAACCACACCTGGAGCCACCAGAGCACGCCGCCCGGAGGCGCCTCGGACATCACCCAGGACACGACGTTCATCATGCAGAAGTACGGCGTCACGCCCTACACGATGGCCGCCCCGAACGGCGCTTCGGACTACGCGGGCCCCACGGGCTATGCCAGCGGCCTCTTCATGACCAACCGCGGGGTGTCCGACGCCATCGTGATGCCCAACGACAACACCGACCGGTTCACGCTCCCTTGCTACATCCCGCCGATGGGCGCCCCGGCGAGCGACTTCAACTCGGAGGTGGACACCGCGCAGAGCGCGGGCGGGTGGCGCATCATCCTGGTCCACGGCTTCATCGGCTCCAGCAATGACGACGGCGAATACCAGCCCGTGAACCTCTCCGACTACACCGCCGGGATCACGCACGCCAAGGGGCTCGGCAACATGTGGATCGGGAAGGTCGTCGACGTGGCGGCCTACTGGCTCGGGCAGAAGGCCTTCTCGGCGGCGACGACGACGACGTCCGGCACCAGCAAGACCTGGACCTGGACGAAGCCGAGCCACTTCGCTCCCGGCAAGTACCTGCGCGTGACCGTCGCCGGCGGCACGCTCACCCAGGGCGGGCAGGCGTTGCCCTGGAACGACCATGGGTTCTACGAGATCGCGCTCGACGCCGGCTCGGTCACGCTCGGGCCTTGACCCCGCGGGTGAAGCGGGCGCGCCCGCCTCGACGCGGTCCCGGTTGACCATCTCGGCCGACACGCCGCAACGTCCGGGGCATACAATGCGCCGTCGGCGTTGACCGGCGAGACGATGGTGAGTCCCCCTCCGAGCGCCTGGAAACGGCAGGCGACGCGCCTCCTGAGCGAGCCGATCGGGCATTTCTTCCTGGTGGGTGCGCTGCTGTTCGTGGCCCACCGGCTGATCGTGGGAGATCCGCGGGTCATCGTCGTCACACCCGGGGTGAAGGCGGAGGTCGAGCGGCGCTTTCGCGACGGCCACGGACGCCCACCCAGCCCCTCCGAGCTCGAGGGAGAGCTGAGCGGGTGGGAACGCGACGAGGCGCTCTACCGGGAGGCCCTGCGCGACCACCTGGATCGAAACGATGCGACGATTCGCAAGTACCTCGCCGACAGCGTGAGGACGCGGGAAGCGCAAGCGATCCCCAGGCGCCAACCGACGGAGGCGGAGCTCGAGGCCTGGTTCGCCACCCACCGGAACCTGTACGAGACGCCGCGCCGCTACGACTACGGCACCGTCGCCTTCGCCAAGACGGACCGCGCCGCCTCGGCCGAGCGCGAAAAGTACGAGCAGGCGTTGAAGGCGGGCGCCGATCCGCGGACGCTGGGGCGCCCCATCGTGGGCGGCAACCTGACCGCCGGGGAGCTGGCCGAGCGCCTGGGGCCGGACCTGGCAACGCGGATTCAGAGCCTCCCCCTCGGACAGCGGCAAGAATTCCAGACCGAGAAGGATCTGCTGCTCGTCTGGGTGAATGCGGTCGAGGGGGGCTTGCCGAGCGCGGACGAGCTGCACAAACGCCTGCTCGCCGATTGGCTGTACGCCGAGCGCAAGCAGGCGACCGATCAGGCGGTGCAGGCGATCGTCGATCGCTACCGCGTCGAGGAGCGCCCGGAAGCCCGATGACGAGGACGATGACAGGAACGCGGACGCCCGTGCGCCCGGCGCCGGCACGGCTCCTGGCCATCGTCCTGTGCGCGGGTTGGGCGCTGGCCCCGGGCGTCGCGCGCGGCCACCAGCTCGATTCCGCGTCGCTGTCTTTGAAGGAGATCGGCGGCGGGAGCTTTTTCGTGCGCTGGCAGGCGAGCTCCCCCACGATGCAGAACGATCTCCGGAGCGCCGCGGTCTTTCCCGACCCCTGTCGGCTCGAGGGGGAGCGCCTGGCGTGCGGACCGTCGGGCCTGGTGGGGACCCTGGCGTTTCCCTGGATCGAGGGGACCACGACCCGCGTGATGGTCGACGTCGAATGGCTGAACGGGACGCGCCTGCTGCGCGTCGCCAGCCCCGGCTCCCCGAGCGTGCGGGTCTATGGCGTTCCGGCGACCGGCCTGTGGGCTCTGGCTCCAATCATTGTCGACTACACCAGCCTCGGCATCGAGCACATCCTGACCGGGTTCGATCACCTCCTCTTCGTCGTCGCGCTCACGCTGCTGGTGCGGCGCGGGCGGCAGCTCCTGGCCACCATCACCGCGTTCACGCTCGCCCACAGCGTCAGCCTGGCGCTCACGGTGCTCGGCCTGGTGCGCGTCCCGTCGCCGCCCGTCGAGGCGTCGATCGCTCTCTCCATCGTCCTCGTCTGCGGCGAGTGCCTGCGCCCGGCGGACTCGCTCACCCGGCGGGCACCCTGGGCGGTCGCCTTCGCCTTCGGCCTCTTGCACGGGCTCGGCTTCGCGTCCGCGCTGCTCGAGCTCGGCGTGCCCGAGCAACACGTCCCGACGGCGCTCCTCTGCTTCAACCTCGGCGTCGAGCTGGGCCAGCTGGCCATCATCGCCGTCGTGGTCGGCCTCCGCTGGCTGGCGAGGCGCCTCCGGGTGGCGCGCCGCTGGATGCGCCCCGGCCTCATCTACGCGATGGGCAGCCTCGCCGCGTTCTGGTCGATCGATCGCATCAAGGCCGTGCTCGGCCGTTGAGGGTTGGTCGCGTCGACCGATTGGCGATCAGGGGAGGTAGCCGCTGATCGCGGCGTACCAGGTGTCGCCCATCCAGTCGTAGCCCTTCTGGTTCGGGTGGACGCCGTCCCCGGCCAGCATGGTCGACGTGGTGAAGCCGGTGTTCAGGTCGGCCACGATGACGTGCTTGCCGGCGGTGACCTTCGACGCCACCATGGCCGCGACGCTGTTGTTGATCAGGTTCGTGTTGGCCGCCTGCGAGGGATAGGGAATGATCTTGGCGACGACGATCAGCGCATTCGGGTAATTGGTGGTCAGGTAGTCGACCAGCGTCGAGAGGCGCGCCGGCGCGCCGGAGGGATCGCTCCCGTAAGTGTCGTTGGTGCCCGCGTGCACCAGGATGATGTTGGCTCCGGACGTCAGGTCGTTGGCCGCCTTCCCCTGGATCTGGGCGATGGTGTAGCCGCTCCAGCCCTCGTGACTCATGGGGAACGGCATGCCTGCGTCCATGGTGGGCCCGTTCATCTGGGACCCGACGAACGTCATCTTGTGGCTGGCGCCCACCGCGTCGCTGAACAGCTTGACCCGGTAACCCCCGTGCGAGTCCTTGCCGTTCACGCTGGGATCGGACGACGCCTGGTCGGCCGCCACGGTGATGAGCCCATAGGTGATCGAGTCGCCGAGCGGCAGGACCTTGCAGGGATCGCCGTTCGTCGGACAGGGGTCGTAGCTCCCCGAGCTGCCGCCGGCCGAGCCGGCCGTGCCCTTGGCGCCCGCCGCGCCGCCGGTGCCGCTGCCGCTGCCGCCAGTCCCCTTGCCACCGGCCAGGCCGCCCGCACCGCTGGCCCCGGCGCCCGCCATGCCACCGGTGCCGTTGCCGCCAGTCCCCGCGCCGCCAGTGCCGTTGCCGCCAGTCGCGCTGCCGCCGGTGCCGTTGCCGCCGGTCCCCACGACCCCGCCCGTCGCCGTCCCGCCAGTGCCCGTGTTCCCACCGGTGCTGTGCACGCCGCCGGTGCCCGTCACCCCACCGGTTGCGCTCTGGCCGCCGGTGCCGCTGCCGCCGGTCGCCGGGGCGCCGCCGGTGCCGTCGTCCCCGCCGGTCTCGGAGTTGGCGCACGCCGACGCCAGAACGGCCGACGTGAGAAGGACACCTAGGAGACGGGTGGATCGGTGGGTTGTTTTCATGCGGGGCCTCGCAGGAGAGAAATGGGGGGCGCTGGACGGGACCTTCAGCGTGGGGAGCACATTTGCGATCAAAATGCCGCCGTCACGGCCCTCACGATGGTCGGCGGTCGCCCGGCGCGCGGCTTGTTGCGGCAGGGCCATTCTTGTCAGGAAAAAAGCATGGCCGAGATCGCTTTTCGCCGGGCGCAGCCGGTGACGATGGATGTTTCGCGCCGAGTCATCGTATCCTGAGACCACCGTGGAAGCGACGCCGCTTCGACTGCGCGCGTACGCGGCTGCCCTGGCCCTCGCCATCGTCCTTGTCGCGAGCCCCAGGAGCGCCCGTGCCGAATTGCTCGTGTCGCTCGACTACCAGACCGACCCGGCGCTCCCTGGCTGTCCCAGCGCCGCCGACTTTCGCAAGGCGA
The DNA here is from genome assembly GCA_963847705.1 of uncultured Pseudomonadota bacterium. Taxonomy (GTDB): domain Bacteria; phylum Myxococcota_A; class Polyangia; order Fen-1088; family Fen-1088; genus JADGRB01. Next base: position 113,863 of record CAWKBC010000034.1, on the reverse strand, counting down.
TCGTGCGCCAGCTCGGACACGATCCATTTCGGGACAACGCCCCGCGCCGGATGCTGGTTCGCCTCTATCCCACGGGCGCGAGGATGGGGGGGCGCGTCGAATGGCGCGACGCGAGCGATCAGTGGGAAGGGGAGCGGACGTTCTCCTCGCGAAACGAGAGCTGCGCCGACATGGCCCGTGCGATGGCGCTGGCAACGGCCATCCAGATCGACCTGCTGGCCATCCCGGAGCAGGCCCCGCCCGAGAGGCCACCGGTCGAGGCCAAGCCGGTGGTCCCGAGGGTCGTCGAAACCAAACCCACGGTCGCTCCTCCGGCGCCGCCGATGGTGGCCGAGGTGCCCGCGCCCGCGCCGGCACCGAGAGCGCCCCGCATCGCCGTCGAGGTCGGGGTGGGCGCGCTGCAAGATTTCGGTGACGCTCCGCTGTTCGTGGTCCCGCGCGTCGCGCTCTCGCTGGGGCGACCGTCGGCGATCGGCGTGCGTCTCGCCCTGGACGGCCTTGGGCCTGCTGCCGATGTCACCCGTGCGGATGGCTCCGCCCAGATCGATCGCTTCCTGATGACCTTGGAGCTGGTCCGCTTCTTTCGGTCCGCTCGGACGCTCCAACCGGTGGTGGCTGTCGGTGCCGGCTGGCAGGATGTGGGGGCGAAAGGGAGCAGCGCAGACGCGGCCAAGGACCACCAAGGGCGGGTGTTTTCAGGGCTGGTCACGGCGAGCGGTGGGTTGGCGGTCGCGCTGGCCCCACAGCTCTCGGTGGTCGTCGAGGTCGAGGCGCTCCTGTTCTGGCCGTCGGTGACGGTCGAGGTCGGATCCGCGCAGGCAGCCCACCTCGACGGCGCGGCCGTCTTCGCGCATGGAGGGCTGCTTGCGAGGTTCTAGCTCTCTTCCGGGACACGGCCAGCTGGCCGCCACGATCGCCGTCCTGGCCCTCTCGGCCTCGACGCTGGTCGGTGCTGGTTGTTCGGGGCGGACCATCGTCGCCGTCGACCCATCCTGCGGGGAGGGCGGTGCGACCGCCAGCACGACGGGACTGTCGGACGATCTGATCGGCGACTGGCATCTCAACGATGCCCCGGGCAGCGCCACCGCCCGCGACTCTTCCGGACATGGCAACAACGGCACGCTCGTCGGGCTCGATGCGGCCACGGTGTGGGTCGCGGACGGACCGGAAGGTGGCTCGCTGTCGGTGCAGGACAACGGGTACGTCAACGTCCCGGACTCCACCTCGATCGATTCGGTCACCGACCAGGTCACGGTTGCGGCCTGGATGTTTCTGACAGCCCCGGTCATGCCCAACACCTACGCGACGGCGATCTCCCGCCAGATCGGAACTGGCTACGGGCAGCACTACCACCTGTCGGTCAACGACCAGCAACAAGCGATCCTGTTCATCACCACCACCACGGCCGGGCAGCAGGTCATCGGCGGACCGCCGACCTTCCCGCAGCAAACCTGGGTCCATCTCGCTGGGACCTACGACGGCAGCCAGATCCGCCTTTACGTCAACGGGGTCGAGGTGAACAACCAAGCGGTCACCGGGCCCTTCGCCAGCGAAACCAACCCGGTCATTCTGTCCGGCAACGGCAACGGTGGCCCTCCTGTCATCTCGGAGTTCGTCCCTGGCCAGCTCGACGAGGTCATGCTGTACCGACGGGCGCTCAGCGCGGACGAGATCGCTCAGCTCGCGTGCGGGGCGCTGCTCCCCTCGGGGGCGTTCCATCCCGACGGGGGACCGTGAGGGGAGCGGCCCAGGGTGCGGGCGCGCGCGCTTCACGCGCTGGGCGCACCGGCCGGAGCATGATCCCGTTCCTCTGTCTCGGCGCCGCCAGTTGCGTTCTCCCCGCCCGGGGGCCTTCCGGTCAGGCGCAACCTTCAACAGACGAGGCGCCCGCGGTGGCCGTCCCTCCGCTTCGCAGCGTCGCTGGTGCGCGCCACGTCGGCGCGGCCGTGGAGGCACGGCGTCTTCGAGAGCCGGCGTTCGCCCAGGTCTTGGCCGCGAACTTCAACTCGGTGACTCCCGAAAACGACATGAAGTGGGTGAACGTGGAGCCGAGCCCCGGACAGTTCGCTTTTGGCGCCGGCGACGCGCTGGTCGCGTTCGCCGAGCAGAACGGGATGCGGGTTCGGGGCCACACGCTGGTCTGGCATCAGCAGCTCGCGCCCTGGGTCGCCGGTCTCTCCGGCGAGGCGCTGCGCGCCGCGATGCTCCGGCACGTCACCGGCGAGGTGTCGCACTGGAGAGGAAGGATCAGTCAGTGGGACGTGGTGAACGAAGCCTTCGCCGACGGACCGGGCGGCGGGCTTCGCAGAGATTCACCGTTCACGGCGCTCGGCCCGACGTTCCTCGATGACGCCTTTCGGGCGGCGCACGAAGCCGATCCGGCCGCCCAGCTCTTCTACAACGACTACGAGCTGGAGGACCTCGGGACGGCCAAGACGGAGGCGGTCTACCAGATGGCGCGGCGTCTGAGGGGGGCGGGCGTCCCGCTCGGTGGCGTCGGGTTTCAGATGCACGTCGACGCGAGGCACTGGCCGGCCGCTGACGTCATCCGGCGGACCATGGAACGGTTCGCGGCGCTCGGTCTGGCCGTCGAGATCACGGAGATGGACGTCCCCGTCGGCGAGATGCACGGTGAGCTGGCCCAGAAGCTCGCGCAGCAGGAGCGTCTCACCCACGACATCGTGGCGGCCTGCGTGGCGGTCTCCGGCTGCTCCGGCGTCACGTTCTGGGGCTTCACCGATCGCTATTCGTGGCTGAACGCGCCGCGCTGGGCCCGGCTGTTCGGGCGAGGGCCGCATCGTCCGCTCCCGTTCGACGAGGCGTACGCCGCCAAGCCGATGGCGGCCGGAATCGCCGCCGCGCTGGCCGGGAATTGAACCGGGTTGCTCAAGGACGACCGCGGTAGTCGCGCAACGGGATCGCCTTTTCCAGGGCCGGTCCATGTTTCTTCCGGAGCAGCCGCTGCGCCGGATAGATCCCCCGGTGGCCGGAGAGCAGATACGCCACGACCGTCACGATGACGACGTAGGGCAGGAACGCGCCCCCCATGAGCTCGACGATCATGATGGAGAGCGCCAGGGGGGTGTTGGCGGCGGCGCCGAAGACCGCCGCCAGGCCGACCGCCGCACCGAGCTCGATCGGAATCCCCACCAGACGGGCCAGGACGTTGCCGAGCGTGGCGCCGATGAAGAAGAGGGGCGTGACCTCACCGCCGAGAAAGCCGCAGCCCAGCGTCACCGCCGTGAAGACGATCTTGGCGGCGAACGAATAGACCGGAAGGTGCGGATCGCTGAAAGCGCGCAGGATCGTGGGGACGCCCAGTCCCAGGTAGTCGCTGCTGCCGACGAGCCGCCACAGAGCCACGATGGCGGCCCCACCGAGGAACATCCGGAAAGGCAGCCGCGGCACCTGGCGCTCCATGTGCGCCTTGATGAAGTGGGTCAACTCGATGAAGGCGATCGTCGCCAGCGCCATCGCGCCGCCGATGACCACCAGCTTGCCGCCGAGCCCGACAGAAAAGGGGATCGCCCGCGCGGTCGGGTAGGCGGTGTGCACGATGCCGAGCGCGCGCGTCACCCGATCGCCCACGACGGCGGCGACGAGCGCGGGAATGAGCGCGTCGTACTCGATGCGCCCGATGCAGACCACCTCCAGGCCGAAGATGAGACCGGCGATCGGGGTCCCGAACACCGAGGCGAAGCCGCCCGCGATGCCGGCGGCGATCACGATCCGTCGCAGATCGCGCCCGACCCGAAAATCGTGGGCGATCGCGTCCGCGATGCTGGCGCCCATCTGCACCGCGGTCCCTTCCCGGCCCGCGCTGCCGCCAAAGAGGTGGGTGAGCACGGTCCCGATGAGCACCATCGGCGCCATCCGCAGAGGGATCTGGGGGGCGTCGTCGTGGAGCGTGTCGATGATCAGGTTGTTCCCCCCCTTGATCGCGCTCCCCCAGCGCTCGTAGATCGCGCCGATGCCGAGCCCCGCCAGGGGTAGGGCATAGACGATCCATTCGTGGGTGCCGCGGAAGTTCGTGACCAGCTCGAGCAGAGCGAGGAACGCGGCCGAGGCCAGTCCGCACGCGACACCGACGAAGGTGCCCAGCGCCGTCCATTGCCCGAATGTGCGCAGCTGCTGCGTCGGAATCATCCTGAATCGACCTCCTGTTTCGGCGCCGGAGGGATTCGAGGGGCGAAGTCCTACGGCACCATGTGTGGTGCAATCGTAGGAGTCATTGGCTGCCGTGAGGGCCAGCGGTTATCGGCGGACTCCACCGCCATCGTGAGAATGCTCCAGGGTGGAATGGACGCCGAAGGTTGTCAAGGACGGGCCTCCTCGAGCTCCCGTTCGAGCGCCTCCCATTCGACGACCAGCGCGTCGATCTTGGGGCCCAGCGACTCCTGCTCCTTCACCAGCGCGTCGATCTCGTCGCGGCTGGCGCGCTGGAAGAAGCCCGGATCGGCGTAGAGGGTCTGAATCTCGGCCTTGCGGGCCTCCGCGGCCGAGATGTCGGCCAGGACCTTGTCGCGCAGCTTGGGGAGCTGGGCGGCGCGGTTGCGGCGCTTCTTCTGATCCGCCCAGCTCTCGCCCGAGGGGGGTGTGGTCGTCGGCGTGGCGCCGTTCGTGGCGGGATCGCCCCTCTTTTCGGCGCGCTCCGTCCGGGCGCGCAGCGCCACCGCGTCGCCGTCCAGGTGATCGTCGCCCAGCTTGGCCAGGTACTCGGCGTAGGTCCCGGGGAAGTCGCGGGGACCCTCGGGCGTAATCTCCACCACCCGCGTCGCCAGCGCGCTCACGAACCAGCGGTCGTGCGAGACGAACACCACCGTTCCCGTGTAGGCCTTCACCGCTTCGACCAGTGCGTGGATCGCCTCCAGGTCCAGGTGGTTGGTCGGCTCGTCGAGCACCAGCACGTTGGGCTTCTGCACCGCCAAGAGCGCGAAGATGAGCCGCGCCGCCTCGCCTCCCGACAAGAGCGCGACGCGCTTGGTGACGTCGGGGCCGGAGAACAGCACGCGCCCCAGCTGCGCGCGCACGAACGTCGGGCTCTCCCCCGGACAGAGCGCCTCCAGGGCCGCCAGCGGCGTCGTCTCCGGATCGTCCAGGGTCTCGCGGTGATCCTGCGGGAAGTAGCCGACCCGCGTCTCGTGCCCCCACTTCACGCTGCCGGTGTCTGCCTCCAGGCGCTCCACGATGATCCGGAGCAGCGTCGACTTCCCCAGGCCGTTGGGCCCGATGATCGCCACCCGCTCGCCCCGCCGCACCAGCAGCGACAGATCGGTGAGCACGCGCTTTTCGCCGTACGACTTGCTGATGCCGGCCAGCTCCAGCACCTCGCGCCCGCTCGGGCGCTCGGGCACGACCTTGAACTGCGGCGTGCGGCGCGAGCTGTCGGCCAGCTCGGCGACCTCGATCTTCTCGATCTGCTTGAGGCGGCTCTGCGCCTGCGTCGCCTTGGTGTTCTTGGCACCGAAGCGCTCCACCCAGGCGCGCTTGCGGGCGATCTCCTCCTCTGCGCGCGCGACGGAGGTCTCCGCCCGCGCGCGGGTGGCCTCCTTCTCGAGCACCGCCTTCGAGTAGGGGCCGGTGTAGAGGGTGATGGTCCCGTAGTCGACGTCCAGCGTGTGGCTGGTGACGTTGTCCAGGAAGCGCTGGTCGTGCGAGATGACCACCGCGCAGCCGGCGTACCCGCCCAGGAACTTCTCCAGCCAGCGGATGGTGAGGATGTCGAGGTGGTTGGTCGGCTCGTCGAGCAGCAGCACGTCGACGCCGCCCACCAGCACCTGCGCCAGCAGGACGCGCAGCTTGAACCCACCCGACAGCGTGGAGAGCGCCGAACGGTGATGGCGGGTGGGGATGGCCAGCCCTTCCAGGACCTCGCTGGCGCGCGCCTCCAGCGTGTAGCCGTCGTGGGCGGCGACGATGTCCTCGAGATCGGCCAGCCGTCCCGCGTCGACCTCGCCGTGCGCGGCCGTGAGGCGCTTCTGCTCTTCGAGCGCGTTCCAGACGATGGCGTCCCCCCGCATCGCCAGGTCCAGGATGATCGCGTCGTCGTCGAGGAACCGATCCTGCCGCAGCACGCCCACCCGCGCGCGCTTGGCGATGGTCACCGTCCCGCCGGAGGCCTCCTCGTCGCCGGCCAGGATCTTCAGAAAGGTGGTCTTCCCCGAGCCGTTCGCCCCCACCAGGCCATAGCGCGACCCGGCGTTCAGCTGCAGCGAGACGTCCGCGAACAGGACGCGGGCGCCGTACTCCTTGGCGAGGTTGGTCGTGGCGATCATGGTGTTGGGGCGGGCGTACCTTAGGCCACGCGGTCCCTGCGGGAAACCATTTCGGGGCCTGCGGCGGGCGGAATGTTACGAAGAACCGTTCGTTCCGAAACCCGCCCGGATGAGCGCCGCGGCCAAGATTCGGCAGGATTTCAGGGCAGCGCGTGGCGTTCTCCAGCGCCGTCAACCACAGGAGGTTCAGATGAGCGGACTCGGCGGGCTCAACAAATCCCCCGCGGGGGTGGTGATCGGCATGGTCCAGCTGCAGCTCCCCACGGTGACCACCCCGTCGGAGCTGGCGGCGCAGACCGGCCGGATCGTCGAGATGGTGGGCAAGGCGCGGCGCAACCTCCCCGGGATGGACCTGGTGGTCTTCCCCGAATATTCGCTGCACGGGCTCTCGATGAGCACCGAGCCGGCGCTCATGTGCCGGATGGATGGTCCGGAGGTGAGCGCGTTTCGGGCGGCCTGTCGGGCCAACCGGATCTGGGGCTGCTTCTCCCTGATGGAGGCCAACCCGGCCGGCAATCCGTTCAACACCGGCATCATCCTCGACGACCAAGGGGAGCTGCGCCTTTACTACCGCAAGCTGCATCCCTGGGTGCCGGTCGAGCCGTGGGAGCCGGGCGATCTCGGCATCCCCGTGTGCGACGGGCCCAACGGCAGCCGTCTCGGGCTCATCATCTGCCACGACGGCATGTTCCCGGAGATGGCGCGCGAGTGCGCCTACAAGGGGGCGGAGATCATCCTGCGCACGGCGGGCTACACCGCGCCGATCCGACACACCTGGCAGATCACCAACCAGGCGAACGCGTTCTCCAACCTCGCCGTGACCGCCTCCGTCTGCCTGTGCGGCTCGGACGGGAGCTTCGACTCGATGGGCGAGGGGATGATCGTGAACTTCGACGGCGTACCGCTGGTGACCGGCGGCGGTCGCCCCGACGAGATCATCACCGCCGAGGTGCGGCCCGATCTGGTGCGGGAGGCGCGCCGCGGCTGGGGCGTCGAGAACAACATTTACCAGCTGGCGCATCGGGGCTACGTCGCCGTGAAAGGCGGCGCGGGCGACTGCCCCTACACGTACATGCAGGATCTGGTGGCGGGCCGCTACCGGCTTCCGTGGGAGGACGAGGTCGTCCACGTCGACGGCTCGTCGTGCGGTTTCCCGCCGCCCGAGCGGCGTTACACGCCGGCGCCGGCGCCGGATATCGTCCGCAAGACGGCTTGAAGACGGCCTGAAGCCCCTGCACCATCACCGAAGCCGTCGCCAAATCGGCGAACGAGGAGACGAACGAAGCGGCGCTTCCGCCCCGCATCGAATGGGGCATTGTTGCGGTTGTCGGTCGGTCCTGGGATGGCCATTGGCCACCTATGACCAGGGCAACGCTCTTTGTCCGCTCGGGCGGGCGGTCGCTCCTCCTCTGTCTGCTTCTGCTCGGGATCATCGGCGCGGCCTGGGCGAGACGAGCCTCCGGCGCGGCCGAGCCTCTCCCCTCGTGGAACGACGGGCCCGCCAAGCGCGCGATTCTGGATCTGGTCAAGACGGCGACCGACAAGAAAGGTGCGCACTTCGTGCCGGTGGAGGATCGGATCGCGACCTTCGATCAGGACGGGACCCTCTGGGTCGAGCATCCGCTCTACACCCAGGCGGTGTTCGCGCTCGACCGGCTTCACGAGCTGGTGGCGGTGCACCCGGAATGGAAGAAGGACGAGCGGTTCAGGTCGGTCCTGGCCGACGACACGGAGGCGCTCGGCAAGCTGGCGGAGTCGGACTGGGAGAAGCTCGTCGCCGCCACCCACGGCGACACGACCCTCGAGGAATTCCTCGCCGAGGTTTCGCACTGGCTGGCCACCGCGCAGCATCCGCGCTTTCACCGCCACTACACCGAGCTCGTCTACCAGCCCATGCTGGAGGTGATGCAATTCCTGCGAGCCAACGGATTCAAGACGTACATCGTCACCGGCGGCGGGCAGGAGTTCGTCCGTGTCTACAGCCGGGCGGTCTACGGAGTTCCCACCGAGCAGGTGATCGGGTCGAGCCTCCTGACCAGATATGACGCGAACGGAGGCACGCCGGTTTTGCGTCGTGAGACCAAGCCCTTCTTCATCGACAACAACGGCGGCAAGGCGGTCGGGATCAACCTCTTCATCGGCAAGCGCCCTCTGGTGGCGTTCGGAAACTCCAGCGGCGACACCGAGATGTTGCAGTGGACCGGCGCCGGCAAAGGGCCGCACCTGATGATGCTCGTCCTCCACGATGACGCCGGGCGCGAGTACGCCTACGGCCCCGCCGGCGGGCTCCCCGACACGAAGGTGGGGACCTTTCCGCCATCGCTGATGGACCAGGCGAAGAAGGACGGCTGGTCGGTCATCAGCATGAAGAGCGACTGGAAGCGGATTTTTCGCTGAGTCGGGCCTCTCCTCAGCGTGTCGGGCGTCTCCTCGACGTGTGGAGCACGCCCAGACGCAGAGGCCTCAAAAGGGTCCCATGTTGGCCACGATCCCCAGCAGGATCGTGAGCCCCAGGATCACGACGCCGCACGCCACGTAGAACGTCACGCTCGTACGAAGCGCCGAGATGTGGACCTGCCGGAGCATCTGCACGTATTGGATGAGACCGGCCACCAGCGATCCAGTCCCCAGCGCCGCCAGGAAGATCCCGAGGTTGCGTGGGCTGTTGGGGCGGCGGAGATGGACCGAACCCGACTCCGCGAAGGCGTGCAGGAACTTGTAGATGGTGAATCCGAAGCCGATCATCGAGAGCGCGGTCCGGATCCAGGCCATCAAGGTGCGGTCGGCCGCCATCACCGTGCGGTCACCGGCCAGCTCGGTCCGCTGGTGAGCCAGCTGGTCGGAGGTCGATGGTGGGGCGGCGCTGCTCACCGCGCCTCGCCTCGACTCTGCCAGGGCCAGCGTCCCTCGAGCTCGATCTCCAGAGAGAAGCTCAGGAACGTCCGGATGAGGACGACGATGCCGAGCACGACGACCTGCTCCAGCGTGGGCTCGGTGCTGATCGTGCGCAGGATGTCGGCGGCGACCAGCAGCTCGAGGCCGAGGATGATGGCCCGCCCCAACCGGTTTCGGAAGCTGCGGTAGACCATCCGCCCCCCGCCGGCCCTGTCTCGCAGGGCTAGGCCGAGCGCGACGACGGCGCCAATGGCCATCGCGAACGTTCCCCCTGCCTCGAACAGCAGGGCCACCAGCTCGACGGTCCGTCGCAACATGCGTCGCCCCCAAGACCTTGGTGGCTCCCGGGACCCCGACCAGCCGCCGAGCGAGCAAATCAGGGGATCTCTTCCTCGCGCGGGCGCGCGTGGTGCCGCATTTCTGGCGCGGTGCCCTCCAGCGTCAAGCCGTCAGGCCCTGCCGACCTCCCGAACGTTGATGCGAAACTGCTCGGCGCCCGAGGTGCGCCACTCGGCGATCTTGGTCTTGACCGTCTCGAGATCGAGCGTCTTCGGAAAGACGCCGCCGTAGTCGTTGATCTGGAAGGCCAGCAGCGGCCACCAGGCGTCACTCAGGACCACCGCGCCAAATCCGTTCTTCAGCAGGGTGTCGGGAGGGCTTCCGACCTCCTTGGCGTTGTAGGTGATCCACCCAAGATCGGCCGGAACATCACGGGCTCTTCGGGCTTCCCGGTCCAGTACGCGGCATGCAGGCCGAAATCGGTCGGGGTGATCGCGCTCCAGTCTTCGAGGTATCGCTTCGGGTCTGGCATCAGTCGCCCTCCTTGAGGCTCGACCCCTGATCTACACGTCAGCGACCTGGCTCGCCACGAACCTGTCGGGCGGCGTGCAGGCGCGCAGGCGACGACGTGCGCGACGAACCACCTCGTCGCTGGCGTGAGTCGAGGTCGTCGTTGGGCGCCACACGATTCTCCTCACTTCGCAGCGCGCCGTCGCCGATGCAGATCACATGGGGACCGCGCGCTCTCTCCGTTCGTCGCTGCTCATTTCATCCGGGATGTCGCTGCTGGCGCTGTTGTGGCTCGCCGGGTGCGACTTCCATCCCGCGGCGCAGTCGACGTCCATCTCCGAAGACGGCGGGACCGCGCTCAAGCTCATGGGCGGCGGTGGAAACGGCAGCACGAATGGCAAGCTCGGCTCGGGAGCGCGCGACGGCGGCGCGCCGGGCGGAGCGGGCGGTGCCGCTGGCGCCGGCGGCGGCACGGGCGGCGCGCCGACCTGTCCCGCGCAGTGTCCAAGCGGACAGGTTTGCCTGGGCGGAACCTGCCAGCCTGATCCCTGCCTGGCCGCGGCCTCCAGCTGCGCGACGGGCACCACCTGCCGCGCGAGCTGCGTGGCCGTCACCGATCCTTGCGCCGGCAAGAGCTGTCCCGACGGTCAGACCTGCGTCTCCGGCGCCTGCCAGGCGGGCTGTTTCCTCGAACCGTGCAACGGTGTGACCTGTCCCTCCGGGCAGTACTGCAATCCCGGCACCGGCGCCTGCGTGATGCTCGATGCCTGCGACGCCGCCTGCGGCCCGGGGAAGGCCTGCAACCTCACCTGCGCGTCGCCCAATCCCTGCGCCACGGTCCACTGCGCCGCCAATCAGCTCTGCAGCGGCGGCACCTGCGTGGCGAATCTCTGCGCGGGCGTGAAGTGCGCCGCGGGGAGCATCTGCAGCAACGGCACCTGCATGGACACCTGCAGCTGCCCGAAGAGCTGCGGCTCGGCCGGTCATTGCATCCAGGGCGCCTGCGTCTGTACGCCCACCTGCCCCAGCGACGGAAGCCGCGCCGGGCTCGACGACGGTTGCGCCGGCCTCTGCCCCTGCCCGACCGGCAGCACGCAGGTCACCAACGGATGCTGCATGCCCAACTGCCCCGCCGACGGCAGCCGTGGCGGCATGAGCGACGGCTGCGGCAAGACCTGCGCCTGCGCCGCGGGGAGCGCGCTCTACAACGGCGCCTGCTGCACGCCGAACTGCCCCGCCAACGGCAGCAACGGCGGCAAGTCGAACGGCTGTGGCGGGACCTGCAGCTGCGCCACCGGGAGCACGCTCTACATGGGCGCCTGCTGCACGCCGAACTGCCCGGGCGACGGCAGCCGCGGCAACATGAGCGACGGCTGCGGCAAGACCTGCGCCTGCCCGAGCGGCGACGTCGTCTACGGCGGCAGCTGCTGCAAGCCCGTCTGCCCCACCGACGGCAGCAACGCCGGAAAATCGGACAGCTGCGGCGGCACCTGCGCCTGCGCCACGGGGAGCGCGCTCTACATGGGCGCCTGCTGCAAGCCGAACTGTCCCACCGACGGCAGCCGCGGCAACATGAGCGACGGCTGCGGCAAGACCTGCGCCTGCCCGAGCGGCGACGTCGTCTACGGCGGAAGCTGCTGCGCGCCGAACTGTCCGGGCGACGGCAGCCGCGGCGGGATGGCCGACGGCTGCGGGAAGACCTGCGCCTGCGCGAAGGGGAGCACGCTCTACAATGGCGCTTGCTGCACGCCGGCCTGCCCGGGCGACGGGAGCCGCGGCGGGATGGCCGACGGCTGCGGGAAGACCTGCGTCTGTCCGGCCGGACTGGTGCCTGCCGCCGGTGGCTGCTGCCAGCCGACCTGCCCGAACAATGGCACCTGCGGCGGGTCCGACGGCTGCGGTGGCACCTGCGGCTGCACCGGTGGCGGGACCTGCACCAACGGCCTCTGTCCGGGCAAGACCTGCACCCCGACCTGCGGCTGCGGGCAGATCTGCAACAACGGTCAGTGCGCCGCGATCCTGTGCGATCCGGACGTCGTTCCGTGCGGGTGCGGTTGCTGCAACGCCGGCGAGTCCTGCGTCGCTGGCCAGTGCACGGGCGACATCAGCCTCGGTTGAGGCGAGCGCGCCCGCGGGCAGATCGCCGGGCTCGGAACGCCCCCGGCGTTTCGCGGGCTGGAGCACAGCTCGGCTGGAGCGCTCCGCAGGTGATTCGCCCGTCCGCCGACGAATGAGCGGCTGCCCGGCCCCGGCGCGGCTATGCTGACGCCACGGAGCATTCGAACGTGCAGGCGCCGACAGCGGATCTGATCTTTGCGCGCGGACAGATGGCCCTGTCGTTGGCCTTTCACATCGTGTTCGCGGCGGTGGGGGTGGCGCTGCCGGCGTTGATGGTGGTGGCGGAGGTCCGCTATCGCCGCACCGGCGACGAGATCTACCTGGAGCTGGCCCGGCGCTGGGCCAAGGGGACGGCCATCCTGTTCGCGGTCGGCGCCGTCTCGGGGACCGTCCTCTCCTTCGAGCTCGGTCTGCTCTGGCCGAGGTTCATGGCCTTCGCCGGCGCGATCATCGGCATGCCGTTTTCGCTGGAGGGCTTCGCCTTCTTCACCGAGGCGATCTTCCTGGGCATCTATCTCTACGGCTGGGAGCGGGTGTCGCCGCGCCTGCACCTCCTGTCGGGGGTGGCGGTCACCGTGAGCGGCGCCTTCTCGGCGCTGTTCGTGGTGCTGGCCAACGCCTGGATGAACGCGCCTTCGGGGTTCAAGGTGCGGGGCGGCCTGCCGATCGACGTCGACCCCCTGGCCGCGATGTTCAGCCCGGGGTGGGCGGTCGAGGTGGTGCACGTGCTGCTCTCCAGCTATCTCGCCACCGCGGTGGCCATGGCGGCCGTCCATGCGGCGCTCCTCCTGCGCGCGCCGCACAGCCGCTTTCACCGCGCGGCGCTGGGGATCGCGATGATGTTCGCGGTGCCGGCGGCGCTGCTGCAGCCGGTCTCGGGCGACTTCAGCGCCCGCTCGGTGGCGGTCCGCCAGCCGGCCAAGCTGGCGGCGCTCGAGGGGCAGTTCCAGACCGAGCGCGGCGCGCCCCTGCGCCTGGGCGGCTGGCCGGATCCGGCGGCGCGGAAGACACGTTACGCGCTGGAGATCCCGCACGGGCTGTCGTTCCTGGCGTTTCACCAGCTCGACGCGGAGGTGCGGGGGCTCGATTCGTTTCCGGTCGACGACTGGCCGGAGACGCGCGTGGTGCACGTCGCCTTCCAGGTGATGGTCGGGGCCGGTTCGGTGCTGGCGCTGGTGGCTCTCTGGTGGGGCGGCGCCTGGTGGCGCCGCCGCAGCGCGGGCCGCTCGATGCCTTACCCCAATGAGGACCGAACGCTGCTCTGGGCCGTGGCGCTCACGGGCCCGCTCGGCTTTCTGGCGCTGGAGGCGGGGTGGACGGTCACCGAGGTCGGCCGCCAGCCCTGGATCGTGTACGGCATCATCCGCACCGGCGCCGCGGTGACACCGGTGGCCGGTCTGGCGACGCCGTTCGCCTTGGTCGGCCTGGTCTACCTTGGCCTGGGCACCGTGGTGGCGATCCTGCTGGGCCGACTGTTCCTCAAGACGGGGCCGGCGCATGTGGGATGAGCCGGCGCTGCTCGGCGCGGTCATTCTCGCCGCGCTCATCCTCTACATTCTGTTCGGCGGCGCCGACTTCGGCGGGGGCGTGTGGCACCTCCTGGCGAGGGGGCCGCGCGCGACCCGCCAGCGGGCGCTCATCGCCGAGGCCATCGCGCCGATCTGGGAGGCCAACCACGTCTGGCTGATTCTGGTGGTGGTGGTCCTCTTCACCGCCTTCCCGCCCGCCTTCGCAGCGATCAGCATCCGGTTTCACGGGCCGCTGCTGGCGCTGTTGCTGGCCATCGTCGCCCGCGGCTCGGCGTTCGTGTTCCGGTCGGCCTCCGGTGACCGTGCGCGCGAACGGCGTGGGTGGAGCGGCGTCTTCGTCGCGGGCAGCCTGGCGTCGCCCATGCTGCTGGGGATGATCGCTGCGGCAATGGTCGCGGGCCCGACCGCGCAGGATCTCTCGCCGGCGCGCCTCGGGTGGAGCGGTCCCTGGTTGACGCCGTTCGCCCTGGCGGCGGGGCTGTTCACCCTGGCGCTCTGCGGGTTCCTGGCGGCCGTCTACCTCACCGTCGAGGCCGAGGGTGAGGTCGAGCTGCAGGAGGACTTTCGCCGTCGGGCGCTGGCCTCCGGGATCGCCTGCGGGGCGCTGGCGCTGGCGACGTTTCTCCTGTCGGAGGGGAGCGCCCCCCGTGTCTATCAGGGCCTGTCGCTTCGCCGGTGGTCCTGGCCGCTGCATGCTGCGACCGGGCTCGCTGCCGTGTCGGCGCTGGTCGCCGTCGGTCGGCGGCGCTTCCGGTTGGCGCGCCTATTCGCGGCGGTGCAGGTGGCCCTGGTGGTCCTGGGCTGGGGCGCCTCGCAGTACCCCTTCGTCGTCGTGCCAGACCTGACCTTCGCAGCGGCGTCGGCGCCGCGGGCGACGCAGACGTTGCTGCTCGCCACGCTGGGAGCCGGAGCGCTGGTGCTGTTTCCCTCGTTGCGGCTGCTGTTTCGGGTGTTCAAGTCGCGGCCACGCTGATCGCCGTCGGTCGATCCCTCACCCGAAGAGCCGGGTCGCGCCGTAGATCAACCCGGCGACGAGGACGGCGCCCGCGGCCAGCACCACGTAGGCGCCGACCGTCATTCCGGCGATCACCTTCTTGATCTGCTCGCGGTCGTTGACGTTGGGGAACGGCCCCACCGGGACCGGCACCCCGAGAAACTTGCAGAGCGGCTCCCAGCCCTGATCGACGGTGAAGATCAGGAGTTGCTCCGGGGGGACCGCGGCCTTGACGTCCTCGATGTGCTGGCTGTACTGGGCGATCGCCCGGGCACGATCGTTCATCGTCCCCTTGTGATTGCGCTGCCAGATCAGCTTGCGCGACATGTCGCCCATCTTCCGGGCGAAGGGCGCCACCAGCTTGAGGAGCTTGAACTGCCAGCGGTTCTCGGTGAAGTAGATCGTGTCGATGGTGCTCTCGTACCAGGCCTCCGGCCCGCGCGGATGCAGCGTCAGCAGCACCTTGGCTTCGGGATTGGCCTCCTTCAGCTCGCGCCAGACGCAGCAGGTCGGGTTGTCGACCGCCGCCGTGTAGTGGGAGAGGACGCTGTTCCAGTCGTGACGGGTTCCGGCCGGCGTGTTGGCCACGCCGCGCCAGAAGTCGAGGTGGCTCTTGTTGGCCTTGTTCTCGAGCACCTCGAACATGTGGTAGCAGGGGAAGCCCAGCTCGTTGAGGGCCGTGTAGGTCGACAGGGTCCCGGTGCGGCCGTAGCCCGCCCCGATCACTTTCAGGGTCATCGTCGGTTCTGCTCCTGCCGCCACCGTGGCACGCGGCGGGGTCGACTGGCAATCACCGACCGCTACGGAATGCGAATCTGACGCTCGGTGCGGGAGCTGCGGATCGTCAACGCCACGACCAGCGCGGCGGCGTGCTGGGGTTCGTCCCAGGCCTGCAGCGAAGCGATCATGTTGCGGACGTCGTGCACCTCGAGGAGGTCCAGGTGCTCGAGGGCGATCTGCACCGCCCGATCGAGGCGCTCCGCCTCGGCGTAGAGCTCGACCAGCAGACGGGCCGCCGCTCCGCCGAAGGTCGGCAGACCGCGGGCGCGCTCGAGGGCCGCCGTGGCGTGGTCGGCGCGGCCGCCGGCCCGCTCGATCGCGGCCTCCAGACAGGGGTCGACGAGGCCGCGATGGCGCATCCGTTCCAGGACCTCGCGCGCCGTCTCGCAGCGCTTCTCGGCGATCGCCACCTGCACCATGACGGTCAGCGCGGCGTCGCGCAGCGGCGTTCCGGCGGCCGCGCGGGCGGCGGCGTCCGCGGCGTCCCAGGCTTCGGCGTGACTCCCCTCGGCGAGCAGCCTGCTGGCCTTCTGGATCTGATCGCCCGCGATCGCGTCGGAGTGCCGCCGGTACCTTCGCAGCCACGCGAAGGCGATGACCAGGCCGATGCCGGCGGAGAGGAGTCCCAGCGCGGGGCTGCGGTAGAGCCCCACCAGGAGACTCGCGATGACCTCACAGGCGACGACGCCGAAGAGCGACTTCGCGGCACCTGGCGCCGCCGCCTCGGTGCTCTGAAGGATGTGGGTGGCGCTCTGGTCGGCGGTCGCCTTGGGCATCGTTTCGTGCATCGCTCGCAAGCCGCTCCCAAGAGCATCTTGCCGGCATTGCATTTCGCAATTGTTTCCAATTGCGCGTGAACATAGTAACTTCAAATAGTTACGATGATGCGGCGTCCCGGGAAACGGAGGCGGTCGTGATTTGCACGATTCTGGGCGGCCCGCCTGGAACGCGGACGCGCCCCACCCCAGAGCCCGCGGCCGTCGAGAGGGCGACGAGCTGAGCGGCGCGACGGCTCAGTGGGTCAGACCTGAGCGGCGCGACGGCTCAGTGGGTCTTCTGCTGCCGGCGGAAGTCGGCCAGGCAGCTGCCGCAAAGCTCGAGGCCCGATTCGTTGGCCTCGTCCATGGTGCGGTAGATCGGCTCGCGGCTCGCGCCGCACAGAGAGGCGGCGGGGGTGGCGGTTCTCGCGGCGGCGGGTGCGCCCGCCGGTGGGCGGATGCGCGCCGTTTTCAGAGCGCGGAGGTGGGCGAGCGACATGCCTGTCAGGCTACTCTCAAGTTGGCGATGCGCGAGAAGTATCGTCTCTCGGCCGCAAATGAGGAGGCCCTAGAGGGGATCCGGTGTGCCGTCGAGGTAGTTGGGGGCGTCGACGGGGCGTTCGATTCTTCTGCCGGGCCCGGTCGAGCGACTTCTTGCTCGCGTTGAGCCGAGCGATGTTCTGCTCCAGCTCGTGCTCGTCGTAGAGGTGCTCGGGGAGACAGAAGCCGTCGCAGAAGGCGCAGTAGACGACGCTTCCGGGCCGTCGATCGCTCGCCTCGAGGTAGTCACCGTGTAGGTAATGTCGCGTGGCGGGCATTGCTCCTTGGCTTCTCGAATCGTCGACGAGTGTCGATCGGACGCGGGAGAGTAGCAGACGGTGCCCGGGAAGCCTCGGTCTTTATTGCTCGAGCTGATCGGCGGTCGGCGTGACGCGGGGAGGCGTTGCTCGCTATCCTATGGCGATGACCGCCGCGGGGCCTCCAGCTCAAGGCTCGACCGTGCCGCTCCCGGTGGTGATCGTGGGCGCCGGTCCGGCCGGTCTGGCCACCGCGGGCTGCCTCAAACAACGGAACGTCGAGGCGCTGGTGCTCGAAGCTGGGCCATCGCTGGCCAACTCGTGGCGGAACCATTACGACCGATTGCACCTGCACACGGTCAAGCAGCAGTCGCAGCTCCCCGGGCTCCCGTTCGGCGAGGAGCTGCCGCGCTACGTGTCGCGCGCCGACTTCGTCGCCTACCTCGAGTCGTATGCGGCGCGGTTTTCGATTGCCCCGCGCACAGGCGAGCCGGTGCGGCGGATCGGCGCCGCCGAGGGCGGCTTCATCGTCGAGAGCGCCCGTGCCCGCCATCGCGCCCGCGCGGTGGTCGTTGCCACCGGATACAACCGCGTTCCGAATCCGGAGCGGCTCCCCGGGCAGGACCGGTTTGGCGGCCCGGTCGTGCATTCGTCCAGCTACCGCAACGCCGATTCGTTTGCCGGGCAGCGGGTCCTGGTGGTCGGTGCAGGGAACACGGGGGCGGAGATCGCGCTCGATCTCGCCGAGCGCGGCGCCAGGCCCACCCTGGCGGTGCGCGCCCCGGTGAACGTCGTGCCGCGCGATCTGCTCGGCATGCCGATCCAGCTCACCAGCATCCGGCTGCGCAACGCGCCGCTCAAGCTGGCCGACGGGATCGGACGGCTGGCCTCACGCCTGGCGTTCGGGAACCTGGCGCCGCTCGGCTTTCCGCGGCCGGCGATGGGGCCGATCTCGGCCATCAAACAACGGCAGCGGATCCCGCTCATCGACGTCGGCACCATCGCCGCGATCAAGCGGGGCGAGATCGCGGTGAAGCCGGGCGTCGCGCGCCTCACCGAGACGGGCGCCGTGTTCGCCGACGACAGCGTGGCCGAGCTCGACGCCGTCGTGCTGGCCACCGGCTTCCGGGCGGCGCTGGAGGAGCTCGTGGCCGTCCCAGGCGTCCTCGACGAACGCGGCTCTCCGCGCGACTGGCGCGCCGGCGGCGCCTGCCCCAACCTGTTCTTCGTCGGCTACGAGATCGTCCCGACCGGCCACTTGCGCGAGATCGCCCTCCGCGCCCAGGCGGTGGCCGCCGAGATCGCCGGCGCCGGTCACAGCCGCGATTAGCCGCTCAGAGGTTCTGCCTCCCTGGCGCCCGCGGCGTCGTCGTGGCCGGCGGGTGGTGGCTGGCGACTCCAGCGGATCCCGTCGATGTCCCAGCCGTCGCGTCCGCAGGCGCTGCCGGAGGCGACCACGCCGTCGGTGGCGCCGACCGGCGGCCGAGGCTCCCGAAAAACGATCAGGTGCGCGCTGCCAGGTTGCGAACTGCACGGTCGGCTTGCATCGTGAGCGCCTGCGGGCCGTCGGCGTTGCGGAGTCCAATCGCCCCGCGTAGCTTCGGCGGATGTTCTCCGCTCGCTCCACCGGAGCCTCACGCCGCTCTGCCGCCGCCGCTTTCATTCCCGCCGCGCTGGGGGTCATCACGCTGGCGACCGTCGCGCTGCTGCTGGTCTGGGATCTTTCTCCCCAGCGATTTCCGCCCAAGGCGCACGACACGCTGGCGGCGCTGCCGCTGGCGCTGATCGCGGTCGCCTGGCTGGCGCATCGCCTGGCCGAGCGGGCGACGCGCGCCGAGCTCGGGCGCGCGCTCGTGCTGGCGGCGGCGTTTCTGTTTTGGGCGGCCAATCAATTTTGGCCCGACTCTCCCCGGGCGACGCTCTTCAATGACGTGGCGGTGGCGCTGTTCGTGATCGACGTCTGGCTGACGATGATCGCCGAGCGTCAGACCGCCAAGTCGGCCGTCGCGATGAAGTCGCGCACCTGAGGATAGATGGTCTCGCGCCAGCGCCGTCCGCTGAAGATACCGTAGTGACCGGCCCCCATGACGGTCAGGTGGTGCTTGCGCTCCGGGGGAATACCGACGCAGAGATCGTGCGCCGCCCGCGTCTGACCGATGCCCGAGATGTCGTCCAGCTCCCCTTCGATGGTCAGGAGCGAGGAGCGCGTGATCGCCTCGGGCGCCACCCGCTCGCCGGAGACGTGCCAGAGCCCGCGCGGCAGCAGATGCTGCTGGAAGACGATGCGGATGCAGTCCAGGTAGTACTCGGCCGGCATGTCGAGCACGGCGTTGTACTCGTCGTAGAAACGGCGATGCTCCTCGGCGCTGGCGAGGTCCCCCTCGATCAGGTGCTGGTAGAAGTCCCAGTGCGAGCCGATGTGGCGCACCGGGTTCATCGCCATGAAGCCCGCGTGCTGCAGGAAGCCCGGATAGACCCGGCGGCCACGCCCCGGATAGGGATCCGGCACCTTGTGAATGAGGTTGCTCTCGAACCAGCTCATCGGGTGGCCGGTGGCGAATTCGTTGACCCGCGTGGGGCTGCGGCGGGCGTCGATCGACCCGCCCATCATGATGAGGCTGCGCGGCTGGGGTTCGTCGGCCGCTGCCATCAGGGCCGTGGCCGCCAGCACCGGCACCGCCGGCTGACAGACCGCCAGCACGTGCAGGCGATCGGCGCCGATGTGGCGGATGAACTCGCGGATATAGCCGACGTAGTCGTCGAGCGTGAACGGGCCACGGTCGGCCGGGATGTCACGCGCGTCGATCCAGTCGGTGACGTAGACCTTGTGGTCGACGAGGAGGGTGCGGACGGTGTCGCGGAGGAGCGTGGAGTGGTGACCCGAGAGCGGGGCCACCACCAGGACCGCCGGATCCCGTTTGAGCTCGGCCACGACGTCGCCCTGATCGCTGTAGCGCTTGAAGCGGATGAGGCGGCAGAACGGCTTCGCCAGCGCCGTCTGCTCCATGACCGCCACCCGGGCGCCGCCCACGGTGACCTCGTGAATGCCGAAGGCTGGCTTTTCGTAGCTCTTGCCGAGCCGGTAGAGCAGCTCGTAGCCGGCAGCGACGTTGCTGGCCCCGGGGAGCCGCGCCAGCCAGCTTCCTGGTTCTGAGAACATTCGGGCGCCGGCCTCAGCCAGCTCGACCGCGGGCGCAAACAGCGCGCGGTTGTACTCGTGGAGTCGGTACAGCACTCGAGTAATCCGTTCTGCCGCGCAATTGCGACAAACGGATTATAGGCGATTTCCCCGAAGGACTTCTAAGAACTGCGGCTCAGCAGTGCAGTTTCACAAACGATCACCCGGGTGTCGTCCACATTGCACATTTGCGGTCGAGCTGCCGCGTTCATTGAACGGTCCAACCTCCGTCGATGACAATCGTCTGTCCGGTGATGTTCCGCGCGGCCGGTGAGACGAGAAAGCTGGTGGCGCCGGCCAGCTCGTCGATGCCGATGAAGACCCCCTTCGGCATCGGTTTGAGCATGATCTGCGAGATCACCTCCGACTCCGGCATCCCCCGGATGCGCGCCTGATCGGCGATCTGCTTGTCGACCAGGGGCGTCTTGACGTAGCTCGGACAGAGCGTGTTGACCGTGATGTCCGTGTTGGCGGTCTCGAGCGCGATGACCTTGGAGAACCCGACCAGCGCGTGCTTGGCGGCGACGTAGGCGCTCTTGAAGGGGCTGGCCACCAGAGCGTGAATGCTCCCCATGTTGATGATGCGACCGAAGCCGCGCGCGCGCATCCCCGGCAGCACGGCGCGGGTGAGCGCCACGGCCCCGGTCAACATGACGTGGATCAGGTGCTCCCACTGGGGGAGCGGAAACTCTTCCAGCGGGGCGACGAACTGCAGGCCGGCGTTGTTGATGAGGACGTCGACCGGCCGCGCAAACGAGGCCACCGCGCTGGTGACGTTCTTCTCGGAGGTCACGTCGAGCGGCACCGCCTGGGCCGAACCGCCGGCGGCGCGGATGCGACCGGCCACCGCTTCGGCGCCATCGAGGTTGAGGTCGCTCACCAGGAGGTGGTGGCCGGCACGGGCCAGCTCCGTGGCCAGCCCGGCGCCGATCCCGCTGCCGGCGCCCGTGATGAGAACGCTGTGCACGGTGGCCTCCTTCACCAGTCGAGCAGCGCCGCGCCCCAGGAGAGACCGCCGCCGAACCCGCACAGCATGACCTTCGACCCCGGCACCAGCTTCCCGGCCTGGGAAGCCTTCTGCAGCGTCAACGGGATGCTGGCCGCCGCGGTGTTGCCGTAGGTCTCGACGGTGGTGACCGTCCGGTCCATGGGGATCTCCAGCGAGCGCATGATCGCCTCCAGCATGCGGAGGTTGCTCTGGTGCAGGACGATGAGGTCGAGATCGGAGGGCGTCAGGTCGTGCTCGGCCAGCAGTGAACGAACGACGCGCGGGACTGTGTCGACGGCGAAGTCCCAGACCTTGGGGCCGTTCATGACGAAGGTGTTGAGGCGCTTCTCCAGCACCTCCGGGCTGATCGGCATCCGGGTGCCGCCGCCCGGCACCTCGATGTGGCGGCTGCCGCGCCCGTCGCTCCCCAGGTGGAACCGGATGCGGGCGTGCCCCGCGTCGGACTGCGACAGCAGCACCGCCCCGGCGCCGTCGCCGAAGAAGACGCAGGTCCGCCGATCGTGCCAGTTCATGATCTTGGAGAAGGCGTCGGTGCCGATCACCAGCGCGTGGCGATACTTGGTGGGCGCCGTCAGCATCATGCTCTGCGCGACGTTGAGGGAAAAGACGAAGCCGGCGCAGACGGAGTTCACGTCGAACGCGGGACACTGGCGGTCGGCCACGCCCAGCTTCTCCTGGACCATGCAGGCGACGGCGGGCTGAGACTGGTCGGGGGTGGCGCAGGCGACCACGATGAGGTCGACCTCCGACTTCTCGACTCCGGCGTGGGCCAGGCAGCGCCGGGCCGCCTCACACCCCATGTCGCTGGGCGCCTCCTTTTCGTCCGAGACCCGGCGCTCGACGATCCCGGTCTTGGCGGCGATCCACTCGTGCGAGGTGTCGATGCGCATCGCCAGCTCGTGGTTCGTCACCGTCTTGCTTGGCACGTACCCCCCGATGCCCGAAATCCGAATGCTCATGGCTGATGCTCCTAAGTGTTCGTCTGGCTGGCGTTCGTGTGGCGTTCGCGGCCGCCGCGCAGCGGTGTCGAGCGGTCGCCCAGCCAGCGCGTCGCCGCAGGCCAGAAGGATTTGTGTGCACGGCTGCTGACCACCAGGCCGACGTGGCCAGCGCCGATCTCCATCGATTCGATGTCGGACGTCCCGACGTGGGGGCGAATTCCTTCCGTCGACGCCGGGTTGACCAGGTGATCGTTCTTGGCGGTCAAGAGCAGCAGCGGGCAGGTGATGCGGGCGAGATCGACCCGCCGGCCGCCCAGCGACAGCTCGCCTTTCACCAGCAGGTTGCGCTGGTAGAGGCTCTTGACGAACTCGCGAAAGGCCGCGCCGGCCACGGGGATGCCGTCGTTGACCCAGCTCTCGAGCGCGAAGTGGTTGGTCATGCTGCGCGGATCGTCCATCTGCTCGTAGAACGAGAGGTTCTTTTCGATCAGGTTGGCGATGGGGTTCATGAAGAGAAAGCAGGCCTGGAGAAACCAGGCGGGGCAGTTGCCGTAGGCGTCGACCAGGGCGTCGACGTCGAAGTGGCTCCGGTCGGTCCAGAGATTGAGAAGCGCCTCCTGCCCCACGAAGTCGATGGGGGCCGCCAGCAAGGTGAGCGACCGGACCAGCTCGGGGCGCAGCGCCGTCAAGAGCGCGGCCATCGTCCCGCCCATGCAGTAGCCGAGCAGATGCAGGCGCTCGCTCGCCTGGCGCTCGCGGATCCACTCGACCGCGCGCTGGAGAAATCCGCAGACGTAGTGCTCGAGGCCGAGGCCGCGGTCGGCGTCGGTGGGGACGCCCCAGTCGATCAGGTAGACCTCGAAGCCCTGCTTCAAGTACTGCTGAACGACGCTCTTGTCCGGCTGCAGGTCGAGGATGTAAGGGCGGTTGACCAGCGCGTAACAGAACAGCACCGGCTCGGCGTAGCTGGCCGGCGTCTCCCGCCGGTAGTGGAGCAGCTTGTGCGTCCCCTCCCTGAGCACCACCTCCGCGGCGGAGGTGCCGACCCGCGTCTCGCGCGCCTGCCGGAAGACGCTGGGAACGCTCCACAGCCGACTCCACATCTTCCGCTGTTCGGCGAACAGCGGAGGCGGACCCTGGTCGTCCTTCGCCGTCGGCTCTGTCGTCGCCGTCGTCGTCGCCATCGTCGTCGCCAGCTGGCTTTCCCCTCGCCCGAGTGCGTCCCGATGGTTCCGTCGCTACATCGCCATGCCGCCGTTGACGTCCAGCACGTGACCGGTGACGAAGCTGGCCGACGGCGAAGCGAGGTAGAGGACGCTGGCCCCGATCTCCATCGGCTCCCCCAGCCGCCCCACCGGCGTGATGTCGAGGACCGACTGCAGCGCCTTGTCGGGGACGCCGTCGAGCATGCGCGTCTTGACGAAGCCGGGCGCGATGGCGTTCACGGTGACGCCCTTGCGGGCGTACTCGCGGGCCAGCGTCTTGGTCAGCCCGATGAGCCCGGCCTTGGCGGCGGCGTAGTTGGCCTGACCGAAGTTGCCGATCTGGCCGACGATGCTGGAGATGTTGATGACCCGCCCCCATCCGCGCGCGGCCATCGGCTCGATGAAGTTTTGCGTGATCTCGAAGACGCTGTTGAGGTTGGTGTTGATCACCGTGTCCCAGGCCTCGCGGTCCATCTTGCGAAAGAGGCCATCTCTGGTGACGCCGGCGTTGTTCACCAGGATGTCGATGGTCTCGAACTCCTCGGTCACGCGGGCGCACATCGTCTTCACCGCGCCGCGGGTCCCCACGTCGCAGGGGTAGGCGTCGGCGCGCCGTCCCAGCTCGCGGATCTCGCGGCAGACCGCCTCGGCCGACTCGACGCCGGCGGCGCTCGAGCCGATGGCCACGTCGGCGCCGGCGGCGGCCAGGGTCAGGGCGCAGGCCCGGCCTATGCCGCGCGAGCCCCCGGTGACGAAGGCCTTCTTCCCCAACACACTGAAGATCGGAAGCAGGTTCGATGCGGCTTCTCGAAACGCGACGGTCATGGAAAGACTCCTAGTGGATTCGGAATGGCTGGATCAAACGGCTGGAAATGGTCATTGCGCTCAAGTTCACGCGCATCAATTCGAGGAAGGCGGGGGACCTCAGGTACTCGGCCGCCGTCTGCCTGGCCTCCGCGAGCAGGCGGTTTCGCAGGCGTTGCGGCGGGCGAAGGCCGCACAGCGTCTCCAGGTAGTCCCACCCGAGTGCGCTGGCGTTGCGCCACGAGTCGAACCACTGTTCGACGTAGGCAGCGGGGTGGCTACGTTCGGGCATCTTGAACGGCTTCGGCCGACTTGGTGGACCAGTTCTTGAAGGCGTCGAACTGCGCTTCGGCCTGGCTCTTGTAGGTGTCGAACAACTTGCGCCAGAGCTCCTCGGTCAGGCGCCGGTACTCCTCGGGCGATCTGGCCTCCGCCGCGGCAAAGGAGCGCTCGATGAGCTGGATGCCGGCGGCGTACGTTCCATCGAGCGCCGCCCGGTGCTTGTTGAGCAGCTCGATCCCCAGCGCCAGCCAGCGTTTCTGAGCGCGTTGACTCGCCTCGCTGGAGGCGTTCGGGGTCTGGAGAGCGCCGGCGGCCCAGCGCTCGGTCCAGTGCTTCAGGATCTCCTGCTGCATGTGCAGCGAGGACTCCGAAGCTTTGCGGAAGCTGTCGAAAAGTTGGTCGTCCATGGCCTCTCCGATTCGTTTGCGGTGGGTGATCGTCGTTGGCGGCTCGGATGGTAAGGGCAGGAAGTGGGACCGCAATTAGGGAGAACTACCGATTTCCTGGGAGAGCGTCGCCGAAAGGCGAACGGTGAGCGAAGCGAACCATGCCCCGACGAGGTGCCGCCCGATAGGCGGCCTCAGGCCTGCGCATTCTGCGCGCTTTGAACGATCTCCAGCGACTTCCCCGCGAACGTCTGAACGTCCCGGAACTGGGTCTCAGAGTGGCTCTTGACGCTCTCGAACCACTTGCGCCAGAGATCCTCCGCCGCGCGGCGATAGTCCTCCGACGACTTCGCTTCGGAGATCTGCGATGTCTGCTGCAGCAGGTTGATCGACGACTTGAACAGCGCGTCGACCGACTCACGCTGCCGTTCCAGGATCTCCGCCGCCAGATCGATGCATTTCTTCTGGGCGTTGCGGGCCCATTCGGGCGCGACGCCCGCCCCCTGGGGCGGAGTGAAAAACGACGCCGGCGCGCCGGTTTGAAACAGGTCCTGCTGCATCTTCACCCAGGACTCGGACGCCTTGCGAAACGTGTCGAACATTTGGTCACTCATGTACCCCTCCTTGTCATTAGGGCTCTCGGGAGCTCACGACTTCCGTGGATCAGCTGGCCCGCCAAACAATGGCGTCGGACCTGCCCAACGACCAGTAGGGCAACCACCGCTAACGTCATCCTTCGGCGCAATGTCACCCGCCCGCGTTGACAGAGCGGGTGGCGACCCCACAAGGGAACGGTCCATCCGACGGCTTACAGAGGAGACCTGTGGGAAACAAACGTATCGCCATCGCTTGTCAGGGCGGGGGGAGTCAGTGCGCCTTCGTCGCCGGCGCGCTCAAGACCCTGTTCGGGCGGGGAGTTCAGGATCGATTCAAGATCGTCGGGCTGAGCGGAACCTCGGGCGGCGCCCTCACGGCGGCCCTGGCCTGGGTGGGACTTCTGCTGCGGGCGCGCGGCGATCGGACGCCCATCGAAGATCGGATCATCGCCTGCTGGAAGGATCTGTCGGCGCAGACGCCGCGCGAGGTCCTCCTCGACGGGGTCTGCACCCAGATGGTCCGGCTGGCCGAGCATGGGCTCTTGCCGACCATCGCCAGGAGCCCCTCGTCGCTGCAGTTCCAGCTGTGGGCGGGGGCAACCTCGCTGCTGATCGGTCGTCAGGAGTTTACAGATTTGCGCGCGTTGCTGGCCAAGCACATCGACTTCCAGGCGCTCCCCGGGCTCGTCGATTCGGAGAGCCCGACGCTGCTGCTCGGGGCGGGGGACATTCTCGAAGGGAGCTTCAAGATCTTCAGCTCCGCGCTGAGCGAGATCTCCGTCGAGGCCGTGCTCGCCTCGGCCGCGATCCCGAACCTGTTTCCGGCGGTGCAGATCGGAGGGCACGCCTACTGGGACGGCATCTTCGCCTCGAACCCACCCGTGATCTCCTTCTTGCGGGCGGCGCTGATGGGGAAGGGGAAGATCCCCGACGAGATCTGGGTCATTCAGGTCAATCGCACGAAGCGGCAGGGGGTCCCCGAGGCACCGAGCGAGATCTCCGATCGCCGCAACGATCTGGCCGGAAACCTGAGCCTCCAGCACGAGCTGGAGGTGATCGACATGGTGAACATGCTGCTGAAAGAAGGCGCGCTCACGCCTGGCTTCCGCACCAGCTTCGGGCTCGACACGACGGAGCGGATCACCGTGCGCTTCATCCGCATGTCGCAGGAGCTGCAGGAGACGCTGGACTACCCGAGCAAGATGTCGCGCCTCCCCGCGCACATCGACCGGTTGATCGCCGACGGAGAGGCCCGGGCCACCGCCTTCCTCGCGGAGATGGACGGCGTCGGGCTCCCGCTCGATCAACCGTTCGCGGACGAGGTGGCCGACGACGGCGCGCAGATCGGCTCGGGACGGCCGTCGTGACCGCGGCGTTGGGGGCCGCGCTGCTGCTCTCGGCGATGGTGGCGCAAGCGGGAGCGCCGGGGGATCTCGACGCAGGTAGGCCGACGAGCCCTCCGGCGGCGACGTCCGATGCTGGCGCGCCAGCGGATGGACCCGTCGCGCCGGTGGCGAGTCCGTTGCCCGCGGCGCCCGCCTCGCCCACGACGTCCGGCATCTCCACGCAGGCACTGCCGGCCGCGCCTTCGCCGGCGCCGTCAGAGCAGAAGCCTGCCGACGTCAACAAGCCGGTCGGGATCTGGCAGCCACCGCACTACGACGAAGGGTTCGTCTTGGTCTCCAGCCCGGACTCGGCGCCGCTGCCCTATCTGCTGAAGCTCAATCACGTGTCCCAGTTCAAGTACACCAACACGCTGGCGGTGCACCCGACCTACGTCACCCACCTCGGCGAGGTGAAGGACGTCAACAAGCGCAACGACTTTCAGCTCACGCGCGACGTCTTCTACTTCTCGGGCTACGTCTTCGACAAACGGCTCGAGTACAACATCATCCTCTACACCTCGTCGGCTGACCTGACGGCCGCGGCGGCCGGGTTTGTCGGGTATCGGTTCCACAAGGCCTTCGCGCTCCAGGCGGGTTTCTTTTCGTTGCCCAGCCTGCGCGCCATGACCGGCACCTACCCCTATTTTGCAGGCACCGATCGCAGCATGGAGGTGAACTACTTTCGTCCCGGATTTACCCAGGGCGTCTGGGCCACCGGCGAGCCGCTTCCCGGCCTCAACTACATCGCGATGATCGGCAACTCGCTCAACACGCTCAACATCGCCGCCTCGCGGATCGACTACCGGTTCGCCTACGCCGTCTCGCTCTGGTACGACATCAACAGCTTCGGCAAGGCCTGGAACGACTACGAGCACCACCAGTCGCCCTCCTTGCGCCTCGGCACCGCCTTCACCTACGCGCGCGAGGATCGCCTCTCCGATCTGTCGGAGGCCAACCCGGAGAACAACTCGACGTACATATCGGACGGCACCCTGCTGTTCGGAACGGGCACGCTGGCGCCCAACGTCACCGTCTCGCTGGCCAGCTACTACCTCTACGCCGTCGACGCCGGTCTCAAATATCGGGGCTTCGCGCTCAACGCCGAGTTCGCGTTTCGTTGGCTGGACAACTTCGAGGCCGACGGGCCGCTGCCGATCACCAGCATGTTCGACTGGGGCTTCGACGCCTCGCTGGGATACTTCGCCCTTCCAAAGAGATTGGAGCCGTACCTCCGGAGCTCCTTGGTGGCAGGTCCGTTCGCCACCGCCGTCGAGGGTGCGGTCGGCGCCCACTGGTACCCTTTTGCCACCCGGCAGGTCTGGCTCAGCGTCGAGGCGATCGGGATCAAGAACTGCCCCTACACCAGCGCGCTCTATGTCTACAGCTCCGGGCAGACCGGCCTGCTGGTGCCCGCGCAGTTCTTGGTTCGATTCTGACCAACCGGAGCGAGGAGCCCCTTGCTTCGGCGGCGCTGATTCTTAGTTCGGATGCGTGCGCCTCTTGCTTCAGGTTGTGTTCCTGCTCACTTCCATGGTGGCGTTCGGCGGGCCGGCGCTGGCGCGAGACGACGCCGATTCGAGCGCGCCCCCCGACGCCGACCTCGGAGCACCTCCGTTGCAGCCGTCTGCGCCAGACGGAGGCGTGGCCTCGGAGCCCGACGCGGGCCCACCGCCGACGGAGCCTGTCCCGCCTCCCGTCCCGCCTGTTTCCCCGCCTGCGGCGACACCGGCACTGGCGCCCACGGTGATCGAGGCCCCCGAAGAGAGCACCGAGGAGAGCAGCACCGAGAGCGCCAAGGCGATCTCGAAAGAGAGCAAGAAGAAGCACGCTGCCGCTGCGGACGAAGAGGAAGAGGAATACCAGGAGCTGGCGCCCCGGCCGAACGCCAAGGGGGACGCGTTCGGCGACGAGCCGGAGAACGGCCCCAAGACGAAGGGCTTCGCCTTTCGGTTGCTGCTGCAGACCCGGTACACGCGCGTCTTCGACGACGCCAGCGTCACGGACGCCGAGACCAACGACGGGTTCGCGCTGAACCGGGCCTTCCTGCGGGCCGTGGTGCACCCCTACAGGTGGCTCTCGGCCAAGCTGCTGGTCGACTTCGCCGAGTTCGCCTATTCGAACCCGCAGCAGGCCTTGAAGCTGGCCTACGGCGAGATCAAGCCGATCAAGCGCTTCGAGCTCACCTTCGGCCTGTTCAAGCGGACCTACTCGCTGCTGGAGCTGCTCCCCATCGCCGAGTACGAGCTGGCCGACACCGGTCCCACCGACAATCTGATCAAGGACACGCAGTTCGGCGGCCGCGACGCCGGCGCGATGGTGCGCGTCAACCCGCTCCCCAAGCGGCGCTGGTTGCACGTCTATCTGGGCGCGTTCGGCGGCGCCGGCGAGGGCGCCGAGGGGTTGCCCGGGACCACCGGCAACGCGAACACCGGCCCCGACCTGGCGGCGCCGTCGCTGCTGCTGACCGCGCGGCTGATGTCGCGGCCGCTCAAGCACCTCTCGCTCGGCGCCGACGTCGCCTGGCGCCCCAACGGCACCCCGGCGGTCGATCTTCCGCCGCAGAGCCAGGTGTCGTCGGGCAGGGCCACCAGCGCCGACGCGACCTACTCCAACGAGCTCCTCGAGCTGCGCGGGGAGTGGTTGTGGGGAGATCGCACCGACATCTCCTATCGGGGTGACGCCCGCACGTTCATGGCCGCCTGGGGGATCGTCGCGGTGCGGTTCCCCGTCGCCCACGTCCTGGCCATGCCCACGGTGCGCTTCGAATGGCTGGACGCCGATCGCCAGCAGTCGGGGGGGCAGCGCTACCTCCTGTCCGGCGCGCTCAACCTCGACTTCACCGCGCACGTGCGCCTGCTGCTCGACCTCACGCGCGATCAGCTCAGCTCCGGTCTCCCTCCCAACACGACACCGCCAGGGGTGTTCACCCAGAGCGCCACCGTCTTCGTCACCCAGATCCAATTGAAGGTCTGAGCCACCGCGCTCACCGAAATCCTTGGAGCGCCCAGGTTGATCCGATGTGTCATCATCGGGGCGGCGCATGGACGACGACAGCAGCTCGCGGCTCAGGCCAGGTTCACTCGGTGCGACGGGCGATCTCCCGCCCGTCTCGGCGACGGTTCGCCGTATGGTGGCCGATCTGGTGTTGGAGACGACCACCGAGGGGATCTGGTTGATAGACGCCGAGGCCCGAACCACGTTCGTGAACCGCCGGCTGGCCGATCTGCTCGGCTACACGGAGCGGGAGATGCTCGGGACTTCGATCTTTTCCTTCATCGATCGCGCGCGATGGCCCGCCGCGCAGCGCAACTTGAGACGGCGCGCGCTGGGGATCGAAGATCGGCAGGAGGTCGAGCTGTTGCGCAAGGACGGTTCGACCGTCTGGGTGCTCGGGTCGGCCAACCCGGTGTTCGATCCGAACGGCGAGTATGTCGGCTCGCTGGCGCTCCTCGCCGATCTCTCGACGCAAAAGGACCGGGAGCACAAGTTGCAAACGCAGCTCGAGCATCTGCGCGATCGCGCGTCGGTCCGGGGTGGCGTCCTCTCGGTCCACGTGGCGCCGCCGTCACCCTTTCGGGAGCCGTTTCGGACGGCGGTGGTGTTGGCAACCTACGGGACGCTGCTGGCCTCGGTGGCGATCCTGACCACCGGCGGGCTCTTCGGCGCCTTCCTGGGACGCAAGCGAACGGCGCCCGAGACTTAGGGCCAGGAAGGAGGCCCCCGGTGAGATTCCAGGACAAGGTCGTCGTCATCACCGGGGGGACGAGCGGGATCGGCCTGGCAGCCGCCCGGGAGTTTTCGCGCGAGGGGGCCAAGCTGGCGATCGTGGGGCGGGGCGCCGACGCGCTGGCGTCGGTCCGCGCGGAGCTCCCCACCGCGCTCGCCATCGCGGCCGACGTGGGGGAGGTTTCGGAGATCGAGCGCCTCATGAGCGAGGTCGAGCGGAATTACGGTGGGATCGACGTTCTCTTCGCCAACGCCGGGATGTCGGACTGTCCGCCGCTCGCGGAGACGGACGGTGCGTTCTTCGATCGGATCGTCGCGGTGAACCTCAAGGGGGTCTTCTTCTCCTTTCTGCGGGCGCTGCCGCTCTTCCGTCCGGGGGCCTCGGTCGTGTTCACCGCGACGGCGACCCACGCGCGGGGGCGCCCAGGCGATCCGCTCTACCTGGCCAGCAAGGCCGCCGTGCGGAGCCTGGCCCGCTCGCTGGCTGCGGACGAGGAGGTCCTGCGCCGGCGGATCCGGGTCAACGTCGTCAGCCCGGGCGCGGTCGAGACGCCGCTGACGGCGCGCGCGCACGGCTCGGCCGAGGTGCGGGCCGCCGTCGAGGGGATGGTCCCGCTCGGCCGCTGGGGCACGCCGACGGATGTGGCGCGCGCGGTGCTGTTCCTGGCCTCGGACGACGCGGCCTACGTCACCGGCGCCGAGCTCGCCGTCGACGGCGGCCTGGCGCAGATCTAGCCGAAATCCCGGCTCGCCGGTTCGGAGCGGCCCACATCCCGGAATCGAGGCATGCTCAGGGGATGACGCCGGGATATCGATACCCCCCCGACCTCGCGCGCTACGTCCGGGAGCACTGGCCAGAGGGTCGGACGCTCACCATCTCCCACGATCTCCTCTGCGAGGCCCTCTCGATCGCCTTTCACGCCTCGATGACCGCCGAGGAGACGCGGCCCACGCGGTTTCGTTTGCTGATCATGTCGCCCGACGCGCTCCCCGTCAGCGGCGCGCCGAACCAGGGTGTCCTTCGCCTGGCCTTCGATCGCACGCGCGCCGCGACGGCCGACGAGCTTCGCCAGCTCAGCCCGTCGGCGCCGTTCGAGACGACGCTGATCGGCGTCTATCCGTTCGAAGGGAAGCTGCGCATCTGGGGGCTGGCGCACTCGGGGCCGGCCTGGCTGGCGCCGACCTGGGGCGGTCGCGTCCTGGTGCCGAACTGGACGTTCGATCCGATCGTTCACGTGACCGGCCCGGGGCACATCGCGGTGCGCTGCGCCGGCAAGCTCATCGGCGGGCTCGAGCAGGGGGCGATGGTCGACGCGCTCATGGACGTGTTCGACTCCGAGTGGTTGCCGGCGATGTTCGACCACGAGCGCGAGGAGGTGCGCCGCGAGCACGCCGCGCTGCAGGCCCAGGCGCCGGTTCCGACGGCGGCCGAGCCGTCGCTGGTTGGTCGCGTCGGGCAGGACCTGCTCCGGCGCGCGATCCAGCTGGTCCTGGGCGCCCGCCATGGCGGTCTGATCCTGGTCGCCGACGTGCTCCCGGGCGCGCCCTTCGCGGGGCTGCAAGGGCTGAACCTCAAGTACCGCTTCGATCAGAACGAACCGTCGCGCCGCTATCGAACGCTGCTCCTGCAGATGCTCGATCGTCTGGCGGCGGGGACGACGAACGCCTCGGTCGACTGGTCCGACTTCGCGGGCGACACCAGCATGGATCTCGACAAGCTGGAGCAGTCGATCTTCGAGATGAGCCGGGTGATCGCCGGCCTGGCCGCCATCGACGGCGCGGTGGTCCTGGACAAAGGGTTCGCGCTGCTCGGCTTCGGGGCCGAGGTGTCGAGCGAGATCCCGGCGCCGCCGCAGATCTGGCGCGCGCTGGACCCGGAAGGGCAGCGGCGCGAGGTCAACGCCGTCGAGGACGTCGGCACCCGCCACCGGGCCGCCTACCGCTTCGTCCGCCAGCACCCGCGGGGGCTGGCCATCGTGATCTCCCACGACGGCGGTGTCTCCTTCGTCGCCAACCGCGACGGCGAGGTCGTCTCATGGCAGCAGTCAGTCAGCCGGTAGAGCCGCCGGCCGACTCGAGCGTTCGCCCTTGTCGACTCGGGCCGCCCCTGTCATCGCGCCTCCGCCGACCCTAGCTTCCAGGTAGTGGGAGGTAGAACCATGTTGGCGGAAAAGGCCGAGCTGGGTTTGGCGTCGCGGTGGGGCTGGGTGGTGTTGCGCGGCGTGGTCGCGATTCTCTTCGGGGTGCTCGCCATCGCGCAGCCGGGGACGATCGGGTTGACCGTCGTGTTGATGTTCGCCGCCTATTCGTTCATCAGCGGAATCGCCGCGCTGGTGAGCGCGGCGCGCGGCGGGCGTGAAGGTGATTCGCGCTGGGGGATGCTGCTGCTGGAGGGTTTGCTCTACGTCGCGGCCGGGATGGCGGCGGTGTTCTGGCCGGCCTCCTTCGCGCTGGCGTTTCTCTGGGTGCTCGCCTTCTGGGCGATCATCACGGGCGGAATGGAGATCGCCAGCGCGATCCGTCTGCGCAAGATCATCGCGCATGAGTGGACGCTCGCGCTGGCAGGCGCGGTCTCGATCGCGTTCGGTGCGCTGCTCCTCTTTCGCCCCCTGGTCGGCGCGCTGGCCGTCGTCTGGTGGCTGGGCGCCTACGCCATGGTCTACGGCATCGCGATCACGGTGCTGGGGTTCCGCCTGCGTGGCTACCTGCACGCACACAAGAGCGACGAGCTTCCGACGGGTGGCGGGCTGCAGCAGCCGACGTGAAGCTCCTCGACGACACCCTTGCGGCGCTCGCGGCGGTTGGGCAAGCTCCGCCGCATGAAGAAGACGCTCTGCCGCACGGTCGCTCTCCTCGGTCTTTCGCTGGTCGCCGCTTCGGCGCGCGCGCAGATGGGAGACCCCACCAAGGTCACGCTGAAGACCACCCCGGTCACCGCCGCTATCTCGATGATCGAGGGGGCCAATGGCTTCGCCGGCGGCAACGTGGCCGTTTCGGTCGGCGCCGACGGCCTCTTCATCATCGACGACGAGATCGAGCCGATGACCGCCAAGCTGAAGACCGCGCTCGGCGCGCTCTCGAAGAAGCCGGTGCGCTTCGTGATCAACACCCACTGGCACATGGACCACACCGGCGGCAACCCGGCGATGGCCGCGGCCGGGGCGGTGATCGTCGCGCAGGAGAACGTCCGCAAGCGCCTCAGCGTCGACAACGTCTTGCACATGGGCGGGCATGAGATGGCGATCAAGGCGCAGCCCCCCGCGGCGTTGCCGGTGGTGACCTTCACGGACGACGTCACGCTGCACCTGAACGGCGACGACGTGCACGTCATCCACGTCCCGCCGGCGCACACCGACGGCGATTCGATCGTCCACTTCAAGACCGCCAACGTGATCCACACCGGCGACACCGTGACCGCCGGCTACCCGATCGTCGACGTCGACAGCGGCGGTCAGTTCGAAGGCTTCATCGCCGCCGCCGATCGCATCCTCTCCCTCTGCGACGACAACACCAAGATCATCCCCGGCCACGGCCCGCTGATGACCAAGGCCGACCTGGTCGCCTACCGCCAGATGTTGATCGACGTGCGCGACCGGACGGGCAAGCTGCTCTCGGCCAAGAAGACGGTCGACGAGATCAAGGCCGCCAAGCCGCTCGCGGATCTCGACGCCAAGTGGGGCCAGGGTTTCGTCAAGGCCGACTTCGTGATCGAGTCCGTCGTCAAGACGCACCCGGCCGCGCCGGCCGGGGCGGAAAAGGCGAAAGCGAAGCACAAGAAATAGCGGCACCAGAAATCGCCGCCGGTTCCCCAGAACTTTTCGGCGGCTCGTGCGTCTGTTGATCCATGAGCCAGCCCGATTGCGCCTCGCGCGACACGATCGATCGGATCGAGATCAGCTCGCCTTGCACCGTCTCCTGGGACGAGACGCGGGGCGCGGGTGGGGCGGGGGGAGATGAAAGGGTGCGGTTTTGCGGACAATGTCGGCAAAACGTCTACAACGTCGAGGCGATGAGCCGCGTCGAAGCGCATCGCCTGATCACGGCGCGCGAGGGGCGCGTCTGCGTGCGTATCCTGCGCCGCCCCGACGGGACGGTGGTGACGGCCGACTGCTGGGCGCGGCTTCGCGCGGCGCGGCGCCGCGGGTTCCTGCCGTTCCTGGGGATGATGGTTTTGGTCGGGCTGACGGAGATCATCGCGATCGGGGCGGGCCTTTGCCGGCTGCGGAGCCTCCTCGCCGGAGGGCCGCCGCCGCCCGCCCTTCTGGCGCCCAAAGTCGGGCGCCCCGGGGTCTTGCCGTGGGACATCGATGAGTCGCGGATGATGGGCTTGATTGGCCCACGTCCGCCCCTGCAGCCGCCGCTCCCGGAGTCGGGCGGGTTGGTGCCGCGACATCATCTGATGGGAAAGATGAAGCGCAACTGACGACGGCCCCTCGACCAGACCCCGCCCCGATGCGCGGTCGCGACGGACCGTGTTATGAGAGGCGCATGCTGTTCGCGGACATCGTTCAGTCGGTCGGGCGGACTCCGATGGTCGAGCTCGGCCACCTCGACACGGGCGGCGGGCGGATCTTCGTGAAGATGGAGTCCCGCAACCCGTGCGGCAGCGTGAAGGATCGCGTCGGTGTGGCGCTGATCGAGGACGCCGAGCGCCGCGGTGTCATCAAGTCGGGCGCCAAGCTGGTCGAGCCGACCAGCGGCAACACCGGCATCGCGCTGGCGTTCGTGGCCGCAGCCAAGGGATATCCCCTCACGCTGGTCATGCCGGAGCGCATCTCGCAGGAGCGGGTGGCGCTCTTGCGGATGCTGGGCGCAGAGATCGTCTTCACGCCGGGCTCGCTGATGCGCGAGGCGGTGGCCAAGGCCGAAGAGCTGGTAGCGGCGACGCCCGGTGCGGTGATGTTGCAGCAGTTCAAGAACCCGGCCAACCCGGAGATTCATCGCCGCACGACGGCCGAGGAGATCTGGGCCGATCTGGGCGGCGAGATCGACGGTTTCGTTTCGGGCGTGGGGACCGGCGGGACGATCACCGGCGTCGGCGAGGTGCTGAAGGCGCGTCGCCCGGGATGCCGGGTGGTGGCGGTCGAGCCGGCGGGCGCCGCCGTGCTGTCGGGCCGCGCGGCTGGCACGCACCACCTGCCGGGCCTGGGCGCCGGGTTCGTCCCGGAGATCCTCAACCGGGCCGTCATCGACGAGGTCATTGCCGTGACCGAGGAAGAGGCGGTCCGCGCGCAGCTTCAGCTGGCGCGTCAGGAGGGGATCGCCGCCGGGATGTCGAGCGGGGCGGCGCTGCACGCGGCGCTGGTCCTGGCCAGGCGGCCCCAGATGTCCGGCAAGCGGATCGTCGTGATCCTCCCCGACGGGGGCGAGCGCTACGCCAACAACGCCGTCTTCGCCGACATCGCGCGCAAGGTGGGAACCGAGGCGCGCTGATGGCGCAGACCTACGAGCTCCGCCGCCGCAGCATCGTCAAGTCGATCTCCTGGCGGGTCTTCGCCGCCGTCATCACCAGCTGCGTCGTCTTCGCGATCACCGGCAAGGGTGACTTTGCCGCCAAGGTCGGCCTCATCGACACCGCGGTGAAGCTGCTCATCTACTTTCTGCACGAGCGCGTCTGGGACAAGATCAACTACGGCCGCGTCCCGCCCGCGCCCGACTACGAAGTGTGAGGCGGGCCGAGGAGGCGTGATGCTCGACGAGGTTCAGTGTCCATTCTGTGGCGAGCCGGGCGAGATCGCCGACGACTACGATCCCGACGCCGTGGGTGATCAGGTGTTCGTGCAGGACTGCGCCGTCTGTTGCAACCCCTGGACGGTCACCGTGCGGGTCTCGCCCGACGGCGACGTGACCGTCAACGTCGGTCGGGGGTGAGCTGGCCCGCCGCCGCATCGGCGTGGATCCCCGGGCGGCGATCGCGCCAGGGGCGAGCGGACTCGAGCTGGGCGGCGACCCGGAACAGCGTCGCCTCGTCGCCGAAGCGCGCCACGAGCTGGCTGCCGATCGGCAGCCCGGCGGCGTTCCAGTGGAGCGGGACGTTCATCGCCGGCTGGCCGGTCACGTTCGCCAGCGGCGAGAAGGGGATGAACGAGAAGACCCGCCGGACCGACGCGTCGATGACACCCGGGATGCGCAGCAAGGCCCCCAGGTGCAGGCCGAGCAGCAGCTCTTGTCCGAACGCCTCCAGCCCCCGCGGCTTGAGCGCGCCGAGAGCTGGCGGGGGGAGCGCCAGCGTGGGCGACAACAGCAGGTCGTGGCGTTCGAAGAAGGTCAGCGTCTTGCGCGCGCTCGCCTCCAGTCGTTCGCGGGCCCGCGCCGCCTCGAGGGCCGAGCGCTGCCGGCCGAGCAGCGCGGTGATGGCGGTGGCGCTCTCCAGCTCGCCGCGCCGGGGCCGGCGGCCGAGGATCGTCTGGGCGCGTGCCAGAAAAGCCGCGGTCTCCACGCAGACCAGCGTGAAGAAGTCGCGGGCGAACGCCTCGGCGTCGAGCTCGGGCTCGGCCTCCTCGACCTCATGGCCGAGCCCGGCCAGCAGCCGGGCGGCGTCGTCGGCCGCCGCGGCGCAGTCGGGGTGGAGCGGGGCGGAGGTCACCTGCGGCCGCTTGGTGAGGGCGATCCGCAGCCGCCCCGGCGGTGTCCCGACCTCCTCGAGGAACGGACGCGCGGGCGGTGGCGCCCAGTAGGGCGAGGTCGGCTCGGGGCCGGCGATCGCGTCGAGCAGCGCCGCGCTGTCGCGGACGCTGCGCGAGATCGCGTGCGCGATGGTGAACCCGTTCCAGAGCTGCGAGTGCTCCGGGCCGGCCGGTGTGCGGGCGCGCGTGGGCTTCAGGCCGAAGAGGCCGCAGCAGGAGGCGGGGATGCGGATCGAGCCGCCGCCGTCGTTGGCGTGCGCGAGCGGGACGATCCCGGCGGCCACGGCAGCGGCTGCGCCCCCGCTCGAGCCGCCCGGGGTGAGCGCCGGATCCCAGGGGTTCCTGGTCGGTCCGTGAAGCGCGGGTTCCGTGACCGGGAGAAGGCCCAGCTCGGGCGTGTTGGTGCGGCCGAAGATGACGAGACCGGCCGTGCGGAAGCGCTCGACGATGGTCGCGTCGCGCGCCGGCTTGTGTCCGAGGAGGTAGCGGCTGCTGCTCGTCGCCGGCACGCCCGCCATGTCGCAGTAGATGTCCTTCACCAGAAACGGCACCCCGGCGAACGATCCGGCGACAGAGCGGTCGACGGAGCCGCCGGCGGCACCAACCTGGCCCAGCGCGCCGGCGACGCGCCGGGCCTCCTCGTAGACCGTCGTGATGACCGCGCCGAGCTTGGGGTTCACCCGTTCGTTGCGGCCGATCGCCTCTTCGAGCAGCTCGGTGGGCGAGACCTGTCGCTGCCGGACCAGCTCCGCCAGGCCGAGCGCGTCGAGCGCGCCGTACTCAGCGATCGCCACGTGCACCACGGTCGTTGAGCAAGAGGACGGCGGCCACGATGGCGACGAGCGCGGCCAGGCATCGGACGAGCGCATCGAGCCAGTAGAGCGGCGCCCAGATCAGCCAGACATCGAGCAGGTGCGTCAAGGCCGCGAGACCGACGCCCAGCGCCAGCACGGCCCAGGTCCGCCCGGCCAGAACGGCTCGCCCCGCACGTCGCCGCAGGAACGCCGCCGCCAGCACGAAGCTGGCGAGCGCCAGGACCAGGTTCGAGACGCCCTCCAGCACCAGCAGCGTCGGCGTCCAGAAGTAGTCGTGCCCGCGGGGCATGAAGATCTCGGTCGAGAAGAGCGCGCGGAGCGACGACACCGTCGGACAGAATGCCGGCTGTCCTATCCCAAGGCAAACGGGCGCTTGCCCAATCGGCGGCAGAGCGAAATGCAAGCTGGCCTGCATTTCTTGACGCGCCAGTTAAGTTTTCCGGCAGTGCGCCGTTGATCCGTTCTCTTCGAGTTCGAGGCGACGTGATGGCGAATGACCTCCGCTTCCAGGGCGTCCGGATGACGACGTCCACCAACGTCACCGGCTCGACCACCGTCGGGCTTCCGGACACCCGCGGCGTCACGTCGGACTGGCAGGCCGGCACCCACTTCAGCCGCTACGAGATCGACTCGAAGCTGGCCACCGGGGGGATGGCCGAGGTCTGGCGGGCCAAGCTGAAAGGGGTGCGCGGGTTCGAGAAGCGGATCGTCATCAAGACGATGTTGCCCCAGCTGGCCGGGCGCCCCGATCTCGTCGAGATGTTCATCAACGAAGCGACGCTGGCCTCGGCCTTCAGCCACCCGAACATCGCGCACGTGTTCGACTTCGGTCAGCTCGAGGGGCGCTACTTCATCGGCATGGAGTACGTCCCGGGCGTCACGCTGCGCTTCGCGCACAAGCGGATGCTGGCGCGCGGCGAGCTGCTCCCCGTGGCGACCACGCTGCACGTGATGATCGACGTCTGCGAGGCCCTGCACGAGGTCCACGAGCTCTGCGACGGCAGCGGCGCGCTGGGCCTCATTCACCGCGATCTCAGCCCCGACAACGTCATCGTCTCGACCAGCGGCGCGGCGAAGTTGATCGACTTCGGCGCCGCGCGCGCCACCACCCGCACCGCCGTCCCGTCGGTCTTCGTCGGCAAGTACCGCTACGCCGCGCCCGAGCGGGTCCGTCGCACCTCCGAGGATCGCCGCAGCGATCTCTATTCAGCCGGCGTGATCCTCTACGAGTGCCTCACCGGGGCCCGGCCCTACGACGGTCCCGACCCGGTGATCATCCAGGCGGTCGCCTCGGGGCGGCTCTACGATCCGCGCGACCGCTTGCCGTCGCTGCCGGCGCCGGTGGCCGAGGTGGTGATGCGGGCGATGGCGGCCGCTCCGGCCGATCGGTTCGCGACGGCGCGGCAGATGCGGGAGGCGCTCACCCGCTGCCTCGATGGATTTGGTGCGTCGAACCGGGAGCACGACGTGACGGCGTCGCTGGCGGCACTCATGGAGACGCCCGAGCCGGTGCCGATCCTGCTCGCGCCCGTCGAGGCGGTGCCGGAGTCAGTCGAGATCGCCGCCGATCCTTCCTCGGGTGCCGACGTCGCGCTCTGCGAGGTCGAGATCATCGAAGCCTCGGGGCCGATCCAGATGGCGGGCGCGCGGACGGAAAACGGCTTTGCCGAACGTCCGGAGGGACCGCCGCCGCTGCCGCCGATCCCCAGCCGCGCGCGCGCCGACATCGCGCCGCCGCCGTCGCCGCCGCCGCAGTCCCGCCGCGCCGATCCGTCGGCGCCGCACTGGAGCCCGCCCGGCCAGCTGTTCGAGCGGGTGTTCGGCGGTCCGAGCGGAACGGCGCCCGGCCTGCTGGGGTGGCGACGCACGCCGGACCAGCCGCCGCACGACAGCCACCGTTCGCCGCTCCAGCGCGCGGTCGAGCTGTTCGACCGGGGGATCGCGCTGCGCCTGGCGGGGCGCTACGGTGAGGCGCTGCAAGCCTGGGAGCGGGCCGCCGCGCTGGCCCCCGAGAACCGTGTCTACCGCTCGAACGTCGCCAGGCTGCGCGAGCAGCTCGACGAGCTCCGCCGCGCCCAGCACCGCCTCGCCGACTGGAGCCGCGGCCACGTGGCGGGTCAGTAGTAATGGGAACCCTGGGAGGGTTCCCACCCCCTCCCGCGAAGGGCTCCGCGAGGCGAAGCCTCGCTCCGCCCACGCGATCCGCTGATCAGCGAGCCAGGCCGACCGGGCAGGAGACGCCGGTGCCGCCGATGCCGCAGTAGCCGTCGGGGTTCTTGGCCAGGTATTGCTGATGGTAGTCCTCGGCGTAATAGAACGGCGGCGCGGGGCGAATCTCGGTCGTGATCGCGCCGAACCCCTCGCTCTTGAGCACGCCCCCGTACGCCTCTCGCGACGCCTCGGCCGCGCGCTGCTGCTCGGGGCCATGCGTGTAGATCGCCGAGCGGTACTGGGTTCCCGCATCGTTCCCCTGCCGCATCCCCTGCGTCGGGTCGTGGTTCTCCCAGAACAGCTTCAACAATTCTTCGTAGCTCACCACCTTCGGATCGAACACCACCTGCACGACCTCGTTCTGGCCGGTCAGGCCGGAGCAGACCTCGCGGTAGGTCGGGTTGGGGGTCGTTCCCCCGGCGTAACCGACGGCGGTGCTGAAGACGCCGGCATGTTCCCAGAACTTGCGCTCGGCGCCCCAGAAGCAGCCCATCCCGAAGGTCGCCAGCTGCAGGCCCGCGGGCCAGGGCCCTTCGAGCGGCGCGCCGTTCACGAAGTGACGCGCGGGGACCGGCATCTTCTCGGCGCGACCGGGGAGCGCCTGGCCCGGCGCCGGCAACTTGCTCTTCGCGGAGCTCCACATGCGGGTGATTGTGGCGCGCGGGTGTCCCAGACGCCAGCTGCGTGGCATGATGAAAGAGGGTCATGGCAGCCCCCCTGCCGCGTCTGCGCGCCGATCTCGACGTGATGCCGTCGCCGCTGCCGGAGCAGCCGGGGCTGGTCATCCGCGATCCCTACCGCTATTCGACGGCGACGCTGGTGGTCCCGCCGCTGCTGGCCCGCTGTCTCGGCTGCTTCGACGGCCGCCAAGACGAGGGCGATCTGCGCGCCAAGCTGGTCAAGCTGGCGGGCCGGGTGACGGTCGGGGAGGCGGCCAAGAATCTGGTCAAGGCCCTGCGCGAGGCCGGCTTTCTCGACGACGAACGGTTCGCCGAGCTGCGCGCGGCGCGCCTCCGGGAGATCGCCGCGTCGCCGGAGCGCCCCGCTGCGCACGTGGGCGGGGCCTATCCCGCCGCGCCGGCTGCGCTGACGGAGACGCTGCGCGGCTACTTCGGTGAGGCGCCGCCCGAGGGAGGCGCCGCGCGCGCCACCGCGCCCACGCGGGCGATCGCCGCACCGCACGTCAGCCCCTTCGCCGGGAGCGCCACCTACGCGCGGGCCTACGGCGCGCTCCCCGTCGACCTCGCGGGGGGCGACAGGGTGTTCGTGATCCTCGGGACCTCGCACTACGGCGAGCCCGATCGCTACGGGCTCACGCGCAAACCGTTCGCCACACCGTTCGGCGCGGCGCGGACCGAGGTCGCCCTGGTCGACGCGCTGGCCAAGAAGGCGCCGGGGGCCGTGGCCCTCGAGGACCCGTGTCACTTCGTCGAGCACGCCATCGAATTCCAGGTGGTCTTCCTGCAGTACCTGTTCGGTCCGGCCGTCCGCATTCTCCCCGTGCTCTGCGGTGCGTTCGCCGACGGCCCGCGCACCGGAAGGCGCCCCGAGACGAACGACCAGGTGGCCCGGTTCGCCGGCGCGCTCGGCGAGCTGGCGGCGCGCGAGGGGAAGCGGCTCTCCTTCGTGCTGGGGGTCGACTTCGCGCACGTCGGCCGCCGCTACGGTGACGCGCTCGCCGCGCGCGCGAACGTCGGTCCGCTGGTGACGGTCGCCGCGCGCGATCGGGCGCGGGTCGAGCGGATCGGCGCCGGCGACGCCGACGGTTTTTGGGAGCTGGTGGCCGAACGCGGCGACGAAGCGGACGACAGCGCCGGCTACGACGATCTCAAGTGGTGCGGCACGTCGCCGATCTACACGTTTCTGCGCGCTCTTCCCGAGGCGCGCGGACGGTTGCTCGGCTACGACCAGTGGAACATCGACGAGGCCAGCGTGGTCAGCTTCGGAGCGATTTCATTTCCAGAAAACGAAAGAGCTTGACCGATCGGCGTCGGGGCGGTCAGATGGCCGTGGGCGGGGACCGGCGGGCGGTGGAGCTCCGGTAAGCTTAAAATGAAGCTCACACCCCTCAGGACTCTCTTTGTTCTCTTGGTCGGCGGCCTGGCCGCGGGGTCGCTGGCGTCGTGCACGCCGCCGATACGGGGCGGGTCCGGGGGAACGGGATCTTCCTGTAGCTCCGGTCAGATGCAGTGCGGCACCACCTGCGTCAACCTGCAGGGCGACAGCCAGAACTGCGGGACGTGCGGCAAGGCCTGCGGGAGCGGCAGCACCTGCTCGGCGGGTTCCTGCGTTTGCACGGGCGGCTTCGTGAGCTGTGGCGGCACCTGCGTCCAGTCGAGCCCCGACCACTGCGGCGCCAGTTGCGCGGCGTGCGCGAGCGGCGACGTCTGCGACAGCACGGGGACCTGCTCGTCGACCTGCACGTCGGGGACGAAATGCACGGACGGCACCTGCAGCGGGCCGTCGAACGCGGCCGACTGCGGAACGTGCGGCACCGCCTGCGGCTCCGGCTCTTCCTGCGTGAGCGGGATCTGCAGCTGCACCGTCTCCGGCCAGCAGCTGTGCGGCGGGAGCTGCATCGATACCACCTCCAACGCAGGCAACTGCGGCAGCTGCGGTCACGCCTGCGCCAGCGGCCAGACCTGCAGCAACGGAACCTGCGCGACCGCCAGCACCGGCACGGGCGGTTCGGCCGGCGGCGCGGGGGCCGGCGGCGCCGGGGGGGCCACGGGTGGCGTCTCCGGGACGGGGGGCCTCTCGCGCGGACCGACGCCGCCCTCGAACGGAACGAACTTTCCGTTCCCCCAGAACCGCCAGATGTCGGGCTGCACCTACCCGACGGCCTACGACAACAACGACGTCATGGCCGCCTACACCAAGTGGAAGGCGGACCTGGTCACCTCCAGCGGGGCGGGCAACTTCCAGCGCGTGCAGCGGACGTCGTCCGACGGGCTCGGCAGCCCGTCCGGGGCCACCCCGCTCAACTCGACCGTCTCCGAGGGGATCGGCTACGGAATGGTCATCGCCGTCTACATGGGCGATCACACGCTGTTCGACAACCTCTGGAAGTACGAGCAGCTCCACACCGACTCGAACGGCCTCATGAACTGGGTGGTCGACGCGAGTGGGAACGCGCCGGTGGTGAACGGGCAGCCCGAGAGCGGCGCCGCCACCGACGCCGACGAGGACATGGCCTGGGCGCTGGTGATGGCCGACAAGCAGTGGGGGTCGAGCGGCGGACTCAACTACGCCGGCCTGGCCAAGACGCAGATCCAGAACATCTGGAACCACGAGGTCTACAGCTCGAAGCTGGCCGGTCCCGGCGACAGCTGGCCGGGCAATCTCTTCAACGACGTCAACGTCTCGTACTTTGCGCCGGCCTACTACCGCGTGTTCAAGCAGGTGGACACCGATTCGACGCACACCTGGGACGCCGTCACCCAGACGGTCTACGACACGATCCTCTGCGACAAGTCGGGCACGACGTTCTGCAACGTGCTCAACACAGGCAACAAAAACACCACCAACGGGCTGGTCCCCGGCTGGTCCACCAACACCGGCGGCATGTCGAGCGCAGGTCCCTACTACTACCAGTACGACGCTTGCCGGACGCCGTTCCGGATCGGGATCGACTGGTGCCTGAACGGCGCCAGCGCGTCGGGCGCGGCGGCGGCGCTCAACCCCTCGCGCGCTCAGCAATACGTGGCGTTGACCAGCAGCTTCTTCAGCGGCGTCGGGGCCGCCAGCATCGTCGACGGCTACAACATGGACGGCACGGTGAACTCGGGGGCGCATACGGTCTCGCAGGGACAGTCGGCGGCCTTCATCGGCCCGGCCGC
This sequence comes from uncultured Pseudomonadota bacterium, assembly GCA_963847705.1. GTDB lineage: Bacteria > Myxococcota_A > Polyangia > Fen-1088 > Fen-1088 > JADGRB01. Next base: position 69,925 of record CAWKBC010000034.1, on the reverse strand, counting down.
GGTCGGCGCCATGAACAGCGCCTCCAACCAGGCCTTCCTCAACAGCGCGTACGGCCTGGTCAAGGGCGACAACCTGTTCGTCGGCGGTGAGTACTACGAGTCGTCGTGGACGGTCATGTCTCTCCTCATGATGACCGGCAACTTCCTCGACTACACCCAGCTCACCCCGGCTTCTCCTTAGCTCTTCCTTAGCTCCCCCCGGGCTCTCCGCTCCGCTCAGTTTCCGGCGGGGGCGGGCGGGGCCGGGGAGCTCCTCGGCCTCCGCACCCAAGGGGTTGGAAGCGGCGGGCGGAACAACAGAGCCGCCCGCCTTAGCTCCGGCCGAGAAGCTCCCCGGCCCCACCCGCACGCGCGTTCAACCTCGTCTCCGCTGCGCACGAGCCCCCCGGAAAGAGCTCCGCTCCCCGCCACCGGATGCGCTTCCTGCGCGGGCCCTTCGGACGGAGTGGGGTCCGGTCTTTCGCGCGAGGCAGGGTGCAGACTTCGCGCGGAGGCAGGGTGCAGACTTCGCGCGGAGCAGGGTGCAGACTTTCGGCGCGGAGCAGGGTGCAGACTTCGCGCGGAGCAGGGTGCAGACTTTCGCGCGGAGGCAGGGTCAGACTTCGCGCGGAGTGGAGCGCTGCTCTTTCGGCCAGCGAGGGGGCCGGGAGTTCGGTCGGCCGGAGCTGAGGCAGGCGGCTCTGTTGTTCCGCCTGCCGATTCCAACCCCTCGGGTGCGGAGGCCGACCGAACTCCCGGCCCCCTCGCCCTCGCCGAAGAGTTGAGCGGAGCGGAGCGGAGCGGAGCGGAGCGAGCAGGAGGGGGTTAGTTGCCGGCGACGGCGCCGGGCTGGATGGCCTTCAGCGCGGCGATGCGGGGGCGGATGGCGTCCATGAAGGCGCCGTGGTCCGGCACCGGGGCGTCGCGGCTCACGTTCAGCTTGCTCGGATCGACGAAGGCGCCGTTCTTGGTGACGCTGAAGTGCAAGTGCGGTCCCGTCGCCAGGCCCGTCATTCCGACGAAGCCGATGACCTCTTTCTGTTTCACCTGCTGCCCGACGTGCAGCCCGCGCGCGTAGCGTGACAGGTGGTAGTAGCGGGTCGAGAGGCCGTTGGCGTGGGCCAGCACGATGGTGTTGCCCGAGCCGCGCTTGAGGCCCACCTCGACCACGCGCCCGCTGGCCGAGGCCCAGACCGGCGTGCCTTGCGGCGCCGCGTAGTCGATGCCGAGGTGCGCCTTTTCGACGTGCAGGATCGGGTGGAAGCGCTTGCGGTCGAACTTCGAGCTGATGCGTACGTAGCGCAGCGGCGTCTTCAGCATGGTCTTGGAGATCGCCAGTCCGTGGTCGTCGTAGTACTTGCCCGGCTTGTCGCGCGGCGCGCCCTTGCCGGCCCAGAAGAACGAGCGGAAGGTGCCGACCTTGCCGCCGTACTCCGCTGCCAGGAGACGCCCGTACTTGTAGAACTGCCCCCCGAGATACTGCTTCTCGATGACCACCTTCCAGTGATCGCCCGGGTGGGTGTCGGTATAGAAGTTCACGTCCCAGGCGAACTGCTCGACCAGCAGGCTCACCAGCGCCGTCGACTCGCCCGCCTTCTGGACTGATTCGTAGAGCGACGAATCGACGACGCCGCCGGCCGCGACGGTCTTGATCTCGACCGCCGCCTCCAGCTTGCGGCCTTTCCACGAGCCGGTCTCCTCGTCCTTCTCGACGAGGTAGCGGAGGATCGCCGACGACTGGTACTCGAACGACGCGGGCGCGCCGTCCTCGCCGAGCCGCACGACGTACTTCTGCCCGCCGCGGATGCTGCGCGGATCGCAGAGCTTGGCGAGCGCGGCCGTCACCTGCGGGCCGGCGGGGCCGAACCCCTCGCGCGCCAGCACCTGGCCCAGGGTGTCGGCGTTGTTGAACTTCTTCTCGACCGAGTCCTCGTGCGCGTCACCGTCGTCCTCGGCCGGCGGCGCGAAGGGGATCTGAAACGCCGCGTGGGGAGGCGTCGAGGCGCGGGCCGTCATCGGCTCGGGCGGCGGCGCATAGGGGACCTGAAAGGCCGCGCGGGGTGGGGGGGTGTTGGCGGCGAACGTTCGCGCGGCGAGATCAGGTTTGGGCGAGAGCAGCTTGGGGGGGGCGGGTGGCGGCAGCGGGGCCTCGGCCGCCGTCGGCACGGCCGCTTCGGCCGTCGGCACAGCCGGTTCGACCGCCGGCGCGGTCCGCTCGGCCACCAGCGCGGTTGATTTGGTCGCTGCAGTCGCGGCCGTCTCCGCGCGGGATTCAGGGGGCTTGTTCTTTGTCGCCGGCTTGCTCGTCGTCCTGGCAGCAGCCTCGGCCGTCAGCGCCTCTCGGGCCTCACGGGCGTCCGCCGCCAAGACCTCCCGGCGGGTCGTCTCCATGGTCTTGGTCGTCGACTGGAGGTTCAGGACGTCGCGCGGCGCCGTCTTGTGGTTGAAAAAGAAGACGTAGACGTTGATCCCGACCAACCCCACCAAGAGCACGCTCAGCCTGAGCGAGTTCTTCATTTCACCGGATTGCCGTCTGCGTCGTCTGCGTGCCACTCGACCTCGGGGGGGCGGGAGCCGTAGCCGGCGTGTTCTCGCGGCTTCTCTTCAACTAGCACGCGCTGCCGGCCCAATCAATTAAGCGCTGTCGAAGGAAGATCGAAGGCTCGTTCGCGGTCCCACTGGCTGGGCTCGGGCGGGCCAGGCCGCCTGAGGCCGCCTACCGGGCGGCGCGTCGTCGGGCCAGTGTCCATCGTTCGCTTCGCTCACCGTCGCCTTTCGGCGATGCCCTCCTAGTCGGCGCGAGCGTTGCGGAGCATCTCTTCCGCGTGGGCCGTCGCCTGAGCCGACGGGGCGGCGCCCGCCAGCATGCGCGCGATCTCCCCGGGGCGGTCGGCGTCGTCGAGGCGGGTGATCTCGACGCGCGTCTTGCCGCGCGCAGCCGTCTTGGTGACGCGCACGTGCGCGTCGGCGAAGGCGGCGACCTGGGGGAGGTGCGTGATGACGATGACCTGCCGCTCAGCCGCCAGGCGCTTCAGCTTACGCCCGACGATCTCGGCCGTGCCGCCGCCGATCCCGGCGTCGACCTCGTCGAACACGTAGGTCAGCACCTCGTCCGTGCGCGCCAGCGTCTGCTTGACCGCCAGCATGACCCGCGACAGCTCGCCCCCCGAGGCGATCTTGGCCAGCGGACGCGCCTCCTCGCCGGGGTTGGGGGCGAACAGCAGTCGGACGCGGTCGGCGCCGTTCGGACCGAGGTCGCGTGCTTCGACGGCCACCGGCAGACGCGCCGAGGCAAAGCCGAGCTCGCGCAGGACGGCGGTGACCTTCTTCTCCAGGCTGCCCGCCGCCTGCCGCCGCGAGGCGCTGAGCGCCTCCGCTGCCGCGCTGGCGCGCGCCTCGGCCGCGCTCGCCGCCGCCTGCCGCGCCGCCATCCCCTCTTCGAAGGACCCGAGCTCGCCCAGCTCGGCGCGCAGTGCCGATTGCTTGGCGGCCAGAATCGGCGACCGTCCCGCCGTGCTTGCGGCAGAGCTTCTGCAGCAGGAAGAGCCGCTCTTCGACCTCTTCGAGTCGGGCCGGGTCCGAGCGGATCCCCCGCACATAGCGGCCGAGCTCGCGCGCGACATCCTCGATCGCGGCCTGCGCGTCGGCCAGCCGCTCGACCAGCGGCCCGAGCGCGGGATCGAGCGCCGCCAGCGGCGTCAGCTCCCGCGCCACGCTGGCCAGGCGCTCCGCCACGGCGCCGTCGCCGGCGTACAGCGTCTCCTCGCCGCGCGCGGTCGCGGCCAGAAATTTTTCCGCCCCCTTGAGGCGCTCCCGCTCGGCGGCGAGCGCGCCGTCCTCACCAGGCGCCGGCCCCGCCGCCTCCAGCTCGGCCAGCTGAAACCGCAACAGATCTTCCCGTTCGCTGCGCGCCCGCGCGTCGGCCGAAAACGAGGCCAGCGCCGCCGCCGTCGCCGCCCGCGCCGCGTACGCCGCCGTCATCTCGTCGCGCAGCGGCTGGTTCTCGGCGAAGGCGTCCAGGATCGCCAGCTGGCTCTCCGGATCGGTCAGCGACTGTTGATCGTGCTGCGAGGCGATGTCGATGAGGCCCGCCACCGTCGATGCCAGGTCGGCGGCCGTCGCCAGCCCGCCGCCCAGGTGCGTGCGGCCGCGCCCCCCGCGCGCGATCACCCGCCGCACGACCAGCCCCTCTTCGACCTCCCGCCCGTCCGCCACCAGACGCGCGCGCGTCGCCGAGCCGGCGGGGAGCTCGAGGATCGCCTCCACCCGCGCCTCGTCGCGGCCGGTGCGGATCACGTCGGCGCCGGCGCGCCCGCCCCGCAGCAGCCCCAGCGCGTCGACCAGGATGCTCTTCCCGGCGCCCGTCTCGCCCGTCACGGCGGTGAGGCCAGGTCCGAGCGGCAGCTCGAGCTCGTCGATCAGCGCGAAGCCCGAGATGCGAAGCAGGGTCAGCACCCCGGCATTATCGCCAGGAACGTGGCTTCGTTTCTAGTCGGGACCTCGAAAGGGTCCCGCACCCCAGGCGAAGAGCTCGAGCCGGCGAAGCCCGTCTCGACCTCACGCACTCTGTCTGCCTCTACTTCTCTTCGACCCTGCGCGACCCCCAGGAGAGCTTCTCGCGCAGGATGCCGAAGAAACCGCGGGGGGCCTGATAGAGGCGCAGCGGCTTTTCGGCGCGGCGCACGTCGATCCAGGCGTCGCTGGGCAGCGTCTCGGTCCACTGCCCGTCGATCGTCAGGGAGACCGGGCCGTCGGAGGCGTTGCGGATCGAGAGGCGGGAATCGGGGCGGAAGACCAGCGGCCGGTTGGTCAGCGTGTGCGGGCTGATCGGCGTCAGCACGATCGCCTCCAGGTCGGGCGTGAGCAGGGGGCCCCCCGCCGCCAGCGAGTAGGCGGTCGAGCCGGTCGGCGTCGCCACGATCAGCCCGTCGGCCTTGTAGGTGGTGATCTCGGCGCCGTCGAGGCGCGCCTCGAGATCGAGCAGGCGGGCGGCCGGACGGGTCAGCACGGCGTCGTTGACCGCCGAACGGGGCGGCTGGGGCGCGCTGTCGTCCGCCCGACGGAGGGAGACCGCCAGCCGGATTCGCTCCTCGATCACCAGGCCGCCGCGGCAGGCCTGGTCGATGGCGGCGGCCGCTTCACCGCGGGCGTAGGGGGTGATGAACCCCAGGCTGCCCAGGTTGACGCCGAAGATGGGGATCCCGCGATCGCCGGCCAGCGCGGCGCCGTAGAGGAACGTCCCGTCGCCGCCCAGCACGACCAGGACGTCGATTGACGCCGCCAACTCCTCGGGGGCGACCACCGTCGCGCCAGGGATCGCGCTCGCGTCCTCGGCGAGAGCGAACAGTGTCGCGCCGCGCCCCAGCAAGACCTTGCCCAGGGTCTCGGCCAGCTCCCGTGCTTCGGGCTTACCGCGCTTGAGCAGGAAGCCGAAACGCATCGAGATGAATCAGAGACGACGACTACTGCGGCGACAGCTCGTAGAAAATCGTGATCGACAGACAGTGGAACTCACTGTCCGAGCTCTGGGTGACGATCTTGTCGATGATCTTCGCGCGCGGGTTGTTCGCAATCCAACGGGTGATCACCTCGCCGAGCTCCTCCCGGTCCTTGGCCTTCGTCGCGGTGAAGACCTTAGCCCCCATGACCATTCTGATCGCTCCTTTTTGGTCGAGGAATCCCGAAAGGTCTTCCCGGAGGAAAACCTACGGAATATTCCGAAAGTTCAGCGTTACATACCCCGATCATGCGTCTTGTGCAAAGACTCCTTTAGAGGGCCGAAGCGCCTTGACTGCGCCCCTTTGGGCGTGTCAAATGCCCCCTCCTCAAAGGAGCCCACGCTTGGAGACACTGCTCGGACGACCGCTCGAGGTCGAAGTTCGCGATTCTGTAGATAAAGCGCTCAAGATCCTGAAGCAGAAGATGTCCAAAGAGGGGATCCTGCAGGAGATCAAGCGGCGCCGTTACTACGAGAAGCCGTCGGTCAAAAAGAAACGCAAGATGCGCGAGGCCCGGAAGCGCCGGCGCCGCGAAGCCAAGCGCCGCGTACCGCGTTGACCCCCGTGGGGGCCGACCCCCTCTGGATCGAAATCGTGCTCGAGCTGCCCTTCGCGGCAGCCGAGGTGATGGCGGACGCCGTCGGCGAGCTGACCGGCGGCGTCGAGATCCGCGACGCGCAGACGATCATTCGGGCCGGGGCGGGGCGCGCCGTGCTGGTGGCCCAGTGCGCGCCCGAGCTGGAGGCCGCCGTTCTGGCCGAGATCGAGGCCGCGGCGGCGCGCATGAAAGAGGCCGGTGTCTCGGTCGACCCGCTGTCGGTGCGCCGGCGCGAGGCCCACGAAGACGAGTGGCGGGACGTCTGGAAGCAGTACTTCCGGGCGACGCGCGTCGGGCGGACGTTCCTGATTCGGCCGAGCTGGGATCTGAAGCCGGCGGCCAAGGGCGATCGGGTGATCGATCTCGATCCGGGACGGGCGTTCGGCACCGGCGGGCATGCGACCACGCGCCTGGTGATCGCGCTCAGCGAGGAGATCGCCGACCGGCCGGTGGAGGCCTTTCTCGATCTCGGGTGCGGCTCGGGGATCTTGTCGATCGCGGCCGTGCGGCTCTGGCCGTCCGCGCGCGGGCTGGCGGTCGACGTCGATCCGGAGTCGGTGGCGACCACCGACGAGAACCTGGCGCTCAACGGGGTCACCACGGTGACCACGCGGGCAGGGAGCCTCGACGGGGTTTCGGGCGCCAGCGATCTGGTGCTGGCCAACATCGAGGCGGGCGTCCTGGCGGCGCTGGCCGCTGACTTTCCGGCGCGCGTGGCGCCCGGGGGGACCGTGATCCTCTCCGGCATCCTGGCCGACCAGGCCGACGTCGTTCTGCGCGCGTTCAGCGCCGCGGGCTTCACGCTCGAGGCCCGTCGCGACGAAGACGAGTGGGCCGCGCTGCGTCTCCGCCCGTCATGAGCGAGCGGCGCCTGTTCGTCCCCGGCGCGCAGCTGGGCGGACCTCGGCTGACGTTGACCGGACCCGAGCATCGCCACATCGGCCTCGTCCTGCGGGCCCGCCCGGGCGACACGCTGACGCTGTTCGACGGCGCCGGCGGTGAGGTGGAGGCGGAGGTCATCCGGGTGGAGCGCGGGGAGACCGAGCTGGCGCTGGGCGCGCGCCGCCTGGTGGCTGGTCCGGCGGCGTCGCTGACGCTCCTCTGCGCGATCCCGCGCGGTCCACGGATGGACTTCCTGGTGCAGAAGACCTCCGAGCTGGGCGTGGCGCGGATCGTTCCGGTGGTCACCGAGCGCTCGGTGGTCCGGCCCGACGCCGAAGGGGCCGACGGCAAGCGGGCCCGCTGGGAGAAGATCGCCCGAGAGGCGGCCCGCCAGTGCGGTCGGGCTGACCTCCCGATCGTCGACCCGCCCGTCCGGTTGGCGGAGGCGCTGGCCGGTCCCGAGCTTCCCGCACGGCGGCTGGCTCTGTTCGAGGGTGAGCGCACCCGCTCGTTGCGGGCGGCCCTCGCAGGAGCTGAACCGGCCGCCACCGCACTGCTGGTCGGGCCCGAAGGAGGATTCGCACCGGCCGAGCTGGCGGTGGCTCAGGCCGCCAGGTTCGAAGCGGTCGGGCTCGGTGACAGGATCCTGCGCGTCGAGACCGCGGCGATCGTGGCTGTCGCGCTGGTGGCGGGCGCGTACGGCATGTTGGATTGAAGCGGGCCGCCAGACGTAAACTTGCAGGCGTTAAACTTGCTGGCGCGCAAACGGCTCCGCACAATGGGGTCGTGACCGCGTTCGCCGCCATGATGCCCGCCACAGAGCCGAATCCGTCGCCGTCACGCCCGCACGAGGAGCGCGTGCTGCGCGTGCGGGTGACCGGGTTCCCGCGGCGCGCCTTCGCCGCCCTGTGCGATCTGGTGCTGCTGTTCGCCTTCACCCTGGCCGTCACGGCGGCGGTGGCCCTGGGGCTGCACGTGCCGATGCCGGGGCTGCGCGAGATCGGCCCCGACCTGCTGGTGGCCGGCATCCTCGATCGCAACCCGATGGCGGTCGGCGCCATCGGCCTTCTGCTTGGCATGGCCGGTCTTTACCAGCTCTACTTTGCGGGGATGGCGGGACAGACGCTGGGCATGCGGCTCGTCGGCATTCGCCTGATCGACCGGCGCGGCCGTCCGCCCGGGCCCGCGCGCGGGCTCCTTCGGCTGTTGGCCCTGGCGCCCAGCGTGGGACCGGCGGCGCTCGGTTGGCTGTGGGCGCTGTTCGATCGCGAGCACCGCGCGCTCCACGATCACCTGGCCGGCACGTACGTGATCGTCGACGAGGACTAGCCGGCGAGCGCGGGAGGACGACATGGCGTCGCGCCTTTCGGATCGATTGCTCGCCACGGGACTGGTCCCGCTGGCCGCTGTGCGCGCGGCGGTCGCACGTCAGGCGGTCTACGGCGGCGCGCTCGACACGGCGCTGCTGGAGCTGGAAGCCATCGCCGAGGGGACGCTCTGGGGCGAGCTCGCGGCGGCGACCGAGCTGGGGATCCCGGATCGCACGCTCTGCGAGGCGCCCCAAAAGCTGGTGAAGCCCGACGGCTCGGACGCGCTCGACCTCGACGCAGACTGGTCGGCGCGTTGCCGGGCGGTGCCGGTGGGGCTCAAGGAGGGCGCGGTGCAGATCTTGTGCGGCGAGCCGGTGGCCCGCGTCGAGATCGAGGCGGCGACGCGCGCGCTGGCCATCCCGTTCGCGCTCTTCGTCGCGCCGGAGATTCGGATCGCCGCCGTTCAGCAGGCGATCTACGGGCGACCGATGGAGCCCCGGCTGGTGCGCCTCTTCGCCCGGGTGGTGGGAGCCGAGCCGGTGCGGCGCTGGCAAGCGGCGCACACGCCCGTTCCGCCGCCGACCCCGCCCGAGCCCCCCGTCGAGATCCCCCCGCCCCGGCTTCCCCCGCCGGTCTCCGAGGCGCGCCCCCCTGCGCCGGCGCCAGTCGCCGCCCCTGCGCCGGCGGCGCAGGCGGCTCCCAGTCCGCTTCGAGCCCCACCGCGGGAGCCGTCGTCGACCCCGTCGTCGACCCCGTTGTCGACCCTGTCGTCGCCGCCGGCGTCACGCGACAAGCGCGAGGTCCCCGGCCTCATCGAACGTCTCGAGGAGGGGGACGATGTCGAGGCCGCGCACGCCGAGCTGGTGGCGATCACCAAGCAGGACTTCGGGCCCAAACCCAAGCGCTGGGCCGCCTGGTGGAGGCAGCACGAGGACGACGAGCGGATCGATTGGCTGTTCGAGGGGCTCTCCCACAAGACCGCCGAGATCCGGGAGGCCGCCGAGCAGGAGCTGCGCGTCCTCACCGGCGAGTACTTCGGCTACGCCTTCGATCTCCCCCGGGGCGCCCGCGAGGCGGCCCGCGCCCGCTGGCAGTCCTGGTGGACTGAGCGCCGAACCAAGCCGCCGGGCTAGCGCCGCACCCTGCGGGGGCGCCGTGCTAGATTGCGCGCCCATGTTCGAGACGCTCACCAAGGGATTCCGCAGCGCGAAGCAGCGCTTTCAGGGGCTGGCAGAGCTGGACGAGGCGACCGTCGACGAGGCGCTCAAGGACGTCCGCACGGCGCTGCTCGAGGCCGACGTCGGCTTCGACGTGGTCCAGGATTTTTGCAAGCGGGTCAAAGAGAAGGCCGTCGGCGTCATCGTCAAGGTGAAGGCCTCGACGAAGGAGAAGGTCCGCCGGGTCAGTCCGGAGGACCACTTCGTCAAGCTCTGTCATGACGAGCTCGTCGACCTGATGGGGCCGGTCGACACCAGCATCAAGTTCGCCAAGAAGGGCCCGACCGGGATCATGCTGGTCGGCCTGCAGGGATCGGGCAAGACGACCACCGTGGGCAAGCTGGCCCGCTACCTCGAGAAGCAGCACAAGCGTCCGCTGCTGGTGGCGGCCGACGTCTACCGCCCGGCCGCGATCGACCAGCTGAAGATCATCGGCGAAAAGCTGGGGATCCCGGTCTATTCGGAGGTGGGGGGCAAGCCGCCGGAGATCTGCGAGCGGGCCCTGAAGGTGGCCTCCGAGACCGGGCGGGACGTCATCCTGTTCGACACCGCGGGCCGGTTGGCCATCGACGAGCCGCTCATGCAGGAGCTGTCCGACATCGTTCGGCGGGTCCACCCCGGCAACATCCTGCTGATCGTCGACGCGATGATCGGTCAGGACGCGGTCGGCACGGCCAAGGCGTTCAACGATCGCCTCAACATCGACGGGGTGATCCTCACCAAGCTCGACGGCGACGCCCGGGGCGGCGCCGCGCTGTCGGTGAAGGCGGTCACCGGCAAGCCGATCAAGTTCGTCGGGATGGGCGAGTCGTCCGATCGGCTGGAAGAGTTCCGCCCCGACGGCATGGCCAGCCGCATCCTGGGGCGCGGCGACGTGGTCGGCCTGGTCCAGCAGTTCGAGGAGGTGGTCGACGAGGAGAAGGCCGAGCAGGACGCGATGCGCATGCTCAAGGGGAAGTTCGACATGAACGACTTCCTCGAGCAGATCGGCGTCCTCAAGAAGATGGGTCCGCTCAAGGACATGATGGACAAGATCCCCGGCATCGCCGACGCCATCCCGGAGGGCGCCCAGGTCGATGACCGGGAGCTGGTGCGCATCGGGTCCATGATCTCCTCGATGACCGGCGACGAGCGCCGGCATCCCGAGCGTTTCATCGTCACCAGCTGGGAAGAGATCGTCGACAACGGCAAGCGCAAGAAGAAGCGGAGCGCGTTCTACGACACCGGCCGCCTCAAGCGCGTGGCGCAGGGCTCGGGGCACAAGGAGCAGGAGGTCGCCGATCTGCTGAACCGCTTCGGGATGATGCGCCAGATGATGATGCAGATCGGACAGTCGACCGGGCTGCTCGGCAAGATCCCCGGCTTCAAGCAGATCGCGCAGGCCAAGAAGATGATGGGGATGGACATGAACCAGCTGGCGAACATGATGCAGACCCCGTCGGCGGAGCGCGGCAACTTCCAGGCGCCCAAGCGGAACGTCGATCGCGTCAAAGAGAAGAAGAAGCGCAAGGACGCCCGCAAGGCGCGCAAGAAGGCCCGCAAGAACCGTTGAGACACCGCTGGCTCTGGCGGTTCGAGGGGCTTCAGCCGCCGAAGGCCAAGGCCACGATCGCGGCGCCGATGGCGATCAGCACGATGGCGGCCACGGCGATCGCGGTCCGCGAGCTGCGGGCGCGCTGCTTCCGCGTCGAGTCGGTCGATCGTTGGGTCACCGACGGCGCCGCCGGTGTCGAAGGTGCGAGGGGACGCGGCGGCGCGCTGGTCGCCACCTCCGACGGCTGGGCGGCCGCCGCCGCCGCCGCGTCGGGAGGCCGGACCGCCTCATCCTCCGTCGGTGGCACCCGTGGTGCCCGCGCCTCGAAATCTCGCAGATAACGATCGGCCGGGTCCGACAGCCGGAGCGTGGCGGGACCGATCTGAATGAGGTCCCCGTCGCGCAGCTGGCGCCGCCCGCTGACCACGACGTCGTTCACCCGCACGCCGTTCTTGGAGCCGAGGTCGTTGACGACGACGCCGTCCCACAGCCGGATGATCTCCGCGTGCTCGCGCGAGATCTCCTCCGAGAGGAGCTGCAGATCGCAGGTCTCGCCCCGCCCCGCGACGTAGCGGCGCTCGGCCGCCTCGAGCCGCAGGGGCGGCTTCGCCGGGACTCCCCCGACGACGGCCAAGCTGGGCACGGCCATGTCGGACGAGGCGGCGAACAGATCGCTCACCAGCCGGCGCGCGATGGTCGCGGTCCGTTCGGCGCCTGCGACGGCTCCGACGGTGCCATCGAAGACCAGGGTGATCTGACCGAGCTTGATCTGCGCGCCGGGGGCGATCGGGCGTGGTTGACGGGGCGCCAGCCGTTCGCCGTCGACGCGCGTCCCGTTGGTGCTGCCGAGGTCCTCGATCTGCCAGCGGCCATCGACGCGCACCAGCTGCGCGTGAAGCCCGGACAGCGCCGGGTAGGGGAGCGGAAGCTCCAGGTCGGGCCGGCGCCCGATCCGAACCTCGTTCGTGTCGTCGCCGAGCTCGATGGCCCGCTCCTCCGTCGGCCCGGCGGGCTGGCCAGGGCTGGCGCCGGGAGAAGGGGCGGGAAGCATGCGCAGCCGCAGCGGCATCGGCGCTGACTCTATCTCGGAACGCTGGCCAAGGTCTGCGCGGCCTGCGCGCGCTCGGCCACCATCGTCGGCGGTGCCTCGTCGAGAAATCTCTCGAGCTCGCGGCGGGCCTCGTTGGCGCGCGCCAATCGGAGCAGCGCTTCGGCACGGATCAGACGCGCCTCCGGATAGTGCGCGCGGAGCGCCAGCGCATCGTCGGCGTCTCGCACGGCCGCCTCGGCCTGACCGCGGTTGAGCGCGACGAAGGCCATCACGAAGCGGACCTCTGGTTTCCGCGGCGCCGCCGCCACCAGATCGCCAAGCGCGCGCGCCGCCTCGTCCCAGAGCCCCCGCGCCGCCAGGATGGTGGCGCGGACCAGGCGGTCCTCGACCGAGCCGGGGTTGGCGGCGATGGCCAGCTCAATCTCACGGGTCGCCTCCTCGAGCTCGCCTGACCGGCGGAGGATCTCGGCGCGCGCCCGGTGCGCGGCCGGCAGATCGGGATCGATCGCCAGCGCGAGGTCGGCCTGCTCCCCGGCGGCGACAGGGCGGCCCAGACGGACGAGCACCAGGGCGTTCGCCGCGTGCGCGTCGGCGCGGCGTGGATAGGCCGCGCACAGCTTCTCCAGCTCCCAGTGCGCGTCGCTGGCGCGCCCGAGTCGCAACAGCAGCTCGCCAGCCAGCAGGCGCGCATCGGCGTAGCCCGGATCGATCGCCAGGGCGGCGCGCGCCTCGCCGAGCGCGCTCTCGTCGTCGGCGCGGCGCATCAGCAGGTCGGCCAGGTTGACGTGCGCCTCGGCCAGATCCTCGTTGAGCGCCAGCGCGGTGCGAAAATCCTCCTCGGCGCGGGGGAGGTCGCCCCGCCGGAGCGCGACCAACCCGAGGCCGCTCTCCGCCTCGGCCAGGCCCGGGTCGTATTCCAGCGCCAGCGCGAAATGTCCCGCGGCGCTCTCCAGCTCGCCGCGCCCGAGCGCTTCGACCCCCGCGGCCTGCAGGGCCACGGCCCGGGGGTGCCGGTGAGAAGGCGCGGTTGCGCAACCGGCGGTCGCACCACCGGCCCCGACGGCGATGAACGCCACGGCGACGCCGAAGGACCGAGGGCCCGCCCGAAGCGTCCTGCATTTCATGAACCCCTCATCGGTCGCCGGGCAGGGGTGGTTGCGTGGTGGGGCACCCGCGCTCGCAGGTCACGTTCAGGGCACCGCTCGGCGCGACGGTGACCGTCACGGCTCCGTCGCGGTCCGTCCGCAGCGTCTGTGCCCCGCGCGCCGCGTAGCGGGCCACGACCTCCGGCGCGGGAAAGTGGAACTGGTTGCGCCAGCCGAGCGACATCACCGCCAGCTCGGGCTCGACGGCGTCGAGCAGCTCGTCGCTCGACGACGTCCGGCTGCCGTGGTGCGGAACCTTGAGCACGTCCGACCTCACCGTCTGACCGAGCGACCGCTGGCCACAGAGCTCCCCTTCTCCGTCGGCCTCCAGATCGCCCGCGAACAGCACCGACCGTCCCGCGAAGGCGACGCGCAGGACCAACGACGCGTCGTTGACCGTGAGGCCCGGCGGGGCGGCGATCCGTCCGTCGAGGAACGGCCCCAGCGGCTCGACCCGGGCGCCGCCCAGCGCCGCCGGCGTGATCTCGGGCCTGGGGACGCCGCGCGCCTCGGCCAGCGCGATGAGGCGGCGGTAGTCGGGATTGCGCCCGTCGTCGCCGCTCGACCAGAACGCGCCGACTGGAAACCGCTGGAGAATTCGGAACAGACCGTTCAGATGATCCGGGTGCGGGTGGGACAGCGCGACCACGTCGAGGCGGGAGATTCCCCGCGCCCGCAAGAACGGTTCGACGATGCGCGCACCGGTGTCGAACTGCCCGTCGCGCGTGCCGCCGCCGTCGATCAGCATGACCGCGCCCCCCGGCGCCTCGATGACCGCGGAATCTCCCTGCCCGACGTCGAGGAAGGTCACGGTCAGCGTGTCGGCGAACCGCCGGCGGAGGTCGCGGATGACGAGACTGGAGGAGGCGGCGACCGCGCAGGCGACCGCAGCCCCGATGGCCAGTCGGCGACCGCCGCCGCTCACCGTGGGGGCGACGAGCGCCAGTGCGCCGGCGGCGATCAGCAGGAAGGTCTCGAAGACGTTCGGGGCGCGGCAGACCCAGATGGGCGCGTGCGCGCGGAAGCCTGCGGCGATCGCCAGTGCCAGGCGCGCGGCGGCGGCCGCCAGCGCCAGCGGCCACCGGCCGAGGGGCGCCCAGATCGCGGCCGCCGCGGCGCCCGCCAGGCCGACCGGGACGACGACCATCTCGCACAGAGGGACGAGCGCCAGGTTGCCGAGGGGCGCCAGCGGCGCGATCTCGCCGAAGACGTGCGCGCCGAGCGGCGCGGTGGCGACCGTCGCGGCCAGCGTCGCCGCCCCGAAACGCCCGAGCCAGCGCAGGCCGCGCTGTCCCACCGAGTCTCCGGGCCGCCCGCCGGGGCCGAGCCGCCGCGCGCAGAGGGCGATCCCCGCCACCGAGGCCACCGACAGCTGCAGCGAGACGTCGAAGATCTGCAGCGGTCGTGCGATGAGGAGGACCAGCGCCGCGCCGGCGATGGTGGGGCCCGCCGACGCCGTGCGCCCGACCAGCAGCGCCCCCATCCCCAGCGCCAGCATCAGGGCCGAGCGCTCGGTGGCCACCGCCTCGCCGGTCAGCAGGGTGAAGAGCGCGATGGCCGGCAGCGAAGCTGCGGCGGCGATCGCCCGCGGGTCGACGTAGAGAGGAAGCCCCGGCACGCGCGCGGCCAGGCCGCGCACCAGCAGAAAGAAGAGCGCGGCCACCGCCGCCAGGTGGAGCCCGGAGACAGAGAGGACGTGGGTGGCGCCCGCGGCGCGAAACCCCTCCTCGACGTCGGGCGAGACGCCGCGCCGATCGCCGAGCACCGCGGTCTTGAGAAAGGCGCCTGCTTCTCCCGCGACCACCCGATCGATCGCCGCACGCAGCGCCCGCCGCGCCAGGTACGCCGCGCGGCGCGGCCCGAGACCCGCAGGCTCGGCCAGGCGGCGGATGGACCCCGCGGTCGGCACGCCGGCGAGCACCTCGATCCCGACGGCCCGCAACGCCAGCGCCGGATCGGGCAGTCCGGGGTTGCGCGTCCCCCGCAGCGCCCGCAGCTTCGCCCGGCAGGCGATCGTCTCGCCGGGGCCGAAGTCGGGCCAACCGCTGGCGACCGACAGGGCCAGCGTCCCTTCGGCCGGCGCGCCGTCGAGCGCGGCGAGCGTCACGATGAGGCGCGTCCCGTTCGCGGTCTCCTCGGGGCCGTGAACGACGACCGCCTCGATCACCCGCGGCTCCTCGGAATCGACGGCTGCGGCGAGCGCGGGAGCGAGCGCCGGCACCCGCGCCGCGCGGCCCCCGAGCAGGCCCCCCAGGGCGAGGAACAGAAGCGGACCGGCCAGCGCCCGGCCCCGCCGCAGGCCCAGTGAGGCGACGGCGACGAGCGCGACCGCGGCTGCGGCTCGCCAGTCGGCCACGCCGCTCGCTCCCAGCGCGTCTCCGACGGCAAAAGCCACGGCCCAGGAGACCAGACGCACGGGACCCACCCGGCGTCTTCGGAGTGACCAGGCGCCCGGTTGCGCGCGCCAGGTTGGGCGCTGGGAATCGGCCGGAGCATCAGCTAGCGTTTGCCGCGTGCCCACCCCCTGTCTCGTCACCGGTGGCGCCGGCTTCATCGGGTCGTCCCTGGCGCGCGCGCTGGTCGCCCGTGGCGAGCGGGTGCGTGTGATCGACGACCTCTCCTCGGGGCGCCGCGAGAACCTTGCCGACATCAGCAAAGACATCGAGCTCATCGAGGCCGACATCCGGGATGAGGCGGCGCTCGCCAGCGCGCTGGCCGGCATCGAGCTCGTGTTTCACGAAGCGGCCGTCCCTTCCGTGCCGCGCTCCCTGGCCGATCCGATCAGGAGCCACCAAGCCAACGCCACCGGGACGCTCCAGTTGCTCCAGGCCGCCAAGCGCGCGGGCGTCCGGCGTGTCATCTACGCGGCCTCTTCGTCGGCCTACGGCGACACGCCGACGCTGCCGAAGGTCGAGACGATGCGGCCGATGCCGCTCTCTCCCTATGCCGTCTCGAAGCTTGCGGGCGAGCACTACTGCCAGGTATTCGCCGGCGCCTACGGCCTCGAGACCGTCTGCCTGCGCTACTTCAACGTCTTCGGCCCTCACCAGGATCCGAATTCGGAGTACGCCGCCGTCATCCCGCGCTTCGTGACCACCGCGCTCGCCGGCCAGGGGGTCACCATCTACGGCGACGGCACGCAGTCGCGCGACTTCTGCTTCATCGACAACACGGTCGAGGCGAACCTGGCGGCGGCGACGGCTTCCGGTGTTTCAGGGAGCGTCTTCAACGTCGCCTGCGGCGCCGCCATCAATCTGAACGACGTGATCAGGCTGGTCGGCGAGATCGTGGGGCACGCCGTTCCGATCACCTACGTCCCGGGGCGGGTGGGCGACGTCAAGCACTCGCTGGCCGACGTCAGCGCCGCGCGCGAGCGCCTCGGCTACCGCGGCGCGATCTCGTTCAGCGAGGGGCTGCGGCGCACGGTCGCCTGGTACGCCGGTCGGGCCTGAGCGGCCGGGAAGCCGCGTTTTGGTGGTCCCTGGCCGCGGTCGGCGCTGGGCTGGCTTCAGCCGGCGATCTGCATGCCAAGCAGCGCCAGATCGTCGCGGCCGTTGGTCGCTTCCTGGGCCGTGGCGACGATGCGCCGGCTGATCTCGCCGATGTCGTGGGGGGCGCTGCCGACCAGCTCCGTGAACTGGCACTGCCCCATCGTCGAGCAGGGGCGCCGCGGCGCCGAGAGGATCTCGAACACGCCGTCGGTGGCGAGCAGCAGGATGTCCCGGGCGGCGACGGAGATCGTCTCCTCGCGGTACTGCGCGTGCGCCACGATGCCGAGCGGCGGCCCCGAAGAGTACGCGACGCGCGACACCACCCCGGTCGAACGGCGCAAGAGCGGCAGCACGTGGCCGGCGTTGGCGAAGATCCACTTCTTGTTCGGAGCGTCGAGCAGCACGCAGAGCGCCGTCACGAAGCGGTCGTCTTGCATGCGGACCGAGAGGGTGTGATTGAGCCGCTCCAGCAGCTCCGCGGGGCCCGAGACCTCGGTGGCCATCCGGCGGATGTCGGCGCTGACGCGCCCCATGGTGAGGGCTGCCGTGACGCCCTTGCCCGAGACGTCGCCGATGACACCCATCACCCGGCCGTTGCCCAGATCGATGAAGTCGTAGAAATCGCCGCCGACCGCGTAGGCCGGCATGTACTCGGTCACGACGCGAACACCGGCCGAGTTCTCGCCGATTGGTTCTGGCAAGAAGGTCCGTTGGACCGTTCCCGCGGCCGCCAGGTCCTGTTCCAGCCAGGAGATCGTCGCCGACGAAACATGGGCGCGGCAGCGCGGGAGAATGCCGCCCACCCCCTCACCCAGCAGGGCGAGACCTTCGAGGTCGGCGATCGTGAAGGCTGGTCCGTCGGCCTGCCGCTGCACGACCAGGAACCCCTCCAGCGACTTGCCGGCGAAGATCGGCGTCGACATCGTCGAACCGCGTCCGGTCGCGGCGTCGCCAGGAAGAAGGGTGGGGGTCACCGGCATGAGGCCGCGCGCGGCGATCGGTCCCCACACCGCGTTCAAGGTGGCCAGCAGCCCGGCGCCAGCGCGCGCGTCACGGACGCCGCGCAGCGGACGCCCTTTCTCGGGCAGGAACAGATCCGCATCGGCGATCTGCGGCCAGAGCATCGCGACGACGACCGCGAGCCGCTGGGCGAGCTCTGACGGTGACTCCGGATCGCCGAGCGCGGCGACCGCCTGGCTGACCGGGTTGGGCCCGGTCGGCTCACTGAGCGATGCGTCGACGAGAAGCGGCGAGGTCACGGCCATCGGACTGGAGTCCATTTTCATCTATATCCCCGACACCTGATACGCAAACCCACCGTGTGCCTAAGGTAGCCGAGCCCATGATCCTACGCCATTCAAAACCGTATCCTGGGTGACAGTTCAGGAACGACAGATTTTTCGCCAAAGTGCGTCGTGGTTTCACGGTGTTGCAGCGCACCACCAGGAGATGGTTCTGGAGGAGGCGAAGTCCAGTGGTGGGAGTGTCTGGTGGTGGGAGCTTCCAGTGGTGGGAGCTTCCAGTGGTGGGAGCTTCTAGTGGTGGGAGTTTCTAGTGGCGGGATTTGGATTGCTTGTGCGCCGGAGGCGGACTCCGGGTGTCAGCGCCCAGCATCACGCGATCGAGACGAAGCAGCCGGAAGATCGCCAGCGGCTGGTCGCGCAGCCCCTTGATGACGACCGTTCCGCCCTGTGCCCTGACGCGCTTGTAGAGCGAGACCAGCGCGCCGATTCCAGAGCTGTCGACCATACGGAGCGAAGACAGATCGACCTCCACGACGGTCGGCCGGCCCTTGACCAGCTTCTCGAGATCGGGGCGCAGCTCCGACACGCTGACGGCATCGAGCTCGCCTTCGATGGCGAGGTGCGTGACGCCAGTGGCTGCCTTGATCTCGAATCTCATGTTGCACCTTCGCTCTTGCGGACGGCGCTCGAGCGTTCGACGTAGCGCTTGCTCAGGGTGAGCAGGTTGGGGCGGCCGGGACGGTACGCCATTTCCATGAAGGATTGCATGATGAAGAGGCCGAGGCCGGACTCGGGGAGGGTGTCGAACGCCGGAGGGGGAACCCGCGTCGGATCGAAGCCGGATCCCCAATCGCGCAGCTCTATCCTGATGTGGCCGCGGCGGGTTTGGATTCGCAGATCGATGCTGCCGATCTGTTCCCGGACTTGCTGTTCCCGGAGCTGCCGCCGCGGGACCTGCTCCGGGGCCCGCACCGCTGTCTGCCGGTTCGCGTACCCGTGGAGAACGATGTTGTTGAATGCCTCGCCGACGGCGGAGACCACCTGCATTTGAAAATTGTTCCATGCTCGCCCCTGCGGGCGGGGCGTCACCAACTTGCACGCCGTCGACACCGCACGAAGGGCAACGTCCCGGTGCTCCAATATTCCGAGCAGCTGGAGGCGAATCAAGGCGGCAGCCTCGTCGGCGGGCGCTCCATCTTCCGTGTCATATCGGAGGCTTGGCGTTTCGGTGTAGCCTAACGGCGTGGTCCGGTCGGTTCGCGTCGTAAAAAGACTGATCGACGTCGCGGGCTCGCTTCTCGGCCTGGCCATCACTGCACCCTTTTTCCCTCTGATCGCCGCGGCAGTCTACCTCGATTCGCCGGGAACCATTTTTATTCGCCAGCGCCGCGCCGGGCAGCTCGTGCGCACATCGGACGACTCCTCCTCCGAGGAGGACGACAGCCCCAAGTTCCGGGAATTTTCGATGCTCAAGTTCCGCTCGATGCGCCCCGACGCGGAGGAGCTCACCGGGCCGGTCCTGGCCAGCGAGGACGATCCCCGCGTCACCCGCGTCGGTCGGTTCTTGCGCAAGACGCGGATCGACGAGGTGCCGCAGTTCATCAACGTCTTCCTCGGCGACATGAGCATCGTCGGCCCGCGCCCGGAACGCCCGGAGCTGGCCCAGCAGCTCGCGCACGCCATCCCCTACTTCGAGGAACGGATGCGCGACGTGAAGCCCGGCATCACCGGCCTGGCGCAGGTGACGCTGGGCTATAGCGGCAAGCCGCCGCCCGGCAGCGAGCTCGATCTGTTCGAGCACGATCTGACCAACCCCTTCAAGGTGGACGGGGCGGAGGACGCCCTGGCCGATCACATGCGCATGAAGCTGCTCTATGACCTGGCCTACACGGCGGCGATGGAGGATCTGCGCACCTTCGTGCAGCTCGAGGTCTCGGTCTTGCTCCGCACCCCGCTGGTGATGCTGCGGGGTGGTGGCACCTGACGGGCACCTGACAGGATCCAGGTTCCCTGATCCTCGCGGGCCCGCGCCGGCACCGGAGCGGCCCGCGCACTTGCCCCGGAGCTCCCGACTACGAGTTCAGGATCTGCGTGATCGGACCGGTGCAGTAGGTCGGCTCGCCAAAGGTGGTCATCGGCGTGCCCATCACCTTCGCCAGCGTGAGGAGCAGATCGTTGTGCGACCGGTCGTTCATCGCGGCGGTGGCCTCGCTGCCGTCGACGAGATCGAGCGGGAAGGTCACCAGGTTGCCGGTCTTGAGCTGACCATTGGCGCCGCCCACCAGGACGAACGGCGTGTCGTCGTGGTTGTGGGCCGCCCCCATGTCGAGCTCGTTCCCCCAGCAGAGCACCGACTGATCGAGCAGCGAGCCGCCGTTGGCACCCGAGAGCCCATTGAGCTTCTGCGCCAGGTAGGCGACCTGCGTGGCGTAAAACTGGTCGATCGCTTCCTGCTGGGGAGCGCTCTGATAGAGGTTCACGTTGCTGGCGCTGTACATGTCGGTGACGCCCGTGCACTGGCCCATGTTGTTGTAGCCCTGGCACATGGCGAGCGCGCCCAGGTAGGTCGGGCCCATGTGCGAGAAGTTGTGGTGGCTGTTGTTCTGGGGGTTCTGGCTGGTGCTGAGCCAGCTGTGCGTCACCTGGCTGGTGGACGTGGAGAACTGCAGGCTCGCCACCCGGGTGAGATCGCAGGCCAGCGCCAGCGCCAGGATGTCCATCTGCTGCTTGGCGTTGGTGGGGAAGTCGGTGCTGACGCTGATCGCCCCGGGCGGCGTGCACTTCGCCGACGCGGTCGCCGCCGCCTGCAGCTGCGTGTAGAGGTTGTTCCAGCCGTCCTGCAACGCCTGCAGCTGGGTGCGGTCCTGGGTGCAGAGCTTGGGCATCAGATTGTTCAGCTCGCTGTTGAGCTCGCCCGCCTGCGTCCCGCTGCCGAACAGCTGCTGCCGGATGAACGTCGTCTTGTCCGGCCCCGTGTTGGTCGAAGACATGGCCGGAAAGAAGGTCGACGCCGCGGTGGTCGGATCGTCGATCGGATCGACGAAGACGCCGGCCGCGTTGTAGAGCATGCGCGTCTTCACCTCGCGATCGGTGAAGTCGGCGGGGTCGCGGACCATCAGCTGGATCGACGGGAGCGCCGTGCCGGCCTTGAGCAGGGCGCTGATCTGCTGATCGATGCTGATGCTCGTCGCCTGATTGCCCGTGGAGATCTGACCGGTCCAGAGCGACGCCATGCCCGCCTCGTGCGATCCCTGGGCCGCCTTGTTGTTGAGGCCGTCGAGGACCAGCACCTTGGACTGCAAGTTCGTCGTCCAGGAGCTGCCCCCGACGGTCCCCCCCGTGGCGAACGGGGCGAGCGTGCTGCGGAACTTGAAGTTGCTGGTGAGCGTCGGCGCCGCGCCGGAAGCCGGACGGGGGATCGACGCCCCGCTCATGTCGGTGGCACCCCAGACCGGGCGGACGCAGCCACAAGGGGTGAACACCAAGACCAGGTAGGTCGGCGCGCTTCCGCTGGCGGCGGCGTAGCTGGGGACACCGCGCAGGAAGGGATAGGTGAGGGCGGAGGCGCCCACCAGCTGCAGGAAGTGTCTCCGTTCAAGCTGTATTTTGCGTTTGTTCATAGACAGGCTTTCGTTGATCTATTGACAGGCTTGGCCCGCGCTCACCGGCGTGCGGTACATGAACGAATTGCTGCTCACCACGGCGACGAGGAGCTTCGAGATGCTGAAGTTGCTTCCCGAAAAGGCCTGGTAGATCTGCTGCGCCGAGCAGGCGTCTTCGGTGGTCTCCGAGCGGAGGAGCGCGTAGCGAAGCTCCTCCAGCGCGAAGCACTGGTCGACCTGCTCGCTCTTCGACAGCTGGGTCATCATGTCGGTCATGCCGGTGAAGGTTCCGCTGATGTCGCTGGAGTTCGGGTAGGGGATGAACTGTCCGCTCGGGTCGACGTTGGTCGCATTCTCCTGCGTGATGTACGCGCCGGTGGCGTCGTAGTTGTCGAAGCCGAACCCGATCCAGTCCATGAACTGGTGGCAGTTGTTGCACACGGTGTTCCCCGACACGTGTTGAAGGTAGGCGGCGCGTGTCGTGCCGCTGCTGATGCTGGCGGGCGGCGGCGGGATCGGCACGCCCCCGACCGAGGCGGGCGGGTCGGGGACCTCCTCGCACAGGACCTGCTGGCGGATCAGGCGGCCGCGCTTGGTGGGCGAGGGCAGCGAGGTGTGCGCGTGCATGGCCAGCACGCTCCCCTGGCTCAAGATCCCCATCCGCGGATTGGCCGCCGTGTTGACGGTCGTCGCGGTGCTGAAGGTGGGGCTGCCGGAGAGGCCGTAGAACGAGGCCAGATCGCCGTTGATGTAGGAGGATCCCGAGGTGAGCAGCGAGGTGAAGCTGCTGTTCCCCAGCACCGCCTGGGTGAAGGTGGTCAGGCTCTCGGTGTGGAGGTCGGCGGCGACGTTGGACGTCCATTTCGTGAACTGCGTGTCCTTGGTGACCGAGTTCATGTTCTCGATGTCCAGCCACTGGTCGGCGAAGTCGGAGAGCGCGCTCGTCGCTTTGGGATCGGCGAGCATCCGCGTCGCCTGCGTGGCGACGTCGGAGGCGCTGACCAGGCTGCCGCCGTTCACGCCGTTGGCCGCGTCGAGCAAGGTCTGGTCCGGAATGGAGCGCCACAGGTAGAGCGCCAGGCGGGTGGCCAGCTCCATCGGCGTCAGCGGAACCGCGGCGGCGGAGGGGTCGGAGCTCGGCTGACCGAACTCGAGGACGAAGAGGAAGCGCGGCGAGGTGAGCACCGCCTCGATCACCGCCTGGATGCCGGTCGGAAAGTCGAACTGGGCGCTCACGGTGGCGTAGAGCGTGTTGAGCGCCGTCGTCTCGCCAGCGTCGAGCTGCCCGCGGAAGGCGCGATTGGCCCAGGTGGTGATGAAGGCCGACGCGCAGGCGGCGTTCTTCGTCCCGCAGGAAGAAGAAGGGAGCAGGGCGGCCAGCACGTTGCTGTTCGCGACCGCGGCGGCCGCCAGCGCTTCGGCCGCTTCCAGATACTGCTGGTTGATCAGCGTCCCGGAGATCGTGGCATAGGCGTTGGTGTTGAAGTTACCGGCCTTGCCGTTGTCGATCTTCTGCTCCGTGACGAACTGGGTGGCCGGCTGCGTGTTGTTCGGATCGACCCCGAGGTCGCGAACCATGTTGTCGTACTCGATGCGCGACAGGCGCCGCACCGGAGAGCTTCCGACGGTGATCGGGCCGCCGCAGGACGATCCGGCGAACAGGCTGAGGCCCGAGACGGGAGGCTGCGTGACCATGCCGCCGTCGACGCCGCCACCGGATCCTCCGGAGCTGCTTCCGCCGTTGCCGGTGCCGCTGCCCGTTCCGTTGCCACCGCCGCGGCCGCCGCTTCCACTGCCACTCCCTCCTGACCCGCCACTCAAGCTCCCCTTGCCGCACGCGGGAACGACCGTGAGCGCCGAAAGAATTGCCAGGATCGCGTAGGGTTGTTTCCGAAGCATCGCTTCCTTATTTTTTCAATTTAGACGGAAACTCCGCGGGCCGAGCCCGCGGTCAAGACTTCCTGTACGACACCGGAGCGTTTCGAACTGCCGACGCGCGCCCCAACGGACTTCGCCCACGGATTCCGGAAGACCCCAACCCCGCGCGGACGGACGGCGCCCTGCCCACACAAAAACACCCTGCGTCCGTGAACATAAGCTCCGCCAGAATCACAAGGCAAGTGACCGATCAGCGGCGCTGGTCGATTCGTAGGAGTTTCCCGCATATGTGGGATAAATGCCTTCATCATTCACCGAACGTGGGCACGCCTCCAACGTGAGATTCCGCACGAAAAATGGATAGATATTCCAAGGTTGTCTGTTTTTCTTACACCTCCGGCCGCGCGCTGGTCCCGCGTCGTCCCGGGTTCGATCTGCGATCCCCGGCCGGCCTTTCTCATCGGACGGACTGAGGTCGGTGAGGGCGGCGCCGCTCGCATTGACGGGCGGCCCGGGCGAATGTAGCTGGAGTCCAACTCATGACGACGCTGCTCGAACGGATCAAGACGCGCGCGGCGAAGGTCGTGGTGGTCGGCGCTGGCTACGTCGGTCTTCCGCTGGCGGTCGAGGTGGCCAAGGCCGGTTTCAGGATCACCGCCTATGACAAGTCGGTCGACAAGGTGGAGTCGCTCGGCCGAGGCGTCTCCTACGTCAACGACGTCTCGTCGGCGAGCCTGGCCCCCCTGGTCGAGGCGGGCACGCTCGACGCCTCGACCGACCCCGACGTGCTGTGGGCCGCGGACGTCGTCATCATTTGCGTTCCCACGCCGCTCAACAAGACCAAGGACCCCGACAACTCGTTCATCCTGGACGCCGCGGAGATGCTGGCGCCGCGGATGAAGCGGCCGCAGCTGGTGGTCCTCGAGAGCACCACCTTCCCCGGCTTCACCCGCGAGGTGCTGCTCCCCCGGTTCGTGCAGGCCGGCCGCAAGCCCGACGAGGACTTCTTTCTGGCCTTCTCGCCGGAGCGGGTCGATCCGGGGAACCCCAAATTCTTCACCCACAACACCCCCAAGGTGCTGGGCGGCATCTCGCCCACGAGCCTCGAGGTGGCGCAGGCGATGTACGGGCACTTCATCGAGACGATCGTCCCGGTGTCCTCGACCGACAGCGCCGAGATGGTCAAGCTGCTGGAGAACACCTTCCGTGCCGTCAACATCGGCCTCGTCAACGAGGTGGCGATCATGTGCCGGCGCCTGGGCCTCGACACCTGGGAGGTGCTGCAGGCGGCGGCCTCCAAGCCGTTTGGCTTCATGCCGTTTTATCCCGGCCCCGGATTGGGCGGGCACTGCCTCCCGATCGATCCGCTCTATCTGTCGTGGAAGCTGAAGACGCTGAAGTACAACGCCCGCTTCATCACGCTGGCCGACGAGATCAACTCGGCGATGCCCGAGGTCGTCGCGGTCATGGTGGCCGACGCGCTCAACGCCCGGCGGAAGGCGGTGCGCGGATCGCGGATCTTGATCTGCGGCGTGGCCTACAAGCGCGACATCGACGACGTGCGCGAATCACCGGCGCTGGACATCATCGAGCTGCTCCAGCGGCGCGGCGCGGAGGTCGCTTACAGCGATCTGTACGCGCCCAGCATCCGCGTCGGCGAGCTCCAGCTGAAGCACACGCCGCTGGAAGAGGCCGGGAGGTTCGACTGCGTGGTGATCACCACCGATCACCGCAACGTCGACTACGCCGCGCTCGTCGAGCGCGCCCAGCTGGTGGTCGACACCCGCAACGCCACCCGCGCCCTGCGCGCCCAGTACCCCGACAAGATCGTCTCGCTGTAGGGCCAGGGACCCTCCAGGGTCCCCGGCGAGATCTTCGGGCGTGGTTTTTTTCAGTACCAGTTGAAGCCGACCATCAGCGCGTAGTTCTGCGCGCTGAAGCTGCCACCGCTGTCGCTGTAGAATCCGTTGCCAATGCGCAGCTGGATGTCGAGCGCGAAGTTGTACGACTGAAGCACTTCGACCCCCGCCGCGCCGAACAGCGCGAAGCCCGTGCTGCTGTTGGAGGTGTAGCTGTAGCCGGCATAGTCATCGTTGATGTCCTGTCGGATCTCCGCAAGCCCGAGACCTCCCTTGATCCAGACGATGTCGTTGACCCAGTACTGCAGCGCGCCGGTGAAGAAGGTGTTGATCGTCTCGTAACTGTTGCCGCTGGCGCTCCAGGGGTGGTCAGCTCCCCAGATCTCCAACATCACCGCAGCGCGCGGGCTGATCATGCCGCCAATGTGACCCTCCAGCACGCCCGCCGCCCCGCAAGCATCGCCACAGCCATCGACGTGGATCGCACCGATGCCGCCCGAGAAGCCGAAGACGAGCCCGGAGCGATAGACGCCGCGAGGCGGGGGCGGCGGCGGCGGATAGTAAGGGGGTGGGTATCCTTGGGCCTCGGCGGCCGAGACGGAGCCCAGCACCGTCAGCAGCGTGACGCCGAGTGCGAGGATCAGGTTTTTTCGATGGCTCATGGGTCTCCTTGTTCGATGGATGTGTAAGCATCCTTCAACGATCCATTAAGTGGCGAAACTCGACTATCGCAAATTTTTCCGATGAAAAGCGGTGGCCGGCGTCACCAGGCGCGCGACGTGCTAAACGCACGGATCGCATGTCCGATCGCACGTCCGACCGCACTGGCTGGTATCAAAGCGAGATTCGCCTCAAGCCGCGCCCACGCGGATTTCACCTGATCACCAGCGAGCTGGTGGCGGCGCTGCCCGATCTAGCACGCTTCAAGATCGGCCTGGCGCATTTCTTCATCCAGCACACCTCGGCGTCGCTGGCCGTCAACGAGAACGCCGATCCGGATGTCCGCGGCGATCTGGCGCGCTGGTTCGACCGCGCGGTCCCCGAGAACGCGCCTTACTTCCAGCACACCGCCGAGGGAGCCGACGACATGCCGGCGCACGTGAAGGCGACGCTGCTCGGAGCGTC
This sequence comes from uncultured Pseudomonadota bacterium, assembly GCA_963847705.1. Lineage (GTDB taxonomy): Bacteria > Myxococcota_A > Polyangia > Fen-1088 > Fen-1088 > JADGRB01. Next base: position 43,512 of record CAWKBC010000034.1, on the reverse strand, counting down.
GGTGACGGTGCCGATCCGCGACGGGCGGCTGGCGCTCGGGACCTGGCAGGGGATCTACCTCGGTGAGCACCGCGATCAGGGCGGCGCGCGAACGGTGGTCGTCACGCTGCAGGGCCAGTAGGGAGACGAGGAACCGGGGACCGAGCAGCGGCGTTCGGACCACCCGCCTGCGCGCCTCGCTCAGACCACCCGGTTGCGCGCCTGCCCCTGGAGAAAGGCCGCCAGGTTGCGCGCGACCTCGGTGACCAACGGGCGCCGCGACTCCACCGTCCCCCAGCCGATGTGCGGCGTGTTGACGATCCGTCCGGCCCAGGGCGCGCGCGGATCGGTCAGTGGGTGGTTGGGGGGCGGCGGCTCGGTCGCGAGGACGTCGAGCCCGGCGCCGCCCAGGTGCCCGCTGGCGAGCCCCGCCGCCAGCGCAGCATCGTCAATCAGCGCGCCGCGCCCCGTGTTGATGAGGATCGCTCCTGGTTTCATGGCGGCCAGGAACCCCGCGCCGACCAGCCCGCGCGTCGCCGGGGTGAGCGGGCAGTGCAGCGAGACGAAGTCGCCCAGCGGCAGCGCCTCGGCAAGCGGCGTGCGGGGCTCTTCCCGGTGCGCCGGTGCGCCCGGCACGGCGGCGCGCACCACGCGCATCCCGAACGCCTCGCCGATGCGGGCGACGGCGCCACCGATCGCCCCGGAGCCCACCAGCACCAGCGTCTTGCCCGCCAGCTCGACCAGCGGCTGGCGGAAGAAACAGAAATCGGGCGAGGCGGCCCAGACGCCGGCCTTCACCGCGGCGTTGTGCCCGGCGACGTCGTAGGAAAAATGCAGGATGAGCGCGAACACCAGCTCGGCGACCGATTCGGTGGCGTAGCCGGGAACGTTGGTGACCGCGACCCCGCGCGCGCGGGCCGCCTCGAGGTCGATGATGTCGGTCCCGGTCGCCGTCACGCCCACGTAGCGCAGCGCCGGCAATGCCGAGAGCTCGGCGGCGTCGAGCGGCACCTTGTTGGTGAGCAGCGCCAGGACGCCGTTTCCAGCGCGCGCGAGGAGCTCGGCGGCTTCCGTCCGTGGATAGACCGCCAGCTCGCCCAGCGCCGCCAGCTCGGGCCAGGTGACGTCCGGCTCTCCTTGATCGATGGCGAAGCTGTCGAGGACGACGATGCGCGCCGCGCTCACTTGAGCGCTTCGGCCTGGAAGTGCGCGCGCAGGCTGCTGATGACGTCGTCCAGATCGCCGTCGAGGATCCCGGGGAGGTTGTGCTTGGTGAGCCCGATGCGGTGGTCGGTCAGGCGGTCCTGCGGGAAGTTGTAGGTGCGGATCTTCTCCGACCGGTCCCCGGAGCCGATCTGGCTGCGGCGGGACTCGCGCTCCGCGGTCTGTCGCTTCTCCTCCTCGATGTCGTAGAGCTTGGCGCGCAGCAGCTTCATCGCCATCGCCTTGTTCTTGTGCTGCGACTTTTCCTGCTGGCAGTGGACGATGAGGCCGCTCGGGATGTGGTGGACGCGCACCGCGGAGTCGGTGGTGTTGACCGACTGGCCGCCGGGGCCGCCCGACCGCATGACGTCGATCTTGAGGTCCTTCGGATCGATGGTGATCTCGACGTCCTCGACCTCCGGCATGACCGCCACGGTGGCCGTCGAGGTGTGGATGCGCCCCTGCGTCTCGGTGGCGGGGACGCGCTGGACCCGGTGCACGCCCGACTCGTACTTGAGCTGCGAGTAGGCGCCCCGGCCGTTGATTCCGGCCACCACCTCCTTCACGCCGCCGGCCGCCGCGCTGGAAATGGAGAGGATCTCGATCGCCCAGCGGTGGCGCTCGGCGAAGCGCGTGTACATCCGGAAGAGGTCGCCGGCGAACAGCGCCGCCTCCTCGCCGCCGGTGCCGCCCCGAATCTCGAGAAGGATGTTCTTCTCGTCGTTCGGGTCCTTCGGCATGAGCAGCGCGGTGAGCGCCTTCTCCATCCGCTCCTGCTCACCGCCGAGCTCGGTCTCTTCCTGGCGCGCCAGATCCCGCATCTCGGGATCTTTTTGCAGCTCGCGCGCCTCCACGATCCGCGCATTCACGTCCCGGTACTGCCGGAACATGTCGACGATTTCGCGGAGGTCGGAGTGCTCCTTCGACAGCTTCTGCATCTGCTGGCGATTGGCCAGCACGACCGGATCGGCGAGCAGCCGATCCAGCTCTACGTAGCGCGCCTCGACACCGGCGAGCTTGCCGAGCAGCAGCTGATCGAGCAAGACGGCTTAGGTCGTCGTCGTCGGAGGCGCGGTCTTGCCGTACTTCTTTTGGAAGCGCTCGATGCGGCCGGCCGCGTCCACGAACTTCTGCTTCCCCGTGTAGAACGGGTGGCAAGCAGAACAAATTTCGACCGAGAACGCGCCGCGCGTCGAGAAGGTCTCGACCTTGTTGCCGCAGGCGCAGCTGATGGTCGAGGGCTTATAGACCGGGTGAATGCCTTTTTTTGCCATGGTGTTGGGTCCTGGGAACCGGGGTTTATAGTGGGCGAAGCGTCCGGATGCAAGTCGGGTATATAGTGCAGCCCGCCATGCCCGACCTTTCCGCCCCTGAATCTCGCGACCGCTCGCCCGCTGAATCCCGCGACCGCCGCCGGTCTCTCTATGCCTTCCTCGAACCCATCTGGTTGGGCCGCCGCGTGCTCGAGATCGGGCCCAGCATCGACGGGACCGCCGAGCTCCTGAAATCGCTGGGCGCCGCCAAGGTGGTGGTCTCCGACGGCGATCTCGCCAGCCTCACCGAGCGCTTCGACGTGGTGGTGATCCCCGAGGGGGAGGCGCTGGTGCGCCGGCCGGGCGCGGTCGCCGCCTGCCGCAAGCTGGTCGCTGCGGGGGGGCGCCTGGTGGTCGCGGCGGGCAACGCCGAGCGTCCCGGCGCCACCGGCGGCGTCGGTTACTACGATCTGCACGGCGCGGTCGCCCCCCTCCTTCCGCTGGTCCAGATGCTGGGCATGACCCCGTTTTCGGGCATCGGCGTGGTCGAGTTCGACGGAACCATCGAAGCGTTGCGGATCGACTCGCGGCTGGTCAAGGAGCCAGAGGCCCCCGTCGCCTATGTCGCCGTCGCGGGGACCGAGCCGGTGGCGGGCCTCGGCTACGCGCTGGTTCAGCTGCCGTCTCTGCCTCCGCCGCCTGCCCAGACCGGCGAGGCCGGAGCGCCGGCGGCGGCCCGCGTTTCGCACCTGCAGGCCGAGGAGCTCGAGGAGATGCGCGCGCGCCTCCGCCGGGCGGCCGAGGATCGCGCGTCGCTCGACGCGGAGAACGCCAAGTTGCGGCGGGCGCTGGCCGAAGCCAACGAATCGGTCATGACCCTCACCCGCCGCACGACGGAGGAGATGGCGGCGGTCGCCGAGCGGCTGACGGCAGGGCTGCGCGCGCCGCTGGAGGCGGAGGCGCGCGCGTCGGCGGCGGCGCTGGCCGCGGCGCGCGAAGAGGCCGATCGGTTGCGGGTCAAGCTGGCCGAGAGCGAAGCCCGGGCCGCGGCCGCGGAGCAGCGGCTGGAAGAGCTTGGGGGGCTTGCCCGCGAGCGACAGGCGCAGGTCGAGGATGCGCTCGAGCGGCAGAGGCTGGCAGAGAGCGAGCTCGGCCGCGCGCGGCGCGAGGTGGCGCGCCTCGAGAACGGCGCACGGACGGTGGTGGTCGACGACAGCGCGCTCGAGGAGCGGTCGCGCGCCGTCGCCCAGCGCGACGAGCGGATCCTGCGTCTGGAAGGCGAAAAGCAGGATCTGACCTGGCGCCTCGCCGAGCTGGAGGACAAGTTGCGGCAGGCGATCGCGCGCGCGGTTCAGGGGAGCGCGGGGCGCGCCGAAGGTGGGCAGGGGCAGGTTCAGGCGGGGGCTCCGGCCGCGGGGGGACGCGCCACGGGCCAGGACAGCGATGATCTGGCCGCGGCGCGGGGACGTGCGCTCGAGGAGTTTCATCGGGCCTCCACGGCGCACGTCGATGAGCTCACCGAGCTGAAGGCGTCCGTCTCCGAACAGTCGGCGCTGGTGGCCGAGCTGGAGGACGCGCTGGCCGCCGCCGAAGCGCGCGCGGCCTCCTCGGGCGCCGAGGCGGCGACGTTGCGCAAGACCGCCAAGGACCTGGAAGAGGCCGATCGAACCCGGCGGGCGCGGCTGGCCGAGCTCGAGGGGAAGCTGTTGCGGCTCGAGCACGAACGCAAGGCGGCCGCGGGTCGCGACGGGGCCGAGGTCGATTGGCTCCACGCGCTCGAGGCGGAGCGCGATCGCCTGCGCCTGCGGGTGGGCGAGCTCGAGGCGTCGGCGGCCGCCGGGGCCGGCAAGAACGGCCAGAACGGCAAGAACAACGGTCACGACGATCACGACGCGGGCGCCGCGGCCATCGCGCGGGATCTCGACGCGGTGGAGGCCACTTTGCGGGCGGAGGTCGGTCGCGTGGGCGCGTCGTCCACCGACGCCAGCCGGCTCGAGAACACCCTCGACAACTACCGCCGCCGGGCCAGCCGGCTGCGCGACGATCTCGAAGGGATCCGGCGCCGCCTCGAATCGCTGTCGCCCTCGGAGATCTCGGGCTTCCTCGAGGAGCTGGGCGAGGATCTGGCGGAGCTCGGGGGGTGAGCGCCGGCAACATCGGTTCGCCCAGCACCACCCGCACGACGGGCAGCGTCCGGGTGGCCGGCGCCGTGCGCGTGGCGATCGTCGGGCTGGGGGCGATCGGCCGCGAGGTCCTGAAGGCGGTTCTTGCCCGATCGACGCTCGAGCTCTCCGGTGTCGCCGATCCGGCCTTCGTCGGCCAGGACGCTGGCGAGGTGGCCGGGGTCGGTCCGCTCGGCGTGAAGGTGGCGCCGACGCTGTCGGCGGCGCTGGCCGGCGCCGACGTCGCGCTGGTGTTGACCCTCTCCGGCGTCGCCGAGATGCTGCCGATCGTCGAGGCGGCGGGCGCCGCGGGCGTCGACGTGGTTTCGACCTGCGAGGATCTCGCCTACGCCAACCTGACCACGCCCGAGCTCGCGCAGCAGCTGGACGCGCACGCGCGCGCCGCCGGGATCACCGTCGTCGGGACCGGCGTCAACCCCGGCCTGGTGATGGATCGCCTGCCGCTCACGCTGGCCGCGGCCTGCGTGCGCGTCGACCGGGTGGCGGTCACCCGGGTGGTCGACGCCGCCAAGCGTCGCGCTCCGCTGCGCGCCAAGGTCGGCGCCGGAATGACCGTCGGGGAGTTCGAAGCGGGCGTCGCGGCCAAGAAGCTCGGGCATCGGGGGCTGGCCGAGTCGTGCGCGCTCCTCGGGCTCGGCCTGGGGCTCTCGTTCGACGAGATCCGCTCGACGATCGGTCCGGTCACCGACGTGCGGCCGGGGATCGAGCCCGGACAGGTGGCCGGGCTGCGGCAGTCGGCGATCGGCCTTCACGGCGGACGCGAGCTGGTCCGGCTCGAGCTGGAGATGTCGGTCGGCGCGCCCGAGCCGCACGATCGCGTGGTGATCGAGGGCGACCCGCCGCTCGATCTCCTTATTCGCGGCGGCACCCACGGGGACCGCGCCACCGTCGGCACCGTGCTCAACGCCATCCCGGCCGTCATCTTGGCGGCGCCCGGGCTGGCGACGGTCCTCGATCTGACGCTGCGCCGGTAGGGCGCGGTTCGCGTTATTGTGTCGGGATGACACGTTCAACGTTCCTGACAGATCGCCGTGGGTCGTGGCTCGCCTTGACGCTGGGAATCGTGGGAGCCGCGCTTCTGCTCACCGGCCCCTTCAGCTCGCCGGCTTTCGCGCTCGACTTCCACAGCCTGGCCGGCAAGGCTGGCGGCGCGGCCCGCGACAAGGCGGTCAAGGAGGTCAACGCCAAGCTGCTGGCCGAAGGGCGCAAGAATCAGTGCAGCTTCAAGAGCGACAGCGACCAGCTGGCGCCCGGATGCGACAAGAAGATCAAGAAGCTCGCCGACACGCTGATCGACGCCAAGAAGAAGCTCCAGGCGGCGGGCGTGAGCGGCTTCAAGTTCGAGGTGTCGGGGCACACCGACTCGGCCGGCAAGCCGGAGCACAACAAGGAGCTGTCGGCCAAGCGCGCGGCGGTGATCGAGCGCGAGCTGGTGGCGCGCGGCGTGTCCCCCAAGGAGATCATCTCCGTCGGCATGGGCTCCGAGCACCCGCTGGTGACGCCCGACAACACGCCCGCCAAGAAGGCCAAGAACCGCCGCTACGAGATCCAGGTGCGGCTCTAGATGGCGCGGGCCGCGGCGCGGCTCGTCGGCGTCGCGGTCGCGACAGCGCTGGTCACCAGCTCGGGCTGTGGCTCGACGGGCAGCGGCCGCAACCTGTCGTCAGATCGCGCCGCCTTCTTCGGCCCGAGCCGCTGCGCCGCCGCCCACCTCCAGCTCTGCGAGGACTTCGAGAGCGGCGCGCTCGATCCCACCCTCTGGACCGTGAATGGGACCCCGCCTGTCGTCGACACGCTGCAGGCGGCGCGCGGCACCCACGCGCTGCACATCGCGGTGACCGGGAAGGGTGCGTCGTACATCGACGAGACCAGGACCTTCCCCGCGGCGAACGACACCTACTACGGTCGCGCCTTCGTCTACTTCCAGTCGCTCCCCACGCCGGCGGCGTCGTTCGACTATGCGCACTGGACGTTCATCGCCGCCTCGGGGACGGGGGTGACTGGCGAGGTCCGGGTGAGCGGCCAGATGCAAGCCGGGGTCAACCTGTTCGGCGTGGGGACCGACAGCCTGACCGACCCGAACGGCACCGGGGACTGGACCAACGCCGATCAGGACCCCGGTCCGAACGGCACCCCCTCGCCGGTGCCGACCGGGCAGTGGCTCTGCATCGAGTGGATGCACGACGGCGCGCACAACCAGACGCGTCTCTGGTGGGACGGCGTCGAGCACCCGTCGCTGGGCACCCTCCCCACCACGCCGCACCAGGGGAACGCCACGGTGCCGTTCACGCTGCCGACGTTCACCAACGTCTGGCTCGGCTGGTACGAGTATCAGCCGACGACGGAGCCGTTCGAGCTGTGGCTCGACGAGATCGCCATCGACAGCGCGCGCATCGGCTGCGTCATTTGACCGGCTCGGGGCTCAGGGATTCGTCGCCGCTGTTGAGCGCCACCACCAAGACCGCGCACTGCTCGCTGGCCAGCGAGCGGGGGCGGAAGTGCGCCGCCGAGTAGGAGACCACCGCGGTCGGCAGCTCGGCGAGCGCCGACGGGATCTGGGGCGGCTGTCCCGCCCCACAGTCGACCACCCAGCTCGTGACCTGCCGCCGGTAGGCGACGCGCCCCCAGCTCTCGATCGCGCGCCGGGCGCCTGCCGCCGAGGTTTTTCCGGCCTGAAGATCTTCGGCGAAGTTGCGGATCTCTGACTGGTAGCGCGGGGTCACCAGCGGTGCGGGGAGACTCCGGGTGGCGCGCGCGGCGGTGAGCGCGGTCAGAAACGAGTCGCCTGCGTCGACGTTGGCGGCGAGCCCGACCGCGACGGGGAGCCCGGGCTCGTCCGGCCAGGGGGTCGACGCACACGAGAGCGAGAGCGCCAGGCCGAAGCCGGCGAAGCGCAGAGCTAGACGCATGGAGCCTCCATCAAGGTACGACCTTCAATCTCGGCGGCCGACGCAGCTTCTTAAGCTCAGGCCGCGCGGCGCTCCTCCTCGCGCGCGGCCAGCAGCACCCGCGGGAGCAGCGGGACGAAGAGCAAGACCGCGGCCGATGAACCGGCGTTCAGCCAGACCAGCTGCTTGAACCCGACGTGGTGGCGATCGTAGAGGTAGGAGCCGAACGGGTCGGAGATGGCGAAGAGCGCGATGTTGCGGATGCTCATCATCAGGCCGAAGCCGAAGCTCTCGCTGCCGGCCGGCGTCGCGCGCGCGGCGAGGTCGTAGATGGGCAGCGTGGCCATCGTCCCCAGCAGGGCCGCCGAGCTGTCGATCCAGGCCGCTGCCCGGGCCGAGTCGTAGCGCAGGTAGAGCAGGGTGACCGCGGCGTTGAGCAAGATCCCGGCGACCAAGGAGACCTTGAGGGGGAGGCGCCGGCAAAGATACCCGTAGGCGGCGGCGCCGATGATCCCCCCGGCACCGCCCAGGAGCTGCAGGAATCCGATGAAGCGGGCATCCAGCTTCAGGACGTCTTGCTGGTAATAGAACATGGGCGTCTGAAACCCGGGCGCGAGGTAAGTGAGAAAGAGGAGTCCCGTCGCTCCCCACATCGCCCGCGACGCGACGATCGTCTTGAGGTGGCTGCGCGCGGTGGCCCAGACCGCCGTGTTCGCGCGCGCTCCGCGTGGCTCGCGATAGAGCCAGCCGACGACAGGGAGAAAGGAGAACATCACCAGGGCGCCGGTCACCGTGGTCCAACCGAAGGCGCGGACGGCCAACCAGCCACCGACAGGCCCGCCGAGCAGGTTCATCACCCCTTCCAGGCCCGTGCGGAGCGAGGCGAGCCGGCCGCTCGCGGCATGGCGCTGCGAGACCTCGATCTGGAGCCCCCCGACCACGGTGCTGACCGCCACCATGGCGATGTTGAGGACGGTCATCACCAGCATGAACGGCACGTAGTGCCGTGGGACGATCGCAAACATCAGCCAGAACAGCCCGGTGAGCGTGGTCCCGACCAGCAGGTAGCCGCGGCGCCGGGTCCCGAACAGTGGATAGGCGTCGCAGACGAACCCGACCAACGGCTTGACGTACCAGACCAGCAGGGAGACGGCCCAGAACTCGGAGACGTCGAGCGCCGAGAGGTGCAGCTGGTTCTTGAACAGCACGTTGAACGGCAGCCGCCCGAAGGAGCCGGGCCAGCCGAAGCCGGTGACGAAGATGCCGGCCGCGATCACCGCGATCAGGCTCCGCGGTGACGGCGTGAAGGCGGCGACCGGCGGTGCGGGCTCGTCGGCGGGAACGCTCATCTGCTAGAAGAGCATGCACATGTTCTCCGCTTCGACGACAGGCGAAATCGTCCGGCGATGAAGATCGCCACCTGGAACGTCAACGGCATCCGCGCGCGCCAGGATGAGGTGGCCGCGCTGGTGGCGCGCGAGCAGCCGGACGTGCTGTGCCTGCAGGAGATCAAGGCCGCCGTCGACCACATCCCCAAGACCGTGGGCGACATCCCTGGATACTGGTCCTACTGGCACGGGACCAAGGGGTACTCCGGCGTGGCGCTGCTGGTGCGCAAGGAGCTCGCCCCCGACCGTCCGCTCTTCGTCCATCCCGAGTTCGACCACGAGACGCGCATCGCCGCCACGACCGTCGGCGGCGTGCTGGTGGCGTCCATTTACGTCCCCAACGGCGGCAAGGACTTCGCGGCCAAGGTCCGCTTTCTCGAGGCGATGGCCGCTTACGCGGGCGGGCTGCGCGCGGTGGGGACCAAGGTGATCCTCTGCGGCGATCTCAACGTCGCGCGCGCGCCGATCGACGTCAACAGCCGGGATCGCGACGAGCGGGCGATCGGCCAGCGTCCCGAGGAGCGGGCGCTGTTCGAGCGGGTCTTGGCCGAAGGCGGGCTGCACGACGTCGCGCGCGAGCGCGAGCCGGACAACGAGGCGCTCTTCACCTGGTGGGCCCCCTGGCGCAACCTCCGCCAGCGCAACATCGGCTGGCGAATCGACTACCTGCTCGCCAGCGGCGACCTCTGGGAGTCGGTGCTGAGCTGTGTCTCGCAGCGCGAGATCGGCACCAGCGATCACGCGCCCTTGGTGGCGACCTTCAAATGATCGTCGTTTCTGACTTCGACGGGACCCTGACGATCGACGACGTCACGACGCTGTTCTGGGACGCGCACCTGACCTACGACTGGAGGCGCGAGCTGCTCCCCGACACGTACGCGGGGCGGGCGACGCCGCTCGAGATGATCGCGCGCGGCTATGGCGACGTGGCGCAGCCGCCGGAAGCGCTGCTGGCCCAGGCCCGGGCGCACACGCGGTTGCGCCCAGGCCTCTCCGAGCTGGTCGCCCTCTGCCGCGCGCGCGGCTGGCCGTTCGTGGTGTTGAGCCACGGGCTCACCTTCTACATCCAGGATCTGTTGCCGCCCGAGATCCCGATCGTCGCCTTCACGGGCACCTTCGACGGACGCAGATGGCAGGTCTCGCTGCCGGAGGGCATGCGCCTGCCGCCCGGGGAGGACTTCAAGAGCCACGTCGTCGCGGATCTCCGCCGCCGACATCCCGGACATGCGACCGTCTATCTGGGCGACGGTCGGCTCGATCTTCCCGCCGCCGAGACCTGCGACGAAGTCTTCGCCGTGCGCGGCACCCGGCTGGCGGAGCTTTGCACGCGCGCGCGACTGTTCGACCGGCTCGACGAGGTCGTCGCGGCGCTGGAAGTGCGTTAAGCTCCCCGCCCATGTCCAACCCCACTGCCACCCTCAGCACCTCCCTGGGCGACATCAAGATCGAGCTGCTTGCAGATCAGATGCCCATCACCGCCGGCAACTTCGTCAAGCTCGCCAAGAGCGGCTTTTACGACGGCCTGCACTTCCATCGCGTGATCGACAAGTTCATGGTGCAGTTCGGCTGCCCGTACAGCAAGGATCCCCAGAGCCCGCGCGCCGGAACCGGCGACTCCCCCAGCGGAACGATCCCCGACGAGCATCCGGCCAACGCCAAGATCTCGAACGCGCGCGGGACGCTCTCCATGGCCAACAAGGGGCCGCAGAGCGGCAGCTGCCAGTTCTTCATCAACGTCGTCGACAACCCCTACCTCGACTGGTTCTCGGCCGGTCCCTCCAAGCACCCGGTGTTCGGCAAGGTGATCGAGGGGATGGACGTGGTCGACAAGATCTCGAAGACGCCGCGCGACGGGGGCGATCGCCCGAAGACGCCGGTCAAGATGTTCAAGATCTCCGTCTCGGAGTCGTAGGCCGGCCTGGGCGTGGCGGTCATGCGCACGCTGGTCGTCGGTGACGTGCACGGCTGCCTCGACGAGCTGCTGGCGCTGCTGGCGGCCGCACGCCGCACGCCCGACGATCGCGTGGTGCTGGTCGGCGATCTGGTGGCCAAGGGCCCCAATTCGGCCGGCGTCGTGCGCTGGGCGCGCGAATCGAACGCCGACGCGGTCCTCGGCAACCACGACGCGCATGTGCTTCACGCGGTCCGCGGCGATCGGCGGGTCAGCCCGATGCACCGCGCAGTCGCCGAGAGCCTGAGCGCCGCCGACGTCGCCTGGCTGGAGGCCCGCCCGCTCTTTCTGCGTCTCGACGGGGTCGGCGACCGCCCCTACCTGGTGGTTCACGGCGGGGTGGTCCCGGGGACTCCGATCGAGCAGCAGACGCGCGCTCATCTGCTCAACCTCCGCAGCATCACCGCCGACGGGGAGCCGTCGAAGCGGATCGAGGGCGCGCCCTGGGCGTCCCTCTGGAAGGGTCCCGAGCACGTGGTGTTCGGCCACGACGCGGTCCGTGGGCTGCAGCAACACCCATTCGCGACGGGGCTCGACAGCGGCTGCGTGTACGGCCGTTCCTTGACGGCGCTGGTGTTGCCGGCGGGCGAGCTCGTGTCGGTGCCGGCGTTCCAGGCCTACCTGGCGATTGACGCCTGACGCAAGGGAGCCGCCCGCACAAAGGAAGGGCCGGCCCGCATCGAGCGGACCGGCCGTCTCGAGCCTGTCGCCTCTGATTACGGCTGCGAATAGACGACGTCGTCAAACGAGGCGGTCATGCTCGTCGTCGCCTGGGCGGCAGTGCTGCTGGCGAGCGCGGCGGGCGTGTGCGTTCCGAGGACCGTCGTCCCGAGAGTCATGCTGAGCCCGTCGGGCCGAGGGCCGCGCAGTGGTTGTTGGTGGTGCTCGAGTGGCGGAGGCAGACATCGCGGCCTGATTGCTGCTCCCGGCGCCGATGAGCTTCACCTGCGCCGCGATGCTGGTGGCGCCGCTCAGCACGGCTCAGGCCCAGATCGTGGGTCCCCATCCCGACGTCGCTGGCTTGCTCACTGCAGCCGATCAGGCCGACGATGGCTCCGACCGCGATACTGATCCGAATGGTCCGTCTTCCAAGCACGCTCACTTTCGATTCCCCTCTTGAGCCAGCTCGGCCGACTGCGAGAGTCCCGTTGGCTTTGCCTCGCCCGATCGCTCGGGCTTTGCTGTTGTTCGCAGATGTCGGTTCGGCACGACAGCCGACAAAGCAGTAATCAAGCCAACGATTATTTTGGTGATATACGGCAATGACCTGGGCTTCGAGGTGGGTAGAACAGTCCCCTGCGTTGCTCCGGGCACAACAGAAAGAGCTGTCTTCTGAACAACTGCGCCTTGCGTCGCCGCCGGCCCAAAAGGAAACGGCCGGTCCGCGGGGGCGGACCGGCCGTTGTTCGGTGGAGCGTGGAGTGGGGCGCTTACCAGGTGCCGAAGTATGCGGAGGTCGTGCCGCCAGCGGACAGCTGGAAGCAGTACCCGCCGTTGACCTTCGCGGGGAGGGTCATGTTGCCACCGCAGGTGATGGTCTGGCCGTTGAGGCTGAAGGTACGGCCGCTCATGTTGCCGCAGTTGAAGCCGGACAGGGGGTAGGTGCTCTCGTAGCAGACGGCGTTGGTGCTGATGTTCGTGATCGAGTCGCTCTGCGACGCCATCACGGTCGGGCCGGAGCAAAAAGAGGCGCAGGGGTTGGTGCCCGATGTGCTGGTGGTGTTGACGACGGCGCCCGTCTGGTCGCCAGCGTAGACGGTCGCCTGGATGGCGAACTTCTCGCTGGTGTAGGTGGCGTTGCAGTCGAGGACCTCCATGACCGTGCCGGCGGCGGTGCTGCCGTTGCGGACGTTGATGCAGCGGCCGGTGTTGGAGGCCTTCACGAAGAAGTTACCGGTCTGGACGTCGGGGGTGATGCTCCAGGCCTGCGAGGCGCCGCCGTTGCAACCCGACATGACGACGGCGGTGGAGTTGGTGGCGGCGCCGGCGTCGAGGCACATCGTCGGGCTGCTGATGGGCGAGATGGTCCAGTTCGAGCCGCTCGGGGCCATGGTGAAGACCGAGGTGACCAGACCGGCCGAGGCGTTCCACTGCTGAACCGGCGAGCTGCCCGCGTCCATGACCATCGTGCCGCCAGTGATGTTCGCCGACAGCGAGTACTGGTAGCTGGTGTCGAAGATCGGGTTGTAGCTGTTGTTGCGCCAAACGGTGATGGCGTTGTTCCAGGGGTTTCCGGGCGGCATCTCGAGCTTCTGGTAGCCGTCGGGGTCGGACTGGCCGCCGACGCCGTAGGTGTAGTAGGGGACGTTGGCCGGGGCGTTCTTGCAGAGGGTGCCGTTGCCGTACGGGTTGCGGTAGGGGGAGTTCTGCTGGTTGGCGCCGAGGCGGCCGGCGACCACGCCCGCGGTGCCGGAGGCGAAGCCGGCGCCGTCGCAGTAGTAGCCGACGGGGCCGCTGACGTTCGGCATGCCGACGCCCGAGAGGGGGCCGGTCTCGATGATGTTCCCGAAGAACGATCCCTCCTGGAAGGGGTAGTTCACCTTGTCGATGCCCCAGCCGATGGCCGCGTTGTTCGTGTCGAGCCAGACCGGAACGTGGACGCCGGCGGTGTTGACGTGGGCCATCATGCAGGAGGAGACGAGCTCCTCGCAGGAGGCGCTGTTGTGGACGCCGGCGTTCTTCCAGGCGGGGCAAAGACCGAAGCCACCAGCGAAGGTGTAGTTGGTGCCGTTCTGGTCCGCCTTGACGAGCGTGTCGTTGGAGGCGAGCGCGCACTTGACGAGGTAGGAGATCGTCTTGCGGCCGGCCGAGGTGGTCATCAGGCCGTTGATGGACGACAGCCCGTTGATGGAGCTGAGGCCGTTGATGGACGACAGCCCGTTGATGGAGCTGAGGCCATTGATGGATGACAGGCCATTGATGGACGACAGGCCGTTGATGGAGCTGAGGCCGTTGATCGAGGAGAGCCCCAGATCGTGGCTGCCCGTCTCGACGTCGCTGGACTGCTCACCGCAGCCGATCAAGCCGACGATGGCTCCGAGCGCGATGCTGATCTGGATGGTTCGTTTCCCAAGCTCTCTCATTCTTGAATTGCCCCCTCGAGGCAGCCCGGCCGACTGCGAGAGTCCCGCTGGCTTTGCGTCGCCCGATCGCTCGGGTTTTGCCGTTTGTTCACAAGGTGTCGGTCCGACACAGCTCGAAGATAAAGCAGTAATCGGGCCAACAATTATTTAGCCGAATATTCGTGGAATCGGGGCTTTGCGTGGGTAACCCCGTGCCCATGCGTTGCACCCGGCACAACAATCGAGATGCTCCGCGAACAACGGCGCACCGCGTTGGTGGAGCCCAAAAAACCCGAACGGCCGGTCCGCACGAGGCGGGCCGGCCGTCGGGTCGAGCGCGGAAAGCGACGCTTACCAGGTGCTGAAGGAAGCGTAGTTGAGGCCGCCGGCGCCGACCTGGATGCAGTAGCCGCCGTTGACCTTGGCAGGCAGCGCGCCGCTGGTGAAGGCTGTGCCGTTGATGCTGAAGGTCCTGCCGGTCATGTTGCTCTGCTGCGCGCCACCCAGGCTGGCCGTGGTCTCATAGCAGGCCGCGGTGGTGGCGATGGAACCCGACGCGAAGCTCTGCGGGAACTCCGTGGGGCTGGCACAGAACGAGGCGCAGGGGTTGGTGCCGGTCGAGCCGGTCGAGCCCGTCGAGCCGGAGGTGTCGCCGGCATAGATGGTCGCCTGGATGTTGAACTGCTGGCTGGTCAAGCTGGCGTTGCAGTCATCGACCTCCATGACAGCGCCCGGGGCCGGGCTGGCGCCGCGGACGTTGATGCAGCGACCGGTGCTGGCGGCGGCGACGTTGAAGCTGCCGTTCAGCGGGATGGCCTTGATGTTCCAGCTCTGCGAAGCGCTGCCGTTGCAGGCGTTGAGCACGAGGCCGGTGCCGTTGGTGCCGGCGCCCGCATCCAGACACTTGCCGGCGCTGTTCATCGGCGAGATCGTCCAGTTGCTCCCGTTCGGCGCCATGTTGAAGATGGAGGTGGCGAGCCCGGCCGACTGGGCCCACTGCTGGAGAGGTGAGCTGCCGGCGTCCATCACCATCGGGTTGCCCGCGGTGACGTTGGCCGAGATGCTGTACTGGTAGCTGGTGTCGAACACCGGCGTGTAGGTGTTGTTGCGCCACACGGTGATCGCGTGGTTCCAGGGCGCCGCGCTCGCGCCGTACGGATACTGGAGCGACTGGTAGCCGTCGGGGCAGCCCTGGGCGGGGTTCGAGTTGGAGCCCGGCGGGCAGCTGCCGACGATGCCCTTGCTGAAGTACCCGGTGTTGATGGGGGTGTACCCGTTGGTGACGCTCTGGCAGGTGGCGCCGTTGCCGAAGGGGTTCGTGTAGGGAGCCCCGGCCTGGTTGGCGCCTAGGCGTCCGGCGACGACGCCGCTGGAGCCGGTCGGGAAGCCGGCGCCGTCACAGTAGTAGGCCAGAGGGCCTTTGATCTGGGCCTTGCCGATGTTGCCCAGCGGGCCTGTGTCCATGATGTCGCCGAAGAAGGTCCCTTCCTGCATCGGGAAGTTGACGCGATCGATGCCCCAGCCGATGGCGGTGTCATTCGAGTCGAGCCAGAGCGGCACGTGGACGCCGGCCGTGTTGACGTGCGCCATCATGCAGGCGGAGACACCCTCCATGCACTGGGCGTTGGTGGAGACGCCACCGTTCTTCCAGGCCGGGCAGAGGCCGATGCCGCCGGCGAAGGTGTAGTTGGTGCCGTTCTGGTCCGCCTTGACCAGGGAGTCGTTGGCGGCGAGAGCACACTTGACGAGGTAGGAGATTGTCTTGCGGCCCCCCGAGCTCGTCATGAGGCCGTTGATGGAGCTGAGGCCGTTGATGGACGACAGCCCGTTGATGGAGCTGAGGCCGTTGATGGACGACAGCCCGTTGATGGAGCTGAGGCCGTTGATGGACGACAGCCCGTTGATGGAGCTGAGGCCATTGATCGAGGAGAGACCCAGATCATGGGTCCCCGTCTCGACATCGCCGGCCTCCTCACCGCAACCGATCAAGCCGACGATGGCGCCAAGCGCCAAACTGATTTGGATGGTCCGTTTCCCAAGCTCTTTCATTTGGATACCCTCCTTGAGGCGGCCCGGCCGACTGCGAGAGTCCCGTGGGCTTTGCGTCGCCCGATCGCTCGGGTTTTGCGTTTGTTCACAAGGTGCCGGTCAGACACACTGGGTCTATAAAGCAGTAATCAAGCCAACGTTTATTCGAGTGGATGACCGCCCGGCCTGGGGGTTTTCGTGGGGAATGAGGCCCCACCCGTTGCATCGCAGACAACAGAATGGATGTTACGTGAACAGCATCACATCGCGTTGGTGCGTGCAGGTGCGACGGGCCGCCCGGATCATCGGCGTCGCCCCAGGCCGTCGGCCCAAATAGGAAACGGCCGGTCCGCGCGAGGCGGAACCGGCCGTTGTGGGGCGACTGCTTCAGGTCAGCGATTATTGCATGCTGAACTGGGCGTTGGTGCCGGGGGTGCTCCCGCAGTCGTACAGCTGCATGAGGGCGCCGTTCGCCGTGCTCGGGCCCTGCATGTTCAGGCAGCGCCCAGAGGCCACGTTCTGGAAGGCGTACACGCCCGAGGTGGACATCGGCAGCGCGGTGTAGCTCTGCGCCGTGCTCCCGTTGCAGCTCTGAATCACGACCATCGTGCCATTGCCCGTGCCGTTGTTGCTGGCGCCCAGGCACATCGCCTGGTTCGCGCCCATCGCGATCTGCCAGTTGCTGCCGTTGGCCAGCAGGTAGAAGGCCTGGTTGATGTTGCCGGACTGGGTCTGGTACTGCTGAATCCCGGTGCCGGTCGCCTGGCTGCCGCCGACGACGTCGATCGACTCGCCGGTCGCGTTCTGGGGAACCATGCGGTAGGTCCGCGACGAGGCGAAGGTCGAGGTGGTGCCCGCCGTACCGCCGCTGCCGCTGCTGGTCTGGTTGGCGGTGCTGCCCGCGACAACGGTCGCCTGGATGTTGAACTGCTGGCTGGCCGTGCCAGACGTGCAGGTGTTGACCTCCATGACGGCCCCCGGTGCGGTGTTGCCGCCGCGGACGTTCATGCAGAGACCGGTGCTGGCCGTGGCGACGTTGAAGCTGCCGTTCATGGCGTTGGCGCTGATGTTCCAGTTCTGCGAGGCGCTGCCGTTGCAGGTGTTGAGCACCAACCCGGTGCCGGCGCTGCCGGCGCCCGCGTCGAGGCATTGGGCCGTGTTGTTCATCGGCGAGATGGTCCAGCTGGAGCCGTTGGGCGCCATCACGAAGACCGAGGTGGCGAGACCAGCCGAGGCGTTCCACTGTTGAATCGGCGAGGTGCCGCAGTCCATGACCATCGGGCTGCCCTGAGTGGCGACGGCCGAGAGCGTGTACTGGTAGCTGGTGTCGAACACCGGGGTGTAGTTGTTGTTGCGCCACACGGTGATGCCGTGCTGCCAGACGTTGTTGGAGCCGGTGGTGAGCGCCTTGTATCCATCAGGGCAACCGACCGAGGGGTTCGCGTTCGAGCCGGCGGGGCAGCTGCCCGTGATGCCCTGGCTGAACTGTCCCACCGCCGACGAGTTGTTCTGACAGAGAGTGCCGGTGCCGAACGGGTTCACGTAGGGAGCGCCGCTCTGGCTGGCGCCGAGGCGTCCGGCCACGACGCCCGAGGCGCCGGTGGGGAAGCCGGCGCCGTCGCAGTAGTAAGCGGCCGGCGCGGTCACATTCGGTTTACCGATCGACGACAGATTGCCGGTGTCGATGATGTCGCCGAAGAAGGTTCCCTCCTGCATGGGGAAGTTGACGCGATCGACGCCCCAGCCGATGGCGGTGTCGTTCGAGTCGAGCCAGAGCGGGACGTGGACGCCGGCGGTGTTGACGTGGGCCATCATGCAGGCGGAGAGCGCCTCCATGCACTGGTCGTTCCCGTAGACGCCGCCGTTCTTCCAGGCGGGGCAGAGGCCGATGCCGCCGGCGAAGGTGTAGTTGTTGCCGTTCTGATCCGCCTTGACCAGGGAGTCGTTGGCGGCGAGGGCACACTTGACGAGGTAGGAGATCGTCTTGCGGCCTCCCGAGTTCGTCATGAGGCCGTTGATGGAGCTGAGGCCGTTGATGGACGACAGCCCGTTGATGGAGCTGAGGCCGTTGATGGACGACAGCCCGTTGATGGAGCTGAGGCCGTTGATCGACGACAGGCCGTTGATGGAGCTGAGGCCGTTGATGGACGACAGCCCCAGGTCGTGGGTCCCCGTCTCGACGTCGCTCGACTGCTCACCGCAGCCGATCAGGCCGGCGATGGCCCCGAGCGCGATGCTGATTTGGATGGTCCGCTTCCCCAGTTCTCTCATTTGAATACCCCCCTTGAGGCGGCCCGGCCGACTGCGAGAGTCCCGTGGGCTTTGCGTCGCCCGATCGCTCGGGTTTTGCCGTTTGTTCACAAGGCGTTTGTCGGTCACGGGTCTTGTACAAAGCAGTAATCAAGCCAACGGTTTCTATGGCCATAAAGGCGCAAATCCGGGCGCAGCGCGGGGCCGGAGGCCCCACCTGTTACGACCGGCGCAACAGAAGCTGTTCCGCAGACAACGGTCCGCGGCGCGTCAAGCCGCCCGGCCTCAGGCGACGTGGGCCGACAGCGGCCAAGCGGGGCGACGGTCGCCTTCGCTCTCGGCGCTCGGCGCCGGCTGTGGAACGCCGTCGACGTAGGTCACGGTGTTGGTCTGGATCGCTTGCACTCGCTGCCCCGGCGTCACGATTCCGACCAGATTCAACGGGTCGCAAGCCGACAACCGCACAATCTCGCCCCGCCGTTCGTCACGTCGCGTCGCGCGGAGCGCGTCGACGGCCTCCGGCGCGGCGAACTGCTCTCCGACGAAGCCGCCGACCAACCGCCCCCCGCGCAGCTCGCCGCTCATCTCCAGGCGTCGGTAGATGCGGACCAGGTCACGCCAGACCGGCGCGTGGGCCTCGCGCGCCAGAAGATCGCGGAACACGACGCCATACCTCTTGATGTACTGGCGCGCGAGAGCCTCGTGTCGGCTCTCCTCGGCCTGCGCGCCGTTCGGGTCGCTCTCTGCGCTCTGGACACTCTGCTCGTGCCGCAAGACCGCCCATCGGCCGGCGCCGACCGGCCCGCCGGTGCGGCGGCTCCAGCGGGAGTGCCAGCGCGCGCGGGCGCCGCCCCGGGTCTGCGTCGCCGAGATGAGCGCACGGAGACCGGAGAACCCGTCACCGGTGACCCGACCCGCCGAGACCAGCTCGCCGAGCGCGTCCTCGACCTCGGTCCGCAGGCGCCGCGTCCCGGTGATGATCTCGTCGAGGAAGCTCGCCCCTCGGCTGGTGAGCTGCCCGAGGACGTCGCGGGCGGGCGCCGAGAGCGCCGCCTCATCGAAGCTCTCCGTTTCGGGCACCAGGAGCCAGGGGAGATCTCCGCGACGGCAGAGCGCGATCGGCGCAGCGCGGGTCGGCGTCCCGCCCGCCGGTCGGGCCGCAAGCCGCCCCCAGGCGGCTCCGCCCGAGAGGCAGAGCGCGTCCAGCCAGGCCGAGTCATACCCGACCAGGCGTGCCGGCAGAATGGCCCGCTCCCACGCCCCGGCCGCCGCCTCGTATCCCTGCAGCTGCGCGATGACCCGCGCGAGCCCGGGCTGGCCGTGAAGCTGAGTGCCCGGGCGCACGTTTTGCCAGCCGAACAGAAAGCGCAGGAAGTCGGCGGCGGTGACCGGCTCGATCTCGCGCCGGAGGCCGTCGAGCATGCGACGGTTGATCCGGGCGAGCAGGCGGCGCTCGCACCACTGGACCTCATCGCCGAGCTCCGCGCCCTCGGACAGAAAGCGTCCCCGCAACACGCCGCCCGCGAGCTCGATCTGCGCCAGCGCCGCCTCGACGTCCGACGGGCGCACGCCGAGCGGCGCCGCGATCCGCTCCGCCGTCGTGGGCCCGTGAAACGTCAGGTGACCGCGGACGATCTCGACGAGCGCGCTCTCCGGATCCGACCAGGGCGGCGCGCGCCGCGCGGGCGGCTCGACGACGTCGGGGACGAAGCGGTGCGCCGGCCAGACGAGCGCGGCCAGCGAGCGTCGCTCGGCCGCGACCCACAGGACCGGAACGCCCTCCAGGCGGGCGGCGCGGCGCGCAGCCACCAACGCCTCGAACAGATCGGCGAAGCCACGCGCGCGCCCCATCGCTTCGGGCAATGCGCCCGCGTCGAGCAGCAGATCGTGCAGCTCGTCGGCATTGCGCGCCTCGACCTGCGATTCGGCAAGCACGGATTCGACCGCCGCCGGGTCGAGCCCGCCGATCCGCTCGACGATCGCGGCCGGCAGCCCGCGGCGCAGGCTGACCGCGCGCGTGCGCCGCTCTTCCAGCGGGGCGTCGTCCAGGAAGGCGTAGGGGTTGGCGTTGAGGATCTCGTGGGCGAACACCGACGGCTCGGGCAGCTCGCGCGCGGTCGTCTGGACGCGGCCGTCTGCCATGGCCTCGAGCACGGCGCGCAGGCCGGCGGCGTCCATCGCCTCGACCAGGCAGTCCCGGATGGTCTCGCGCACCAGGGGATGGTCGGGGATCTCGACCGCGCCACCACCGTGGTTGTCCTGGCAGGCCGTCTGCGCGGGAAACACCGAGGCGATCAGATCCTGCGCGCGCATCCGCAGGAGCGCGGGCGGGACCCGTTTGCCGCCGCGGCTGCGCAGCAGCGTCAGCGAGCGGGTGGCGTTCCAGCGCCAGCGCGTCTCGAACATCGGCGATTGCAGCGCGGCCTGGGTCAGCAGCTCCTGGACGTCGTCGGCGCGCAGCATCGAGAAGACCGACTCCAGCGGAAAGCTGTGCTGCGGTCCCAGCGACAACACGATCCCGTCGTCCGTCGCCGCGGCCTGCAGCTCGAAGTCGAATGACCGGCAGAATCGCTTGCGCAGCGCCATCCCCCAGGCCCGGTTGATCCGGCCGCCGAACGGCGCGTGAATCACCAGCTGCATCCCGCCCGCGTCGTCGAAGAATCGCTCGGCGAAGAGGCGCGTCTGCGTCGGCACGCCGCCCAGCACCGCCGCCCCCGCCAGGACATAATCGCGCAGGAGCTCGGCGCCCCGGCGGTCGAGCGCGCACCCAGAGATCAGGGCGGGCGTCGGGTCCTCCTGACGCGCGTGGGTGTCGACGATTTGCTCGCGCAGCGCCGCGATCTCCGCCGACAGCTCGCGCGTGCGGGCCGGCCCCTCGCCCAGCCAGAACGGGATGGTGGGCGCCGCTCCGCGTGCGTCCTCGACCCGGACCTTGCCGGGCTCGACGCGGCGAATGCGCCAGGAGGAATTTCCCAGCAGGATGATGTCGCCGGCCATCGACTCGATGGCGAAGTCCTCGTCGATGGTCCCGATCTGCGTCCCGTCGGGCTCGAGGATCACGTCGTAGTTGGCGTTGTCGGGGATGGCGCCGCCCGAGGTGAGCGCGGCCAGGCGCGCGCCTCGTCGCCCGCGCAGCCGCCGGTTGACCGCGTCGCGATGCAGGAGGGCGCCAGAGCGCCCCCGGCTGGTGGCGATCCCCTCGGAGAGCATGTCGACCACGCCGTCGAAATCGGCGCGCGAGAGATCGGCGTAGGGCCCTGCGCGCCGGCAGAGATCATAGAGCGCGTCCTCATCCCATTCCTCGCAGGCCGAGGCGGCGACGATCTGTTGCGACAGCACGTCGAGCGGCGCCTCCCGCAGGCAGACGGCGTCGATGTCGGCCTGCCGGGCCGCGCGCACCAGCGCCGCGCACTCGACCAGCTGGTCGCGGGTGAGCGGGAACAGGCGACCCTTCGGCGTGGCGGCCAGGGCGTGGCCGGAGCGCCCGATCCGCTGCAGCCCGGTGGCGATCGAGCGCGGCGAGCCGATCAAGCAGCAGAGCTCGACGGCGCCCACGTCGATGCCGAGCTCCAGCGAGGCGGTCGCCACCACGACCTTGAGGTCGCCCGCTTTCAGGAGCCGCTCGGCGCGGTGGCGGCGGTCGCGCGACAGGCTGCCGTGGTGGGCCGCCACGCTGTCGACCCCGAGACGCTCGCCGAGGTGCAGCGTGACCCGCTCGACCAGCCGGCGCGTGTTGACGAACACCAGCGTCGACCTGTGCTCGCGCGCCAAGGTGGCGATCCGATCGTAGAGCTCCCCCCACTGTTCGTTGGTCGCCACGGCGCCGAGCTCGTCCTCCGGCACCTCGACGCCGAGATCGAGATCGCGCCTCTGGCCGACGTCGACCAGCGCCGGCGCTGGCCGCGTCCCGCCGACCAGCAACCGCGACGCGACCTCGAGCGGCCGCACCGTCGCCGAGAGGCCGATGCGCTGGAGCCGTCCGGAGGGCCCCCCCGAAGCCGGCTCGGCGGGCTGTGACACCAGCGCCTCCAACCGTTCCAACGACAGCGCCAGATGCGCGCCGCGCTTGTCGGGCGCCACGGCGTGGATTTCGTCGACGATGACCGTCCGCACGTCGCGCAGCGCCCTGCGGCCGGACTCGGAGGTCAAAAGAATGTAGAGCGATTCGGGCGTGGTCACGAGGACGTGGGGCGGCCGGCGGGTTGCTTCGCGCCGCTCGCGCGCCGTCGTGTCGCCGGTGCGCACCGCGGTTCGAACCTCCGGCGCCGCAAAGCCGAGCTCGGCCGCCAGCGCCTTGATCTCGCCGAGCGGCTCCTCGAGGTTCCGGCGCACGTCGTTCGACAGCGCCTTGAGCGGCGACACGTAGAGCACGCTGGTCCGGTCGGGGAGGGTGCCGCCCGCGGCGATCGCTTCGGCGACCAGCCGGTCGAGCGCCCAGAGAAACGCCGCCAGTGTCTTGCCCGACCCGGTCGGCGCGGTGACCAGAACGTCCTTGCCCGACGCGATCAGCGGCCAGGCCTGGGCCTGCGCCGGCGTCGGCGCGCCAAACTTCCGCTCCAGCCAGTGCTGAACCACAGGATGAAACATTTGTTCAGGTACGGAGTTATAGATCGAATGTCGCGCGGCGCACCCGGCTTTTGCTTGACGCCAGATCTGGGGTGTTTACGGTTACCGCGAAATCGGACGCCAACCCTCCGAAGCGACAGCGAAAAAAGGAAAACCAGCTCATGGGCAAAATCATTGGAATCGACCTCGGCACCACCAACTCCGTCGTGGCCATCATGGATGGCAAGGACCCGGCGGTTCTCGCGAACGAAGAGGGCGGGCGGCTGACCCCGTCGGTGGTGGCCTGGGACGACAAGGGCGAGGTGCTCGTCGGCCAGATCGCCCGCCGCCAGGCGATCACCAACCCGGAGAACACCGTCTATTCGGTGAAGCGGTTCATGGGTCGCCGCTTCGACGAGGTCACCCAGGAAGCCAAGCGGGTGCCCTACAAGGTCGTGCGCGGCGCGAGCGGCGAGGCCGAGGTGGACATCCGCGGCAAGAAGCTGACGCCGCCCGAGATTTCGGCGCGCATTCTGATGAAGCTCAAGAAGGCGGCCGAGGATCACCTGGGCGAGAAGGTGACCGAGGCGGTCATCACCGTCCCCGCTTACTTCAACGATTCGCAGCGCCAGGCGACCAAGGACGCGGGCCGCATCGCCGGCCTCGACGTCAAGCGCATCGTCAACGAGCCGACCGCGGCCGCGCTCGCCTACGGCCTGGACAAGAGCAAGGACCACCTGATCGCTGTCTACGACTTCGGCGGTGGCACCTTCGACATCTCGATCCTGGAGGTTGGTGAGAAGGTCGTCGAGGTCGTGTCGACCAACGGCGACACCCACCTCGGCGGCGACGACATCGACCAGGTCGTCATGGACTGGCTGGTGGCCGAGTTCAAGAAGGACCAGGGGATCGACGTCTCCAAGGACAAGATGGTGATTCAGCGTCTGCGCGAGGCGGCCGAGAAGGCGAAGATCGAGCTGTCGTCGGTGGCCGAGACGGAGATCAACCTGCCGTTCTTGACGGCTGATGCGTCCGGGCCGAAGCACATGCAGATCAAGCTCTCGCGCGCCAAGCTCGAGCAGATGATGGGCGACCTCGTCCAGCGGACGATCGAGCCGACCAAGAAGGCGCTGGCCGACGCGGGCAAGAAGCCGGCGGACATCGCCGAGGTGGTGCTGGTCGGTGGTTCGACCCGCATCCCGATGGTGCAGAAGCTGGTGAAGGACTTCTTCGGCAAGGAGCCGCACAAGGGGGTCAACCCGGACGAGGTCGTGGCGCTGGGCGCTGCGGTTCAGGCCGGCGTTCTGGCGGGCGACGTCAAGGATATGCTGCTCCTCGACGTCACGCCGCTGTCGCTCGGGATCGAGACCCTGGGCGGCGTGATGACCACGCTCATCCCGCGCAACACGACCATCCCCACCAAGAAGAGCGAGACGTTCTCCACCGCGGCCGACAACCAGAGCTCGGTCGAGGTGAAGGTGTTCCAGGGGGAGCGGCCGATGGCCGGCGACAACCGCCTGCTCGGCAAGTTCGGCCTGGACGGGATCCCGCCGGCGCCGCGCGGTGTGCCGCAGATCGAGGTCACCTTCGACATCGACGCCAACGGCATCGTCAACGTCTCGGCCAAGGACAAGGCTTCGGCCAAGGTCCAGCACATCACCATCACCGCCTCGTCGGGGATGTCGGAGGCCGACATCCAGCGCATGGTGAAGGACGCCCAGGAGCACGAGGCCGAAGACAAGAAGCGACGGGAGGCGATCGAGGCGCGCAACAAGCTCGAGTCGCTGACCTTCCAGGTCCAGAAGCACCTCGACGAGAACCGCGACAAGATCGCGGAGGGGGACCGCACCGAGCTGGAGGCGGCGCTCAAGGAGGGCAAGGAGACGGTGGAGAACAACCGCGATCCCAAGGAGGCGCAGCTCTTCGAGAGCGTCTTCGAGCGTCTCCAGAAGGCATCGCACAAGATGGCGGAGGCCCTCTACCGCAGCGCCGCGGGCGCGGCGGGCGGTCCCGACGTGCCGCCGGCAGGAGACGGGGCGTCGTCGCCCGGTGGTGAGGGCAAGAAGGATGACGTCATCGACGCCGAATACACCGAGGGTCCCAAGACCTAGCGTCCAGGTCCCAAAAGAACGGCAAGAGCCCGGGGCGGAACCGTCTCGGGCCAACCCGCCCCGATCAATTGACCGGACCTGTGCGAGGGGTCCGATGATCGGCGGCGGGTTTTTGCTATCGTGGCGATGATGTCCGTCGCAGGCCGACCGACGGTGGTGCGAGCGGTGGAGCTCGGGCTGCTGTTCGTCCTCTACGCCGCGACCGCGCGCCTCGGGCTGTCGTTCGATGCGCTGGGGGGGATCGCCAGCACCGTCTGGCCGCCGACCGGCATCGCGCTCGTCGCGCTCACCTTGCGGGGGTTGGGGCTCTGGCCGGCAATCGCGGCCGCCGCCTTCGCCGTGAATGCCACGACGGGGATTCCGCTCTGGAGCGCGGCGATCATCGCCGCCGGCAACACGCTGGAAGCGGTCGTGGGCGCCGAACTCTTGAAGCGCGGAGGGTTCGACAGCCGCCTCGAGCGGCTGCGGGACGTCTACCTGCTCGTCGGCGTGGCGGCGCTCGGGAGCACGACGATCAGCGCGACCTTCGGCCTCCTCGCCGCCCTGCTCGGTCATGTCCGGACCGCGGACGGGTACCCCGTATTCTGGGCGGTCTGGTGGGTGGGCGACTCCCTCGGCGATCTGCTGATTGCCCCCTTGCTCTTCGCCTGGGCCAGCAGTTCGCGGCTCTCGCGCCGTCCGTTTCGCTGGTTGGAGGGAATCGTGCTGGCCGTGCTTCTGGCCCTGGTGAGCGCGACGGTTTTTCGCCACGACTTCGCCTGGCAGGCCATTCACGGCCTCGTGCGCGGCACCTATCCGACGGTGCCCTTGCTGATCTGGGCGGCGCTCCGGTTCGAGCAGCGCGGGGTCACCTCGGCGCTCCTGCTCGTGTCGGCCATCGCCGTGTCGGGCGCCGCCTCGGGCAACGGGATCTTCGGCACCGAATCACCGCACGAGCGCCTGCTGCTGGTGCAGGGTTACGCAGGGGTCACAGCGATCAGCATGCTGACGCTGGCGGCTGCGCTGGCCGAGCGCCGCGCGGCGATCCGGGCACGCGACGAGTTCATCTCCATCGCCTCGCACGAGCTCAAGACGCCGCTCACCGCGCTCAAGCTGCGCCTCGGCTCGGCGATTCGAATGGGAGAGCGCCTGGTCGCGGACGACGGACAGGCCGAGCGGCTGACCCGCGCCCTCGCCGCCGCCAACACCACAGCCGATCGCTTGGGCGGCCTGGTGGACGATCTCCTCGACGTTTCTCGGCTGACCGCCGGGCGGTTTGCGCTTCGCATCGAGCGCGTCGACATCATCGAGCTGGTGCGCGACGTGGCGGGCCGCCTTCGCGAGCAGGCAGCGGAGGTCGGCTCATCGATCGAGCTGGTGATCGCGGCACCGGTCGTCGGTTCCTGGGACCGCAGCCGGCTGGAACAGGTGGTGACGAACCTGATCTCGAACGCGATCAAGTACGGGATGGGGAAGCCGATCGCGCTGTCGGTCGAGTCGGTCGGTGAGCGCGTCCGCATCCGCGTCAAGGACGTCGGGATGGGGATTCCCCGCGCCGATCACAGCCGGGTCTTCCAGGCCTTCGAGCGGCTGCCGACGGCCGAACGGGTGGGGGGCCTCGGGCTCGGTCTTTATATCGGGCGCCAGATCGCGCTCGCCCACGGCGGGACGCTGACGGTCGAGAGCGACCCGCCCCAGGGCTCGACGTTCACGCTCGAGCTGCCGCGCGAGACCGCGACCGGCCCGGCGTGACCGCCACGGCGCAGCGACCCCGCCACGGCGCAGCGACCCGCTACGGCGCGGCGACCAACGTCCGCAGCTGCGTCTGCGCCGACTCGACCCACCGTCGCTCGCCGGGGCGCTTCTCCATCGAGACGTAGGTCTGGTACGCCTTCTTGGCGTCGGCCTTCCGGCCGAGGTGCTGGAGCGCACGACCGAGGCCATAGTAGGCGTCGGGATCGCTGGGGCGCAGCTTGATGTAGCGCTGATAGGCGTCGACCGCTTCGGCCGGCCGATCCCGAACGCGCAGCGCGAAAGCCAGATCGTAGAGGGCCAGCGGGTAGGCGGGGTTCTTGTCGAGCGCCGCGCGAAACACCTCGATCGCTTCGTCCTCGCGGTGGATCTTCAGCAGCAGCTCGCCCAGCGCGGCGCGCGAGGCCATGTGCTTCGGGTCGGCGGCGATCGCCTGCTGGTACTTGGCGATCGCCTCGTCGAGGCGGCCGCGTTCGCGCAGCGCCTGCGCCTCTGCGAATGGGCTGCCGGTCGTCGCGACCGGCGCAGACGGCTTGGGGGCTGCCAGCTTGGCGTCGGCCAGCTTGCCATCGGGTTTGGCGTCGGCCGCGACTGGCGGCGCGGGAGTCGCCGCTGCTGTCGCCCCCAGCTCGGTGAGGATGCTGCGCGCGTTTTCGACCCAGCGCTGCGAGGCCGGCTGTTTTTCGATGGCCACGTAGTGTTTGAGCGCCTCGATCGCGCCTGGACGATCGCCGGTCTCGCGCAGGCAGAGCCCGAGCCCGTAGTACGGCTCGGACTTGTCGGGCTCGAGGGCCGCATATCGTCGATAGGCGGCGATTGCGCCGGTGCACTGGCTCATGCGCCGGCGCGCGACGGCCAGCGAGTACCAGGCGGAGGCGTATCCCGGATCGGCCGCCACCGCCGCTTCGAACTTGTCGGCCGCCTCGGCCAGCTTCTTGGCGTTGAGCAACGTCTGCCCCTCGGCATACGCCGCCTCGGACGCGGGCGAGGCCGCAGCTGCCGCCGACGCGGCGAGGTTGAGCCCCGCGGGAATCACGGCGAGAGCCATCACAAGAGCAACCACCGAACGAGAGTCAGCCCGCTTCACGCTCGCCATCTTAGTCGAAATTCGTCGTATTTCTTGACAGAACCTACAGGTGGTTATATGTGGGTAAAGGTATGATTCAAATCGTCGGAAGCCTGGTGATGGGATCTTTCGCCGTGGCGCTCTTCTGGGCCACGATTTGTCTTGGCCGCCCGTCTGGCCGCCCGTCCCCGTCGCGCCGTTTGCCCTGAGCTTCGGCGTTCGCCAAAGAGATCGCTCGATTTCGGCTGGCGGTCGCCGTGGAGGAGACCTAACCTGACGCGGCTCATGCGGCCCGTCCGGTACGAGGACTTCACCCTCGGTGACCTGACCGCGATCAGGAACCTCCTGCGCGGTGGTTCGGTGATCGACTGGCATCGGCTGTATTTCACCGATCGCGACGAGGTGGATCGATTTCTGCGGGTCAATGAGTTCGACCCCAACGACGCCCACGACATGCGCCGCCTCGGCGAGCTGCGCGCCGCGGCTGTCGAGTACCTGGAACGCCACCTCGGCCTCCAGATCCCCGACGAGGTCGCCAGCGGCGTGCCGCCGCGGGACCTGCTGCTCATTGCTTCGCAGAAGGGCCGCCGGCGCACGCACGCCTGCGTCGTCCTCAAGGTCATGCACGTCCTGCATCACCTGGCGGGCCGCGAGCTTCTGACCAAGCTGCCGGTGTCCGGCGACCAGATCTTCCACCTGGTCGAGGAGAAGGTCCTGCGCACGGTCGAGGAGATCAAGGCGGTCGGCTGCCCGGTGGTGGAGTTCGAGTGGAGCCGCAAGCACGTCGACAGCCTGATCACCAAGCTCCTGGCCAAGAAGGAATCGATCGCCGCCGACGTCTACGACAACCTGCGGTTCCGCATGATCACCAACACCGAGGAGCAGCTGGTGTTCGTGCTGCGCGAGCTCACCGAGCGGCTGGTCCCGTTCAACTACGTGATCCCGGGCCAGTCGGTGAACGACATCATCAAGATTCGCGAGACCCTGTCGCGCTCCCCGGCGCTCCAGCGCTTCCTGCCCGACATCACCGATCTGGCGGCGGTGGCGGCCGACAAGAAGCCGTCACCCCTGAACGAGTTTTCGGGCCCGGGCTATCGGGTGATCAACTTCGTGAGCGATCTGCCGGTGCGCATCGACAAGTACCTGTGTCGTCTCCCCGACGATCCGATCTTCGCGGAGTACGGGACGATCGTGTTCGTGTTGACCGAGTTCCAGATCATCGACGCGCGCACCGCCGAGAACAACGAGAGCGGCGAGAACAGCCACGACAAGTACAAGGAGCGACAAGCGACCAGGGTGAAAGCGCGCCTCATGCACGGCATGAAGGACGACGGCCTGGGGGACTGAAGCTCCTTCCGTCTCACCGGGGCCCGGCCCCGTCCTGAGCGCGGGCCCGCTCTCAATCGCGGGCTCGAGAACTGGTTTGAAGAGGCCTTCAGTGATGTCGTCGCAGGGCGTCCGGTTCCACCTGGGCCTGCTTGACGACGCGGCGGATCCGCTCGGCCCCCTCCACCGCGTCGGCGACGAGGTCGTGCAGCTCCATCCGCTCGGGATCCTGGCTGCCGGCGGGAAATTTCTCCGCCAGGACGTGAAGGTTTGCCAGCACGTAGGTCAGCGGGTTGTTGATCTCGTGCGCAATCTCGGCGGCCATCACGGCGAACGCCGCCGTGCTGTCGGCAGCCGCGCGTCGCTTTTCGGCGGCCTCTGTGACGACGCTGCGGATGCGTCCGACGAGAGCCTCGAAATCGAGCGGCTTCACCACGTAGGCGTCGGCCGCAATGGCGCGCGCCTTGGCGCTGCGGTCGGCTGACATCGCGATGAGCGGAATCCCGGACAGCATCCGGTCGGCGCGCTGGGCGATCCGAAACTCCCAGCCGTCCATCACCGGCATCATGAGATCGAGCAGGATCAGGTCGGGCGGCTGCGGGGCGCGGCGCAAGGCCTCCAGCGCCTCGCGGCCGTTGGCGACGGTGGCGAGCGTCGCCCCCTCGTCGCACAGCAGGTCGGCGAGGGAGGCACGGATCGTCTCGTCGTCTTCGACCACCAGGAGGCGGAGCCCGTGCAGAGGAGCGCTGGCCAGCACGTCTGGGAAGCTAAGGACGCCCCTGCGTGGCAGCAAGGGGCGGCGCCGCCGTCAGGTCCCTGACGCGCCGAGAAGCTCGTTCACCAGCGGCCCGTGGATGTAGCGTTCGCCGCTGTCACAGACCATGAACACGATCGTTTTCCCCTCGTTCTCGGGGCGGCGGGCCAACCGCAGGGCCGCCGCCAGCGTCGCCCCCGAGGAGACGCCGGCAGAGATTCCCTCCTCCCGCGCGAGGCGGCGGGCATGCGCGAACGCCTCGTCGTCGCTGACCGCCATCACCTCGTCGACGACGGCCCGGTTCAGCAGCGGGGGGACGAAGCCGGCGCCGATCCCCTGGATCATGTGGTTCGCGGCGCGGCGGCCCGAAAGGACGGCTGCGGCCGCTGGCTCGACGGCCACCACCCGGACGTCCGGCTTCCGCGCTTTCAACACCTCGCCGACGCCGGTGATGGTGCCGCCGGTTCCCACGCCCGCCACGAACAGGTCGATCTCGCCGGCGGCGTCCTCCCAGATTTCACGGCCGGTCGTCTCGCGGTGGGCTTCGGGATTGGCGGGGTTGCGAAACTGGTCGAGCGCCACGGCCCCCGGGATCTCCCGCCGCATCGACTCGGCCCGCGCCACCGCCTCGCCCATGAGGGCGCCGGGCGTCAACGTGACCTGCGCGCCGAGGTAGCGAAGCAGGGTGAGGCGCTCCTTCGACATCCGCTCCGGCATGGTCACGTGCAGCGTGTAGCCCTTGGTCGCCGCGACGAAGGCCAGCGCGATGCCGGTGTTGCCGCTGGTCGCCTCCACGATCGTCCCGCCAGGGGCCAGCACGCCGCGCCGTTCGGCGTCCTCCACCATCGCCGCCGCGATTCGATCTTTGACGCTGCCGCCCGGGTTGCGCAGCTCCAGCTTGGCCAGGAGGCGCGCGCCGTTCTCACCGATCCGGCGCAGCTCGACGAGCGGCGTCCGTCCGATGGTGGCGTGCACGCCGCGGTAGAGCATCCGGCGCGCATCATAGCGCGCGCGGCGGTCGGTCAGAGCCGGAAGGCGAGACCGATGTCGAGGTCGAAGTTGAAGGTGAACTTCGGCGCGCCGAGCTCCGTGTTGACGCCGGCGACGAGGTTGACGGTGTCACCCAGCTCGTAGAGGACGCCGGCCGTGGGGCCGATCAGGAACGGACCGCCGAGCAGCGCGTCGACGCACTGGGTGTGCCCCGCGGTGCTCATCGACGAGCCGCAGTTGGTGTCGGACGAGAAGACCAGCGCGTGGGCGACATAGCCGCCGCCGACCTGGCCGCCGATGGTGAAGCGGAACGGGCCCTCGCTCATCAGGAAGGTCGCGCGCGCCAGAACGGCGGCCACGACGGTGAGCGGGTTGCAGAAGGTCATGCCGTTCGCGCCGCAGGCGTTCTCACCGTTGAGACCGCTGACGTACTGGAGGCGGCCGACCAGCGAGAGCAGCGTCGTCGGGTTCACGAAGTAGCCGATCTGGGGCTCGATCTGTCCCAGCTGCCCGACCGCGAAGCCGGGGGCCGAAAGCTGGTGCGCCGGGTTCATGTGCCCGTCGCCGCTGGCGATGCCGGCGCTCGACCCGATGGTGAGGCCCAGGAAGATGGTCCCCTGCTGGCCCGCGCCCTCGTCGCCCTTGTCCTTGTTGTCGTCGTCGTCGTCCGACTTCTTCTTGTGCGGCTTCGGCTTGGGGTTGGGATGATCTTCGTCCCCCTCGTCACTGGCCTCCGCGGAGGGCCCACCCTGGTTGTCGTCGCCGCCCGCCGCGGCTCCCCCGGCGTTCCCCTGCTCGTCGCCGCCGCCGGCCGCCGCACCCCCGGCCTTGGCGTTGCTGGCGAGCACTGCCTCTTCGAAGGCGTCTTGCAGCTCGGGCGTCACCAGCGACTTGGTCAGCTTGATGTCGGGCTCGATCTCCAGCGCCTTGCGGAACTGCTTGAGACCGACCTCGCGCTGCTTGAATCCCACGATGGCGACCACGCCGAAGTGAACGTGCGTGCGCGCCGTGATCGGGTGCTGATCCATGCCGGCGTTGGTACAGAGCTCGAGGGCCTGCTTCAGCAGGTCGCGCGCGGTGTCGTAGTCCTGCTGGCTGTAGGCCTCGAGCGCCTTCTTGTTGAGATTGGTGACCTTGGTGATCGTGGCGGGATCACCGGCGGCCGGCCCCGCTGCCGCGACGGCTGTCGTGGCGATTTGGACACCGACCACCACCGCCACCAACACGAACAAAAAGGAGAAGGGGCGACGCAAAGCTGCCATGGCCGCGCATTAAAAGACGGGCTCGTCCGTAAAGCAACGTCTAGATCGGGGGGGCGTCGGGCGCCGCGCGCCTTGGGGCCCCCCGCGCTCCCGGCTCGCTCCGGGGTGACCAAGCCACCCTGCGCTCGCCCAGTCCCGGTGCCCGTCTCGGGGCGGGGGCCGGAGCTCGGAAGCTGGCCGGGATTAGGGGAAAATCCCGCGTTCGGCGTAGGCGCGGCCGATGCGCTCGAGGGCGATGGCCATGGCGGCCACCCGCCAGTCGCACTTCCTGGTCGCGGCGTACTCGTTCACCGCCAGGTAGGTCCGCTTCATCCGCTTGGCGAGGCGCTCTTCGACCTCCTCCAGGTCCCAGCGCTCGGAGCGCTTGTTCTGCAGCCACTCGTAGTAGCTGACGACGACGCCGCCGGAGTTGGCCAGGATGTCGGGGATGAGGCCGATCCCCTTGTCGTGGATGATCGGCTCGGCGGCGGTCTCGGTCGGGCCGTTGGCGCCTTCGACGATCAGCTTCACGTTGAGGGCCCTGGCCTCTTCGACACCGATCTCCAGCTCCAGCGCCGCCGGGATGAAGACGTCGGCGGTGGTGGCGAAGAACTCGTTGCGGGTGATGACGCGGGTTCCCGGGTAGCCCGCGACCGAGCCGGTCTTCTGCACGTGCTCGGTCAGCTTGAAGGGGTTGATGCCGTCGGCGTTGGCGATGTAGCCCTTCCAGTCGCCGACGGCGACCAGCGAGGCGCCGGTGCGGGCCAGGATCTTGGCCGCGTTCGAGCCGACGTTGCCGAACCCCTGGACCATGTAGGTCGCGCCGTTCAGATCGAAGCGGCGGTCGCGTGCCCACTCGGCGATGCAGTGGACGATCCCCTGGCCGGTGGCCGACTCGCGGCCCAGCGAGCCGCCCGAGTTCACGGTCTTGCCGGTGACGACGCGTCGGTTGGCGTTCTTGTCGGTGAACCCGACGACGTTCATGTACGTGTCCATCATCCAGACCATGATCTGGCCGTTGGTCCCCACGTCGGGGGCCGGGATGTCGTACTCGGGGCCGATGTTGGCCCCGAGCGCGTGGGTGAAACGCCGGGTGATCCGCTCGAGCTCGCTCTGCGAGTGCTGGCGGGGCATGAACTTGATCCCCCCCTTGCCGCCGCCGAAGGGGATGTCGTGCAGCGCGCACTTGTAGGTCATCCAGGAAGCCAGCGCCTTCACCTCGTCGAGGGAGACCTGCTCGTGGTAACGAATGCCCCCCTTGTACGGTCCCAGAATATTGCTGTGCTGGACGCGGTAACCCTTGAACATCTTGTACTCTCCGCTATCCATGCGGACCGGAAAGTTGACGATGATCTCGTTTTTGGGCTGGGAGAGGATCTCGCGGACGGCAGGGGAAATTCCGGCCACGCGCGCCGCCTTGTCGAGCTGCGCGAGCGCGACGTCGTACGGGTTCGTCTTGTCCTTTGCTGAGTCCTCTGCGTCGGCCATTTTGTTCACCATAACATCGGGTTTGGGGTCATGCCTGCTTCACGCCTGACGGGCGGCGCCCGGGCGCTGACGCTGGAGATCGCGGCAGAGGCGCGCGCGGAGTGGGGCTTCGCCAGCGATCTCATCGCGCGGGCGTTCCGCGCACATCGGGAGCTTTCGAGCAGCGATCGCCGGCTCTGTTCGGAGACGGTCTATGGGCTCATCCGGATGGATCGGCGCCTGGGCGCGATTCTTGAGGAGCTGACCTCCGTGACGGCTCTGGCGCCGCACGCGCGCGACGAGCTGAAGCTGCTGGTGTACGAAGCGCGCTCCGGGATTCCGGTCGAGGCGCTGGCCGCCGAGACCAAGCGGCTCGGGCGCGAGCCGATCGATCTGTCGGGCGCGCTCGGCGAGGAGGCGGGGTTGAGCGGGCGCCGTGGGCTCGAGCGCGAGGCGGTGCGCCTGTCGTACCCGACCTGGATGCTCGAGATGTTCGTGGAGGATCACGGCCACGACGAGGCGCTGGCCCTGGCCGAGGCGATGAACCGGCGCGCGCCGCTGGCGATCCGCGCCAACACCGCGCGCGGGACGCGGGAGGCGCTGGTCGACCGCCTGGCCGACGAGCAGGTGGTGGCGCGGCCGACTGCGCTGGCGCCCGCCGGGCTGGTCTGCGAGACGCGCATGAACGCCTTCGCGCTGACCGCGTTCCGCGACGGCCTCTTCGAGGTGATGGACGAAGGGAGCCAGCTGGTCGCCGACCTGGTGGCGCCGCCGCCCGGAGGTCGCGTCGTCGACGCCTGCGCCGGCGCCGGCGGCAAGACGCTGGCGATTGGCGCCGCGCTCGGTGGCAAGGGGCGCATGCTGGCGCTCGACACCGACGGCAAGAAGCTGGAAGAGCTGCGCCGCCGCGCCCGCCGCGCCGGCCTGACCAACGTCGAGGCGCGGCCGGTGGGCGAGGGGCCGCTCGCGGTCAAAGGGCAGTTTGACCGCGTCTTGGTCGATGCCCCCTGTTCGGGTCTGGGGACGCTGCGCCGCAATCCAGAGGCGCGCTGGCGGCTCACGCGGGCGACCGTCGACAGCTTCCCCGCGCGACAGGTCGGGCTGCTGGTGACCTACGCGCCGCTGGTGGCGGTGGGCGGCCGTCTCATCTACGCGACCTGCACGGTCGCCCGGTCCGAGAATGACCTGGTCATGGAGCGCTTCCTGGCCGAGCGCGACGACTTCGTCCCGGTGCCGGTCAAGGAGATCTGGGGGCGCGAGCGGGCAGAGAAGCTGGGCGACGGGATGACGCTGCGGCTTTCACCAAATCGTCACGACACCGACGGCTTCTTCGCGGCGGTGCTGCGACGAATCCGGTGATAGCCTTGGGCTGATGGGCGTTCGTTCGCGCCTGCGGGCGATTCTGGCGGCGACGGCGCTGGCGCTCGCGGCGGCCAGCGTCTCGCGCGCAGGCTCTGCCGCTCCACCGGTCGTCGCCCCGCCTCCGGCCGAAGACGCGGCGTCGAAGGACCCGCTGTCGGTCTACGTGATGACGTTCGGGCCCGGCGATCATCCGTTCTTCAAGTTTGGACACGACGCGATCTGGATTCACGACCAGGCCGCGGGCACGGATCGCGTCTACAACTTCGGGACCTTCAGCTTCACCGGGCCACGCCTCATCCTCGACTTCCTTCACGGGCGCATGACCTACTGGCTGTCGGTCTCGTATCTGCCGGCGGTGCTCGCGTCGTACGAGCATGAGAACCGGACGATCGAGGTGCAAGAGCTCACGCTCGATCCGGCCGCCAAGCAGGCGCTGCGCGCGCGTCTCGACGTCAACGCGCGCCCCGAGAACCGCGCCTACAAATACGACTACTTCCTGGACAACTGCGCCACGCGCGTGCGCGACGCGATCGACGACGCCATCGGCGGCCAGCTGCGCGCCAGCGCCCGGGCGCCGGCGCGCCTCACCCTGCGCCAGCAGGCGCTGCGGATGACGGCCGACTACTGGCCGCTCTACGTGGCGCTGGACATCGTGCTCGGTCCCGACGCCGATCGCCCGATCGACCGCTGGGGCGAGATGTTCATCCCCCAGGAGCTGGCGCGCGGGCTCTCTGCCGTGACGGTCTCGGGACCCGGCGGAACGCGCCCGCTCGTCACCGAAACGCGCCCGGTCTTCGCGGCGCAGCGCGCGGCGCCGCTCGAGACGCCGCCCGCGCGCGCCCGGACATTTTTTCTCGCCGGCTCGCTGGTCGGTCTGTCGTTCTTTCTGCTCGGTTGGGCGGCGACCCGCCCGCACCTGGCCGCTGCCGCCCGTATCGCCTCGCAGGTGCTCTTCGGCCTGCTGCTCGCGGGGTGGGGGCTGGTGACGGGCTTCGTCGGCTGTTTTTTGGTTTACGTCTGGGCGCTGACCGACCATGTCGTCGCGCACCACAACCAGAACATCCTGCTGTTCGCGCCCTGGGCGCTCGCCCTCGTGGTGCTTGGGATCGGCGTCACGTTCGGAAGACCATGGGCCGCGCGCGGGGCCCGCACCGTCGCCCTTGCGGCTTTCGCCGCCGCGATCGCTGCCGCCCTGCTCAAGATCGGCATCGTGCGGCATCAAGAGAACGACCGGCTGTTGTCGTTTTCGTTGCCAGCCTGGTTGGGGATCTACGCCACGTTGTCGTTTTACGTTGGCAGGTGGCGTCTCGGGCGACGTTGACCCGCGCCCACCGGCCGTGGAACGTGGACGTCCGCCGGACGTCCGCCGGACGTCCGACAAGTAGGCAGGTTTTTTGGCGATTTCTGGCGAAAACCTTCTGGTCAACGACGGGGACCAGGCCCTATAAAATGAGCTCTGCGTTCGGATGGTGGCTGCGCATTTTGGGATCTTGCTTAGGAGGCCCGCTTTGTCTCGTCTCTCGAACTCTCTTTTGCTCTCCGCTCAACTGACGGCGGTCGTCGGTCTCGCCACCTCTGGTTGCTCGACGCTCTTTCCCGGCGACAGCAGCAGCAGCAGCACGTCGGGGCCCACCACGGCGACCGGTTGCGCCGCGGCCACCACCAAGCACGTCGCGCCCGGCGGCTACTACGTCAGCGGCAACTCCGTCTGCACGCCAAGCGGGGAGGCGCACCTGTTTCACGGCGTCGACCGGCCGTCCCTGGAGTGGTCGCCGACCGGTGATCAACTCTCCGCCTCCGATTTTCAGCTGATGGCCGGCTGGAAGGCGAACATCGTGCGCATCGCGCTCAACCAAGACTTCTGGATCGCCGCTTCCCCGCTGGCCAACGCCAACTACCCGGCGACCGTCGACGCCGCCGTCAAATGGGCCGAGCAGGCGGGGATGGACGTGATCCTCGATCTGCACTGGTCCGACGCCGGGACGCTCGGCAGCTGCAAAACGAGCTGCCAGCAGCTGATGGCTGACACCAATTCGATCGGCTTCTGGGCCGACGTCGCCGGCCGCTACAAGAACGACGGGCGGGTTCTGTTCGAGCTCTACAACGAGCCGCACGACGTTCCCTGGAACGTCTGGAAGTCGGGTGGGAAGACCAGCGCCGGGTGGACGGCAGCGGGAATGCAGCAGCTCTACGCCGCCGTGCGGGGCGCCGGCGCCGACAACCTGGTGGTGATCGGCGGGCTCAACTACGCGTTCGATCTCTCGGGCGTGCCGTCGAATCGGATCGACGGCTACAACATTCTCTACGCCACCCACCCCTATGGCGGCAGCTCCGACAAGGGCCCCTCGGCCTGGGACGCGGGCTGGGGCTTCTTGACCAAGACCGATCCGGTCATCGTCACCGAGTTCGGGGACGGCGCCGACTGCAGCGGCCAGAGCTACTCTCCGCAGATCAACACCTACGTCTCGGACGTCATTACCTACGCCGATCAGCACGCCGCCAACTGGACCGCTTGGGCTTGGTACAACGGCGGCTGTAGCTTCCCGTCGATCATCAGCGACTGGTCGGGCACGCCGACGCCGCCCGGCATGATCGTGAAGACCGCGCTGCTCGGCTACACCGACCCGTCGCCGAACGGCAAGCGCGACGCGGGCGCGATCGACGCCAGCGCTGGCGGTGATGGCGGTGGCGCAGGCGGTGCTGGCGGCAGCGGGAGCGCCACCGACGGCGGCGCGGGCGGGCAGGGCACCCCCGCCGACGCCAGCCTGGGAGGTTAGGCGACGGCCGGGCTGGCCGCGCAGCGCCTCGCCGGTGCGAGGCTCAGGCTCGTCCCTGCAGGTGGCGACCGTGCAGCCGGTGGTGCAGCAGCTCCAGGTCGCTGCTCTCCACGGTGAACGCGAACGACAGAACCACGAACGCCAGGCCGAAGCCGAAGCTCAGCCAGGCCAGCCAGCGCGTCGCGCCGACCGCCATCGCGAACAGCCAGGCCGAGATCAGCACGGACCCGACGAGCGGCCAGGTGCCGACGCCCGGCATCTCGACCATGGTCGCTGGGCCGAGCCCGGCCAGCGCCACCACCGCGCAGCCGAGCACCGTCCAGCTCAGCCAGCTCGTCGCGTGGTAACCGATCGCGAACATCCAGACGACCGCCAGGCCGGAGCCCAGCAGCGCCGCCACGCCAAGCACCCTCTTATCCATGATCTCAAGGTGACCATTCGCTACAGGACTCGGTAGGTCCAGGCCTTGAGGTGACCCGTCTCCGGGACGCCGGCGAGCTCCGGGTGGTCGCGGCCGGCGCCGGCGCGCGACAGCAGATGGGCGGCCCGTCCGGCGTCGCCGAGCGCATCGGTGCAGATCTCCTCCCAGTGCGCGCGGGTCACCCGGCCCGAGCACGAGCAGGCGCAGAGGAGGCCGCCCGGTCGGGTGAGGCGCGCGCCGCGCAGGAGCAATTCCTTGTACGCGCGCGCGGCGGTGGCCAGCGCCGCCTCGCCGCCGCGCTTGGCGAGCGCGGGCGGGTCGATCACCACCACGTCGAAGAGCTCACCGCGGCTCTCCAGCGCGCGCAGGAGGTCGAAGGAGTTGGCGCGCTCGACCTTGAGGTTGGCGAGGCCGTTGCGGCGGGCGTTGGCGGTCGCGCGCGCCACCGCCGCGTCGCTCTCGTCGACCGCCAGCACCTCGCCGGCGCCGTTCTTGCGGGCCAGCGCCAGCGCGAAGCCGCCGTGGTAGCTGAAGGCGTCGAGCGCCCGCGCGCCTGCGGGGGCCAACGCCGCCAGCGCCGCCTGGTTGTCGGCCTGATCGAGAAAGCCGCCGGTCTTGCCGTCGACCAGCAGATCGGCCTCCAGCCGGTTCTCGCCCAGCCGGTAGACGATGCGCGACTCCTGACCGTGAAGGAGTCCGGCGAAGCGGGGGAGATCCTCGAAGTCGCGCGCCGAGCCGTCGTCGCGGGCGACCACCACGCGCGCGTCCAGGCGGGCCCGAACGATCTCGGCGATCTCGGCGCGCGCGGCGTTCATCGCCACCGAGGTCGTCTGCAGGACGGCGGCGTCGGCGTAGCGATCGACCACCAGGCCGGGCAGGCCGTCGCTCTCGGCGTGCGCGACGCGGTAGGCGTCGCGGTCGAGCCCCATCCCGAGGCGCAGCTTCAACGCGGCGCCCAGCCGCTCGTCGACGAGGTCGGTCAGCCGGGGCGGCTGTGGCTCGGCGCCGCGGCCGATCATCCGCAGCGCCAGCCGCGCCCGCGCCGCCCAGGTGGCCCAGCCGAGCCGCTTGCCACGCGCGTCCTCGACGCCGACCATCGACGGTCCGCCGTCGCCGGCGTCGTGCGCCGGCCCGCGGATGACGTCAGGGCGGTAGACCCAGGGATGGCCGGCGCGGAGTCGCGCCGCGCCGCGTGCGCTCACCACGGCGGTCGCAGAATCCTGGCCCATCGGTTTGGGGGCGCATCATAGGCTAAAATTGCCGGCATGGCCGTTGCGCCCGTGTTCAAGACTGTCGCGCCCCCTTCCCTCTACGCTGAACGCCGTGCGCGCCTCTGCGACCGGCTCGGCCCCGGCACCGCGCTGCTGTTGATGTCGCCGCCGGAGCGCTTGCGCAACGGCGACGCGCACTACAAGTACCGTCAGGACAGCGACATCCTCTACCTGACCGGCTTCGGCGAGCCGGGGGCGGCGGTGCTGCTGCGCCCCGGGCACGCCACCCCCTTCGTGCTGTTCGTCCGCCCGCGCGATCCTGCGGCCGAGACCTGGACCGGGCGGCGGGCCGGCGTCGAGGGGGCGATGACCACCTTCGGCGCCGACGTGGCGTTCGCCAGCGACGACTTCGACGAAAAGGTGGCCGAGATCGTGGCCGGCGCCGAGGAGGTGCACTACCCGTTCGGGCGCGAGCCGGAGCAGGACGCCGCCATCGGCCGCCTGCTCGGTCGCCTGCGGGCCGGCGAGCGGCGCGGCCGGCGGGCGCCGGTGCGCCTGTGCGACGCGCGCCTCACCTTGCACGAGATGCGGCTCCTGAAGTCGCCCGACGAGCTCACCATCCTGCGCCAGGCGGCGGCGATCACCGCCGAGGCGCACGTGGCCGCCATGGGGAGCGCGCGGGCCGGGGGCAGCGAGCGAGAGATCGAGGCGCTCATCGACTACACCTTTCGCCGTCGCGGCGGCACCGGCCCCGGGTACGGCACGATCGTGGGCGCGGGCGTCAACGCGACCATCCTCCATTACGTCGAGAACGCGTCGCCGCTGGCGCGCGGTGACCTGCTGCTGATCGACGCCGGCTGCGAGGTCGAGGGCTACACCGCCGACGTGACCCGCACCTTTCCGATCGGCGCGCCCTTCTCCGAGCCGCAGCGGCGGTTTTACGAGGCGGTGCTGGAGACGCAGCAGGCGGCGATCGAGATGGTGAAGCCCGGCGCGACCATCGACCAGATTCACGAGGCGGTGGTCGCCCGATTGACCGGGCACCTGGTCACGCTGGGGTTTCTGAGCGGCGAGGTCCCCGAGCTGGTGGAGAGCGGTGCCTACAAACCCTTCTACATGCACCGCACCAGCCACTGGCTGGGGATGGACGTGCACGACGTCGGCTTCTACTCCGAGAACGGCGCCGCGCGCCCGCTCGTGCCCGGCATGGTCCTCACGATCGAGCCGGGGCTCTACGTCGCCGAGGACGCAGCGGCGCCCCCCGAGTTCCGCGGCTTCGGCGTGCGCATCGAGGACGACATCCTGGTCACGGAGACGGGGTACGAGAACCTGACCGTCGCTACCCCCAAAACCGTTCCAGAGATAGAGAAGCTAACGACCCAGTGACCAGGCGAGCTCGGCGCGGCTCGGCCGCGACGAGAGAAGGTAACGACCGAGTGACCAGGCGAGGTCGGCGGGGCTCGGCCGCGACGAGAGAAGGTAACGACCCAGTGACCAGGCGAGCTCGGCGCGGCTCGGCCGCGACGAGAGAAGGTAACGACCGAGTGACCAGGCGAGCTCGGCGCGGCTCGGCCGCGACGAGAGAAGGTAACGACCGAGTGACCAGGCGAGGTCGGCGGGGCTCGGCCGCGACGAGAGAAGGTAACGACCCAGTGACCAGGCGAGCTCGGCGCGGCTCGGCCGCGACGAGAGAAGGTAACGATCCAGTGACCAGGCGAGCTCGGCGCGGCTCCGCCGGGACGAGCGAGGGGGACCGGGGTGCGCGAGCGGCAGCGAGCCGTACCCCGTCTCGCTGACCTGACTCCCTAAAATTGAAATTCGACGCCGCCGCCGAAGTCGACGACCGAGTAGGTGTGGCTGCCGTGAAAGGTCGCGTCGTAGTCGATCTGTCCGACGGAAAATCCCACCTGGATCCCCAGCCCCAGCCAGTCGAAAAAGAAGTAGTTCGCGCCGCCCGCCGCGCGGATGGCCAGGCCCAAGGCGTCGGTCGCGCCGTTGGGAAAGGCAAACACGAGGCCGGCGTTCCCCTGCAGGTAGGGCACCACCGGGATCGGGGTGGCGAACGTCCACTTCACGCCGGCCATCGTCTCGACGATGTCGCCGGTCACGCCCGCGCAGGCGTCGGTGGCGCCGGTCACGGGGTTGCAGCCGCTGTGCTCGAAGCTGACCAGCAGGTTGAGCCAGAAGGGTGCCGCGCCCCCGGTGAGCTTGTAGCCGTAGCCGAGCTCCAGCTTGGCGCCGGAGAGCGCGTCCCCCTGACCCTCGCCGATGAGCGCGTGGACCGACAGCTCATTGTCCTTCAGGAAGGGATGCGGGCCGTGCAGCAGATTCTGGTTCTCCTGTGCGCGCGCCACCGACGGTGACAGCAACGCCAGGGCAAGCGCCAGCGACGCGAGCAGCAGTGGATATGGAGCGCGTTCCCGCATAGCCTGAGGTTCGGTCGAGGATATGGAAGAACGATCGCGGCGTACAATTTTTGGCCTGACCCTGACGCTGGCACTGGTCGCTTCGGGCTGCGTCGGCCGTCACGCCGGTCCTCGCACGCTGGCCTCGATCGGCGGCGTCCTGGTCGGCGCCGGCAGCGCCACCTGGGCGGCGGGGGAAGGGTTCGACAGGAACGCGCACCCATCGACGGCCCACGCGCTCACCGACGGAGGGTTCGTGGCGGTCGCGGTGGGCCTCGCCGCCGTCGTGGCGGCGGGGGGATGGATGGCCGCCGCCGTCGCCTGCGACGCCGATCCCGACTGTCCCGAGGAGGAGACCTGCCGCGAGGTTCCGGCCCCCCCCGGCGGCGTCCCCTACAAGCAGTGCGTCCCCCGCGGGTAGGCAAGCTCCCTCTCCAGCGGTTGGTCCGAAGACGAACCCACGAATCCGATCGCGTCGAGCGTGGCGCGGCTTGGCCGCGCGGAGCTCATCGCGGGAGGGTCATCGGGAACCCTTCGAGGGTTCCCTATCCAGACGTCCCGTCGGGCGCGTCGATGTCCAGCTCGGCCCAGTCGACCTCGTTGTCGGGGCGCGCCGGCTCGGACCACTCGTCGTGCCCGCCGTCTCCAGTGGCGGCGCGGGCGTCGACCGCAGCGGTCGCCACCACCGGCGGCGGCGTTTTTTCCAGCGCCGCCGGGTCGGGCTGAAGCTCGAGCGGCAAGGTCGTCCGGCGCGGGCGCTCTTTCTTGCGGGTGAGCAAGATCGGTGCGCCGCCCGGCGCGGCGCCCGCGGCGCCGGGGCTGGCGCCGTCGTTGCGGATTTGCGGCGTTCCGGTCGGCGTGACGATCGTGCCCGAGGCCTGCACGTTGTTGCGCTTCACCGGCAAGGGACTGCCGGCCTCGGCGACGCTCCGTTCGATCGAGCGGCGGTAGCGGACCGACCCGTAGCAGCGCTGCAGCTCCTCGTGCAGCTCCTCCATCGACTGCTGCCGGCGCAGCGGATCCTTCGACAGCGCCTTCATGATGAGGTGCTCGGCCTCGGGGGTGATCTCGATCCCCGGCGCCCGGTCGCGCGGCGGGGTCACCGGCTCCGAGACCACCTTCAGCATCACGTCGACCGCCGTCTCGCCGGCGAAGGGGATGGTGCCGGTGAGCATCTCGTAGAAGATCACCCCCAGCGCGTAGATGTCGGTGCGCGGATCGGAGACGCCGATGCGCGCCGTCTCCGGCG
This sequence comes from uncultured Pseudomonadota bacterium, assembly GCA_963847705.1. GTDB lineage: Bacteria > Myxococcota_A > Polyangia > Fen-1088 > Fen-1088 > JADGRB01. Next base: position 671 of record CAWKBC010000034.1, on the reverse strand, counting down.
CCATGTACTCCGGCGTGCCGAACACCACGCCCTGCTGGGTGACGCGCGCCTCGCTCACGTTGGGGTCGCGCACCTTGGCCACGCCGAAGTCGAGGATCTTCACGAAGTCGAAGGCCTTCTCGCGCTCCGTGACCATGTGCAGCCCCGACTCGTCGCTGATCTGTCGGACCAGCTCCCGCCGCCCCTCGCGCTTGGTGAGCATCACGTTCTCGGGCTTGAGGTCGCGGTGAACGATCCCCTTGGCGTGCGCGGCGCCGAGCGCGCCGGCGATCTGATTCACGATGGTGATGGCGCGGATCAGCTCCAGGCGCCGTTCGCGCTGCATGAGCGCGTCCAGCGGCTCCCCGTGCAGGAACTCCATCACGAAGAAGACCGTCCCGTCGTTCGACTTCCCGAAGTCGGTGATGTCGACGATGTTCGGGTGGTTGATGAGGCTCGCCGCGCGCGCCTCGCGCAGGAAGCGCTTGATCGACTCCTCGCGGCCGCCGTAGCCGTCGTGGAGGATCTTCACCGCCACCTCTTTGCCGATGTAGACGTGCTCCCCGCGGTAGACGACGCCCATCCCGCCGCGTCCGACAATCTCGTGCAGCTTGTACTTGCCCACCGTGGTACCGGCTCGGGCGTCGGCAGGAATGACTCTGTTCAAATTCGGCTCGCGGGTCGAATTGGAG